>NZ_JAJEKE010000009.1 GCF_024363565.1 Lutispora saccharofermentans | reverse complement strand
CTCTTTTTCATGAAATCTTAAATCTCTATATACATCTTTTATAGCATCAACATTCTTTATTACATTTGTTAAGCCATAAGCTTTATTATTTATGCCTTTTACAGCTTCATCAATGGTCTTTAAATCAAAATCATTTCCTGTTACTTTTGCGTGAGATATGATTGTTTGAAATCCAACATTATTTGCTAGCTCTTTAATATCTGTAGTCCCATCTATAACTTTTAAAAAAGTATCTATATATGAGTAATCTACCTTCATTCTATTCTCCTCTTTTTTATCATTCATCTTTAAGGTTTATCGCGGGTGAAATATTTTGTATAACGTTGTTGCATTAGAGACGCCCATGAAGCTTAGCGCAACTGCGCTTGCTGAGTGGATGTGTTGCGATGTCCTATCTCAAAAGCGTTGCTCCATCAACGAACTCTAATGCGTTGTTAGAGGACGTTGGATTATTTTTTTATAATTACTGTTACACCATCCCCAATAGGAATGATTGTACTATCTACTCTTGAGTCATTAACCACAAGTTTATTAAACTCCTCAATCGATGGTATTAGGTAATGCCATTTTTCATCTAAATCTATAACTGGAAATAATGTATCCTCTGCAATAAAAATTCCATCAGGATTTAATAGCCTTATACATTCTTTGTATAATTCTGGATAAAGTCTTTTATCTGCATCCTGAAATATTAAATCATAACCACCTTCTAATTCGGGAACTATTTCTTTTGCATCACCAATCAATATCTCAATATAATCTGATATACCAGCCCTTTCAAAGTTGTCCTTTGCTTGTTTTGCAACCTTTTCATCGTATTCGACAGTTGTAATTTTCCCACCAAAAGATTTAACGGCTGTTGCCATTGAGGTTGTAGAATATCCTATGCTTGTACCAATTTCAAGAATTCTTTTTGGACGCTTTATCATAATTAATATTTTTAAATATCTTGCTACATCATCATCCACTACTGGAATAAAATCTTTTAGTTCTGTCATATCCTGATAAGTTTTTCTATTAATTTTGTTTGTACTACTGTATAATTCTTCTATATAGTTGTTTACTTTTAAAAAATCCATATTATTTAGCCCCTTTTCTTAAATATTCTATTATTGTAATATCCTCTAACGTCTCTCATTCCCGACACCTAGACCCTTAGAGCAACGCCTCTTAGGGTTGCAGGTGTGGTGCTGCCATACTTCAGAGACTTTCCCTCCGCACCCTTACAGGAATATTCGTGTTATGTGATGCCCCAAATGCGTCTCGTTCTCATATGGCAGGTGCTTTATTATATATAGCATATAATAAACTCTAATTACATTTTACACCCATCACAATCTAAAATTTAAAACACTTGTAAAAAACGAAATGCCATTATACAAAGAATGAGCTAAAATGCAACAAAACAATGAACCTGTATTTATATATAACAATCCTAATATCAAACCACAAATTACCGCCGATAGTGTTTGTACAAAATTAAAGTGAAGTATAGCAAATAAAAGGGATGAAACTAGAAGTGCGATAACCATACCATATTTGTTTTGTAAGGAATTCAATATAAAACCCCTCATCAGTATTTCTTCTACTATTGGAGCAAGCAAGCAAATACGAATAAAATTTGCAATTGGTGCTTGTTGCAATTCCAAAATTGTTTCCTGATATCTACCTGCACTAATAATAAAAATGCTATCAAAAAAAGGATCTAAAAATTTATCTAGCAAAAAGAAAAACAAAATTGAACAGCTAATTGCCAATAATATTCCATTTATCGTTGTATTATTAAAAATACTCACCTTAAATTGGTATTTCTTTATTAAGTAAAAAAGAAATACACTATTAGAAACAATTAAAGCTAAAAGATTTACCCAAATAGAATTCATACTTCCTAAATTTCTCCATAGCTTTATGTTTAGCACAGTAGGAAGTATACCACATGTTGTAAAGTATATAGTTATCCAAACAATAGTATTTTTAATGGTAATTGTATATGGAGTCAAATTCTCACCCTTTCTCTAAATATCGATAATCTTTGTTTCAAATAATCTCATTGGCATTTAGTTTGAATATATCAAAATAAATTACTCTCAGAATCCCACTCCGGTATTGGGGTGTTACTTAATGTTCTCGCATGAACGACATGCCTGAGCCTTAGATAGCTCTTATCTTGGTGAGAGCATGTGTGTTGGCTCTACTCCATAGCTCGTCCCTCCAGCACAAACGGTCATGCTGTGTTAGTGGAAGTCCTGCTATCCTTAGATCCTCACTAATTAAAAATGTTTTGATAAACAATAAATGAATAATGTTCAACAAAAGGTACTATTCTTCTTTTATTAGATTCATGTCTACACCATATGGTATATCCTTTACTGCATCAACTAAAAGGTCATTTATGTCTCCCTCTAATTTAACTTTCTTGATGCCAAATGGCTCATGTAAAATGAGTGTGGCACTTATGGAGTTAATAATATATGTTGTTGATGTGCTTGACCCATAATTACCATGTCTGCTCAAAGGAACACTTTCGTGGATATATACATATGCTATATCATCTTTAACCGATACACCTGAAACCTCCAATTCGGGTGGCAGTGTTCTCCATAAATTTTTGCTTTTTGGTCCCTCTATTAATGCTTGTATAGCCCTTTTGGGCGAAATATCTTTAATGTTTCTTTTTTCTCCAATTAGATATTCTGCATTAGGGCCTGAAAAATATAAAGTAATAAAATCGTTAATATTTTTCCCTTCTTCGGTTTGATCTTCGGTATTAAAATCACTTTCAACCACATTATTTTCTATAGCCTTTAATTGAGCATTAAGATGCATACCGTAATATCCCAGTAATAAAATAATAAGTAAACTAACATAGTCTCTACGTCTTAAATCAAATTTCCCCATTTCATCCTCCTTTCGTTAATTATCTAAATAAATACTATTCTACTAATCCGTCTTAAGCTCTTCGTATATACTTTTCAACCCAGAAAAAAGTTGCTTAGTGATTTCCACTAACATTTTCCTGACACCGGGACCCTTAGAGCGACGTCTCTTAGGGTCGCAAGTGTAGTGTGGCTTTGCTCCAGAGACTTTCCTTCCGCACCCTTGCAGTTATAAGAAGTGGCGACATCTTTTCCCCTACAATCCTTCCCATAATATAAACACTCTGTGCTAATATTCATACTCTAGTTGGGATTGTCTAAATTATATTTGTAAATTATTGATAATAATTTCATTTTATTAGTATCTATTAAAAAATCTTGATTGGAAATCCATTGGTCTAATGCTCCCTCTATTGGTATACTTTTTAATTGTCCATCTATAGTATCATATATTTGTTCTGCAATGTATTGAAAATCAGTATCTGAATATCCTCTGGAAAAATAATTTATCTTGTTTTTTAGTTTAGGTAAACTTCCTAAAGAATTTTCATATTCAATTAACATATTACAGATTTCCAATAGTTTTTTTGTTACTAGCTTCAAATCATTTTCTATATAACAATTTTCTATAATAGGGCCAATTTCTTTTGACAAATAAGGAAGTTTATAAAATTCGCGATGAATCCATTTAGCGTATGATGGTGCATACTTTCTATTTAATAGAAATGCTATCTTTATTATTCTACTTATGCTTTCACTCAAACAATGTCTTGCTGATAAAAAATCTCCTCTATCATCACATAATCCAATTAAATCAATATCCCAGCCCAATGATTGCCATGCATATGCAAGTCTATACTTCCAAATATTATCGGGATAGTAATCACTATAAATCTTTCTTAACTTTGTAAGTTCACCAAATCCATCAAAAAATATTTCACCATTTGTTAGTTCTAATAGACGATTTTCAGGTATGTTCAACCATTGAAAATCATTTTTAGGAACAGTTATTCCAAGATTAGAGTTTAAATATTCTTCGCAAGTAGTAATTTCTATATGTACATCTCCAGTTCTATCAATTGAAGGACTCCTTACTCCCATATATTTTTCATCCACTACAAAACGTGTAGGGTAGCCCATAAATGTAGGTGGGATTTCAGTATTTAAGATTTCATATATCCTATCTTTATATTGCTTTAACTGCTCTGTCAAAAAAATTATACATCTAGGTCCCCACTCATGGTCTTTAGATAGTTCATCATCGTTACCTAAAACCTCTGACCCCCAACCAATTAAAGCAGAAGCATGTTCATCTTCAATAAAATCAATATACCTATTTATAATAGGTTTTATAATGTCATTGTAATATGTCCTGCACAAATCTAATCCTTTCATTATTCATTCCTCTTATATCACTATTATTTATTAGTTTATTAACATTTTAAACTGTTGCATAATATCCCGCTTTTTTATCAAACAAGACCCCAAAGAACAACTCCGATATCGCCATTTTATATAACGTTCTCGCATCTGCGACGTCCGAGCCACTTAGTGACACTTCGACTTAGTGGCTCGGATGTGGGTGCGCCTTCTTCATGCTCGTACAGCATAACCTTTCTACATGCTTCTGCTTTACGCACCCCTTGCGCAGATGTCTTGTTGCACTAAACCGCTTTGCGGTGGCCCTTGTCTCGAAAGTTTCCCTTTTATCCATAATCAGATATCATCTTTACTGTAAATATTATTTCAGAAAGGATGATTCTACATGGAAAATCATATTCAAAAGATGCAGTACGAAATGGAACTTCGTACTTATGCACCTTCTACTCAAAAACATTATCTTTGTCAGATAAGATTGCTGGAAAACTATTGTGGCAAGTCTTCTCCCCTCATTTCTCCTGATGAAATCAAGTAATTCCTCCACCACCGTATCAAAAGCGGCATCAGCTACAGCAATGTTGACATTGCTTGTAATGCTTTTAAAGTCATGTTCAACTCTGTTCTTAATCGTAATTGGTCTGATAACGTCATTATCCGTCCTAAAAAGTTAAAAAAGCTTCCTTCTGTTTTATCTATTGCTGAGATTGGCTCTATTCTTTCTCATATTAATAATTTTAAGCATAAGACTATTTTAGTTACTGCTTATTCTGCCGGTCTTAGAATCAGTGAGGTTCTCAATCTTAAAATCAGTGATATTGATTCTGCCAATATGCGTATCAAAATCAATAACGGTAAAGGCAATAAAGACAGATTTTCTATCTTAGGTGAAAAAAATCTTAGTATGCTAAGGCATTACTACAAGTTATACAGGCCTACTGATTTTTTGTTCCCCGGTATTACTCCTGATAAACCTCTTGCTCCAAGACAAATCCAAGCTGCCTTTAAATCTGCTAAGGAGAATGCGGGTATTCTAAAACCTGCTTCTGTTCATACTCTCAGACATAGCTTTGCTACTCATCTTCTAGAAAACAATACGGATCTTAGGACTATTCAAATTCTTATGGGTCATAGTAATATTAATACTACTTGTGTTTATCTTCATCTTTCTACTAATAGAATTTTGTCTGTAAAGAGTCCTTTTGATGGAGGAAACATCGATGTCTAAAATTCAGCATATCTTTAATTCCTTCAATATGCCTAATATGTCTCCTGTACAAAGAAAAGCTTTTCATTCTATTAAAAATTGCCGCACTCCTCTATTGGGTGCTCATATTAGTCATTGTAATAATTGTGAGCATACTGCCATTTTATATAATTCCTGTCGTAATAGGCATTGTCCCATTTGTCAGGGGGCTAAACAATATGAATGGGTAGAAAAGCAACTCGCAAAGCTTCTACCTGTTGGTTACTTTCATATTGTCTTTACCCTGCCCCATGAGCTTAATTCCATTATACTCCAAAACCAGGAATTTCTATATGATATTCTCATTAAGTCTGCTGCTGATACTTTAAAAGAGCTTGCAGCAGATAAAAAATATCTTGGTGCTCAGATTGGTATTACATCAGTTCTTCATACTTGGGGACAAAATCTTTCTTTTCATCCTCATTTGCATTGTACTGTACCTGGCGGTGGTTTATCTTTTGATGGTTTCAGGTTTGCTAAATCCGGTAAAAAGTTTTTTATCCCCGTTAGTGTCATTTCTCGTAAGTTCAGAGGTAAGTTTCTATATTTTTTAGATAAAGCCTTTAAAGAAGGACATCTTCAATTTTTTAATGATAATCTGGATCTTGCCTTTTATGAGAACTTCTCAGTTTTCAAGGATAGTCTGTATAAAGAGGATTGGGTAGTTTATTCTAAGAAGCCTTTTAAAACTCCATTCCATGTTGTCAAATATCTTGGCAGATATACTCATAGAGTTGCTATTTCCGATTCCAGGATATTGGATTTTGATGGTACTCATGTGACTTTTGAGTATAAGGATTACAAGGATAAATATAGAAAGAAATTGATGAGGCTAAGTGGAACAGAGTTTATCCGCAGATTTTTACTTCATGTTTTGCCTTTAGGCTTTACTAAAATCAGGCATTATGGAGTATTAAGCAGCAGAAATATATCCAAAAAATTAGTACGGTATATGATTATTTTAAAGCAAAAACCATACATACCAAAACTAGAAAGACCCGTTTCTTTATGTCCTATTTGCGGTTGTCCTCTTATGTATAAGGCAGAAAAGGTTTTGGTACCATCATAGTTATCAATGAATTTAATATATTTGCAGTCTTGCCTCTTTATTGGGGAGGGGGAAGCTATGTTCTAAACGCTCTTTTTAAGAATATGATACTTTGCTTTAATGGTGATTTTTGTATATGTATCTAAGTTTTTTATCATTGCTGCTGCAGAAGAAAAGATTGAATTCCCATATATGCTACAAACCGGGTGGTTCAGTACAACCCGAGATTCATGATGTTTTAGTTTATTGCATATTACCAGTTACAGGGTCTTACATTTTTCAGTGTACAGACCCTTTTTTGCTTTATAAACATCATAAATCTCTTATTTGTTATAGGATGTCAGCGACTTCTTTGAAATACTTAATAGATGTCTTTTAATTCTTTTTCGTTTTTTGATCTTTCAATACGGTTTGAATTAATTCCTCTATTGTTCCCTTGCATTTGCAGACCCCGTCTAAATGATAAAATGTACTCGTCGTTTCAAGGTCATTTATTTCATCATTCTTAGAATACAAATATGCTTTAATCCCATTTCCAAGCGCAATACCTAATTCAACATGACTGCCTTTGCCTGCTGGGAATAAAACCACAATAAAATCCGACTTCAATACTGCATCTAATTCCTTATTCCCTATATCTTTGAGTTGATCAATTGAAGTAATATTGTCATTTAATGTCCAATCATATGTATGAATAAATCCCTCATTTATTAAGCTCTCACTTACAAATCGCACAGTTTCTATATTCTTAAGACTTGAAGCAATATAAAATTTTTTCATTGATCCTCCATGATTTTGATGTTTTTTTTAATTATTATAGTTTTCGCTGATTTCCTATAACGTTCTCGCATCTCCAATGTTGCTGAACCGGATATATAAGGAATACCCCTTGGCGGTGCTCGCACCCGGTGAAGCAATATGGCTCGCCTACTTCTTGCTTCAGCTCTTCGCGCCCTTGTGGAGATGTGTTGTTACCTGATGTCAGGGGCCCCGCGGAGCAAGAGCAGCACGGACGCTGCGGCCTTAAATCTCACAGATCCCTCCCTTATCAAAATATATAAATTATTGTATGTTAATAGTTCCAGCTTTTCTCGTCAATGCACCAGGTATCAATTCAAGAGCCATGCACCACTCAGCTTTTTCTGTCTTGTCAGCAATATGGAATATCTCATATTCGTAAGATCCCTTAAAACCAAACTTATGATAAAAGTCTGGATTACCACAAAGGAAAATAGATGTAAATCCCATATCCTTCGCAATTCGAAAAGCTTCCGTCATCATTGCGCGAGCAATTCCTCTACGAAAAAAATCCGGATGAACACTTATTGGAGACAGCAAAAGTTCCGTATAAACATTATTAGATGTAGTAATGTTTGTTTTATATAAAACAATCTGCCCTATCAATTTTCCATCATCATTTTCTACAACTAATGAAAGTTCTGGTATAAAGGTATCTTTTTTCGTACCTCATTCAAATAGTCCCATTCGCCTTCATTAGTTGATGTAGCAAAAGACTTCTTCACAAGTTCATAAACTTCGTCGTAATCGGTAGGTTCTTCTTGTCGTATAATCATATAAGCCTCCAGTACGCTATTAAATAATTCTTAATTAACATTTTCAAACTTAACGCTGCACCAACCTATTCTCTCTCCAAAGACTTTCCCTGACAACTCGCGCCATGGACGGCGCGTCTCCGCCCCCGATATCAGGTAACTATGGCATTTACGAACCTTTTGTTTCGTGAATACCACCTGTAGACTAAAGCCTTGGCTTACCTGTTTGCCTGCTCATCCATAATCTGGTTATATATACAAATACACCACTTCCATTGTTCTAATCACCTACCTAAACTTTACCATACACATTTGGATTTTTCTACATATTATTACTAATTTTGTGACCATTCCCTAGCCATATATTCTCCATATAAAACCTTCAAAATAAATTATGCAAATATTTTGTGTTTTTCGTCATATTAGAAGGAGTTGTTTAATACATGTAGAATAAGTAAATTAAATGTATATCTTATAAATTTCATATCGACTCCGATTCCATATGACCGGTCAAGGTTTTTGGAACGATAGGGCATGGGGAGAAATGCCCATACCTGCCGATGTGCAAAGGAGTCCATCTGTATTGCAGTTTGTGCAAAAACAGGTGGGCTTTTTTAATTAAATAAAGGAGGTGGAACTGGCGTCCGTGCGGCGTCCAGTAAAGGATTGAGCAAAGTATTAATGATTTCTCCGGAAAAGTGCATTGGCTGCAGAACCTGCGAGCTGATCTGCTCCTTCAACAGGATGGAAGAGTTTAATCCGAAACAAGCGGCTGTATCTGTACTGGCTTATGATGAAGCTGCCATAGCAGTGCCAATAATGTGTATGCAGTGCGAAGATCCTTCCTGTATGAAAGTTTGTCCTGTAGGAGCAATAGTAAAGGCAGAAAATGATGCAGTCATAATCGACGTTCAAAAATGTATCGGCTGTAAAATGTGCATAAGCGCATGTCCTCTCGGCAACATCACCTATAGTCCGAAAGAGAAAAAACTAATCAAATGCGACTTGTGCGGAGGGAATCCTCAGTGCGCAGAATTCTGCCCCTCCGGAGCAATTCAGTACAAAGAAGCTACACCTGCAAATCTAAATAAAAAGAGGAAGATTGGCGAAAGATTCAAGGATTTGTTTGGGGAGGTGGAGTAATAATGTTAGGATTTACAGGAAAACTTCTCAGAGTAAATTTGACTGACAAAACTATTAAAAAAGAAAATCTTAATCTGGAGGATGCCAAGAAATATCTGGGTGCCAGAGGCTTGGGCACTAAATATTTTATGAATGAAGTTGATCCAAAGGTTGAGCCTTTCAGCTCCGATAACAAGCTCATATTCATGACAGGTCCCCTGACAGGTACTTTAGCTACTTCTGCAGGCAGATATGAAGTAGTTGCCAAGGCTCCCCTGACAGGTACTATAGGTGCTTCCAATTCCGGTGGACACTTTGGTCCTGAACTCAAATATGCCGGTTATGACGGAATCATATTTGAAGGAAAATCAGAAAAACCCGTTTATCTATATATAAACGATGATGAAGTTGAGCTAAGAGATGCAGAGCATCTTTGGGGTAAAAATGTTCTAGAAACTACCGATACACTGCTAGGTGAAGTGGGAGATGATGCAAGAGTTGCTTGTATAGGCCCTGGTGGAGAAAAGCTGGTTTTGTTTGCAACAGTAATGAATGACAAGCACAGAGCCGCAGGAAGATCCGGTCTCGGTGCTGTAATGGGCTCAAAGAATCTTAAAGCAGTAACGGTAAAGGGTTCGAAATCAGTAGAGGTTGCAAAGCCCAAGGAATTCCTGGAAATTTGCAAGAAGAGCAGAAAGATGCTGAAGGATCATACTGTTACAGGCGCAGGCTTAGCTGCCTATGGAACTGAGGTTCTTGTCAATATATTAAACCAAAGCGGTGCTCTTCCTACAAGGAACTGGAGAGACGGCGGAATATTTGAGCATGCAGACGAAACAGCAGGAGAAACCTTGACAGAAAAATATTTGATTAGAAATAAGGGCTGCTTCGGCTGCAATATGGGCTGCGGCAGAGTAACAAGAATACCCGATGGCAAGTTTAAGAGCTTTGGCGAGGGACCTGAGTATGAAGCAGGCTGGTCTTACGGAGCAGATTGTGGTGTCAGGAACCTGGAAGCCATATGCAAGGCAAATTTCATATGCAATGAATTAGGCATTGACCCCATAACCATGGGCTCCACTATAGCCTGTGCAATGGAGTTGTATGACAAAGGAATATTGACCAGAGAAGAGCTGGGGAGAGATCTTACTTTCGGAGATGATGAAGGAATCGTAGAGTTTACCAGAATGACAGGCAACAGAGAGGGCTTTGGTGATACAATGGCTATGGGCTCCTATAGAATGGCAGAGCTTTATGGTCATCCGGAGCTTTCAATGTCCGTCAAGAAGCAGGAAATGCCCGCTTATGACGGCAGAGGAGTACAGGGTATGGGCCTTGAATATGCTACTTCAAACCGCGGCGGCTGCCATGTAAGAGGGTATCTTACATCCCCTGAGGTACTGGGAATACCGGCTAAGCTTGATCCTTTAGTAACAACCGATAAGGCTCCATGGTTAAAGACATTCCAGGATTTAACGGCAGTAGTTGATTCTGCAGGCATATGTCTTTTCACCACCTTTGGTATAGGGCTTCCCGAAATAGCCGAAATGATTAGAACAGCTTTGGGCTGGGAATGCTCAGATGCTGAAATATTGCAGATAGGTGAAAGAATATGGAATCTGGAAAAACTCTTTAATCTGGAAGCAGGCTTTACAAAAGAGGACGATACGCTTCCTGAAAGACTTCTTAAAGAACCCCTTCCTTCGGGACCTGCAAAAGGCAAAGTTAATGAGCTGGATGTTATGCTAAAGGAATATTATGAGGTAAGAGGCTGGGGAGAAGACAGCGTACCAACGGAAGAAAAGCTGAAAGAGTTGGCAATCAAATATAAGTAAGTAGCTTTAGGCTGTCGGCTGTTATACCTCCGGCAGCCTAATAAATAATGTAAGGGCGGATTTTTCATGAAAGTAAAGTACTTTGCGTATATAAGAGATTATACGGGCACGAAGGAGATTCAGATAGAGCACTGTGATACATTATATGAGCTTCTCATTAAGCTGTGCAAAAAGCATGGTGCAAGATTTGAAAGCAAAATCTTTAAAGACAGCTTTCTCAGCAGCGAGATAATTATTTTGGTCAACGGCAGAAACATAGTACATCTCCAGGGACTTGACACCTTTCTCAGCCCTGAGGATGAAATAAGCATATTCCCGATAGTCGCCGGGGGTTGATGTTAAATACTTAAAATATGGGGCGGTGATGCATTTTGTTTGATAAATATCCAAAGGAACAAAGATATACACTATCAATACTGCAGGATCTGCAAAAGGAGTATAATTATATCCCCAAAGAAAAGCTTATTGAGCTTTCCGAATATTTGAGCATCCCTCTTTCAAAGCTGTACAGCATGGCTACCTTTTACAAGGCACTAAGTCTTAAGCCCAAGGGTAAAAACATCATAAAGGTTTGCGACGGGACTGCATGCCATATCAGATCGTCCAAAAGCTTATTGGATGAGATAGAAAACACCTTGGGTATAAAACCAGGAGAGACCACCAAGGACGGAAGGTTTTCTTTAGAAACCGTGAACTGCCTGGGTTCTTGTGCTATAGCTCCCGTAATGGTGATAAATGATAAGTACTATGGCAAGCTTACCTCTTCCATGGTCAGAGAAATTCTTAAGGGATACGGGGGTGCAGACGATGAATAGAACTGTTTATGTCTGCTGCGGTACCGGATGCCTGGCGAACAACAGTATGGAGGTATATGAGGAGTTAAAAAAACTTATAGCTAAATATGAAGCTGATGCTGAAGTCAAGACCACTGTAAAGGCTACCGGCTGCAACGGATTATGTGAAAAGGGACCCTTGGTGAAAATTCAGCCTGATGATATTTGCTACAGCAAGGTTAAGGCTCGTGATGCAGAGGAAATAGTCACAAAGACTTTGATTAATGGCGAGATAATAGACAGGCTTTTGATCTTTGATACTGCAAAGGGTAAAAAAGTAATCTCCCATAAGGAAACTGATTTTTATAAATCCCAGCAGAAAATAGCTCTTAGAAATATAGGTGAAATCGACCCTGTAAATATAGATGATTATATAGAGCGCGGCGGATATGAAGCGCTGCGCAAGGTACTCTTTCAAATGACTCCTGAGGAGGTAATATCCGAAGTAGAGAGGTCCGGATTGCGCGGCAGAGGCGGCGGAGGCTTCCCTACCGGCCGTAAATGGAGACAATGTGACAGTATAGACAGCTTCCCAAAGTACGTCATATGCAATGGTGATGAAGGCGATCCCGGAGCTTTCATGGACAGGAGTATAATGGAAGGCGACCCCAATACTGTTATAGAGGGCATGACCATATGCGCCTATTCCATCAAATCAAACAATGGATTTATATACATCAGAGATGAGTATTCACTGGCTTTAAAAAATATGGATACTGCCATTAAGCAGGTCAAAGAGAGAGGTTACTTAGGCAAAAACATAATGAGCAGCGGCTTTGACTTTGATATACAGATAGTAAGGGGCGGCGGTGCCTTTGTATGCGGTGAATCCACCGCACTCATGCAATCCATAGAAGGTAATATAGGCGAGCCCAGGGCCAAATATATACATTCTGTAGAGAAGGGACTGTGGGGACAGCCTACGGTGCTCAATAACGTGGAGACCTGGGCAAATATCTCCGAGATAATAACTAAGGGCTCTGAGTGGTTCAGCTCCATAGGCACAAGCAGCAAGGGCACAAAGGTATTTTCGTTGGTAGGCAAGGTAAAGAATACGGGGCTTGTGGAAATTCCTATGGGTACAACACTGAGGGAGCTTGTATTTAAAATTGGCGGAGGAGTAATCGGAGACAAGAGATTTAAAGCTGTTCAAAGCGGCGGTCCTTCGGGAGGCTGCATACCGGAAAATCTCCTTGATCTTCCTGTGGACTTTGATACATTGAAGGATGCCGGCTCCATGATGGGCTCAGGCGGCATAATAGTCATGGATGAGAGGACTTGCATGGTGGATGTGGCAAGATATTATCTCAACTTTCTATCCGAGGAATCCTGCGGCAAATGCGTTGCCTGCCGAGAGGGCATAAAGAGGATGCTTGAGCTTCTCTCGGATATCTGCAGCGGCAAAGGCAGCGAGGAGGATTTGGAGCTATTGGAAAGCTTGTGCCATACTGTAGAGGAGGCTTCCCTCTGTGGATTGGGAAAAACAGCTCCTAATCCTGTGCTGACCACATTAAAGTATTTCAAGGATGAATATCTGGCTCATATAAACGAAAAAAGATGCCCTGCAGGAGTGTGTCCCGATCTCACAGCTTATGAGATCGATGAAAAGCTGTGCAAAGGCTGCGGAGTCTGTGCAAAGAATTGCCCGGCTTCAGCCATATCCGGTGAGAGAGGGAAGGCGCATCGCTTGGATGAAGCCTGCTGTGTAAAATGCGGCAACTGTATAGATAATTGCAAATTCAATGCGGTAAGGGTCAAAAAGGAGGTGCGGGCATGAAGATTACTATAGATGGTATAGCATGCGAAGCCCAAAAAGGGGAAATGCTGCTTCAAATCGCAAGGAGAAACAATATTTTCATACCTACATTATGTCATAGTGATGCCCTGCCCGGCCTTGGAAGCTGCAGATTATGCGTAGTAGAGGTAACGGACAGAGGCAGAAGCAATGTTGTCGCTTCCTGCATATATCCGGTAAAAAGTGAAATAGAAGTATTTACTCATTCAGACAAGATTAAATCCATAAGGAAGAATCTTCTCATGCTCCTTTATGCAAGGGCTCCTGAGGATGAAACCATAAACAGGCTGCGCAAAGAATACGGAGTTCCGGATAATATAAAATTTTCCGGTAACACAGAGGAACACTGCATACTCTGCGGATTATGCGTCAAAGCCTGTGAAGAGCTGGGCAGCAGTGCCATATCCACAGTAAACAGAGGCGTGACCAAAAAGGTATCTACACCTTATGATGAACCTTCTGCTCAATGTATAGGCTGCGGCTCCTGTGCTTATGTATGCCCCACCGATGCCATAAAGCTTGAAGAAAGCGGCGGGATAAGAACAATATGGAATAAAGCCTTCCGGCTCGTCAGATGTGAAAAATGCGGCAAGCCCTTTACCACCGAAGAACAGCTCGAATATAATCGTAAAAAACTGGGGGCAGACTGTGGAGAAGTCTTATGCCAGAGCTGCAAAAAAGCAGTGACTGGTGAAAAGTTTAGAGATATATATGAGAGGACAACATAATTAACTAATTCCTATAATTATTAAAGTGCCTAATATAATATCCACTAAGCTTTAAGGCTTAAAAATATCGGCTTAAGGAAAAAGCTATAGACTAGGCACTCTTTAAAAGTGTCTAGTCTATAGTAATAAGCTATTCTTTATAAAAAGTGGTGATATACAAATATAGAAATCTTATATAGAACGTTGAACGAGACTTCATTCAGTGTTAAATATTAACACCATTTGACAATTGTTGCTGCTTCTTTATAGCTTCACCTCTTGAACCCTCATATTCACGTCCCCATCCTGTAATAACTGAAAATACAAGCACAAAGAATAAAGCTATGCAGTGAAATGAAGCAAACGAAAGTTGCATTGGGTTAATAGCTTTAATGAAGCTATAATCAGTCATAAGCCCATTTACACAAGTTATAACAATAAATATGAAAGAGCTTGTAAAAGGAATTATAACTGGTAATGTACTTGCAAAACCGTCAAGAAGATTAGCTCTTCTGTATGGATGAAGTTCTCTTGACTGGCCGATTTTATCTGCAATAGGTCCGAACATGATTATTGCAGGTCCGTTAGCTGCACCAAGACATACAGAAGATACCATGATACCGATGCCCATAATAAACTCTGAACCTATAACAGTATTGTTAAACTTGCTGTCTAAAAGTCCTTCAATAATCTTATCCATGGTACCGCTTTCATTTAGTACACCCATTATACCTGCAACTGCATAAAGATAGCCAACTGTACCAAGCATATTTTTAATACCGTCAATAGCAAAACCCTGCAATGCTCCGTTTTCAACAGAAATAATATCTTTAAATCCTATAATTCCCGTTACAAGACCTATAACTGTACCTGAAATAATACCCCATGTAATAGCAACGAAAATGTCTCTTTTAATAACTGCAACTGCTAATAGAACAACAACAGGAATTAACATTATCAGACCCTTTGGATTCATATATTGCATAAGAATTTCTTTCCCTGCAATGTTAGCCTCACCTGCATTACCCATGAAATAGAATAATACACAAGCAATAAGACCTGCCGCTAAGGCATATTTCATTCTTGTTGCCACAACACCGCCAATATCTGCTGTTCCTTCTTTATGTAAATATCTCTGTGATGTTGCTGATGCAATAGTTGTATCTGAGATAGGAGCTACGTTATCCCCAAAAATTGCACCGCTTAGAATAGCACCTGCAAGATATAACGGATGGGCACCTAAAAGGATGCCTGAGGGATATAAGATCGGAAAGCCTGAGAAAAGAGTTCCTATTGATGTCCCTGTGGCCATAGAAATAATACTTGTGGCAACAAATGTAAATACAACGAACATTCCTCCCTGAAGTCCCATAGAGTTACCAAGCCAAACGAAACCCTGGGCAACACCACCTCTTGACATAAGCTTTGCAAAGACTCCGACTACTAAAAGAATAAGTGCGAGTGTATTCATCATTGGAGAAGCCATACCATTAACAACCGCTTCCCAATATTTCGCCCAGTCTTTGGAGAAAAGGCTTCCGATAATAAGAGCAATAATACCGCCCATGCATAGAGCTTCCATTTCAAATACTTTAAAAACAACGAAGAATGCTACACAGAATACCACAAAAATAACAAGCGGGATAAGTGACAGTAGATTTGTTCCTCTAAATTCTAACCTTTTCTTTTGCTCGTCCATACTACTTCCTCCGTTCAATAAATAATAATTATTAGTATTTTTCAGCCTCGGCCTAATGACAAGATCTGAACTCATATGTCTAATATAATAGTTTTTGAATTCCTCTTTCTCATTATCAATAGATGTACGGCGCCTTACACCTACTCTTCTTCCTCAAAGTATTCAAAAATTTAAATCATATTTGCTCGAATCTCGGCATCTAAAATTAATTAATTTATATGGTTATGATATGTTATTGAAATTATAAAATCTGTAAACTACTTTACAAAACATAAAATATTTACATAATATTTGAATAATCCACAATATTTAAATAATACGTGGTTTTATTTAAATATCTGTGCCATAAAAATTAGTTCCAAGAACACCGATAATGATTAAAATACCACCTGCAATTTGATACCAGCAAAGCTTCTCGCGCATTATAGCTACCCCGGCAATGATTGATATAACCGTTGCAAGATTTGTAAAAACAGCAGCATTTACGGCAAGAAGCTTTGAAAGCATAAAATTCATACAAAAAAATGCTATAACTGAAGCAAAAACTCCCAGATAAGCTACTGCTCCCATTGCGCTTGCCGATGTAAAAGGTGCTATATAGCTTTTTAAAAGATTGCCTGCAATAACGCCTTGAATAACCCCAATGAAATTAAAAAATACAGCTCCCAGACAAATCATTGAAAATGTAATTTCAATCGGAGTAAAATATTTTGAATATTTTCTGGAAAGAACATTATGTATAGACCCAGAAACAATAGAAATCAGAATCAGTATAAGCCCTGTAAAATTATCGTTTTTGCCTGAGCTTTTGGCAAAGACTACAGTTATAAGCACCCCTGCCACAGAAGATGCTATAAATAATTTTTGTATAGTTGTAGGATGCTCCCTCAAAATCAAAATACCAAAAATCATAACGAATATAGGCATGATAGATACCATTATTCCAGCTTGAGATGTTGAGATAAATTTAAGACCTGTTGTCTCAAAACTGAAAGCAATGGCAGGATAAAATACTGACAATGCAACAACGCCCTTAATGGGCTTGCCCTTAAAATCAACCTTTATAACCTTAAAAAGTTGAAGTACTGTCAGTACAAGAGCTGCAATACCGAAGCGGTATCCTAAAAGCACCATGGGAGTTAGGCTCTCAAGCCCCTGCTTGCTGAAGAGAAAGGACAACCCAAATATCATTGCCATTGCTAGTCCCGCAATATAAGGTAAAGCTTTCTTAGTTTTCATAAAAAATACATCCTTTATGTTGTAAACTTATGCCAGCTTTATAAGAGCATCTACACCTTTTGCGCCCTTACCTTCTTCATAGAGAAAGAAAGGATTAATGTCTATTTCTTCTATTGTCGGATTTTCTATTATTAAATTTGATAACTTCAGCAGTGTGTTAATAAGAGTCTCCTTGTCATAAACGGTACCCCTTGCACCATTTATAATTTGTGAAAGCTTTGTTTCAGTCAACATTTTGCTTGCATCAAGTCTTGTAATAGGAAGGAGTCTCAATGCAACATCCTTGAAAACCTCAACATAAATGCCTCCGCTTCCCACCATAATAACAGGCCCAAACTGTGGATCCTTCTTCATACCAATAATAGCCTCAAGCCCTGCAGGTGCCATCTCCTGAATAAGAACTCCGTCAATTTTTGCATCTGGTTTATAGTGATTGGCATTATCACATATTTTAGTGAAAGCCTCTTCAACCTCTTCCTCTGTTTTAACGCCTACAAATACACAGCCTGCCTCTGTTTTATGTATAATATCTGACGATAATATTTTCATAACGACAGGCAGCTCAAGCTTTTTGGCAGCTTCCTTTGCTTCCTCAATTGTTTTTGATAGGAAACTTTTTGCCATAGGAATTTCATATTGAGAGAGAAGATTTCTTGCATCCAATTCATTTAAAAATTTACTCATGTTATTCCACTCCTCTCACGCTATCTAAAAACCATTTATATTCAACCATATGCGCCGCCGCCTTAACGCAGTGTGCAGGCGTATTATATGTTCTGATACCGTTTTCCTCCAGTATTTTTCTGCACTCCCAAACATAATTCCCCGCCATAATACAAATATAAACCGGTTTTTTCTTCGCATAACCCTCATTCTTCAAAAGCTTGACAAGCCCTTCCGCCAGCTCCTTCCTTGGAAGAAATGTTGGCACGACAGTTATAAATATAACACTGTCAACGCCGTCATCATCCATAACCGTACGAAGACTCTCAACATGATGATATACATTAGCCGCCGCTGTAATATCCGCATAGCCTTCCGGTGAGCAGACATTAGCCATATCCGGAAGAATTTCTGTTAATTTCTTTTTTGTCTTTTCCTCTACCACCGGGAGCTTTAATATCTTTTCGTCCATATAGGCATCAGTACAATAAATACCGGGCCCCCCTGCCTGTGTAAGAATAAACACATTATTGCCCTTAGGAAGAATTCCGCTATCAAGGGACTGCAGTGTATCCATCATTTCCTCTATTGTATATACTCTTATGATCCCATATTGACGAAAAGCTGCATCATAAACCGCATCCGCACCGGCTAATGAGCCTGTATGAGAATTAGCCGCCTTAGCACCGATTTCGCTTCTGCCTACTTTGAGAACAATAATAGGCTTTTTCTTGGCGATTCTTGCAAGAGTATCAATAAGCTTTCTTCCATCAGGATAACCCTCCATGTACATACCTATAACCTTTGTATCTTCATCCTGCTCGAAATATTCAAGAAGATCTATGAAGTCAACATCGGCCATATTACCTATTGAAATAAACTTATTCATTGAAATAGGTGCAGGTTGTGAAGCACCCATCATAAGGATTGAGGCAGCTAGGGCACCGCTTTGAGAAATGAAGCTTATTCCACCCTTTTTCCCTCTGCTTTCCTTTGGTAACAGTGTTTCAACAAACGTTGTATCAACACGGTTGATGTTATCAATGATGCCAATGCAATTAGGGCCTACAACACGAATACCGTATTGCTTTGCTGTGTTTATAAGGCAATCCTGTCTTCTTATACCTTCAGGAGTCTTAGTTTCTCCATAGTTTGCTGCCGCACAAACGATAACCTTAACATCGTTTTTCTTTTTCATTCTTATCTCCAAATCAGTCATAATGTCAAAAATTATTTCTGAAGGAGTAATAAGAATAACCAATTCAACCTTTTCCTCTACCTCTGAAAGCTTTTTATAGCATTTAATTCCCAATATTTCCTTCTCAGAAACATTAATAGGAAATATTTTTTTCGGATAACCAATGCTTAATAAATTATCAAGTATTATATATCCCGCTTTGAGAGGGTTAGAGCTCGCTCCAACCACCGCGATATTCCGGGGATTAAATAAAGCATCCAAATTATTACTCATTATTCAGCTTATCCTTTCTTATAAAGTAACCAGCTGTTTAAGCCTGTGCCACTTCTTGTCTGCCAATTTCTGAATTTCCTCGATTTCATCATCGTTCAAATGCTTGAACTTCTTCATATGCTTAAGATATTCCTTAACAGGCTTAGGTTCCTTGTATTCCTTACTAATAAAAAATTTACCATCTATAACCTCATAAAGCGGGAAAAAGTTAGTTTCAACAGCAAGTCTTGAAACCTCAATACTTGTATCTGGTTTAATTCCCCATCCAGTAAGGCATGGATTATACACGTGAATATATGCAAGACCTCTTTCGGAAGCCTCTATGGCCTTTTCAAGCTTAGCAACCATATCAGGAATAAAAGCAGGTGAGCATGTTGCCATATACGGAATGTCATGCATAGCCATAACCATCGGAAAATCCTTCTTGTGCTGTCTCTTTCCGCCTCTGCCTTTATCACTTACAGGAGTTGTTGTTGTCCATGAATATTTTGTAGTAGCACTGCTTCGTTGATAACCTGTGTTCATATAGCCTTCGTTGTCATAGCATATATAAATCAGTTTATCTCCTCTTTCTGCCGCACCTGAAAGGCACTGCATACCCGCATCAGTTGTTGCGCCATCACCTGCAAAAGCAACAACATTAACCTTTCTGCCAATCCTTTCATAATGCATTTTAATGCCTGTAAGCATAGAGGCTACATTATCCAAAAGCGGGAAAAACACAGGGATCTTTGAACCTGATTCCTTATCCCAGCCTACAACACCAACGCCGCCCATACATCCCGGCGGTACAGCATAAATTGTGTTTGGCCCCAAAACCTTCATACATGTTCTTAATGTTAACTCAACATTACAGCCTACACAGGCAGATATACCCGGTGAAACCATATCCTCCATTGCGGCTAATTTATCTATTACGTTCATTCTTTGCACCTACCCTTCTTATACCATCAGCCAGATAGTTTCTCTATTCTTTTTCTCTTCTGTTGCCTTAACAATAGCATCGATTGAGTACATCATCATCTTAATAGAGATGTCCTCTCCTCCAAGTCCTCCGATAATAGGAACGGAAGGAACATGATTGTCACCCTCATAAAGAGCTGATTTAACCTCCTGGTAAACAATACCTGTATCCCATCCAAAGGATACGTTCTTGTCAACAACGCCAAAAGATTTAACCTTAGCCAATGCCTTGCAAACTCTGGCTTTAGGAAATGGTCTTATCATTCTCATTCTTACAAGGCCTGCCTTGATGCCCCCTGCTCGCTTAAGGTCAACAGCCTCCTTAGCCGCACCTGACATAGAGCCTGTTGTTACGATAGCGTATTCGGCGTCCTCCATTCGATATTCTTCAATTGCTCCGCCGTATGTTCTCCCGAACAATTCTCCATATGCTCTATCAACCTCATCAATAACCTTAAGAGCATCTTGCTGTGCCTTTAAATGTTTGTATCTGTATTCTATTAAGAGATCACCGTTTGTAAGAGGATCAACTGCCATAGGCCTTTCAGGATCAAGTAAAACATGCTCAGGCTTATATATGCCTAAAAATCCATCAACCTTCTCCTGTTCAGGAATAAAAACCTTTTCTGTCATATGTGAAAGATAAAAACCGTCAAAGCATATATTGATCGGAAGAAGGACTCTCTTATCCTCGGCAATCTTAAATGCCTGAACAATAAGGTCAAGGATTTCCTGGTTATCCTCAGCATAAATCTGAAGCCAGCCTGCATCTCTGACACTCATAGAATCCTGCTGTCCGCCCCAAACACTCTGTGGAGAAATCATTTCTCTGTTAACTATAGCCATAACTATAGGGAGTCTTAGTGTAGAAGCTCTGAAATACGGCTCATACATAAGAGCAAGACCTTGAGAAGCAGTAGCCGTAAATGTTCTTGAGCCTGCAAGTGATGCTCCCGTAACTACGCTCATAGCTGAAAGCTCTGATTCAACTTCACTCATAGCCGCATCAATTTCACCGTTTGCAGCAAACTCTGTCAAGTATTCAACAACCGGTGTTTGCGGTGTAATAGGATAAGCTGCAATAACTCCGGGTCTTGCAAGTGATGCTCCAATGGCAGCAGCCTTATTGCCATTTAAAACGTCTAATTTCTGCATTTATTTTCCCTCCTCCGGTACCATGTCAATTGCCTTTTTAGGACATTCATGGGCACATATGCCGCAGCCCTTGCAATAATCATATGAAATCACAAATTTACCGTTGATCTTATTGATCGAGTTAACAGGGCAGTATAAGAAACACATACCGCATTTTATACATTTGTCATAATTCATAACCGGTCGCTGTGTTCTCCAGTCACCTGTATTTAAAACATGAATTCCATCTGCTCCTATGGGAACTATATATTTACTTTTAAATTGCATTTTTTTCTCCCCTTAATTAAAGTTCTGTAACCTGGACTTCATCATAGCCCTTGTATAAAGCTTCTTTGTTCTTATGCCCCCAAAGCTCCTCAACCTTTTTGGCAATCTCATCAATTGAAACAAGTCCTGTTGCCTTGCAGAAAGCGCCCAACATAACTGTATTTGTAATGGGCTTTCCAATAATTTGCAAAGCGATTGCCGTAGCATCAACAAATGCGACTGTCTTAACGTTTTCAGGCAGTTTTAAGTCCTCAGGCTTATGTGTTGTGTTCAATACCAGCGTACCGTTCTCCTTGATTCCCTCAAAGACATCAACAGCATTCATGATAGTAGGGTCAAGAACTATTACTATATCAGGGTTATAGACTCTGTTTTTGGGTCTGATAGGGTCCGAGCTGATTCTTACGAAAGCAGTAACAGGAGCACCCTGCCTTTCAAATCCGAAAAAAGGAATGGAATTCCCATATTTACCATCCATAACTGCGGCATATACCAATGCTTCAGCAGCTTTAACGGAACCCATTCCTCCTCTTCCGTGTATTCTTATTTCCTTCAAAGTCATTACCTCCTTTTAATCCCTTGGCTTATCTCATAAGGCACTTTCCTGTGGAAAGATTTGCAGCAAAGGCACCGTTTTCAACAACTACTTTACCGTCTTTAATTGTTGTAACAGGCCATCCCTGCAATCTTCTTCCCTCAAAAATTGAGAAGTCTGAGCGTGAATTCAACTGGCCTGCTTTGACCTCTTTTGCCATATTCATATCAACTATTACTACGTCTGCATCGCTTCCCGGAAGTATTGTCCCCTTCCTTGGATATACTCCGAAGGTCTCTGCAGGCTTCTTTGTCATATGAGCAATAACCTTTTCAACAGGTATTGCTCTTTTTACAACACCCTCATTTAGCACTGACGGCAGATGAGTTTCCAGTGCGGGATAGCCGGGAACTGCCTCCCACATAGATGCATCATTGTTTTTTTCTGTTTTTGTCTGAGTTACGTTATCTGTTCCTATAGTATCAACAACCCCATCCTCTAAAGCCTTCCAAAGCTCTTCCATATCCTCAGCATCTCTGAAAGGCGGCTCCATTTTGAACTCATTTCCTGTAATATGCTGCTTTGCAATTGAAAGGTATGGACTTGTTGTCTCAACATTAACATATTTGTTTTTGGGCTTGATATTTCTTAATCTGTTGATAGCAGCCTTTGATGACATATGCACAAAATAAACAGGAACTCTGCTCTTTTCAGCCAAATATGAAAGCCTGATTACAGCTTCCTCTTCGGCCATGTCCGGATGGGTATCCGCCCAGTCAAAAACTGTAGCGTTTTCACCCTTTTCTTCCCTTGTATTAGCGTTGGCACGTCTCACAATGTAACGATTTTCAGCATGGGCGCAAAGCACACAGTTCTTACCGCTCTTTTTCATTTCATCAAAAACATCAAGTATAAATCCGTCATCCACATCCGGGATAAGTCCCGGAATACCGTTCATGTAAATCTTAAAGGATGTTATTCCCAGATGATTTACATAATCGGGAATTTCACTTTTTTGCTCATGATTTGAAATAACCAGATGAGGGATAATGTCTATATGGGAAAGCCTCTGAATATCCTCCATTATTTGGGGAAAGGATGTGAAATGTGATTTCTCTCCTCCAAAATAACAGCCTATTGTTGTTATACCACCCATAAGAGCTGATTTTGTTTCTGTTACAATTTCTGTTTCAAAAGGAGCAAAAAGCCCCAAATGAACATGAGGGTCAATTATTCCCGGCATTACATACTTTCCTGTGGCATCAATTGTTTTTGCCGCTGTTATTGAATTGTCGCTTCCAATAGAATGAATTTTTCCATCCTTAATATAAACATTCATAGCAAAAATTCCGTTGTCCGGCAGGACAACCATACCATTAATAACTGCAATATCAACATTAACCGAGCTGTAAGATACGGTATGCTGCTGTGACGCAGCTATAGGCGCTGCTCCTACAGGCTGGGATATAGTTAATTTGTCAAGCTTATCTAATTTTGAACTTATTTCTCTTAAAATGTTTATAGATTCTTTATCCTGTGTTAAAGATACGGATTGTGCAGAATATGTTTTTGTTTCCTCTTCACTGCTGTTAACCCTTGCCAAGCTTTTTATGTATGATGCAAAAATGTCGCGTTCCATAGGTTATTGCCTGCCTTCTACATTTTCTATTGCAGCAAGCGCAGCTTCTCTCGCTGCTCTGACCTCAGACTCCGAGCCCGAAATATACATCCTTCCGAAACGTCCTACCGGATCGAAGGTAACAACCTTAACCTGAGCATTTTTCTCTGCCTCATTTACAGCAATGGAAATATATGCTGCAGGTTCAACCTCCATTATAAAAAGACTTTCCCCCGGAACAAGTATTGATCCTAATCGTCCGTCACGATTGATAAGCTGAGCCTGGTAAGGGTCTGTATTTGAAATAATCTGTTCGGAAACAACTCTTGGCTTTATTCTGTCTGTCATATCAAGTCCGCAGGCATCAAGAATTGCCTGTCCTGCCTGCTTTATATCCTCAGGTGAATAGGAGTGAAGTTCAATTTCGCCGTATTCTCTTTCCACTATCTGAAATCCCGGTTTGGCATTTGTCTGCTTTAATGCTATATTAAGGAGATTGTAAACTCCGCTTCCAGGGGCTAATTCTATATATAGTTCACTCATGCCTGCCAAAGGTATATCGCCCTTTGCAACAGTTCCTGTAATAGCGGCATACTGTGGCTGCATATTATCAACAATTATAAAGGTCCTAAGATCTAATTTTTCTTTCATAGCCTAATCCTCTCCTACAGCGCAATAATCCCGCCGAAAATTAATTATTTAAGAAAGTCTTCTGTTTCAGGGTTTGGCCTTGCAATTACATGAACGCTTATAAGCTCTCCTACCTTTTGAGCTGCAGCGGCACCAGCATCAACAGCGGCCTTAACGGCTCCAACGTCACCCTCGACGATAACTGTTACAAGTCCGCCTCCGATTAGCTTTTTTCCTATTATTTCAACATTAGCTGCTTTAACCATAGCATCTGCTGCCTCAATAGCTGCAACCAAACCTTTAGTCTCAATAAATCCCTTTGATTTCATATCATATTTCCTCCCTCTGTTTAATAAAATCACACGAATCGACTATCCCTATAATTGCCAAATCCACAGGCGAATTAGTGTCATCCAACGCTGCCCTTGCACCGGAGCCTGTTGCTACCAAAACAACTTCCCCCACACTGCAGCCTATAGTATCAACCGCCACCATAAATTCGCCGGTAAGATTTCCAAATTTATTTAGTCTTTGTAAAGTTACCATACTATAGCCTATCAAAGCTTTATTCTTAATGGTGGAAACAAATTTACCTTGAACTTTACAGATATACATACTAACACCTACTTCCCATCCAGAATGCTCTTGATGCAATCTAAAGCATAATCAATTTCTTCTGGTTTTGTATAAAAGTGAGGTGCTATTCTGATTACATCTCCGCGGCCTGAACCAATAACGTTTTTCTTCCTTAAAAGACCTTCCATGGTATGCGAATCAACCTTATGTCCGCAGACAACAGCCGTCGTGCTGCCCTTCATGCTTACATCAAATGGACTTAATGTTGTAAGCCCTCTTTCAAGAACTCCGTTTAGCGCATAAGCACTGAGCATATCAATTCTATCTTTGATTCTTGCCGGATTAACCTCGTTAATGATTTCAAGGCCTGCTCTAACCGCATAAGCATTAAGCACAGGCGGCGTTCCAGTATCGAAACGGCTTGCTTTATTTGCCCAATCCAAGTATCTCGTCTGGAATAGAAATGGATTTGCCTGTCCGAACCAACCTGTCACAGAAGGCTTTAAGTCCTGAATAAGCTTTTTATTTATATACATAAAGGCTATTCCCGGAATACCAAATAAATATTTGAGGCAGCCTGAAACCAAGATATCAATATTCATTGCCTTAACATCTACAGGATCTGTGCCTAAACTCTGATAAGAGTCAACCAAAATAAGCGAACCTTTTCTGTGGGCTATTTCTGCAATCTTTGCAATGTCTTGCTTAAATCCATTTAAGTAATAAACCTGTGTAATGGATGTTAATAATGTATTTTCATCGATGTATCTTTCATATTCGCTTATATCGATCTGATGGTTTTCATCTACAGACACAAAATCAACCTTGGCTCCATGTCTCTGGTTTGCAAGCCATATATGATCAACAGTCGGAAATTCTGCATCTGTAACAACAACTTTCTTTCTCTTTCCTGTATAGTCAAGGGAGTTTGCAATTGAGCTTACCAGGTCTGAAACAGAAGAAGCCACTGCAATATCATCAGGATCAGCATTTATTAACTTAGCAAACTCAGCCTTTGCCTGATCAACCTCTTGGCACCATGAATCCCAGTCCATTCCCACGCCGCCCCAGTTTTCAAGATATCTGTTTATAGAGGCTAAAACCCTCTTTGATTGAGCACTTTGTGAACAGTTTCCCAAATGGGCTACATTTTTAAGAATTGGGAACTCTTCTCTCCATTTTTCAACTTCTGCTTCACTGATTAGTCCCTTATAGGGAAGTGCTTTGACCTGCGGATAGCTCCTTCTTTCAGATTTGCCGGCTGTATACTCAAAAGCCGTCTGTGGCGTAGGCTGTGTCGATACACGTGCAAATTCAAGCTGCACTACAGGTTCTGCACTTCCTGCATAGTTGTTCTCATCTTTGTATACAAATCTTATCCCTTTTTTTAACGCTGCCTCTTTAGCAACAGAGGTGATAACATCTTCTCTGTTCATTTCAATTATGCTCTCACCCTTGGAAGCACAAAAATCTACATCATGTGCGGTATAAAATTTTTTCACCTCATAATACCCCTTTCTTATTGTATAGAGCTATTGCCGATTATTCTGCTTCGGGTAAAAACATTTCAAGCAATCCTTCATTTGGTCTTGGAATTACATGCACTGATACAACCTCTCCAACTCTTTGAGCTGCTTCTGCACCGGCATCAACTGCTGCCTTAACGGCTCCTACATCACCCTTAATAATAACGGTAACGTAGCCTCCGCCAATTTCAAGTTGTCTCACCAATTCAACATTTGCTGCCTTCACCATGGCGTCAGCCGCCTCAACACTTCCTACAAAGCCTTTTGTTTCAATAAAACCATATGAATTCACTGTTTTTTCCTCCTCTTATAACAATTTCATATACAACGCACTAGCGTTAGTATCATTAATAGTATTCTTAATTCAATCAAGCATGGCAGTTTGTTCATATGCACCATAAAAAAATCATATCAGGTATGCTATAATAATTCTGTAAATCATTTTACAAATATATAAAATATAAAAAATTTTATATACAAAATTTAAAAATGAAGCTCAGTAATTTCAAGACTTTAAAGTTTTAAAATCTACTAAGAGATAATTGTGAGGTGATTACTATTAGTAAGATTAGCAAAAGAAATAAAATTGATATTGAAGGAAGCTCACCATGGATCGATATGAGTTATGTTGACTGGAGCTGTATCACAAAGGATTACACTCCAAAAGGGTATAAGAAACATGAAGTGATATATCACCAGCAGGATAATCCTGACTGTGTTTATCTGGTTAAAAAGGGCAGAGTAAGGCTTGACATTTATGGCTTTAATGGAGAAAAGCGAAGCCTTTTTATTGCCGAAGCGGGTACATTTTTCGGAGAACTTTCTACCATAGATGAAATGCCTAATATGTGCAGTGCTACCGCTGCCACATATTCAATTGTCTATAGCATACCAAAGACCAGGTTTATTGAAGAACTCAGCAAAAATTATGAGTTTTCCTTTAGTATTCTTAAAATGATGTCAAAAAAAATACGCCTCATTACAACGCAAATAAAGCAGCTTTCTTTTAATGATTCAAACTACAGAGTATGCTATGCCCTGACAAGCCTTGCTAATCAGTATGGCTCTAAAACCCCTGAGGGTTATTATAAACTGAACATAAAATTTACGCATCAGGAAATGGCAAGCCTTACTGGCCTTTCAAGAGTCTCCGTTTCAAATATACTTCTTAATTTGGCATCTAAAGGTATAATTGATAAGGATGAAGGTTTTGTTATTATAATTGATATGAACAGATTAAGTAATTATTTGCTTGAAAATTGAGATTGAAGCGTAAAACGCTGGGGGCTGCCTTTGGCTGAAGCTTTGTGCCAGAACTGCAAAAAAACAGTGACCGGCGAAAAGCTTAGAGATATATATGAGAGGGCAAAGTAGAATGGTATGTATATCTGAGCACAGTTATGCATTTTGATAACCGCAAGGGTCACAGGCAGGGCTATTGCTCGCCTTTGGAAAACTCCCAACGGTTCCAAACAGGCCTCCTGCCTGGTGGAACCTAAGCTGTCGTCCGTGACAGCTTTACGAAGTTTTCATCAAAGCCATCGCAAAGGCCTGTTAGCAAAATACATATAAGCGCCATCTATACATACCATTTACTTATTTAACTATACATAGCTGCAACTGTGTTGTGAGAATTTGCATTCCAAAGCTCCTTGAAATAGCTGCTGTTTTGCAGCAAATCCTCAAATCTTCCGTTAGCTGCAATCTCACCATGTTTAAGTACATAAATATTATCCGCATTTCTTACAGTGTTGAGCCGGTGGGCAACAATAATAGTAGTCCTATCCTTCAAGAATTCCATCAAATTTTCCATCACATATTCTTCAGTCAAATTGTCCATGGCAGAGGTAGCCTCATCTAAAATCACTATTCTTGCCTTCTGAAAGTAGAGCCTTGCAAGGGCAAGACGCTGCCGCTCACCGCCTGACATCATCACTCCTCTTTCACCTATTTGTGTATCAAGTCCCTTTGGCAGGTTTTCATAAAACTCTTTTAATCCTACTCGCTCCAGCACATTTATGATATCCTGCTCGGGCACTATGCTGTCAAACACGATATTCTCCTTCAGAGTGCCGTCAAACACCGGTGATTCCTGGGATGTATAGGAGATGTAATCATAATAGCTTTGCAAATTCATTTTTGATAGATCCTTGCCGTCAATTCCGATCCTTCCGCCATCAGGCTTTATTAACCCGGCAATCTGCTTGATAATGGTAGATTTCCCGGAGCCGCTCTCTCCCACAAAGGCAGCGGTGCTTTTGGGTGGGATGTGAAAGGATAGTCCTTTGAAAATTTCATTGCCTTCATAAGAAAAATCTACTTCAGCAAACCGTATATCCCCTTCGATAACAGCACAGCTTTCTCCGCTGCCCAAATTTTTATCGTCGGGGAGCTGCAAGATATCCATATATCGCTCAAAAGCGACTTTATCAAGCTTATACTGGACATACAGCACATTGAAGACTGCTATAGGCTGATATGCTTTATCCAGGAAGGCTATCAATGCTACGATTTCCCCCACAGATAAATTCGAGCTTATAAAGCTGTAAATTATGACTATGATCTTGATGAGGATAACAAGCAGAGCAAATACTGTAAAAAACAACTCATGTATCATCACCATTTTTGTTTTGGCATCTGTGATCTCTTCAGAGGCGTTTTCCGATTTTCTCAATTCTTCGCCGAACCTCTTGTTGACCCTAAAAACAACCAGCTCCATAAGTCCTCGCACCAGATACTTGTTGAGAAGCTCTTCATGGATAAGAATACTTTTTTTGATTTTATACAAATACTTCAATATCAGGTTCGTGACAAAAAACACTATCACATATCCTGCAATGACCAGCATCATGATACGCAGGTCTATCATTCCGATAAACACAAGGCTCAATATCACATTAGGGATGATATCCCGGACCAGATTGAAATAAAACCCGTATAAAATATTTTTGCCTGCTGCTGCTCCGTTTTCAATCTGCTGCACCAGCTTTCCCATTCCAAGCTTCTGATAGTCCAGGTAGTTTATGGTGCTCATCTTCTTCAGGGCCAGCAGCTTCAAGTCCAGATAAATAAAATTTTGGATTTTTGTATCGGGCTGATTATCTAAATAATTTACTGCACATGATGCCACCATTATCAACGAATAGATCACAATGGTAGAAACACTCAAAGCATGTGCTCCAAAGCCGTCTAATAGCCGTTGAAAATAGTGGATGCTGAGCGCTGATAGCATGGATATTACTATTCCTGTCAAAATATATAGAACGATTAAGCTTTTTTTCTTTTTGATAACTTCATAAAATACATTCATTCCTGTACCCTTCTTTCGTCTTGATATGCCGAAAAAAGCGGTGCAGCCGACTGATAACAAATTTAATTATCTCGGTACAATCTGCTATCAGATTATATCAACTGCACCGAGCAATTAATTCGTTTTATTCTTCTCAAGCCAGTCACTCCCTTTCACTGATCACTGTTTTTTTGTTCGCTGGGAATCTCAGCTTTCATTATCTCTTCAATATTCTCAAGCAAATATTGCTTCCCTTTATCATTGATCATAACCATTTCATATTCGACACCGTTATAATTCTTTTTTTCGCTTTCGAAGCCATAGTTTTTAGAATTATCATTGATAACCGTTCGCGTTTTGCCCTCTTCCGTCTGTTCCTCGCTCAATATCCCGAGAGCTTTCAGCCTCTTGTTCAATTCCACTCCTGTCAGCTTCTTGCTTTCATTCAGGTCAATGCACATATTAATGCATTTTGAAAATTCATTGACCCCTATTTTGCCTTCCGGAAACTGCACTCTGGCTTTCTGCTCAGGGGTTATAAAAAATTTAGCGGCACCGGGCCCGCTTCTCCTTGAGCTGTAAGCGCCTTTTGCCACATTATCCAAAACTTCTGCAACATAATAAAAGCATCTTATGATTCGGGGATCATTGAGAAAGCTTTCCTGTTCAATCTGTTCCCCATTTACAGGATTAATGCCTTTTGCAATTTTTTGAAGAACTAGTCTGGCCTTCTGAATTTTTTCTAATTCTTCATTCATCTTTTTCCCTTCTTTCTATTTTAGCTAGTGACATACTTCTATATTATATCTAAATAAATTTTCATTGCATTTCTAATGTTTTCTTGCAATTTATGTGATACTATTGAACCGCATTGTTCTTTCAGCCTTTCTTTGGATATGCAGCGTATTTGATGAGCCATAACGATGGAATCCTTTGATAAGCCTGAATCATCTTTGCTGACAAAGGCTTCTATTGAATATACTTTTCTTCCTGGCTTCTGAGAGGTTATTGGCAAAATTGTAACTGTCGGCAGAGCCTTGTTTATCTCTTCTTCAGATACAATCAGAACGGGTCTTGTCCCTGCTTGCTCCGAGCCAATCACCGGGTCCAGCTGTACCCAGAAAATATTCCACTGATATTTTACCAATCAGTAGCCCTCCTTGCCGTCTCAGCATCAGGGGCTTCAAAATCATGTATGCATTCTTCTATATCTTTCAAAAACAAAGGATCCTTAGATGCTTCTGTTATTTCTTTTATTAATTTTTCCTTTTCCAATCTCATTAAATATTCTTCAATAGCTTCCTTCACACCTGCATTTATCGAAGTGATGTAATTATCATCCGCATATTCTCTCACCTTATCAATCATTTCTACAGGCAGTGAAAATGTGTAATTCTTGACTTTTGCAGCCATACTATCACACTCCAAAATCATATTGTATATTTATATTATATTATCTACAATAATGATATACAATATAAATGTTATTCTACATTAATATGCTTATTATATTTGGAATGCCGGAAGCCTTCGACATGATGCCGATGGCTATGGCAATGGGTATATATCCTAATGCTATAGGTATGCCTGCTTTTGCTCCGTTTTTAAACTCTGATCCTTTGTTCAAATATTGTCCCTCACGTTTCTTCTAAGTTGTTGCGATATTTACATCTTCTTACCTCTTATTTCATAAACACACTCCTTGTAATTCAAGCCTTCCACCTTTCCCTCTGCATCTATATTGAATTTAATCAATCTATACTCGCTTCCCATCGTGTAGAATTCAGTTTCCGAGTATGGTATAAGTATATTTTTAATTGCTGAAGGCTCCAAAACAAGATGATTGGCTTCTCTTCTTACAGTCATGACATTTCCGTTGTCAAGCAGATACCTTCCGCTTAATCTCTCCAGTTTCTCTTTGTCTAATTGTATTTTTTCTCTTTTCACAGGCAAATCGTACTTTTCGCCCAAAGCCATGAAAGATAGGACTTGAGCCATATTAAGGTTTATATTATCTTTATTGCTCACATTCATCAACGATATGACTGTTAGCTCTTCGTCAGGAAATCTCATTACTGTAGATGAATATCCATTGTCTAAAAGCCCGTTATAGCCCATCCATTTGTATCCATTCAGTTCTCCCACTCCCAATCCGTGGCCGTGAGCATACATTCTTTCAATGGTTTCCTTTTTTATAACTATGTCACCGTTAAGGGCCTTGTACAATAAATACAGATCCTTAGTGGTAGAGTAAATATTTCCTGAGCCTAAAAATGCGGAAACATCATATATTGTTGAGGTGACCTTTTCAATATGAGAATCAAAAATCTTATAGCCGGAGGCCATATGAGGAAATTCAGCATTAGAAGCTGCAGCACCGGTATTTTTCATACCGATAGGCTCAAAAATATTCTTCTTTAAATACTCTTCGTAGGTCTCTCCGGACACTTTTTCAATTATACAGGCTAATAGGCTGAAGGCTCCGTTGCTGTATTGATATCTTGTACCAGGTTCAAAGTCAAGGGCTTGGGATGCGATTTTATTAATCAACTCATCCCGAGAAACAGGTTCATGAAAATTGATTTCGGCGTCCCTCTTTATGCCTGAAGTGTGGGTCAGCAAATGCTCTATAGTTATTTTGTCCCCTTCAGCTTGAGAAGGGATATATTTCGATATAGGGTCGCTGAGCTTCAGCAGTCCTTTTTCCTCCAGTTGCATGATAGCTAAGGCTGTAATGGGCTTGGTGTTGGAGCCTATCAGAAAAATAGTATCCTCGGTGAATTCAATATTCTTATCATAATCCGCCTTACCATACCCTTTGCTGAATAATATTTTCCCCCCTTTGGCTACTAAGATATTCCCGTGAATTCTCTCACGGGTGCAAAGATTATTCAAAGCCTCTATATACTCATCCGCTTTTTCGGAGAAATCTTCATTGCTTCCTGAAGTTTTGACACTGCAGCCAGATAGAGCAAGCATCCCGATCATCAATATTACAACGCTTATAATGCCTGTCCTTCTCAATTCTTTTTCTTCCCCCTTCAGCCCAATATGTTGGATTAATTTATAGAACCTTGCTCCAGTAGTTTATTTTAGTTACTGTAACAAAGCCTACTCTTTTATAGAATTCTTTGTTGGAATCCATGATAGCATATTGAGCACCAAGTCTTTTAACCCGGTTCAGTGCCTCATATACTGCTGCCTGCCCAAGTCCTAATTTCTGATATTCAGGTATTGTACCTACTGGCTCAGGTGAGACATATTTATTAAGCTCGTCATACCATACGCAGCAGAAAGAAGCAATTTCCCCATCTGGTGCGACAATAAACACACCGTATTCAGGATGGAAGTCCTTTGCGGCAGCCAATGCCTCGAAAGCTCTCTTGGAGCGCTCTACATAGATGGGTTCGTCTATATATCCGAAGGCCCTGGCATGAGCAATGGCTTTTTGTTCTGCCGTAGTTTCGTTATAGCTTGTAATCCTAAAGCCCTCTGGAATGCTGACATCAAATTCATTTTCCATCTTCAGAATATTAAATGCCAGAGAATAATCTATGCTATAACCTCTCTCCTTTGCTATTGCTTCCAATGGGTCATTCTCGGGAATTTCCACCCACACTGTTTTGTTTGGCCCATCCATTATGGATATGTTTTCTTCTCCAAACTCGAACAACTCCCTGTAGAAATCCCTCGGTAGGTCGAATCCGTCAATATTGATAAAAACTATTCCGTTTTCCTCACCCTCTGAACAAACGATAGCCGCTATTTCCCCATTGTCATATTCCCATATGCCTATTTCATCGGGCCAGTGCTCAGTGTAGTCGTGCATAATCTGTCCAAAGCATGGTGAAAAATTCATCCTATCAAAGGTCCAGTTTCTGATATATCCCAGCTTATGATTGCTGTTGATAAAAAAGGAATGCATCCTATCAAAGTCATCACTTTGATATCTTCTGAATTTTATTTCCATAATATATGCCTCCTCACAAGTTATAAGTCTACTGTACTGCCTGCGCAGCCCATATGAAAACTTCTGCTAAACGAATATGCCAATAACAGCCTTGATAATGAAATACTCGAAGGCAATGGCTGAGATACATGCAATAATAAAGAAAGACAGCTTTGCTTCTCCAATCTGATCCTTCCAATACTGCCCTCTGAACAGCGAAAAAAGGTCCGGAGTAAACGAGTATCTGACCGACTCTTTGAAATCGTCGGAATCTCTGAACATGGCCTTAAAAATAATTTTATACAGAGGTATATTCACTATAAGCAATACCACCATAATAAACGCTTCTATATCTATCACCTCCATTATAGCAACGCCCCAAAGGCCGTTGCCTATTTGCACCTGACGATCAGATAATCATCGTAATGTTCAAATCCTAATGCATTATATGCTCTGACAGCAGGTGTATTATTCTTTTTGACGGAAAGAGTGGGCATCTTGCCTTTATCTATTATTCTCCTGCATATTTCAGATACGACTGCTTTGCAGTATCCTTTTCCTCTCTCTCCTTCAGGAGTATAGACGCTTCCAATCTGGTTTATGCCCGGAGTATAAGTCTGAATGCAAGCTTGAGCGACTATTTTGCCGTCCTTTTCTGCGATGATAAAATCCTCTTCCTCGCTCCTTTGCACCAAAGATTTTATGGCATCCTCTCTTGTCATGATCTCATTGAATCCCTTTTCGCGGGCATTTATAACGAAATCGACTACCGCATCATTGCCTGCTCCTCTCGCATCAATAAAGTTTATCCCATCCAATACATAAGGCTTAAAGCTCTTATTTGTAAAATAAGCACTTTCATCATATGCCAGGATCTCTTTATGAGCCTTAATTTCGTCATATAAAGGCTTTACAATCTCACGCATGCCCAGCAGAAATTCAAAGCTTCTCTTTTTCATTATTCCCGCAAATAAAGGCACTGCAGCTTCCGCCTCATAATGAGGTATGCAGCTTCCAAGATTATAAAAGGGCAGGATGCCTTTCAGTTCTTCACCTTCAAAAAACCCATAATAGTCTGCGCATCTTCTCATATCCGGCTTATTCTCTACACCGAACTCAATTATATTGGCGTATAAAAACGATGTGCTGATTTCATTTCTTCCAAGGTACTCCATAATCATTTGCTTATCCGGCTGTGCCAGTAATCTGATCATCAAAACCACCTCCTGAATGTTAAAAAAACCCCGCAAAATCACTCGAATGAGTGACTCCGAAGGGTTTATTCCTTTCGTGTAGGATTGCCTCAATCCCTATGCTGCTCGCAAGCTTGTGCTCAAGCATACTCACTTTTTATGTATTATTGCATATATTTTCCATACCGTCAATATATACAGGAACGGTTATAAGCCGCTCCTGCTATATATTGACAAATGTAATCTCATTTCCGTTTTCAAAGACGACCCGTTTAAGGTCCTCATAGGATAGCACCACTGTAGCAGTATTATCGTTAGGATGCACTCCCAGATTTGCTTTGCCTACCAAATCCTTGTCAAAAACAACCTCTACCTCATGAGCAGCATCATTGATTATTCCCAAAGGTGAAACTGCACCCTTTTTCAGTCTGAGATATCTCTCAAGCCTTTCCTCTGATGCAAAGCTCAGCTTTGTGCTCCCTATTTGTGCCGCAATATTGCTAAGGTCTGCTCTCTTATCATTGCGTAGGATAATGAGATAATGCTTTTTCCCCTTTGCATCTCTGACAAAAAGATTTTTGCATACTTCAACCTTATCGGTTATGCCCAGATTTTCCATCTCTTCAATGGTATAGACCGCAGGATGGTTGATGACCTCATATTTGATACCCATAGCAGTCAATTTTTCATAGACTTTTTGCTGTGCTTCCATTTTTGGATTCAACTCCCTTTCTTTTGTATTAACCGTACCTTCCCTTGAAGGAGGCTTTATTCAGTGCTAGGCTGCTTCTTCCATCGGTCCTTGTCGAAGGACCATATAAAGCTCAGCCTTTGTAGCATTTTCATAGGGCATTACAAAAATCACCCCTATGCCAAAAAGCAATGCCCCCAGCAAATACCATCCGATGAAGGACAGATCCAGTACAAACATATCTAATTTATGGCCTTCGGTCATATCGCAGCTGAGTTCTATTGCCTCCGAGGCTCCCATATTAGGGTTTTCAGCCAGTATATAGGGTACCATCGAATACGCATAGGATTTGACTATGCCCGGTATTATCAACAGCAGATACCACAAAAAATTCTGAACACCCCTTAACAGCATTGCCTTTATTATACCCATATAATTTTCCCTGTCAAAGGCATATTTAAAGCAGCCGCTGCTGTCTTCGTATTGGGCGGATTTGATGAAATATTTCCTGCCTCCGACTTCCAGCGGATATCCTAAAAAAATGCGCAGGATAAGCAAGGATAATATGATCAAGATCACCATGACGCCAAACATTGCGAAAATAGTCGGTAAATCAAAGGGCATAGGGCCTCCCGAGTTTCTGTAGTTATTATAGCTGCTTCTGCCTGAGCTTCCTCCCCCTCCGCCGTCTTCGCCTCCGGCAAGAGAGATGACCAGGCTGATCAAAAATGCTTTCCAATAGTTTCCTCTGAGCACTGCCTTTGCTCTATCCTTAAGCTCTTTTCTTGTCCACATATCCATACCTCACTTTCTATTCTATATCTATAATATTTATATCAGCATATTAAAATGCTTTTCCATGCTTTATTTCCCTGCCATATATCAAATGTTATCATAACCCTCCCTCTTTTTCTATACATCCCATATAGTTTCATGTCTATAAAATTCACTGTAAATCTAATCATTTTTGTGATAGTCTATGATTATGAGTTTTATTGACAGGAGGGATAGCATGAACAAATTCAGACATATGGAGGAATTCTTCCGGGCAAACAAGTGGAGATACATGCTTGGTGTATTTGTCCTCCTATTTGTCGACGGTCTTCAGCTTGTGACCCCAAAGCTTCTTGGTCATATCACGGATTCCCTTAGTTCCCACACCCTATCCATGAAGCAGATATATTTTTATGTATTTTTAATAATATTGATTGCAGTTTTTATAGCGGTTTTTCGATACATATGGAGGATGCTCATAATAGGAGCGTCCAGGGACCTGGAATTCTGGCTGCGCAATAAATTGTTCTCCCATTTGGAAAAACTCTCTATTAATTATTTTCACCATAAAAAAACCGGAGATTTGATGGCCCATGCCACCAATGACATAAATGCCGTCAGGATGGCCTTCGGAATGGGCATTGTCATGGCTACGGATGCCATATTCCTGACCATCTCCACTATTATAATAATGATGATATCCGTTGATATGAAATTTACACTGGTAGCCTTAATACCTCTCCCCTTTGTCGCCCTTACCGTCACCTTTTTCGGCAAAATAATCCAGAGAAAGTTCAAAATGGTCCAGGAGGCTTTTTCCAACTTAACGGATAAGGCTCAGGAGAGCTTTTCGGGCATAAGGGTAATAAAATCCTTTGTCCAGGAGGATAAGGAAATCAATAACTTCGCAGATGCCAATAAAAACAATCTTGATGAGAACATGAATCTCATCAAAATATGGGGCGCCATGTTCCCTTTGGTAATCTTTATGGCCTCCTTGAGCTTCGTCATCACCCTCTATTACGGCGGGGTGCTTGTAATAGACAAGACCATAAGCCTGGGACAGTTTGTAACCTTTATATCCTATCTGGGCCTGCTGACCTGGCCTATGATGGCTGTAGGCTACGTTATAAACGTACTGCAAAGAGGTACGGCGTCCATACTGAGGCTCAATGAAATATTGGATACCGAGCCGGAAATATTTGATGATGAGAATACCCTGGAGCTTGATGATTGCGAAGAAACCATAGAATTCAAGGATCTGTCCTTTACCTATCCGGAGGCGGAGGTCCCTGCGCTCACAGATATAGATATAACTCTGGAAAAAGGCAAGACCCTCGCCATAATAGGCAAGACGGGCAGCGGCAAAACGACTTTGGCCAATTTGATACTGAGGCTATATAATGTAGAAAAAGGCAAACTTTTATTGGGAGGCTATGATATAAACCAGATGCCCTTCCACCTTCTCAGAAGCAAGATCGGCTATGTGCCCCAGGATAATTTTCTTTTTTCCTGCACTATAAAGGAAAATATAGCCTTCGCGGACGAAAGCCTGCCCTTTGAAAAAATAGAGGAGGCTGCTAAAATAACCAGCGTCTACGATGATATCATGGACTTTCCCCAGAAGTTTGAAACCCAGCTGGGAGAAAGGGGCATAACCCTATCGGGGGGCCAGAAGCAGAGGATATCCATAGCCCGGGCCATTGCCAAGAATCCCGGCATAATGATATTTGACGACTGCTTATCCGCCGTGGATACAAAGACCGAAGAAAAAATACTTAAAAATTTGAAGGAAGTAACCAAGGACAGGACAAGCATCATAATAGCCCACAGGATATCTACTGTAAAGGATGCTGATGAGATCATCGTTTTAGACGAAGGCAGGATAATCGAAAGAGGAAATCATGACCATCTGGTATCCATAAACGGATACTACAGCAGCATATACCATAAGCAGCTGCTGGAAGAAAAAATAGCCGGTGAGGAATAGGGGGTAGAATATATGAACAATTTTCATGAAGAAGAAGCCTTAGGAAAAGCCTTTGACGCCCGGCTGATGAAAAGACTGTTAAAGTATGCGAAACCCTTTGCCGGACTTATTTCCATTTGCTTCGTGCTGCTGCTTTTGATCACTCTCACTGATTTAGCCAGGCCCTATCTCATGAAAGTGGCAATAGATGATTACATAGCAGCAGGCAATAAGGCAGGACTGGAGAAAATATCTCTGCTCTTTCTTGCTGTCATAACCGGAGGTTTCGTATTTAACTATATCCAGGTCTATCTGCTGAATTATACGGGGCAGAAGATCATATACAATATGAGGCAGGAGCTTTTCTCACACTTGCTGAGGCTCTCCCTCTCCTTCTATGACAGAAATCCCGTAGGGAGGCTCGTTACAAGGGTCAGCAACGATATGGAAAACCTCAACGAAATGTATACTGCGGTCCTCGTGAATCTTTTTAAGGATATATTTACTCTTATAGGAATCGTAATTGTCATGCTCAGGATGAATGCAAAGGTTGCTTTGGTGAGCTTTATTGCCATACCTCTTATATTTTTGTCTGCGGCCATTTTTCGTGTGGAGTCCAGAAAAGCATACAGGCTGGTCAGAGTAAAGCTGGCAAAGATAAATTCAACCTTGAGCGAGAATATCTCAGGCATGAAGATCATCCAGATCTTTAACAGGGAAAATTATAAATACGATGAATTCGTGGGCATAAATGATGAGCACAGGAAGGCGAGCATGAGGGAGCTCTTCGTATTTGCAGTGTTCAGGCCTTCCATGGATCTCATATACTCGCTGTCTTTAGCCCTTCTCATATGGTATGGGGGAGGAAAGGTTCTTCAGGGCGAGGTGCCCTTTGGAGTCCTCTTTGCCTTTGTGAACTATATCGACCAGTTTTTCAAGCCCATAAACGACTTGACCGAAAAATTCAATATCCTGCAGTCTGCGATGGCTTCGGCAGAGCGAATCTTCCTGCTTTTAGACCAGGAGGAGACCATCAAGAACTCCAGTGACCCTCTGCCCCTTGATAAGGTCACAGGCAAAATAGAGTTTAAAAACGTTTGGTTCGCTTATGAAGGGGAGAATTGGGTCTTAAAGGATGTAAGCTTCACCATCAATCCCGGTGAAACAGCGGCCTTTGTAGGTGCCACAGGAGCAGGGAAAACTTCAATAATAAGCCTTATCACCAGGCTTTATGATGTACAGAAAGGCGAAATACTTATAGACGGCAAGAATATCAAGGAAATAGACAAATACGAGCTTCGTTCTCAAATCGGCGTAGTGCTTCAGGATGTCTTCCTCTTCACCGGAGATATAAAAGGGAATATAAGATTGAACAATGAGGATATAACCGATGAAAAGGTAAAAGAGGTGGCAAGCTTCGTAAATGCCGGAACCTTCATCGATAAGCTGCCCAGGAAGTATGAAGAAACGGTAATGGAAAGAGGAGCTACTCTCTCCTCGGGACAGAGGCAGCTGCTGGCCTTTGCGAGAGCTCTAGCTTTCAATCCTTCTGTATTGGTGCTTGACGAGGCTACCTCGAATATCGATACTGAGACTGAAATGCTGATACAGGATGCAATAAAGAAGCTAATAAAAGATAGGACCAATATCATAATAGCCCACAGGCTTTCCACCATACAGCATGCGGATAAGATCATCGTCATGCACAAGGGCAGGCTGAGAGAAATGGGCAAGCATCAGGAGCTTCTGGACAAAAAAGGCATGTATTACGATTTGTATTTGCTGCAATATAAGGAATAAACCAGCGGGGACGGTTCTATTTGGCTCAAATGAGCCATGAAGAACCGTCCCCATTGGTTTATTCCCTTATTTCGTATTTAGCGGTACAATAAATAAAACAAGGAAATTTCTGATATTCAATTGCCTAAATAGTATGGATAAATAAAAGGTAGGGGGATAGGTATGAAGTGCAAAAAACCGGCCGGTTTCATCATCAGCATTGCATGTATATTTGTGATGCTGTTTTCCATGGCAGGCTGTAAAGCGGTTGACACATCAAATCCTAAGGATGCCATTGAAGAAAGCGCATATAGCTATGAGGCTTCAGACTTAAGCACTGCTATGGCGCTGCAAAGCATTTCCAGCCCATGTATCAACAGCAAAGGAGAGATTGCAGTATTTGACGAAGAAAAGGAGCAAATACTAATCCTTGATAAAAAAGGAGCATTGCTGCGGGAAATACCCGATACCTTTAAGGGAGGCATGTCTCTCGCATACGACACCGGGGACAAGCTGTACGCCCTTTTACAATACTATAAAAGAAAGGGCAGTGAAATAACCGGAATGATCACGGAGCTGGTAATCTACGATGAACAGGGACAGAAATCCGGTGACAAGATTGAAAAGGAAGCAAGGGGAAATCCAGAGTCCTTCAAAGGAAAGTTCATAACTAAGATGATGCCGGATAAAAAAGGAAACCTTTATGTGCGTAAAAGTGATGGAACGGTTGAAGTGCTGGACAAAAGCCTGAACAGCATAAAAGCCTGGGATAGAGTTAAATATTCAGACTTCGCTGTAGATGAGAAGGACAATCTGATATTATTGCAAAGAAATACAGGCGGGAAAAGCTATATACAAAAATTTGACATCAAAAATGATAAGGCTATTTGGGAAAAAGAATTTAAAGTTCTGGATGCGCCGGATTATATATATTGCAACAGAAACTCAGGCAAGCTTTACGGCCTGCAAGATGGAGTCATTTTCAATTATGATTCCAAGGGGGATATTGATCGAAGACTGCTGGATATCAAAGAATTGTCAGCTTTTGATTATATAACTGGATTCCTGGTAGATGATGAGGAGGAGATATATGTCCAAAGCTATGATGATGAAAAATCAAATATCATCTGTTTTGTAAAGCAGGATAAAAGCGAGCAGCGTGCTGCAGAGGGAAATAAAAAGAGACTGATTATACACATGAGCTATGATTTTGGTAATGCTATCTCAAATGCTATTATACAGTATGAGAAAGAACATCCTGATGTTGACATAAAAATCAATGATATCCGTGAAATATCATTTGATGAAATGATACAGAAGCTGAATGCAGAGCTGATGGCAGGAAAAGGGCCGGATATTATATTTGGTGATTTTCCTATAGCTGATTATAAAGATAAAGGCTTGATTGCAAACCTTGGTGAATTTATCGATAGGGATAAAAGCTTTAATATAAAAGACTATGATGAAAATTTAATAAATGCATCAAAAGCGGATTATGGGCTTTACAGTTTGCCTGTTGATTACTATATAAACTGTTTTTTGGTCAACACCAAGCTGTTGGGACAAAAGGAGATTCCCTTAAAGAAGGATATGACCTGGGAAGAGCTGTACACCGTGGTTAGAGAGGCTAACAGAAAGCCCGATACGAAGATTTATATGCTTCCTGAAATGGGGCCTCAAGCTTTATTCCATTATATAATTTACGGAGATATAGACTACTATGTTGACAAAGAAAATAAGCTTGCCAGATTTGACAGCCAAGAATTTATACAGGCACTGGAGCTTATGAAGCGCATCGATGATGAACATTTATTTCACCCTGATATAGACGGAAAGAAAATTATACATTCAGATGGGGAATTTGCCCCGGAGGATATATTATTTATCCCTATTATGTTTACTTCATATAAGCAAATATATGGATATGGCAAATATTATAATAGCTTTGACATCATACCTGCTATCAGAGAATTGAGCACTGATATAAGAGAAGTGCGTGCCCGCAATATAGCAATCAACAGCAATTCGCAATATAAGGAAGAGGCATGGGAATTCATAAAGCTGCTTTTATCTGAAGAAATGCAGCTTAAACTTAGCGAGAGCAATAATTTACCTGTCAATAATAAAGCAAACGAAAGAAGCGAAGCAGATATGTTTAGGTATCTGGACAAATATCCTTATGATGAATACTACCGGCCTACAGATGAGGACATGGATGATCTTAAAAGCTTTATGGCGGAAATAAACAAATTTGAACCCTTTGATATTGAGTTGAAAGAAATAGTACAGAATGAAGTGGAGCAATATATGAAAAATGAAAAAAGTGCCCAAGATACTGCTAAAGCCGTGCAGAACAAAGTTATGCTTTATTTGCAGGAGTAAACCACTGGGGACTAGCCGTCCCCGGTTGCTCATTTGAGCAGCGAATATTGCCGGTCAACGGTTATGATGGCATCATAATTGGGATGCCTCTTTTTTATTGCCGCCTTGACTTCCTCCACCAGATTTTTCTCATCCTTTTCCACAAAGTCATAGGGCACTACCATGTCAAATACAAGATTCATATGCTTTTCTCCCCCAACTATGCGGAAGTCATGAATGGTCAATTCCTGAGGAAAGTCTTCCAATATCTCCACCACCTGAAGCTGGGCTTTTTGCACCAGCCTGTCGTCTGTGTTTATAGGGTCCATATGTATGACCAGATGTATATCCAATTCCTCGGATATTTCCTTTTCCGCCAGGTCTATAATATCGTGGGCCTCCATGATGTCCATATTGTAGGGTATCTCAGCATGGATGGATGCCACGACCCTTCCGGGGCCATAGTTATGGACGATCAGGTCATGTATTCCGATAATAGCCTTATAGGAAAGAGTCTTATCCATTATTGCCTTGACGAGTTCTTCATCAGGAGCATCCCCTAAGAGAGGATTGAGCGTATCCTTTATGAGGTTGAAGCCGTTATAGAGTATAAAAACGGATACAACCAGGCCTACATAGCCGTCAATAGGGAAGCTTATCCATATGGATGCTGCAAGGGACAATGCTACTACAGAAGTAGCAATTACGTCGCTGAGACTGTCAAAGGCAGTAGCTTCCATAACCTTTGACCCTATGGCTTTCCCGATGCTCTTATTGAAAAAGCTGAGCCACACCTTTACTAGAATTGAAGCTACTAAAATTGCAAAGGTATATACATCAAAGCTCAAGGCTTCAGGATTCATTATCCTGCTTATTGAGCTTTTTACAAATTCAAAGCCTACCAGCATGACCATAAAGGAGACCACCAAAGCCGCGATATACTCAAATCTCCCATGGCCGAAAGGGTGCTCCTTATCTGCGGGCTTCCCGCTCATCATAAAGCCAAAAATCGTCACCACCGAGGATGCCACATCCGACAGATTATTGAAGGCGTCTGCCATGACGGCTATGCTGTTCAGGTAGAGCCCGATGGCAAGCTTCATAGAGAAAAGCAAGATATTGGCCACTACGCCAGTAAAGCCGGTCAAATAGCCGTATCTCTGCCTTACTCCTCTGTTCTTTGTATTTCTATAATCCTTAATAAAGGTTTTTATCAAAAAATCCGTAAACAATCAAACATCTCTCCAGTCATAATTCTTCAGATAATAAATGGCTAATTGGGTCCTATCCCTCAGCTCCAGCTTTTCCAAAAGCGCTGTGACATAATTTCTTACGGTGCCCTCGCTCAAATATAGCTTTGCCGATATTTCCTTATTTGATAAGCCTTCCGATATAAGTCTCATGACTGACCTTTCCCTTTCGGTCAGGTCTGCATGAGGCTTGCTTCGCCTTTCCTTTTCCATCATGGATGCCAGAGCGCTGGCTATGTCTTTTTGAAATACCGCATTGCCCTTATATACTGCCCGCAAGCAGTCCACTATGCTGTCGGAGGATTGGTTTTTAAGTATGTAGCCTTCTGCACCGTTTTTTATTGCCTCCCTGATATATTCATCATCCTTGAAGGTTGTGAGGATGACGACCTTCACATCCCTGAAGCTGTTTTTGATCAGCTTGGTCCCCAGCACGCCGTCCATTATGGGCATCCTGATATCCATCAGCACCACATCAGGCATTTCCTTCCGGCAGATATCAAAGGCTTCCTGCCCATTGGAAGCAACGCCTGAGACCTCAATGTCCTCTTCCATATCCAAAAGAAGCTTCAAGCTTTCCCGTATCAAAGCATCATCATCGGCAATCAGCACTTTCAATGACAGCACCTCCACTATCAAAAGGTATAATACATACTATTATAAAGCCGTCCTCACCGCTTACGGATATGACTCCTCCCGCATAATTCAGCCGTTCCCTCATCCCGCTCAGGCCAAGCCCTTCTTTGATGTTCTTGCATCCCTTTCCGTTATCCTTGATATACAGCCTTGCATAGCTCTCGTTGGACTCTATGCTTATATTTACCTTTGTGGCGCCGGAATGCTTCGATATATTTGTCAGAGCTTCCTTGATATTGTGGCTGAAAATTTCAATGTGATGAGGCTTTAACAGCGACATGTCACCCTTCTTGTAAAACTCTACGGGGCAATATTTAAAATTATACACCGTTCTTTCTATATAATCCAGGCCCAAAGCCTCTTTGGGTTTGATATTATGCACGGTTTCTCTCAAGGTCACTATGGCATCGGATAGACCCCGGACAGAATCCCTTAACAGCTGGTCAGATTTCCCGGCATCCTTATCCTTCAGCTTCACTGAAGCCTGAAGCTGCATCATGATGCCGGCCAGGCTGTGACCTACGCTGTCATGTATTTCTCTGGCTATCCTGTTCCTTTCCCTTAACTCCGTCAGATGCTCAATCTCCCTGGAGGCATTCAATGCTTCAGCTTTTGCTCTCTCCAGCTCATATCGCAGCTGCCTCTCCCTGTCATAAGCCTCCCGGTATAATACTTCCCTTTCCTTCATCCTTCGGCTTATATAGGCAAAGTATCCGCACAGGACCAGAAGCATTGAGTAGCTTGTAAAGCCAAAGGGGCTTAGAATAACTATCCCGGGAATTATTAATAGTCCGGATATATAGTAATATCCGGACTGCACAAGATCATAGGCGATTATTGAATAGAGATAAATGCATGAGGTTTCTTTGACAGCCAGCAGCAATATGCATACAGCCTCTCCGATCATAAGCATAGGACTGTTTCTATATTTTTCTCTGAATATATTGGAAGCAATCAGCAAAAGCATAAGGGCCACTTCTGCATACCCGGCCTTGCCTCCGATTATCTCCATCACTATCACATACAAGAAAAGCAATATTTTAATCACATAGTTCATACCAAAACCTCAAAGGCTTGCTGATAGCATCTGTTGTGTCAGCTGAAAGGCTACTTCACTATGCACTCTTATATCAGCTATCATAACAGATTTGAACTTATTACAGCAAAATCATAGTTACTAATTGCATAATACACCATAACAGGTTGATCTTCAATATATTATGCAAAGCTGTTGGTTTTGGCTGAGCCTAAAAGGAAAAATACCAGTGAAAACAGCAGCAATATCCCTATTTCACTGCCTACGGATGCTATACTCCCGCCTGCAAGTATCTTTTCCATTCCCTGCAAAGCCCAGCTGACCGGCACAAAACTGCTTGCCCTCTGGAGTACCTCAGGCATGATCCATTTAGGCCAGAAGCATCCCCCCAGCATGGACATGGGTATTACGATCAACGGTGTTACAGAAGACACCTGCTTCAATGTTTTTGATAAATTCACTATGGCCATCCCCATAGATACCGATACAACAGAATATATGAGAGTAAAAGCGACGAGGCTGATGATCGAAGCCCCGAAATCCATTTTAAATATTAATAACATTATAGCAAATAACGCCAAAATCTGAATCCATATCACGGCGAAGAAGCTGAGCACATTTTCAAGGGCGTACCTCTTCAGGCTTAACCGGGACATCAAGATCCTTTCATAGGTTTTAAATTTTTTATCCTCTGTGATCAACGATGCAGCATTTACGGATAAATACATCATAAACATCACCATATATCCCAGGCTTTGCAGCTCCTGGCCGGATTTAGAGGAGGTGCTGGAAATATCTTTATAGGATGCCGCAACATTTCCTTCCAGATAGTATCCCATCCCTCTTTCAAAGCTGTCACGGCCTCCCCCAGACACCCCGGCGATGGCTTTGGCCGAGCTCACAAAGCTGTTGATGTAAAGCTTTGCAGGGATAGAGGCATTATAATCCTTTATGCCGTATCCTTCTATCCGGGCATCCTCTCCTGCTATTATCTCATCGGTAAATCCTTTATCGATCTTTATGACATATTCCACCTTGCTATTTAAAAGCTTATCCTTTATCTCATCCTCTTTCAGCATGACCACCATGCAATTTTTTCCCAGACCTTCCATCAGATGTCCGGTAAGGAAGGTGCCGTCATTATCAACCACTCCTACTCTTACAGGAAGGTTCCCGTTTCCTGCAAATATGGATAATGCGATGAATGTCACCGGCAAAATGACCATCACGATAAAATTAAATTTGTCCCTCAGCAGTCTTTTCAAGTTATTCCTCAATATGCTCAATCCAGATCCCTCCTTCCCTTAAAAGCACTCAGAGCAAACATGAGCAAAGAAGCCGCCCACAATATCAGCAAATAATTCCTTGTCTGCACCGCATTTCCCTCAAATATACTATTGAGTATGATCCTCTGGCCTATATGATTCGGCGATAAAAAGCTCAGCTTTTCCATTTCAGGCGACATATATTGAACAGGTATATATCCTCCGCCCAAGAATGTGAATATAGGCACCATGATGCTTAAAAGAGCCTGGGTTTTGTTTGCATCCCCTATCAGCATAAAGCCGGCTATCCCCAAGCCTGCTGCCAACACCGACAGAGAAAGGCATGCGAATAGTATGACCGGTATGCGGCTTCCCCAGTTTACATTATAAGCATATTTTGTAAATAGTATTATCACTGCTCCATCCAGCATCAGCGTCAGTATTGTTCCCGCAACCTTCCCTGCATATATTTCATAGGAAGCTACGGGAGCTGATTTCAGCCTTATCTCTGTTTTATAAAACCGCTCCTCGGACATAGCTGCACACCCATAGGTAGTGCCATACATCATGGTCATGATAAGCATGGACACAGCGTAATAATCCAGAGCACTCGGCAGCTTACCGTCAGTGTTGACGGCTTCTTCCTTTATACTCTGGGAAAAATGGGCATCAGATGCTTTGCTCCCCAGCTTTGCATAAGCATACTCCGCATTGGCAGATTGAACGAAGCTGTCTAAAACATTCTGTACCACAGAGTCTTTAAATGGGTTTGAATTGCTTTTATAAACCTTTATTTCTCCTGCAGATCCCTTTTCCACATGAATAAGCGATACGGCTTTACCTTGCTTTACCCTATTCATGCCTTCATTAAAGTCATCGGCTCTGTCTATCTCCATTATCTCTTTGATATCAGGGCTGAGCAAAAAGCTCTCCAGCCCTGCCGATAGTTCACCGCTACTCTCATCTACCAGCACCGCTTTCACAGGGTCTATGTTTTCTATTTTAAAGGAGCCTGAAAGGGCAGAGCCCAGTATGAATATGGTCACTATGGGCAAGGCCAGCATGGTGCTCAGGTTCCTATAATCCCTTATGTTCCTCAGCGCCGTATAATAAGCTATATACAAGGCCTTCATACTGCAGCCACCTCATCCCTCAAGGTTCTGCCCGTCAATGTGAGAAATACGGTCTCCAAATCCGGCTTTTCCGAAGCTAAGGATATTATTTGGGAATCTGAGCTTAGGATGCTCTGTATCAGATCGCTTAAATTATTGCTGCCTTTTTTGGATATTATGGTGATCGTATTCCCTGCTATGCTGCAATCTACAACGTTTTCTACCTTTTTGATCCGCTCCGCCACCGTATAATTTATGGCATCCAATTCTATGACCGTTCTCTCTTCCACCGCCACAAAAGCCTTCAGCTCTTCCTTGCTGCCCCTGGCGATTATTTTACCGTGATCCATGATGGCTATATCGGTACAGAGCTCTTCCACCTCCTCCATATAATGAGAGGTGTATATTATGGTAGAACCGTCTTTTCTCATTTTTTTTACAGATTCCAGGATATGATTCCGCGACTGAGGGTCTATTCCTACCGTAGGCTCATCCATGATTATAAGCTTTGGATTGTGCACTAAGGCACAGGCAATGTTGAGCCTTCTTTTCATGCCTCCCGAGAATTTCCTGGCCTGCTGCTTTCGCCGTTCTATAAGCCCGGTGAACTTTAAGACCTCTTCCACCCGCTCCTTGAGCAGAGCGCCCTTTAAATCATAGAGCCTGCCGAAAAATTCTACATTCTCATAGGCCGTCAGATCCGGATATATGGCAATATCCTGAGGCACGATGCCTATATCGCTTTTGATCTCAGAGGCGCTTTTCTTCATGTCCTTGCCGAATATGGTTATATCGCCTTTATCCGCAGTATTTATTCCTATTATGGTATTTATGGCAGTGGTCTTGCCTGCTCCGTTGGGTCCCAAAAGCCCGAATATTTCTCCTTCTCTTACACTGAAGCTTATATTATCCACAGCAAGGGTCTCGCCATATCTTTTTATCAGGTTTTTTACTTCCAAAATCATTTCAAAACCCTCCTAATGCTTTCTACATATAACGCATTAGATATTCTACGTAGCTGTTATCCTGACTGATAACGATTGCAGAGCTTCAGAGCTAAGAGTTTGTAAGCTTGCATAGGGTTGCGTCAAAACTCGCATACAGCGTTTGTCATTACTGTTAAGCTTCAAGTAAGGTATACATTTTTCTAATTTGCTGGCATATAGGCTCAAACAGTTGACGCAACTTATCCTATTGCCCCAGGGCACCTTCTCTTGCTCCTGTGTCGCAATTCACCTTGACTTCGCTAACAAACTCTAAGCTCCTTCACAATGCACTCTTATATCAGTCAGGATAACATTATTGCTGTAAAATCTTTTTCACGTTATATATACCATAATATTAAGCCAAAGCAGCGCCCACTTCCAATGACAAAAATAATGAGATGATATGACAAATGTCATATCATCTCTTGACCTGGCTGATCCTGGCCAGGAGATATATTATGATGTAGCATGCCAGGAAAACGGCCAGGGAAAGCAGCAGTATGTTGATGCTGCCTATAAAATTCAATACAATGAATTTCAAAGCGTGAAAAACTGCTATCCTAACCCCTGGTATAAACATGAGCAGCATCATCACCGCACCCATACCAAACAGGAACATCATGCCCTTCAAGTAGTATATCCCTGCAATGAGAGCGAATATAGCCGCCGCTGCAAGAGTAACGGCAAAGCATAGCAGCAGGTTCGACAAAATATTGCTCAAGCTGGAGGTCACTGACATATTGCCTATGAAGCTTTCCGTAAATCCCAGCATCTTATACACCAACCGCTCCAATATGGATAAAATGCTGAATATAACGGATAAGACAAGAGACAAGAGCATGTTATATGCTGCAAAGCTAAAAACAAAGCTTCTCCTCGTGCTCCCCATGTTCAAGATATAGGGCAGTGTTTCATTATAGGCCACCATACTGCTCACGGCACCGAAGATAACCACTGCAACAATATTATTGGTCGTAAACTTATCCGTATATCCTTGACTTCTGAGATATAATGCAATAACAAATCCGAAAACAGTTATAGCAAGTATTATGGACCAGAATATGAAGAATGATTTTTTAGAGTTTATATAATGCATCTTCAGTTGAGTTTTAATATTGCTCATCTATGTCACCTCTTTTAATCATTTTTCCGCCGGTAAGGTGTATGAACAGCTGCTGCAGCGAAATAGAGCTTATGCTCAGGTCGTCTGCTTCCATAGCCTTTATTTCCTTTTCTGAAATATCATCGAATACCGCCGCTGCTATATTCTTGCCAAATTCATCGATGCTTAGGACCGTTTTGCCGGAAACATGCTTCTCCACCTGCTCCTTGATACCGCTTACATAGAAGGCTTTTTTCTTTATATCATCTGAATTCCCCTCCAGCTTCACGCTTCCTTTGTGAAGGATTATCACTTCTTCCAGAAGGTTGCTCACCTCATCTATAAGGTGGGTGGACAGTATTATAGTCCTTGGATTTTCCATATAATCCTCTATCAATACATCATAAAACAGCTGTCTGCCTGCAGCATCCAAGCCGATGTAAGGTTCATCAAAGATGGTTATAGGGGCTCTGCTTGATAATCCCACGATTATCCCCAGCTGAGATTTCATGCCCAGGGAAAGATTTTTATAGATTTTCTTTTCGTCCAGCTCGAACTGGCCGGCAAGCCTTTCGGCAAGGTTTTTATCCCAATTCGGGTAGAAGTAAGAGGCAATGCTCAAGGCATCCATGACTTTGATATCATTAAGAAACATTCCGCTCTCTTTGACTACGCACAAATTTTTCAGCGCTTTTTCATTCTCATAGGGAGCTTCTCCGAATATTTTTACTTCTCCGCCATTGGGAAATATCTGAGCGCTGATTATATTTAGCAGAGTGCTCTTGCCGGCACCGTTTCTTCCTAGCAGCCCATATATCTTGTCTTCTTCTATCCTCAGGCTTATATCGGATAATGCTTTTGATTTGCCGTAAGCCTTTGAAATGTTCGTGCATTCAACAGCATATGCCATCATTTATCTCCCCCTTCATAGCTTCTGATTATATCTAAAAGCTCTTCCTTAGTAATATTGAGCTTCCTTGCTTCATGAATCAACCTGGTGATATACTCCTCAACAAATATCCTCTTTCTTTTATCAACTATACGGTCTTTGGCACCTTCTGCCACAAACATCCCAATCCCTCTTTTCTTAAACAATATTCCTTCTTCTACAAGAAGATTTATTCCCTTCGCTGCAGTGGCCGGATTTATACCATAAAGCTTTGCAAACTGATTTGTGGAATATACCTGCTCTTTTTCGTTTAGTGCACCGCTTATCACTTCGTCTTCTATGGAATCAGCAATCTGCATATATATTAACTTGCCCTCATCCAAAGGCATCTTCATGAAAGCACCTCCTCACTCATTTGGTTAATTAGTTATGTAACTAAGTATATGCCTCATGATTTTAATTGTCAATAGCTGTATCTTAATTTTCTATCAAAAAATAAAAAAGGAGCCAAACCGGCTTCCTCAAGAATATATATCCGAAAACTCTACTTGTATCCTCTCGATATGTCTTACCTTTGCCGCCTGCTCCTCTCTGTGGGATTCATAGCTTTCATTTGTGGGCAGCTCTATTATGAATTCACTGCCGCAGCCCGGCTCGCTTACCAAATATATCGTACCGCCATGGATCTCCACCAGAGACTTCACCAGCGAGAGTCCTATGCCGCTGCCTTCATGGTCTCTGGTAAGGGATTTGTTCACCTGCCTAAAACGCTCAAATATCATTCCCTGCTTGTCCTCAGGTATTCCGATCCCCGTATCCTTAATGCTTATGGATATGCTGCTGCCCTTGTCGTTAAGCTTTACGCTTATTTTACCACCGGGTTTGGTAAATTTGACTGCATTGGAGATCAGGTTCAGCATTATACGCTCCATCTGATCCGGATCGCATTTTATTATTTTTTCCTCTGTATCCGTATCAAATTCCAGGCTGAGGCCTTTATCCTCTATATAACCGGATACAGAAAGCGTTATATCTTCTATAATGCTTACAATATTGTAGCTTTCCAGATTTACATCAAAATATCCCGCATCAATTTTAGTTATATCAATGATATTGGTCACAAGCCTCAGAAGCCTATAGCAATTCTGCTTCATAAGACCTATATATTTATCCAGATTTAAATCATTATTGCTTCCGTTTTGATTATGTATGTCAAGGAGCTGCAGCGTACCCAATATTACATTCAAAGGTGTCCTCAGCTCGTGAGAAATATTTGCGAAAAATTCATTTTTGATCCTGTCATATTCTTTTGCTTCCACCAGAAGCCTCTCGTTTTCTTTCATGGCCATTTTGAGCTCTTCGGATCTCTTTCTCTCCGTAATATCGCGTATCATGGCCATTACCTGCACATCATTGCCATTGCTGAACCCAATGTTTATCATCTCCACATCCGTTTCAATCCGGTTATGAGATATTATTTTCACATCAAAGGGCATGCCGGCCTGGTTAAGATTCACGCAGGCCCTTCCGATCTGGCTCTTTACATTGTATACATAGTCCGGATGTATAAATTCATACAGACTCTTCCCTGTCACCTCCTCCGCCGTAGACCCTCCCAGCAGCTTTACGCCTGTGTTATTGATAAAGGTGATGGTATCTCCCTCATGAATTATAACTGCATCCGGGCTCAGCTCCACCAGGTTCCGGTACTTATTCTCGCTTCTTCTGAGCTCTTTCTCTTTATTTTTTAACTCTTCTCTCATTATTTTCTGCTCAGTTATATCCACCAGATACCTGAGCAGGTATATTATCTCTCCATCGTTATTTTTTACAGCAGAAACATTGCAGAATAACCAGATCATTTCCCCGCTCTTCTTGTAAGCCCTTTTTTCTATGCTGTATGTTTCCTTATGCCCGCTTATAAGGCTATGAAACAATTCTTCCTCCAATGCGGCATCCTCCGGATGAATGACATCCCAGTAATGCTTATTCAAAAGCTCATTTTTCGTATAGCCCAATAGTGAGCATAGATTTTGAGGCACATCTATATACTTTCCTTCCGGAGATGTGTTGCAAATCATGATATCCGATATTTCCTCGGCCCGGGATGCAAACAAGCGGCTCTCCTTGAACCTTTCATAATAGCTTATATACCGGTAGTGCATGATGCCTGCAAGCACTCCTATGCATAGCATAGACAGTATATCCAGCAAAAATTCATAATGTGAAATATCATAAAGGCTTGAGCCTTGAGTCTGGCCCTTCCTCAAGTTGTACATATATAATATGGTGATGACCATGCTCCCGACTCCCGACAATATCCCGCCTTTATATATGGAAAATATGATAAGCATTGCAAAGATCCCAAAAATAGTAGATAATCTATATGAAATCTCCGTTGACTCCAAGAACATTATAGCTAAAATCGTGGCTACTATGCCCATAAATCTGTTAATTTTATTTGTCATAGCCTTCCTTCACCTCTACAAACATTCCTGTAAATATTTGTAATATTATAACTAATTCTACATATTTTTGCATTATCCTTCATTTATTTATCGCAAATTCCGACGATATACGCAAGTTTATCTGCCATTTTTCCCCTAAATTTTATTTGGTGTACATACTTTTTTTTTATAATATATATGTTAATATATATTTGAGGTTATAAGATGTAATATAGCAAGGGGGAATTTCATTGAATATTGCAGTAGTTGGCGCCGGGACAGGAGGTACCAAGATCATAAAGACCCTCGCCAATATATCAGATGTAAGGATCGTCATGGTTGTTGACCAAAATGCTGATGCTCCCGGTATTTCTTTGGCAAAAGAATTGGGCATCAAGCACGGGCCTTCGATAAAAGCTATAGAAGAAGTCTCTGCGGATCTAATCCTGGAAGTGACGGGTAAAGCTTCGGTAGCTGAGGCTTTGACGGAAGCCTACGGCAGTAAATGCGAAATAATCAATTCGACAGGTTCTCGCTTGTTTATGGCCTTAGTTGAAAAGAATTCAGACACCCTCGACAAGCTGAACTCTCAGATAACTGCCGTAAATGAAGCCTCATCCAAGGTTCAAACTCATCTTGGTGAAATAAACAACAGCATAAGCAATGTACATAATGTCAGCAGCAAGCTTTTAGAGATAGCTGATAATTCCAATAAGCATATCATAGAAAGCGATAAAATATTACAATATGTCAATAAAATCACCCGGCAGATAAAAATACTGGGCATAAATGCAAACATAGAAGCCGCCAGAGCGGGAGAGCAAGGCAGGGGGTTTTCCGTCGTGGCCAAAGAAGTCCAGGATTTAGCCGATAACAGTGAGAACAATGCAAAAGAAATAAATAAGATTTTAGACATGCTGTCCGGTGAAGTTTCAAAGATCGGCCAGCAATTGGATGGACTTAAGAATTATTCCGATGTCCAGGTGGAGGCTTCGAAAAAAGTCACCCAAGCGGTGGAAAAGCTTTTAGCTGAAACAGGAGCATGATATAAGCTGTCAGAAGCTATGCAAAAGCAACAGTCGTGATTTTCACGGCTGTTTTTTTATTTCATCTTCTTATGCATATGTGACGCATAAAAGCCGGTGCTTTGGCAGATAATTTTTTGAAAGGAGAGAAATATATGGGCAATGAGAATATGGAATTGAATATCGGAAATTTGACAGCTCTGATCGGCCACAGCAGCGATATATCCATTAAAGATATCTATGCCGGTGCAGAAAAAGCTATAAAAGTCACCCTTATTTTTATTGAAGGGCTTGTTCAAAAGGATCATCTCAGCAATTTTATACTGAAACCCCTTTTAGAAAGCCCTTATTTTCGCTGTGCGAAGAATGAGGATGAAATAATAGATTTGATCGAATCAGGAGGCTTGTATTTCCCTGAACAAAAAAAACTTTTAGATATAGATTCTGCAGCTTCCGATATACTAAGCGGCAATGCCCTCCTGATATTCAATAAAAGCGCCGCAGCCTTTTCCTTCAATGTTCAAGGCTTTGATACAAGAAACATAACAGAACCTTCCAACGAAAACGTGATCAAGGGTCCTAAGGATTCCTTCGTGGAAACCTTCTCCACCAATATCGCTACCATAAGGAGAAAAATAAGGACCATAGATTTGATCATTAAAGAAGTGATAATAGGCAAGCAGACAAAGACTCCCGTAGGGATATTGTATATCAGAAATCTTGCCAATGAAAGCATGGTCGATGAGATAACAAAAAAAATCCAATCTATAGATGTGGATGGGGTGTTGACCACTTCTGTCATAGAAGAGCGCTTGAGGAGCAATAAGCTCTCTCCCTTTCCTCAGCTGCTGTATACCGAAAGGCCGGATAAATTTTGCTCAAATCTGCTTGAAGGCAGAGTGGGCATATTGATAGACGGCCTTCCTGTGACGCTTATCGCACCTGCCACCTTTGTACAATTTATGCAGGCACCCGAGGATTATTCCCAGAACTTCATCTATAGCTCTTCCATAAGGCTGCTGCGTTTTATACTCACTATACTGACCCTTTTCCTGCCCGGCTTTTATATAGCCGTAACCTCCTTTCACCAGGAAATGATACCTACCCAGCTTGCCTTATCGATACAGATTTCCAAAGAAGGAGTGCCTTTCCCCACCTTTATAGAAACCCTGGGGCTTCTGATAGCTTTTGAAATACTGGTAGAGGCAGGGATCAGGCTTCCTAAAACCGTAGGTCAAGCCTTATCCATAGTGGGGGCTGTCGTAGTAGGGCAAGCGGCGGTGGATGCTAAGCTGGTATCCCCCGCTGTAGTCGTGATGATAGCCTCAACCGCCATATCCAGCTATGTCATGCCAAATCAGGACTTTTCAAATGCTATCAGACTGTGGCGCTTCATAATCGCTATATCCAGCAGCATTGCGGGATTATTCGGCATGACCATTGCAGGTATTTTGCTGATATATCATCTATGCACCATAGATAACTACAGCGTGCCCTACCTGTCACCCTTTGTCTCCACGGATTCGATGCAGTTCCAGGATACTTTTTTCAGATTGCCTTTATCCTTTATGAAAAACAGGCCTGTCAATCTGAAGACCAAAAATAAGAAAAGGCGGAATTAGAGGTGCTTTAAGCCATGAAGAAATTAACAGTATTAATATTTATATCCCTTTTTCTCACTGCCGGCTGTACTAAATATAACTTTGGAAGGACCGAAATAAATAAGATACTTTTCGTCAATGCTGTCGGCATAGATAAGGCAGAGGACGGCAGTGATGATATCATCGTTTCGTCAGCCACAAAAAATATTAAGCCGGCCTCCGGATCAATAGGAGAAAGCAGCGATTCCAAAACAAAGGCCAATATACTGACGTCAAGGGGGGCTACAAATGCCGAAGCCATCAGGAACCTTTCCGCTTTTTCGGATAAAAGAGTCTTTTACGGCCATGCGGAATATATACTGGTGGGAGAGAATGCGGCCAAAGACGACATGCTGAAGTATATCGATCTCTTCAACAGAGATCACGAAATAAGATTGAATTCCAAAGTTTTAATCGTCAAGGGCAACACCGCTCTGTGTGCCCTAAGAGAAATAGGGAATGAAGACATATTCGTGGGAGATTTGTTGGAGAGTCTCTTGAGCAACAAGGATAAATTATCCATATCCGATGAAATACATATAGTTGACACAATGAATATGTTCGATTACCCATATATGTCCCCTTATATCCCCTGCATAGAAATTGTAAGCGGCAACTATGAAGATTCCGGCGAACAAAGCAACATAGACAGGCTCAAGCTGTCCGGCTTTGCATTATTCAAAGGCGAAAAGCTTTTCGGATATATAACGGATAGAATGGCAAGAGGCTTTAATTGGGTGAGAGGAAAAATAAGATCAGGAATAATTGTAGTAAAGGAGCCCGGGGGCCAATCCGTTTCTCTCGAAATAACGGAAAGCAAGACGAAAATCATACCAAAGCTTACAGGCGGTAAATTAAGCATTGCAATAAATATTCGATTATCCACCAATGTGATAAGCATAAAGGGCACTAAAAATATTTTCAAAAAAGATATACTGGATTATCTTGAGAATCAGCAGGAAGAAACAGTAAAAAAAGAAGCGGAGGACATATTATCCTTTGCAAAAGAAAATAATATGGATATATTCCCCATAAGCTATGAAGTATATCGAAAATATCCGGTTCTATGGGAGAGCATAAAAAATGATTGGAATAAAATATTCCCGGATCTTAAAATATCTGTGAATATCGATTCGGTTATAAACAGAACCTATGATATCGAAGAACCTATAAGAAGCGGGTACGGGGTGGAAAAATGATTTTTTGGCTGATTTTGATAGCTGTCATATCTCTGTATGACATCAATTATATGAGCAGCAGAAAGCTGTATAAGGAAATGGCCGTATTTCTATTGTTTGCCTTATCAGCCGCCGCTATGGCTTATTTGTACACAAGGAATCCTTACAGCATAAGCATAGCGGAATTTGCTCTTAAGCTATTCCGATATAAACAATGAGGGAGGTTTATTATCATATGCTGGAAAATAAAGGCAAGATTTCTTTAAGGCAGACCCTCCTTTTATATCTGACATTGATATTCTCCCCCTCAATACGCTTTGTCTCCACATACACCGCTCATATAGCGAAACAAGCCTCTTATCTAATGCCTATAATAGCATTATTTTCTCTATATATCATGTTTTTATTGCTGGATAAAACTATTAAGAAATATAACGATAAGCCTATGACTACTATTATCACTCTAATCATAGGAAAGACCGCCGGTAAAATATTATTGACAGTGTATGCTTTGTGGATTTTGATCATGACAGCCCTTTTCACCAGATATTACGCCGAAAGACTTGTAACTTCAATATTTTCTGATACAAACATAAGCATATTTATAGCCATCATGCTTATTATTGTGCTTATTACATTAAAATCAGGACTGACTATATTGGCAAGAATGAATGAAATAATCAACCCAATCATAGGTATAGTATTTTTCCTTCTGGTTATCTTTTTATTGCCTCAAGTAAAATTAAAGAATTTGATGCCCATAAGCTACATAGACATATTGCCGGTCCTTAAATCAAGCCCAGGCACAATCTCTCTATGGGGATATATATTTTTTATTTTTTTGATAAGTGATGAAATAAGCCATAAGGAAAATTTAATGAAGCAAAGTTTATATGCATCGTTGTACCTCGCATTCTATACTATAGTGCTTTTAATAGTAGTAATAGGTTCTCTCGGATCCTCCGTCACTGAAAAGTCTCCCTTGCCATTTATGTCTGCAGTAAAGCTGATATCTGTGTTTGACATATTGGAAAAAATTGAATCCTTTGCAGTAATAGTATGGGTTCTGAGTGACTTTGTTCTTATTGCTACTCTTTCTTACATAACTCTAAGGCTTATCGGAACCATCTTTAATCTAAAGGATGAAAAGCCTCTTTTAAATATTTTCATATTGGTATTATATCTTTTAGCCTTATTGATCACTGTACGCAAATTTGACCTGGAGCGTTTTTCCTACACTGTAGCAAATATAGGGGATATTGCCCTTACATTGATCATACCTCCCATTATTTTGCTTATCGGCTTAATGAAAAAAAAGAAAAAGGCGGCCTAAGCTACATCAGCCTAAGCTGCCTTTTTTTCAAATATGCTGTATACTACCGGTATCACCACCAATGTCAGCAATGTGGATATCATCAAACCGCTCATAAGCGACACAGCCATGGGCACCATGAGGCTGCTGCCGCCCAATGCCAAAGGGATCAGCCCTATTACGGTAGTAATGGTGGTCAGCATGATGGGCCGGAATCTCTTATTCACCGCATCTATGCAGGCTGTGTTTACATCCTTACTCTCGCTTCTTTCTGCATTTATAAAGTCTACAAGCAGTATGGCGTTGTTTACCACTATGCCCGCAAGACTTACAATTCCTAAAAGCGCAGTAAAGGACAAGGGCTGTCTGAACAATGCCAGGCCCAAAATTGATCCTATTACAGATAGGGGTATGGTTATGAGTATTATAAGAGGCTGCAGGAACGATCCGAACTGGAACAGCAGTATGATATAAACAAGCATCACCGCAAATATTGCAGATACTCCCAAATCCCCAAAATACTGGACTATCTTTTCTCTTTCACCGTCAAAGATTATTGATACATTGCCCACATCCGCACCTTTCAGCTTTTCCCCCAGGCTTCTTTCAATATCCACAGGATTATATCCGGTTTTAACATCGCTTAAAACCATTACGGCCATCTCTCGGTTGTATTTTTTTATCTGAGGGTACTGATGGGCGACGCTTATCGGTGCAACGGATTTCAGCAATGCTTTATTGCCGGTTACGGAAGATTTGACAGCCAGATTTTCCAGTTCCTCTTTGGACCTTATATCCCCCTCAACCTTTATATTATATTCACTTCCTTGCTGACGGAGCTTGCTGGGCACCCTTCCCATCAAGGCTATGTTTATCTCATTCTGCACATCATAGGAGCTGAGCCCGTAATAAGCTGCCAAATCAGGGGCCAAAGCCACATCATATTGATATATTCTGTCTGCATGATCATCTTCTATATTCATGGTGCCCGGTATTTCCTTCAGTAAGGACTTTATAAGGCCGGCCGTTTGCACCAGCGCATCCATATCCTTGCCGGAGACTCTCACAACCACAGGTGCTCCTGTAGGTTCAGCCAGCTCCAGCAGCTTTACAACCACCTTGCCCCCGGCAATCTTTCTATCGATCTCGGATTGAAGGTAATCGGAAAATTCTGAGTTGGTTTTGAATCTCCCGCCCTTCTTCAAGTCAACTCTCAGCAAGATCTGAGAAAAATCCTTTGAGGGTGTGCTTATAGGTACCGCATTGTAAAACTTTGGAAGTCCGTCACCGATAGCGGCGGTATAAAACTTTATTTCCTTTTGATCTTCCAGTATGCTAAACACATCTTCAGTTATCTCTTCCGTTTTTGCCAGATCATTGCTTCTTTCGCTGGTTATATTGATATACATCATATCCTTATCGGCATAGGGGAAAAATTGGAGCCCCAGCTGCAAAGCCATAAATATGGATAGGGCAAACGCTGCCACGGATAAAGCAACTGCCCGGCCTCTCCGCTTGAGAGCCTTATCCAGCAAGCTCATAAAAAACTTTCTTGCGGAATAGTTATGCTTTCTATCTTTGCTGGGCTTGAAAAAAATATATGCCAGGGAAGGGGTGACAAAAAGAGCAGTTATATAGGAAGCGCTCAAAGATATTATCACTATCAAAGGTACGCTTATAACATACTCCCCGGCTACCGAGTTCAGCATCAGCAAAGGTATAAATGCAGCAACTGTGGTCAAGGTGGAGGTAAAAACAGGCACTGCCACCTCTCTCACACCGCCTACACAAGCATCCATCCTGTCATCGCCCCTGTCCAGCCTGACCTGGATTGCGTCGCTGGTGACTATGGCATTATCCACCAGCATCCCCAAAGCGATTATGAGAGCAGATATGGATATCTGGTGGATCTTTATTCCCAGGAGGCTCATGATAACAAAGGTTGCCATGATAGATAGCGGTATGGCTGTGGATACAACTATGGCGTTTTTAAGTCCCATTCCCGCAAACACCACAATTATTACAAAGATCATGCCCTCGATCAGATTCAGTATAAAGTCATTGGTAGCCTTTGCCACATCCTCAGGTTGAAAGAGGATCTTATCCAAAACCAAATCCTCAGGAAGCTTTTCCATAAGCTTTGTCATAGTTTTTTCAACCTTTTTGCCCACTTCAACTATATTTTTGTTTTTTACAAAGTATCCGGTCAGAAGCACTGAGTTTTTGCCATTATATTTTACTTTATAGTTGGAATCCTCCAACCCCATTTCAACCCGGGCTATGTCCTTGAGTCTGACGGATATCCCGCTTTCGGGTGAGACATATACTACGGTATTTTTTATATCCTCTATATCCTCATACCGGCTTGAAACCATGACATTTATTGTGCTGCTCCCCTCTATGGCACCAGAAGGTATTTCAACATTAGAAGCTTTTATTATATTGACAAGGTCCTGCAGCGAAAGCATATATTGGTTGAGCTTCGATATGTCTGCAACCACCTTTACTTCTTTCTTCTGCACCCCATCTATATCAAATCTGGATACTCCTTCTATCTTCATCAGTTCGCTTTTCAAGCCCTCTGCGAAAAACTCCAGCTCTTCGTAGCTGTACTTTTCCCCCGACAGGCTTATTATCATTCCTGCGGTATCTGCCAGGTCAGTCTCGATATCGATCTTGCCGCAATCCTTGGGAAGCTCATTTTGCAGATCGTCCATCTTCTCCCTCAGGGCTGCCCAGGCTTTGTCAATATCCGCACCATTTCTCAGCCTCATTATTACAATGCTGGCACTATTGCGGGAGTATGATTGGGAATAATCATAGCCCTCTATCTCAACCAATTTATCTTCTATCGTTTTGGTCACCAGCTTTTCTACTATTTCAGGGGAAGCCCCCGGGTATATGGCTGTCATCATGGCAAAAGGAGGCGTGATGTCCGGATCTTCCTGCTTTGGTATCATGAAATAGTTGTAGAGGCCAAATATCATTACAGCGGCTGCCATAACGAAGGTTATCTTCTTATTGCGTATGGCAGCAGCAATAGCTTTCATCATCGTTCCATCCCCCTTAGTCATCGGATGATTTCTATCTTATCCCCGTGACTTATGCTCTTGATCCCTTCAAGTATCAACATTTCTCCCTTATTGAGCCCTGTGACTTCCACCATGTCCCCCTGTACCTTGCCTATCTTGATCTCCTTTTTTTGGGCTATTCCATTATCCGATAAATATACATAATCGTAGTCCCCCCTCAATACGCTGTTTAGAGGTATCATAACCGCATTATACTCTCCTGCGGGGACAGAGACCTTTACCACTGATCCTGCAGGCAGGTCTGCGTTTTCCAACACTGCTTCCGCATTATAGGTCTGGGTTTCCATATCCATTATTTTTGATATGTTCTTTATTTTCCCGTCATATAGGGTCCCTTTTGACTCAATAGTGATCCTATCTCCCAGTTTCACCTCTGCAGCATCCTCTTGCGTCAATCCGAAGCTCACTATACTGTCGGCGCTGCCCAGTATCACAACTGGATAGCCGGCAGCTATCAGTTCGCCTTGCTCCGACAGCACTTCCATGACATAGCCATCCATGTCGGCTTTCAAATCAGCATCCGCTAATGCGCTTTGTTTGTATCTAAGGTCAGTATCAGCCTGGTCCAGCTGGGATTTGAGAGCTTGCTTATCTTCCTCCCTGGCACCCTTCTCAGCCTGCTGGAGCATGGTCTTTGCACCTATGTATTCCTGCTCCCTGATGCTGAGCTCCAGCTCCGCCTTATCTAAATCCTGCTTTGACATGCCTCCCCCTTCGTATACCTTTCGAGCTTTCTCAAGGCTGTCCCGGGCAAATTCATAGGCTTTTTGCGCCTTTACTACATTTGCGGAAGCCAAATCAATATCCTCCGCAGTAGCTCCATTCAAAGCCTTTGAATATTGGGCCTCTGCACCCGCCTTAGCAGCCCGTGCAGCTTCCACGGCAAAGCTAAGATCCTTAGTGTCCAAAAGAGCTATAGTTTCTCCTTTTTTTACTTTTTGTCCTTGCTCTGCCTTGATGGCCGCTATTTTTCCGGAAGCTTTGAAGCTAAGCTTTTTTACTGTCTCGGGCTTTACAGTTCCTATATAGTGGAGCTCCTTCGTACTTGCTGTTTCCTTTACCTCAATAGCTCTAACAGGTTTCTTTATATCTTCCTCAGCATTTTTAGGAGCTGTCCCCTTGCATCCTGTAAGCGTCAAGACCAGTATGACCGCTCCCAGCAGTAACATTTTATTTTTCATCCGCATGACCCCCGATTATTAGCAGTATTTAAACGCTTGTTTTAAATATATGTTTTAATTTTAGCATTGATGAAGATGCTAATCAATAAAATTTATGGAAAGTTGCAAAAATATTGTGATAAGCTGAAAAATTATTCTTCCCGATGCTGATATGAGAAAAGATTATGCCAGGACAGTATCGATAAGAAGCTTCATATAATCCTCCAGATCCTCCTTGCTCCGGAGACATATCACGGAATGCTCGTGAGAGAAGCTATCTTCCACCAGCCTGTTTATAACGGGGCCTAAAATTCCCGAGAAGATCTGAAGATATTTGAGGTTCAGCAGCTTTTCATCATCTGATTTTATGATGGCTCCGATAATTCCTCTTATCATGGCCTGCAGCTCTTTGTTGAGATATATCTTCTGGATCAACGCCGGTTTATAGCTCCTATCCTCTGTCGCAAGATTCACTATCAAGCCAATGAGAGCAGGGTATTGAGCTATAAAGCCTGCCATGCTTTTGGCCCAGTCCAATATCTTGTCATAGGGTGATAGCTCCTGGGAGGTCAGTATGTTATATTGGATATTATATAGAGAGGTAGAGTAATGATATTCTACTTCCTTCAGAAGATTATTTTTATTTCCGAAGTAATAATTTATAGAGGCCACATTGACCCCTGCTATCTCCGTAAGCTCCCTTATCGTGACATCGCCTTTCAATCCGACCATATCTATGGCAGACTCTAATATTTTGCTTCTTGTATCCGACTCCATATTGCTCATAATAAAACCTCTTTTGATATATCTTTTAGTTTTATTCTACCATTGCTTTTTAATATTGTAAAACGGTGTCTTTTGACGCATTATATCCCGCTGCATACCCCGATGACCAGGCCCACTGCAGGTTAAAACCTCCGCAATCCCCGTCGATGTCCATTATTTCCCCGGAAAAATAGAGGCCGGGCTGGAGCCTGGACTCCATAGTCTTAGGATCGATGTCAGAGACATCTATCCCTCCTGCAGTCACCTGGGCTTCACTCCAGGATTGGGTGCCGGAAATAGGTATGACCCATCTCTTCAGCTTATGAGCTGCTGCTTTCACCTGCTCCCTGGATATATCCCCGCAAGGCATCGAAAGAGCGGCCACTCCCGCTTCCTTAAGAAGTACATTTATAAATCTTTTATTGATCAAGCCTATAAAGCTGAAATCAAAGGGCTTCGCCTGCCTGAGGGATGTCCTTCTTTCCAGCAATGATTCAAGGGCATCGAGAGCCATATGGGGAAACAGATCCAGTATGATATTGACTTTTTTGCCGTTTCTGAGCTGTTCTCCTGTGCACCGGCTCAGCTGGATCACCGGAGGCCCGGATACCCCATAATCCGTGAAGAGGATTTCTCCTCTTTCACGCCTAAGTATCCTGCCCTCAGATTCGACAGCCGCTTCACCGGTAATCTTTGCACCGGATAAAGCCTTAAGGTATGGGGCCTCCAATTTAAGCTTCACCAATGCGGGAAACGGCTCAACTATCCTATGACCGAAGGTCTTGGCCAAAGCATAGCCGCTTCCGTTGGAACCCAAGCCCGGATTGGCCTTGCCCCCGGCAGCCAGGATCACTTTATCGGCCCTGATTGCATCTTTATCCTTTAATTTTAAATTAAAGCCTTTTTTACCATGGCTTATAGCCTCTGCCCTGGCATCGCAGATTTCTTGGACCCCCAGGCTTTCCATCTCATATCTCAGCACATCCAGCACGGAGGAAGCCTGGCCTGAAGCCGGGAATACCTTTCCCCCATCTTCCTCTACACAATGTATCCCCAGATCCTCAAAAAAGTTCATGGCCGCCCTTTGGTCAAACTGAGCTAAGGCAGCATGGGCAAAAGCCCTCTTGCTGCCGTGGAAGCTCTCTATATCCATATAAGTATTGGTCAGATTGCATCTCCCGTTCCCCGTAGCCAATAACTTCTTCCCCACTCTGGGAAGCTGCTCTGCCACCGAAACATGAGCTCCGTTTCTCGCGGCCACGATAGCCGCCAGCATTCCCGATGCTCCGCCGCCTACTACAACTATTCTCAATTTATTCATCACCCGTCAGTCTATATTATCCATATTATTATATCACGGTTTTGATATTTTGAGCCCTTTTTACCGCTTTTCCGATCTCCTCATATCCTGTGCACCGGCATAGATTGGAGGAAAGCCATGTGATGATGCTTTTCAGGCAAAAAAAATATTACTGCATGAAATACTATCCTTTCATGCAGTAATATATGAATCTCAAACTGCCTTCCTGCTGCGGCAGCAGTCTACGACTTCATAGATTCCCTCTTTATATTCCACAGGTATGGTATAACCTTCCTTTACTGCTTTGATGAAGCTTCTTTCGTCCTTAACCCAGTCCGGCATCTTGGTGGCGAACTTGCCTATCTGCTGCATATGGTGGGCATCGCTGCCTCCTAAGGCTGAGACTCCAAGCTCTATAGCCAGCTCAAAGGCCTTGTTGTTGTGGTGCCACGGTGTGCTTCCGTTTAGGGCTTCTATACCCCACAGTAGATTCAACTGCCTTATATGATCTCCCATCCCTCTGTTGTTCTGCCTGTATGGATGAGAGCATACGGCCACGCCCCCCGCCTTGTCAACTATATCAGTCAATTCCTGTGCATGGATCTTTTTTCCCGGAAGCCTCTCCAGTCCGAATACGGTCATGTCCCCTTCAAAGGTTAATATCTCAGCTCCGGTGATTATCAGAAAGCCTGTTTCTTTCATCAAAACTTCGGCTTCTTTCTTTATTTTATTGCTCTCATGGTCTGTAATGCATACCCCATGAAGTCCCATCTCCATTGATCTGTATACTATTTCCTCCAGAGTGATAAAGCTGTCTCCAGAATATTTGCTTTCGTGCAAATGAGTGTCAATAAGCATTTCCATTCTCCTTGCATAATTTATCTATGTCTATTATAGCCTTTATGGAGCAAGGGCATGAAATGGATAATATCTATAAGAACATAAGCGCCTATAGAGATTATCTATAGGCGCCAAAATTATGATAAGCTTCATAGCTATTTATAGCATGCATTACTGCTATTTGGCATTATGATATGTGTTCGTATATCGATGTTCGCTTTGGCAGTTCTAGAGCTTGATCTCATAAAAAGCCTAACGGCACCCAAAGGACCTCCTGTCCTGGATGCCTTGGGCGGCGTCCATGCCGCCCATACGGCTTTTTATGTTCGCTCTTCGCTGAGAACTGTTGGCAAAGCAAACGAAATATCCTCAGCACATATCTTATATGCAATATACATGAGCTAATTTGCTGATGTTACTCGTATAGCTTCTTCAATTTTATTGAACACTGCCTCCCATGAAAATCTGCTCTTTATGATCTCCGGTATGTCTATATGTACGGGCTTCCCGGCTTTCACCTCATCTATCTGCCGCCTTAAAGCCGAGGCCAACCTTCTTTCATAACCGGGCATCTCGCTTTCCAGAGGCTTATCAATGCTTTCCAAAGCGGGCAATTTCACAAAGCTTACAGCTCCTGACCCAACTATATCCTCACCCATCCACTGCTGCATGCCCGGCAAATCGTTGGCAACCACTCTCAAGCCTGAGGCAAGAGCTTCTATGGTCACCAAAGACAACCCTTCATAGTAAGAGGGAAGGACAAATATATGGGATTCCCTATAGGCCTGTCCCAATGCAGGCTGGCTTATTTTGCCCAGAAATTCAACAGGATAAGGGCTGCTTTTCGCCAGAGCCATTATGGCCTTTTCCTGGGCTCCTGCACCCGAGCCTGCAAGTGCGAGGCTTATTTCATCCCCTTCATAAGGCAGCAAAGACATGGCCTCAATGAGCGAGTTCACCCCTTTGGCAAAGCTGAGCTTGCCGGCATATATGAGCTTTATAGGCTTTGCGGCCGGCTTGACCTTTGGAGGATAAAAAATGCTTTCGTCATAGCCTCCGCCTGCAACTATTATCCTGTCCCTTTGAACTCCATACCTTTCGGCAATGACATCCTGCTGATGGCTGCTCAATGCTATTATTCCTTCCAGCTTTCTCGCCCCACGGATAACATAATCCCTATGCTTTGAAGCGCAATCCAATTGCCTCAAATCAGTCCCATGGCATATTACTATGACAGGAATATCAGGCAGGAGCTCTTTGGCATAAGCGGTAAGCATCCATAGATGATGGGCTATGATCATATCAGGCTTGAAGCTGCGGGCAGCTTCAACAATAACAGAGCCGAAAGCTGCTTTCCATTTCCTTAGCATCTCCGCATCCATATCGCAATATTTGGTGCTTTCATAAGGCATCACATCGCTCATTCCCGGCACGGGAAAAGGAAGCTCTTCGGTTTCAAATACCACCTTATAAAAAGCTTCATCCGAAAGACCGGCAATATCCCGTTTCTTATCCTTTAAAGATACACCGGCAATCAATGCTTGTTCATAGCCTTTCATACCGCCTATCCTCAGCAAGCTTTCAGCAAATATTCCGCTTCCCGTCTCGCCGGGTTTTTGTGAAATTATATGAAGTATTCTCATATCAAACCCTCATCCGGCCCGTTAAATCCTTGCCCTTCTGATAATCGTCCAGTAAGGTAGGCTTTTCACTCAAAATCTGCTCTACCAATTGCTGCACTATATTTGTACTTTTAAAATTATGAGGCATGTTCTCTATATATTTATTTATATCCTCGGGTCTGTCCATACCTGCCTGTTTCAAGAAATTGAACAATATATCGGCCCTGCCCATGACTATTTCTTCCTCTTCTGCACCCATGAGCTCCTGCACCCTATTGTAAAGAAAGGATGCCAGTTCATAATGATTGGAAAATGGCACGGCTTGCCTGCTTACCCTTTCGTTGAAAGCCTTTTGAAGTCTCTTTAAGGCGATTTCTCCGGAAAGTATCATGCCGTTCAGTTCATCCAGGATTTCATATTCATCTCTTGAGAGCTTTCCGCTCAGAGGTTTATATACCAGATCATGCTCTACCTCAGCCCAGGCGTGCATGAGTACGGTAGCTATCTGAATCTCGATCAAAGCATCCGAATAGCTATTGTCCTCTTTATAATGCTGCGGCTTCAGCTTAACTCTATAGTGGGTGGCGTGATAGCCGGAAAAAACCTTTTTGTATATGCCTGAACCTCCATTGGGTTCTAAATCCTGGGGGAACTCTTTGATCTCAACGACATCAAAACTGCTCTTAACAAACTTCTCTACCTCTTCCTTATCTCCCGGGAAATATAAAGCGATTCTCACCCCCGCCAGATCAACTATATCCTCATAAATCTCTTCAATATTTTTATATTTGTTCTTCTCGTTTCTTTTGATCAGCTTATCCTTGAGCTTATCCGGCCTTTTTGCTCTATAGGTTACGATAGCTCTGATACCGGCCGTTTCCAGCTCGTTCTCGCATACTTGAGCGCAAAGCTTTGAAGCACCTTCATAATAATCAATATCCCTTATATATTGATTAAGAAACCGGCTTAAAACTTCCATATATACACCTCACTAAATAATTGCCCTGTTATAGGTTTTACCCTAATATCATTATAGCATTATTGTAATCAAGTTGATATTTTATGCGAAAATTTAAAAGAGCAAGACAAAATAGAAAGAAGGTAAATGAAGGAGCCTTCCTCTAAAACTCAAGCTTTGGCATAAAGATGATGCCATATTTACCTCCCAAATTGAATATCCAAAATTGAGAAGAAAGTCGCCTATGCCTATGCTATAATTGCAGTATCGGGCAGCAGATCCCCACCAGTGCACAAATGATCCTATGGCAAAGGCTTAGCGGGAGGTGCGGTTCCGGAAATACAGGACTATGAACCAAAAAAGAAAAAGGAGGCGGCAAAAAAATGACACAGGAAGAAATGTGGAAAGCAGTATCCGAAAATGATGCATCCTATGACGGTATCTTTTTCTATGCGGTCAGGTCCACCGGAATTTATTGCCGTCCCTCCTGCAAATCAAAAATACCGAGACGTGAAAATATTTGTTTTTTTGATACTGCGGAGCAAGCGAGAGCCGCCGGCTTTCGTCCCTGCAAGCGATGCAGAAGCGACCTTTTAGATTATCAGCCAATCAAAGAAATTGCAGAAAGGGCAAAACGGCTGCTGGAGGACTCCTTTCGCAAGAGATGTGGACTGAATCAGGAGCTGCGGCATCTGGGGGTGTCCCAGCGCCGCATGGTTGAAATCTTTAAGGACGAATACGGCGTTACGCTGTCTGAATATGTGGGCAATCTCCGTTTGGCGGAAGCAAAACGGCTGCTTTCAGATACCAATGACGAGATCATTGACATCGCATATTCCATAGGATTTGGCGGTCTATCATCGTTTTATCGCTTTTTCAAAAACAGTACAGGGTTATCCCCTGCTGCATACAGAAAGGAGCACAGAGAATGAGCAAGCACGCTTTCTATGATTTTGAATTTGGAATTTTGAAGATCGGATACACCGATAGGGCAATCGTTTTGTTGAAGCAAGCGGAGCAAATCGATGCCGACAACGAGCCTTCTGCGCTTTCCGATCTGGCTTTTGAACAGATACGCGCATATCTCAAAGGCACGCGCAAGATATTCGACTTCCCATACGAGCTTCATGGCACGGAGTTTCAGAAAAAAGTGTGGAATGAGCTTTGTAAGATTCCTTATGGTGAAACCCGCACATATAAACAAATAGCGGCAGAGGTCGGCAATCCTAAAGCAAGCCGCGCAGTGGGCATGGCGAACAATAAAAACCCGATGATGCTCGCCGTTCCATGCCATCGGGTAATCGGAACAAACGGCGCTCTCACCGGTTACGCAGGCGGCCTTGATATGAAAAAAGCCCTGCTGGAGCTTGAGCGGAGCCAAGCGGCATACAAGGAGGGGCAGTAAATGAGCGGTATTAGGATTCCAAGTATTAAAATTTCTGACATTGATATGGGGACATGCTATTTTAACCCCGGCTGCGCACTAAGTATCTACAAACCTGAATCCGGGCAAAAGTTACTGAATATGCTGAACAAACACTTCGGGCCGGTGCAGCTGCACAGCATTTGCTGTCATCACGATCCTAAGCTGCCCCATGGCTCTACCATCATAAATAACTGCGCAGGCTGCGACAGAAGATTCCGTTCCTTATATGAAGGAATAAAGACTATCTCACTATGGGAAGTATTGGACAGCATCGAAAATCTACCTCTGCCGGATCATACCGGACTGACGGTCTCGGTGCAAGACTCTTGCTCATACCGGCCAAAGCCCCAGGTACATGCTGCAGTCAGAAGGATTTTGCGGAAAATGAATATGGAAATCATCGAGTCCAAATACAGCGGAACAAGGTCCATCTGCTGTGGCGATAATTTCTATCCGCAGCTTTCGATCGGAAAAGTTACAGAGCTGCAAAAAAAGCGTGCTGCCCAGATGCCTTGCCAGGATGTTGTGGTCTATTGTGTATCCTGCATTAAATCCATGGCTATCGGTGGGAAAGTGCCCCATCACATGGCTGATCTTGTCTTAAATGAAGAAACTGAACCACAGGAAACGAGAATCGATGTGTACCACGACACGCTGAATAAGTACATCGATGAGCACTAATCAGATTGATTAATTATAGCGGCAGTCAAACCGCTGCTTTCAGTGACACCACATTTAGCCGGCGGAAACGCAATTCTTCTTTTGGAGAACGGCGCCTGTACGCCAAGCTCTCTTTTTGGTGCAGTCATTGAGAGGACAATCATATCTAAAACCACTATCATAATTTAAGGAGCTGATGTAAATGGAATGGATTACAAGACTGAACACCGCCATTGGGTATATTGAGGAAAATCTCACTAATGATATTGACTACGAGCAGCTGGGCCGGCTGGCTTGCTGTTCTTCCTATCACTTTCAGCGGATGTTCGGCTACATGGCGGGGATGCCCCTGTCCGAGTATATCCGCCGCAGAAAGATGAGCCGCGCTGCTGTGGATTTACAAAGCGGCGAGGAAAAGATCATCAATATCGCAGCAAAGTACGGCTATGACTCGCCCACTGCGTTCAATCGTGCGTTTCAAAGCGTGCATGGCTTTCCGCCGTCGCAGGCCAAGGAAGAGGGCCGAACCCTCAAATCCTTCCCGCCCATCAGCTTTCAGATTATGATCAAAGGAGCGGTACAAATGGATTACAGGATCGAGAAAAAGGATGCATTTCGCATTGTGGGTATCAGCACCCCTCTGGAAGCTGAGATTGAAAAGAACTTTGAAACGGTGCCCCTGTTTTGGGGAAAGGCTGCACAGGACGGCACTATCCCGAAGCTGTGTGAAAAAATGAACAGCCAGCCTATGGGCATTCTGGGAGTCAGTGCCTGCAGTGATACAGCTGAAAACTGGCGGTATTACATAGCTGCTGCCAGCACAGCCGAAGCTGGAGAGTTCGAAGAATACACCGTCCCTGCGTTTACATGGGCTATTTTCAGCGGGCAGGGCACCGGGGTTTCCATTCAGGAATTGGAGCGGCGCATTGTTACCGAATGGCTGCCAACCTCCGGTTACGAATATGCCAACGGCCCGGATGTTGAGGTTTACCTTGACCCTAACCCAGAGAACACCAAGTACGAAGTATGGATTCCCATTGTCAAAAAGGGGGAATAAAGAAAAATAGGGGTGTTGCCCCAAAACCTTGTGGTTTTATTATACCTTACAATATTAATAGATCGGACACTTGATATAAAATTTAATTGAGCAAAAGGCCTGTATAGAAATGTATGGTTTTTTTGTGTTATAACAAAAGAATGCCAGCTAACCCATGCTTGTTAGTTTCAACCTTCATCATTGTTGTTGACATGCTCCCTAGAATGGCACACGTTGAGTGCGTAATAATGATGACGAATAGTGGTTCTAAGGGAAAATGAGGCAGGTATACCACTACATGTAGTGGTTTTGGAGCTAAAAATGAGCAAAAAACAGGGTCAAAAACTGCATTTTTTGACCCTGCTTTTTGGGGCGTTTCATAGATGACATTCGGTATTTCAGAGTTCATGCTTGAATTTCCCATAGCTTGACAATAAAATGTTAAATATAGAACATATAAACAAACAGGAATTTAGAGGTATATGTTTATGGCTATCATAAAAGTTTCAGGAACAAAAAAAGAATATATCGACCTGCTGTTCCTGGCAGATGAACAGGAAAATATGATAGATAAATACCTCGAACGTGGCAAAATGCATATTTTGGATGACAATGAGGTAAAAGCTGAATGCGTGGTTACTAAAGAGACAGACGGCATTTATGAGCTTAAAAATATTGCAGTTAAGCCTGATTGTCAGCGAAAAGGCTATGGAAAAAGCTTGATAGAACTTCTGTTCTCCTATTACACTGATTGTAAAGCTATGCTTGTCGGAATTGGTGACAGTCTTTCCGCTCTTGATTTTTATCAGAAGTGCGGTTTTAGAGAGTCATGAATGATAAACTTTTTACTGACAACTATGACCATCCGATATTTAAATTTATACCGCTGAACAAGTATCATAAGATGTTTGTTGAGAAATGGTATTTAATTCTGTATCAGATCTAGGATCAGACGGTGTATGTTGACTATATCGTAGATTGCAGACAGGTTCATGGATAGCTGGTGAAGTAAAATTATTAATACTAACATGTAGATTAACAGAAATTTGAAAGGGGATAGTGTATGAAATCTAATCTAAAAGGACGAATCATCATTATAACTGTCGTTGCATTTGTTTTATCGTGGTTTTCCGACTTTCTGCCAAAACAGGTTGTCAAAATCGTTACAGGAAGTTATATATCAAAGCAAGAAGATGGCAACGATTATAAGCTCAAAGATGTAGAATATTCACCAGCCCATGACTGCTATTTTGCGTATTATTATAAGAAAGAAAATCCAAGTGGCGAAACACGAAACATTGGTGTCTACTATCGTTGGTTGCCATTTAATGTTTATTTTGATTCCGCATATCCAGGCTGACAAACAGGAATTTATCAAGTAGCCTTTGAGCAAAGATTATTTATATTTTGCAAAGTCACTAAACTGAAACTTGAAAGAGCGAGGTAATCATGAAAAAGAAAGAGATAGCAACACAAGACGATTTGTTAAAAGTCTTAGATTTATTAGATAATACGAGAATCCGTTACTGGTTGGACGGTGGTTGGGGCGTTGATGTACTGGCTGGTAAACAAACAAGAGAACACCGTGATATAGATATAGATTTCGATTCTCAATATACAGATGAACTACTACGTGTTTTGAAAGAAAATGGATATGAAGTAGTTTTAGATTGGAGCCCTGTTCGAGTAGAACTGTATCATTCACAGTTAAGTTATGTAGATATCCATCCATTCGTTCTTAATAATGATGGCACAGCAAAACAAGCCGATTTGGAAGGCGGCTGGTATGAGTTTGAAGCTGACATTTTTGGAAGTGCTGTTTTTAACGGAAGGAGTGTACCATGCATATCAGCTAAGGGGCAAAAGTTGTTTCATACTGGTTATGAACTGCGTGAAGTTGATAAACATGATATGGATATCATAGAAAAATTATCCCATTGCAAAGAGTAGAAAAATTATCAAATTCCAGGTTGTTGAAATTATGACATAACTAAAAGCTGCTAAATTCCAATTTATTTTTATTTAATTAAATATAAGATTCCTGAAAATTTGCGGGAGTATTTTCTAACGAAGATACCCCCGCTTTTTTTATGCCCTTTTTTAGGGACTCATACTAAAACGAATGGAGGAAATCAAAATGGCAAACGAAACAATGCGTATCTTTTTCCCTCTGAAGATTTTCAGCTACCCTCAGTATGACTGCTCGGAGGATGAGCGGGAGGATATCTCGTCCAGGGATGCGGTGGCATATGAGGATCAAATCCTCGCTGCCATAGCAAAGGAGAACCGGCACTTTGAAAATGACCGAGGTCTTGCCGAGTACATTCACGACGAAGCTCTTAAAGAAAAGGTGCATAGTCTCTACCCGACAGTGGAGGTTGTTGATGGCGAGCTGTGGGGAGTCATGACTGCAGGACTGAAGGAGACTCTCACCGGAGAAGAAACCGCTGCGCTTATGGACTATGTGTGCGGTCAGAACTCTGATGGTTATGGGGAAGGATTTGAGCAGCGTCCCATCAAAACGCCGGATGGAGAAATCTATGTCAGCTTTTGGGACAGCGAAAATTACTCCATGAAGCAGGAGCAGGAGATGAAAAACAGCTCGCCTGATGCTGGATACGGCGGTCCGGTGATGGGAGGAATGTAAAATGAGCAAGGTGTTCTCCATCATTGGTCTGGAAACCAACACCGGCATCAGTGCAGTCGGCCTCATGAGTGGTATCCCCGAAGCGGAGGACATTCAAAAGTCCCAGTTATATAAAGAGCTAGTCGAGGACTTCGGTGAATCAGAATATATAACGGCGACGGTCAAATCTTACTATTATGGTGAAGGTAAGCCGGAGGACGCCACAGCCGAGGATCTCAATTGGCTTAAGGCCAATCACGAATTTTTATTGAGCGAGGCGGTCACGCATCTGCAGACGAAAAGCTTCGCTATCCTATACCCCGACCAGGGAATGCAGATGAATATGTAGCGCTCTTTAGTTTCTCTTGAAGCTGAAGGGCGCTATTTTTATTTCCAAACTGTGAGCCAAACAACTAAATAAATGAACGAGAGGGCGCCGTCTTTACAAAAAAGGCAGCGCCTTTTTTGTTTTTCCGAGAAAGGAGCTGAACCATGAACAATGATTTAAGCACAGAAGCAAAAGCAAATGCGGGAGAAACCGGTCTGCCTAAAAAGTTTACTGTCCCCCCGCCCAAAGATACCACCCGGTGTGATGGCTGCCCATATCCCGGCGTCGGCTTCATCTGCTGGAGTCCTGACGGCTCCTGTCTGAGAACCGAGGTTGAAAGGATTAGCTCCCGCAGCCGAGGGAGGTGATGCAATGAACAGTCCCATCAGCTGGGTGGGCGGTAAAAAGTCTCTGCGGGATCTGATTTATCAGAGGCTGCCGAAGGAATTCGGCAGGTACATCGAGGTATTTGGCGGAGGCGGTTGGGTGTTATTCGGTCGAAGGACAAGCACCGTTATGGAGGTATATAACGATTTTAACTCCGACCTTGCCAATATGTTCACCTGTATCCGTGACAGACCCCTGGCTTTGCTAAAAGAGCTTGGCTTTCTTCCTCTTAATGGGCGGGACGAATTCAATGTCCTGAGAAAATTCCTGGAGAAGGAGGAATTCACAAACGAGTATCTGCATGAGGAATTGGAGATAGCGCAGAAGCATCTCACTGAGCTTCAGTTTGAAGAAATTAAGCCCATCCTTTTAGAAAAAGCGCAGATGAACGATGTGAAACGCGCCGCAGCCTTTTACAAGCTCATCCGATTAAGCTACGGAAGCGGCTGCACCAGTTATGGATGTCAGCCCTTCGATATCCGTAAAACCTTTGACCTCATTTGGCAGGCAAGCCGGAGGCTCAAGGACACAGTCATTGAGAACAAGGACTTTGAAGCTCTGATAAAGCAGTACGACCGAGAACACGCTTTCATTTACTGCGACCCCCCATATTATCAAACGGAGGGACACTACGAGGTGGTGTTCAGAAAAGAGGATCACTACCGTCTGAGAGATACCTTGGCATCCTGTCTGGGCAAATGGATGGTCAGCTACAACGACTGCGAATTCATTCGGGAGTTGTATAAAGACTTCAATATCGAAGCGGTCAGCCGAATCAACAACCTCGCGCAACGTTATGACAACGGCTGTGAATATGCCGAGGTGCTGATCTCCAACTACGATACCGGCGAGCGCATGCGGGATATGCCTTTGCAAATGGGCTTATTCGACGTCGACGGTTTTTTCGGCATGCCATAACAAAATCAAATCATATTTTTCAGGAGGATTAATATTATGAAGCTATTTAAAATGGTTACGTCCGTGGATAAGCACGGTCGTATCACCCTGCAAACAGGGGCGCTCGACGCCGCAGGGCTGAAGCCGGGCGATGAGGTGAATGTCACTCTCGCTGTAGATGATGAGGCTGCTGAAAATACCTGTCCGCAGCTTGTCCTTACCCCCAATGCGCCTGAAGCAGATGAGCCGTTGTGTGATTGCAAAGAAGATGACGTGGAGATTTCCCTGACCCTTCCCGACTTGCTTCTGGAAGCGGCTGAGATTTCGGAAGCAAGCGCTCTAGAAATTGTCTGTGCGCCGGGAGCCATCGTTATATTGGAAGCGGATATTCTGGATAATCTGCCGGATGAGCTTCACGAGCTGTTCGCTACACTCGGCATCAACCCCGACACGGTTCGGGAGGTTATGAGAAAGGAGGGTTACTTCGTATGAAAGCAAAGCCCATTTACAAAATACTTGACGAAAAAGGCCGCGTCCTGATTCCAAAGGCACTCCGAGCCGCTGCTGAAATGGAGCATGGCGACATTGTGAGGCTTGGCGTCCAGAAGGGCGTCGTCACCGCTAAAAAGGTTGACCTCATTGAAATCGGCGACCAGTCGCCGGAGGCGGTAGAGGCGTTCGTCCGTGCCGCCATCCGTGATATGCCGGAGGATACGCTTATATCCATAGCGGCAAGGCTGCTGGATATCATCGAAAAAAGAAAGGAGCCGATCTGAGTTGACTGAGAAAGAATTATTTACACAGGAGGACTGCATACAAACCGGATACGGTATGCCAATAGGCGGCAAGGTCATTGTCCTTAGTCCCTCAACGCTGTCGGAGGGATTCCGCAGCGCCAAACATCAGATGTACTTCTGCACCGGAGGCTTCGGCAGCAATCCAAATCCCAGTGGCAGATCTGTCTTTGCCGTTTCCCTTGCTGACGGAGAGCAGGTTCGGTGGAACCGGAGCGACATACTTGGCGTCGCTAAGCCGGAAATCCTTACCGACCATGTCCGTCTACAGCTTTCACAAATCCGTCCTACTGAAGCCTTGGATCTGAAAAGTCATGAGCCGCAGTACAGCGGCTATTGTTTTTTGCCGGACGGCAGATATACCTCCGGCGTGTGGCTGTGCAGCATCAAGGAGGTGCAGGACTACATCGAAATGCAGAAGGACTACCAGCACAGGGTTATGATCTGTGATAGGGATGACTTCTGCGTATTTGAAATGCTTGACGGAAAGGTTGTCCACTCATTGCCGGAAGCCTTGCAGAAGGAACAGCCGGAGCAAGGCGGCATGGAGATGAAGCTATGAAACAAATAAGGACTTGAGGCCGGAATCAGAAAAAATGGTTCCGGCTTTTTCATTGTCAAATTTAAAAGAAAGGATTGAGAAAACCCATGAAAAAGAAAGGAAAGCGCATTGTCATTATTGCCCTTGCTCTGCTTCTTCTGATATGCGGCGGCATTTATACGGCATATCGCATGCATCCGGAGAGCTTTATCGGGCAGGATGACATCATCACACGCGGAGAGTACGCAGCCATTATGGCAAAGGACATGCAACTGGATACCACAAATACGGAAAAAGAGCCGCCCAGCTTCTCAGACATCGACGGCCATTGGTCGGAAAAGTACATTGAGGCGCTGATTGACGCAGGAATCATTGATCCAGCCGATTACCATGACGGCTTCCATCCTGACGATCCCATCACCCGCGCGGAAATTGTCAAGATGCTTGTGAGAGCGGAGGATAAGGATGAGGAAGCTAAAAATACACAGGGGCACAGCGGTTATGATGACCAGTCGGACATCAAGGATGATGACAAGGGATATGTCATCACCGGCCGTGAGGACGGAATCATCGGGGATACGGATGGCAACAAAATCCGTCCAAATGATCCTGTTACCAAGGGCGACGCCGAGGATATGATTGACAAGGTCACTCCGAAGCCGACAGAGCCGGACACAACTACTCCGAGTCCAACGCCGGGTACCACCGAGCAGCCCACACCCACTCCGACAAATCCGGATGAAAATCAGCCGACTCCGACTCCCACACCAACACCGGGAAATACGAGCGGCGGTTCAGGAGGTTCGGGAGGCGGCGGATATTATTATCCGGACGCGCAGGTACGCTTTGAGCTTCCCGAAACGGCTCATACTGACAGCGAGATAAAGGTCATGCCCGTGTGGAAATACATGAAAAGCTATACCTGGTCGCTGACCAAAACCGCCGTGGACGGCTTCCAACAGCCTGTGGAGCTGGAGTATGCTGTTAACGGTTCCCTTGGCTTGGAGGGCGGCGCCATTCAGTTCAAGGAGGACGGACAGTATACCCTGACCGCCACAGCTAAAAACGCCAGAGGAAAAGAAACGGTGCTGTCCAAACAGATTACAGTATATCCAGTCATCGACCTGAGCTTTGACCTGCCGGATACCACCCATACCGACAAATCGGTAACGCTTGCCTTCCCCTTGGAAAAGCTCTACGGTCACGATATCGTGTGGTCGGCGACAAAGGACGGCGAATCAGTCCAGCCGACTGACATTCTGGACGGCGAGCTTGGAAACGAAGGCGGTACCTTTGTGTTCAGGAACAAGGGTGAATATACGCTCACAGCGTCCATCACCGATGAAACAGGGAGGGCGTTCACTCACAGTGAAAACTCAAAGGTCTATTCTGTAGCGGAAATCGCTTTTTCGTTTCCAGCTGCATCCCACACTGATACAACTCTTAATGTGGTAACGACTCTGAAGGAGGCTGACGGTCTGAATGTCGACTGGAGCCTTACCAAAAATGGTGAGGCCATCGCCCTTGCGGATGCGGTTGAAGGTACGCTGGTCAACGAGGGAGGTACGCTCCGCTTTAAGGATAAGGGCGTGTATATGCTCACCGGAACGCTCACTGATGAAATCGGCAGAGCCTTTGAAGCCTCCCAGACCATCACCATCTATCCGGTAGGCTCCATCGGATTTTATGCGCCGGAGATTACCCATACCGACGAAGCAATCCATGTGGAAGCCCGCTTTGAAAACCTCGGCGCCGCCGCAATCCAGTGGTCGCTGACCAGGGACGGAGAAGCTGTTGACCTTGCCGATGCGGTTCAGGGCGAGCTGACAAATGCGGGCGGCTCCATCCGCTTTATAAATAAAGGCGAATATGTCCTGAAAGCCTCTTTCACCGACCCGGCTGGCAGAAGCTACAGCTACACAGCGCCGGTCAAGGTGTACCCCGTTCCCAGCATTTCATATACTCTGCCGGAAACTGCCCATACCGACACCGTCGTCAACGTGGTTCCGGAAAGCTCTGAGCTTGGCAGCCTGAAGGTCGAGTGGCTGTTGGAGAACGGCTTCGGATTCCAGGATTTTGGGACTTATGTCAGCGGAACGCTGGATAACACCGGCGGCGCTATCCGCTTCAAGCATGCCGGAACCTATGAGCTGATTGCCCGCATCACCGATGAAACGGGGCGGGTGTTCCTGTTTGAGAACGGCGGCAAAATTGAAGTCCTGCCTGTGCTTAATATTTCCTTCGAGCTTCCTGAAGCGACTCACACCGACCGCACCATCGACTTGAGAACACGCGGCAACAACAATGTGCTGCCAGTTGAGTGGACACTTACCAAGGACGGCGAGCAGGTTGAGCCTTCCGGCATAATGGAGGGAAGCCTGAACCCTTACGGCGGCAAAATATGCTTTACGCAGGTCGGGGATTACACTCTCACCGCATCCATGACGGACGCGCTGAGCAGAGTGTTCTCCTACAGTGCCTCTACCTCGGTTTATCCGATCCCGACCATTTCACTCAGCGCGCCGCAGATTTGGTACGCCGGGGAAGCCGGAACGGTCAGCGTCATTGGCACGGATCTGGAAAACCTCACTGAAGACTGGACTGTTATAAAGGATGACGGCGGCGCTGAGCCGTATTCGAATTATGCATCCGGCACGCTCACAAAAGCGGGCGGTACAATTACATTCCCTACAAAGGGGCAGTATAAGCTGACCCTAACCATGACAGACCCAACCGGCCGCACCTTCGTCAGAAGTCAGAGCTTTACAGTCTATCCGATTCCTTCGATGACACTGAGCATCCCGCAGACCTGGCACGCCGGAGAAGCCGGAACAGTCGGAGTCAGCGGTACGGATTTGGAGAACCTTACTGCAAGCTGGACAGTCAGGCAGGGAGCTGGCGAAGCGAAGCCATATTATGCTTACGCTTCCGGCGACTTGGCCAAGTCTGGCGGCACAATTACCTTCCCGTCAAAAGGACAGTATCAGCTGATCCTTACAATGACAGATGTTAACGGCCGTCCCTTCACCGAAAGCCGCAGCTTTACTGTCTATCCCATTCCGTCTGTTTCTTTAAGCAGCACACAGCCCTGGTACGTTTGGGAAGCAGGAACGGTCAGTGTCAGCGGCACTGATTTGGAGAACCTCACCGCAAGCTGGACGATTAGTAAGGACAGCGGCGACGTAAAGCCATATTCAACCTATGTCAACGGAACCCTGTCTAAAGTGGGCGGTACAATCACCTTCCCGGCAAAAGGTCAGTATGAGCTGACGCTCACTCTGACAGACGTCACCGGTCGCACCTTCACCAAGAGCCAAAGCTTCACTGTATATCCTATCCCGTCGATCACCCTCGGACTCACGGCACTCAGCTACAGCGGCGACCCTATTGCTGTCACCGCCTCCGGCTCAGAGCTTAACGGAACAGGCATCGATTGGCTTATTTCTGTGGATGGCGGTCAGGCCAAGCCCTATACCCAATATGCCACAGGCTCTGTCGGCACAGGAGGGGGCAGTCTTACCATCAGCACGGATAAAACCATTGCTGTGAAGTTGATTGCGGAAGCAACGGACGTAAACGGCAGAAAATTCACATTTACGACCAATACCGCAACGGTCAAGCCGATTGCCAGCTTCCCGTTCACCATCCCGTCCTCCGTGCATATCGGCGGGAATTTCAATGTATCCTTGCCATCCACATCCGGACTGGAGGGCAGAACCCTCACATGGTCACTGACAAAGGACGGCACTCCTGCAAGCTATTCAGGATCTTTGTCAAACAGCGGCGGCACCATTGCCATTAATGCACCTGGCAGTTATGTTCTGGCCGCAAGCACTACCGACAGCACAGGCAGAGTATTCACCTATTCGCAGAGCATCACCATTACCAATACTGCACCGAACAAACCTACTGGCAGTGCAACGGTTACCAGAACGGCGCAAAACGGCAAGCTGTTGGTGAACATCTCAGCTTCGGCTACCGATCCTGATGGCGACGCTGTAACGCTTGAGTATTCAGGAAATACAGCGGACAGCTACTATCCTGTTGGCACAAGCACCGTTTATGTCAGAGCAAGAGACGTCTGGGGGCTGTACTCCGATTGGACGGCCATCACCTTCACAGTAACAAACTCTGCTCCCACAACTCCGGTGATTACCCGCACTCCTGACGGTAACAGCATCGCTCCCGGCGTACCGATTACCATCACAGCCTCAAGCTCTGATGCTGACGGTGACGCCATCACCTATGTATGGGAAGGCCGCCCGGCACAGACCAGCACCAATTATCCGCTTGGCAAAAATGTGGTGCGTGTGAAGGCTGTGGACTCCACCGGCGCTGAATCGCCTTGGGCTGCAATCGTGTTCTTTATTGCCGACCCCAACAGAGGCGGCGGCATGACGCTGAGCGGACCGGAATCCGTCATTCTGGAGCAGGGCATCGCGGGCGCAACCATTACAAATTACACCTTCACTGTTCCTCCTGTTTCAGGTCACAGCGGCAACGACTTTGGACGTGTTCGCGGCTATAACGTACTGACCGGACAGTGGGATCAGCTTGACTACGCAACAACTACCAACGGCATCACCTTCAGCCGCAGCTTGTCGCCAGGCATCTACAGTCAGCTGGAGTTTTACTATTACACCAACCACGATTGCATGTACAACAAGAGCAATATCACTTACTCCGTTAACTTCTATTTTGAGTAACACGGCAATCTCAATGCCGGGAAAGGAGTTTTCATGAGCGGTATTCAAATTAAAAACAACCGAATCCTCTACTACGGCAACACAGCAGGCTATATCGAAAAGGGCAAGGCCGTGGTAGACCCTATGTTTGAGAATGACGAGCTAAAGTCCTATCTCTCAAACACCAGAGGCTTCGATATCGAGTGGACGTCCGGCACCTATGAAAGGCTGGCGGAGGGGAAGCTCGATCCGGAGGACAATACACAGCTTCTGAAGAAGTGCCGTGTCTGGCAACTCAGACCCGACGTTGACCCCATGATGAAATTCATCGGATATGACGAGCTTCTGGAACGTTTCGGTGAGCCGGACCCGGACAATTATAGGACAGTCTATGACGGCGAGGTGAATACCAATAATCTGGACGAGCTATTCGCCAAATTTAACCTCGCCCACCCATCTGGCTATGAGGGGCATAGCCTCTCCATGTCGGATGTTATCGAATTATATGACGATACAGGCAGCACCTTTCACTATGTAGACCGCTTCGGCTTTAAGGAGGTATCGTTCCAGCCGCCGGAGCAGGAGCTGTACCAAGGCCCGACAATTAGTATGTAACCTCATCACCCGCAGCCGGAAGGCTGTTTTTTTATACGACAAAAATAATTAAGAAGGAGGAAACACAAATGCCTAAAACACAGAAAGCGGCCGACCTCCCGCAGGAAGCCGCACAGACCTCCACTGAGCAGCCTATCCCTATGAAGGTGGATGTCAAAATCGGCTCCATCCGTCCGGAGGGCAGCGTCCGCGCCTATGCGTCAGTCAACCTCAATGACTGCTTCGCAATCAGGAACGTGAAGGTCATGGACAGTACCAAGGGACTGTTCGTCGCTATGCCCAGCTACAAGGCGGGAAACGGCGAGTACAAGGACATCTGCTTCCCTGTTACCAAGGAATTCAGGGAGCAGTTGAACAACGCGGTTATCGATGCGTACAAGCAGGCGCTCACCCAGAGCCAGCAGCAAAGGGCGACGGATTCGCCCCTTTTTGAGCAGCCGGAGCAGGGCTCCGGTATTCAGATGGCGGGACTTTAAGCCCCGCTGTTTCTTTTTGATACCACAGTCAATCACAAACTATAAAATTTTTGGAGGTAAATCATAATGAAAAAACTCATAAAAAGGATTGTCAGCAAAATCGTCAACAAGGCAAACGCAATCTTCATCAACATGGTCGCAAAAGCCACGGAAATGTTCATCAGGTCTCGTGTGCTTCTCTGCTCTCAGCGCGGGGAGGGGTTCGTGGACACCGCTATTAAAATCCTGATGGCTGTTGTTATCGGCGCCCTTGTCCTCGGCGGTCTCTATGCCCTGTTCGGCGAAACGGTTCTGCCTACCTTGAAGCAGCGTATTGTCGATATGTTCAACTATGGGAACTGATCTGGACGCATTGTCCCAGATTACGCCGCTTGTGCAGGGCGGCCTTTTTGCTGCCCTGCTCCTTGCGGCCTCGGTCTTCGACATTCAAAAGCGAATAATCCCCGACAAAATCAGCCTCGGAATTGCCCTGACCGGCCTGCTCACATTTGAACCGATGAAGCTATCTGGTATCCTCGCCGCTGTACTCTTCCTTATTATCGCCCTGTTTTTCGGCGGTATTGACGGCGGGGATATCAAGCTCATGGCGGCGGCAGGGCTGGTGCTGGGCTTCACTAAAATCATGACCGCCACGGTCATAGGCTTAACCGCTCTGCTGGTATTCCATGCAGGCAAGATCATAATCCAAAGGCTACGCGGGAGGACTGTTCAAAAAGCATATCCTCTCGCGCCTTTTCTTTCCCTCGGCTGCCTCGCAGCCTATTTCATATTTTAAGGAGGAACACCCTATGAGTTTTCTCAAAAACCGCACGGTGCTGGGAGTAATCTGCATCGTGCTGGCATTAATTATTTGCTTTGGACTGACACCGCTCTTTAATCAGAGCGTATCTCAGAAAACGACTGTCATCCGTGTGGTTAAGGACATAAAAGCCGGTGCCGAAATCACAAAGGATATGCTCCAGAGCGTGGAGGTCGGCGGCTACAACCTGCCGGAGGATGTAATAAAGCAGCAGGACGCTGTACTCGGCAAATATGCTGTGGCAGATCTCGCACCCGGCGACTATATCCTCCCCGCCAAGCTGTCGGATACTCCGGCGTCGGAGAACGCTTACCTGTATAACCTCAATGGCGATAAGCAGGCCATATCCGTCAGCATAAAAAACTTTGCCGGAGGTTTGTCCGGCAAGCTGATTTCCGGCGACATTGTATCGGTTATCGCGCCGGATTATAAAAAGCAGGGCTTGACCGTAATCCCTCCGGAACTGACCTATGTGGAGGTCATCGGCGTGACCGCCAGCTCCGGCTATGACACGGATCAGCAGGACGCCAACACAGATTCGTCCGCAAAGGATAATAGTGAGAAGCAGCTCCCCGCCACCGTCACCCTGCTGGTCTCGCCGGAGCAGGCCAAAATCCTCGCGGAGCTGGAGGCGGACGCCAAACTCCATCTGTCCCTCGTTTACAGAGGCTCCAAAGAAGCTGCCGCAAAATTTACAGAGCTTCAGGACAAGGTAATAAAAATCCTTTATCCGAAGCCTGCGGCGCAGACGTCCTCACAGACCGGACAACCGCCAATTCAGGAAGCGCCTGCTGTGCCTGAAAATCCCGTACAGGAAGCCGGAGGTGAGTAAGATGCTCAATTTCATGAAAGGGAGCGTCTTCTCCCGCAAGCAGGCTGAGCTCGTGCCGGAGGAACCGGCGCAGGACGTGCAGGTGCTTGCGGTATGGGGCAGTCCCGGCAGCGGAAAGACCACGGTGAGTGTTCGCCTCGCAAAGTATCTGGCGGATCAGAAAAAGAACGTGGCCCTGCTACTATGTGACATGACCACGCCCATGCTGCCCTGCATCTGTCCGCCTAGCAACCTGGAATGCGAGCGTTCCCTCGGCAGCATCCTCGCCGCCACCCATGTGACGGACCTGCTCATCAAGCAGAACTGCGTCACCCATAAGAAGCTGGACTACCTGACCATTATCGGCATGCTCAAGGGCGAGAATGTGTTTACCTACCCGCCGTATTCCCAGGAGCTTGCTGCCGAGCTGATCGACCATCTGCGGGACGTTGCGCCGTACATCATCATCGACTGTGGAAGTGCCATCGCCCACGATATCCTGTCGGCGGTTTCCCTGCTGGAGGCTGATTCGGTTCTTCGGCTGGTAAACTGCGACCTGAAATCCGTCAGCTACCTGTCCAGCCAGCTCCCGCTCCTGAAGGATCAGAAATGGGACGCCGATAAGCAGTACAAGGTAGCCTCCAACATCAAATCCAATCAGGCGGGAGAGCATATAGAGTCGGTCTTGGGCAATGTCGCCTTCAAGCTTCCACATTCGGACGAGCTGGATAATCTGGCTCTTGCGGGGAACATGCTGGGAGAGCTGACGCTCAAGGACAGCAGGGGCTTCCGCAAGGGAATCGCCCGGCTCGCAAAGGAGGTGTTCGGCGTATGAGCAGAAAGAATCGCAGGAAGGCTGTGATTATCCCGCCGCTGACAGACGACAGGCCGCACAGCGTCACCATGACAGGCAATCAGGGCCTGTTTTTTTCATCCAATGAAGCTGCCAGGGATTTCAACTCTGTGTTACATGAGGTGCAGGAGTACATTTCCAGCAAATATGCCGCGCTGATCACTGATGGCGGCACAGAGGAAGTCAAGGCGCAGATCAAGCGGTACATCACCAAATATGTTCAGGATTACCGAATTACTGTTGCGGGCATGACACAGGAGCAGCTGGTGGACGCCCTGTACACAGAGATGGCTGAGTTTTCATTTCTGACAAAATACATCTTCGGCGCAGGCATCGAGGAAATCGACGTCAACGCCTGGAACGACATCGAGGTGCAGTACAGCAGCGGAGTCACCAGAAAGCTGGATGAGCGCTTTGACAGCCCCGAACACGCCATCAACGTAGTGCGCCGTATGCTTCATGTGTCCGGCATGGTGCTGGACAACGCCAGCCCCGCCATTTTGGGGCATCTCTCCAAAAACATCCGTATCGCCGTGCTGAAAACCCCGCTGGTGGACGAGGACGTGGGGGTATCCGCTTCCATCCGTATCGTGAACCCTCAATCCATGCAAAGAGAGGATTTCATCCGAGGCGGCACGGCTACCGGACCGATGCTGGACTTTCTGGCTGAGTGCCTCAGATACGGCATTTCGGTCTGTGTAGCAGGAGCCACCAGCTCCGGCAAAACCACGCTGGCAGGATGGCTTCTGACCACCATACCGAATAGCAAAAGAATATTCACCATCGAAAACGGCTCACGCGAACTAGCATTGGTACGCCAAAAGGACGGAAAGGTGTGCAACAGCGTCATCCATACCCTGACCCGCATGAGCGAAAACGACAAACAGAACATTGATCAGGACATTTTACTGGACATGGCCCTGCGCTTTAACCCTGAAATCATCTGCGTGGGCGAGATGCGCGGACCGGAAGCCTATGCCGCCCAGGAGTCGGCCAGAACCGGACACACGGTACTGACCACCATCCACTCCAACAGCTGCGAAGCCACTTGGCGCCGCATGGTCACTCTGTGCAAAAGGAAATATGACATGGCGGACAACACGCTCATGGATCTGGTGACGGAAGCTTTCCCCATCGTGGTCTTCTCCAAACAGCTGGAGAACAAGCAGAGAAAGCTGATGGAGATTATGGAGTGCGAAATCCTGCCGGACGGCACACGCAACTTCCGCAGCCTGTTCCAGTTCCAAATCACAGAGAACCGCGTGGAGGACGGCAAATTCATCATAAACGGCTGCCACAGCGTGCTGCAGGGAATCTCCCCAAGCCTTCAGAAGCGTTTTCTGGAAAACGGGATGCCTCAGGATACCCTGAAACAAATCCTTGCGGCGGGAGGTGTTGCCTGATGATGACAATCCTTTTAATTGGCTGTGCCGGTTTTATCACCGGCGCTTTTCTTTTGCTCAGACTCTCCCCGCTGGAGTTTACCAACGGGCTGTTCGGGTTTCTAACACGCAAAAACAAGAGCATTAAGGCGGAGATCAACGAAACCGCCCGGCGTAGAAAGCCGTCCTTCCTTCGCAGGGAAATCACCGAGGTGCAGGAGATACTCGCCATAACCGGGCGAAGCTCCCGCTTCTCCATGATCTGTGCGGCGTCGCTGGTGTTCCTCGCGGTAGGCGCCAGCCTTGCCATCCTTATAGGCAACGTATTCCTCGTGCCGGTGACGGCAATCGGTATGATGTTCATCCCTTTTTGGTACATCAGGCTGACAGCCACGCATTACAAAAAGAACATCGCTGCGGAGTTGGAAACGGCGCTGTCCATCATCACCACGGCATACTTGCGAAGCGAGGATATCCTTACTGCGGTGGAGGAAAGCATCCAGTATTTCAATCCTCCCGTGCGGAGCGTGTTCGCGGGATTTCAAACGCAGGTGAAGCTCATCGACCCCGATCTGGACAAGGCGCTCCATGATATGAAGCCCAAAATCGACAACGAGGTGTTCCATGAGTGGTGCGATGCCATCGCCGCCTGCCAGCACGACCGCGGCCTCAAGACTACGCTGACCCCGATTGTTTCAAAGCTCTCAGACATGCGCATTGTGAACGCCGAGCTGGAATATCTGGTGTTTGAACCTCGCAAGGAATTCATCATCATGGCCCTGCTGGTAGCAGGCAATGTGCCCATCATGTATTTTCTCAACAAGGACTGGTATCACACCCTGATGCATACGGCGGTGGGGCAAATCATCCTCGCGGTCTGCGCCGCGGCGATATTTATCTCTACGGCTTTTGTCATCAGACTGACCAAGCCCATCGAGTACAGGAGGTGACGGAAAGAATGACACAACTGTTTTTTACCGGAATACTCCTTGCCGCGGGCCTGTATTTCATTTTGGCAAGTCTTCTGAAGCTGCCCTCCATGGGTGCGGCCAAAGCTATGCTGAACGCGGGAAGGAAGAATAAAAAGGCGGCCAAAACGCTGGAGGCATGGCTCATGACGGGAGCGGTCAAGCTCTCAAGATACATCAGGATGGATGAGTACAAGCGCAGCCGCATGGCAAACGTCCTGAAAGCGGCCGGCATCAGCATGACGCCGGAGGTTTATTCGGCTTACGCCATCACGAAAGCCGGAGCCATCCTGCTGGGAGTGATACCCTGCCTGTTCGTCCTCCCGCTGCTCTCGCCGGTGCTGATTATCCTTGCGGTCCTGACATATTTCAAGGAAACCCGTAAGGCTGACGAGCAGCTCAAGGAAAAGCGGGAGCAGATTGAGGGCGAGCTGCCGAGGTTTGTTTCCACCATTGAACAGACCCTGAAGTCCAGCCGTGATGTGCTGGCGATGATGGAAAACTACAAAAAGAACGCCGGTCCCGCATTTGCCAGCGAGCTGGACGTGCTGACAGCGGATATGCGCTCGTCCTCCTACGAGGCGGCGCTGACAAGGTTTGAGGCAAGGCTCAATTCACCCATGCTCTCCGATGTGGTCAGAGGACTCATCGGCGTCCTGCGCGGCGATGACAGCGCCGTGTATTTTCAGATGCTGGCTCACGACTTCAAGGCACTGGAGCTTCAACGGCTCAAAGGCCAGGCGCAGAAGATTCCGCCGAAGATCAGGATTTTCTCATTTGTCATGCTGATGTGCTTCCTACTCACCTACATGGCAATCATCGTCATGGAGATTTTAAGCTCGCTCGACACAATGTTTTAGAGGGAGGTGTGAATGCGAAATGGAGAAAAAAGATATTGAAAAGGAGCTTTCGGAAAAGCTCGAAGCTAACTATATCTCCTTCATGAAGGAGTGGGTGAAGTTGGAGCCACTCCAGCTTATTGAAAAAGCGGAGGAAATCGCCGCCACCAAGCTGGTGTATGAGGAACTGAAAAACGGCGGGTATGATCAGGAGCATCTGGCATACCTGCTGCGCTTCAAAAATCCGCTGGAGGTGGTTCGAGACAAGTGGAGTGAGGAAAACGGCTCGGAAATGGTCTATGACGAGGATATGATACATGCGCTCTGGTCGATTGCCGATACGCAGGATGCCGAGCAGGACTATGAGCTGGATGAGGCCTATCTCTCACCTGAACAGGGGGTGCGGATGTGCTGAAGCTGCTCAAAAGTAAACGCGGCGAGGGGTATATCGATGTGGCGGTGCTGGTGCTGTGCGTGATGCTGGTCATCGCCCTGGCGGTGAGTGTCCTGCCGGTGTTCGTAACAAAAAACAAGCTGGATACCTACGCCACGGAACTCTGCCGTGAGGCGGAGATTGCCGGGCGCGTCGGCAGCGAAACTACCCTTCGTGCGCAGGTTCTCACCGAGAAAACAGGACTTGCCCCGAATGTATCGTGGTCGAAAACCGGAAGGCTTCAGCTCAATGAGGAATTCACCGTGACCGTCATCGTTCAGACCGACATCGGCATATTCGGCGGCTTCGGGAGCTTTCCCGTCACCCTGAAGGCTGAGGCCAGCGGAAAGAGCGAGGTGTACTGGAAATGAAAATTGGCAGAATTTATGATATACTTAGAAGCAAAGGAGGCTCGTCCTTTCCGCTTGTCGTTGCCGTTACCCTCTCGCTTGTGATTGTATTTTGCGGAATTTCCGAATCCATACGGCTGATGATTGTAGCCCAGGGTGTTCGGGATGCCGTACAGTCCGCTGTTATTTCGACAATCAACGACAACTACGACAATGTGTACCACGGTGTTCGGGAAGGTTACAGCGGAGCATATCAGCCGAGCGCCTCCGACTTTCAAGAAAATCTGGATTATGGCGATATATATGGTAGGTTGGATCAGCTGCTGGGACTTCGGCAGGAAAACGGCTACCATATGAAATATGCCGGTGATGAGATGGAGTTCAGGCTGTCCGGACTTTCTGTCGACCTTGATAACATGCCGCTGGCTCCCGCAAGTCCCGATAATTCAAAAGGTCTGCTGGCTGATGTGGTCATACGACTGGAGGTTCCGGTGTCCTTTGGCGGGAATAGCCTGCCGCCTATGACGATAAATCTCAGGGCCCAGGCCAAATATATGCCAATATTTTGATCTGTTTTCGGATTGGCAATAGACTTCTGGAAACTTTTGTAGTATGGTGTGTCATTGAAAAGATACATCGACTTTTACACAAGGAGGTATCATAAATGAAACTGACAGACAAAACAAAAAAACGCCTGACCATCGCCGGACTCGGCGTGGTGTGCGTCGTACTTGTGATAGCAATAGCCTCGCAGTTTGAGCCGGTAGCTCCCAAAGGAGTATCCGTCCAGCCCTCAAGTACAGTATCTGACGAGGTAAACCCCGCTGATGTCATTCCTTCACCGTCAACGGAGGTAACCGTGCCGTCCATCAATCCGACTGAGTCTTCGGCTCTGCCTGCGGATACCGGAGATTCTACCGGAACCGAACAGAGCATACAGGCGGAGGTCACCAAGCCCACCGAACCACCGCAGGAGGTAAAGACCGACCCGTCCAAAACGCCGGACGGCCAGGAAGTAGATAAGGTTACCCCTGTGGAGCATGACAAGGTGACGAAGCCGGAGAATCCCCCATCTGGTACACCCGAGTCCGGAGATAAAAAGGACGGTAAAATATATGTCCCCGGCTTCGGCTGGATAGACGATAACGGCGGCGGAGTACAGCAAAACGATGTTGGCTCCGATGGTGATATTAATAAGCAAGTCGGAAACATGGACTAAGAACAACTCATATAAGGTAAAAAGCACCGAGTAATCGGTGCTTTTTGCTGTTAATGGAGGTATTGTATGAAACGACGTCTCAGCTTTTTTCTTGTGCTGGTTCTGCTGCTTTCTATGCTTTTGCCTGTTACGGCCTACGCCGATGGTGAAGGCAACATAGATAACGGCGGCGGTGGAATGGGCAGCGGAACCAATGAAAATTACTGGAATGGCGGTGATGAAGGCGTAAGGGTTACGGTGGTTCGAGCCAGCGACAGATCACCTGTTACCACACCTGTTGATTTCTCAAATAGGACACCATCAATAGCCGTACATTTTGGAAAGGTATCAAAAATATCATATACAGCTGGCAGAACCTTGTCTCCTGTTACGACAACGTATGTTTGTGAAAAGCCGGATATTGTTATGCCGAGAATAATAAGCACCAGCAGCGGGCAGGCAAGCATCGAGCAGATAAAACAATACTTCTGCTCCGAGTATATGGTCATGACCGTCGCTCAGGTCACAGGTATGAACTACGAGATTTTAACCAATGGAGAATACAAGCTCCTGCTGGAACCCATCGCCTACATGACCTTTGGCGGAATCAAGTACGCCATGACCGCAACGGAAGCCGCGCTTTTTGATCAGCAATTGAACAGCGGCTTACGGAGCAAAATGGTATCCCTCAGTCATAAGAACCTGCCGTTGGCGATGTTCCTTGAAACGTCGGATCTCGGCTACCCGGCATGGGATGGCTCCACGACCACAGCCGCTTCAAATACGGATATAATTTCATCCCTCGGTCTTGGCATCGTGCGCTTCAATGAGGCGGAGCCCGAGCCTCCAGAGGTAACGGCTACCGATTATGAGTACAGGGTTAACACCGACGTCATCACATCGGTGACTGTTCGGGGAGGTCAATCAGATCCCGACCATCCTGTCACCGTGTATTTCACCATCGGTGGTCAGACCTATTCTGTCGGTACCATATACTATCCGGCAGGCGACAGTCAGTTTGCGTGGGTGCGCTGGAGGACGCCGTCCAGCCCGCAGACCATGACTATTCATGTGTTGGTATCGGGCGGAGGCTCGGCAAGTCAGGGGACAATTACGGCAAGAATAGTGGATCTGTCAAAGAACGATCCGCCCAATCCGGTCGCTGACGACCGGAACGACTCATATTCTGCAGTTGCTGTACCCGGCAAGGCACAGAAAACCTCTGCCTCTTGGGGCGTATGGCGTCCATGGTGGCATGCCTATTGGGTATGGCATGGAACGGATGAGGACGGTTATTGGTGCGATCACGGATGGTGGGAGTTCGACTGGCTCTCATACTCCGCCAGTCTTTCAGCCTCCATGAATGTCATGCCGGACGCTAAAGCCCCGACCGCATCCGGAAAAACCATGAAAAGCGGATACGGCATCAACCAGACCGTTACTACCAATGTCAGCACCAACCAATCCTCGGCGGTGACCAACGCACAGAACGCCGTCACATATTTCCCCGAATTTAAATACGAAACCTACTGGCGGCTGCTGGATCGTACACAGGCCGGATACAGCTCCAAATTCGAGTTTAAGACCAACAAATACTCGACCTACAAGCGCCGGACACACTTCACTCCCATATGGTTCTACGATGGGAGCTACACGCCGTATACATGGCTCATCGACTGCTGGACTCCGGCCGGTATGCTCTCCATGAACCTCACCGACTCGGTGACTATCAGAGGCAGCCTTTGGGATGACTGGCACATCGCTCCGGTAAAACCGTAACCAGCAGAAAAGAAACACGACCGCAGGGCAAGAACTTTGCGGTCTTTTTTTATACCCAAAATTATTACAAGAAAGGTGGTTATCCTCATGAAACTGAAACGAATCCTGCCTGTTCTCCTCTTGGTGCTGCTGCTGGGCTTTGCGCTCTGCACAACTGCCTATGCCGCACCTCCAGGAGATGTGGCCGGAGCAATCGAAAACACCTGGAACGACGCATCCGGCCAGATCAAAACCGTGGTCAACAAGGTGGTATTTCCGGCAATCGACCTGATTCTGGCGGTGTTTTTCTTCGCCAAGCTCGGAACGGCCTACTTCGACTACCGTAAGCACGGACAGTTTGAATGGGCGGCGCCGGCGATCCTATTCGCCTGCCTCGTGTTCACCCTGACCGCGCCGCTATACATCTGGCAGATACTCGGGATGTAGGAGGTGCGAAAAGATGAACTACTTTGAACAGGAGCTGCGCAATCTGTTCGGAAATGACGCTGCTATCTCTGATAAAAGGTTTGTCGGCAGGGCTTTCTTCGGAAAGCTCACCGACAGCCTCCGTGTGAGAGTCGAATTTGTCACAATGGGTGTGGCGGACCATTACGATGCTATCAAGGCAACCATAATCAACCGCAACGACGGACCAGTGGACTCTGTAACGCTGCGATTCTCCGACCTGCTCGGCAAAAAAGCAGTCACCAATCCGAACTTCAAAAATGGCGTTACCCCGTACATATGGAAGTATGGGGAGGAAATCGACTGGTATGTTTACAAGCCGAATAAGGCGGACTATGATCGGATATCCGAGGCTATCAACGATTACCTTGACGTATACCGTGAACCGAAGCTGGAGATGGAGCAGTCCGGCCAGAGCGAAAACGGCCTGACAATGCGGGGCATGTAAATAGCTTTTTTCGGGAGATTGTGTAAACAGGCTCCTATATTTTTTTATCTGGAAAGGAGGTGACAACCCATGTTTATATGGGATTTTGTCGCCGACACCGTGCTGGGACAGATTGTCGATTGGTTCTACGGTCAGATAATCGGCTTCCTCGGTAATTTCTTTACCGAGATGAACAACATGGGCGCTGACCTGTTCGATATGACCTGGGTGAAGTCCATCGTCCTGTTTTTTGTTTATCTGGCTTGGGCGCTCTATGGGACCGGTCTGGTGGTATCGGCCTTTGAGTGCGGCATCGAGTACCAGAACGGCAGGGGCAGCATCAAGGACGCCGCCATGAATGCCATTAAAGGCTTTATGGCTGTCAGTTTGTTCTCCATCGTGCCGGTGGAGCTATATAAGCTGTCCATCTCCCTGCAGAGCAGTCTCACGGCTGGAATCACAGGGTTCGGCACTGGAATAGACACCATCGCAAGCAACATCATCAGTGAACTGAGTGCGGCCGGAAGCCTTGAAAACGCGGGAAGCGTTTTCGGCTTCGGCTCCGTCACCAGCCCGATCATGATGCTTTTTATCGTCATCCTTATGGGCTATGCCGTGATCAAGGTGTTTTTCGCCAACTTGAAAAGGGGCGGCATCCTGCTCATTCAGATCGCAGTCGGCAGCCTGTATATGTTCTCTGTTCCACGCGGGTATCTTGACGGCTTCGTCAGCTGGAGCAAGCAGATTATCGGTCTTTGCCTGACAGCCTTCCTGCAGTCCACAATCCTCATCGCAGGGCTTATGGTGGTCAAAGATCACGCCCTGCTTGGGCTTGGGCTGATGCTGGCAGCCGGAGAGGTGCCGAGAATCGCCGGAGCCTTCGGTCTGGATACCAGCACCAAAGGCAATCTGATGAGCGCGGTTTATACGGCGCAGACCGCCGTCAACATGACGAGAACCGTGGTGAAGGCGGTGGCTGCGAAATGAAGCTGGTATATATCTGCTCCCCTTACGCGGGGGACATTGAAACCAACATCAGGTTTGCCAAGGATGCCTGCCTTCATGCTGCGGAGCGTGGCTGTGCGCCTGTCGCCGTCCACTTGATATATCCGCAAATACTGGATGACAGCATACCCGCCCAGCGGGTGATTGGTATTCAAATGGGGCTGCGGGTGTTGGCTTCATGCGACGAGCTATGGATATGCGGTTCGCGTATCAGCCATGGCATGAGCTGTGAAATCGCGGAAGCAGAGCGGCTAGACGTTCTCATCAGAAGGATATCCGCAGAACAGATACAAGGAAGATGTTACATGAAATACAACGATCCTAAAGAAAGAACAGTCATGCCGGAGGAAACGCCTTCCCCTGACATGAAGCTGCTATTGTGACCATATCGCTGTCCCTCGGAAGCCTGTTTGACGGGATCGGCGGATTTCCGCTGGCAGGCGTCCGGCAGGGTCTCACCCCTGTATGGGCCAGCGAGATCGAGCCGTTTCCCATTGAAGTTACGAAAATACGGTTTCCGGAGATGCTCCATGTCGGCGACATCACACAACTAAAAGGCTCTGAGCTCGCCCCCGTGGACATTGTCTGCGGGGGTTCGCCATGTCAAGATTTATCGGTCGCGGGGAAACGTGCCGGACTTCAGGGCGAGCGCTCCGGCCTGTTCATGGAGCAGATTCGTGTCATAAAGGAGTTGAGAGAGCATGACGCAAGAAGAAAGCGGACAGTTGACCCTGTTCGACTTAGACCCAGATATATGGTCTGGGAAAATGTCCCCGGAGCTTTCTCCTCCGCGGGCGGAGAGGACTTCCGCGCGGTACTTGAGGAAACCTGCCGAATTGTTGACAGTTCCGTTTCTGTACCTCGACCTCCGGGAGGGGTATGGAAGTCTGCTGGGGCCATATTGGGAAATCAATTCTCACTTGCTTGGAGGGTATACGACGCTCAATACTGGTCCGTCCCACAAAGGCGCAAAAGAATCTATCTTGTCACAGATTTTGGAGGCCACACCGCACCACAAATATTATTTAAGCAAGACAGCCTGCTTGGGGATTCTGCGCCGGGCGAAGAAGCGCGGCAAAGAACTGCCGCCTGTTCTGAAGCAGGCACTGGAGATACAGGCGGGAATCCGATCGACAGAATGACGGATAGCGGTCCCGTTGCCTTCGCCTGCAACCAGCGGGACGAGGTGCGGAATCTACACGATGTGTCCGGAGCAATCCAGGCGCAGCCGGGCATGAAGCAGCAAACCTTCATCGCCCAACTGCCCAATGAAACTGAAGCGTCCGAGAGCTGCTCCAACATGGTGCCAAGTATTCTGTGCCTGAACGATCAAGGCGGCAACCGCATGGACGTGACGGAAAATATAACGGCAACATTGCGCGCTCAGATGGATGGACACCCTCCGCTCGTGCTGGGCAGCCAGCAGGGCGGCGCGGAAATCTGTGAAAACCTGTGTCCGACCATCACGTCGGCGGCGGGAACCAGCGGAAACAACCAGCCGGTTCTGTTTGAAAACCACGGCATCGATTCCAGATATACCGGCCCCCATGCAGTGGCTCCGACCATGTCCGCACGGTACGGAACAGGCGGAAACAACGTGCCGCTTGTCTCACAAGATGCTGTTCATTCCGAGGATGAATGTGGCGATATGCCACATTCAGAAACCTATTGCATCGCCGGAAACATCATCGACCGCCAGGATCACAACGGCGGCAACGGCATAGGCTTCCAGCCGGACATCAGCTATACGCTCAATACCGCAGACCGGCATTGCGTCTTCTCCCAGCAGCGGAGTGACGAATATGTCTCCAACGATGTGGTCAGCACGCAGAGCGCAAGGCAATATAAGGACTCAACCGACCTCGTGTGTGAGATGGACGTCGCCGGACTTGACTGCCGGAACGGTGCGGAAAACGGCGATTTAAGCGGAACGCTCCAGTCCAAAACGGATGGCGGATATTCGCTGAACAACGTGCATCCCGTCCGCATCGGAAAGCTCATTAGGCGGCTCACGCCTCTGGAATGCGAAAGGCTCCAGGGCTTCCCCGATTACTGGACAGGCATCCCCGGCGCCTCGGACAGCTCACGGTATAAAGCCCTTGGTAACAGTGTGGCGATTCCCTGTGTGGAGAATGTTCTCCGGGGAATCGCTTTTTTTATACGAAAATTCAACAAAGAACAGGAGGAATCTGAATGTACATCTACCCCGATAACCTGAAATCCAAGGCGGTGCTGTGGCTGTGGCAGCTCAGAGATATCGGCGTCATCGGCGTCGGTCTTTTGCTTTCTGTGTTTGCACTCGCGCAGCTTAAATTCCTGCCGTCCATCGTCATCACAGCCCTCTATGCCTTTCTGACAATCCGGTTTGAGGATACCAGCATCCTCGACTTTATAAAATACGCCTGCGCTTTCTTCATAACGAAGCAGCAGACCTACGAATGGGGGTACGGAAAACAATGAGCAGAAAAGAAAAAAAGACGGCAAAGCAAAGGCAATACACCCGGCAGCTCATCAACACCAAGGGCATTACCGATTACAGCCTTTTGACCGCCCGCGGCGATGAGCTGGTGTACTTTATCGTCAAACCCACCAACATCTCCGTCCTGTCAGAGGAAAGCGTATCGGCGCGAATCTATGCCTTGATGACTGTCCTCAAGGGGATGGCGGAGCTGGAATTCCTGTGCCTGAACAGCCGTGAAAACTTCGAGGACAACAAGCAGTTCCTGAAAAAGCGAATGGAGCAGGAGAACAATCCCGCCGTCCGCAGGCTATTGGAGCATGACCTCCACCACCTTGACCGGATACAGGTGCAGATGGCGACGGCCAGAGAATTCCTCGTAGTCATCCGGCTGAAGGGCGAAAAGGAATCCGAGGTGTTTCCCTATCTGAACCGTATCGAAAAAACCCTGCGGGAGCAGGGCTTCTCCTCCAAGCGTGCGGAACGGGAGGACGTCAAACGCATGCTGGCGATTTACTTTGAGCAAAACGTCACGACGGAGCGCTTTGAGGACTTCGACGGAGAGCGCTGGATTGTTCTGAATGAATGAAATATATGAAAAGGAGAGAACCCTATGGCACATCAAAGCAAGGTGCGGACGCCTCAGACAGATGACGTCCGTATTCAGGAATTCCTCGATATGATCGCCCCGTCTGTGATTAAATTTTTCACGGACTATTTTATTTGCGGCAATACCTACCGCTCCGTATGGGCACTACGGGAGTATCCGACCGCCACGGAGGAACAGGCCATCCTCCGAAATCTGGGAGAGAAAGACGGAGTGACCCTGCACATATACACACGGCATGTGACTCCCGTGGAGGAAAAGAAAATCATTTCAAACGCCGCCAACAAAAACCGGATGCAGCGAAGCAGTACCCAGGATTTACAGCAGACGGTCACGGCGGAAAGCAATCTGCAGGACGTGGCAACCATCGTCGCACAGATGCATCGGAGCAAGGAGCCCCTCCTTCACGCGGCTGTTTACATTGAGCTGTTCTCTCACGATCCGGACCAACTGAAGCTCCTGCAGACCGAGGTGCTGACCGAGTTGGTGCGGAGCAAGCTCAACGTGGACAGGCTCCTCCTCAGACAGCAGCAGGGCTTTATTTCTGTCATGCCCTCCGGCTGGAACGTGTTCGGCGATCAATTTGAACGGGTGCTGCCCGCAAGCTCGGTCGCCAATCTTTATCCCTTCAACTACAGCGGTAAGACAGACCCCAACGGCTTCTGCCTCGGCAGGGACAAATTCGGCAGCAATATCCTCGTGGACTTCAACCGCCGAGCAGACGATAAAACCAACGCCAACATCCTCATCCTTGGTAACTCCGGTCAGGGCAAGAGCTATCTGCTAAAGCTCATTCTCTGCAATCTCAGGGAATCCGGCATGCGAATCATCTGCCTTGACCCCGAAATGGAGTTCGAGGATCTCACCAATAACCTGGGCGGCTGCTTCATCGACCTGATGACCGGAGAGTACATCATAAATGTCCTGGAGCTAAAGACCTGGGATGAAACCGGCGACCCGAAAGACGCTGAAGCGCCCCAGGCGTTCCGGCAGACCTCCAAGCTCAGTCAGCATATCAGCTTCCTTAAAGACTTTTTCAGGACTTATAAGGATTTTGATGACCGTCAGATTGACACCATAGAGATCATGCTGAGCAAGCTCTATGACAAATGGGGCATCACCGACCACAGTAACTTCGACCGCCTGAAGCCTGACGATTACCCCATCCTGTCTGACCTGTATGGGCTGATTGAGGAAGAATACAAGACCTTTGACGAAAGCCGCCGTCAGCTTTATACGGCGGATACCCTGCGGGAAATCTGCCTTGGACTCCATTCTCTGTGCAAAGGTGCGGAGTCAAAATTCTTTAACGGGTACACCAATATAAAGAACAGCGAGTTCGTGACCTTCGGCGTCAAGGGGCTTCTGCAGGCCAGCAAAAATCTGAGAAACGCCCTGCTGTTTAATGTGCTGTCCTACATGAGCAATGAGCTTCTCACCACCGGCAATACCGCTGCCAGCATCGACGAGTTCTATCTGTTCCTCTCCAACCTGACTGCCGTGGAATATGTCCGCAATTTTATGAAACGTGTCAGGAAGAAAGACAGCGCCGTAATCCTCTCCTCGCAGAATCTGGAGGACTTCAATATCGAGGGAATCAGGGAGTATACCAAGCCGCTGTTCTCCATTCCGGCTCATGCCTTTCTGTTTAACGCTGGCAACATCGACAAGCATTTCTATATGGATTCCCTGCAGCTGGAGGAATCGGAATACAACCTTATCCGGTATCCCCAGCGGGGCGTATGCCTATATAAGTGCGGAAACGAGCGGTATAACCTTGTGGTTCAGGCTCCTGAACATAAGGCGGCGCTCTTCGGAAAGGCAGGCGGACGATGACGAAAGGGGTGAGAAAGCATGGAGATGAAGGAACAGCGCTTCGGAGTAGAAATTGAAATGACAGGCATAACAAGGCAAAAAGCGTCTGAAATAGCGGCTTCTCACTTCGGTACAGCTTCCCATTATGACGGCAGTTTTTACAAAACATATTCCGCGCTGGATGGACAAAACCGCAAGTGGAGCTTTACCTACGATAGCAGCATCACTGCCCAGCAGAAGGTCGGAAGAACAATAGTAGAAGCCTCTGATGAGTATAAAACCGAGATGGTCACTCCCATCTGCCGCTACGAAGATATTGAAACCATACAGGAGCTTGTGAGAAAACTCCGCGGCGCTGGGGCGATTGTGAATAACAAGTGCGGTATCCATGTTCATATAGACGCCTCTCCCTTTAATGCCAACACCCTGCGAAACATCACCAACATCATGGCATCCAAAGAGGATCTGATTTACAAGGCAATGCAGGTGGAGGTGGCGAGAGAGCGGCAGTATTGTAAAAAGGTTGAGCAGAGCTTTCTCGAAGAACTGAACCGCAAAAAGCCCCGGACGCTGGATGCGGTCAGCCGCATCTGGTACAACGGTAACGATGGGCGCCATGAGCATTATCATGACAGCCGCTATCACTGCCTGAACCTTCACAGCGTGTTCCAGAAGGGTACTGTTGAGTTCCGGCTCTTTAATTCCACCACTCACGCAGGAAAAATCAAGGCGTACATCCAGCTCTGCCTCGCCATCTCAGCCCAGGCTCTGAACCAGCGGTGCGCCAGCCGCCAGAAAACACACAGCACCAACGAGAAATATACCTTCCGCACCTGGCTCCTGCGGCTGGGACTTATCGGCGATGAATTCAAGACCGCCCGGCTTCATCTGCTGGAGCATCTCGACGGATGCATTGCCTGGAAGGACCCGGCGCAGGCGCTCCAGCAAAAGGAACGATTAAGGCAGAAAAAAGAAAAAGAGCTGGCGGAAGCGGCTCAAGCGGCGGAACAGCAGGAGCAGACAACTGAAAACGAACAGGAACAGGCCGGGGTGGCAGACGAAAGCCCCGGCCTTTCCATGTCAATGTAGCAAGGAGGAATGAAGAAATATGAAACCCGAAACCCTGTATATCGCCTACGGTAGCAACCTGAATCTGCCGCAGATGGCGTTCCGCTGCCCGACAGCCAAAGTGGTCGGCGCCAGCGAAATCAAGGATTATGAGCTGCTGTTCAGGGGCGGACGGAAAAGCTCAGTCGCTACTGTGGAACCGCTTAAAGGCTCCAGCGTCCCTGTTCTCCTGTGGAAGCTGAAGGAGCGCGACCTGCAGGCTCTCGACCGCTATGAGGGATTTCCGTCCTTTTACCGCAAGGAAATACTGCCCGTAGAGCTGAAGGGCAAGACGATCCCTACCATGGTCTACATCATGAACGACGGGCATCCCTTCGGTTCACCTTCGGATTATTACCTCGACACCATCATGGATGGGTATAAGGCGGCAGGCTTTGACACGGAATTTCTGGAGCAGGCCGTGGAGAAGTCCATCCGTCTGGCGAAAGAGCAGCAGGAACGGGAGCCGGATCAGGGCACGCTGTTCGACATGAAATGGTGGTGATCAGCAATGGCAGATCCCGCAACCATTGCCATGGCGGTCAAAGCCGCCGTTGCTCTTGCCACCGACAAGCGGACGTGGAAAACAATCGGCGTGGTCATCGCTTCCATCCTGACGCCCATCATCCTGATTGTCGTAATGATAGCCAGCATCCTCTCAGCAGGCTCCGACCACAACAAAGCCGCTATCGATCTGTCTTTTAACGGCGGCAACATTCCTGCGGCCATGCCTGCCGATTACACCTCGCACATCAGCGAAATGAACGGATGCTTCACTGTTCTGGACAAAGCCATATCCGAGGCTGAAGCCCGTATGGAGGGTGGCGCTTTGGACAATATCCGCATCAAGTCCCTTTTTTATTCTCTGAATTTCGGCGCTGAAAATCTGTTCTTATCCGCAGCCGAAGCCCGCAACTTTGTCGATTGCTTCGTTACCGCCGAGGATGGCTCTGCTGTTCCCGCCAGCCTGGAAACCGCATATCAAAGGTCGTTCCGGCTGGGATTCGCGGTGACCTCCGAGGTCAAAGCCAACGCTCAGAAAATTTATGAAAGGATTGCATTCGGCGGCGCGGGGCTGTTTACCGGCGAGATTGAACGCGGCGGTACAGGGAGTACCGTGCTGGATATTTCCTCGTTCACAGACCCGTCGACCAAGAACAATCTGGATCTGGCTGCCTATGCCGAGCAAGCCTTTGAAGCCGGATGGGGTTATGTCTGGGGTACATACGGCGACGTCCTCACGGATTCGCTGTTCAGTTCCAAGCTGGAGCAGTACCCTGACGGCGTGGGTAACTACAAGGAATTCATCCGAAGCAATTGGCTCGGAGGCAGGACAACGGACTGCGTCGGACTGATCAAAGGCTATGGCTGGCTCGACCCTGACACGATGGCAATCGATTATGGAACCAACGGTATGCCGGATATCGGTGCGGATAGTATGTATAGAAACGCAGCGGTTTCCGGTTCGATGAACACCATGCCTGATATCCCCGGACTTGCTGTTTGGAAGCCGGGACATATCGGAATCTATGTCGGAAACGGCAAGGTCATCGAAGCCATGGGAACCAAATACGGCGTCGTAAAAACCAAGCTCGCCGACCGTTCATGGTCGGCGTGGCTCGAAATTCCCTACATCAACTACAACATAGGAGAGTGAAAATCATGCTGAAGCTGCAAGCAATCTTAGAACGCAAGGCGAGCGATTACCCCGCCTCGGACTGCGTAATCGAAAAAATCGTCGAGCTTCCGGAAGCCGAATACAAGTATTTCAAATCCGCTCCGCTCCGGGATATGCCCTTTATTGCTGAGAATACCGACCTCATGCACCGGGACGAAAATGGAGTGTTCCACTGTCTACTGGTGCTGGGCGATGGTTCCTCTGACGGTGTCCTGATCGAAGCGGAGGGATATAACTATGCCAGATACTCCAGCTATATGCCGGGGGCTCGTGAATTCGTGGCTGCACGCCTTAACAATCTGGCTGATCAAATCATTAAGGAGGGTACGCAAAGCACCTCTAACGGAACGTGGTCAATTTACTTTGACGAGCTACAGGAGCGGTATCATGTTCCCGTTTCGCCTAACAACGGCGTCGGCTCCATGCTCCTGAAAATCCTCGAAGCAAGGCCGGAGATGGCGGAGATCGAACCGATGGAGGATGGCTTTGATATGGTGTTCTATCTTGACTATTGCCCCAACCTCGATGAAAGCGAAAAGCTCTCATCTGAGATGCAAATGAATTTATAAAGGAGGAAACGAAAATGAGTACAACCGAATTAAAGATTCCCTTCCCTTCGGAGAGGCTGGATGCCCTCCGTTTTTTCATGGAGAAGAAGGATCAAACCATCGAACAGGAGCTGAAGGATTACCTCAACAAGACCTATGAACGGCTGGTTCCCCTCAATGTCCGCGAGTATGTGGAAAGCCGTTTGGAGCTGGAAACGACTCAGGAACAGACAGCGGAAACCCAATCGACTCCTGCTCCGAGGGAGCGTCAGCCTCGTGCTTCCCGTCGCCAGCGGGAACAGGCTGCAGCAGAAGCACCTCCCTCTTCGGAGGCTCAGTCAGAGACTGAAGCCCCTGCCGAGGAAGAAGCGCAGGGCATGACCATGAGCATGTAAACTGCAGAAAAGAAAGAAGGTGATGATTATGATAAAGCTTGGTGTGGACAACGGAAACTACAACACCAAATCCTCGGAGGGGATGATTTATGCCTCCGGGTATGCCGCAAGTGACAAAGAATTCATTATGCCGGAGATGCAGCTCTTTTTCGAGGGCAAGTATTACGCCATCGGTGAGCGTCGTCTGCGTTTTCAGCAGGACAAGACCAGGGAGCCGGATACGTTTATTCTGACGCTCCCGGCAATTGCGGAAGCCATGAAAAAAGCAGGGATAACCAATGCAGAAATCGCTCTTGGCGTGGGGCTGCCCATTGACAGCTATGGCACACAGAAGGAAGCCTTCAGGCGATATTTCCTGCGTGACAACATCTCGTTCCGGTTCGAGGGGGCATTCTATCGCTGCCGTATTGCCGAATGCAAGGTGTTCGCACAGGGGCATGCGGCGCTGTGCAGGTATTATTCGCAGCTAAAGGATTACCGAAGCATCACGCTGGTGGACATCGGCGGGTACACGGTGGATATTCTCACACTTCATGATTTCCGGCTTGACAGATCAAGCTGTGCCAGTCTCCGCATGGGTACCATCACCCTGTACAGCCGGATTCAGGATGCGCTCCAGCGCAGTGACATTCTCCTGTCGGATGGACTCGTCACGGATGCTATCCGCGGGGAGATCCAGCATACCGAAAGTAAGTTGATTGGAGCTGTTGTGGAGCAGACCGTGACCGCCTATTGCAAGGAGCTGTTCAATGCGCTCCGTGAGCGAGGTCTGGATCTGCGGCTGCCTATGGTGTTCGCGGGGGGCGGTGCAGAGCTGCTGGAACCCAGGCTGTACGAAAACAGCCTCAATACGGTGGCGGTGCTGAACCGGTTCGCCAACGCGGACGGCTACAAGCTCCTGATGGGGTGAGCTTATGTCCGAGCGAAAACGATATTATTTATCCTTCGATATGGACAACCCAAGGCATCGGGAGGCCGAGGCGCTCTTTGCACAGCAGGCCAGCAGGCAGCGCACCGAGTACGTGGTCAATAGCATCCTGACGGCACATCAGTCTGAAATTCTGGAGCAGATTGTACGGAAAGCGGTCAGGGATGTGCTGCAAAATGTCAAACTGCAGCAGCAAACCACACTGCCGGAGGAAACGGATGCCAGTGTTCAGCTGTCCGATCTTCCCGGCAGTCTTATACATGCCCTGGAGGAATTGTAACCATGTTGGCTCACTTTCCTGCCGCCCTTATACCAGATGGCTGAAAAGTACACCATCATGGCTCACTTTTCTGCAAACAACACCTGTGCATCAGGAGCAACCAGAAGATCCGGAGGAAACCCGGAGCATGACAATAAGTATTTAGGAGGCGAACATGGAGAAAACGATAAAGGTGATAATGGTGGAACCGATGAAGGAACCCTATCCTGCTGATGTTGAAAACACCTTGGAAGGATTGCAGAAGGCGGTTGGAGGATATATTGAAACGGTATATCTGGAGGATTATGTTGTGCTGGTCTGCAATGAAGAGGGAAAGCTGCTCGGGCTTCCCGGCAACCGTTCTCTTGGAAACGACATCATTGCTGGTACATTTTTTGTAGCTGGCAGCAATGATGATGGGGATTTTGTGTCGCTGACTGAGGACAAAATCCGGCAGTACAGTGATCGATTTCAAAAGCCGGAAGCCTTCACCCAGGAACAGGTGGAGGATGCTTCCACTATATTTTCATTAGATTTTAGCGTATGAAAGGAGTAAAGCTTCATGAAAAAAACTAATGTACAGATCAGCTTTGAAGCTGAAAAGCTTCGTGCTATCCACCAGTACATGAAGGATGAAACAGAACTGCAGGCCGAACTAGACACTTTGCTGCAAACACTGTATGAAAAGCACGTTCCCGCTCCTGTCCGGGAGTACATCGAAAGCCGGGATAAAAGCGTGACGGACGCCCCTATGCGCAGCACCCGCCCAACAGCTTCTTCAGGACAGAGTAGTCCAGATACGGACAGTGAGAAATAACAACTTGCAAACGCGCGTGTTGCCGCCTGTGTGCCCCTGTGTCGCGTTTTGACAGCAGGGGTGGCATCGTAACACTTGTGGGCAGGACAACGCCTTTTGTTGAGGCTTTGTTACGGAGCTTGAGAGGACAAAAACCATCCTCCGGACAGAGCCTCATAAAAGCCGCTTTGAGGGGTGAACCGAGGGGTTGAATTCCATGCGGGTTAAAGGTAGGTGGTCGCTATGCGACCTCCTGCCCCCTCACACCGCCCCGCAACGCGGGTCGGGGACGTTCACTAAGGTACACCTGATATAGGTTTTGGTCACCTTTCAGGTGGTTGGGAACTCTTATGAATCGACCTAAACGCAGAAAAATTAAGGCTTTTCCGGGGTACACCCGATGGGTGGTTCCGGAGCATTTTCAGAAAAGGAGGACTTCATATGACGGAAGAAACCAAAGACCGCATTCCGGTCTGGCTTTACCCCAGCACGATTGAATGTATGGATGCGCTTTTAGAAATGGACAACTGCAAAAGCAGGAGCGAATTCATTGAAAAAGCTGTCCGTCTTTACAGCGGGTACATTGCGGGTGAGAAAGGCGCAATGTTTTTACCGACCGCTATCACTTCGGCGATGTCCGGTATCGTCAGTACGACAGAAAACCGCATCGCCCGCGTGATGTTCAAGCTGGCTGTAGAGATGTCCATGATGATGAATATCCTGGCATCCACCGCAGACGTGGATGAAAATACCCTGCGGCGCTTGCGCGGAAAATGCGTTTCCGATGTGAAAAAATCCATCGGCGCTGTGAACTTTGAGGATGTGGCTAAATTCCAAAAGGGTGAATAGCCATGCCAAGGATTATTTTCAAATGCCGATATATAAAAAACTCTGCGGTGCATCTGGAAAACGTGGTAGAGTACATTGCTACGAGGGAAGGAGTGGAAAAAATCTCACCGGACATACGGATGCTGCCTGCAACACAAAAACAGGAGCAGTTCATTACGGATATCCTCTCGCAGTTCCCCGACTCGGTTGACTTGTTCGAATATGAGGATTACATGAAACAGCCGACTATGGAAACTGCATCAGAATTCATTAGTGCGGTGCTGGACCAGAATCTGGATCAGTTGTCCCATCAAGAAGTCTACGTCAATTACATCGCCACCCGTCCCCGCGCGGAGAAGCTGGGGAATCACGGACTGTTTAGTGACGCAGGTACTCCGCTGGTACTGTCAAGAGTGATGTCGGAGATTGCTGAGCATGCAGGTAATGTGTGGACACCTATCATTTCTCTGCGGCGGAAGGACGCCGCGCGGCTGGGATATGATAATGCCGCCGCGTGGATGGCTCTCATCCGCAAGCAGCGGAATATGTTTGCCGAGCAGATGAAGATTGCTCCGGAGAACCTGCGCTGGTACGCAGCCTTTCATAACGAGGGGCATCATCCTCACTGTCACATGCTGGTGTATTCTATCAATCCTCGTGAGGGATATGTCACAAAGTCAGCTATTGATAAAATGCGAAGCAGTATGGCAAGGGAGATTTTTCAGCAGGATTTGATTCAGATATATTCCGAGCAGACCACTCAGAGGAATGAGCTTGCTGAGAAAAGCCGCGAAGTCTTAAAAGAAATCATCGGCAGGATGAGCGGAAGCTTATGCGAAAGTGAAACCATGGAGGCTCTGCTCTCATATCTGGCAGAGAGGCTGAAGCATACCTCCGGCAAAAAGCAATACGGCTATCTCAAAGCGCCTCTGAAAACCGCCGTGGATAAAATTGTCGATGAGTTGGCGAAGGACGCTCGTGTCGCCGAAGCTTACGCAAAATGGCAGGAGCTTCGCAATGAAGTCCTGAGCACATACATGGATAAGCTTCCCGGTTCCGTTTCGCTTTCACAGCAAAAGGAATTCAAGCACATTAAAAACATGGTGATTACCGAGGCGATGAACATCGGCGGTCACCATTTCACCTTCGAGGGTGACGAGTCGGCGGACGAGCTTCAAGCCTCAGTGGAATCCGATTCTCCTTTGCCGGCAGATGAATACCAAGAGGCTATTGATGAGGCTCCGGAGGATGATGAAGCTGATGCCGGAAATCCCCATATCAAATGGAGCGACCGCTACAAAGAGGCCCGTACTTTCCTTTATGGCGGCAACGATACGGAGCCTGACTTTATACAGGCTCTACGTTTGTTTTTGGAGGAAGCCGAAGCTGGAAATGCTCTTGCCATGCATGACCTCGGCAGGATGTATGCTGACGGTCTTGGCGTCAGTATGGATACGGATATCGCATTTATGTGGTATGAAAAAGCTTTTTCCGCATTTATGGATATCGAAGCGAACAGGAAAAGCCGGTATGTGGAATACCGCATCGGGAAAATGCATGCGGCCGGTCTCGGAACAGAACAGGATTATGCAGAAGCGGCAGGCTGGTTTGAAATGGCAGCTTCCCGAAATCACAAGTATGCCCAATATTCTCTTGCCGGTCTGTACTACCGAGGGCAGGGTGTGAGCCAGGACTACGAAATGGCGTTCCAGCTTTACGGTAAAGCTGCCGTCCAGCGTGTTCCCTATGCCTGTTACGAGCTGGCGAAGATGTACCGTGATGGTATCGGCACTGAGAAGAATGCCGATTATGGTTTCAAGCGTCTGGAGGAACAAAGCCATGACGATAAGCTCCAATACCGCCTCGGTCAGATGCTTTATACCGGAACAGGCACGGAAAAGGATATACCGGCAGCCATCGAATACCTTGAAAAGGCAGCACGGCTCGGCAACGTCCATGCTCAGTATATGTTGGGCAGGATTTATTCCGACACGGACAGCGGTCATGTGAATATGGAGAAGGCTGTGGAATGGCTGACAAAGGCTGCGGATAGCGGCAGCAGCATGGCACAGTATGCCCTTGGCAAGCTCTATCGTGACGGTACTCATGTGGCGAAGGATATCGGAAAAGCAGTGGAGCTGTTCACGAAAGCGGCGGAACAGAACAATTCGTTCGCTATGTATCAGCTTGGAAAGCTCTATCTGCTCGGAGAGGATATTCCCAAGGATGTGGAGGCGGCTGTCAAATGGCTGACCAAATCCGCAGAGTTGGGTAACCAGTACGCGCAGTATGCTCTTGGGAAGCTATATCTCATAGGCAGAGATGTCCCCCGTGACCGTGATGCCGCAGTGCGCTGGCTCACCCTCTCGGCTGAACAGGGCAACATTTATGCTCGGTTTTTCCTTGATCATCCGGACTCCTTCCGTGATCCTTCCCTCTTTCTGGCGGCAACGAGGCTTCTGCATCATTTAAGCCGGATATTCCGTGACGAGCAGAAAAGGCTCTCCAGCGGTCCCGGCATGCAGACAGACAGCAAGCTCCGCAGAAAAATACGAGAGAAGAAGATCGCCCAGGGGCATGCGCCGGACGATCACGAGCTCAGACAAACAACATATTAAAAGGAGGGCTCCCATGCAGAGGCAACATTTAAAATATCCACGGAAAAAAGAACCAATCCCTGAAAAAATAAAACCGGCGTCATTCAAGCCATCCGCTCATCGGCGGGTGGCTTTTTTTCGCCGGTGCAGTAAGCGCAAACGCTGACTAAGGAGGATCTGCAGTATGGCATATATTCATTTTACAGACGAACAAAAGCAGCGAGCGAACTCTGTCGACCTGGTGGATTTCCTCCAGCGGCAGGGTGAGCAGCTCATTCGCTCCGGACGGGAGTGGCGCTGGAAGCGCTTCGACAGCGTGACTGTGCGAGGCAATGAGTGGTTCCGCCACAGCCGTAAGGAGGGCGGTCGTGCCATCGATTTCGTTCAGCAATTTTTTGACCTGAGCTTTCCTGAAGCGGTGACACTCCTCTTAGGCGGCGAGTCCGGCGCAGAGTGGAACCAGACCTCCAAAAGTGCTCCTGCTCCCCGAAAGGACTTCGCACTGCCTGAGGCCAATCCGGATATGCGCCGTGTGTTTGCTTACCTTATCAAGCAGCGTTTTATTGATAGAGATGTGTTGTCTCATTTCGCTCATGAAAAGCTGGTATATGAGGATAAGGAATACCACAACGCAGTATTTGTGGGGCTGGATGAAAAGGGCGTCGCTCGCCACGCTCATAAGCGCGGTACCTATACGCAGGGAGAACCCTATAAAGGTAACGTGGAGGGCAGCGATCCGAAATATAGCTTTCACTGGATTGGAGAGAGCGGCGTCCTCCATGTGTTCGAGGCGCCGGTAGATATGCTGTCCTTCATCACGCTGAACAAGAACGGCTGGCAGCGGCACAGCTATGTAACACTGGACGGTGTCTCGGAACACGCCATGCTTCGTCAGCTGGAGCTGAATTCTCATCTGAAAAATGTCGTGCTGTGCATGGACCATGACGAAGCTGGCATCGAAGCCACTGGCCGCCTGAAGGATATTCTGTCGGGCAAGGGTTACGCGGGAATTTCTGTAATGCAGTCGCAGAATAAGGACTGGAACGAGGATTTGAAAGCCAGAAATGGCGTCAGTCCAATTCCGGCACAGGAGCATCCCAAGCTAGTGCTGTTGCCAGCGGTTATTGCCGTGCTGCACGATTTGTGCAAAGTCCTTTCAGCACAAAAAGACCTGCATTCCTTCCTGTCGGAGTGTTATGAAACGGCGGAGCCGTTTTTGGCATCCGGCAAGTCAGCGACGGAGAACGCGGAGGCTGTTCGGGAATGCCTGCAGTGTATGGCGGTGGGTTCTTTGGTTCTCATGCACAGGCAGCTTCATCAGATGGAACGGCCTGTGACAATGGAGCAGCTCATCCAAAAGCTGCGGGAAAGCTACCATCCCCATGAGGATAGAGGCTGGCTCAGGACTAAGACAGAACATATAAGCCAAGATGTTTCGGACATCGGCCACCAGCTCCAGGCATCGGGCATCCGTACATTGGAGGATAAGGAAAAGCTCCTGTCCTCCTATCAGCGCCTTGCGCTGGACTGTGTCAAAGCGCTGCTCTTTGTCGAGCTGGAAATGCCGAAGATGCTTCCGGCACAGGAGCAGGCAAATTTTATTATAGCCATGTAAAGGGGGAATCTAATTGCATGCATCACAAATTATCATCCTGATTGCTGCGGGACTGACCATGTTCGGCGTTATCGGGCTGTTATCGCTCATAGCGCATTACTACACTTTAAACGGCATTAAAAGCAGAACAGTAGGCGATGGTCAGCACGGTACGGCCCGTTGGTCGACAAAGCAGGAGATAAAAAAGACATATACCGAAGTGCCGTATGAGCCAGAGAAATGGCGCAAGGGAGAAAGGCTGCCGAAGGAGCAGGGACTCATAGTCGGCTGGAGGAAAGCGTCGCTGTTTGACGATGCCGCGCCTCACGGATACGCGCTGGTGGATGATAATGATATCCACTGTCTGATGATCGGAGCGGCTGGCGTCGGTAAGACCGCCAACTTTCTCTATCCCAATCTTGAATACGCCTGCGCCTGCGGTATGAGCTTCGTGACTACAGACACCAAGGGCGACCTCTACAGAAACTACGCCGGTATCGCAAAAGAGCATTACGGCTATGATGTAGCCGTCATAGACCTGAGAAACCCCACCCGCTCGGACGGAAACAATCTGCTCCATTTGGTCAACCGCTATATGGACGCTTACCTGAAAAATCCGGAGAACCTTGCGTACAAGGCCAGAGCGGAGAAGTATGCCAAGATCACCGCCAAGACCATCATATCCTCCGGAGGCTTTGATTCTGCTATGGCTGGACAAAACGCTTTCTTCTATGACGCGGCGGAAGGTCTGCTGACCTCCGTGATCCTGCTTATAGCGGAATATTGTGAACCGAACCAGAGGCACATTGTATCCGTGTTCAAGCTCATTCAGGATCTGCTGGCTCCCAGCGGCGTCAAGGGCAGGACTTTGTTTCAGTTGCTCCTTGCCCATCTGCCGGATGAGCACAAGACCAAGTGGTTCGCTGGGGCGGCACTCAATACTGCGGAGCAAGCCATGCAGAGTGTTCTTTCTACGGCGCTGTCAAGGCTCAATTCGTTTCTGGATTCTGAGCTGGAACAAATTCTGTGCTTTGACACGGCAATTGATGCGGAGAAGTTTTGTACAAACAAAAGTGCAATATTCCTGGTAATGCCGGAGGAAGATAACACAAAGTATTTCATTATCAGCCTGATCGTCCAGCAGCTCTACCGTGAGATTCTATCGGTGGCCGACGAGCATGGTGGAAAGCTTCCCAACCGCGTGATGATGTTCCTCGATGAAATCGGAACTATACCAAAAATAGAGTCTGCCGAGATGATGTTCAGCGCCAGCCGCTCACGCCGGGTGTCCATCGTCGCCATCATACAGAGCTTCGCGCAGCTGGAGAAAAACTATGGCAGAGAAGGCTCCTCCATCATCATCGACAACTGCCAGGACACGGTGTTCGGCGGCTTTGCTCCCAATAGCGAATCAGCGCAAATTTTATCAAAAGCCATGGGAAGCAAGACTGTTATGAGCGGCTCGGTCAGCCGGGGGAAAAATGATCCGTCGCAGAGTCTGCAGATGATTGAGCGACCGCTGATGACGCCGGATGAGTTAAAGTCAATGCCCAAGGGGCATTTTATCGTCACAAAGACCGGAGCTTACCCCATGCGTACTCGCTTGAAGCTGTTTACGGAATGGGGGATCACCTTCGGCAAGCCTTATGATATTGCCGAGCAATCTGCCAGAGTGGTTAAATATGCTGACAGGCGAAAGGTAGAGGAAGAAATAATACGCCGTCATTCCGCATATGTGGATGTGCCGGAAGAAGATACAGAAGCGGCTGCGACGGGCGGGCTTCTGCATTCGCAGGCTATGGAGCTGGATATGCCGTCCAGGGCAAAAGCACCTGTTCGGATTGAGTAGGAGGTGAAGCTGTGGCTTACTTTACATCCGTTTATACCTCAGAGCTGTCGCACCGGGCGAGAGCCGTCTATATGTACCTGCATGACCGTGCCGACAAGGATGGCAAATGCTACCCGGCGATTGGTACCATTGCCAGAGAGCTGAAGCTGTCCCGCAGCACAGTCAAACGTGCCATAACAGATCTTGAACAAAGCGGCCGTCTCCGTAAGGAGCAGCGCTGGAGAGAGAACGGCGGCAAGAGCAGTAATCTGTACTACATCAAGCAACCGGATTCCTGAAACAGCTAAAAAGGACCTTCCCCGCCAAGGGGAAGGTCTACCATGCTTATGGACTATGGAAGGGTTCAGGATGAACCATGAAGGTGAACATCTCACTTTAAAACAGAGCTTTAACAACAGAGAAGAAATATTTTGAATTATAATAAAGAACCATCCTCTGTGAAGATGGCTCTTACTTATTTAGTATCTAGTAATGCCTTGATCGTGGCCTCAGCTACTTGTAAATCACGTTCATCGCAAAGATTAATCATGTGGATGAGGTGTTCTTTTTTGGTGTTTGTGTGTTGGATTTCTGGGAAAAAGATTTTATCTGAAGATATCTTCAAGGCTCGGACAATCTTAATGAGCACCTTCATGCTTGGCTGCTTGTTTTCATTTTCAATGGCCATTATGTACCTTGTTGTGATTCCGACTTGCTCGGCGAGTTCTTCCTGTGTCAGTCCGGCATCCTGTCGGGCGACCTTTATTTTCTGGCCAAATGTTTTCAGTAATTCATCCACTGTCAGTTCACCTCCAATCAAATATTACAGTGGAGGAATAAAAATGAGAACGTACTGACAGTGTTTGATAACACGAAATAATACAATTCAAATAAAACAAATGAATAATAACTTGGAGACCAAAATAGCTAAGGATGGATTTGCTATTAATATTTACTTGAGAGTAATATTCTTATCGCTAATGGTCAGCATAGATAAGGGTTTATAAGTATTTATACAAATATTATTGTTAAAATTGCCTGGAACATTTTCTCGAAAAAAATAAACTTGAACGGAAACCACAAAGCCGAGAGCAACGAGTAGCAAAGAGAGACCGTCAATACACTCTGAGTGGAGTAAAAAAGTTCATCTCCGAAAGAGATAAACTCCGCAAGAATGATGAAAAGATAGAAGTCTCTTCGTGTTACAATATTACATCGGAAAGGAGGAAGCAAAATGCAAGGTCAGACAACGCACATCGCCTCACATGCCCCAAAAGCCTTGATTTTGCGGGACGAGGGTATGGCAATCAGTATTAAGGGCTTTTCAGCCGACACAGGCGATAAAGCAGATACAGACTATCGTGACGAATATAACCGACATGGTTTTGCAGAAAGAGAATTGCTTGTAGCATGTGCGGTTATCCAAACGAAGCGATTTGTGCATCCTTCGAAACACAAGGAGGATGCACAAAATGATAAAGCCAAAGAATAGTTGGCAAAAATGGGCAATTCTTTTTCTAATCAGTCAATGCACTACATTGTTTGGCTCAACACTCGTCCAGATGGCAATCGTCTGGTATGTTACTCTGGAAACCTTGAGCGGCGCTTGGGTGGCCGCATTTTCTGTCTGCTCATATATGCCGCAGTTTTTGATTTCATTTGTTGGCGGTGTATGGGCTGACAGATACAACCGAAAAAAACTGATTATTCTCTCAGATGCAATGATAGCGGCGATTACACTCGTGATGTTTTGCACTATGCCGTTTATTTCCTCTGGGCCGTTGATGCTTAGCGCATTGCTTATTATGTCGGTTATTCGTTCACTAGGAGCAGGCATCCAGACGCCTTCGGTCAATGCGGTTATTCCGCAGATTGTTCCCGAAGAACATTTGATACGTTACAACGGAATAAATGCAACGATGCAATCTATTGTGCAGTTTGCGGCCCCTGCCGCTGCAGGAGCTATTTTAACCATTGGGACGCTCCATTCAACACTTCTTGTCGATATAGTGACTGCTGTGTTTGGCATAGGTATTTTATCCTATGTGTTGATACCGAAGCAAGAAGCTCCTAAAGAGAAGCTATCTATTTTTGCAGATATGAAAATCGGAATTGGCTATGCCTTTTCAGATAAGTTATTAGCTAAACTTCTGATCATTTACGGCTTGTTTGTACTTTTATGCGTACCTGCTGGCTTTATGGCAGGACTATTGGTGAGCCGTGTTTATGGCGATACTTATTGGTATCTGACGGCCGTAGAACTTGTAGGCTTTGCAGGAATGGCTGTCGGCGGAATGTTAATGGGAACTTGGGGAGGTTTTAAGAGCCGTATAAAAACCCTTATGGTTGGCCTTTGCGGTTTTGGAGCAATGGCAATCGGTATGGGGATAGCCCGTAATTTTATCCTCTACCTTGTGATGATGGTATTATACGGCGTTGCTCTTACATTGATACAGACATCAATAACCACATTGATTCAAGAAAAGGCAGAAAGCTCAATGCAAGGGCGTGTCTTTGGATTGATGGGATCAATGTATTCGGGATTTCTCCCTATCGGAATGATAATTTTCGGACCGATGGCAGATGCAATCCCGTTACAATGGATTATGATCGGATCTGGTATCGCTCTTATCCTAATCGCAGCATTTATACGAGCGGATAAGACTGCAGACGGTAGGTCCGACCGCTTTATCAATAATGTTTGATGATAAGACAAAATGGTCTGTGGGTGTGTGAATAGGTAGTGGAATCACATAAATGAAAAAAACAGGTTTATTCGGTTATGCGACTTGATTATAAAATAATATTTTAGGAGATTGACTTTATGAAAATTTTGAATGAAATCCGGAGACCAATAAATTTGCCACTATCAAAAAAACTTTTATATACAGCATCAATATTTGTAATGGGGGTTATATTAGGCGTAATTTCCAAGGCGCTTGATGAAACCGCCAGTAATTTATTACCACATTTTCTTGAAGTGTTGGATTTAAGAAATTTTCTTTCCCGTATAGGAGTTTGGATTTTTCTTGCTGTGCTAATATCTGTGTATAGCAAATCACCTGTTAGGTCTGCCATAAATGTTTTTTTGTTTTTCGTAGGCATGGTAGGTAGTTATTATCTTTATACTATTAGGATAGCTGGTTTTTTTCCTAAATCATATATGATGATTTGGGTTATCATGACTGTTGTTTCGCCATTTTTGGCTTTCATATGTTGGTATGCAAAAGGAAAAGGAACAATTGCTATTTCCATTTCATCTTTAATATTTATGCTTGTTTCAAGACCGGCTTTCGGGCTTGGAGTTTGGTATTTTTACATTAAATATAAACTGGAATTGTTACTCTGGATAGCGATGATTTTTATTTTATACCAGTCTCCAAAGCAAATAATTAAGGTGGTTACCATAGGATTCATCCTTAGTTTTCTTATCGCTGAAACTAATTTATTCTGGAGAATGTTGTAGATTCCTATCTACAATGCATTAGTGGAGTACTGGCTCAAACTGTTGGAAAGGAGAGATATTAATTGATTCTTAATGAATTAAAGCTATATCACAGAAGTGGTCACTTTATTTGGACAGATGAATATATTTCAAATAATATGCTAGATGCTCACCTTGACTTTGGTAATGATGCTGCAAGTAGAAATATTAAAACAATAGGGAAGACTATTGATTGGATAATAAAAAAGATTCCTAAAGGAGGAAAAGTTTTAGATCTTGGCTGTGGTCCCGGTCTGTATGCTTCATTGTTAGCAAAAATGGGATATTTAGTTACCGGAATAGATATATCACAACGATCATTATCCTACGCCAGAAAGAAAGCAATAGAAGATAATCTTCAGATAGATTATCATTGTGCAGATTATATTAAAGATGATATTGGCATAGGATACGATGCTGTTTTATGTATCTATTGTGATTTTGGTGCACTAACACCTTTAGAACAGTATATTTTTCTCAAAAAAGTCAATTGTGCGCTATCGGATGAAGGTATTTTTATATTCGATGTCTTCAAAACTGGCTTATGTGAAAATATGCATGAAACTAGAAATTGGCATTATTCAGATGAAGGTGGGTTCTGGTGTGATAAACCTCATTTTATATTAGAAGAAGTCAAGCATTTTAGAGATCAAAAGGCTTGGGGGTCACGGACAATAATAATTCAAGAAGGGGAAAGCCCTAGGGAGTATATTACCTGGGATCATTACTATACAGAAGATAGTATTAAAGAGGTATTAAATAATAATGGGTTTATTTTACTATCAATTAATAATAAATTAATAGCTGAAAACGAGTTTACAAGTAATGATGTCATGTTCATAGAAGCTAAAAAGAAGAAAGTGCTTAAGGAGTACTCCTTCTAAACACTGCCCTCACGCTGCAACTATATAGTTGATTAGGATCTGTCTATTATAGAGTGCGCCGTCCATGTTGCTCTGGCTTCGCGGGCAGGAAACGTCATATAACACGAGGATTCCCCGCGAGGGTGCGGATAGGAAAACTGTTGGGGTATTCCAGCCCTGGCGGGACAAACACGTCGGGAGTCCCGGGTACGCAAGACGATGGCTGGGTCCTTTATTTGGTTGGGGGGCAAAGTATGCAGTATAGTTCAATGGTAATACACTTCATGAGTGGAACAGGATATTCTTATCGGGCGGCTACATGGATGGAGGAAATAGCCAGCAAAAAAGGCATAACCTCAAAGATACATCAGATATCAAAATACTATAAAGAATCAGAGTTGGGAGATGAAGCCAAAAACTTGGTCGGGGTAGTTTTCCCAACACATGGCTTTACAGCGCCTTGGCAGGTAATTCGGTATGTTTTACACTTGCCACATGGAAATGGAAAACATGCTTTTGTAGTGGCGACTAGAGCTGGGAGCATAATTGCATCGATTCCTTTTCCAGGTCTCGAAGGTACAGCAGGTTATCTTATTGCACTCATACTACTTTTAAAGGGTTACATTGTTCGTGGAATCATGGGTCTTGACATGCCATCAAACTGGATGTCTTTACACTGGGGTATAAATCTTGAAAACTCCAGATTTATTATTGGTAGAGCAAAGGTTAAGACAGATTCTTTTATGAAAAGGATTTTTGAAGGGAAAAAAACCTACAGGGGAATTATATTTTTGATTCTAGGTCTTATACTAAGTCCTGTTTCTCTAGGTTATTTAGTCATAGGTCGATTTTTCCTATCGAAATTGTTCTTCGCTTCAGGAAATTGTACAGGTTGTGGTTTTTGCGCTAGGAGTTGTCCAGTTCAGGCAATAAGAATGGTAGGGAGTAAGAAATTACGTCCTTATTGGACATTTGCATGTGAAAGCTGTATGAGATGTATGGGCTATTGTCCTAATAAGGCAGTTGAAGCAAGTCATTCGTTTGCAATAGGTTTATATTTTGTGGCAACTCTGCAAGTTCCTTCCAATGTATTAAATGGATTGAGTAAAGTAATATCAATTGAAAGTTATTTTTTCTTCTTTCTGATACTGCTTAGTTATATTTACATGTTGATTTCATTTTTTGCAGCATACTTCATTCTTTATTGGCTTATTAAAATTCCTTTAGTTAATAAATTTTTTACATACACAACTTTTACACACTTTTATCGCAGGTATCATGAGCCTGACACAACACTAATAAATATTGTGGAGGATAAAAAAAGCCTGTCAGAAAACGAATTGTGAGAGCATGCGGATGAAATCTGCAGTCTAGACGCTTGTAGAAAAATGTAATATCGGTTAACATGTTAGAATTTATAAAGATTTTTTGAGGGACGTGTTTATGAAGCATTTAAATGGATAGCTCTTATTATAATTGATACAGTTATAGCGGTCTTTTATGCCTTGAAAGAATTATATTCTCAACAGGCTTTCCATTGATATTCAGGAACAGTAACAATATTCTTAATTTCATAAATGCCGGATTGCTCTTGTAACAATGCAAATCGCTTATAGTACATCCCGCCTATCTTTTATATTATAGCTAAGATACTTTTATTTCCAAGTCAATTTTATGTATGATATGATTTGTTTCAATCAATATTATGATGTGTGTACTCGGGTTTTTGACAGTCACTTTTATGCTATGAATGGCCCTGTAACTTTTTCGGGCTTAACCCCAAATATCTTGGCGAGAAGCTGCTGCCTTTTGTGAAAAAAGGTGGCTAGCCCGATACCTAAAGGGTCGGGCTTGAGTTTTTGGCCTTTGGCTGATTTTTCAGGACTCTTAATATAGGGACCAGAGTAGAAAAACTGGTTTTCTGTCTTATGGACCAATTAAATGGGTCAATTCACCGGCATATATTAGAGATAATCTGTGCATTGCCCTTGTGCAAGCAATATAAAGAAGGCTTCGGTCGTATTCGCTGAAGTAAGTACGGTCATTAGCCGCAGGAATAATGACCTCATCAAATTCAAGGCCTTTTGACATTTGGACTGAGGTAATTGTTATGCCGTTCTTGAAGTTCAAGCTTTCCGGTGAAATTAAGTGAACCTCGTAGTTTTTAGACAGCGAATCATAAAGGGCTTTAGCTTCGCCGTTCGTTTTCAGGATTATTCCAAGGGTCACATTCTCGCTATTCTGAAATGAGTCCATATTCTCCATTATTTGCGCCAGCTCTTCCTGCTCATTACTGCAATATATGAGGCTGGGATCATCTCCATGACGCTCGACCGCTTCAAGGGCTGCAATATTTTTAATCCGTTTGGCGAATGTAATAATCTCATAGGTTGAGCGGTAGCTCTTGTTAAGCTCAATAAATTCCGAGCCTTCATATAGCACACGCAGGTCTCCCAGCGTGTGCAAATAATTTGGATTAATAAACTGTCCAAAGTCACCGAGAATTGTTTTATGACATTGAAACAGGATATTTATCACCGCATATTGAACCGGTGTGTAGTCCTGCATTTCGTCGATAACCAGATGGCGAATAGCCCGGCTCTCCTGCAAGCCCTCAAAAGCGGCGTAAAAATAGATAAATGGGTATATATCAGACCATTCGAGGATTTCTTTTGCAGGCATCACAAATTTATCGGTTATATTCATCTGCTTATAAAAGTCTTTATAGAGCGCCAGAGTATTCTTAACCTTCAACATCGTGGTCAGGCTTTTTAAGATAGCCCTGGGCTTTGGCAAAGGTTCATCCATGAAGTTATCGGTTTCAAAACGGTTATGAATATCCTCCGCGATTATTTGAAGCCGCCGTTTAACCGGATATTTATGGTAAGCGGCAAAACGGCTTTGTATCCATTCGCTTTCGGCAGAGAATCTGCCGAAAGTGTAATCTGATGGATTAAAGACAGCATCAGGCATCCGGGATAAATACTCGTCCATAAGCTTTACAAAATCCAGCGTGGATTTGAACCGTACTCGTTCTGTCCATTTGGGGTCGCTTGTTTCAAAAGGATCCTTGTCCCGCTCAAAACGGATGACGCCATCAAGCTGTATCCTGGCAATATCTTCAAAGCTCATCTCATAAATAGGTTCCTCGCCGAGTTCCGGCAGTACGTTGGAAATATAATCTCCAAACACCTTGTTTGGGGACAGAATTGCTACGTTTTTTGCCGATAACCTGTCTTTGAAGCGGTATAGTAAGTAAGCAATCCGATGCAGTGCGATGGATGTCTTTCCTGAACCAGCAACTCCCTGAATAATAAGGGTTCCCGCCTTTTCGTTTCGGATGATCAAGTTTTGCTCCTTTTGAATGGTAGCGATGATGGATTTCATCTTTTCGTCAGAAGTATGGCTCAATTCGCGCTGCAAAATATCATCCCGGATATTAACCGAGCTCTCCAGCGCGTATTCCATATTGCCATTCTTGATTTTAAATTGCCGCTTACGTGTCAGCTTGCCGCTGATTCTTCCAATAGGGGCATCGTATCCCGCCGGGCCAACTTCGCAATCATAAAACATGCTTGCGACCGGGGAGCGCCAATCCGAAATCAAAAGCTCGTTATCATGGCTGAAAGCAAACCTGCCAATGTAAAAGGCGGCAGGTGTCTCCTGGGATGCTTCTTGAAAGTCAATCCGGGCAAAGTAAGGTGAATCAAGGAGTTTCAAAAGTTTATCTCGAATCTTTACCGCAAAGGCTCCGCGGTTGTCAATTTGCTTTAATGCAAGCTCACTTTGGAACATCTCGTGTGGATCGATTTCACCTCGATACTGCACCATGTAATGCTTGGAAGCCATATATTCTTTGTCAATTTGCTCGACTGAAGCATTCGCCTGCTTTATGGCATCATCCAATTTGAACCTGGTATCCTCAAGATGCGCGATTTCATCGGGAAAAGCTGAAGTATCATTTGGTGGTTGCTTTTTACTTTCATTTATACGGACAGACGTACGCAATGCGCCCTTGTCTAGCTGCTGTGCATTAGTCATTTGAATCCTCCCTGGGTAAAATCATTTTTTGCGTCGGATATCCGAATTCTGTTAAAAGCTCCGCCTCGGCGAAGCCCAGCTCCTTAAGAGCCTTTCGATATCCTGTATCTGCTTTGTCGCCCTCTCGGAATGTGGTTATGCTGATTTCCTTATTCTCCAGCAGCTCGGTGAGCGCCACATTCAAGAGATCTTGAGAAATACCCTGGTTCCTGTAAAGCGGATGTACCGCTAAAAAATCGATGCTGCCTGTTTCGTAGTTGATCATCATACCTCCAATAGAAATGCTATTATCGGTCATAAGAATTGCGCCTTTGTTTGCGATATAGCGTTTTAGAGTCGTTAAATGCTCATCCTCTTCCAGATAGGGGAACCCGTCAATAACAAGGAGCACTAAATCCATCCATAACGGAATATCCTCTTCTTTGGCAAAGCGGATTTTCCTCACAGAGCTTTTTCGCGTGCTCTCAAGCGATTCGTGTTGGTCCTTGAAGTTGTATTCAAGATGCAATGGATAAAACACCTCATTTCTTCGATATTGGTTAGGAGACTGCTTATACATAACCTTGAATACATTACTGAAAGCTTGCTGACTGTCGTAGCCGGCTAAAATTGCTATATCAATAATGGGTTTGTCTGAAAAAACCAGCAGTTTCGCAGCTTCAGTCAGCTGCCTGCGCTGCGTATAGTCATGTATAGAAAGCCCTACCGTATCGGTGAAAATGCGGTGGAGGTGGTATTTCGAATAGTGTACTGCCTCGGCAACAATATCCAGGTTGATCTTTTCGCTTGTCAAATGTGCTTCAATATATTGGATAGCGGCTATCACTATTTCAAGATTTTTCATAGTGTCTCCTTTCCGTTATAATCGTTTTCTGATTATAACAATACGAAATTGCTAACCTTTAATTAAAATTGCGCATGTTAGTATATACATTTATTGCTCAATAATATAGAAATTGCAAGTAATTTCTAATAAGTAAATAACATATAGGTGAGGCGATTATGTAACACCTGGCAAGCAGGAATATAAGGAGCCAATCATAGGTTTAAGTGAACTTCATCCATCAAAATTAATTGCCATGAACCGCTAAATAATTTCCTTATATTACACATGCACGATAAAATGACCGAGCTAATTATATCAAAATTAAGGATGCTATTTTTAATTTTAATTGCGATTTAATTGAAACATGCGGTAACCCGCTTGATGACGATTTCACAGTATACTTTGCTGCCGGGGACTGCAGGCTGCACAGTAATAACCGTTTACCTGCTTTACGGCGCTTGAGCAAGAAAATAAAACAAAAGCAATATTTATTAAATCTATACAATCATATATTGTTATAATTTTGCAAGGAAGATCCATAAGAGAGTAAGGGCAAACTTGCCGAAAGACAAGGACGCAAAGCCAAGGGTCTAAAATGCGAGCGCATTACGATAGCCTGGCTGCCGTAAAGGATTACTTGCTAAGCCTGCCCTTTTGCGGCAGGTTTTTTCATATGACAGGTCAACATCAGGCGACACCCGCCAAATAAAAAAAACGTGAGTTTGGCGGGTCTGTCTACATGCCTAAATGACCAGAAACGAAACCCTCCGACTTGCGGGATTGGAGGGCGTTTTTATGCTTTCGCAGTATGTCGTAAGAAACGAACGGCCGCTGCCGATCAGCGGCCTGGCGTGATGAAGCGGACATCATTGAATGCGTTGTTTTAATCGGTAAACGGTTAAAAAAAGCCTGTACTGTTTATTAGGGCAGTACGGTCATCAACACGAACCATCAGAGCATATCAAAAATGAAATAAATACTAAGAGTGTACAAATAGACAGTTGTGTCTGTAAGTACGCTCTTTTTTTGTTGCACAGAATTGCCCTAAGATGCCGCTCTCCTCCGTTTGTTCTTCATTTCCGGATTTTCAAATTCACGAAATGGAGGACAAGCTCATGGAGCAGAAAAAATATACATTGGTAGTCAACAAAAAACGCATCCCTGTGACCAAAGAAGTCTATAAGGCTTATTACCAGCACAGGGAGCATGAGATTTATGAGGGTGAACTTTACTCAAACAATACCATCTCTCTGGAGGAAGCTGAGGAAAAAGGTATTTCACTGGAATACATAATAGCCTCAAGACAGAATTCTGTGGAGGATGAAATTACTCAGCGGGATATGCTTGAAAGGCTCCGGCAATGCCTGCTTCTGCTAAACGAAGCTGAACGCCAGCTGATTATAGCGCTGTTTTACCTCGAAAAAAGCGAGCATCAATTGGCTGCGGAGACTGGCATTCCGCGCATGACTATACACAATCGTAAAAAACGAATACTGAGTCAGCTCAAAAAAATTTTAGAAAAATAAAAAGTTTTTTGGTCCAGCCCCTCACTTTTTTCCTTAAAGAAGTGAGGGGATTTTTTTATTCCCCTGTTGCTCTTTGAAAATTTCATATCCGACAGCATAAATACATGAGCTGTCCAGCCGTGTGAAAAGCGGCAGCGACATTGACGGGCGCGCGGAGACTGCCTGCGGATTGTAAGACATCCGTCGAACCGATGGCATCGAAGGTGACGAGCGGGAACGCCCGGTCATAAAACAGTCTGTGGTGGACTGTTTCGCAATGAAATGGGCAGTGATAATGCTACTTCCGTCCAGCCACAGACTCAAGCAATGGGGGCGGCTCGCAGAGATCCTGGGAGAGGTAAGATTCCTATGAGGCTTATTGACCACAAGCCGTTTATGCTGTCGCCCTGAGAGCCGTAAGGCTCTTTTCGCTTCGGGAAGTAGTGTCGAATAGAAGCGTCAATTCGCAATGAAGAACAAGCAGATCATTTTTTGATCTTGGAAACTATGCGGCAGGGCGGGCTTTTTCCGTCCTGCCGTATCCTTCTGAGATTAAAACAAAAATATCAAGGAGGAAATAGATATGCAAAAGGAAGTATTACCAGAACTGCTAAAAAAGGATCTCGTCGTCGGATATGTGTACGGGCTTGATGGTGAGAGGCAGGAATACTACTTTGAGAAGTCTCCGTCCAACATCGCCAGCTTTATCATGTTGAAAAAGGAGCATGCAGACAAAATTGTCCTGACGGATACGATGGATAGGCTGATATTGAATACCTTTGGCGAATTTATCAACCGCTGCCATGATCAGAAGCTTCTTCGGGAAATCACAAAAGAGCTGGTACCCATGCAGAAGGGCGATAAGAAGCCTGATGATATAGCGATTGTCAGCATGGAGGAAGCCCAAGCCTTCTGGAATCATCAGGAGCAGAAGAAAGCCTGGGTTTACTGCCGTATTGATGCACCGGAGGATGCCCACGGAGCCTTAAAAGGACAGAAAAAGGAGCTTATGGATTATGCCGAGCAAATGGGCTTTGAAGTTGTTGGGTGCTCCGAGGATCTCGGCAGCGGTATGGAGTTTGACCGCGCCGGTCTCGCCGAGGTTACGAAGGCCGCCGGAGAAGGCAAAATGGATGTTTTACTGGTTAAGAAGCTTGACCGTTTAGGACGGGATACCGCCAAGACTCTGGAATTCATCCGAGGCTTGGAACAGCTGGGCGTCGGGCTTTATTCACCGCTGGAGGGCGAAATTCAGCTGGAGCAAAGCCCTTACCTTTCCATGCAGTAAGGGAGGGTGCGCGATGTCAAAGGATCAGTCAGCCAATGAGGTGAAATACAAGGTGGCGTTAAAGCTGTTGGATATAATGCTCCGTAACGGCCTAATCTCCCCCGCTGAGTACAAGAAAATAGACGAATTGAACAGAGAAACCTTCACGCCCGAACTTTCTAAGGTATATGCGTAAAAACACCTGGATATATGATTTTTTCTGTGGTATTGTGTGTTGCTAACAGGAGGCCAAATACACGAGAAAGGAGAAATACCATGGCAAAGAAAATAGTAAGAATCGATCCTGTTAAGCAACAGATTGCAAAACAGCTGCAGCCCCAGAAGCGGGTTTGCGCCTACTGTCGGGTAAGCACCGACTCCCGTGAACAGCAGAATTCTTTTTCTGTACAACTGGCATATTATAAAAGCCTGATTGAAAATCACGAGGAGTGGCAGTTCGCAGGTATTTATGCCGACGAAGCCCGAAGCGGGACGAAGCTCCAAAAAAGAGATGACTTCCTGCGGATGATGAAGGACTGCGAAGATGGCAAAATCGATATGATCATCACGAAATCCGTGACCCGCTTCGCAAGAAACACAGTAGACAGCATTCAGGCAATCCGGAGATTAAAGGAGCTTGGCGTCGCTGTTTTTTTCGAGAAGGAAAGCATCAACAGCCTGTCGGAGAAAAGCGAACAGATGCTGACCATCTTAAGCTCTCTGGCACAGGGAGAAGCGGAAAGCGTCTCCACCAACAACAAATGGGCGGCAGTAAAGCGCTTTCAGGATGGAACCTTCATCCTCGGCACTCCCGCATACGGCTATACCAAGGATGAAACCGGAGAACTGGTCATACAGGAGGAAGAAGCCGAAGTGGTTCGCCGCATCTTCCGTGAATACCTGAACGGCAAAGGTACATATGCCATCGCCAAGGATTTATCAGAGGAAGGACTCCCCACGATACGCTCGGCTGAGAAATGGAATGACGGTGTGATAAAGGAAATGCTACTAAATCCCATTTATACTGGCAGGCTGCTTCATCAGAAAACCATAACCACAGAAGTGCTGCCCTTTAAGAGGCAGAGAAACAAAGGCCAGCTTCCCCAATATCTGATTGAGGACAACCATGAAGCCATTATCTCATACGAACAGGCGGAGGCAGTAAAAGAAATCTTTGAATACCGCAGAAAACAGATGGGGGTGGACGATTTGGAGAAATACCAAAGCCGGTATGCCTTCAGTAGTAAAATCCTCTGCGGTGAATGCGGCAGTCTGTTCCGGAGGCAGAAAATTTACATCGGCAAGCCATATGAGAAAATCCAATGGTGCTGCCGTCAGCACATTTTCGACAGCACCAAATGCAGCCAAAAGGCAGTCCGAGAGGATGACGTTCAATGGACTTTCACTTTGATGTGGAACAAGCTCGTAAGTAATTATACCGAAATCCTCACTCCCCTTCTGGAGCTGCTCAAAAAGCTTCGGATAGACGAACAGCAGGAACAGGAAATCGGGGAATGCAGTAACCGGATTATGGAGCTGACAGAGCAGGGTCATATACTCAGCAGACTGGTATCGAAGGGGTATATAGACCATGCAGTTTTTATAGAGCGGCAAAACGCCCTGGCTATAGAGCTTGTCGCCGCAAAAAAGAAACGAAGCCAGCTATTGGACAATAATGGCTTCGACCGGGAGATAGCTGGAACAGAACAGCTAATAGAGCTAATCAGAAACAATCCTCACGTCATTGAAGAATACCGTGAGGATTTATTTTTACAGGCAATAGACAAGGTCATCGTACAGAAAAACGGACAAATCACCTTCCAGCTTATAAACCTGCTGGAGCTGTCCGAACCCTGCAGGAAGGAGGAAATAAAAGATGATGCAAAGGCATATGCCAATCGGATATAAGCTGGTGGACGGCAAAATACAATTTGACGAAGCAAAGGCAGCGGTAGTGAAAAGGATATTTTCTGATTACCTGTCCGGCTCATCCACCTTTGCCCTTGCAAAGCAGCTCGCCGAAATAGGCTTCCCGAATGCCAACAACAAAGCTTCGTGGAATCATGGCTCCATCGGCAAGATACTGGAGAATGTCAAATACCTTGGAGATGAATTCTACCCAGGGATGATTGACGCCGAGGTATTTGAGCAGGTGCAGAAGCGCCGTCAGGAACGCTGTGAACAGCTGGGGCGAAGTATTCAGCCTAACAGCGCAAAGCATCAGCACCCATTCACCGGCAGGCTCCGATGTGGGGAATGCGGCGAGGTATACCGCAAATACATCGAGCATTGCGGTAAGGCAGCGGAAAAAACCTTCTGGAAGTGTAAGAGGTATATTTATAAGAACCGAGTATGCTGTAAATGCGCCTTCCTTACAGACGAGCAAATCGAAAAAGCCTTCCTTGAGGCAGCCAACCGGATTCTGGCACGACTGCAAATCCTCGACCGGAGGCTCCCGAAAGAGCCAATCTCCTATAACCTCGAATTTCAAAAATTGGATCAGAAAATTAAAGAGCTGGAAGCAGAAGGGCGATATTCGTCCAAAGAGCTTCCGGCTCTTATTTTTAAGCGGGCGCAAGCCCTTTACAAAACGGCAGTAATCGATGACGCGGAATATAACACCGGGAAGATGAAGCAGGCGTTTTCAGACAGACAGCCCCTCGCAGAATTTGATGAGGAAATGTTTTTGACGGTGATAAAGCAAATCACGGTCTACGCTGAGCATCGGCTGGTGTTTGAATTTATAAATGGATTAACTATGGAAGCCGGATATTAAACCAAGGGAAGGAGAAGCCATGATGCAGACAGCGACAGCTAAAAAGAAAAGCATATCCCTTATACCATCCCGACCGGAGTATGACAGGAGCATAAAGCCTCAGTTTAAAGCCCTGCGGGTGGCGGCATACTGCCGCGTCAGCACCACGCTGGAGCAGCAGGAAACCAGCTACGAAGCCCAGGTTTCCTACTATACCGAAAAAATAAAGAGTAATCCCAACTGGAAGCTCGCCGGAATTTATGCCGATGACGGCAAAAGCGCAACTAACACCAAAAAGCGCGATGACTTCAACGCCATGATCGAGGACTGCATGGCCGGAAAAATCGACATGGTAATCACCAAGTCGGTCAGCCGCTTCGCCAGAAACACAGTGGACAGCCTCCAGAACATCCGCAAGCTCAAAGAAAAGAACGTAGCCGTATTTTTCGAGAAAGAGGGAGTAAATACGCTGGATGGTACCGGCGAGCTCTTGATAACCATCCTGAGCAGTCAGGCGCAGGAGGAAAGCCGGAACCTCAGTGAGAATACCCGGTGGGGCTTAGTCAGACGATTTGAGAATGGCATCGTCTCGGTCAACCACAATAAGTTTTTAGGCTACACCAAGGATAAGAACAACGAGCTGGTCATTGTACCGGAGGAAGCGGAGCTGGTCAGACGGATTTTCCGGCTTTACCTCGAAGGAAGCAGTATCGTGCAGATCACCAAGATATTAGAGTCGGAAGGTATCACCACTGTCACAGGTTTGGACAAGTGGTGCCCAGGCACTATCAATAAAATGCTGAGTAACGAAAAATACATGGGCGATGTCCTCCAGCAGAAAACCTATACCATCGATTTCCTTACCAAAAAGCGGGTACTGAACAAAGGCATCGTCCCCCAATATTACATAGAGGATGATCATGAAGCCATTATCCCTAAGGAGCTTTATTATCAGGTACAGGAGGAAAAAGCGAGGCGGGCAAGCCTCCATAAACCCTCAGTCGCCAGAAAGGATAAGAAGGAGAAAAGCAAATACAGCTCCAAATTCGCCTTAACCGATATTATGGTCTGCAAGGAATGTGGTCAGCCATATCGCAGGCAGATATGGTCTAAATACGGACAGAAAACTGCTGTGTGGCGATGTGATAACCGCCTGAAGAACGGAACAAAGAACTGTAAACACTCGCCTACATTTAAAGAGGATGTCCTGTATGAAGCAATAATGACTGCTATAAACAGTGTTGTGGAGAATCGCGGCGAGTTTGTCGGTGCCTTCCGAGAAAATGTAATCCGGGTTATCGGTAACTACTCTACCAAAAATGTACCCACCGAATATGACGGACAGATTGAAAAGCTGCAGGCTGAGATGCTGGCCTTGATAGAGGAAAACGCTAAGCAGGGTTCTATAACAGAGGATTTTGACGAGCAGTATCATAGGATCGCGGAGCGGATCAACGATCTGAAGCAGAAAAAGCTGGAGCTGGTGCGGGAGCAGAAAATGGCGGCGAATTTTCAGCAAAGAGTTGAGGACATGGATGCCTGCCTAAAGAAAACTACCTGCGAGGTCGGGGAGTTTGACAATGACTTGGTAAGGAGGCTCCTGCAAAGCATCAAGGCCGTCAAGGATGACCTAATTGAGGTCCAATTCAAATCCGGAATCGTGATGAATCAGCGGGTTTCATACTTTGATTAACACAAGGCAGGGACGGTTAAAAAGGGTCATCCCTGTTCTTTTATTAAAAAAACACAGGAGGGAATGGAACATGCTAAATGAGCCAAATAAGGTTGAACGGCTTAAGAATATGTATCCTAAAGGAACACGAATTCGATTAGCTGCAATGTCCGGAGAATTGGATATGCTTCCAGGATTGATGGGGACAGTGGATTTTGTAGATGACATCGGTCAGCTTCAAATGACCTGGGACAATGGCAGAACCCTTGCTCTTGTTCCCGGTGAGGATAGCTTCTCAGCTGTCTCACAGCCGGAGCCGATACAGACACGGACGGAGAAACCAGATGCTCCGCTCATCGGCGCCAACGGAAACATCTTCAATTTGGCGGGGATTGCCTCACGTACATTAAAAGCGGCAGGTATGCGGGAGCAGGCTAACCAAATGTATCAGAGGATCACAGATTCCGTTAGCTACGAGGAAGCACTGAATATCATCGGTGAATACGTCAATTTCACTGAGGCAGATCAGTCAAAGCAATCAAATGACGTGGACGAGCAATTCGGCATGAAAATGGAATGAGGGGTGAGTAGATGATGAGTCATAGGGTTTTATACTTAAATTTTTAACGAGGGGGGTGATGCTATGCAGAATAAGGATAAAAATATCAGCTTGCGACCAATAATAGACGATGAAGCAAAGCTTTTGTATTCTGACAGCAATACGAAATCACAGGATGCATGGATTGGGCGGTTGCGTGGCGACTTTGGTCGCAATGGAGGGGAGTTCTGGCATACATGGTTTTCACACGTTGAGGAATTACAAACACAGCAATTTAATGATATTCTGCAGGAGGTTGTGGATTTGCTTCGCAAGGATGGCCTTCTGAAAAATATAGCTGCAATGAGAGCATATTGCCTACAGCATCCGGAGTCAAAAATCAACGAGGATAACTGCCCCTCATATGGCTTCATAGCAGAGACAGCGGAATATCAGTTTTACATCCGATGCTTCCCTTATCCGGGAGATTATCACTTTAACATATATGCTTATAGCAGGAGTCACCAGCAGCTAAGCATGGAGCAAAAGTGCATGATTTTAGAATTAGAATAGCGTAGACCGATATTACTACAAAAATATATTTAAGGGTAACAATTTCGCTATATTCTTATATTGATTAAAACGAGAAGCTAAAGGCACAAAACCTTGTAGTTTCTCATCATATGGGCTGGAACATTCAGATAGATAAGGACCGACCTTCGTTATATTGAAGGAGAATATCAACGTTTTCTTAGTCTATTTTCAAGCAAATACGACTCTACTCTACTCCTGAGTATCTCATAACGTTCCCTGACATTACCCGTTTGTAATAATTCATCCGCTTTCCATTTAGTAATATTTGAGAATGTTTTTGTATCTTTAAATTGACTTCGGGTTAAGTCAATTTTTATGCCATGTATTTTATTCCAGTAATGAACCACACCATCTTGGGAAACGCCACTATATATTTTTCCGCCGAAATAGTCATGAATTATTAAAGCTGTAACAGCACACTGACCAGCTGATGGATTGTCGGTTGACCATTTGGGAATATCATCCTTATATGCGGTATCAACTCCCCAAGATGACTTTATAGCCTTTAGCAATTTAAGAAATCTATATATCATAGCTACTCCTTGTAAGGTATTAACCAGTTAAATGCAATTAATAATGAACCTGCAATAAACATAGGGACTGTAGTTTCTGTGGGTGTCGTATCTGGTAGAATTCCTGGCAAACCAATCAATATTGCGCCAGCGAGTGATAAAATAACACGAGCGACCAAAAAGAAATAATTCCTTTTTATTTCCAACGGAATCTTAATCTTAGTTTCAATGTCTTGTGAACTGCGGCAGTTTAGTATTATTTGGGTGGGGGTTTTTGATAACACGCCTTTAGCTTGAAATGCAAACATGGCAGAATCGTATCTGCATTCAATTTTAGTTTTCTTGTCTCCAGATGGTATTAATAAGCATTCATCGTACTCAATGTTAATTTCAGAATCTGAAATATCACAAAAGTTATTATATTCAATATTGATATTCGTTCTGCCACCCTCTCGTATGATACCAGGTTTAAAAATCTTTGCGAGTCCGTTTCTTATTATCGATGCCTTGAAAAAATAGCATTTTTCAAACCTCGGATAGATATGGAGAGTTTCAATGACCTTCAGCCAGCGATCTTTCTCTTCATTATCGTTTGTTTTATTGGATTTATTATATGTGATAACAATATTGGGCGTATTCTTTACAACGAAGGCTTCAATCTTATCATTTGTAGTAAAATATTTTTTTGCCAGAGAATTGATGTCATCAAAATTATTACGATTATCATCAAATTCTTTATTGAACACAGCAAAACCCTTAACAACAAAATCAATTAAATAAAAATCAGCACTTTTCTGAACGTTTTCAATCAAAGCCCAGCGTACCGGGATAAAAAAATGCTTATTTTCAGCAACACCCAAGTTTGTCCTAAATGCTATTAAGGCGGTTGTGCCTTTTATTTTGCTATTGTCTAGGTCTCCGATTATATCACAATGTATGTACTTTTCTTTATACCTAAATCGGTACATGCTACCATGCGGAAGAGCTAAGACATTAAAAATATCTTTCGTATATTGAGGCCTGCTATCAGAAGAAAACAATGTAATTGTATTATCTAACATATCCAATCTCCTTATATTAAGCGTTACAATGAACTAGGTAGTTTTCTGCTGTGTAATAAGCATAATTAATTATAACATAGCCTATGTTTACGAGTATATCAACGATTTTTATCTGGGGATTCCCTCTTATAAGATCATGTTTTTATCTTTATTTTTTGTTTAATTCGCGCTTCACCTTGATAAATATGTAAGGATACAGCAAATAGCTGCATACCTTTTTCAATACAGGGTGCCAAGGATTCATAAAATGGTGAAGAGGTATCTATCTGGATTTCTTCAACATATGGATTTATGGAGGCAATAACAAGGGCTGCGTTATAACCTCTGTCCATCAATGAGGATATCTCCTTAAACTGATTTAGCGTTCGTTGAGAAAAAACGGTTGGAAACACCGCACTCTTCTCTAAAGAAAGTACACTCTTGATCTCCAAAAGAGTGCTACTATTTGCGATAAATAAATCGCTTTTATAAGAGCCGACTTTATATTCTCGATATACCGCTGACCGTTTGCCGAGTGTGGAAAAGCATCTTTTTTTTATATCTCGCTCAATTACACTATTGACCCTTCCAAGGTTCAGCAGGATGTGATTACGCTTATATGGAACGGCAAACAGGGAATACCTTGTTCTTGCGCTTGGTGCCATTGTTGGAAGCAGAAGCACCCGCTTTCCATGTAGATCGATAAAATTATCAAGACGGCAGGAGGATGGGACATAACATTCTATTACCTCATCATCTACCATAACCTCGCAGATAAAGCGATTTTTTTGCTCCCTTATAAATATGCCCTCTATGGGCTTTTCCAATGAAATCACACGTTTTATGCTCCTTATTTTTTGGACTCGATGAAGTTTAATAGCTGCTCCTCTGAAATAAAAAAGCCCTGCATTCTAATAATGTCGCTATCAGTCATAAGCAGCATATCACCCTTGCCGAGCAAATCCTCAGCGCCAGCACGATCAAGAATTGTCTGAGAATCCACATGAGAGGGCAGCCTGAAGGATAAACGATATGGCAGCACAGCCTTTAACGAAGAGGTTACAATTGTTGCCCTAGGCTGCTGAGTCGCAATGACTAAATGGATACCCAAATTACGGACACGCTGTGCAAGCATGCAGAGATTGGTTTCAAAGCTTTTTCGTACATCCTTACCCTGTAGCTCTGCTGCCTGCACCAGATCTGCATACTCATCAATAATAACAACCAATCGCTTCATTCGCTTTGCCGGATTCTTACTGTTATAGGAGTCAATATCACGGCTATTGACTGATCGAATGAGTTGAGTGCGTAGCTCCTTTTCTTCACTATTAATGAGCTCTAATGCATCCAGGGCTTCATTGGCATCAATTAAAACCCTTTGCCCACGAAGATGCGGAATACCTTCGAAGAAATGAAAATCTGTTTGCTTTGGATCTACAATAAGAAGCTCCAAATCCTCAGGACCGAGCTTTTGTAAAAGGCTAACAATGATCGAGTATAAAAATACTGTTTTGCCAGAACCTGTGGTTCCAGCAATAAGCATATGCGGAGCTCTGGCTAAATCAACAAGCTCATATGAGCCATCCGGTGTCTGTCCTGCTAAGACATCAAGTGAGCCTGTACTATTATCAAGCCTATGCAGGTTTTCAATCAGCATTAGGGGCTTTCCCATATCAGCAAAGGGAACGTCCATACCAACGAACCGGGTACCCTTAATATTATCAATAAAAATTTCGCCATAGGCTTCAAGCTCACGTGCAATATCCTGGCTCTTATCCATCAGTTTCTTTATAGTTTCTCCAGGTTTCAACTCGATTTTGAAGCGTGTAAAGCGTGCTGCCTGCTGTACGAGGCTTTCATCTACAGGATTAGCCTTAATTCCATATCCCTTGAGGATAATATTCAGGCGAATACACTTTTCCTTTATCTCGAGGCTAATTGCAGGTACTGAAGGAGTCTGTTCGTCATTTGCTTTTGCTTTAAGCTTCGAGTTGATATCAACAGCATTTTGTGAGAGAGGCTCTGTAGTAGCAGATTGATTTTTTTGCTGTTCAACAGAAGATATCTCCTGAGCAGCATGAGTAGCCTGGTCTTCCTGCGTCTCCAGTACATCAGAGAATATCGTAACATGGGCGTTTTCAAGACGAGTAGCCTCAGCATCAATTAGTAAAGCCTGTATGTCCGAGCTACCAAGCCTTAGCAGCCTAATTTTATTAGGCGATGCATCATCCTCACAAGGATATACCTTCTCAGAGGTTTCTGCGCATTCAAAATCGACATGGCAGATGGTTTTTGTAAGACCGAAGGCATACTCACCAGCAAAAATACCATTAAGCCATTGAGTTTGCTCATATTTTTCATCAGAGGATAGCTCAGAATGGAACAGGCACTCAAAGACCTGCTCACGGAGGATTTCCTTTCGCGATACTGTGGTGATTTTCTCGCTATGTCCAAACATTTCACGCAATAAGCCCTCAAGGATTAAGGTTTGCTCCACAGCATGTCCAGAGATAGCTCCCTGTGAGATCGTGTAATCTGCATAGGTTTTGACCTCAATAATATCAATCTGTGGCGCAGTGTCCTGAGAAGAAAATCGAAGTCCAATCAAATCAGGAAGTTTTCCGTCCTCACGATCCGACAACCATTCGCGTGCAAGCTGGGTATCAAGACCTACCAACAGGGATGATGGATGCCTTTGCTTATAATATATTGCGGCAAGTGCAAGTCCAAGGCTGCCCTTGCCATGCTTTTGATCAAAGATACTATTAGTGGAGTGAGAGGCTATGCTAAGTAGTCCATCATCATTAATCTCTCTTATTGCCTTTATAACACTTTTAACGCCATCCTCATTTGGAATATAGTTACCCAAGGACGCAATAAGCTGATTATAACCGAGGACAAATTTTCCACTGTTTTTTGAATATATCCCTATGGAGCGGCAGTCATAGCCCTTATAAAACAGCTTTTCACTTGCTGATCTGAGGGATATGTCCCAACTCTTTAGATTCTGGTCAAGAATCATAAGCCAGTCTGCAAGGTTAAGTAGCTGCTTATAGGTTTCCTCCTGTAAAGGAGAATTCACAAATACACTCCTATGCCCGAAGGACGAGGGCTGCTCACGAAGCTTTTCCATGATCCCTGCATAATCAGCAAATATCCCGCCTTCATTAGCGGGCCGAATTCTTACGCTACCTTGAATACGGTTGTATTCATATACCTTTGGCACACATAAGGGATGAATATGAATTTGTCTGTTATTACGAGCCAAATCGATTTGCTTCTCATTTGGATCAAATACAATCAGTAGATGTTGCTCACGATTAAGTCTGCCAATGATTTCAGGGTAAGTAAGCTTTTTATTTACAATCGAGAGATTAAAGCGTCCGGTTTTTTTACCCTTTATCTTACCGAGCATCCCATCATTAAGGGACTTGTCCTGAATCTCCACCCAATCAGAGGATGCCTCCTTCGTTCGATATATAGATAGATCAATACCGACCGAGCCAAAGGCTGAAAATTCCTTATCCTTATCAAGTCTTTTGAGCATATCGACAACGGCCTCTACAGTTGGAGGATTTATAAGGGTAATGCGAAGCATCATGCCTGAATGCGGATAAAGACACATATACCGGATAATGCCCTGCTGCACAGCCTCCATGCCTGTTTCACCTTCATTGATTTGAGGCTTGGTCGAATATACTGGTAAGCAGCCAATTCTACCTGCTATTGGTAAGCACTCAGAGCTTTCAGCTATGCTATTTGGTACAAGGACAAGCGTTAGGGGATCTGGAATGTCCTCAGCCTTACGAATAATAAAGGCTTTATCATCCTCTGAGAGATAGCAGTCCTGACCTTCCTCAAGGCTTCCTGTCTCCAGCATCTCCTGTGCCAGCTTGATGTATTTCCAAAGATAAAGGGGGTTGAGTGGCGTAGGAATCACATGACTGCTTTCTGTTCCAAGCACATATAAAAAGTCTAGGGAAATAATAGTGCTAACAATATCCTTTGCCCCCACAGAGTCCACGCTCCAAAGAACCGCGAAATTATTTTTAATTGAGGTTAGCAAACGCTCGTAGGAGGAAAGATATTCTGCAAAGTCCTTATATTTGTTGATCACCTGAAGCATAGGGATGTCCTGTAGACGCTTGCTATAAGGTAGGAGCTTCTGTCTGCTTGAGGCGAAGGCCTCAAAGGATGAGGAAATTTCCTCTGCAGCCTCAGAATCAGTTATGTATCGTTTTGCTCTGTCTAAATACTCTCTGATACGTTTGTTAATATAGCTGGCATCAAATGGCGTAAGCTCGTACTTATTCAAGGCGTCAAGAGCATCCTTGGGGTTTTTTACCTCAGCATAAATTATGCCACCCCAATACTCTTCTGTTGAGACAGTTTGTGAAATGGCTTCAGTTGCAGGCTCAACATTAATTTTCATTTTTGTATTGCCTATGGATATTTCAACCTTGTCAGCCCGGTCGCCATCTGGGCGCTCATCAACAGTCTGCTGTACTCGCTCAATAAGCTCATCTATTTGCTCAAGCTCATTATCAAATACCAATTGTGCAGCAGCAGTTGTTCCGTTTACTGTGGTAGCCCTATTGCTTGGCTTTGTAGTAGTGCCTTTCGATGTTGCAGCACTTTTCAAGCATTTTTCAACCTCGTCCACATCCATTTGCTTTAGTAGCTCAATATCCTTTGTTCGATAATAGTTCAGGATTAGCCTAGTTAGCTCATTGTCAGGATTAACAGAAGCGAAGCTTGTGATATTCTGACGCTCCTTTTGCTCAAGGCTACTGATTCTGCGAGTCAACTCATGATTACGCTTAATCTTAGAGCGGAAATCATCTATTGTCGGTGCTCCAATTCCAAAGCTCTTATGTGCAAGCAAGCCCAGCATATATAAATTTTCTGAAATAGCCTGCGGCAATTGCTCTGAAGGGGTATTAAGCAATGCCTCAAGGTAGCACAGCACTCGTTCAAAATTTAGTATACCTCTAATATCCTGACGTCCTAAGGCCTTAAGCAGATTTGTAATGGTATCGTTTGAAGGAGAAAGTGTTTTCCTCACATACTCACAGCTTTTTTTATACACCAGATCCATTCCTATAGTATCATACCAACGCAGCGAGGATATTTTTTCTAGCTCCTGGTTTTTTACAATATGCACTCGAAATACATCCTCGGAGCCGCTGTTTCTTGAGTCCTCAGCCTCCTCAACAGTAAAGAAATAGTTAACACCATTTACTTTGGGAAGGCTGCTTTGTAAATGCTTAACCTGCTCCCCTTGAAAGCCGAGGAAATATATCTCCAAGCGCTTGCGCTGCTTAATACCTTGAACCAGCAGGCTATAATCCAACTCGGGTAGATTTATTATGGATACGCCAAAGCCGTCAGCATTTTCCTTGGCTATAACTGCTTTTATGATTACCTTGGTTAAAAGCGTTTGCATTTTACAACCCCCATCCTATTATAGTAACACCATCGGCATATCTTTTTGCCAAGCCCATGGTAATAAGCATATCGGCAATATTCCGAGCATTGCTTGCTAATTCGCCACGCAAATCCTCTGGTGCATCCTGTGCAATTTTAGCTTGATCTAATAGGGAATAATCCTTATCAGTATCGGTGCCAATGAGTATGTAGTATTGCGATCTTAAAAGCTCTCCAAGCTCACGCAGTTCAATACCATCCGGCATACCTTCAAGATTTATAGTGCTTAGGACAAGGGTTTCAAGCAAAAAGCGATTAATAAGCAGCCGCTTAAACTTAGCTCCGCCACCGGGTCCTACCAACCCTGCTCTCGTGCCTAATACACGGCAGAAATCAGATGGAGTATTATTCGGGTATGTAAATGTATAGATAGCAAATTGAAGTGCCCGTGATAAGGCTCTTAAGGGGTCATCCCCACCAGCACAAAAGGTTTCGAAGTATTGCATTAGAGCTTCACGAGCATTCTTTTTCTCCTTAGCAGCCTTTAACGGCATGCCTATAATAAAATCTCTACATGCATTAGCGCTTTTAGTGTCCACCACAAGCTTCTCCTTACGTATAATATCCTCAAGCAGGTTTACTATATACGCCTCAACAGATTTTTTACAGGCAATGTAGCATAGCTCGCTTGCACGCTCAATGGCATCTAAATCAGAAAAGGAGTCAAGCAGAAGCGGAATTCTATTTCCGCGGTATTCCGCGTTATTTACATCAACTAAATAATAATAGGAAGCAAAAACGGCGAAATTTGCCATTCGCTTAAGTACTAGTAATGAATTTCGTGCTTGACCGGTATAACACAGGTTTGCAGCTAGATTATCAAAGCCTCTTCTTATAGCTTGCTTGCTGCTATTTAAGCTAATGCTATTAGGGTTGACCTCGATATCTGATATACGCTCCTTATACGAGCTCGTTAATATTGGTTTTATGAGTCGAGATATATCATCGTCGTCATCCTTAAGAGCATTGCAAATAAGCTCAATTGCTGGGGAGGTCTTTCCTTCGATGGGGTGGCAAAGGATCTCAAAAATAAAATCACCAAGCCTTGCTTCGGCTGGAAGGGAGGAGCGTATTAGCCAGCGAGAGGAAATATTTAAAACCGAGTTCTGATAGCTTGGGTAAACCGTTGAATCAGGATTGAAAATTTGCTCAAGGACAAACCGAGCCTCCTTAATATCGTCTACCGATTCATTAGTACCGTGCACAAGGATGTCCCGATATTTATCACGTATTTCAGCAGAGGATATTATACGCTGGTTGTTTCTGCGTTCGCTTGTAATCCATTCATGTATATCCTTAATATCGCAGACTGTACCCAAGCAGGAACGAAATAAGGCGTTTGCAATTGAAAGGGGCTTTGTTGAATTAGAGGTTGGATTAAAGCCAAGAGCAGTACATATTTCATCGCCGTATCCATCTAAAAAATCTACTTCATGTGCCATTAAAAATCACCCCCGTCATGAAAACTATACTTATTATCCTCAATGTAGATCTTTTTCCTTGAGCCCTCTCGTCGATTGGCTATCAATAGCTCTCCATCGCCATAATCTCTAGCAGCGGAGGTTGCGGCTAAGGCCTGAGTAAATTGAGAGATAGCTTGCTCATATTGCCCCGAAAGCAGGCTGGCAGGATATCCATTTTTAATGCTTATAAGCCCACGCAATAGCGTAACGTCAATTTCGAGCCTAGGCGAGTTATTGTCCCTTTTTAGCTTCATAACAAGGTGATCTGGTGTAAATTCCATCTCCTTCAGCCAGGAGATGGGTTCAGGATATACAAGATCAAGGTCAGCAGCGTCAATATATTTTGTTGAAACAGCAGCACCAGCTTCGCGGCTAAGATCAAAGCTGTGAGAGGTCCAAATTCGTAGTCGCTCCTTTTCCTCGTCAGTTGACAGAAACAAGCGATTCATTGAATTGATAAGCATATTGAGGATTCCTCTTTTATTGCTTGAGCTACCCAAGCTTACAAAAATGCGCTCACAGTCAGTATAATCAACAGGCTGAAGCTCGCTTAACTCTTTTGCAAATATGTTTTCAAAATAAAATTTACGCTTTATTGATTTAAATAGCTCGGTTGCCTCCTCAACGCTTTCATCAGTAAGCTCCCTTGGCCATTTATTAGGAGCACCCATAAGCCAGCCATCTGTTTTTTCACCGTTCCATAGCTGCTCATCCAAGCTTGGCTTAGAAAGCAGAATCGGATCAAACTGAGCTATGAAGGACATTAGCTCATTGTCCCCAGAAAACAATGCATCATAGTAATAGCCATTAATATCCTCGTCATCCACTGTACAAGCAGTTATGGCATAGGCAAGCGTGCCAAGAATATCTCGAATGGCAAAATGCTCACCGCTCATTGCAACAAGGTTAAAAAGTCGCATTAGCTGATCGATTACGAGTTTGCTCTGTAGTGCTTCAACATTATAGTCAAGCACAGAATTAACTCCGGTGCTGTCCTTTAAAAGCTCTACAAACTTGCCTACAATTGGAGGAATCACGCTACGATCCTTATCAAGCAGATTTCTTTCGTTAAGGTCTATAATACAAATCCGACGCAATTGGAGGGTTGAATAGCCGTAAACAATAATGTTTTTCTTCACATTTATAAGCTCATTATGCAGTTCAGGAGCAAGTGCTTTTGAGGCTCTTATAAGCTTAAAGAAGGGAAATTCATTTGCAGCAATTATACAGCTTTTGTTGTGATGGTAGCATTCAACGATTTTGTTGATGACATCGCTTATTTTATCATCTGTAACACTGTTCATATCCTTTTCGATATAAACATCCTTTTGTACTAGCTTTGCTTCTAAGGCACGAATAATATATGTTTTACCGTCCCCTGGGTTACCAGTGAGGAAGATGATGCGATTGGTATCCACCATTTCCTCAACAATTCGCTCAACGCCGGAGGGAATATGTAGTAGGGCTATTTCATCCTCTGTTAGGGAGTCTGAATAGCAATTCTTCCCATTATAGAGCTTTTTAATAAACTGTAAGCTGTTCATAACCTCACCTCGTATAGTTCAGCATGATGCTTTCGGGAGTAAAGGCCTGTAGACGTTGAATAATATCAACAGTGTGAAGCCTTTTACTCATCCATCGCTCATACCAATATTCGATCAAGCCTTGTGTCTTTTTATTAACATCCTCATTACTGGTGATGTCAAAGGAATAATTAAGCTCATCTGTATAACCAAGGAGAAATTCATTCGTGTTAGTTGCCAACTCTATAGAGTATACGACCCTTGGAGAATAGTGCTTAAGAAAAGCGTCAGCCTTAATTCCTAATGTGCTTAGACCTCTGCTTATTAAGCGAAAGCGGGGACTTGTCCCCTCGCCAAAAACATTATTTATTCTGCGTCCACCATCCTGTAGCTCCAAAATACGCATCATTGCATCGGTGGTTTCCTTAGAGAAATATACGGTCCCATAGCCCTCGGTAATTCCCATCTTCTTAAACTGGAGAGTAAACTCGTCATTTATCGGAACCTTGATTCGGTTATATTGACTGCTTCCGATAGAATAAAGGCTGGTTGTGCCTAAAAAGGCGAGCCGACTGTCGCGTATTACCCTTTTGCCCTTCATGCGCGAAGCAATTTCACTAACCTGATTTTTATATTTTTCAGTATAATCACGGATTACAACAGGGCTACAGGCCAAAATGCTTACTAGCTTGCCACCAAGCAATTCATTGTAGGGCGGTATTGCTCCACATACGATGATTTCCATCATATTCGAGCCGATTTTCGTCTTTCTATTTGCAACAAGAGCGACATTAATGGCTTTTCTACCTTGTTCATTTTTCACCATGCTGTCAAGCCATTTTGTATAGCTGTCGCACTTAAAATGATTGAACCAACGCATTGCGTCAAGCAGCTTTGCCAGTTCGAAGGTACGCTTTTTTTTGAAAAGAATCTCCTTTGTTTCATCCTCCCAATCGGTAACCTTAGCTGTTTTTTTATTATCTATTGCTTGCTCGCGTAATTCCTCATATAGGCGTTTCAGCTCATTAATTTTCTCCTCTGAGGGATATTTGGTGCCCCTATGGTAGCCTAGATCCCTTACATATATATCATTGATCGCATTTTTAAGGTTTCCAAGCAGCACCTCCATGGTTTTTTGAGAATAGGCGGTAGTTCTAGCTATATGCGCCTCTTCGGTTTCTAAATACCGAGTCCTCTTAGAGGTTACTTTCTTACCGTTGGTTTGACTTACCTCCTGTGTGCTAATTTCCTTAGAAGATTTGCGCTCTAAGGTGGAGCGAATGGCATCCACTGTCCAGCCAATTTCATTATCACGTACCGTCAGATTTAACACAGCATTTCCTAATGCAAAGATGCCAATGACTGGATGAAATTCCTGTGCGCGGTCCCTAACGAGGTAGAACAGATTTCGTCCAGGCATTGTCTTATAGGGGATAGACCAGGTATACCTGAAATATCTCCATATGTCTATATCCCGGTAGCCTGTATGCTCATCAATCGAATGAGTAACCAACTGAATATAGGGATCGACAACACGCTGGTTATTGTTAATTGCTTCGATTAGAGCCTCCTTGCTACCGATTAGGTTTTTAATGGATATCTCACGGTTATGATACACCTTTACGCGCTCCATATAGTTAATAAAGCGTAACGTGGAGTCGACCTTAAATTGTGCTTTTCTTTCGGTGCTTAAGCGATTCCGGATATAGTCCTTGCTGTTAGAATTTTCAGTAAGCATTGTTAAGTAAAGCTCTGTATTGTTTTGCACCTCAAGGCTCCATCCCTGCTGAGCTAAATCATATAGTACTCTAAGGGCTGCTATGTATTTTAACCCCTCGAAATCATTTTCAGGGGTACAGCTTTCGGTAGTTGATATCTCTTGCTTTATTAATAATTCCCTATAATTGGGGAAGACATCTCCGATTTTCTTAACCAAGCACTGAAATCTACTTGTGTATTCCTCATTCAGTGCAGGAGAAAATATTTCTGATATTTCATTTGCCTCTATTGCCATAAAAAGCGACCTCCAGGATTAAAAAATAAAATTGCATATCATGTTAGAATTAATTATCGAACAATCTCGACGATGTCGCTTAATTCACAATCAAGGGCAATACATAAGCGAACCAAGACATCTAGAGCTACATATTCGTTTTTACTCATTTTTGAAAAGGTGCTTGCACTTACATTAGCCATCTGCCGTACCTGTGCTTTTTTTAGATCCTTCTCAATAATTAGCATCCATAGCCTTTTATAGCTGACTCCCATTATTTTCACCTCAAGCATACGACGGTTTATTTTACTATTATCTATTATACTACAGAAAGTGGCAAAACTCCATTAAAATTATGATTTCTCGTAATCTATTGGCACTTCTGCCAAGGTGTTTTTAATTAAAGCATTGTCGTAAATTGAAAATTATGGTATGCTTCGTATAGATTCTCAGATTATTAGTTTCGGTGAAAAGACTGTAGGGCTTAAGCACCCAACGAAGAAGAAACAAGCCGAAGGGCTTGTTTCTATAGTTTAAGGTGAATGATCTTATATATTGAGGTGAGATATAGTGTATTACTGGAAACATAAAACTGAAGCTGGTACAACACTGGAAAGCGAGCTCCTGTCGTGTAAATCAGTGTCTAATGTGATAATAGCTTCAGCATTTTTATCTACGGACGGTGTCAGAATACTCCGGCAGATCAAGGATACATACTCGTTGAAAAAGGAAAGCATTACCGTATATCTTTCAGCGCAGTTCTCATCAGATAAGCCATACAAAATTCTTGAGCAATTATCTGAACTCTGCAATACGAAAATTCTCTTTGATCATAACTTTCATGCCAAGGTATATCTTTTCCGCGGGAAACCTGACAAATTGATATATGGCTCATCCAATTTTACAGAGGGAGGAATGGCCGACAACATAGAGTTCGATTTTATCGGCACTCCGTCGTCTGATGATATTAAATCTGTCACTTCCTTTTTCGATACTTGCGAACGCATTGCCCAAACAGTGAATACTGAAGTTATTAAATATTATAAAGATATTCAAGGCGAAATAGAGGAGCTTCATAAAGTCCAGAGAAAGCTGTCGGCTAAGCTGACGGGCTTTACTCATAAGGATGATCCGTTCTCGCCGGATGATTATGATCTTGATGATTATTATTTTAATTATGAGAATTATGAAACGTTTTTTCCACGAAACCAAAAAGAGGCAGGTTCTGCTATTGCAGATAAACGTAAAAGAGTACAGACAAAAATGCTCAGCATACATCAGCAGATATATCCGAGCATTAAACCATTAGGAATCGCTCATCACAAGCGGAAAGAGAATATAACCTCTCTGATAGTGCCTCACCCGATAAACCAGTACTCTGTCGGCTGGCTTGGTGTACGTTATGGCAAAACACCGCCCGAAGTAGATGTCCTAAATATGGGGAAAGAAAAAGACGACGATATTTACGGGTTTCAAAAACACGGATGTTTGCAATATAGCATCGGATCTGACGGCATCGATATTAACCTCTTTTTAGCGGTAAGACATGATGCCATTGACCGGGCCTATCTTCATGAGCATTTGACAAAACTAAAACCTAAAATAGAGTCGAAGTTGCGGAAGCTTCAAGGCCAGGGAATGGAATGGGTTATCTGGGACAGCGCACAGGATAGCGGGTTCACTTTTGATATTGATAATGAGAATCCTGAAACATTTTGTGATTATTTCAAAAAGAATGACCAGGACGGTCGAGAATCGTATCTAAGGAAATTTTATGAGCCTGATGATGAAATCCTTAAGAAGAAGGATACCATCTGCGCCGAGATACTGAGGGTAATGAAAATCCTTCTGCCCTTATATAACACAATGGTATGGAGGCCGGCTATTTAACGTCACTCGATTACTTGAAATATATTGATTACACTTATGCTGAAGGTGGTTTTGTGGATTTTAAATATATAACTGCAGATGAAAGAGAAGAATTATATAATGAGATATGGTCTGAGCCTGTAATTACTGTTGCGAAAAGGTATGGAATGTCCGATAACGGGCTACGTAAGCATTGCAAAAGGCTCGGAATTCCGCTGCCACCTAGTGGTTATTGGGCGAGAGTTAAAGCAGGGCAAAAAGTGCCAAAGCCCGCTTTGCCAAAAGTAACAGGCGAACTTAAGAAGCATGTCCGTAATTATGCTATAAAGTATAGGACAGGCATTGAACAATTAACTGATGCAGAGTTAATGGCTGATGAAGAACTATGTTTACTCAAAGATGAGACAAAAAAACTTATAAAGGATATATGCTCTCAAGTTCAGGTAAAAGGCCAGCTTAGAAGCCCTCATCACTTAATTACTGAGCATAAGGAAGAAGTTATTTATAGAAAAAAGAGGGATAAGGCACTAAAACAGGCCAATTTCAATTCAACCTACTATGCTAATGTAAAAAGCAAATACAGAGAAAACAATCCCATCCTTCCAATAAATGTTTCCGAATCTAACTTAAACAGAGTGTACAGAATTCTGGATGCAATTATAAGTACGCTTGAAGAGATGGAAGGATATACTCGTGTTAGCATAGAAGCAGGCAAGGACAAAGCCTATTTCGTTATAATGCGTTCCTCCTTTTATTTCGAGGTAAAAGAAGAATTAAGAAAAAAACGCGGTTCTCAAAGTAACTCTGAAGCCCAGACATACTTGGTGCTATCCATGTCTGCGAAGAGCTGGTTTACAAATAGTGGCCAGTGCAGTATGAATTATAAAGATAATGATAACGGACCTTTGGAAACCCAAGTGGGTAAAATTATTTATGATATGTTTGTTGTCGCAAATAAGCATTTATCTATAGACGAGCTGAAGGAACGAGAAGAAAAAAGAGAGCGGGATGAACGAGAAAGACAACGGCGTCTTGAACAAATGAGGAAGGGCGAATTAGAAGAGATAAAGCTTCTAGAACAGGCTGCTTCAGATTGGGATAAGGCCGAAAAAATAAGAAGATTTGTTGACTGTATGGAAAGACAAATAAACGACGTTTCCTATGCGGAAAAAAGAGTGATGCTCTCTAAATGGCTGAAATGGGCTCGTGATAAGGCGGATTGGCTTGATCCTCTTACAGAAAAGGATGACGAGCTTTTAGGTAAAAGTAAACATATATTTGAGCTAATAGAAGATGAGAGCGATTAGAATATTTAGGTGGTGAATTGTTTGGCAATTTCATTCAGGCATAGTGCGGGATTCGGTAAAAGGATGGAGTATTACATAATAGGCTTAATGTTAAAGGAAGGCATAGATTGTTATGTCCCGTTGGTCGATGATGATGGGATTGATGTTATTATCAGAAAACAGGACGGAAGCTTTATTGAGGTTCAGATTAAAGCAAGATCAAAGGATGTTATAGAGGGCGATGCGGCATTATTCGCCGCAATGACTCATGAATATAGGGCTAATTATTTTTTCATTTTCTATTCAGAACGCCTAGAGATAATGTGGATTATGTCTTCGGAAGAATTTTTAAAAGAATGTGTAACAAACAAGACTGGCAAAAATGCCGGGAAGCGTAGTATATGGTTTAATGGAAAGAAAAAAGATCCTATAACAGGTGAACCTAAAGAATATGCAAAACCGCAATATGAGCAATATCGTGCAAATGATTTCTCAAGGTTTTATAATTGAAGGGATATTTGAAACAGTAAATCTTGTCAAGGAGGTTGACACTATTGTTAAAGGCATTGGTTATAGGAGTGAGTGATTATACTTCAATAAAACAACAGAACCTACCGTTTTGTAAAAATGATATTCATGTTGTCCGCGATTCATTAGTGTCAGGGCTGAAGACTGATAAGTCAAATGTTAATACTTGCGGTGAAACTGGGATTGTAACAGGGGCTGAATTTCTATGTGCCCTTAACAATCTGATTTTAAGTACCGGAACCGGCGATACCGTGATTTTTTATTTCTCTGGTCATGGTGGTTCTTTACCTGATGGTCATCATCTCTTTCTTAGTGATGCGGCCATTAAAACAAAGGATATTATCGAGAACCTCGAAAAAGCACCTGCTAAAAACAAAATTGTAATTTTGGATTGTTGCATGTCCGGCAACTTCACTATTGACCAGACTGCTACTTTCAATATCGATGAAGCTGTTGAAGAATTTGCGGGAAGAGGGTACGCAGTGTTGGCTTCAAGTAATGCTACACAGCTATCATTTGGGCATCCGGATAAGCCTATTAGCTTATTCACAAGTTTTTTATGCGAGGCTTTAAATGATGTTCATATAATCAGGCAAGGGAAGAAATCTCTATATGATATAAGTAAGCTGTTATTTCTTTATCTAGATATCTGGAATAAAAAGAACCCTCATAAACAACAAACTCCAATTTTTAGAGCAAATATGGGTGGGACTATATTCTTTGAAGTACAGGAGTACCACCCATACCTTACTGCGAGAATATATGAAGAAACTGAAGATTACATAATTTATGCGGTCGAGCCTCTGCACACAGGCTCTCTAAAACGATATGCCGTTAAAGTAATATTGAAAAGCCCATTTTCCTTTGAAGAAATCTCTATTGCAAATCATGAAATTGTTAACAAAGTAAAAAAAGCTGATGTTTATAAGAATGATATTTCACAAAAGCGCTGGCAAGGGAAAAGCGCGAATCTAGTGTTTTGCTATTTCGGACGTGATGAATCTGATATCGTAAATAGCAATTACCTTTGTCATACAACATGGGTGGATGAACATCAAGATAAAAAGTGGTGGTATAGGATAGATAATAACAGTATCATTATAAATGATATTCATTTCAATATTCATTCGTATTATGAGAACTTAAAAATTTTCACAGAAGAAAATATTGGGGATAAGGATATATTAATTGAAAAGACAAAGTCGATAATGTCTCACCTTATTACACTAGCTGAAAAAGTGATTGGACTATATAATGAGTTCCTAAATGGAACCAAGTCAGAAGAAACCCTTATGGATGATTTGGGAACGATAATTCCTTCAATTGATAAGTATTATTTTGAAGAAACTGATCTCGCTATTCCTCCAATTGAGCTTCAAGAGTGGAGTCAGTGTTGCTCTAATTTATCTGCCACAATACATGATTTTACCTTGTTTTATAACAAGAGATATTTGTCAACCAAGACGCCTGATAATAGAATTGCATGTATGAATATGACGGTAAGTAGATATTATGATGATTTAGAAACACTTAAGAAAATTATGATATAAACAATACTATGTATAAAAGAGATTTAGATAAGATAATTGTATCGAATAAAGCCTTCAAGAGATTAACATGCTTTTTGAAGGTTTTATTGCTTACAATTTGCTAGAATTGTTAGCAAAAGCAGGCACCAAATCGACTAAAAAAATGGCTTATTCAGGCGACTGTTTTAGAAATATGCATCCCCGCCAAGGGGATACCAGATTAGTACGACATCTTTTTTGTATCCTCAAGGCACGTGGAGTGCGTAATAATGATGACGAATAGTGTTAACAATCTTCCATTTGGGTGCGAAGCCGAAATCTTCTGTACAATAAAACGCTGAAAAATATTTATCCAACCCCCAATATTCACGCTGTGCCTGCATATAGCTATGCTTACAGTTGCTGAGAAAGATTAGCTTGTACCCCTTTGCCTTTCCCGCGTGGATTAAACGCACCATCTTCGCACCCATTATCCCGCCGTATAAATCTTTTTCCAGCTGAGGAAGTTCAGGCATAAACCTTGCCTACATACCCCTGGAATAAAATCCTAACCAGCGGCTGATTTCAGTATTTGTCCATTCCCTGCGCGGTGCAAAGCCCTTTTTTTATAAGGCGCTCATAAGAGAGGCGGAATGCAGGTGCGTAGATATGGATGCTTTCGTGTAAAGTACCGTCAAAATCGAAAACTAGATTCATCATGCTATACTTCGATTTCACCAATCAGGTTGACCATTTCAATTGCTCCGGTGGCACAGTCAAAGCCCTTGTTGCCTGCTTTGGTACCTGCACGTTCAATGGCTTGTTCGATATTTTCCGTAGTCAGTACACCAAACATGACGGGAATATCGCTGTTGAGAGATACGTATGCAATGCCTTTGGATACCTCACTGCAAACATAGTCGTAGTGCGTTGTACTGCCACGGATAACCGCACCAAGGCAGATCACCGCATCGTATTCGCCGCTTTTCGCCATTTTGGATGCAATCAGCGGGATCTCAAATGCTCCGGGAACCCATGCGACGTCGATATTGTCATCACTGACATCATGGCGTTTTAGTCCATCCAACGCACCGCTCAGCAGCTTGCTTGTTATAAATTCATTGAAACGTGCGGCAACGATGCCGATTTTAATGTCTTTAGATACGAGTTTTCCTTCAAATGTTCTCATTCTTAACACTCCTCTGTTTATATATTAATAGTTCAAAATGTGACCCATTTTCACCTGTTTAGTTTTCAGGTAGAACAGGTCATGTGGGGTAGCATTCATCTGAATGGGAATGCGTTCTAAAATCTCCATACCAAAACCGGAAAGCTGATAGACTTTGTCGGGGTTGTTGGTAAGCAGACGTAATGTCTTTGCTCCAAGGTCGCGGAGAATCTGCGCGCCGATGAAATATTCTCGCATATCCCCCTCAAAACCGAGAGCGAGATTGGCTTCCAAAGTATCCATACCCTGATCCTGGAGTGCATAGGCACGTAGTTTATTTATGAGTCCAATACCACGCCCTTCCTGACGCATATAAAGCAGAATGCCGCGGCCTTCCTTCTCTATTTGCGTCATTGCCATCGCAAACTGTTGGCCGCAGTCACAGCGCATGGAACCGAAAGCATCGCCGGTAAGGCACTCTGAGTGGACACGGCATAGAAGGTTTTGACCATTGCCAATCTCTCCCTTGACTAACGCCACATGATGCTCACCGTTGAGCTTGCTGATGTATCCGTAAACTTTAAAGTCACCGTATTTTGTGGGAAGAGCGGTAGAGGTAATCTGCTCAACAAGCTTGTCATTTCTCTTTCGGTATTCCTGTAAGGCCTTGATTGTAATTATTTTTAACTCCCATTTTTTCGCCAGTTCCATCAACTCCGGTGTACGCATCATGGTTCCGTCCTCACGCATGATCTCACAGCACAGACCGCATTTCTTCAAACCGGCCAACCGCATCAGATCTACTGTGGCTTCGGTATGTCCGTTTCGTTCCAGTACGCCGTTTTTCCTTGCCAATAGTGGGAACATATGACCGGGACGTCGGAAATCCTCCGGTTCCGAATTATCCTCCACGCATTTCATAGCAGTGATACTGCGCTCTGCAGCCGAAATGCCGGTGGAAGTATCCACATGATCAACAGAAACTGTAAACGCCGTTTCGTGGTTATCCTTGTTGTCACTGACCATCTGAGGGAACTTCAGCTTTTTACAAAGTTCTTCACTCATAGGCATGCAAATAAGCCCTTTTCCATGTACCGCCATAAAATTCACGTTTTCAGTAGTGGCGAACTGGGCGGCACAAATAAAATCACCTTCGTTTTCCCGGTTTTCATCGTCTGTAACCAAGATGATTTTCCCTTGCTGCAGTTCTTTTAGAGCCTCTTCAATGGTATTGAATTGAAACATATTGATTCCTCCTAAAATCCGTATTTCGCAAGAAAGTCGGATGTAATATTTGTTTTTGACGGCTGTATTCCTATTAGTCGCTCCACATATTTGCCGATACAGTCGTTTTCCAAATTGACCTTATCGTCAACGTTTTTGCTTGATAGAATTGTCATTACCGCTGTATGTGGTATGATGGAAACACTAAAGCCATCCTTATGAACTTCTGCCACCGTCAGGCTGATTCCATCAAGTGCAATTGAGCCTTTTTCAATGATATACCTCAAGATTTCCCGGGTAGTTTTTATGGTGTACCAAATGGCGTTATCGTCTTTCCGAATTGAGGTAACCGTCCCGGTGCCATCTATATGACCAGAGACAATATGCCCGCCGAATCTGCCATTGGCAGGCATGGCACGTTCCAGATTTACCGGGCTTCCTATTCGCAAACCTCCAAGAGCAGAACGGTTCAGAGTTTCGTGCATCACATCGGCTGTAAAGCTGCTTTGAGAAAAGGATGTAACTGTTAGGCAGATGCCGTTGACTGCGATACTGTCGCCAATGCGGATATCCTGCATAATATTCTTTGCCTGCACAGAGATAGCAACGGATTCCGCGCCCTTGCGAATGCTTTGTATTCTGCCGATTTCCTCTATGATTCCTGTGAACATCCAATCACCTCGCTTTCT
>NZ_JAJEKE010000008.1 GCF_024363565.1 Lutispora saccharofermentans | reverse complement strand
GCGAATAAATCAATAATTATTGACAAAAAATAAGTTGCATGATAAAATAAAAATAATAAAATATGTAGTTTCATTAGGGAGTGCTAATGAAACTAAGAATTAAAACATTGAGAATCTTGGGGAGTGCCAAGATTCTTTTTCATTGTCAAAAACTCCAATCAAAAATGACCCTTCCCCCTCCATCGCCTTCCCCAGCATGACGTTGAAGCCGAGGGGAATACTAAGGTGGAAAGTGTTGGATAACGTCCCGAGTATTGCCGAAGCGGCCCAACTACATTCATCTTTAAAAAGTTTCGGCAATACTCTGTTAAATGAAGTTGGTCGTCCCCAGACTCAGAAGTCGCCATGGAGGGCGACTCCTTTCACTCTATAGTTACTCTTCTACTATTTCTTATTTTTCACACCTGAGTTTTGAGGGCTTTTCGATTTTGAAAGGATGGCATTTGCACAGAGTTCCGTTAACGGATCTCCAATAGCAGCCTTATAATTAAATCCCAGTAATTGCATCGCTTTTAACGTGTCAACATTAATTAATTCTTTAAATTGTTCATAACTTTCTACCGGAGTAGTAGGAACCATCTTTTTTAATATTTCTAAGACTCTTTCGACTGTATTATGTAGATGCATTATGTCATCATCACTAATTTCGTACCGTTCTAACTCTGTTTTATACACCTGGGCAATTCTGACAGCCTCTTCTCTTTCCGAAAGCAATTCATTAATGATTTCATCATATTTATTCTTGATAATTTCAACGTCTTTTTCCATTTTGATAGACTTTATTTTATTGCTTACTGCAGATACTGTACCTTTAACAGCCAAGTTTGTTAGATTTGCGCCCATCTCAGCCAAGACCTTGATAGTCATTTCATCCATCAATAACTCCTCCTAATAATTAGATTTAAACAAAGTAATATTAAAAGGCTTCTTTCTTATTTCTCAAGCAGGATAAATTCAACTGATTTTATTGGACACCAAACATCCTGTTAAAGTTTTCTCTTTCAGTTGTATTTGTCTGGTTTTTTAAAATGGATATATAGCTTGAAAAATCTTTTCGGATATCTTTTAATAAAATTTTTGGGTTGATTTTGATAGTATCATTCTCAGAAAAATCTATTGGTTGAGGATAGTTATAACTAATAATTACTTGATTACCACTCATACCGTTATGAAATAGTCCACATCTAACTTGTCTATAGAAATCATTTAACTTTGTATTATCTACATTAAGAGAAAAATCCTATCAAGACCTTGTTTAAATACTGCTCCACTATTACCATTACTGGGTTGTCCATTAATGTATTGCTGAACTCCCTCAACGTACGAAACGCTAATCATCAATATAATGAAACCATTATCTTCTCCTCTAAGCAACCTAGATGCCCGATTCAGAAACCATTCTTTTACTTGCCTTTCATAAATCTTAATCTTGTCATCAATAGCATTTGGGTTAAGGTATTCTTCATCCTTTTCATCAAATACTTCTGAAAGCCCATTAGGCTTCATTACTCCTATAATTTTGGGGGCTAAATATATAGGATAACTCCTTAGTCTTTTTGGCATTTACCATTCCTCCCCATATTTATATCCGCGCCAGGATGGCGCGGTCTTTTCGACCAATTTCATTTAACGTCTACGTGTCCCCGACGCCTTTCAAGCCATTCATGAGCTTGAAAGGTGTGTTGTGGCTTCTTCGTAGGCTTACCTCATATAGCCACAACGAAAGGGGACACTTTGTTAGCTGGAGTCCGACACCACTAATGTTTGAATCAGCACTACCAAAAGCGCTTATTAATACACAATATAAGAACATTGTGAAGTAAAAGAACTTCTGATTATGCTCATTTTCTGAATATGCTTACTTTTATATCTAATATTTTTATAATATCCTGTAATTGGTCTTTATCTGTAATACGGTAATTAAGCCATCCTCCATTTCCACATGGATATTTATTATCCCAAACATTTTTGGCATAATCACTTAATTCCCTGTATACAGATTGAATTGCATCATTGGGTACACGAACTAATACCATAAAGGCACTTTTCTCTGCAAAGATATCGCATATAAGACTGTTTTTGCAGCTATATTTCATACTCCACCCATATTTGTTACCGTATGGAAAACGAATACAGCCTTTTATCTCATACTTATCCTTTAGATATTCATCGACAGTCATCCATAACCCACCCACATCACCGCAATAGGATATCATATCAGTAAATGAGGGGCTTATCTGTTTATTTAACATTCTTTCATACAAAAATATACACCTCCAGAGTACCTTTCAAAGCTATTGTTTTTTTATTGGCAGCCAGAATTTATACTCTGCCTGTAATTCCTTAGTATTTTCGGCTAAAAACCATTCTTTTGGAAAAACAACTTCTTCTAAATATTTTCTTTCAGAAAAATCCATAGTATAGCCTTTCATATCTAACATGCACTCATAAATAGTCTAAGAGGATTTTTTCATTGATTCACCAATATCTATGTTTCCATTGTCGTCAAATTCATTTAACACTACATCTCCAACAAGAAATAGCCCCTTAGGGGCATCGCATACTTTTGCTCCCGATATATAATCATTTTGTCCTTCTTCTCCATATAATAGCATCATAGCGACATACTCATGTGGTTCCTCTTCACTGCTCTCTGGATGATGTCCGCAAGGTGCATATCCAATATATCTTCTTGCTTCATAATCATTCAAGTTACTAACTACCCACTTCCGCATTTGATTCCATGCTTCATTTTCAGGTTCCTTACAATTCACTTGAAAGCATACAACCTTTAAATTACTTAACTCTTCAATTTGAACTACTGGTTTTGAACCCATCATCATATTTCCTCCGTTTATTTTAATTTGAAATGAGATTGGATGAAAAACTTTAGAGATTCCAGACTTATGAACGACAGTAGGTGGTGCACCATGAAATGATTGGAAAGCTCTTGTAAACGCCTCTGGTGATTTATACCCATATTTTAGAGCAAGTTCAATTACCTTAATATCAGTATTTTTCAAATCTTCAGCAGCAAGAGACATCTTTCTACATTTAACATAGTCACCTATTGTCATATCTGTCATAAATGTAAACATCCTTTGAAATCGAGTTAAAGAAGAACAAGCAATATGAGCTACTTCACTAAAATCAACTGTTCCTTGCAAATTAAGCTCTATATAATTTAATGCATCATTCATCTGAGTTAACCATTCCATCTCCAATCTCACCTCCAAATAAAAATAACATAATTCCGAAAATATTACCTTGCAATAAAAACACATTACTGCAAGGTTTCCGATGGAAATATTATAAATAATCTCTAGTTTGCACTTTAATACTATTGTGATATTAATTCTTTTTTCATCCTCTAAAATTAGCACTCTCTTCTATAGGATTTCAGCTAACGTCTGGCATCTCCAATGTTGCTGAACCGGACATATGAGGAATACCCCTTGGCGGTGCTCGCACCCGGTGAAGCAATATGGCACGCCTACCTCCGGCTTCAACTCTTCGCGCCCTTGTGGAGATGCTTTGTTATCTTTAGTATGGTGACCCCTTGCTCAGAAGTTGCCATGGAGTGCAACTCCTTAAAAATCTCGCACTACACTTCTTATGAATTGTACGACTTAAATAAAATACAGATTATGCTCATAATCTCATGATTATCGAATGTAATAATGTATATAAGGATTGCTTTCTATTAAAGTTTCACCTGAAATTTCTCCGCCCAAAATATTTATTGCGACACCATACTCTTTATTATTTTTGCTTGCTTTAAATAAATAGAAACCTAAATCATCACGTGTATTGTCCTTTTTTAAAGTTGTTTTATCATCAAAAACAATACTTAAAGCTCTTTCATCATCAATTAAGTCGGCATATGTTACGTCAGCATAACCATTGTTTTCAAGGATTATTTCGGCTCCCTTTACCGTTGTTGTTCTTGTTACAGCATTAAAAATTATCGGAACAACAATCAAAATAACATAAATGGATATTACGAAAGCAGAACGTTCTTTTCGATTGATTTTATTTTTAAGCTTTTCTTGGAATTTAGGAAACCGAGATAATATTACCATAAACAAAGCTATTGCTAAAATATCATAAATTCCTACTATGTAAGGTGATTTAAATAAAGCCCAAACAACAAAGCATACGGCTATAACAATTCCTATCACATCTAAAATGATTTGTAATTGCTTTTTGTTTTTCTTTTCGTTTTCTGTCGATTCTGACAATAAATCAGATAAAGCAATTACAGGCGGAAAGATAACCACATATAACAAAAGAACATCTATTGCTCCTGCATACATTTCATATTTAATGAAATACAATATATAAACAGTAGTAATCCAACCGACAAATACAGTTAAAGCAAATGTATATTTTTTCAAAAAGTTCTTTATATCAGTCATTCTATCTTCACCCCATACATAAACAAAATATAAATAATTCTTATATCGTATCGTTTTATTTTACAATTATGACGTAATATAAACCATCCAAAAAATCTCCCTAACAAATCCGGGCATGGACGCCCGGCATTTCGCCATATTGAAGATAACGTTTTGGCACTCCCGATATGCTTGAGCCCCTTTAGGTGGCAAAAGCATGTGTTGTGGCTTCTTCGAAGGCTTTACCACCTGCAGCCACAACGAATGGGAGTGCCTTGTTAGACGTAGTTTTTAACAATACACCTTGAGTTTTTTAGATAATTTTAAATTATATCTGTTGCTCATATGTATTTTGTTTTTGTAGTACCCATGGCGAATAAGCTAGAATTTCCATTTGAATACATGGTCGTGGAAAATCTTTACTCAATAATGCGCAATCTTCCTGAAAGAAAATTCGGAAATCTTTTCCGATGCAAAACATTCTTTCTTCATTTAAATGACTGACCATAGACTTTTTTGTTTTTGATACAATCTCCCATGCTGATTTACCTTCAATCATTGTGCCACACAAATGATAAAATCCACCATAGAGCAAAATGTTATTATCGGAACAATTCACATATACTTCGGCTGGCTTTTTAATATCTAAGCCTAACTGCTTGAACATTTTGCTAACTTCAGAAGATACTTGCTCGACAGCTAGTTCATAATTCTCACAACCATCACATTGGCAGTCTTCTGTTATGTTTCTTTCATTTTTATAATATCTTTCGTTTTCTTCAACATTAATATCAAGTATGCATTCTCCTAAAGTTATCCTCACTTTTTCCCACCCTTTATGAAAAAAATATATTTTGCGCTTATACCCCTTGCTATTGCATATAAATCTAATTTTCTTACTTTCGAGTTATCACTATCTCAGACTAAATTACGTCTAACGTTTCGCATGACCGACATGCCTGAGCCCTAGATAGCTCTTATCTTGGTGAAGGCATGTATGCTGGCTCTGCTACAAAGCCTGTCCCACCAGCACAAACGGTCATGCTGTGTTAGGCGATGAGCTGCCTTTTATAACATTCTAAAATAATGTTGGATTACTATCCAAATAAGTAAGAATCAATCACTTCCCATGAAATAGCCTCGTTATTCACACTATAACTAAGCAGCATATATCCATTGATGTGCCCATCATCAAAATGTGCATAAACCCATTTATCTGAAAGTACATATACCTTTTCTTTGTTGTAAAAACCCATTTTCCCACCCAATACACCTGCATATGGAATTAATTCATTATGTTTTATGAGGTCATTTATAATATCCTGCACATTACCGTCAAATCCTTGCCGTTTCAAACCATTAATAACATCCGGATTATTTGCCGGAAATGTGCTTATAAGCTGGGAATGTTTCTCTGACTCGGTTATGAGATCTGCAACCTGTGAAGTCAAATTTGCCTCTCTCTGCATCCAGTTTGTTTTCTCAGCTTCGAATTCTAAGACTCTTTGATTAAATAGATTTAAGGTTGTCTGATATTTCGTAATAACAGGTATAGAAATTATTACTATTACGCTCACTAATGAAACCCAGATAATTCTTTCTCTTTTGCCCAAGATACTAGCCATAATGCCCTCCCCTTTATGAAAAATCAGCTTTCTGACCAGAACATTTAGCCTAAAATGACCTTTCGCCTAACGTCTTGATATTCCTGACACCGAGACCCTTAGAGTGACATCTCTTAGGGTCGCAGGTGTGGTGCGGTCGCACTTTAGAGCCTTTCCCTCCGCACCCTTGCAGGAATATTCGTGTTAAGTGCTGTTTGGTGATCTTGACTTCAGAGGTTGGTATGGATGCCAATATGCATCTATCCATGCTAATTTAGCATCACCTATACAACACATAAATTTATAGTAAATTGATATCATTACTGTATGTCTGCTTTATTAGTTCATGATGACATACGTATAAATAATAAATATTAAAAAAATACCAGTACCAATAAAATACAAATAACCTACCCTGTTTTGCTTTGCCATAACTGTTTTCATCCCTGCAAGGATTCCCCAGGTTGAAATTGAAAATATCCATAATCCCCTAAAAAGAGGTTCAAGGTAAGTGTCATCAAATATCTGAGTAAGTACTATGGATAAAATAAGGACTAATTGATTAACCAATAAACCCTTTTTATAAATGGCTGATTCCTGGTTCTCAAAATGAACCACTTTATCATCCCCTAAAAATAATGGACTTTTTAAATAGCCCTATTATATCCAGGCATAGATGCCCGGAATTTCGCCAAATTGTAGATAACGTTGTTGCATGAGCGATACGTCTGAACCTTAGATAACTCCTATCTTGGAGAAGATGTATGTGCTGGCACTGCTTCAAAGCCCGTCCTTCCAGCACGAACGGTCATGCTATGTTAGAGGAAGGATAGTGCCCTGCAGAGCTAAAGGCTGACATCTACAACATGGAGGCCAGCCACTTAAACCTCTATTACACAACATATAAATAATTAGTCCCAAATGACAATGTATAATTTATAGAATTAATATTTATTGTTTCAATAAATATTTTCGAACTGTGTTCCAATCTCCCTCAAACTCTTTCAATATTATACTTATACATCCAATTTCTAAATGCATTTCGTTATCATCCCATCTATCACCTATACCTGCAATAATGTTATATTGTTCTTTTAGCTTTTTAGCAATTTTTAATCTGTCACTTTGATTTTCAGATAAATAAACATTTCCATCTGGAAATCCAGTTTCATTAATCCACTTTTTTGTTATATCTTTGTAACAATTAGGTCGAGCACCGATATATATTATTTTGTACTTTTGAGATAGTTCTTTTAAACATTTAACACTATCTGAAGTAGGTAAATCCTTTAAAATTTGACTTTCACTATAAAAATGAGAAGTTCCAAACAAATGATGGCGATGTCGTGTATCACAAATAGTCCCATCAATGAATATAAGAATAGCATCCATAATTAACCTCCGATAAAATAATGTTCATTATGTTGAGTAAAAAAAGCATAGCCGCCCTTAACAAATCCGGGCGTGGATGCCCGGTCACTGCACTATCTGTACTCTAACGTTTCGCACCTCCAATGTTGCTGAACCGGACATATAAGGAATACCCCCTGCCGGTGCTCGCACCCGGTGAAGCAATATGGCGCGCCTACTTCATGCTCCAGCCATACGCGCCCTTGTGGAGATGCATTGTTCTCTGATGTGGGGAACCTCACATAGCCTTGCTACTAAGGATTATTGCCCCTCTATACTAAAGATTTATTTTATTCCAAAAGATATTAGTGTACATGGTGCTTTAATAATGAATGCATTATCTTTATTATTCATTACATATTCACTAATTTTCTGCTCACTGCTAACATACATTTCAGCCTCCTGGCCATCTAATCCTTTATCCTCTAGATATTTAATATATGCTTTTTTCTCTTCTTCTGATAATTTTTTATTCCATCCCCAAGCTGAAGTAATTGCATCATATTGTTTGGAATGCTCAGATTTATCTCCATAAGGATTTATAAAATATACACTGTCACTCATTCTTACTCTGACATTATGTAATCCGAATTCTTGCATTAGCGAAGGTATTTTTATCCCAAATCTATAATCTCTTCCACCACTATTTAACTCTTTCTTCCACATTTTTTGCATCAAAGGTATCTTACCTAGTTCACTATAATCCAAACCACTAAAATATTGCCCCGCCTTTTCCATTTCCATATCTGTCTCCATACAAATAACCAAACCACCACTTGCAACAGACTGAATCATTTTTTCTAGGATAAACTTTGCATTTGGAATATGCCTTAAAACTGCTTGAGATATTGCAATATCGTACTTTTTATTGGGTATATAGTTATTTAAATCTTCTTTTACAAAAGTTGTTTTATAATCAGAATTTGCAAAAATATTCTTTGCCTCATTTAATAGATTGTCACTTATATCAATACCTGTATATGTACTTCCTTTGGGCAAAATCGGTAATAATATTAATCCAACATATCCAAAACCACAGCCAAAATCAATTATATTTACTGGCTTGTGAATTTTCCAAACCTTTTCTACCAAAAACTCAATATAATCCACATTGAACCAACCTGTGCGTATAGCTTTTAGCCACTCTACTTTATTATCCCAATATTTTGCATTCATGACAACCATCCTTTGCCTAATATATTCTTCGAAGCCAAACTTATATACCCGTCCCTAGACACTCCGTTCTTTGCTCTCCATGTCAAAGAACGGTCTGCATCTGCGACGTCCGAGCCACTTAGTGACACTTCGACTTAGTGGCTCGGATGTGGGTGCGCCTTCTTCATGCTCGTACAGCATAACCTTTCTACATGCTTCTGCTTTACGCACCCCTTGCGCAGATGTCTTGTTAGGCGACGGACCATGACCCCTTGCTTGGAGCTCAACACGGATGTCGAGCCCTTTTATCACACAGAAAATATAAGGAATGCAAAGTAAAATAACTTCTAACTATGCTTATTGGTGGAAGCTGTATCAATTAAATTCAAAAACAAATTCACATGGTTTTTCACCTCGGCTGTTAATCGGAGACGAAATAATTTCCTTTGTTTTCAGTTTAACATCTAACATTAATTGTAAATGGCGGCGAAATGACCCCGCACAACATAAACAGTATGATAAAGGCATGTCACGGTCAACAGAATTGCTTTTTGATAGAGCAAGATCTGAAACTTTCACATCTTTACAAACGGTGGCTGAGCAAACGCACGAATACTTATCATTGTTTTTATAAACCAGTACCGCAGTCAATGTACCGTCATTATTTAAGGCGATACTTTCGGAAAGAAAAATCTTACTATTGAGATAGAGTATTTTCCCATTTATGGATTTGCCGGTCAATTCTTTACCAATTTTTCCACATTTTTTCAGATATTCTCTGCCGCCCAGACAGGCACAAGAATCCAAACTTTCATACATTATAATAGAATCAAGTAAAGTTTCCATCCGTGTAATGACTTCTACTAAATCCCCGTTTCCTATAATTTCCTTTATAAGTTTTTTGTCAATCTTATTTTGCTCTAATCGCTTTTTAATTCCATAAACTCTTGCCACTTTATTTGCCTCCCCTGCATTACATAAATAATCTTTAATCCCCATTTTCTAACAAATATGCATTGATTTAACTCCAACGTCTTACCCTAATAAATCCGGGTATGGACGCCCGACCTCCTCATGGTATGTCGCTTAACTATGGTATACCCGACATATGTCGTCTAATATTTCATATTGTAGGTATTACCGACTGTCGCTAATACCTACAATATGGGATGTTTTGCGACCTATGTCGCTAATCCCCCCTATAGACTAATTTCATTTATCTTTTCTAGCTATTACATCAAGCGGACTTACAATGTTTTGTATACTTTTTTGAGTTACATGAGTATAAATTTCTGTCGTCTTAGAACTAGCATGTCCTAATAGTTCCTGTATATATCTTAAGTCAATCCCTCCCTCTAATAAATGCGTTGCAAAAGAATGCCGCAAGCTATGAACCGATACTTTTTTCTTCACTCCTGCTTTAGCCCTGGCATTTTCGAATATTCTTTGTACTGTCCTTTCGGTAATAAATTCTTTATTGTTTTGTCCAGGGAATAGCCATGTCTCCGATTTATATTCTTTTGCATAATTTCTCAATTCAGTCAAAGCAATCTCTGATAATGTTGTATATCTATCCTTCTTACCTTTACCTTGTACAATATGGATCAACATCCTATCAGGATCAATATCTGTGATTTTTAACCTAACTACTTCTCCAACTCTTAATCCTGCAGAATATACCATAAACAATATTGCTCTATGCTTCTTGTTATCTAGTGCATTTAATATATTAAGAACTTCATCTTTACTAAGCACTTCAGGTAGCTTTCTTTCCTTTTTCGGTCTTTTTATCATAATATCCATGTCATCATTATTCACATTTTTTAATGTAAATTTTATTGCGCTAACTGCCTGATTTACATATGAATGAGAGCCATTCTTAGTTTCAAGCAAATCCAATAAATATTTCTCAATCAATTCCTTTTTTAAAGGATATTCTTCATTCCGATTATGCTCCAGAAATCTTCTTATATGCCCTATATATGATTTAATTGTTTTTTGGCTGAAACCCCTTAGCTTTAATTCTCTATCCAACTTTTCGATTAGGATATCTTCATTTGGCTTATATACTGAAGCAGTCTGCTCTCTGTAATCTATAAATTCAAAATGTGAAAACAGTTTCCTTATTTTATCTATAGTATTTTTATTATCAGGCAAAATCCATTTTTTAATGTCTGCATCCCATTTTCTCCCTGGTATGGTCTTAATTTTATTTATTTTTTCTTCATCGTAGTCAAAGGATAATAGCAAATGCCCTGGTTGTCCTTTCTCCAGCTTTATAGACATATGCTTCACTTCCAATCTTCTCCCTATATATCTAAATCCTACCATACAAATTTGGTTTTTTCTACATATTATTACTAATAATGTGATTGATGTGTTTCACTTAATAAAACCCATTCTTCATAAAGCTTTTCAATCTCTGTCTCAATTTTCACCTTTTTCTTATATAAAGAATCTAAGGCTTCATAATCTTCACCGCAGTTCTCCATGCTGCAATTGATATCCGTGAGATTTGCTTCAAGGCTGTCTATTAAAGCCTCCAGTTCTATGCGTTTTTCCTCCGATTCCTTTGCTTTTTTATCAACAGTCTCTATCTTTTCACGTTGTCTTTTTTCTGTCTTTACCCGAGTTTCCTCCTTATTTTCTTGCTGACTAAAGGTTTTCTTTTCTTTGTAATATTCATAGTCCCCATAGAAGTCGGTTATTTTCCCATCTGAAATCTCTGAAATCCTGCTTCCGAATTTATTTATAAAATACCTGTCATGGGATACGAATACCAGAGTGCCCATAAAGTCTTCCAGTGCACTTTCCAGCCACTCTCTCGAATCTATATCCAGATGGTTTGTCGGCTCATCCAGAATGAGGAGATTCACATCCTTCTGCATCATAATGCAAAGCCTTAGCCTGCTTTTTTCCCCTCCGGACAGATTCTCAACAATCTTTTGGACCTCCTCCTGCTTGAACTTATATTTAGCGAGAAGGCTTCTTGCCTGGCCTTCCTGGAGATTTAACGCTTGTATCACCGTCTCCAGAATGGTCAGCCTGGGATTTTCGAAGGTTACAATCTGAGGGAGGTATGCATACCTGACGCTATCTCCCATCCTGGCTATACCTTCATCAGCCTCTGCCTCTCCTGTTATAATCTTTATAAGCGTTGACTTGCCTGAGCCATTGTCTCCCAGCACAGCTATCCTTTCATTTTTCTGCACGAGGAAATCCAGTCCGTCTAATACCTTTTTGTCTCCATAATTTTTGCATAAGCCCTTTGCATAGACCATGTCCTTGCCTGAAAAGCCATACTCCTGGAATCCCGTATTCATATTTCCTTCAATCACTGGTTTATCAGTCTTATCCATCCGTTCTATCCTTTTTTCTATGCTGAAGGCTCTTTTATGCATAGCCTCATTGTCGGCTCTTTTTGCCCACTCGTGCATTCTCTTAGCCGCTTCCTCAAGCTGCTTTATCTTTTTTTGCTCCTGATTGTATTTTGCCAATTGACTTTCATATCGCTCCTGCCTTTCCCTGATGTAATAAGAATAGTTGCCTTCATAAATCTCCGCTTTCCCATCCACTATTTCTACTATTCTGTTTACAACTTTATCCAGAAAGTATCTGTCGTGGGAAATGATGATAGAGGTACCTTTATACTCTTTTAAGAACCCTTCCAGCCATTCTATGGAGCTCAGGTCAAGGTGATTGGTGGGCTCATCCAGCAAAAGTATATCGGGGTTCTCCAGCATGAGCTTTCCCAGCATGACCCGGGTCTTCTCCCCGCCGCTCAGCATATTGAATTCCTTTTCTGCCATATCCTTATCAATCTTTAATCCTATGCAAATGCGATTTATATTTTCTTCTATTGAATATCCGTTTTGGGCTTCAAAAAGCTGCTGCAAGCTGCCATATTTTTTCAATATCTCATCCGATGCCTGCCTTTCCATAAGCTTTTCCAGTTCCCTCATCTGACTGTGGACTTCCAATACATCCTGGAAAGCCGAATACAATACATCATAGGCTGTAAAGTCTGCCGGAAACTCCGGTATCTGATGAAGCAACCCTACAACGGCAGCTTTTCTCATCATCTTGTTCCCCTTATCCAAATTTTCAATCCCGGCCAATACTTTAAAGAGCGTGGTCTTGCCTGCTCCGTTTTTGCCTAATAGGCCTACTCTGTCCCCTTGATTCACTTCGAAGCTTACCCCTTTTAATACATGGTTTGCGCCGTAATACTTTTCTATATCCTGCAAAGCAATTTCTATCATGATCACATTCTCCCTTCAACCCGGGCAATTTTAAAGACCTGAGCAAGTATAGATACCGCCCAGGTCTTTGAACACTCAATATTTGCAATAAGAAAACCTTTCTTGATTTCTTATGAGTTATAACAAAACCCGGGCAAGAAATCATACCCGGGTATACTTTTATAATAATATCTAAAATGATGATTCGCTTGCTCAGTTAACATAATATATAATTTTGGACAGACTACCCCCTTGTGCGTTCTTATTTGCTGTAATATGAGAGATATAATTAGCAATTCTGTCTAAAATTGTGTTAACCGAGACCATTGTATTCATCATTTCACCTCCTTTTAATCTATTATTGATTTTAACAGAATCAGAAATAAATTACAATCATATTTTTGAACGAGACTTCATTCAGTGGGGTTTCAACTCCGCTGAATGTTAGTCGAGTCCATGCTGGACTTAGCCGCCCTTTGAAACCGCCGCCTATAGAGGCGGGAACTTAGGGCGGGTTAGTTCAGTGTTAAATCTCGAAATTCTTTATCTGTCTTGTGTACATGGTCTTTGCAAATATATAGTAAAAGCTTTGGAATACGAGATATATAGCTGCTACAGTAAGGAAATATACAGTGATGTTATTTGAAAGCAGATTGCTCAAAGCAATTATCGCAAATGTAGCATGACTGAAGGTCACTATAAAGGGCAAGAAGAATACTATAAAGGATTGAGCAGATACTATTTTCTTCATTTCGCCTTCTGTCATCCCCATTTTCTTTAGAGATATAAATTCCTGCCTGTCTTTTTTGATTTCATTGAACATCTTGAAGTATATGATGCTGCCCGTAGCTATGAAGAACAATATTGATACGAATGTTCCGATAAATAGGAACAGTGACATGGTCTGAAATACATCAATAAAGCTTGTTATTTTTTCTGTGAAAAAGATGTTCTCATTCTGAGGAACAGAGGACGCTATTTCATTTACTGCATTAGCTGATTTTTCCCAGTCTCTGATATTATATCCATGGTACATAAGCTGCTCTTCCTTTGGTGTGTCATCTTTATAGCTTTTGAAATCACTGTCGCTCACTACAGCTACATTGGTTTTGTTTCGGCCGACGTTAATAACTCCTCCAATCATCTCACCTGCAAGCTTTAATTTATTAGGCTTTCCGTTTATGACTAAGGTCAAAAATTTATTATCCTCAAATATCTTTTCATCTTTTGCCCCCATAATTATTATTTCATAAGAATTGACATAAACTTCGCCTTCAGTCAAGGTGACCTTTTCTTTTTTAAACTGATCCGCCAGATTGTTATAATCCGAGTTAGACATTATATAAAAATCCTCTGTATTCGGATTGCGATGTGGATTTTTTGCCTTTTTGATATCATAGTTAACGGGTTTATCCGGATTTTTTGCTTTCAACAAGACAAGCTGGTTTTTATTACTTAATTCGTGTCCATATTTTTTTAAGACTTTTTCTGTTTTCTCTAATATTGACATATCATTTAATCCGGCACCTATTTCCACAAAACTAATATCATTTGGATCGCTTAACTGCACTTTCCCTTTTATGCTTTGCTGGATAGAATACACACTGGCAGAGGCCGTTAACGTAATTGCTCCCAGTATTGCTACAATAAAAAGCACCTTTGCGTTGTCCTTCAGCTTATATATTATCTGGGACAGGGTGATCATATTTGTGCCGTTGTAAAATACCCTTTTGTTTTTCTTGATTTTACTAGTTATGAAAACGCTGAATTGCGAGAATAAAAAGTAGGTGCCTGTTACTGTAAAGAACAAAACAGGAAACATTGTGAGAATTATCATCACACCTGAAACCACTGCCATTCCATAGCCTATGGCAATAAATAGGACAGCCATGACTGTTTTAGGCACCGAAAACTTAGGCACATCCTGGGCTACTCTGGCCCCCCTTAATAATTCCGCTATGTTATTGTTCTTGATCCTGAAAGTGGTAACATAGTTTATTCCCTGAAACAATGCAATAAAGCTCAGTGCAGTAATAATCACTGCTTTTAATGATATCAGAAATGGCACCTCTATATCTAAGGCCATAATAACCGTTATTGCCATAAAGAACAGCTTTGAGAAAAGCGCCCCCAGCAGAAGCCCTGTGATTATAGATATAAAGGAAACAAACAAGTTCTCATAATTAACATAGCTTCTTATCTCCGATTTAGTCAGGCCAAACATGGATAGAAGCCCAAATTCTTTTTCTCTGGATTTAAGAAAATTTGAAATTGAGTAAAAGGTAAATAGAAAAGTAAATACCAATATGAGAAATTCACATACTATCATAGTGTTGGCGGTCAGTACACCTTTAGTTCCTAATGTTTTGACATTGGATACCGTAGGATTGAATATGAAGTTTGCAAATATGAAGAATACCATGACCACAAGGGTATTGCTGAGATAATACATCACATATCTGTTGAAGTTCCCCTTAATATTTTTATAGGCTATATCACGCAATGTCATTGTAATTACCCCCCAGCAGAGAAAGAGAATCTAATATTTCCTGGAAAAATGCCTGCCTGTTGCTGCCCTTTACTATCTCCAGGAAAAACTGGCCATCCTTTATCATCACTATCCTATGGCAAAAGCTTGCTGCAAAGGGATCATGAGTGACCATCATTATGGTGGCATTTTTCTCTTCATTCAAGGTCTTTATGGATTCCATCACTTCCTGGGAAGATTTTGAGTCCAGATTTCCCGTAGGCTCATCCGCGAGGATTATAGATGGATTGTGTATAAGAGCTCTGGCGCAGGCAGCCCTTTGCTGCTGTCCACCGGATACCTCATAGGTTCTTTTGTCAAGTATATCCGGTATGTTTAAAAGCCCTGCTATGTCATTCACCTTCTCATTGATTGCCTTGGGCTCCATCTTCTCCAATACCAAAGGCAGTATTATATTTTCCTTTATAGACAGGGTATCCAGGAGGTTGTAGTCCTGGAATATAAAGCCCAACTCTTTCCTTCTGAACAAGGCTGTATGTTTTTCATCTAATTTTGCAGGGTTGGTGCCGTTTATATAAAGCTCTCCCGAAGAAGGGGTGTCTATAGTAGCCAATATATTTAAAAGGGTAGTTTTTCCGCTTCCCGAAGGGCCCATAACTCCCACGAATTCTCCATTTTCTATGCTGATGCTGAATTTATCTAAAGCCTTTACCCTCAAGCCTCCTTTTTTATTTCCATATATCTTGGTTATGTTTTCAGCTTTTAGTACTGACATCTTATTACCTCCGTTTATCTATTGCTTTATCCCATGGGTTATTTACATACTTATTATAAATATAAAAAGGAAATCTTAGTATCGATTTCCCTTTCGTTATAATGATGTCCCTTACAATTTTGAAAGGTTAAATATGCTTTTCCCCTTATAAAATGCAATGAAGAACTTCGTCCCTTTTCCTTCCTCAGACTCAAACGATAGACCATGTCCCAGCTCATCACATATCCTTTTAGACAGATACATTCCCATTCCTGTTGATTCCGATGTTTTTCTCCCGTTTTTTCCGGTAAAAAATGCATTAAACACTCTGTTCCTATCCTCTTTCGGTATTCCTATGCCCTGGTCCCCGATAGACAAAACCAGCCTTGACCCTTCGTCGTTCACTTCAAAGGTTATATATTTTTCTTCTGATGACACATCCTTTGAATACTTTATTGCATTGATCAGTATCTGATTGATCACAAATGCTATCCACTTGCTATCCGTTTCCACCGTCATAGCTTCCCGGCATATGATCTTGGGATATATGGAGTATCTTATAAGGGCTTTTTTATTATCATTTACAACCGTTCTTATAACTGATAGCAAGTCTACTTTTTCCACTTTAAAATCCAGGTTGAATTGACTTAGCCTGGCATTGCAAAGCATCATGTCCAGCCCATGGGTTATCTTTTCATTTTCTTCGTATATGCTCTCCAGAGTCTCCTTGAAATTTTCCTTATCCTTATCCTGAAGCAAAAGATTGATCACTGATACAGGAGTCTTCATCTGATGCACCCACTGATTGATGAAATAAATATATTGTTTCTGGTTCTCTTCATATTTAGAAAGCTTGTCGGTATATGATTTATAGGATTCCTTCAAAATTTTACTATACATTAACTGCTCTTGAGTCCTGACTTCTGCTATGCTTAAGATGCTGTTCAAATCTCCTTCCGAGTCGGCTGCCTTGCGCAGATAGCTATAGAAAGGCTTCATTTTGATATAGTCGTATGTCATGAAGAGCAGATATAGTGCAGATGATATTAAAAATGAATAAAATATATTTTCTTTTGAAACCCTTTTTTCATTGATGATCAAGGTTAAATTCATGATAAGAATTATCAGCAATGCATTTATAAAAAAAACTGCTGTATAGCCGATTCTGTCCTTAACATGCTTTCTGAAATTCATCGAATACAGCTCCTCTATCCTAAGGTTTTGCCCCAGTTATTGACCAATCTATAGCCTTGCCCCCGCTTAGTTTCTATAGCATCCGCTATTCCTATTTCCTCAAGCCTCTTCCTCAGCCTGGTGATATTCACCGATAAGGTGTTATCATCTACAAAATCTATATCATTCCATAATATTTCCAGGAGCTCTTCTCTTGAGACTATCTGATCCACATTTTTGAGGAGAGAGTATAGCAGCAGGAATTCTTTGCTGCTGAGCTCGACCTTTCTATTATTGTATTCTATAACATTTTGATGGATATGCATGTACAGGCCGTCCACTTCAAAAACCTCGGCATGAGTGCTTTCAGAATACTCTCCATATACTCTTCTGATGACTCCCTTTATCTTCACTATGAGGAGATCGTAAGAAAAAGGCTTGGTGATATAATCATCTCCGCCATTTTCTATAGCCATCACCTGATCCATATCCGAGCCTCTTGCAGAGATGAATATTATGGGTACCTTTGATACAGTCCTTATGTCTCTACACCAGTAGAAGCCATCATAGTACGGCAGGTTGATATCCATAAGGACCAGATTAGGGCTGTTTTTAATAAATTCCTTTTTTATGTTTGAAAAGTCTTCTACAGTGCAGGTCTGATAGCCATACTTCTCTAGATGGCTCCTGACCAGCTCCTGAAGCTTCTTATCGTCTTCAATTATCATTATCTTGTACATAGCGGCACCTCGATATGCTTTTCTTTGGATTATATATCAACTTTATCATATGCGCCTATTTGCTTCAAATATATTTGTTGTGTATAGAACTCAGGATTTAGAGCTCAGAACTCAGGAGTGTTAGGGTATTCCTTAAGAGTCGTGAAGGACGGGGAACACGGAAAGGCACGGAATTTTTTTATTGCCGCTAGCCACTGGCCTCTGGCCTCTGGCTTTGGGCATGGCTCTTAGGTCAAAGGCACTTCCAGAGCTTGACCTCATAAAAAATCTAAAATAGAGACTATTACATGAAAAATTAATATATCTAAGCAGGAACTTAGCGGAGAACCTTAGAGTAAGTTAGCAGCTTTGATTCCTGCGTGATATATAATTCTCCAAGCACTCTATTTTAGACGAGTTATCAAAATCAATGCCTTTGTGAACTACACATATGCTTATTCTTTAGACACTGTAGCGTCCCCCTATACTATGTGTTGCGTTGCCTTTGGTATTTCTCCCCATGGTATAAGATCCTTCGGACAAGTCCTCAGGATGACATCTTACCGTGCTAATCCGTGGATTTCTCCGTGTTAATCCGTGTTCCTCAAATCGCCCTAGAAGTTCCAGTGAAATACTCGTAGGCTGTGTTTACATCTTTATCTCCGCGGCCGGAAAGATTTATGAGAACAATCTCTTCTTTTTTCATCTTCGGCGCTGCCATAGCTGCATATCCCAGGGCATGAGAGCTCTCTATAGCAGGTATTATGCCCTCTGTCCTGGAAAGTAGCCTGAAGCCTTCCATGGCTTCATCATCCGTAACGGATACATAATTTACCCTTCCGATATCTTTGAGGTAAGCATGCTCAGGGCCCACACCCGGATAGTCAAGGCCTGCCGATATTGAATAAGCCGGTTTTATATTGCCCTTATCATCAGCCATCATATAGGTTTTCATGCCGTGGATCACCCCTACCTTCCCGCCTTCAAAGGCAGAAGCATGCAATCCTGTTTTTATTCCCTTGCCTGCAGCCTCTACTCCTATGATCTTTACATCATCATCTTTCAAAAAATCATAGAATAGCCCTATGGCGTTGCTTCCTCCTCCAACACAGCCTATGAGATAATCCGGCAGTCTTCCTTCCGCTTCCAGTATTTGAACCTTTGCCTCTTCACCTATTATTTTCTGGAACTCCCTTACCATCAAAGGATAAGGATGGGGGCCTACCGCAGAGCCTACAACATAGAAGGTATCCCCTGCCCTTCTCACATATTCATTAAATGCCTCATCCACTGCATCCTTCAAAGTTGCGGTCCCCGAAGCAACTCCCTGTACTTCTGCGCCCAGCATCCTCATTCTGAACACATTCAGCTCCTGTCTTCTCATATCCTCTTCACCCATGAATACGGTGCATTCCATACCGAAAAGAGCTGCACCGGTTGCAGTTGCAACGCCATGCTGTCCTGCGCCGGTTTCGGCTATTACCCGCTTCTTTCCCATATGCTTTGCCAGAAGTATCTGGCCTATGACATTGTTTATCTTATGGGCACCGGTGTGATTCAGATCCTCTCTCTTGAGATATATTTTAGCTCCTCCCAGATGCTTTGTAAGCCTTTCGGCATAGTAGAGCAGTGAAGGTCTTCCCACATACTCCTTCATATATTTTTTATATTCATTTTTAAATTCTTCACCATAGCAATAGCCTTGAAAAGCTTCCTCCAGCTCTGTAAGAGGCTTTACCAACGCCTCGGGCACATATTGTCCTCCAAAGTTACCAAAGTTTTTATTCATTTTATTTTCCTCCCAACAAATTTTATATTCTTTATATATTTCTATCGCCTTTCATTTTTTACGCCAAAGCATGATGCCACCTCCTTAAATGCAATAACAAAGGCCTGATTTCATCCTAACATGGGACGAAAACAGGCCTATTTCGCGGTGCCACCCAATTTAGATCGAAGTAAATAAAAAAGCATTTCGCCTGTATCAGGACGAAATGCCATACGTTTCGCTATGCCACCTAATTTACTTCAAAATCTCAACTTTTCAGATACAAAGCATAATGCTCGATATCTTACCCCTGTAACGTGAGGGCACGGCATCAGATACTCCAAGAATACTTGTTTCACCTTGCATCTCATGAACCCATTCCCTATAGTCCAAATGTTCCGGTCCTCTCACCAACCGCCGGCTCGCTGCGACAATTTACTATAAGTACTCTTTCAGTCATTGATTTTGGTATATTAAATGTCATTATACTACCAAATATTAATTTTGTAAATACAGGACATATGTCCTTTTTAATTTTCTTTCCAATATTTATACTAATAATAGTAGGGGTGATTTGAATGAAGCTGCTGAATGATTTGAGCTTAACAAATAATTATATTGACAGATTCAAGCTAAATAATATATTTCAGCAAGATATGTCACAGTTTATGAAGCTTTTTCTATGCGAAAAAGGGGAGCTGATTTGCCGGATCAACGATGAACTTGAATGGTTCTACTTTGTTCTCAAGGGGAAAATAAAGATATATTCCTCTCAGGAAAATGGAAAATCCATATTGCTCAGGTTTTATACGCCGTTATCCGTAATCGGTGACTTAGAGCTGCTAAAGGGCTATAGAGTCAAAGCTAATGTAGAGGCATTGACCGAAGTAACCCTCATGGGGATTAAGATGAAAGATATAAGGGATCACGCCTATGATGATAGTGTGTTTTTAAGATTCGTGATCGAGAATTTGAGCCATAAGCTTTATACCTTATCAAATGTTGCTACATTGAATCAATCCTATCCTTTTGTAAATAGATTTGCAAGCTACCTGGTTTCCGTCACCTCCGATGAAAACAGAAATAAGCTTGCTGATGAAATAAAAACTAATAATCTTACTGAATTAGCCACCTTTCTGGGTGTGAGCTATAGGCATCTCAACAGGGTTATAAAGGATTTGTGCACAGAGGGCATCATTGAGAAAACAAAGGAAGGCATGATCATACTTGACTATAAAAGATTAAAGCGTTTGTCAGGAGGATATTATGAATAAGAAATCCTTGAATATTTTTACTGTGCTGATTCTGATGGGGATCATGACAACCTTGATGAACTTTTTAAACAGCGTTTTAGCATCCGGAGTAGGCTTATATTACAGCGGGCTGATTGTCCATATTGTGGGTTTGATTCTTTCCTTCATTCTTTTTATAGTCCTCGAAAATAAAGAGCATAAACCATGGGCCAGTACATTCAAAAAAAATCCGCTGCTATTTTCAGGCGGGGTCATAGGAGCTGCGTCTGTGCTGCTGGTTTCTTACTGTATAAGCAATATAGGGATGTTTGCAGCTACAGTGACGATGATTGCCGGACAGTTTTTCATCTCCTTTCTGATAGACAGCAAAGGCTGGTTTGGCTTCGATAAAGTGAAAATTACTTTGAGCAAAAAAATTGCCGTTGTATCTATTTGCTTTGGGATAATATTAATCATTATGTAAGGAGTAGAGCCATGTCCATTTTTATGATAGCTATAAGCATATTAACCGGTGCTTCCTTTATCATAATCAGAACTCTAAATATGAAGCTGAGCTTTGAGATAGGTATCTATGGATCAAATCTCATAAATCATATTGCCGGAGCTCTGGCAAGCAGTATCATAGTATTTTTAGCAATGCAAGGCATGGTCATAGAAAAAGTGAACCTCCTAAATGCGCCTTTCTATGCATATTTAGGAGGCTTTATGGGTGCATTGTTTATTGTCTTGTCTAACTTTACCTTTTCCAAGACAAGTGTAATAGCTTCAACAATACTAATACTGTCGGGACAATTCTTGTCTTCTATTTTAGTAGATATCCTGATTCTGCAGAAAGACATCGGCTTAAAAAACATAGTTGGGGCTATAATAATTGTTCTGTCTGTAATTCTTTACAACAGCGATACTGAAAGTGAAAAAGATGATTTAGCTATCAAGGCACAGCTTTGCCATAGATATAGAACAAGATTCCTGCATAACGGAGAAAGCTTTCCTCTCACAGCCAGAAGCTGCTGGAACTGCCAAAGCAGTGTAATGGGCAAGTGCTTCAAATAGCTAAATTATCCTTGGTTATTTATCAGAAAGTCCCTCCATATGACTCTTGTATTCCTCAATTTTTGTTATTTGGTAGAGCCTGTTGAGATACTCTTTCGCCTTTGCATAGTCTTCCTCACAATATTCATAGTATCTTGACAACACATACAGAGAATGCACATCCTCAGGATTTTTATCCAGATAATTTAGAAACCAATCCCTTGCTTTTTCATATTGCTCTGCCTTTATCAAGTTATCTCCCTCAAGCTTCTGGGTGATGAGCACAAAATGCCTGGGCAGTTTTGTCGTCTTTATCACAGGCATGCTGCTGCTAATGAGTTTTCCGTTTCTGTCATAGGCTTGAACACCATATATAACCTTGCCTTCTCCATACATTCCCAGCAATGTGCCCGGAGTTGGCCTATTTTCATCATTAAAGGATGCTAATCCCATGAATCCCGGAGCAACTTTCTTTATATCTATTACTGCTTTGTTTTCTTTTATTTTATCTGCGAATATAGAAGTCCCATAGGAACCTTCAATCATCAATCCTGCAACAAGGCTGTAGCTTTCAGCACCCTCATATTCCTTCCAGCTTATTTCCAGCTTATCTTTGCTGACCTTTATCTCGTCATCCGGCGTCAGGATTTCTATAGATGTCTTGAATTCAAAATCATTGAGCAGAATACCTCTCGATTGAAGAATCCTTTGGTCGTCTCTATTGTCCAAATAGGCTTTGCCCAGTATTTCGTGAGGTCTTATTCCAATTCCTATGTCGTATTCCCCCGGCAGCACATCGTCGATAGAATAATAGCCGTCTTTATCGGTAGTTGTGAAAGGAAAATCAAGTGTGCTGCCTATATAGTTATCTTTATATATCTCCTTATCCTTGATATATACCCTGACTCCTTCAACACCTTTACCGTCTACGGTGACTCTGCCTCTGCATTCACCCATTTCGCTGTCAATCCCTTTTATCTCCATTTCCTTGTTGTATTCCATTTCTTGGGCCTTTTTAATCTTTACTTTAAGCTCTTCTTTCTTATCGATAAGATATTCTTCAGAGCTGTCTTTATTAATCTCTGCGGTTTTATTCAACGCCTGCTTATAGGTATATATGGCTTCGTCATACTTGCCGGATTGGATATATAAATTAGCCAGGCCATCATAATAATTCATATCAAAATAACTCTTATTGTTTTCTATCAAATCTTCCAGCAGATTTATACCTTTATCATATTCTCCTGTAGAGTTATACAGAACATAGATAAGCCCTGCATCTGCATTGGTTTTGCCGGACATCAGGTATTTCTCCGCTTCTTTGTAATCACCAAGGTATATATATATTTCTGCCAGCCTTATATGTGCCCATTTTGCCCAGGGGTCACTGCTGTGGTTTTCAATAAGATCCTTATACAGGCTTATGGCTGTATTAAGGGCTTCATCTGTGGGAACCATGTTGTTCCCTGCGCCCCCATGCCCATAAGGAAATATTTTGTATAGGGAATGCTCCATTGCGCCGCTGGATAGAGTGTTTGCATAGTCGTATATGTCTTCGCCGCTTTTCAAAAAGTCTGGAACAAGAGATAGGGACTTTTCATAATATACAGCGGCATGCTCTATCTTGCCTTTTCTCTCATAGCCTTTAGCAATTTTTGAGTAGGCAAAAGGTACGGAAGCATAAAGAAAGCTAAGGGCTATAAGCAGTAAGATCAGATACTTTACCTTTATTTTAAAATACTTCAACGCACTTCCTCCCAATAATCGGTAATCTTAATGATATTTCTATTCATAAAGCTCACTATATCTTTGTCCGTTACCGTAAAAGAACTGATGCCCAGTAAGACTGCTAAAGCAATGCCAGCTATACAAGCGCTGCAGGGTATCTTTATTTCATAGTTCAAGAAATTTGCCGAAGCGTCTTTGAAACCAAAGCTTTTATCTCTCCTCAATTGCTCTTTAATCTTGACTATGGCTTCTTCAGATAATACGATATCCTTCAGTTCCGCATTTAATTTATTTTTGAGCTCCTTATCGAATCTATCCATTGCTTACACCTTCCTTTAAAAGCATCTCTTTAAGCATGTTCCTTCCCCTGTGAAGCTTGCTCTTTATTGTTCCTGAAGGTTCATTCAGCACAGAGCATATATCCTCCACCTTCAGGTCTTGATAGTAATATAAGACCAGCACTTCCTTATATTTATCCGGGAGCCTTTGTATCAAGCTTATTACACTGGAATTTTGCAGTCCCTCTACCAGCTTTTCCTCATCCCAAGCATCATCAGGAATGTCTTCCATATGATCAACAGAGAGTGTATCAGCTATGGTTCTGTCCTTTTTTGCATAAGTCCTGATAGTATTTATGGATATCCTGTATATCCAGGTATATATGCTGCTGTCGCCTCGAAATTTGCTTAAGCTTCTATATATCCTTATAAATATTTCCTGGGTTATATCCTCTGATCTGTGGAAATCCCCTATGTGTACATAGACCATCCTGAAAATCGCATCTTTATATTTATCAATTATTTCATCAAAGCTCAATATTTCTCACTCCCTTAGGTTAGACACTTGAGCCCCCATTTGGGTTGCATATCTTGTAAATATTTTTAAAAGGACTGCTTCAGTTACGACAGCAGTCCCTTGATATACACTCTTCTCTTGTTCATCCCCATGCCAAAGCTTTATTTTTCAAGCCCCATGATTGATTCAAAATGTTTTATAGACTTTTTATCCAGCAGCCCGCCGGTAAGTGCGCTAAATATATAATCGTCAACGCTACTGCATTTATCATATTTCCTGATCATAACAAGAGCTTCCAAAATATCGATCAATACCAGCTTTCTCATGGTTTCTCTTATGCCATCGATTTTAACATCCATTAAACTGCCTGCTATCTTTTCAAGCAGATGAGGCTTATAAGGAATGATTTTGGTCAAGGACTGGATGCATTGGCGCTTGGTGATCGGCTTTTCATCGTTTAGCAAAGACAAATAATCATCGATTATGACATCTATTTTATTTGAGCAATCCCATCTCGTATTCTCAGCAATAAGCATGAGTCCAATGCTTCTATGATATGAATTGCTGCTTCTCAATTTTTCACAAAACTTATCCCAGAAGGGATAAACATCATCAAATAGAAGAGAGCGATGCTGCAGCAATAATAATGCTTTATACCTTATATCATCATCTTTCTCTTCAAGGCATCTCACAAGCATTGGCAGGTCTTCCTTGCATAAGTTCTTCGCTGCTTCACCCAAAGCTGATTTATCGATTGAAATTAATTCATCAATAGTGATCATACTATTCACTCCCCATAATTGATAGTTATCTTGCAGCATAAATCTAGCCATATTATACCACATAAAAAAGAGACAGAAAATTTAAATCTGTCTCACGGGTCTGGCTTCTATATAACCCCTGTAACCCTGCGGTTCCATCTGGAATCTTGGGGCATCCCCATCAGCCCATTCAAACCCATAAAGCTTTGGATCATAGCTTTTCATCAGCTCCCAGATTTCATCAATAGCATCCTCAAATTTTTCATCATCGTAGGGCTGACCTTGAAATATCATCATCTTGCAAGGCTTCAGCTCTATTATTTCAAAGCCTTCGGCTATAGGACCTGCATAGTCCATGGGCAACTCTACTCCTTGAGCGTATGCGGAAGTACCGCCCTTTACAAGATTCTCAGGCAGCCACATGCCTATTGGTTCATACATAGCTTCTTTTATTTCTGACAGTGTGCCCCATATATCGCAGCCGACTTCCTCACAGTATTCAAAGTAGTGCGTAGCTTTGATGCCTCTCTTAAGCATCAGCTTCCTTGCAGGTCTATCGACGACCTGAACAAATACCGTATTTGCATTAGAATTCTTTGCCATGTTACCTTCTCCTTTTTGCTTATTTAGGCAATAATCACGGATGCGCTCCGGCATGAAAATCTTAATAGGCGGTGTTGTTTTTCTGAATTTATAGGGAGATACACCAAATTGTTTTGAAAAAGCTCTGGTAAAGCCTTCGTGAGAGTCAAATACAAAATCAAAAGCAACATCTATGACTTTTGCATTCTCATCCCTTAGCTTTAGCGCTGCCTGAGACAGCCTTACCATTCTAATGTATTCAAAAGGAGTCTTGCCTACCATCTCTTTGAAAATCCTGGAGCAATACCAAGGCGAATAGCCTGAAGCCCTTGCCAGCATCTTAAGGGTGATATTATCGTTAATATGCTCCTCTATATAATCCTGCATGCGTTGAACCCCATTAATCTTTTCCCGGCTTTCCATGATCTCACCTCCTGAATAAAGGATACTGTTTCTATTTATCTATTTCTTGACCTGCTTTGCCATGATATCATATATTTTTCCCCAGCATCTTTACTTCTGCCAAAAGCTTATAATCCTCTACACCCGCAGAGTCTGCAATCTGAAACATCATCCACTTGCCCATCTTCATATAGTCTCCGGCTTGTTTATACAGCTCAGCAGTACCGGGGCTTAATTTTGTGATTATTGATTCCATCAAGGGTTCAAGCTTATAGCTTATGACCAGAAAAACCGAGAAAGAGCCTTCTTCAGGATACAATGTGCCAAAGGATACCCCGCTCTTCTGCAGCTTTATATTCCAGCCGGGCTTTCCTGAGCAACCGCTGTAAGTCATCTTAGGCTTCACCTTATATACAGCATCCATATGCTCCAAAAGTGACTGCCATAGTTGCTTTGCTTCACCGCCGATATATTCCGCTATTTCATCCATTGTCGGTTGATTGCCCGAGGGAAAAATATCTCTCCATTCCATCTTCGATCACCCCTTCTTATCAAATATTTAATATTATTGTTATTTATTGTCTATATTATATAATAACAATAATAGAACTTGTACATAAAGATGAGGTGATTTTATGGATTATAAGGATAAGGAAAAGCTGAAAAAGCTGCTTACTGAATTGCAGTATAAAGTGACTCAGGAAAACGGCACAGAAAGGCCCTTTGCCAACGAATATTGGGATAATTTCGAAGACGGGATATATGTAGACATAATATCCGGCGACCCTCTTTTCTCATCAAAAGACAAATTTGAGTCAAGCTGCGGCTGGCCCAGCTTTACCAGACCGCTGAAGCCGGACAATATCATTGAAAAAAAGGATACGAGCCATTTTATGATTAGGACTGAAGTAAGGAGCAAGACCTCTGATGCACATTTAGGCCATGTTTTCACTGATGGCCCTCCGCCAACCGGCTTGAGGTATTGCATAAATTCTGCCGCCCTGCGATTTATACCCAGGAAAGACTTGGAGAAAGAAGGTTATGGAGAGTATTTGCAATAGGGCATATAGCCTGGTAAGCTCACTTACCAGGCTAATATAGTTCCATCTGTTCGATTCTCTGTTCCCCCTGCTAAAACACCACTTTCGTCCCTCAGGATAATCTGTCCTCTACCATAACCTGTGTTATCATCTGTGACTGTGACTTCATGGCCTATATCTTCTAGGGCTTTTGCAATTTCTTCAGGTAAAGTATCCTCAAGCTCCACCTTTTTGCCTCGTATCCACTGCCATCTGGGAGCATCGAGAGCTGCCTGGGGATTGAGATTGAAGTCTATAAGATTCATTATCACCTGCACATGGCCTTGTGGCTGCATAAAGCCTCCCATTACTCCAAAAGGCCCCACAGGCTTTTTATCCTTCGTAAGAAATCCGGGTATAATAGTATGATAAGTTTTCTTTCCCGGCTCCAAAGCGTTATCATGACCGGGGTCAAAGGAGAAGTTACGGCCTCGGTTTTGCAGCGCTATGCCTGTTTCCGGCACTACAAGCCCGGAGCCAAAGCCCATATAGTTGCTTTGTATGAAGGAAACCATGTTCCCTTCACCATCTGCCGTCGCCAAATATACTGTACCGCCTCTTTGCTCTTCTGATGGAAGAGGTGTGAGAGCGGCGCTTCCGATGCGTTTTCTCTTTTCATCAGCCCAGGCATCTGATAATAAATCCTCAACCTTAACCTTCATCTTCCGCATATCTGTGACATATCTTTGAGCATCTTCAAAGGCCAGCTTTATGGCTTCAATCTGTTTATGATATGTATCTAATGAATCCTTTTCCCTAAACTCAAAACCTTTTAGGATGTTGAGAGCCATCAGTGCTACAATGCCCTGACCGTTGGGAGGTATTTCGCAAACTTCATAATCCCTGTACTTTGTATATATGGGCTCTACCCATTCAGCTTTATAATTCTCCAAATCCTCCTTGCGTATATAGCCGCCGTATCGCCTTGAAAAAGCATCTATCCTTTCTGCCAATTCACCCCTATAGAATGCTTCAGCATCTGTCTCGGCAATTTTTATAAGGGTCTTTGCGTGGTCAGGCAGAGTCATTATTTCGCCGGCTTTTGGGGCCCTTCCTTTTGGTGCGAAGGTTTCAAACCAGTATTTAAACTCATCACCTTTTAAATTTTCTTTGTATATATTGTATGCTTTATTCCAATTCTTCCCAAGAATCACTGAAATCACATAGCCTTCTTGTGCATAGCGTATTGCAGGGGCTAAAGCCTCTTTCAACGGAAGCTTCCCAAATCGTCTTGAAAGAGCTGCCCAGGCTGCAGGAGCCCCAGGCACATTTACAGGCACAAATCCATATCTGGGTATCTCTTTGTAGCCCCGCTTCTCTAATTTATCGATGGATATCGCCATGGGGCTGGGCCCGCTGGCATTCAATCCATAAAGCTTGCCCCCGACTGCTGCAATGGCAAAGGCGTCTCCGCCTATTCCGTTTGAGGTAGGCTCGCAGACGGTAAGACAGGCCGCAACAGCCACGGCTGCATCAATCGCATTCCCGCCTTTTTTCAATATTTCCATGCCCGCAGCCGCTGCCATGGGCTGCGAGGTTGCGACCATGCCGTATTTGGCGTAGGCAGTATATCTTTTACATTTGTATGGGTTATTCAGCGCATCAAATTTCATTCTCTTGTATTCCCCTTTCAGATATGGTTTCCTCTTTATTTCTCCTGAATATATTCTTAAAATCCAATTCGGCAATTAAAACACTGAGCATCAAGATCGCTGCACCTGCGTATCCCCTGGGAGCAAGCATTTCTCCTAGAAACATATAGGCCAGTACGGCAGAAAAGACCGGCTCCAGTGATAGGATAAGCCCTGTATGCGTGGCACTTGTATACTGCTGTGCCGTTGACTGTACAATATAGCCTATGGCAGTACAAAACACGCTCAGCATTAGAACAGAAAACCATGACAAAGCAGTGTCCGGAAGCTTCATATTTTCAGTAAACAAGGAAATGACCATACTGAAAATACCCGCAAATCCAAGCTGCAGAGCGCCTAGAGCGATAGAATCGACTTCTTTGGTAAAAATTCCTATAACGATCACATGCACAGAGCAGAATAAAGCACATAGTATGCAGAGCAAATCTCCGATATTTATTTTGAATTGTGCGTCCAGTGTGAGCAAAGCAATACCTATCAGTGCCAGGAATACTCCAACTGCGACACTTTTTTCAATCTTTTGCTTTAAGAACACAAAAGAGATAATGGGTATCAAAACCACGGACAGGCTTATTAAAAAACCTGCGTTGGAAGCAGTAGTATATTTTAAGCCGAATGTCATAGATATAAACATACCAAGCAAAATAAGCCCAAGTATAAAAGCATACTTTATTGTTTTTTTATCCGCTCCCAAAATTTGTTTATGAAACACCGCTGCAGCTATGGCAAAAGCGATCAGAAATCGTATTGCCGTCAGATTGAAGGGCTCCAGCCCCCCAAGGCCCAGCTTTGTAAGCATATAAGATGCCCCCCAGAAAACCGTGATCGTGAGCAGCATCAGTTCTGCCTTGATTTGCTTGGTCATAAATTCCACCTCCCAACAAAATCAAAAGCCATAGATATGCATACCTATGGCTTTATTACCAGACAAATTAAAGTTCGCATCAACTTCTTATGCATAAGCTATAGGTCGCGCAAAATATATCATTAGGCATAGTTAATATTCTTTTCATCTTGACGACCTCCCACTACAAATATTTCCATAAATTATTATACACCTTTCAAATCATTAAAACAATAGCAAATGGTTTTAATATGGCTTTATCCGCTTAGGACAAGGAATACAGAAAGGCATCAATGTCAGCAATAACCTGATTTGCTGTTTGACTTCTGAGTATCAGATGTCCCCCTTTATTATAGAGTTTCACTTTCTTATACTCTGAGGGTAAATTGCTATATATAAAATCAACACTTCTTGTTCTGACAGTATCATCATCTTCAGCCTGCATAATAAGGAACGGACAATGGATCTGATTTATTTTGGGCTTTGTCTGTGCCAGTAATAATTGAAAGTTATACATTGCTACTATAGGAGACTTCTTGCCTGCCTTAAAATATCTGTTAAAATTATTTGAGCTCTTATTCATAATGTCGTCTATGAGATTATGCAACACTATTTTAAAATTCCAATAATATATAGGTGTATTAATAGTTATTACAGCTTTAATCTCATGTATGCATGCAAGATTTACTGCGATTAGCCCTCCCATGGAAAAGCCTATAATCACTATCTCATGAAATCTTTCTTTAAGCTTTAGAAGCTCTTGCTCTGCTGAGTCTATCCAATCTTTATATGTTGCATTTTTCATATCCTGCCTTTTCCCTGTATGTCCTTTTAGCATGGGACATGCAACTTCACAGCCTTTTTCAGCCAGATGGTCCGTAAAAGGTTCAACCTCATATTTGCTGCCTCCGAAGCCATGAATCACAAGGTATCCTATCCTGTTATGCTGCATATTCTTCCTCCATGATAACTACATATATACGATATTGCGGAATCTAAATTGTCTGGTATTAGGATTCCTCTTTAGGAATAAAATATGCCATGTGCTTAGAACTACACCCTTGAGTATACTTGATATACTTATGGCCCACCATACTCCATCAAGCCCTAAAAAAGTTGATGAAAGTATCAGGGCACCAGGAATTCGAAGCGCATTAAATAATATTCCTACGATGGACGGCGGAAGCGTCTTGCCATGGCCTATGAAAGCCCCTGCCGTCGTTATCTCAATACACATGAACAATTGGGAAAGACCCAGTATCTTCAGATAGACGATACCATAGCTTATGGCCTCTTCCTCCGGAATGAAAACAGAAAACACAGGCCTGGCGCCGAAAATTAAAAGGCAAGTAGCGAATATGCCTATTATGGATACTATGGCCAGCCCGCTGAAGTAGCCTTTAAATACCCTGTCCCACTTTTTGGCGCCATAATTTTGTCCTATAAATGCACTCATGGCAGATTGAAACCCTCCGGCAGTCATCCAGGATATCGACTCTATCTGAGAGCCTACCTTCTGCACTGCTATCGGTATTGGACCCCACTGGGCAATTATCCTCGCAGTTATCATGGCAAATATAGTAAAAAGTCCGCTTTGCAGCGCGACAGGAAATCCAAGCTTGACAATCGTCTTTATATGCTTGATATCAGGTCTCGTAAATAGACCAAGGCCCGGAAAGAGCTCCCTTCTTTTTCTTGCTTCTCTAATAAATACAATGGTTACGGTGACTTGAGCTATTACCGTTGCTATTCCGGCACCTGCAGCCTCTAGCCTTGGAAAAGGTCCTACACCCAATATGAGCAGCGGATCTAAGACCATGTTCATTATGAGACCTATGACATTTATGTTAAAAGGAGTTTTGCTGTCCCCATATCCATTGAATACAGCGGTAAAAACAGGATTAATAGTATAAAATACCATGCCTATTGATATGATGACCAGGTATGTAACGGCATCATTCACTATTTTTGCTTCTCCCAGCTTATAGAATCCTATCAAAGGCTTTCTGAATATTATCAGAAAGGCTCCATATAGAATTGCAAGGAAAATGATCATCTGCATGCTGTGCTTTATATACTTCTTGGCCTCATCAGCATCCCGTCTTCCTATGGACTGGGATACGCCAACCTCTGCTCCTATTTTCGGAATAAGTATTATCGCCATCGCCAGCCAGGTAAAAAAGCCTGCAGTGCCAACTGCAGCGACTTCCTTAGCACCTACTCTGCCCATCCATATCATATCGGTCATATTATATGCCATTTGAACGAACGAAGTCCCTATGATAGGCATTGCAAGCTTGATAAGCGCTTTAAAAATACTTCCCTCTGTCAAATTTATTGCTTTAGTCATTTTATCCCCCTAAGCTTTATAGATATATTTTCATATCTTGATCCACCTGTCAGTGAAACATTTTTCTATAAACTCCTTCTTATTTAGATACTCTCTCAGAAGATCTCTGGTATATTCAGGATTATACCTCTCATTTTGATTATTGGCCAGGCTGGCATAACCGGTGCCTCTCTGAAGATAATCGGAGGTCGATACCCTATATATCTTTTCATCCTCAAGCTCGCCGTTTTCAAGCTTCACCCTCAATATTTCCCTGCCATCGTGCTCAACTACCGCCTGTGACAAGTGAAGCCTTCCCAGATACCTCCCCCTGAAGCCGGAGCCTTTTCCGTCCTGCAAGCATACATCAGCCTGCAAAGATTGCTTCAATGCTTCTCTTATGTGCTTGCCCTTTATTTCCATATAGGTCGGATTTAACGGAGATGGACTGATTTCAAGGAGCTTTTTATTTGAAACTTCACCCTTTCTTATGCCTCCGCTTATTATGCCGCTGTTGATTATGCTAAAATCGCATGGTATTACATCAGCCAGTGCATCTGCCAGCAAATTGGTCAAAGGATTTTCTTCAACAACATCATGCCATATATGCCGGTCTACTTCATAAAGGGGCCTGCTCAAGACTTCGATTGCTATGTCCTTCTGCCTGAAAAGCTCATCGGCAATCGCACTGTCCATGGGCATATCTTCAACCTTTATATTCTCTTCACGGAAGCTTGCGATTTTCCCATCCTTAACTTCGATGTCCAGTACGCCCAGATGCTCTCCATAGCCGCCTGATTGATGAATTATCGTGTTATTTATTACTTTAGCTTCGTCCATAAGGATATGGCTGTGGCCTCCTATTATTATATCGATGCCGTCTAAGTGCCCGGCCAGCTCCGTATCCTCTCTCATTCCCGAATGGCTGAGAAGTATGCAAATATCATATTTGCCTTTGTTCTCCTCAAGCTCCCGCCTGATTTCCTCAACATGGTCGGTGGCGTGCATGTTGAGCAATGAAAAGAACTCATTGTAGCTTGGGGTTGTCCCAACAATGAGAAACCTGATGCCACCCTTGTCAACAATAATGCTCCTATTCAAGCCTCGGATCGCACTCATATCATTTCTGTACAGATTACAGGAAATGAAAGGGATCAATCCAGCAGATGCCATAGTCTCAAGAATCTCCAGACCTGCAAACCCTTCGTTGTTCCCCACTGCCAAAGCATCATAACCGGCGATGCTCAGCAGGCTGCAGCCTGCCCTTCCGCCTGTCCCCTGAAGCTCCATCCTCATAAAATCATTAAAGTCTCCTGCGTCAAGTATCAACGTATTTTCATTCTTCAGTCCTCTTATTTTGCTTGTTATTTTTCCAAACCCTTCAAACCTGCTGTGAATGTCGTTTGTATGCAATATCCTGATATTCATTTTCGACCTCCTTCGCTTAGCAGATAGGTTTATGCCTATCCCAATTGTCATAAATCCGATTAAACATATACAATTGATTCCTTATCGGAAATAATCGATTATATACTGGCAGAACTGGCGTGCAGCTTTTGAAAGATAATGCCCCTCCAAATAGGACAGGCTAATCGTCCTTTTGCATTCAGGACTGCTTATATGGAGCAGCTTAGGCAGAGGAACGGAGTATTCCCTTTTATGAGGAGAAGGCATGAAAGTAACACCCAAGCCCGCATTTACCAAATTGATCAAGGTCGATGCAACCTCTCCTTCAAATACTATATTCGGAGTAAAACCGGCTTCTCTGCAAAAGCCGTCCATTATATCCCTAAAGCCATAGCCCTGCTTGGTGCTGATAAAAGGCTCATCAGCCACCTCGTGCAGGGCTATGCTTTCACGCTTTGCCAATCTGTGATTCCTGGGTACGGCAAGAAAAATTTCTTCAGTAAGCAATGGAATGCTTACTATTCCCGGACCTTCAACTGAGGGTGATGATATGCATATATCCAAGATACCTTCTTCCATCTGGCTTTTCATTTCCAGAGTGGTTGCAACTATTTGCTTAAAGCTCACATTGGGATATATGGACAGAAATCCCTCCAGCACCCTTGGCAGCAGCAAAGTGCTGGTCCAAGCCAAAGAAATCCTGCCCTGCTCAAGGCCTGACATGTCTGCCAGCTCCTGCCTTCCGTTTTCAAGCTCCAAAAATATTTTGCTGACCCGCTTTAAGAATACCCTTCCGAAAGAGTTTAGCTTTATGTTTCTGCCCTGCCTGTCAAAAAGCTCTACGCCCAGCTCCGCTTCCAGCCTGCTTATAGCTTTGCTCAGAGAGGGCTGGGCGATATGCAGCTCTTCTGCTGCCCGGGTTATGTGCTCATGCTTAGCCACTATCTCAAAATATTTCAATTGTGAAAGCTCCATCGGTTTTCACCTCTCTTGAGATATATTATATATTATCTATAACCTAAAAGGAATATATTTATAATATATAATATATTTGAAGTTATAAATTATCAAGGTTAAAATTAGAATGTCAATTAAAGGATTTGCATGAAAGAAGGTTATATATTTGTTGCAAGTTTTCTCCAAAGATCATAAGTCTCATCCGGATTACGGCAAAATGCGCCGAAAAGCCATATCCATAACCTGGCCTGCTTTCATAGAGCTTGTTATGACCAGCCTTTTCGGCATGGTTGATATGATTATGGTAGGGCAATTAAGCCCGGCTGCTATAGCCTCCGTAGGCCTTACCAACCAGCCTTTTTTTCTCCTGCTGGCAGTATTTGCGGCCGTCAACGTAGGGACATCAACTCTTGTGGCCTGGAATATCGGCGCCAAAAAGCCCGATGAAGCCTGTAACGTTACCCGCCAAGTATTGATATTGAATACCCTTCTGGGAATATTCGTTACTGTTATCGGAATTTATTTTGCTCCCAATATTGTAACGTTCATGGGAGCCAATTCAGATACATTCCGCGATGCAACCTTGTATTTTAAAATTGTTGCTGCCGGATTAGCTTTCCAGGCCGTAAATATGGGGGTTACGGCAGCTCTTAGAGGTGCGGGACAAACAAAGCTTCCTATGCTCTATAACGCAGGAAGCAATCTTTTGAACGTTTTCGGCAACTATGTGCTCATATTCGGAAAATTCGGGTTCCCTGAATGGGGGGTGGCAGGAGCCGCAGTATCAACCACCGCAGCAAGATTAATTGCTTGCCTGGCGGGGCTGTACCTTATTTTCTTCACTAAACAATCTTCCATATCCCTTTCAATTAAAGGTGATTATAGAATAAACACAGGTATCGTAAGGCAGATATTTTCCATAGGCATACCTGCCGCCTTGGAACAATTTGTGCTGCAAAGCGGGCTGATGGTATTTGCCCGCACAGTATCCAGCTTGGGCACCAGCGGTTTTGCAGCGCACCAGATAGGCATAAATATAAGCACCCTTACTTTTTCGCCAAGCCAAGCCTTTGGTGTCGCTGCCACCACTTTGGTAGGCCAGAGCCTCGGTGCCGGTGATGAAGGAAAAGCGAAAGAGTTTGCAGATATGATACATCACATGGCGGTACTGGTCGCATTATTTATGGGGGTTGTATTCCTGCTCTTTTCTCATCAGCTGGCAGGCCTTTATACCGAAGATCTGGCAGTAGCGGCTATGGCAGGTACCGTGCTGAAGATACTGGCTTTAGCTCAGCCCGGCCAATCGACTCAATTGGCGATATCAGGGGCGCTAAGAGGAGCTGGGGATACCTTATATCCCTTATATGCATGTATTTTCGGTATTTGGATTTTCCGCGTATTCACAGCTTATATATTCGTCAGCATATTTCATTGGGGCCTCATAGGAGCTTGGATAGCTCTGGTGCTGGACCAGTCTGCCCGTGCTCTTATAGTATATCTGAGATACCGCTCCGGCAAATGGAAATATGTAAAAGCAAAAATTAACAAGGTTGAGGAAGCAGAAGCTTATTAGAAGATCATTACGTGAGATATTCCAGTACGAAAAAGTAATGGAACAAGCTGCCCAGCATAACAAATATATGGAATATTTCATGAAATCCAAAGATATTGTTCTTCCTAAAAGGCCACTTTGCTCCATATATAACAGCTCCTATGGTGTAGAATACACCTCCGGCAACAAGCAGCCATATTCCTCCTGAAGGTATCATTTTGATCAAAGGGATGATGGCTATAATGACAAGCCAGCCCATGATCAAATAGAAAGAGGTGTATATCCATCTCGGAGCGTTAAACCATACCAGCTTCAGCACTATTCCCAGCACGGCCAAAGACCATACCCCGATCAGAAGTCCAAGGCCCAGCTTCCCCTTTAGTCCGATAAGGCAAAGAGGAGTATATGTGCCGGCTATTAAAACATAGATCATCATGTGATCGATCCTCCTCAGCACTCCGATAGCCTTTTTTGAAACGGTCAGCAAATGGTACAATGAGCTGGCCGTATATAGCAGTATAAGACTGGCGCCGAATATGGAGACAGAAGCTATATTTAACGGTGTACCTGTGCTCACAGCAAAAGCAATAAGGAAAACCGTTCCTACAACGGATAATACAGCACCTGCCAGATGGGTCAGCCCGCTCACCGGTTCTCTAAGCTTGCATCTCATTACTAATCAATCCTTCTTTCTAAATAATTATATTTTTTCTTTGTTGTATGTTTAGTTTTACCATGCTATGTAGTTTTAATTACTACGTCTTATAATTATAATAACTCATTGAAATATTTTATTCAATAGTATAAGAAAGTATATTATATATTTTTTTAGTATAGTATTATGATATTGAATACTGCTTATTATGAGAAAGGCGTTGATTTAGGCAATGAATAGAGAAGAATTAGATAAAATCATAGAATACATAGCTTCATCCGGCGACATACAGCTTTCCGATATACCCTGTATTGATTTGTATGTGGATCAGGTGACCACTCTCTTCGATGACAAGCTGGCAGATACTAAAAGGCAGGCTTCCGATAAGATCCTGACAAAAACCATGATAAACAACTATACAAAAGCAAAGGCTGTTATGCCTCCCAAGAACAAAAAATACGGCAGGAATCATATAATACTTCTATCCCTTATATATAATTTAAAGCAGATCCTGTCCATAAATGATATAAAGACTCTCCTCACTCCATTATTGGGCGGCATAAACCCTTCAAAAGGCAATGAAAGATTTGATTTAGACGAGTTATATTCAAATTACCTGGAAATAAAAAGAGAAGATTTAAATAATCTTCCCCAACAATTTAATGATATGCTCAATCACATTGCCGATAAGTCGGCTGCATTAAATTCAAGCAGCAATGGCAAGGCAGAGCTGATGCTTTTGGTGCTGACATTGGCAAATCAGGCAGCTACAAGCAAAAGGCTTGCTGAAATGATAATAGATGAGTTTTTAAAGCCCGGTCTCTAAGCCTAAGCCTTTTATCATCTTTATGTCGTCCGCAATCTTGTTTCCTGAGGTAGTGAGGTAATTCCCTGTGATAGTGGCATTTGCACCTGCTTTAAAGCAAAGCTTTCCGAAATCCTCTATCCTATTCCTTCCCCCTGCCAGCCTGATATAGGCTTTTGGATTTATAAATCTGTAGATTGCTACAGTTTTCAATATTTCATCCTGAGACAATCTTTCTGAGCCTTCAAGGGGAGTCCCTTTTATGGGATTTAGAACATTGATGGGAATAGAGTCTATGCTGAGAGCTTTAAGCTCAAAAGCAAGCTTTATCCTATTCTCCAGGCTCTCTCCCATACCTATGATTCCGCCGGAACATACCTTGAGTCCGGCATTTTGTGCATTTTTTATTGTTTCGATCCTTTCATCATAGGAATGGGTTGTGCATATCCTGCCGTAATATTCCCTGCTCGTCTCCAAATTGTGATGATAGGTCTCAACCCCGGCTTTTTTAAGAAGCAGCAGCTGCTCATGAGTCAAGATTCCATGAGAGGCGCATAGGCTTATCTTTACATAATCCTTAATATATCCATATATATTTAAGGTCTCTTTAAAATCTTCACCCGCCAAGTCTCTTCCGCTGGTAACCAGTGAAAACCTTCCCACTCCGCAGCTTTCATTTTCCAAGGCAAGAGCTAAGGCCTTATCCTTGCAGACCAGACCGTATTCCTCCACCTGCGTATTGTAATGAGCAGATTGGGCACAGTACTTGCAATCCTCGCTGCATCTTCCCGATTTGGCGTTCATTATGGAGCATAAATCTACCTTATTCCCATTATATCTTTCTCTGATCCTGTCTGCTGCATGGTACAACTTCTCAAGCTCGTCAGGTTTGCTGAGCCCTCCCAGCATATAAGCTTCATCAAAATCCACGGCCCCGCCTTCACTGATTTTTCTTTCCAGTCTTAAAGCAATATCTTTCATTTTATCCTCCTGCATATCCTCAGTTTAGTATTTTATGAATCTATATATAACGCAATAAATGCATTTGTAGTTTTAAAAAGGCATATGCCGTCATTCTGAGCGTATGCGAAGAATCTTAGCCAGATTCTTCACTCCACTTTGTTTCGTTCAGAATGACAGTTTTGTAAAATATTTAGTGCGATTTATATAGCCATTGAAACTTTAAATATACAGTAAAGTATATACTATAAAAACGCCATTGTAAACCGGAATTTTTATATTGGTTAACATTCTTTCTGCCTTTTCGCTAAAAAAAAGTGATCGATACATCCTACATCATCAATGTATCAATCACCTAAGCTTCTAAGCCCGTCAAGAAATGATCTGCCTTTTTGTGTGATCCTGGTCCCCTGCTTTGTGCTTCCCACATTTATATATTCTAGTCCGTCTAATTCTTTCAATATCTTTCTTAATGCGTTATCGGTGGTATTTATACCCTTGCATAAAAGCTTTTCCAGCAAGTATGCCCTGCTGGCCCTTACATAGGAATCATCAGCCCTTTCCAACTCTTCCAATATGGCAGTCAGCATCCCTATAGAGCAGAGCTTTTCAAGGCTCTCGAGGATATCCTCTGCACCGCTATTATTTGCTTCATGGCCTTCTATGCTCCCGCAGACATCAACAGGAAGATCATCTGCATCTATTGTGTCTCCGTCTACAATCTCAACTACATAATGTATCAGATTTTCCAGTTCTCTGACATTGCCGGGCCAGTCATGCTTATTGAGTTTTTCTATTGCCTCTTTTGTAAACCTCTTTTTCGCATTCAAATTCTTCATATAGTAATCTATGATATATGGTATATCCTCTTTTCTGTCTCTCAGGGGAGGCACCTTTATGGTTATGGTATTCAAGCGATAGTAGAGATCCTGCCTGAATTGATTTAATTTTATCATTTCCTTCAAATCCCTGTTGGTAGCTGCAATGATCCTTACATCAACAGGTAGGGGGCTCACTCCGCCCACTCTCAAAACCTCTTTTTCCTGAATTACGCGAAGCAGTCTTGCCTGAAGGCTCAAAGGAGCATCTCCTATCTCATCAAGAAATATAGTGCCCAAATGAGCTAATTCAAAGAGCCCGCGCTTGCCGCCTTTTTTAGCTCCGGTAAAAGCTCCCTCTTCATACCCGAACAATTCGCTTTCTATAAGGCTTTCCGGCAAAGCAGCAAAGTTTACCGCTACAAAAGGCCCTGTCCTCCTTGAAGAATTTCTGTGTATAGCCTGGGCAAAAAGCTCCTTGCCTGTACCGTTTTCACCCAAGATGAGGGCGGATAGATCTGTCCTCGCAACCTTTCTTGTCATATCGGTCACTGTCCTGATGCTTTTACTGGAGCCTATGATATCGGAAAAATCATATTTGGCCACATTGCCTTTATTGACCAGCTTCTTCCTTATTTCCTTTTCCTTATCCTGTATCTCGGAAACGTAATTTAAGCTCACTACGATACCGGTAAGCTTATTATTATTGCTCAGGTAGTTTTTATTTATCATTACATCTCTTCTGTTTATGCTGAATACATCGCTTTCCTTATCATCAAAGCCATTTATGAAATTTATTATATTTTCATTGTTTATAAACTCAGCGATATTGTCTCCTACGTTGATTTTATTGCATATTTCAAAATATCTTTCGATCCTGTTATTCTTAAATATTATATTTCCTTCCAAGTCCAGCGCCATTATGCCATCGGAAGAAGCATCCAGCACTGCAACAAGCGTGGACTTCAAATCGCTTATTTCTCTGTTTAGAGCTATGAATTCCTTCATATACCGCAGGGTAAACAGGTTTATCTTTTCTAGAGGCAAGCCCAGGTTTACGATGACCTCCATCACCGTAGATATGTCTATCACCTTTAATCCAAGATCGATTATTCTGCTTATTCCCTTAGGCACATAATGTGCAGCTCCCGCAGTTATTGCGAGGTCAACGGTATTAAGATCCAGACCGCCCAGGTTTGTCCCCGGGCAATAGGGTATATATTCAATGTGATTCAACCCGATCTCATTGAGCAAATCCACGGTTTCCTTAGCTGCGTAGAAATAATTGCTCACCACAAGGGCTCTGCTGCCTGCATCTATATTAAACACCTTATGAATTTCCAGGGTATTGATATTGCGTATCACGGTTATTATCTTCGCATTCAACGGAGCCTTCCTCTTCACCTCGTCATATATTGCGGAGCTGGCAGCCATAATGAGATCAAACCCGAGAAAAAGCTCCTGATCATCTTCCAGGCTCAGAATGACGATTTCTATTTCATCATGAAATATGCTTTCGAGCTGGTTTTTAAACCCTATTCCTATTTTTTCATCTGCAGCGACTACGGCGATTCTATATTTAACCATTGGGAACACTCCAGTGCCATGTTTTTTAACTTCTATTATACATTTTATCAGCTATTAAGTCTATTTTTATAATGAGACATCCATAATTATCTGCCTGCATTCTTTAAGAGCATGAAGCACTCTGTTTCTGGCTCTCACAAGCTGAGTGACCAGAAATTTTTGATCCGTATTGCTCATGCTGTTGAGCATCAGAACAGGAGCCAGATCCGGTATAGGCGGCATCATTGCCGCAGGATCATGTCTAAATTCCTGCCTGCTGGTATAATTGATCCTGATGAGCTTCCTCACGATCCTGAGGATTGTATTGCAGATCATATCGCTTTTTTGGCTGTCATTTCGATATTCGCCGGCTTTATCATAGAATTCCTCAACCGATAGCTCCAGGTTTCTCAGTTCATCAAAAACAATTCCAAAGTCAAAGCTGTCACCTGCCGCTGTCTGGTATTCATGAAGGTAGCTTCTCATAGACTCCAGAAGTTTTTTGATATTTACGGGAAGCAAAGGCTCATTGACCATTTTATATATTCCCGCTAAATAAAGCTTTGTATCTCTGAGAAAAATTTTTTCATCCACGATGCTCATATCATCGTTTTCTGTATGCCACTCTATATTCCCGCCGCATCCGTACACCTCGTAGTAGCCCAGCTTCTCCATCTTTTCTCTGCTCATCGTAGAGCTGAGCATGAAAAATGAAGAAATACCTATGTTATTAAAGGAGTAATCACCTGCACGGTGGGGCCTTGTCCATTTCGGTTCTATGCCCGTTACGCTCACAACTATTTGCCTGCAAAAATCATCCATCTCTTCAGTCCACATGATCCCGTCATAGGTATTTGCATTGACACATCCGGTGGATTCGCAATTCACTTGTGCAATGCAGTTGTCGTGAAATTCCATTGCAAATTGATCCGCAAACCAGGTGGACCCTGCATACCTGCCTGTAGAATGTCCGGGCCACCACGCTATCCAAACGCTTTTTTTCAGTTTGCTCCGGTTATTTTGAAGCACTCTGGCTATTTCAAGCATGGTCGCATTGCCCAAAGCATTATCTCCTATGCCTTTATGCCATGAATCTATGTGCCCGTGCAGTAATATGAATTTTTCCGGGCTTTCACACCCGAGTATCTTGGTCAAAACCAGGGGACACTTCTTCCAGCCGTCGTCCAGCAGGGTCCTCAGTGCCGCTCTCACCTTGTTCTCTTTTAAACTCTCTATAAGCCTTTTGCCGTCAGGTTTATTGACAGACACCACAGGTATCCTGTTTATATTTGCCAAGTCTTCATATCCGGGACTTCCCCATACTGAGGTGCATATCCCTTCGTGAATCCTTTCTCCTGACTGAACAAAGATGGCTGCAACGCCTTTATTGCTTATTATGTCATTCACCTTATCGGGAGAAGGTATTCCATCGCATATGACGATTTTTCCCTTGGGATCGCTCTCAAACCGGAGCTTGTACTCAAACTCGTCGGTGGCATAAGGCGGCCGGTAGCTGGATGCATAGATCAGCTCTCCGTCCACCCATTTGTCGCCGGTAGACATTGAATAGGAGGGAGTCTTTACATTGATTTCCTCATTTTGCCCGATTATTTTCAATTCAGCTTTTACCGGAGTGCTCAGGTATATTTCCGGCCATAAGATTTCATAGTCCATGCCGAAGCCGGCCAATCTCTCGCCTATATAGTAAGCAGCCTTTCTTTCGTCTTCGCTGCCTGATTGCCGTATGAGATTATTAAATTTATACAAAAGCATCTTCGGCTCTTCAAAGCTGATTTCCTCGAGAATCGATTTTTCTTCTAAAGTCAGCATATAATCCCTCCTACACAAAGTCTTAGCCTTATAACACTAGCAATAATTATCAACTGGCACAACGAGTTGATTATGTCCGATTATATCCATGTATCCTTCAGTGCTCTGATGATATTTCCGCCTAACACTTTTTCTATATCCTTGTCGGAATAATTGTGCTTAACAAGCCATCTTACAATGTTTATGGATGCCTCTGTCGGGTTCTCCAGGCCCTTCACATATTCCACCTCGCTGAATTCTGCCGAGCCTTCATGGGAGCTTTTTATCGATAAATTAGAAGCAAATGCATGATGCAGCCCTACATGATCCCCGTATAAAGTATCCGGACCAAAGGCAACATGGTCTATACCCACCAGATCCTTTATATATTCAAAATGTTCCATAAAGGAATCGATGGAATGTTCCAGATTATTCACCGTAAGAGTGGTATGGGGTGCAGCTTCTATACCTATAACACCGCCCTTGTCAGCGCATGCCTTAAGGACATGATCAGGCTTCAGTCTCCTGCTGTTCCAAATTGCTCTTGCACCGCAATGGGACAGGAATACGGGCTTAGTGCTCACTTCTATTACATCCATGGTAGTATTGTCTCCTACATGTGAGCAATCTATTGCCATACCCACCTTGTTCATCCTCTCCACAACCTTATATCCTAAGGCGGTGAGGCCTCCGTCATTCTTTTCCTTCAGGCCGGATCCCAATGAATTAGCTTCGCTATATGTTATTCCCATCATCCTTACGCCAAAGCCATATAGTATCTCTACACGCTCGACCTCATTCTCCAAAATTGCGGCACCTTCCACAGTGGGAACCAGAGCTATCTTTCCTTCCCTATGTGCCCTTACCATATCATCCACCTTCTCACAGCGGATCACAAAATCCTGATGGGCCAGATCGCAAAGCCTCATTCCCAGATCATGAAGCACATCATTCCATTTCCAGCCGTTTTTTGAGGATATTGTGCATGTCCCATCCATCAGGTTGTCAAAAACAACGTCAAGGTATGATTTTGCCAATGCTTCATAAGCTGCTGCTTGTCTTCCCTCTCTATTATACTCGAATATCTGTCCCAAATCCTCCGGGAAAAATACAGGATGCTCATGCAATGATATGAAAATATACTTTTCAGAGATTTCCGCAGCACGTTTTTCCTGCTCCGCATTAAGGGGCAGATAGTATTCAGGCACTCTTCCCACACCCTTCGGAAACTTGAAGGCCTTGTAATCTTTGCCCTTCTCCAAGTATTGATATGCTTCATAACCGTCATATTTCTTATTAATTCCCATTGTTAAAACCTCCTAAACACTTTTTAATCATGACATATAATTTAACTCCAAGCCTGCTTTAAAACCCTTATAACGTTTTTACCCAGTACCTTGCCTATCTCCTCATCGGAGTAGCCATGCTTCACAAGCCATCTCACGATGTTCTGCGATGCTTCGGCAGGATTCTCCAGGCCTTTTACATACTCAATCCTGTCAAAGCTGCGGCCTGCGGTATTTTCGGCTATAGACATATTGCTGCTGAAAAGGTCATGCAAGCTCACATGGTCGCCGAATAAAGCATCAGGACCAAAGGCAACATGGTCTATCCCCACCAGATCCTTTATATATTCAAAATGCTCCATGTAGGAATCTATATCATGCCTCGGATGTTTCCTTGTGATCGTCGTATGAGGAGCCGCCTCAATGCCTATGACTCCGCCTTTATCTGCACAGGCCTTAAAGACATCATCCGGCTTCAATCTCTTCATATCCCATAAGGCCCTCGCTCCTATATGGCTTATGAATATGGGCTTACTGCTCGCCTTTATAGTATCCATAGCAGTCTTATCCCCGGTGTGGGATACATCGATGGCCATACCCACCTTGTTCATGCGTTCCACTGCCTGGCATCCGAAGGCTGTGAGGCCGCCGTCATTCTTTTCCTTCAGGCCGGAGCCTAAGGAGTTTGATTCGCTATAGGCTATTCCCATCATCCTGGCACCGAGCCCGTATAGTATCTCTATCCTGTCCAGCTCATTTTCAATCATCGTAGCGCTTTCAAGGGAAATGAACCATGCTATCTTCCCCTCAGCTTTAGCCTTATAGATATCATCTATATTGCTGCCCTTGATCAAGAAATCCTGATGGGCTATATCGCAGGATCTCATGCCCATATCATGTATTACATCAATCCACTTCCATCCGGCTTTAGAGCCTATGACGCAGGTGCCGTCCATCATATTGTCAAAAACCGCATCAAGGCACGAGTGTGCTAAACCTTCAAAAGCCGTAGCCTCCCTGCCTTCTCTCTCATAACTCATAAGTTCGTTCACGTCTTCAGGTATGATAGTAGGATGGTCATGAAGAGATATGACTATATTATTGTTAATGATAACCTCTACTCTCTTTTCTTCCTCATCCATCAACGGAATCAAATACGGTTCCACTCTGCCAATCTCTTTCGACAGCTTGAACCCCTTATAATCCAAATCCTTTTCCAGGTATTGATATGACCTGTAGCCCTTGTATCCTTTTTTCATCCTTATGCCTCCTGTAATGCCGCTTAAAAATTAATCACAACTTAGGAGCGAAGGATATGAACGGATTATATCTGGCTCATATCCTTCTTTCAAACTCCAATATATATTTGGGGGGATTTCCTATTTTGCTTTATAAACCTTGACTATATCCTTTGCATCCAATACCCCATAAAGCCCGGGAGTCAAATCCCAGCCTTCAAAGTCCTTTGAATAGCCGTAAGCATTGACCCTGACCCATGTATTAATCGCCGGAAGCTCATTTACATATTCCTTTTGGAATTCATCCATGATCTTGATACGGTTTTCATAGCTGGGCTCTTGAGTTGACTTTGCAAGCAGCTCATCCATTTTCTCATTTTTATAATCCATAAAGTTAAGCTGGGCATTGGAAGCATATACAGTGCTCAAAGATGAATCCGGGTCGTCTATTACACCCCAGTCTATAACGTTTATATCGAAGTTTCTCTGCTTTGTAACCCTGTCAGTATATGTGGCAGGATCAACAGGCTTAAGGTTTATCTTTATGCCTGCCTTTTCTGCATTGGCCTTAAATACATTGGCAATGGGGTCAATATTGGCAGTGGTAGTACGATATATCAATTCAAACTCCAGTTTTTTACCTGAAGCTGATTCCCTTACCCCATCATTGTCCTTATCGGTATATCCGGAGGATTCAAGAAGGCTCTTGGCACCCTCTACATCAAAAGCAGGGAATTTTATATCTGATTTTACAAGATCTTCGAAAACAGGTGATATAGGTGTTTCCATCTTTATTGCCCCGCCCTGCATTGCAGTGCTTACAAGGGCGTCTCTGTCGATGGTCATAGCTATGGCTTTGCGGACATTAAAATCTTTTAGCAGTTCATTCTTATAGCTGAATGCGAAGTATCCGTAACCCAGTGAGTTGACCTTTTTTATCCCAAATTTATCCGGTGTGGATTCCAGCTGCTTTTGTGCTGCTATAGGCAGTGCTGAGCCTGATACATTGACTTCTCCATTCTTCATGGCAAGCACCAGAGCATTAGCATCCGGGAAGACCCTGAAGGTGATGTTCTCTATATAAGCGCCCTGCCCGTCATTGGCTAAAGGCCAATTTTCAACCCTTTCGAATGAATAATATTCGCCTTTTTTATATTCCTTCAGCTTATACGGGCCGTAGCCTACCCCATTGTATTCAAAATTAGCCGGGTCATCCACATTTTCATAAATATGTTTCGGCATTACATCGATCCAGAAGCCTACCTGAGACATAAAGTTGACCTGGGGGCTTTTCAGATAGTATTTCAAAGTAGTCTTGTCAACGATCTCTGTTTTCTCCACATTGGAATACATGTCTAATCCATATCCCAGCTTATGCTTTACAAGATATTCTGCGGTAAAAGCCATATCTTCAGAGGTAAATTCCTTGCCGTCATGCCATGTGAGTCCATCATGCAGTGTCACTGTATAAACCTTTGCATCAGAGCTTATATCGCAGCTCTTCAGTATATACGGCACCTTATTTCCCTTGCTGTCCGTAGCCATCAAAGGCGGCAGTGCAAGATTCATCACCATTGACGAATTCATATCATTAGATAACCATGTTGCCAGATTATAGGGATCTCCGGTGATGCCCACAACCAGGCTCCCTCCTACTGCAGGCTTCCCCTCAGCGGTGCTTTCGCCTGCCGGCTGCGCGCTTTGGGGACTGTTTCCGCCGCACGCAGTAACTAAAAATGAAAATAAAACTATTAGCGTTGTCAATAATACTGCTGTCCTTTTTTTCATAATTCCTATTCCTCCCTTTACTTTGTATCCCTGTTTAGAACCTTTCCTGAATATGCTGACTTCAATTGCCCCTTTTCAAGGGTTATTTTTCCGTTGACTATTACCGTATCAACACCATCTGCCATAGTCAGGGGCTTTCTATAATCAATCTCCTTCGGAGACGGGAATCTGTAATTCTCAAGATCAATAACTGCTATATCAGCAAAGCTGCCCTTTTTCAGCTCTCCTCTTTCCTTCATGCCAAAATGCCTTGCAACCATGGAGGTGTTCCTTCTTACAATCTCCTCCACAGCGACGCCCTTAGAAAGATACATCTGCATGAATATGGGGAAGCCGCCTCTTCTCTGGAGCTCATACCAATCAAAAGGATCTTCCACATCTCCCAGTATTTCATCGGTGCCGACGCATACATAAGGATTCGACACAATGGAATCCATATGTCCCGTCTCGGGGAAATCTTCTCTTGACGGGCCTCCCAGCCAGAAGACATAGTCGTTGTCATCGCCGATCAAATCCAGCATGCACTCGTCTGCATCGATGCCCTTTTCCCGGGCAATATCTTTAACGGATCTCCCCTCTAAATGGGGGTCCTGGGACAAAATGATAAACTTATCAGACTTGTCTCCGGCAAAGATATATGCATCCTTTTTAATCATTTCCCTGCCTTCTTTTGTCAAAAGAGCTTTTTTTACTCCCTCGGGTCCCCCCGCAAACAGTTCATCCGATAAGGCCATAGTGAACTGGATAAGCCTTGCCTTGCCAGTGCAATGTCCGGTGCTTCTGGGTATGGTATCCGCTAAAATTCTCAGGCCGGATTCCGCAGCCCTGGCAACCGAATCAAAGGCGTCTGGGCAGGTAGGCTTGAGATGAGAAACTTGCAGCTTTACGCCGGATCTCCTTCCCACCTCGATAAACTCATCGGTGGCTTCCTTTATCCCTATGGAATGCCTGAGATGTGCAGCGGCTGTTCCGTCGTACTCCGCGACAAGCTTTGCCACAGTGACCAGTTCATACATATCCGCATATCTGCTGGGCACATAGTCGAGCCCAAAGGATATTCCCCAGGCTCCCTGCTCCATGCTGCGGCGTATTATGCCTTCGATCTTCTCCGCTTCTTCCGGCGTAGGCGGCCTGTCGCAAGCACCTTCCATGACTGACCAGCGAATTGTTCCATGGCCCAGCAAGGTTGCAAAGTTTATGTTGGTTCCTTTGTCCTCCACGGCCTTTTTATATCCTGCATAATCGCTCCATTGAGGAAATCTTTTTTTATATTCATCCCTCTGCTTGGTGCTCATCAAGCCGTTTCCCCAGTAATAATCTATTACGTTGTCCACAGGCCCCGGAGCTATGGAATGCCCGCAGTTGCCGTTTACCACCGTAGTAACGCCCTGGCGCAAAAACAATTCATAAGTGCCGTCTATCATGCATACCCACTCTTCGTGGACATGAGGGTCGATGAAGCCGGGAATCACAATCTTGCCGTAAGCGTCTATCTCCTTTAAGCCCTTTTCATCTATCGATGTATCGATCCTGCTTATCCTTTCCCCATCTATGGCTATGTCTCCTAAAAAGCCCTTGGCTCCTGTGCCATCCACTATGTAGCCATTGCGAATTATCAAATCATGCATATATCATCAATACCTCCTTAATCTCTTGCTTTAGGATTCAGCGCCTCATTGATGCCGCTGCCCAATAAATTGAAACAAATTACATAAATCATGATGAAGAAGCTTGTGAAAAACCACCACCACCATGGATTCGGCGTATCTATTACGGCGCCTGCATCCCAGGCCTTCTTCAGGATCGTGCCCCAGGACCAGGTCGTAGGATCGCCCAGTCCCAAAAAGCTTAAGCCCGACTCGGACAATACAGCAGTCGCCATGACCAAAGTAAGGTTTACCAAAACAGGCCCCGCAATATTCAGTAAAATATGCTTGAACAATATCACCTTCGACGATATTCCTACACATCTTGCAGCCTCTATAAATTGCATCTCCGATACCTTCATGGTTGAATTTCGGGTTACACGGGCTAAGGACGGCCAGGCAAACAGCCCTATAACCACAGCCACATTCGTTATTGAAGATCCCACTATGGCGGCTATGACTATCATAAGAGGCAAAACCGGAAGGGTAAGGAATATATCGATTATTCCATCGATGATTGAACCTGTAATCCCTTTTTTATACCCTGATATCAGTCCGGCGGGAATTCCTATGATTGCTGCCACAGCTACAGCCATTATCGACACATAGAGCGATGTCCGTGCTCCCCATACAACCTCTGCAAATACATCAAGGCCCAAACCATCAGTTCCGAACCAATGTGTCAATGAAGGAGGCTCCATAATCTCCGTACCGTATCCGGTGGGATATGGTGCAATATAAGGCGCTGCAAGTCCCATAAAAAGGATGATCGATACGCCCATAAGTCCGAATACGGCCAGTTTTTTTCTCACAAATGCTTGGAAAAATGTTCTACTCTGCATTTATTTAACCTCCTAATTTAATGCGCGGATCCAACCAGGCTACTACTAAGTCCGTGATTATGTTCATAAAAACCACTGCTACGGCTAATATGAGGAATGCTCCCTGAAGCACGGGATAATCCATAGCGCTTACGGATTCATAAATAAGCCTGCCTATGCCCGGCCATGCATATACGGTTTCGGTCATCACTGCTCCGCCTACCATGGACCCTATGACCAGACCTGTCACGGTTATGGTGGGAATAAGTGCATTTTTAAGTGCATGGGTGCGTATTACATATTTATCATTCCATCCCTTTGAAAAAGCTGTACGGATATAATCCTCCTTCAGAACGTCTATCATGCTGTTTCGCGTATATAGTATGATTGTGGCCACATTATTGATGAACAGCGTCAGAGCCGGCAGCACAGCATGCCTTGCCACATCCAAAACATAATCCAGTCCCTTTCCCGGAGGAGGCGTATAAGCACCGCCTGTCGGGAAAAGCTTCAGATAATATGCAAATATATACAGAAACGCAAAAGATAAAAATGGTATAAATATCGAAATCCCTACCACAACCAAAACATTCACCAGCTTATCAAAGGCTTGATTCCTTTTCTTGGCTGACAGCATTCCTATGGGTATGCCGACCATAAGCGAAAAGGTTACAGTGATGACCAGCAGCAGCAATGTCCAAGGCAGCTTCTGCATTATGACCTCCGTAACGGGTTCTCTGGTCTTAAAGGATACACCGAGGTTTCCCATAGCAGCCTGTTTTATGAAAATTGCATATTGCTCGCCCAGCGGCTTGTCCAGGCCAAACTGCTCCATCATAGCCTTCTGCACCTCAGGCCCCATCTTTGGGTCCACCAGCAAGGTTACAGGGTCAGCCGGCATAAGCCTGATGATGAAGAATGTGATCGTTATGGATACAAAGATTGTCAGCAGTCCTTTCAGTCCTCTTCTAAACATATATTTAAGCACCTTGTCAATCCTCCTTCCCTTCCGAATATAAATGGCAGCGAACAAAATGATTTGGCTGTACCTCCAGTATTTGCGGATGCTCATTTTTGCATATTTCCATAGCCTTAAAGCATCTGCTTGCAAATCTGCAGCCCATGGGAGGATCGATAGGGCTTGGTATATCGCCTTCCAATATTATTCTCTTCCTCTTCTCCTTTGACTTTGGTTCCGGTATAGCAGATATCAATGCCTCCGTATAAGGGTGAAGAGTTCTCTCGAATATTTTATCCGTAGGAGCTAATTCCATAATTTCTCCCAGATACATCACCATTATCCTGTCACTGATGTGCTTCACTACGGATAAATCATGGCTGATAAACAAATATGTCAGATCCAATTGTTTCTTTAAGCTGTTGAAAAGATTCAGTATTTGAGCCTGCACAGAAACATCGAGGGCCGATACCGCTTCATCGCATACCAATATTTTAGGCTCCAGAGCCAAAGCTCTTGCGATGCTGATGCGCTGCCTCTGACCTCCCGAGAATTCATAGGGATAACGCTCGTATAATTCGGTTTGAAGCCCCACCAGTTCCAATAGCTCATATACCTTTTTACGTGCCTCGCCATAGCTTGAGACAACCCGATTAGCCACCAGAGGTTCTGCAATGGCATCTCCTATTTTGATTCTCGGGTTTAAGGAAGCATAAGGATCCTGGAATACCATCTGCAATTCTCTCCTCAATGCTCCGAAATCCCTGGACCTCAAGCTCATTATGTCCTTATCCCTGTATACAACTTTACCTGAAGTGTGCTTTATAAGCTTCAGCAAAACCCTTCCCAATGTTGATTTGCCGGAGCCTGATTCTCCTACAATGCCCAGGGTTTCTGATTTATATAGATCAAAGCTTACATTTTCTACCGCATGGACATATTTCTTTTTCCCAAATAGCCCGTTATATACATCAAAGTACTTGGTCAGATCCTTGACCTCTAGTATTTTATCCTCCATAAAACCATTACCTCCCTTCAAAGCCCAGCCAGCATTGCACATAATGGTTGGGGCTCACCTCTTTAGTAGGAGGAACGCTGTCCTTGCAGCCTTCCGCACATTCACCGCACCTATCCGCAAACCTGCACCCTGCTGCAAAGTTTTTAGCTACAGGCACCGTACCGGGTATTGAATACAACTCCTCCTGCTCAACGGACAGGGATGGTATTGCAGCCATAAGGCCTTTTGTATATGGATGGCATGGATTTTCAAATATTTCTTCTGCACTGCCCTTTTCAACTACCCTGCCGGCATACATTACCACTACCTCATCACATATCTCTGATACTATTCCTAAATTATGGGTTATGAGCATCAGCGAACCCTTTTCCTTCAGCTTTTGCATCAAATCCAGTACCTGAGCTTGAATAGTAACATCAAGGGCAGTGGTAGGTTCATCCGCGATCAGCAGATTAGGCCAGCATACTACTGCCATAGCTATCATCACTCTCTGCCGCATGCCTCCTGAAAACTCATGGGGATATTGATTCAGCCTCTTCTCAGGGCTTGGTATGCCTACCAATTCCAGCTGCTCTATTACCTTTTCCCTTATTTGTTCCTTATTCATATCAGGATAATGCTTCCTCAAAACCTCACCTATCTGGAATCCCACTGTTAAAACAGGATTCAGCGATGTCATAGGCTCTTGGAAGACCATGGATATATCTTTACCCCTTACTCTCTGCATATCCGCCTCCGGCTTTTTCAGCAAATCCTCTCCTTTATAGATAATCTGGCCGCCCTGGAAAACTATGTTAGATGGCAGCAATCTCATTATGGACAAGCTTGTCATACTCTTGCCGCATCCGGATTCGCCTACTACGCCCAGGGCTTTTCCTTCCTCTATACAGAATGTAACTTTATCCAATAAATTGTATACATCTCCATTATCATCTTTAAAGCCCATGCTGTAATCCTTGAATTCAAGCAGTTTTGTCATCCGCCGCACCCTCCAACCAAGACATAATTATTAATAGTCTATATTAATTAGCAAGATACATGCCAACTTAAAAGCCTTAATTTTTTTGTTCAAATGTTCGCAATGGAAGGAAAAATTCAATTATTGTATATGACTGGAATAATTTGAATTCGGTTGAATATCTTTTAGAAATTATTTGGTTATATTAAGTCATTTTAAGATGCTCGTTAATAACTCAATATATCTCAATAAATAAAAAGTGTTCAGAAGTGCCATAAAGATTTTTTTTGTTTATGGTGCTGCTTTGTTATATAATTGTTATATAGGGGGATCACGTAGATGATAAGAAATATAAAAATTCCGCACTTTATACTTTATTTTATTCTCTCAACGTTCTATATGGAAAGCATATTGAGGTTATCTGTCACCGGAAGCCTATTGGCTTCCGGTTCCATACTCTCTTTAATATTTTCAATACCCTTTTCAATTGTTTTATATATGCTCTGCTCCTTCTTTAAAGAGAAGACAAACCATGTTTTATGTTATATCACCCTTGGCTTATCGGCATTTATTTTCTCCTCACAGCTGCTGTATTACAAGACCTTCAAAACATTTTACACCTTGTATTCAGCCGCAAACGCCGGGCAAATATTTGAGCTGTGGAGGGATATAATAGCCAGCATAGCCAAAAATCTTGTTTGGATCATATTGCTGTTTCTCCCTCTCATATCATCAGTGTTATTGAGAAAGAAGCTGCCGTCAATAAAAAGACCCGACAGGCGATACAGAATATTTTTAGCTTGCTGCATCCTCTTATTTCACCTAACGGGGCTTGCTTTTATTTATGCAGGAGGGAGAGGACAATATTCCGCTTATGATCTATACTTTGAAAGCAGCTATCCGGTCCTGTCAGTGAAAAAGCTCGGATTGATCACCTCTATGAGGCTGGATGTGCAAAGACTGTTTTTGGGCCGGTCTCCTGCATTGGCAGAACCCCCCCGCAACCCGCAGCCAGCTCCTCCAAAAGCTGCCGATGATCCAAAAGAGAAGAAGATTGAATACAACATCATGGACATAGATTTTTCTCAGCTGATCTCTGCTGAAAAAAATGAAACAGTAAAAGGTATGCATCAGTATTTCCAGCAGGTGGAACCCACCTCAAAAAATGAATATACCGGAAAGTATAAGGGATATAATCTCATATTAATCACAGCCGAAAGCTTTTCTCCTTATGCAGTGCGCCGGGACGTTACTCCCACCCTATACAAATTGGTTAATGAAGGCTATAATTTTACAAACTTCTACACGCCTATATGGGGGGTAAGCACTTCAGACGGCGAGTATGTAGCATATACGAGCCTGCTGCCTAAAACCGGCGTTTGGAGCTTTTATAAATCCGGCAAGATATCAATGCCCTTTGTATTGGGGAATCAGCTAAAGAGTCTGGGCTACAAAACTCTGGCTTATCACAACAACACCTACACCTATTATAGAAGAGATGTCTCCTATCCGAATATGGGCTATGCCTATAAAGGATTGGGGAATGGCCTGGAAGTAGAAAAGACCTGGCCCGAATCAGACCTGGAAATGATGGAAAAAACAATACCGGAGTATATCGCAAAAGAACCTTTTCATATCTACTATATGACCGTCAGCGGGCATATGAGATACTCCTTTGCAGGAAACGCTATGGCTTTAAAAAACAAGAAATATGTGAGAGACTTGCCCTATTCGGAACCCTGCAAAGCATATATAGCCTGTCAAATAGAGCTGGACCGGGCAGTGGAATATTTGCTGAACAAGCTTGAAGAAGCAGGCATAGCGGATAGGACTCTCATAGCTTTAAGCTCTGATCATTATCCTTATGGACTCGAGATCAATGAGCTAGAAGAGCTGGCCGGTCATCCTATAGAAAAAAACTTTGAACTCTTTAAGAACAACTTTATCCTGTATACAAAAGGCATGGAGCCGCTTGTCATCGACAGGCCCTGTTCAAGCCTCGACATCCTCCCCACGCTTTCCAACCTTATGGGATTGGAGTACGACTCAAGGCTCCTCATGGGAAGGGATATATTCTCAGACTCCGAACCTCTGGTCGTATTCAACAATAAAAGCTTCATAACCGACAAAGGCTTCTATAACGCAGAAAGCAGAGTTTTCATTCAAAAGCAAGGGGCAAAGGTTGATGAGGACTATATAAAAGCAACTTCCGAAACGGTAAACGCAAAATTTTTTTACTCCTCAAGGATACTTGAAACCAACTACTATAAATATGTGTCAAAATAAATAAACATCATTATATTTTTAGGGAGGAGCTTCATGAAAAAAACAATTATAAAAAAGATGATTTATGTTTTGTTATATTCATTGATTGTCTTTTCTCCGTTTTATGCAAAGCCTTACTTCAACGCTTATGGGGATCTTAAAACCAGAATGTGCTATGATTTTGAATACTTTGGAGAAGAATTAGAAAAGCTGAATGCCAACATATCTCAAATATTGCTTTTAGAAAGCCATGATTTTAATGCCGATAAAGATTTTATAAATAAGAATGCCGTTCTTAATTTCTCCAAATCCAATCGTGATGCATCAGATTATGGAAAGAGCAAGGCCATCCACGATTATGACCATATGTATTTGCGCGTAAATAATGTGATAAAAAGCATACTTTCCGATGATATAATAGACTTCTCGGAAGAAGAATATTTAAAAGCTCTCTATTCATATAACGATCAACTGATCAAAGAGTATAAAATTATTTTAGGAGACCTTTACGATGGCTTTAATTCTGATCAATTCACTCAATTAAAAAAGAATATAATAAAAATATACAACAGCTATTCACAGAAATCAGAGGAGCTGCTGCACGAGGAAGAATACAAATTTTTAAAGAGCTATAAAGGGAATTTTGAAAAAGCTGATTTTGAAAAAGCAAAAAAATATTGTGAGCAGGTCTTTTCAGAGCTGGTAGAAGCCAAATCGCTGGAATACGATGATGACCCGGAGCAGTATACTGATATATATGAATTTAACACCCAATCAGAGTATATCCATGAGAACAAAACCCGTGTAAAAGACGATACTGTAAGCTATAAAATCACCTATGAAAAAAAGACCGGAAGAGTTGCCGTTCAAGCCGTAAGCTATTGGGTCCCTTCAAACATGTACTCGGAAGAAGAGCTTGATAAAAATGCAAGCGAAATAGTATCAAGGTTTGACGACAGCGTATTACTATATGACAAAAAAATAAAATACGACGATGAAGGAAAAATAAATTATATCACTTATTCATATATAAAAAAGGTTAACGATGTATATGATGAGATGAAAAAAATTAAGTTGATTTTGGAATCTCACGGATTGATAAGCACCTTTGAGATAGTATACCCCTATGAAGAAGAAATGGTCATGCCTGAAATAAGCCGGGAGGATATAATGGCAAAATTGAGCAAGGAAGCACAGGTTATGGATATAATGATGATACGAAATATGGAAGGCAAAATAGAATACGAAGCAGTATTAAAATATGCTGACATATTATACTCTGCCGTTTTTGACGGCAGCAGCGGTGAGCTAAAATATTTCGGACAGAATTTAAGAAATTATAATAATCCTCTTTAACAGCACAATTTAAAAATGAAATATTATATTGAAATATATTTTCATATGTGATATCATTTTAAATATTAAATTCGATGATGGTTCAAAGTAGATTGGTAACAATCCTTCAGGGAGAAGCTGCCTTAGATTGGAAACAGCTTTAGGATATGGCCAATTGAAGTTCGCTCCGGAGAAGCCGCCTGAAAGCTTGATTAGGGTAGGCCGCAATTTCCCGGCGTTATTTTGGGAAGGGGTATCGGATATTTCCCGTACTCGCTGAGGCTGCAGTCTATTTATTAGACAAAGGGTGGTATGATGAAAATTGCTTTTCATCCCTTTGGGGATGGAAGGCTTTTTATTTTAGCAGCATATATTTCAGGAGATATTCCGGCACTTCAAAAGAGGACAACAATGTCAAATTGGGTGGTACCGCGGAGTACAGTCGCTTTCGTCCCAAAGGAAAGCGGCTGATATTTTTTGGAGGTGCATCATATATGAAAATGAATCACGGAAAGAAAACAAGTAATAGAAGCAAGTTATCAGCAAATTCAGCAGCAGAGGAAAATGCAAGCATATGCTGCCAGAAATATAAAAACGGCCTTTGCGATAACTGCCTGAGCTGCATGGCAATACGCTCCGTTGCGCTGTCAGGATCAACGGAATGTATAAAAAAGGAAAATGATAGAGCAAGAGAAGAGCTTGAGAAAAAACAAGCGGAGAAGCTAAGGGAGACCGTTGCCTTGCTGAAAAGCAAAGTGCCCTATTATAGCAGGCTTCTTAAAGATATAGAAGTTGATGATATTCAGTCAATAAGAGATATAGAGAAGCTCCCTTTCACAACCAAAGAGGATCTGAGGTGCAACTACCCATTCGGATTGTTTGCAGTGCCTAAAGAAAAACTGGCCAGGATCCATGCCTCCTCAGGCACTACCGGAAAGCCTACCGTAGTCGGATATACCTCCGGTGATATCGGCAGATGGGCTGAAATGATCGCCCAGGAGCTTGAAGCTGTCGGTGTAACAAAAGAAGACACGGTACAAGTAGCTTATGGATACGGACTTTTTACAGGCGGCCTGGGATTCCATTACGGAGTAGAAAAATTAGGTGCTACCGTGGTGCCCATGTCCACCGGCAACACAGCAAAGCAGCTGCAGCTCATGCAGGATTTTGGAACCACTGTATTGGCCTGTACTCCGTCATATGCATTACATCTTGCGGAAGCCGGAAAAGATCAAGGCATTGATTTCCACAAGCTTCCCATAAGGATAGGAATATTCGGCGCAGAGCCCTGGACTGAAGAAATGAGGCAGGAGATTGAAAAAGCTTACGGGATAAAGGCATATGATATATACGGCTTAAGCGAGATCATCGGGCCCGGAGTGGGCTGTGAATGCAGCCAGCGCCAGGGGCTCCATATAAACGAGGATCACTATATAGCCGAAATAATAGATCCCGAAACAGGAGCGGCCTTAGATTATGGCCAAAGCGGCGAGCTTGTGCTTACATCAATCGCAAAAGAGGCCATGCCCTTGCTCCGCTACAGAACAAAGGATATCACTACCCTTTACCGCGGACGCTGCAGCTGCGGCAGCCTAAACGTGAGAATGGACAGAGTAACCGGCAGGAGCGATGATATGCTCATCATCAAAGGGGTTAATGTCTTCCCTTCCCAGATCGAAAGCGTGATAATGAGCATGCCGAAATTGCTTCCCCACTATAATATCGTGGTAAGCAAGAAAGGCAAGCTCGATGAGCTTCTGGTACAAGTAGAAGCGGAGCTTTCTTGCGATGATGGTGCGATAGCAGCAGATAAGCTAAGGAGAAATATTATGAGTATAACCGGTATAGCAGCGGAGGTAAGGCTGCTGCCGCCAAAAACCCTTCCAAGGAGCCAGGGCAAGATCAGCAGGGTTGCGGATTTGAGACAAGCTCCATAAGCAATAGCATCCATGTATAGTCACGTATAGTATATAAAAATTGATGACACTAATTCACTGAGCCTAAGAAAATCCTACGCTTCCCAAAGGTCATCCGTGACCTGGAAAGCTTGCTCGGCGTCCGTGCCTCGCCTACGTTTTTTCTAAGGCTCAGCTCATAAGGGTCATTGGCAATTTTTATATAAGCATACTTAGTCTATACATGGATGCTATTTTACTGCAGCGGAATATATAAAAGTTTCGAGTTACGAGTTGCGAGAGCTAGGGTATTCCTTTTTCTATTTTAACTAATCCCATATCTAAGCAGGTTCGTAACTCGCATTCCTGTGTGATATGGCATTAGAAAAACATTTCCGTGTTTTTCAGTGCAAAAATCCGTGTCTTTCAGTGGTTCCCGTCCTCTTATGACCCGTAAGGAATACCATAGCTTCTGAGTTCTGAGTTCTGAGCTCTGAATCCTGAGCAGCTTGCGGCTTTGGGCGTCAGCTTTTCAGCGGCAGGTTAAAACTCATTATATCGTCAAAATTTTTCTTGATCACCAATTGTATGCTTCCCTTGCTCATATTGTACGTAATAGACCATTGCGTTGTAGGCTGGGATATTTCCTCCAGCAGCTTCATCGCTTCCATTTCTGTCAGCTTACCCTTATTCTCACTCAGGACCCTCTCAGCCGCAGCGTATCTTCTGCACCCATTTTTGGTTTTTTCGTTGCTTCCGTATACTATGAAATTGGTTGCAACCTGCCATTGCTTATCGTTTTTAAGAACCTTCATCTCGCCTTTTACAAATTCTATGATTGCGGAATTTCCTTTTGCATCGGCCACAAGAAAGTGCAAAGGCGGTGCAGGAGGAAAATACACATTATACTTTTCGATATACGAAACCGCTTCTTCAACGGTTTTCGCATGATCTAAAGTCAGCCGCATTACGGTAAGATCACCCAGAGTCACCTTGCCAGGATCTATAGATGCTTCAGTGCCCATGGCAGTCATTTCACCTATAGCCAGGCCATATTCATTCATACCGTCAAATGGCAGATACGGAGCATCCAGCAATCTTCCCAATTCCTCCTTTGATGCATTTGCAACCTCTTCCTCAGAATTAAAATTCAGATATTTCATATCCACCATTGATACAGAAGCGTAGCCATCAATGGGGCGAGTAAATAATATAAGCTTCGGATTGTCATACCAGTCAAAATTTCGCCCGAAGATCATATCGCCTTCTTTACTGAGAGCTGCAAAGCAGCTGCAGGCAACATCCTTGCTCAAAGAATCATCATATGCGGATATCTTTTTCCCAACTTTCAAGTAGTCCCCAAACCCGTAATCCCCATAATACATCATGGTATATAGAGGACCATCGCCGATTTTTTTAAAGCTGGCTAAAGCATTTTCCCCGGCTTTTTCCGTCTTCAGGTAAAACACGCCCATAGAGCAAATTATTATGGCAAGGCACACCATCCACTTTACGTATTTACGGCTCATTTAATTGCTCCTCCTCAATCAAAATCTTCATCAATAAGCATTTTTATCGATATAGTGAAGCACGAGCTTTACAATCTGCTCAATTTTTGTCTTGCTTATATCTTCCATATTATCGTTAGGGCTGTGATAACCATTTCCCCAATCTTCATCGATGAGCATCACCGAAGCTACACCGACTTGGGCAAAGCTGTAATGATCGCTGCCTGCCATATCGCCCTTCCTCGCTTCAATCCCCAACGCCCGGGCATATTCATACATTTCATCCTGGAGCCCGTACCCGCTCTTATCAGCGGATGCAATGGTTATGGGCATTTCTTTGCTGGCCCCTATCATGTCCATATTTATCATGGCTGCTCTATCCAAAGGATAGACGGGATTGTTTACATAATATTCAGACCCGGTAAATCCTGACTCTTCCCCATTAAAAGCGATAAATAGAATGGATTTTTTAGGTTGTATCTTTCCTGATTTGATCACCCTTGCTATTTCCACCAATCCGGCAGTGCCTGAAGCATTATCCAATGCCCCTGAATTATAGGTGCCATTTTTATTGTCGCCTACATGATCAAAATGTGCGCCCACTATTATATATTCATTCTTTAATTTGGGGTCCGAGCCTTCGATCAATCCTATCACATTAGACACCGGCTTGCGGAAATCCTCTTCGAAGCTGCATATAAACCTCAGATATAAGCCCTTATCTGCTGCCTGTGCCAGTTCCACAAACGTATCGTTATCAACAAGCATATAAGGATTGTAGCTTCCCCTCATCCAGGGGCCGCGAAAAGGAGTCACCGTCAAATTAGAATGTTTTCTATCCTCACTCTTTATATCAAATTCTCCGATCCCTGCTAATGCTTCATTCTGACTTACTGTCTCAACCATTTCCGTAGTGCTTGCGTTTTGCCTTGAAGAAAGGGAGAATAAGCATATTTTCCCTTTAGCATCTTCTTTTGAGGTATTAATGGCCTCCATATCCTCTGCCTTGTATAAAGGAGCTTTTATGTCTATATCCTGGGTCTGGCTCGATAATGCTCTTATTACGAAATTCTCCACATATTTGAAGCTTTTTACCACATTTCCTTCTTTATCTTCTAATTGCAAAACAGGCTCATTTTTAATGATTTGCACCTGTGTATAATACTTTTGGACGTAGTTTTCTAATTTTGGGGAAGACACTAACCCGATTTTTTTAAAATGATCAACCAGATACTGAGCTGCCAATTCGTTTTCTTCGGTACCGGCGAGCCTGCCTTTATATTTATCTGAGCTGAGCTCCTCTATCGTAGCCAGGATGCCGGTCTCATCTATCATATTTTCAGCCGCATTGATAGTGATTTTATTGGTTTTTGCAGATTTTTCCCCAGAACAAGATGAGAATACTATACAAAAGCATAAAAGCAATATAAAAATACATGAAAGCCTTTTAAAATTATTCACTACACACCCTCCTTATCCATATTTTGTCTATTTCCATTTTGTCTATTTCCGTTTAAGTATATTATATCTTTTTGATTTGTGATAGCTATGTATTAATTGTGAAAAAATTCTGAGATTTTGTTCAAATATAAAAGCCGGTATATTTCTATACCGGCCCTAATATTATTCTTGTTCTTCAGCTTCATCAGGCTGCTTTTTAATCCTGATTTTAGTTATCCTTTTATCATCCACTTCTTCAATGCGGAATTGCACTCCGTCAAACTCAACTTCGTCCCCCACCTCGGGCATTTTACCTGAAAGGCTCAAAACCATACCGCTTATAGTGTCAAACTCCAGCTCATCCTCTGGAAGCTCAGTATGCATTATGTCATTGACCTCATCAATGCTGAGCATACCGTTGATCAAATATGTATTATCATCAAGCTGTTCATACTCCAGCACCACATCATCATATTCATCGAAGATGTTTCCTACGATTTCTTCCAATAAGTCCTCTATCGTGATAAGCCCGGCCGTACCGCCATATTCATCTATTACAATGGCTATATGGGTCTTGGATTTCTGCATCTCTTTAAAAAGCTCATCTATCTTTTTATACTCGGGTACAAAGTAGGCGGGCCTGATAATATCTTTTAAAGAAACTTTAAATTCTTTTCCATACTTCATCATGCCGAATAAATCTTTAACATATAACAATCCGACTATATTATCTATTGTATCTTCATATACAGGTATACGGGAGAAATGCTCTTCAACAATCACTTCCAGGATTTCCTCAAGAGAAGCGTTTATATTGATAGCTGCTATATCTGTTCTGGGTGTCATTACTTCCTTAACCACTGTGTCGTCAAATTCAAAGATGCTGTTGATCATTTCCGTCTCTGTTTCTCTGATGATCCCTCTCTCTTCTCCTACGTTTATCATAAGGCGTATTTCTTCTTCGGTAATTTGGCCTGAATTATTTTCTGCGGAACCTCCAAACATCTTGACTATGAAGTTTGTAGAGAAGGTCAGAAGCTTGACTATAGGAAAAGCAATCTTAGAAAGGAATAAAATTGGCTTTGCTACGGCAAGAGCTACCTTATCGGACCACTGCAGAGCCATCCTCTTAGGTACCAGCTCCCCCAGCACTAAAGTTATGTATGCCATGAGCAGGGTCATTAATATAAATGAAAAAGAATCTGCATATGTAGATATAATTGCCAGGTTGGATTTTTTTAGAGCTTCAGCCAAGTATACAGCAAGAGTTTTAGCACTCAGCGCGCTGGCAAAGAAGCCTGCAAAAGTGATTCCTACTTGAATTGTAGCAAGCAGCTTGCTCGGTTCTTCAATAAAATTATCTACAATTTTGGCGGCTTTGTTGCCCTCTTCTATGAGAGGCTTTAGCTTCGATTGCCTGATAGACACTATTGCCATTTCGGAAGCGGCAAAGAATGCGTTAATCCCTATCAGTAATAAGATTACAAACATTTGCGACCACAGGTCCCCGTCCATTAAAAAAATTCCCCCTAATAAAGTATTTTATATAATATTATACTATTTATCTTAGCATATACCAAGTCAATATTTTCCTGAATTACGCAATCTAGGCTATGGTATTGTCCCTTTACTCCTGCAGATTGCTGATATCACGCAAGCAAAATTTAGACAAGAGCCCTTATCTAAAAGATAATAGTTCTTGTCTCAAACCGGATATAAAAACAAATATCAACAATCCTATAAACATCTTATCACATTTTCGCTCCACGAAAAGAAGAATCAATATGCCAAGCAAAAATAAATCTTCAAAAGTAAAGTTGGTTGATACGAAATTCGTAATTTTTATTATATCCAATTTTATCTCCCTGCCTTAAAACCCAATCTTTCCATCATCGCAATCACATTCATGGCCTTTACGCAATCGTCCAGGGCTTTTTGCCTCCTATCGGATACAAATGGCTTCATCGAGTTTAAGAGAACTATCCTTTTATCGTTTTTATTTCCATCGAAGAACTTTTCCATAATATTGTTTAAAAGGGTTTCATCAAATAAAGCTGTCAAAGGATTTTGATAAGCCATATTCTCCGCCCTTTTATCTTCGCTGTCATTTACCTCATTTTTTTTTTGATTGCTCATACCTTTTATGAGCATTCCCATTAATTCATCTTTTAAGCCATCAAAATCATTGCTTTTGAGCATATTGCTCAATCTCTGGCTTGAACCGTCCGGACTGTTTTGATTATCTAAATACTGAATCAATTCCGTTTTGAGACCTTCAATATCCCCTCTGTCTATTTTATCCTTAACATCTTGACTTATATTTATGTTTGGATTATTGTTTATCTGGTCCATAACCATTCTTTTCATTTGCTGCTGATCAATATTGTTTAAATCCACCCCGGGCATCTGCTCAGATATTTTCTCCTTTATAGATTCAATATCTCTTTCATTATACCTGTTATTATTTCTACCATAAGCCATGCAACTACCTCCAAAAGTCTTATTTTAGTATACGAGCCTTCTGCGCTCTTTTTGGCTTTTTGCTTTCCTATAAATTATATCTTTGCTATCTTTGCCGCACTCTATATCTTCCTTACCGCATTGGTCGCTTTCTTCCTTTAAGCCTTTGTTTTTAATGATAGGTTCGGAGCATCTTTGGGGCAATATACACACCAAAAACAGCAAAAGCAGTATCCATATAATGTCTTTATTGAATATCTCATCAAAAAAACTCATACCAAAACCCCCTCGGGATATAAGAACCTCTTTAGCAGATACTAAACAGGTTCTAATCTTTTCTCACTTCTATTTTATTCCCTAAGCTTATTTTGGTTACAGCTTTTCCTTAGAAGTTTTAAGCCCGGTTCAGGCCGGGCTTAATCTTAAAATATTCTTTTGCCGCAGAAGCAGAAGAAAAATAATATAATCAGTATTATCCATATTCCATTGTTACCCAAGAAACTGCCGCCGAATATACTGCCGCCGCATCCTGAACCGCCGAAGCCTCCACAGAAAAAGAGTATCAGAAGTATTATCCAAATCCAGTTAGAACCGAACAGGCCCGCCGTCGGCTCGCAGCATTCTTGCGATGCTATGCCCATATAAGCACCTCCTTATGGGCTTAAATTAACTTTCAGTGTTAAATTCCTACTCCAAAGAAAGTCCTTCCAAACCCTCCGAAAGCAATTACTGCAAGTATTATGATGAAGAAGAAATTGCTATCTCTGCCTCTTGTAATGCAGGATGCCAATAATATGAAGAGCACAAGCAGCAGCAAGAAAGAGAATTCGCCTGGCTTGCAGAAATCTGCTAACCCTGCAACAGGTCCGCAGCCGGTCCCTATGCCTGCAACGTTACCACAGCCGCAGCCGGTTCCCACTCCTGCAACATTACCACCGTATAAGCCCATATTCACACCTCCTTTATTCTGAATACTAAGAAATTATTGTATTTTGAACCCAGGCTAAGCCTGGGATCTTTTGTACTTACAGGCCTACTCCGAAGAAAGTTCTTCCAAAGCCCCCAAAGGCTATTACTGCAAGTATTATGATAAAGAAGAAGTTATTAGTTATACCTTTGGTGACACAAGATGCTAAGAGGATAAACAAAAGCAGCAGAAGCAAGAAGGAATTTGAATCAAATGCTCCTAGCACGTTATCGAAATTACCTGACATTAAAGCACCTCCCTCCTGGTAAATCTGAAGCGACTTTATTTCATGCTAAAAGAATTCTCCGAAAAAGGTTCTCCCAAAGCCTCCAAAGGCTATTACTGCAAGTATTATAATAAAGAAGAAGTTATTAGTTATACCTTTGGTGACACAAGATGCAAGGAGTATGAAGAGAAGCAACAAAAGCAAGAATGAATTCTCGCCGGGGCAGCAATGCTTTTCTTCTACTATCCCTGCAACAGGACCGCAACCAGCCCCTACACCTGCAACATTACCGCATAAACCCATATTTACACCTCCTTTTTATATTTTTTGATCATCATATTAGGAATTTGAGCTTATCTTGAGCGCCCAAGGCAAGGATGGCAAGAGCTATAATAAATATGAAATTGCTGTTTTTGCAGCCGCTGGCTAGAAGTATGATGAGCACCAGCAATAACAAGAATATATTGTTCATATCTAACCTCCTCCCACCCAAAGGGTTGTTCTCTCTCTTCCCACTTCTATACTATGTGCAGGTCCTTTTTTTGTTACAGCATGACTTAACATTTCAAAACTTTTTTTGGGCCAGGCCTCAGTTGAATTTTTCCGCCTGTTGCTTTATTATTTCATTAGGCAACTGTTTGTCAGTGATAAAAGTAGAAAAGGATGGTTATATATGTCTAAGATTCAATTGAAGCCGGGAACGATGCTTTATCCGGTGCCTGCGGTAATGGTTTCATGCTCACATAACGGGGATAACAATATAATTACAATAGCCTGGACGGGCATAATTTGTTCGGACCCCCCCATGCTTTATATTTCGGTACGTCCCGAAAGGCATTCCTTTGAAATGATAAAAAATACAGGTGATTTTGTAGTCAATCTGCCCAATAAAAAGCTTTGTAAAGCATTGGACTTCTGCGGAGTTAAATCAGGAAGAGAGGTAAATAAATTCGAATATTTGAGCCTGACTCCTGAAAAGTCCAATTTTGTAACATCCCCTTCCATAGGAGAGGCCCCGTTAAGCTTGGAATGCAAAGTGAAAGATATTATCCCGCTGGGCTCCCACCATATGTTCATTTCTGACATTGTAGGAGTTTCGGTAGATGAAGGGCTCATGGACGAGAAACAAAAGATTCATTTATCAAAAGCAGATCTGATATGCTACAATCATGGAGAGTATTGGAGTCTGGATGAGACCTTGGGCTTTTTCGGATATTCCATAAGAAAGAAACAAAAAATAAAAAGGGAAAGAGGATAATCATTCTCTTTCCCTGCATTTGCTTCCTATATAGCTGAATATGATCCTGGATTTCTCGCTTATGGAGCTTTTTGATACCTTGTATTTATCGGCCAGCTGCCGCTGAGTCACTTCCTTGCAGGTAAATTTGCAATATGCAAATTCCAAAGCGGCTGCCCATATCTCTATCTTTCCTATATTGGGGACTTCCGGATATGATGATTTTATGAAATCATACCAAATATCTTCTACTATTTTCTTATAAGGTGTCTTATAGCAGCTTTTCATCATCTTCAGAGTTTTATTCTTTACCTCTTCCCATTCCTTTTTCCACTCATCTTCAAGCAGTCCATCAGGCTCAATGGTTATCTCCTTTATCTCTCCATCCATCAGCACATAATAGGGCTCTTTCGCACCTATCTTGTTGAGCAGAAAAGCAGCTTCTATCTTTATGTTCTTATCAATATCCGGCCTAAGGATATATTTTCTGATCACTTCTTCAAGCTCAATTATATTTTCTTTTCTTATTTTATTGAAGACCATCTTCCTCAGTACAATCTTATCAAAGCTTATGACAAAATATATGATGTCCTTGATATGCTCGTCACCAGCTAACCGCGCTTTTGCTTCGCCTTCCCTTAAAGATAAGAATTCATATATTATATCTATCCTTCTTCCAACTTCCTCCTTAGGGAGCTGATAAAGATAGGGCAGGTATTTGAATTCCCTGATGCCTTCTTGGGTTTCAACAGCTATATTGAAATAATAATCTCCAAGAAAATTCTCTTTGTCGGTTTCTTGAAGCCTTTCCCATAACGCTGCCGCTTCTTTAAACTTTTTGCAGTTAAATGCAGCTACTGCAGTGAGATGAACATATTTAGGATTTTCTCCATTTATCCTGAGAAGCCTTTTGTATGCATCGTAAGCTTCTTTATACCTGTTAAGGCAGCCCAATGTGTCAGCGATCTTATATGCATAATCCTCATTTTCCGGATACAGCTTCTTGATGATGCGTATCTGCCTTCCCAGCAAGCTGTTTATTCCAAGCTTGTTATAATATATTGCAAGATTGCAGTTTGCATGGACATTGCCTTGCTCATATGCAAGCACTTCTTTTGCCATTGCTATTGCTATATCTATCTTGCCCAAGTAGTAATTTGTCAAGGATAGATTATTCTTCGCAGGAACTGCGTTAGGAAGCTTCGAGACCACTTCTTCAAGGTTTTTCAGGGCCTTTTCGTAATCTCTTCTTTCCATGAACTTTATCGCGTCCTCTTCTATTTTGTATATCTTCTCCAGTTCCTCATCGTCAAGGTTATTGTTAGCATCTATGATCATTGTAAGCATTTCGACCAGATGCTCCGCTTCTTCTGCAAATTCTCCATAAGGAGCAAGGCTTAAATATTTCTCGAAGTATTCCAATGCCTTCTTTATCTTTTGTATCTGAAGAAAATTGCAGCCTAACCCGAAATAGCATTCATCATAGCCCGGGTCCAAATTATTTACTATGTTCAGAAGCACACTGGAAGAATGTTCTATATGTCCAAGCTCAGCCAAAAGCCCGGCATAGTTGAACTGCATATAGCTGTCGTCAGGTTTTATATTTACTGCTTTTTCAATATATCTTAAAGCGGTTTTCAGTCTGCCGTTTTGCAAGTACTTAAAGCTTAAGTCAAAGTAAAAATCCGCTTCTCTTTCAAAGGGTACGACTTTTTTTTCTCTCATAATACACCACCCAAACGCCTTTCGGGATTTTAATATAAGGTTTTGAATCCTCCCGGCAATATGACTTTAAATAAATTTCTTTTTTCGTTGTTTATAAATTTTACCCTTCCATGATCTGAAAAGGAATTCTTTATCCTTTTTAGACCTGAACCTGTCTTTAAAAATCTTTTTTTCTCGTCCAGAACCAGCAGTCTATGATAAAGCCAATTGTTCCGTCTATAGGGGTTATTTTCATTCAACAGTGACTGGACCCCATCCAGATGGCATAATGCTCCTGGATTGCTGACTTCAATATGACCGCTGGAAATATATATTATGATCTCTCTTCCATAGCTGAAATAATCCCTATGAACTACCGCATTGGCAACTGCCTCAAACAGGGCTGCTATAGGATAATCCGGCTTTTTTATGATATTTTCAAGGTATTCCTCCACATGGTTCAGCATAGAAGTTATATCTCCTTCAAAGTACTGTGCTTCTCTTGTCTTTCCATCTATTATCTTTATGCCTGTATGAGGAAGAAATTGCTGGGGTTTATAGCCGAATATGAGCATCCCTCCTATAGTGGGATGAAATTTATCCAGATCCTCCTCCCTGCAAAGTATACCTAAGCCCTCTAATAAGGGATATATGTTATCAATCTTTTCATACTCTATTTTTAAACCGGAATTAGCAAGATACTCCATCAAAATGTTTGAATCAAGCTGATCCACATGTACATTATTCAAAGCTGTTGTCTCGTACTGCAAAAGCCCTGAATCCTGGAGCATGCCTGCGATTTCTTCTCTTCGGGCTATATCCGTAGTCGATCCTCTTCTGAGGTAAAAAGAGCCATTTTGGAGTATCTGATGAGGTTTTTGGCTGCTTTTGTATATAGTAAGAACTCCTATTGCTTTTTCATCATAACTCACCATATCGAATCTTATCATAATAGGGGGATCGCATCTTTGGCTGATTATTTGCTGAATCTGCTCTTCCAGATGGGGCATCTCTTCTATGCCGACCACCCTCTTAGTTTTATCCTCTATGCCAAATATGATATATCCTCTTCCGCCCTTCGAATTTGCAATGGCGGATACATCCTTAGCCAGCTCCTTTTTTTCCCATTCTGTTTTGATGGATAGCTTTTCTTTAAAATCCAGCTTGGTTGATTCATTTTTATCCAGAAGTGCCGCGAGTCTCTGCTTATTCATGTAACGCACCCCCATTTTGCAAATTCTAATTTTAGTTTACCATAATGAAAATAAATAACATAGTACCATATGTATTATTATCTAAATTTAAATAAAATACAGCGATAGTCGCTATCGCTGTATTTTGTGATCATATAAGCCTGTTCATCATAAGATGTATGTCTAAATCCATATTGCTTGAAGGTTTCCCATCAAGGATCTTCTCAATACTCTCATATATTGCCATCCAATTATCCTTCTCTATTGAAAGCGGCGAATCCTTTATTGCCTTTTCGGCTTTAAACTGAGAATGGCTTATATATAACTCATTGATTAAACTCATCATAAAACCCCTTTTCTTAATAAACAATTTTCCATAAATTTTTTTGATTTTAAAATTTGCTTTTTCTCCCATTGCATGTGATAATAATCATCCATGTCATCCCCTCTCATTTTTTGAACACAAAAAAGGTCATGGAGTTCCATGACCTTAAATGCAATCAATATAATAATGCTCAGCAATCAAACCGCCGGATAAATAATTAAAGTCACAGACTATACAGCCTGCGACTTAAATCCATAATAATACTATAAAGACATTTATAGCGGTTATAATTCCTTCGCAGGCAAAAATATGAAGTTGTATTCCGCATTTGTTAAAAATCGTTTTGTTCTAATCATGTTTTTGCCTCCTTTCAAATAATCCATTAAAATTATATTTGACATGTTTATACTATAACATGAAATTTATTCCTTAGCAATATCTTTTTCATAAGTCAATTATTACAATATTATTACAGGGCCTGCCTTTTACCACTTTATATTGTTTTTATATGCGTATATGGCAGCTTTAGTCCTATCATTAACATTTATTTTCCTAAATATGCTTGACACATGGTTTTTTACGGTTTTTTCGCTGATAAACAGCTTGTCTGCTATATCCTTGTTGTTCATACCATCGGCTATAAGGGATAGGACCTCATATTCCCTTCGCGTAAGGTCATTTTCGGTGTTGCTTCTGTAGGTTTTTGTGCTGTTGAATTCACGCACCAACTCTGCAGCAAGCTTTGGCTGTATGTATGATTCTCCTGCATAAGCATCTTTGATGGCTTTTGTCAGGGATACGGAATCCGAGTCCTTCAGCACATATCCTAATGCACCCAATTCTAAAGTTTCCAGCAGATATTCTCTTCCTTCATGTATGGTTAGCACGACGGTTTTGATATCAATATTTTCCTCCTTAATCTTTTTTAATGTAGGTATTCCGCCCATTACAGGCATATTGATATCGAGAAGCAGAACATCAGGATTAAGTTCCTTGATCTTTTCCAGGGTCTCCAGACCGTTTGAAGCTTGTCCTATGACCTCAAAGCCCTCTTCCAGCTCCAGAATTTGTTTCAGACCTTCTCTAACCAGAGAATGATCATCAGCTATCAGTATTCTAATCTTTTTCATATTGTACCTCCCCATAAACATCAATAGGTATAGTAATTAATATTTTTGTGCCGTTTCCCGGTGAAGCATTAAGCTCAAATTTACCATTGAGAAGCAAAACCCGCTCCTCCATGCTCATCAAACCATACCCGCTATTCTCGTCGGCCCTCTTTATAGAATCTCTGCTAAAGCCTACTCCATTGTCACTGATCACAATATTTATGTTCTTCTTTGTCAGCTCAATCTTAACCGATGCCCTTGTGGCTTTTGAATGTTTTTTAATATTGTTCAATGATTCCTGAACAATCCTGAAAGCTGCAAGCTCAATCACAGGAAGCAGCTTTACCCTGTCTCCGAAAAACTTGAATTCAACAAATATTTCGGATTCCTCGTTATGCTGAGTCACAAGCCTCTCTACGGTAGGTATCAAACCAAGGTCATCCAAAGACATGGGCCTTAAATCATAAATTATCTTCCTCACGTCTTTAAGGCTGGAGCGCATAACCGTCCTGAGCCCACGCAATTCTTCCTTGGCTTTATTTCTGTCAATATCTATAAGCTTCTCACACAATTCAGATTTTAGAACCAAATTGGCAAGTATCTGCGCAGGGCCATCATGTATCTCTCTTGACAACCTGTATCTTTCCTCTTCCTGGGCCTGGATCACCTTTATTCCTAGATATTGCTTCTCCTTGAAATCTTCAAGCTGTACATGGATATTTTTTAAGTCTCCGCTTAAATAGCCTAATACAACCCCGATTTGAGATATTAACTTTTCTGCCTTCTTCAGAGTTTCTCTTGCTGACCTGAGCCTTAATTCCAATTCTGTCCGGCGGTTTACCAGGATTTGCTCATCATTTTTCTTAACCATCAACTGAAGCTGCAGATCCTTTGCCTTTTCATAGACTTCCTTTATATCTTCTTCATTAAAATCTTTGAAGTTTTTATTAACAATCATGAGCCTGTATCTGATGTCTTTTTCCAGTTTAGTCAGCTTATCTACCTGCAATATTATTTCTTCAGTCTTCATTTTTACCTGATTAAGCTCATCTTCGATCATCTTATATTGATTCCTTGACTCTTCGGCTATCTCATATATCTGATTCTGGCTTTTTTCTATCGCCTCGAGAGTATTTTGTATAATTTTAGTCAGCTTATCAATGATTAACATCCCCTTTTCTGAGACTTTCCTCAGATGACAAAATTTATCATATCATTGTATATTATACTATTATTTCTCCTAACTTGTAAGTGTATTGTTGCTATATGTCGCTTTAACAGGAATTAATGCTCACAATATGAGTCTTAAGGACTAAAAAAAGCGGCTTCACGCCGCTTATTGAACAGGTTGAAAATACGTAAGATACCAGCTGTCATTTTGTTTTTGCATCTCGATCCTATAGCATCCTTCCATGACCTCAATACCCTCCTGCCCTTTCAGATCCCATATTATCTTTCCTTCAAGCAGGACATTGTCTCCATATTTTTCTATCTTCTTATTCTGAAAATCAAGGGAGATCACCGGCTCCATATCAGTGGGATATTCCTTGAGGTAAGCAAAGGTTTCCAGATCTTCTTCCAGCAGCTTTCCTGAAGCAATGGAATTCATATCGCAATGAAAAGCATCATAATCATAATCCTCTTCCAGAATTTTATTCCAAGCCTCAGACCTTCTTATAAGAAGCTCCTCGCATAAAGAATCAAAATCTGTAGAATCACCGAATGCGGCAAAGCTGATAAGCAATATCAATATCAATGATATTGATATCCCCGAATATAGTATGCTTCTTCTCATTATCCCACCTCTTTAGATTTGATCAGTGAACGAAGGCTCGTTCAAGAGATAATTATACTATATCGGATCTATGAATTTTGCCGCTTCTTGGCTTGTTTGTATAACTTTTTGTCTACATAATCGGATATATTACTTTTTCTATCGCTATCAAATAAAGTAATGCGGCAAAAGCCGCATTACTTCGCATATCATTGTGTTAAGTTATACTGTTGTGCCAGCTGATAACAAGTATAAAGCTTCAAGGCTAAGATTTTGTAAGCTTGTATATGACTGCGTCAAAACTCGCATGCAGTGTTTGTCATTACTGTTGAAATTCAAGCAAGTTATGAGATTTTCCGATTTAACAGCATATAGGCTCAAACAGTTGACGCAGCTTTTCCTATACTTCGCTAACAAACTCTAAGCCTCTTCACAAAATACTCTTTTATCAGCTGGCACAATGAGTTAACTTATACTGCTTCCAGGGATTCCTTTTCTTTAGCACTGAACAGCTTGTCCAAGTCAAGAAGAATAAGAATCCTATCCTTTATCTTGCCTATTCCTGTTATGTATTTTCTTTCTATACCGGCAATAATATCAGGAGCTGTTTCTATGTTTTCTTCATTTATTGTGGTCACTTCGGATGCGTCATCCACAATAAAACCTACCTGCTTGGCCTCAATGTTCATAACGATTATCCTGGTATCTTCATTCAATGCTTCCCCCGGGATATTGAATCTTTTTTTCAAATTGACTATGGGTATGATTTCACTTCTCAGATTTATTATCCCTTCGATGAAGTTAGGGGTGTTGGGTACCTTTACAGGCTCCTTATAGGGTACGATTTCTTTCACCTGCATAATGTCTACGCCATACTCTTCTTTGCCCAGTTTAAATACTACAAATTGAATCTCAGCCAATGATCTCTCCTCCAATACTATATTATTTTAATTTTTATGGCAATTGCATCCATGCCCATGTTTATGCTCATGCCCGCCGCAGCCGCAGTCCGAATGCGAGTCCGTAATTTCTATGGTATCCAATTGAGCCTTTACCTGGGACTTTACCCAGTCTATATATTTTCTTCTCAGCCTTTGCTGCTCGTCCTTCTCTTCCTCGGTCAGTCCGGCATCCTTTGATTTCTTTGCAAGAAAATTTATCCTGCCTATATCTTCCTTTGTGATCATTAAACCATCCTATCTATGCTTATTATTTCAATTATTCCAATTCTCCCAGAGTTTCCTCAACCGCTTTGACAAAAGCTCCCGATTTCACCATCTTATCTAATTTATCCATATCGACATACATTATTCTATCATTCTCTACCGGTGGGACATGCTTTCTGATCTCTTCGTAGGCCCTTCTTGTTCCCTTTCCGAGAACTGCCCCTTCTCTGAAGCTGATAGCCTGTGATGCGGCAAAAGCCTCTATAGCCAGCACCTTTTCCACATTGTCCAGAATGAGTCTTGCCTTTCTGGCCGCTGTGGTGCCCATGCTCACATGGTCCTCCTGGTTGGCGGAGGAAGGTATGGAATCCACGCTGGCAGGATGAGCCAGCACCTTGTTTTCCGATACCATTGAAGCGGCTGAATATTGGGTTATCATGAAGCCCGAATTCAAGCCTCCTCTTTTAGTCAAAAATGCCGGAAGATCATTGAGCTGAGGATTGACAAGACGCTCTATCCTCCTCTCGGATACATTGGCCAGCTCCGACACTGCGATACCCAAAAAGTCCATCGCAAGGGCCAAAGGTTGGCCGTGGAAATTGCCTCCGGAAATAACCATGTCGTCTTCAGAGAATATGAGCGGATTGTCTGTCGCCGCATTCAGCTCTATTGCTATAATATCCCTCGCGTAATATATGGCATCTCTGCTTGCGCCATGTATCTGGGGAATGCATCTCAGCGTATAAGCATCTTGAACCCGGAGCTCTCCCTGACGCGAGGTGAGATTGCTTCCTTCTGTAATCTTCAATACATTGTCGGCTGTTATCATCTGTCCTTTCTGGCCCCTGGCCTTGTGCACCCTTTCGTCAAAGGCATCCGTTATCCCTTTCAACGCTTCCAGGGTCATAGATGCTATTATATCTGCAGTTTTTATTATATTCAATGAATCGTATACAGTCAATGCCCCTATGGCAGCCATTACCGGTGTTCCGTTTATCAATGCCAGGCCTTCCTTGGAAGTGAGCTCCACCGTGTTTATATCTGCTTTTAACATGGCTTCTCTTCCGGGCATTCTCTCTCCTTTATATATGGCTTCACCTTCACCAAGCATAACAAGGACCATATTGGCGAGAGGCGCAAGATCTCCGCTGGCTCCTAAGGAACCCTTCTCAGGTATTATGGGGTGGACGCCTTTATTCAGCATTTCCAGCAATGTGTTGACTGTTTCCAGCCTTATTCCCGAAAATCCTTTTGCCAATGCATTGGCGCGCAGCAACATAACTCCTCTTACGGTTTCCTCGGGAAGAGGATTTCCCATAGAGCAAGCATGGCTTACTATCAAATTCCTTTGAAGAGCTTTCGTATCCTCCTTGGATATGTAGGTATCGCTGAATTTCCCGAAGCCTGTTGTGATTCCATAAACCACTGCTTCTTTCTCCACCAGGCTGTCTACATACTCCCTGGATTTTTTAATCTTGGATACCGCCTCCTGAGATAGTTCTACAAGAAGGCCATTTCTTGCAACATCGACCACATCCTTTATGGTCAGGTGCTCTCCGTCTATGCGCAAATGTCCCATCAGATCACTTCTCCTTTTATTTAGAATTATTTTTAGTTTTTCTTTTAGTCATTTTATTTCCCTTTACAGCTTTATGAAAAGCCTCTTTAGGCTTTGGCCTTATAAGGCATTGGCTGCCGTAGCCGATCAAATCGGTCCTTTTCGCCAGATTAAGAGCTTTAAAAACCAGGTCATAATTCTTAGGATTTCTATATTGTATCAAGGCTTTCTGCATGGCCTTCTCAGCCGGACTCTTCGGTACATATACTTTCTCCATAGTCCTCGGATCAAGCCCCGTATAGTACATGGCCGTAGATAAACTGCCCGGCGTCGGATAAAAGTCCTGTATCTGTTCCGGATTATATCCCATATCCCTTACGTATTCTGCCAGCTCTACCGCAGCTTTCAAGTCTGATCCCGGGTGCCCCGACATCAAATAAGGAACCAGATATTGATCCAATCCAAGCTTTCTATTTGTTTCAAAATATTTATCCTTAAATCTATCATATACTTTTTGGCCGGGTTTTCCCATGAGTTTTAATACTTTTTCAGATATATGCTCAGGAGCTACCTTCAGCTGGCCGCTTACATGATGTTTGCACAGCTCCTTCAGAAATTCATCGCTTTTATCCTGGAGCACATAATCATATCTTATGCCGGAGCGGATAAATACCTTTTTTATATTAGGCAAAGCCCTGATTTCTCTCAAAAGCTTCAGGTAATCTTTATGATCCACTATCAGATTCTTGCAGGGGGCAGGGAACATGCACTGTCTTTCTCTGCATACGCCTTCCTTCTCCTGCTTTTTACAGGCTGCCTGCCGGAAATTCGCCGTAGGGCCTCCCACATCATGTATATATCCTTTAAAATCCGGAGCTTCCGTCATAAGCTTTGCTTCTTCCAGTATGGATTCATGGCTTCTTTTTTGTATTACCCTGCCCTGGTGAAAATTGAGAGCGCAGAAAGAACAGCCTCCATAGCATCCTCTATGGGAGGTTATGCTGAATTTTACCTCCTCAAGGGCCGGTATTCCCCCTTTGCCTTCATACACAGGATGATAATTTCTCGCATAAGGCAAAGCATATACGCTGTCCAGCTCATATTGGTCCAAAGGCTTTGCCGGAGGGTTCTGCACCAGATACCTGTCCCCATGGGGCTGTACGACTATTTTTCCTGTCTCATAATCCTGCTCTCTGGATTGGATCAAAAAAGCCTTGGCATATTTCTTCTTATCGGATGCAACCTCTTCCCAGCTATTGATAAAGGCAGCATCCCTCAGGCCTTCCATCGAACTGGTGATATAAGCAGTACCATTTACATAATTGATATACTTTATATCTATGCCCCCGGATAAAGCTTCGGCAATCTCTTGTATGGGTTTTTCTCCCATGCCGTATATCAGCAGATCCGCCTTAGAATCAAAAAGGATCGACCGCCTCACCTTATCATCCCAGTAGTCGTAATGAGCAAACCTCCTCAGGCTTGCTTCTACTCCCCCTATTATTATGGGGACATCCTTGTAAGCCTCTCTCAACTTGTTGCAATATACTATCAATGCCCTGTCAGGTCTGGCCCCTGCCTTTCCTCCGGGCGAGTACAGATCTGTCCTTCGTCTTCTCTTTAAAGAAGTATAATGGTTGACCATAGAATCTATATTTCCTGATGAGACTAAGAAAGCGTATTTAGGCTTTCCCAATATCATGAAGCTTTCTTTCTCTCTCCAATCAGGCTGCGGTATTATGCCCACCTTAAATCCCAAGCTGTCCAATAATCTTGTTATTATTGCATGGCCAAAGCTCGGATGATCTACATAGGCATCGCCGCATATATAAATAAAGTCAAACTGTTCTATCCCGCGTTCCTTCATATCCTCTCCGGATATGGGAAGGAATGCTGATGTATCAATGTTTTTCAAATTTTCCACCACCTATCGGCCCATTTGCCTGTTTGCCCATTCTCTCATTTGCCCGTCAACCGAAAGGTTGATATAGGAGTATATATTCTTTTGCCTTGGATTTCTTCACTTTTTATCAATGAAACTTCCTCCGCATCTATGACAGGTATATCCTTCAGATCTATAGATTCCCTCAGCTCCGCAAAGCCGGTTTTAAGTATCAGATCCTGGGCGATGGTTATGTGAGGCATGTATGGCCTTTTCTCCTTATCAAAGCCGCAGCCTTCCAAACCTTCCTCAATTTTCTTATATAGAAGGTCAAGGGAAGCCAAAGAGCCGCCAAGGCCCAGCCAAAGAGTCCTGATATTGCCTTTACCTCCGAAAAAACCTATATCTTCAATGTTTAAGCCGAAGCTCCCCACTTCTTTGGCAGAAGCCTCCAGCACCTTGTTTATAGAGGGTATTTGTTCTTCAGATATCTCACCCAAAAACTTCAATGTTAGGTGAAAATTGCCCATATACTTAAATCTCCCCTTCCGGGAGCTTTCCCTGACTATGGACTGAACGGCTTTAATCCCGTCCTTGACCTTTACATCAAAATCTATGCCTATAAATGTTCTCATAAAAATTTACCAGCCTTTATTACATATTGTATCTTACGGAAAGATAATAGGATAGAAAAAAAACTGCAATTCCGGATATAAAAAGTATGAAGCCCCAGGGAAAATCTTTTTTGTTTTCCGGTTCAACCTCTTTATATATGGGAGTCTTCATGACCTTTTTTTTAAACACAGTAAATGAAGCGACGATCATTATACCTCCGATAAAGGAGGATAAAATGCCTATCCAGAATAAAATATCTATTAATTTCGACAGATTCATATAAGACCAACCCCGCATTTTTCAAATTGAGCACATAGTATAAAAAATAAAGCATGTCAAAGGTATCTTCCTTACACATACTTTATTTTACTATATTTTTCTGATTATTACTACTTTTGTATATTGATTATCTCATCATATATTTCTTCGGGAGACATTCCTGAAGCATCGATAACCCTTGCCTTTCCTATTGCATCCTGCATACCCATAATATTTATATCGGTACCTGAAACGACTACTGCATCATACCTGTTCATTGTCCAAGAAGATCCCATCTTTTGGCTGCTGAATTCTTTTACGCTGATATCTTTATTCTCAAGGTATTCTTTCACATTGTTTAAATTCGGCTCTACACCTACTTTAAGCTTCCCCATACTCCAACCTCCTTTTTGAATTTTTTTATACCTAACATTATTTATGAACAAATCTGCTTTAAATATTCATATTTCAGCACATGCTGTTTTTGTCATTTTTGGAGGAAGGATTTTATCCCTGTTTTACATTTTTTGTCTTGTACCCGGCATGTTCTTTGGTTAAAATATATTTATATTACAATTGTGTTACAAACATATTTCTTTTTTTTAGTTTTTTACATGTAAAGGGTGATAAATATTGAAAAAAGCTTTGGTTAGCAGCAAAAAAAGCCACGCTACGTTTTTGTACATACCTGAAAACCAGTCTTCGGTCAGATCCGTAAGGATGCCTATATGGGGACCAAAGGTTCTGGCATGCATATTGGGAGCACTTATTATATATTCGTCTTTTTCTGCATATGCGATAAACCATCTTAAATTTCAGTATGAAACAAGCAAAAAAGACATCAGAGCCCTTACGGAGATAAATAATTCTCAAAAAGCGGAAATCGAATGCCTCAACCTAAATGCACAAAAAATCCAGATGCAGCTTGAACAAAATATAGCTGCCTTAGAAGAAGTAAAAGCCGCTGTGGGGCTAAAAGACAAAGCTTCCGAAGAAACAAAGATAACAAAAGCTCCTATTACTGTTTCTCAAGCAACTGACAAAAATATTGCTCTGCCGTTTGTCAGCGGAAACAGCTATGATTTGTCTGCAGAGCTATCATCTCTTCAGACCTCTTTATTGAGTTTATCAAAAAAAACTATGAATCAAAAAACCGAAATCGACAAGTCAGTGGCCTCCATTAAAGACCGGCTCGATTATTTGCGATGTGTTCCTTCCATAGCTCCTGTAGTTGCAAAGATTACAGCCGGATACGGTTATAGAAGGAATCCATTTACCAGCCGCGGCAGCGAATTTCATGATGGAATAGATTTTGGAGCCCCATATGGGACAAAAGTGGTCGCTACCGGCGACGGCGTAGTGTTGTTTGCAGGCTACCAGTCGGGATACGGCAGGATGGTCATCATATCTCATGGCTATGGCCTGACCACATCCTATAGCCACAATTCATCCATTTTAGTAAAAAAGGGTGATAAAGTAAAAAGAGGCCAGGCAATATCCAAAGTAGGAAGTACAGGCAGAAGCACCGGCGCCCATCTTCACTACGAAGTCAAACTTAATGGCAAAAATGTAAATCCGGCAAAATATTTTTAACAAAGGAGAGTTGAATATGTTCAATTCGAATAAAAAAAGCATGCCCATTAATACCGATAGAATCGACACTTTGGTGGGGAAGAATACAGGCATTGAAGGTGCGCTGACTGCTGAAGGCACTGTCCGTATAGACGGCAAATTAAAAGGTGATGTGACTCTCTCAGGAAACCTGGTAGTTGGAGAAGAAGGCTCAATAAAAGGCAATGTGAAAGCCGACAGCATAATGTTGTCCGGTATCATAGAAGGAAATATAACCGTTGTAAGCCAACTCCACCTGACTCCCACTTCAAAGCTGATCGGCGACATAGATGCCAAGAACATCATTGTGGACGAAGGTGCAATATTTCATGGTAACTGCAAAATGGCAGCGGCGGAAGCTGCTGTTGCAAAAGAGTAGTTGAATAGAAACTCAACTGCTCTTTTTTTAAATCCATATATTTTTTCAAATTTGCTATTGACAAATGAATAAATATACTATAGAATGAAAAACAATTTATCCGATAGCTAGCCCCCGCTGATTCAAATAAGCGTAGCTAAGCTCGCGGACAAGGTGAATTTAAAAGTATTGACGGAGAGAAAAGTGTCCGGATTTAATCACAGAGAGCCGGTGTTTGGTGGAAACCGGTATTAGAAGGATATGCAATGATCACTCCCGAGCTGCCGAGTCAAAAGGCTTTATGCCGAGTAGATAAGGCCGGTTTGCTCGCCACCGTTACATGGCTAGGGTTAAAAGAATTTATTTCTTCGACCTGAAGAGGCTGTTGGTGTGAACTTACAGCGAATATGGGTGGTAACACGGATTAAACCCCGTCCCAAAATTTATATTTTGGGGCGGGGTATTTTATTTTTAGGAGGTAATCATATGGAAAAACTTCTGGTGGCCAAAGTGAGCAATGAAATCGATGTGCTTATGAGAGTCAGCGGGATCATAAGGCGAAAAGGCTTCAGTATGAAAAGCATACATATGGAGCAAGCAACTGAAAACCAGGCAAATCTCAAGATTATGCTGTCATATCAGGATAAGAGCGTAGATCAGTTGATGAACCAGATAAAAAAATACAATGATGTATATGAAGTGAGCATCGTATAAAAAACTATAGGGCTTTAAGAAAATCATCAGGTCAAGTCAGCATTATTGCAGCCAGACTTGCCTATGAGTATAAACAAAATTTTTTTAACAGATTGGGAGGAATTATCATGGCAAAAATGTATTATGAAAAAGACGGGAGCCTGGAATTATTAAAGGGAAGGAAAGTTGCAGTCATAGGCTTTGGCAGCCAGGGACATGCACATGCGCTAAACCTTAAGGAAAGTGGCGCAGATGTGGTAGTAGGCCTCTATAAAGGCAGTAAATCATGGGAAACTGCCGAAGCTTCAGGATTGGAAGTCATGGAGGTTGGTGAGGCAGTGGCTGTGTCCACAGTGACAATGATACTGATACCGGATGAAAAGCAGAGAAAGGTTTATAAAGAATATATAGAAAAAAACCTTAAGGATGGAGATGCACTGGCCTTTGCCCACGGATTTAACATCAATTACGGACAGATCACCCCACCGGCAAATGTGGATGTATTCATGATAGCTCCGAAGGGTCCCGGACATCTTGTCAGGAGAGTTTATCAGGAAGGCAAAGGGGTCCCCGCTCTATTGGCCGTACATCAGGATTACACCGGAAAGGCCAAGAATCTGGCCCTGGCTTATGCAAGGGGACTTGGGGCCTTGAGGGCAGGCGTAATAGAAACTACCTTCAAAGAAGAGACAGAAACGGATCTCTTTGGAGAGCAAAGCGTATTATGCGGCGGTATTACAGAACTCATAAAAGCCGGCTTTGACACTTTAAGGGAAGCGGGCTATCAGGAGGAAATAGCATATTTCGAATGTCTGCATGAAATGAAGCTTATCGTAGATCTTTTATATGAAGGCGGCTTCGAAAGAATGAGATTCAGCGTAAGCGATACCGCCGAGTATGGAGATTATGTTACAAGCAAGAGGATCATAACAGAAGAAACAAGAAAAGAAATGAAAAAAGTGCTGGCAGAGATCCAAAACGGTGAATTTGCCAAGGCATGGATAGTTGAAAATATGACAGGCCGCCCTGTCTTCAATAAGAGAAAAGAACAAGAATTAAATCACCCCATAGTAGAGGTGGGCAAAAATCTCAGAGAAATGATGTCATGGCTTAAGAAGTAGGTGAGCAGCGGCTAACAGAAAGGAGATTGGACATGGAATACACTGGTGCTGAAATAGTCCTCAATTGCTTAAAGGAGCAGAGGGTGGATACCATATTCGGCTACCCTGGAGGTGCCGTAATACCTCTTTATGACGCTTTGTTCAACTATCATCATGATTTTCTCCATGTATTGACCTGCCATGAACAAGGAGCAATACATGCCGCCGATGGTTACGCCAGATCAACGGGCAAAGCAGGCGTATGCTTTGCAACCTCCGGTCCCGGTGCTACCAATACCGTCACCGGAATTGCAACAGCCTATATGGATTCGGTACCCCTGGTGGTGTTTACGGGGCAGGTACCTCAAAGCCTCCTTGGGAGAGACTCTTTTCAGGAAATTGATATAACCGCAGTCACATTCCCGATCACAAAATACAATTACCTGGTAAAAAGCGTTGAGTACCTGCCGTCCATAATAAGGGAAGCCTTCAGTACGGCCATGAGCGGGCGCAAAGGCCCGGTGCTCATCGACATACCAAAAAATATTTTTACTGCAAAGGGTGAATATATTTCGGCAAGCAGGCTTATGGAAAGAAAAAAATCTTCTCCCGTTGATGATAGTTTATTATGGGAAGTTGTGGAAGCAATCGATGCATCAGAAAAGCCCGTGATCTATGCAGGAGGAGGGGTAATTCACGCCGGTGCGGAGCCGGAGCTTTGGGAACTGGCAACAAAAGCTTCCATTCCTGTCGCCAATACGCTTATGTCCTTAGGATGCTTTCCTATGGACCACCCTCTCTCCCTTGGGCTTGTAGGCATGCATGGCCATAAAGAGACAAACCTTGCGGTTACGGAGAGTGATCTGATAATTGCTGTAGGCGCCAGGTTCAGTGATAGAGTGATAGGAACTAAGGATAAGTTTGCTCCCGGAGCAAGAATAATTCATATAGATATAGACGGATCAGAAATAGGAAAGAATAAAGAAGTTCATTTTCCTCTTGAGGGCAATGTAAAGGATACTCTGAGGGCTCTTGCCGATAAGGTTCGCGAAAAGGATAGAAGTCAATGGCTGAGCAGCATAAGAAGCTTGGCCCCCAAAGGGAAGCGGCATCCTGATGCCTTCTCTCCGGCCAATATATTGGCGCTTGCTCAAGGAATAGTTGGCAAAGATTCAATAATAGTGACAGAGGTTGGACAGCATCAGATGTGGGCAGCTCAATACTGCAAAGTAGACTCTCCCAGGAGATTTCTCACCTCGGGAGGATTGGGCACGATGGGTTATGGGCTTGGCGCTTCAATCGGAGCCCAAATTGCAAATCCTGATAAGAAGGTCCTCCATATAGCAGGGGACGGTTCCTTCAGAATGAACTGCAATGAGCTGGCCACCGTATCAAAGTATAAGCTGCCGATCATAACTCTTCTTTTCAATAACGGGAGCCTGGGCATGGTAAGGCAATGGCAGGGTTTATTTCAAGAAAAGCGGTACTCCCAAACAGATCTCACAGATGATGTGGATTATATGAAGCTCGCCTCCGCTTACAGGTTAAACGGAGCAAAGGCTGAAAATCTGGTACAGCTTGGAGAAGCGCTTTTTAAAGCCATAGACTCAAAAAAGGCCACTATAATAGAATGCATGATTGATAAAGAAACAGGAGTCTATCCTATAGTGCCTCCCGGAATGCCTATTAATAATATGATAACCGGGTCCTAAATTTTGCCGGATAGATCTGTGCTTCCCCCTTCTTGATCCTAAGAACCGCGCACCAGACCTGAGTTCTGAGCTTTAAATCCTGAGCTCAGAACTATTAAGGCCTCTTAATCTCTTCCATGAGGGTCCAGATCATTTTAGCAGCTTCCGCTCTGGTGGTAAAATCCTTTGGCGCAAACAGGTTATTGGGCTTCCCTCTCATTATATTCAAATCATACATAACCTTTACCGCATCTGCCGCATAATCAGCTATAGCTTTTCTATCGTTAAAATACGGCATAAAATAGGCTTCTCTATTCTTGTTTAAAAGCTTCAAAGCTCTCAGCATTATGACTGCCGCATCCTGCCTTGTTATATTATTTTCAGGATAATAGTATCCGTTATAGCCCTGTATCAGCCCTGCCATAGATGCTGCTTCAATATAGCCTGCATATGAATTTCCATAGGGCACATCTTTGTATCTCCCGCTGCCTTCTGCCTTCTGCAAGCCTATGGCGTTGGCAAGATAAGCTGCAAACTCAGCCCTTGTTATATTTTCACCGGGCTTATACATATTGCCTTCTCTAGGAAATATTATGCCTGCCTCATAGAGTTTTTGGATGTAGAATGCAGCCCAATTGCTTCCTATATCCGAAAGGGGCATTCTCGATACGCTGCTGTCGCCTTCCGGCAAAAGCTTTATGCTTTCTTCCCCAGATATGAGCTTAAGGCTGGTGCCCCTGGAATCATAATAGGAATATTGAACATCTATATCGCTTTTTATAGGGCTGCTGACATAATTATTTATGAAATGCCTGTCTCCGCTCCTTATATTGGCAAAATAATATTCATTAGGCACCTGCTTCCCATTATAGATGTACATGAAAGTAGGCTCTGCAGGAATCCAGCCTTCTCCGGGAAGGTAAAATTCACTCCAGGCATGTCTTTCCGAAACCACATCCGTCCATTCATTATCCCTCATATCCTCTTCTATCCAATAGCCTGCCACCACCCTTGAGGGTATCCCTGCCGCCCTGCACAGAGCAGTAAACAAGGAAGCATATTCATCGCAAACTCCCCTGCCATTTATGAGGCCGCTTAAAGCTCCTTTGTTGGCATATACTGGATTGGTATCATATTTTATATGTAGATTTACAAAATCATATATCTTCTTTGCCTTCTCCACCGTTGTCCCTGTTTTGGCGAGTTCAGATGCCTTTGCCATAATTTGCGGGTTATCGCTTTCAATCTTTTCTCCCGGCTTTATATACTTTAAATTTAGCGGATTTTTAAAAAATTCCCTATAGTCTGCATTTATTTTATAAATGCTCTCCTCATAAGCTATCCCGCTATTTAGAATAGTTTTTTCAATCACTACATCAACTTTTTCTCCGGGCATCAAGGTTTTAACATTTATAACACCATAAGTATTTCTCCATTCGTCTGTATAGAAATTAGCCGGCAAAGGGTAAATGCTAAGGCCGAGGCTCTTCTGATAAGGCGAATTTGAATCCGAGCCTGCAAGAACCTTAATATCAAGATTATATACGGCGTTCGAACCGTCATTTATTATTTCATAGCTGTTTCTGATAAGGTATTTCCTCTCTTCTATAGTATCGTAAGATTCACCTTGTACGATAGAAAACAGCAAAATCAATATTATGATAAAAGAAATAGTTTTTCTATAATATTTCATTTTTCAACCTCCGCTATAGGATGCGATTACCTAAATTATAACATTAACCATGGGTTAATTATATTAAGAATCTATTACAATAAGAAAAGCGGCTCACGCCGCTTATATATTTAAAAACTTTGATGCAATTCCAAAATATATGCTGAGTGCCACCGCATCAACAATAGTGGTTATCAGCGGCCCTGCCATAATGGCCGGGTCTAAGCGTATCTTCTTTGCCGCTATAGGCAATATGCTCCCTACCATCTTTGCAAGTATTACTGTAAGAAGCAAGCTGGAGCACACCATAGCAGAAATGGCAATATCTATGCGTTCAAAAAAAACAAGCCTTGCGAAATTGACCAATGCTAAGGTTATTCCTGCTATGAGACTAACCTTAAGCTCTTTAAAGAACACCTTTAAAACATCGGAAGTGCGTATTTCTCCCAATGCCATACCTCTTATTATCAATGTTGAAGATTGAGAGCCTGCATTTCCTCCCGTGTCCATGATCATGGGAATAAAAGCAGCCAGCACTACCATGGATTGCAGCAATTCTTCATATCTTTTGATTATATTTCCTGTGAAGGTAGCTGAAATCATAAGTATCAGAAGCCATACTATCCTATGCTTTGCCAGCACAAAGGCGCTGGTCTTCAAATAATCTTCTTCCAAGGGCTCCATCGCCGCCATCTTGTGAAGGTCTTCAGTATTTTCCTGATCTATGATATCTATTATATCATCTATTGTAACGATGCCCACAAGCCTGTTCTCATTGTCTACCACAGGAAGTGCCGTAAGGTCGTATTTTTTAAATAAGGACGCGATGGTCTCCTGATCATCCAGGGTATTAGCATATATCACATCTACATCCATGATGTTGTCAATTATGGTATCTTCATCAGCCAATATCAGTTTTCTTATCGATAGAACCCCTTCCAGTTTTCTGCCTTTATCGATAACATAACAGGTATTTATGGTTTCTTTATCTATGCCTGTGGCTCTGATATGATTCAATGCCTCTTTTACTGTCATTTGCTTTTTCAAGTCTACAAATTCTATGGTCATTACGCTTCCTGCAGAATAATCGGGATAATTGAGAAATTGGTTTATGAGCTTCCTGGTCTCCTCATCCGTATTTCTCAGCACCTTTTTTACTACATTAGAAGGCATTTCCTCCAGAAAGTCTACGGCGTCATCCAAAAACAGCTCACTGACTATATTATTTATTTCCCGGTCTGTTATGGACTCGATGATATATTGCTGCAGCTCCAAGGATATATAAGAAAAAACTCCTGCTGCAATTTCCTTTGGAAGTATGCGAAAAAGTATTAAAAGTCTTTTCTTATCCAATTCCATCAGAAGATGAGCGATATCTACGATGTTCATCTCGGTAATTTCATTTCTGACATCCTTGTATCTGTTCTCCTCGATTAGCTTCATAATGATTTCGTTCATTTTTAAACCTCCTTCGAGGAACCGAAGGCCAAAAGATGGCAGCTATGGTTCCTATATTATTATGTGATTTTCCCCGGCAACTATTAGGTAAAGGGCCAGAATCCATATCTACCACCTCCAAAAATCAGCTTAAAAATAAATATTCCCTTTGCCCGAAAGCAAAGGGAATAAACGCCATATTCACTATCCCCTCTCGTATAGTTTTAGCTCCCTGCAACATAGGGTATATCCCAGCTGCATTAGGTTAAACCTTAATCCGATAAAACCTGTTAACCGTCGTGGCATCTCTCGATGTTTAGCGGCAGCAGCATGTATTTGCAAGGTAGCCTCACATAACGGGCTGTGCTTTTATTATATGAATCTAATCATAAATTGTCAACTTGCTCACTTATTTTTTTTTTGATTTAGCATAATCCATCGCAAATGCTGTGGCTATACCGCCTACCCCACCGGCAAACAGAAGGATCGCTGAAATAAACTGAGCTAGGTCCTCAAAGCCTATAGATGGCTGGCGGGACATATAATAATAATATAAGGAAAGTAAAAGTATCAAGGCTCCGGGAATATATTTTGCAATCCTTGTATTTTTGAACAGCCTGCCAACCGCATAAGTTATTGATGCAGCGATACCTGAAACAATCAATATTACAAAAATTAATTTATTCATATGAACAACCTCTAGTATACTATACTTTCGCCAACAATGACCTTTCGGGATGCCAGCCACTTATCTATGGCATCTTTGTTGAATCTGTAGGCTCCCTCAATAAACACATAGGGTATCTCAGACTCCTTGTCATCAATAATATTATATACCTGATCCAATTTTATATCCAAATACTTTGCCAGCTCTGTGGGAGCCATCACGTCATTCCATCTCTCCTCCGGCTTTGTGTTGCTGTAAACAGCATCAGTACTATGCCGAACCTGCATTACCTGATAGCTCAGGCTTTCAATTTCCGCTCTTATCTTATTGTTCACCTTATCCTCTATATATTTTGCCGTGATCATATTTGATAATACCACAACAAATGAAAATGCTATGAACAATGCAATAAGGCTTCTTTTATTATTCAATTATGCCACCTCCCTAAATTAATCCTTTATGCCGGCCGCTTCCAATTGCCAATGTTTAAATATTTGCATTTGTATTCTTTCAGAATAACGAAAATCATATCATTTTTGTATGCTAAATTTTAGACGTAATAAGGGCCGGATTTGATGCAACATTTTCCACTGTTGAATTATTCCTTCTATATTTATATAATTATAACAAGCGTTCTAATTATATAAATAGGAATTCAATTTATTGAGGAAGGGATGATGATCGTGGATAAGATATTTAAGTATTTTGAAGAAATATCTAAAATTCCAAGAGGTTCTGGAAATGAAAAGGCTATAAGCGATTTTTTGGTGATGTTTGCCAGGGAAAATAATCTTGAAGTCATACAAGATGAAGTTCTTAATGTTATAATAAAGAAACCTGCTTCTTCGGGCTATGAAAATGCGCCGGGAGTTATACTGCAGGGTCATATGGATATGGTATGCGAAAAGAACAAAGACAAGGTTCATGATTTCACAAAAGATCCTATCACATTAAGATACATAGATGATATGATTTATGCAGACAACACGACTTTGGGCGCAGATAACGGCATAGCCATAGCTCTTGCAATGGCTATACTAACTTCCGATGACGTAAAGCATCCAAGCTTGGAGGTCCTGCTAACTGTCGATGAGGAATCAGGCATGACAGGAGCTAATGCCCTCAATCCGGAAAACATATCAGGAAGAATTCTGATCAATATGGATTCAGAAGAAGAGGGAACTCTACTTGTAAGCTGCGCAGGAGGCTCCAGGACCACTACAACTCTCAAGGCGGATTGGCAAGAACCGGAAAATGGCCAGGAGGCTTACACGGTAGCCATCAGAGGCCTCAAAGGCGGTCATTCAGGCATGGAGATAGATAAGGGCAGGGGTAACTCCAATAAGCTTTTAGGAAGGGTTTTAAACGGCATATACAAAGAAATTCCCTTCCAGCTGTCTCATCTAAGCGGCGGTTCCAAGACAAACGCCATACCCAGAGAAGCCGATGCCGTAATTTTTGCAAAAGCTGACAAATTCGAAGCCCTTCTGGGAATAATAAAGGAATGGAATAATGCTCTCAAAAATGAATCGAGGTTTACAGATCCTGAGGTAACCTTAGCCTTAACCAAAGCCGACAGCAATGGCAGAGCATTGAGCACAGATTGCACCGAAAAAGCTATAAGCCTCATGATGACAATACCCAACGGGATTCAAACCATGAGCGGTTCTATAAAAGGCCTGGTTGAAAGCTCCAGCAATTTAGGAGTGGTTGCCACAACCGATGAAGGCATAGTCTTTGATGCTTCAATAAGAAGCTCTGTCGGCAGTCTCAAGGAATATATAAAGGAGCAGGCTTATGCAGCCGCGAAGCTTGCAGGAGCAGATTTTAACGCCCATGGAGAATATCCGGCGTGGGAATATAATCCAAACTCCAGGATAAGAGAGGTATTTCAAAAAATATATAGGGAAAAATACGGCAAAGAAGCTGAAATAGTGGCTATCCATGCCGGCGTGGAATGCGGGCTGTTTGGAGAGAAAATGAAAGGCCTTGATATGATATCCTTTGGCCCCGATATGTATGATGTCCACACTCCCAACGAGCATGTATCCATATCGTCAATAAAAAGAACCTATGAATATCTGGCAGCAGTTTTAGAAGCCTTAGATAGTTAAGCGTTAAATTAAGGAGTGATACAATGAACCATGATAGAGTGAGAACAAGATATGCACCAAGCCCTACAGGCTATATGCATGTGGGCAATCTGAGAACTGCTCTTTATGCATATTTGATAGCAAAGCATGATGGCGGAGATTTTATACTCAGAATAGAGGATACGGACCAGGGAAGATATGTAGAAGGTGCAGTAGACGTTATATATAATGCCTTAAGGCTTTCGGGCCTCATACATGATGAAGGCCCTGATATAGGGGGACCTGTAGGCCCTTATGTGCAAAGCGAAAGAAAACCCTTATACAAAGAGTATGCAGAAAAATTAGTTGAAAAGGGCGAAGCCTACTATTGCTTCTGCACCGAAGAAAGATTAGAAGCTTTAAGAAGTCAGGCAGAAGCTTTAAAAACTCCCTATAAGTATGATAAGCACTGCCTTGGCCTTTCAACGGAAGAGATAAAAGAAAAACTCTCCAATGGAGAGCCTTATGTAATAAGGCAAAACAATCCAAAGACCGGAGTCACTACCTTTGATGACGACATATACGGCTCCATATCCGTGGATAATGCGGAGCTGGATGATATGATACTGTTGAAATCCGATGGAATGCCCACCTATAACTTTGCAAATGTGGTGGATGATCATCTGATGGGCATAACTCACGTGGTGAGAGGCAGCGAGTACCTATCATCCTCGCCTAAATACAACAGGCTGTATGAAGCCTTTGGCTGGAACATACCTGTGTATGTGCATTGCCCGCCCATAATGAGGGATGCTCATAACAAGCTGAGCAAGAGAAAAGGCGATGCATCCTTTGAGGACTTGCTGGAAAAAGGATTTTTAAAGGAAGCGGTTATGAACTATATAGCTCTGTTGGGCTGGAATCCCGGGACAGACCAGGAAATATTCTCCTTAAAGGAACTTATAGAGATATTTGACTACAGAAAGATCAACAAGGCTCCTGCCATGTTTGATATGGAAAAGCTAAAATGGATGAACGGCGAATATATAAGGAAGCTTTCTTTGGATGAATTCCATGAGATGGCAATGCCTTATTATAAGGAGACCCTGAAGAAGGAATATGACTATAAAAAAATAAGCGAGCTGCTCCATACCCGTACTGAGATCATGACGGATATACCCTCTCAGCTTGATTTCTTTGACGAGCTGCCGGAGTATTCTATAGAAATGTATGTCCACAAGAAAATGAAAACCGATTATGCTATTTCTATAGCAAACCTAGAAAAAGCGCTCCCTGTGCTCAAGGCTTTGGAGGTCTGGAATCTGGATAATATCAGAGACAGCATAACCAAGCTTATAGAAGAATTGGGCGTAAAAAACGGTCAGGTGCTCTGGCCTATAAGAACAGCCGTATCCGGCAAGTCCTTCACTCCCGGAGGGGCCTATGAAATAGCTGATATATTGGGCAAAGATGAAACCATCAGAAGAATTGAGATCGGGATAGAGAAGCTGAAAAATGAGCAATAGATGATCCGAGAGCTATAGCAGGTACATCTCTGCTATAGCTCTCGGATATAATAGCTATTTGCTGTTAAGAATTATTTTAAAGGAAATACTATTTTTGTCAATAACTCGCTTTCGGGTACTTCCATTGGGGAATTGAAATAGAATTCATAAGCTACTCCCGTTGGTATATGGCCCTTCTCCTCCACCCAGCCTGTCATTGCATCATAGGCAGCGGCAGACGCTTCATAAGGGCCTTTATGCATACAGGATACTTGCTTGCCTTCAGCTATCTGTCCGGCTTTGATCTCTCCCCTGCCTTCAAATGCCCGGGATACAGGAAATCCCAGCTCTACATCGAGATTTTCCATATCCATATTGTAATACGCTGCAAAAGGAGCTCCTGATGGCTGTTCCCCTATTTCATTCAAATACGCTATAATTTCTCCATATGCCTTGCCTATTTCTTGGGGCAGATTTTGAACCGAAGTTCTCTTCCTTATTGACAATACCGGTTGTACTGGTTGTTCCGTCAATTCAATTTTGTAATCCATATTCTTACCTCCCTTGATTAAAGCTCTATCATGCTTTAATTATACAGAGTCAAACCAGACAGCTGTATGTCATGTTCTAAATATATTTTCTATATATTTTTTCTGATATCTCTTTTATAATTGTCCTGATATGAGGAGGATTGATTACTTCCACCTGGTCGCCAAAGCTCAGAATGAACCCATAAAGCCAATTATTTTCAGGCATGCAAGCATTGATCAATAGCCTCCCATCCTCTAATTCTTCAATATCAGAACCAAAGAAATCTACTATAATGCTTTTCATCACCCTTTCGAAAATCAGCTGTAAGGAAACCATATCTTTAGGCTTTTGCCACTCGCTTTCCCACGGATATTCCTCCAAAGGCATTTTTCTTTTAACAAAGCTCATATCCGATACAGTAAATTCACCTATTCTGGAAAGCTTGAAAAGCCGAAAATCCTGTCTCAGGTGGCACCATCCATATAGATACCATTTTTGAGCTTTTAGGATCAATGAGTAGGGCTCTACTCTACGGGCAGTCCTGCCCCCTTCGATATCTGTATATGTAAACTCTAACTCTTTATTATCTTCAATGGCCTTACGTATCAATGCTGCTTTTGCTTTCAGCGATTTATCGTCTCCCCAAGGCGAATGGTCGATAACAAGCTGATTTGCTTTTGAATTCACAGCTTCAAGCTGGGAAGAGGATAATATGCTTTTGAATTTTTCCATAAGAATCTCGTGCCTTCTGTCAGGCAAGGTCTTAGCCGCCCCTTTAAGAGTTGCAATGATATCTGCCATATCATCCTCAGTCAATATGCTTTTATCCAGGCGATACCCTTCTGCAATCCCTATCCCTCCGTTGGCACCCTGGTAAGTTACAATCGGTATTCCTGCGAGATTTATGGCTTCCACATCCCGCAATATCGTTCTAACTGAAACCTCAAACATTTGAGCCAGTTCTTTTGCCTGTATCCGCTTCCTCCTTAGCAGTATCACCAGGATAGAAACCAATCTGTCAATTTTCAATATACCACCACCCGGCTGTATGATGTGGTGAATCCAAAGACTTCATCCATATTATCACCTTCAAACTGCTATTCTTGGATTTCTATCGTTTTCATAAAGAACATCATTCCTTCTCCGTCAAATCCCAGCTTTCTATATAAGCTATGAGCCTTATCATTATTCAGCTCCGCATGCAGTTGAACCCTTCTGTATCCGTTCTTTTCAGCAAACTCTATCAAGCATTCCACCATTTTCTCGCCAATGCCTCTTCTCCTGTAAGGTAAAGCTATATATAAATCATCGATTGTCAGGGCCTTCCCCCTTGACCATATGCTGTAAGCCGTCCACGTATTCGCATACCCGACGACTTTGCCATCGGTCTCAGCGACAAAAATCAATATATGCTCGGGCATGCTCAATGCCTCTTTAAATATATCATTAAATTCTTGTTCTGTGGGTGCTTTCAAAGATGTCCAGTAGGGATTCTCAGCCATTGCCTCCCTCATGAAATCCAGATTGAGCTTGACAAAGGCCGATTCATCCTTTGAATCACACTTTCTGACAGTAATATTGCCTGACATGATCATACCTCCTTGCTTTTCCCGTATCTTAAAACCGCATATATAAGTGCCATACCTTTTACCAGGGCTTATGCTTTGCTAAAATTCTATAGGCACGGCAGCCGACAAGACAGCCTATAAGATTTAAGATGATGTCATCGATATCGAAAACCCCTACCTTCATGATAAGCTGCATCGATTCGGCAAACAGAATGATGAAGAATGAGCAGATGAGTACAGCCACTAAACTGCTTTTCTTTTTTTGCAATGCTGCAAGCAAAAATCCAAGGGGCATAAAAACAGCAATATTTCCGAAAAGGTTATATGCCCACACTGTAAATCCGTACCTGGAATAACTGACTATAAGACTGTATATGGTCTTTAGCGGAACTAAATTGTATTGATATGCCCGGCCCGGGACTCTGTAAAAGTTGCTATATGCATAGAAAAACATTCTCCAGGATAGAAGCGTTAAATACAAAGCTAATAGAAATATCTTAAAAATGCTGCTAATGTAAGAGCTTTTTCGGAAGTTGCTGCCCATTATCTATAACCCCGCTTTCCGGCCTTTTGCTGTCTGATGACTTATTTTATAATATTTCCCGCTCCACAGGATGTCTTAGAACGGTCCTTAGCTTTTCAGGAGCTGTTTTCCTCGGGTCTGATAAGTATATTTCATGATGCTTGCGCTCAATGCCTGTTACATCCGTCAGGTTATTTTCTTTCATGAAAGCCTTCATGATTTTTATTGATTTGGGCTCATCGTAATAAGGGCCTATATGCATCATCTGAACGCACAATCCCTCCGAAAATTCCTCGAACTTTGCAAGGCTTACATCGAGCTCAGGCTTTTTCCTTTTGCATTCCTCAGCTGCCCACTCAAATACTTCCGGAGTGACAAATTCCGGTTGTCTTATCATTGAAGTCCAGCGCCATAAATCACGCTTCTCAAAATCGAATTCTCCATCCTCACACCACCATAATCCTTCCAGCGGAGGCACAACATATTCGAAATATCCGGGAGGCTGGTTCCCGCTCATCTTGCTCATTTTAATCGTAAACGTCAGCCCATATAGAATAGATATCGCATTTTGATATTCGTCATTTTGCGGTCCGCCTTTGCCATTAACCAAAATAAAGCTCATAGCAGGTATTTCGATTAATGACGGCTTATTCTTGGGCATATAGAGGTCCTTATATTCTTTTTTGTAATCAAGTTTATCCGGCATATAAATCACTCCTTATCCCGCTTTAATGTCCTTAGTTTTAGATAATTTTCTTTACCACTGGCCCAATTCTTTAAATTAATCAATCTCTCGCCATTATCACCGTGCTCTTCATCATTATACGCGTCTAGCAGCTTCTCGCATGGCAGGTTCGAACAGTGTCCGCAGTGATTATATCCCTTATCGATTGAACATTTTGCTATTGAGCATTCTCCCCAAAACGGCTTGCTGTGGCAAGCCTGGCATCCCGGACAGTTCGTTTTCCCTTTCCACTCACATATTCCACAATATGTACCGCACATTCCAATCATTTGCTTATCCATATATCTCACCTTTCTTATACCAAAGCTATGTAAATATAAATATTATATCATAGTCTCTTCTTCATCTTTAGATTCTCATAGAAACCTTCTTTGTCTGTCCATTGAATAAAATCTATCTCGAATCCATCCGGGTCTTTAAGATAAAACTGTCTGGAAAATTGCTTGACAACAATCCGGCACTCTTTATCGGCATAGCCCTTGTCTCTTAGACTCTCCAATAAAGAGTCAGCATTTTCTATTGAATAGCCTATATGTCTAAAGTTGCTATTCTCCGGCATAAAGTCATCCTTCTCCGAAATGAACAATTCATGACCGAAGCCTTTGAGTATGGCATAAGCCTTGCCATTTGCCTTGAATCCTTTGTCAAGAAGCTCATAGCCCAGCACCTCATTATAAAAAGTTATAAATTTATCGATATCGGAAACATATCTATTTAAATGATCGATGCAAAATGACATTTATATTCCCTCGCTTTTATCAATAAATCACCATTGGCTGCATGCCAACCATTGCATATGTGCACAATCACCTATAGAAACAGTCCATATAAAACTGGCAGTATAAAGGGGACCGCAAATGTCAATATGGCTCCCGTAATAAGAGTGACCAGCCCCAACTCAACTCCTACAAATTTCGTTACAGGCACAAGCATGGTATCCATATTGCCGGCAGCGCCTCCCGCAATCGGACTGCCTGTGCTGATCCTTATCAGCAACGGCAGCAGCAATACCGTAAAAAATTCCCGCATTACATTTACAACAAACCCGTATGTCCCCGCCTCAATTCCGTAAACCCTCGTCATATATGCTCCCGTTAAGCTGTAATAGCTCATCCCGCTTGCAGACATTACGGATGTGTGTAAGGGCACATGAAAAATTGTTCCTGCCGTGAAGCCCCCCGCTATACTTCCCAAGAAAATCGCTATTGAAATATAAACGACTCTAAAGCCAAGTATCCTTATATATCTGAAAACTTTTCTGTTGGACCCAAGGCTTATGCCGACACTGACATAAAGGATGACCAGAGATCCGAACAGCAAATAATCGAGTATAAAGAGCGGTGCGTGAGGCATAACAAGATAACCGAGCAGTACACCGGCAACGATGCTTATAGGCATGATCCAGATCAGCAGTGAATTTTTATCTTTCTCTTCTTGGGAAATATCGATTTCGCTGTTTATATTGATATTCTCCGCTGAAAGCTTATCCCTCAACTTTTCCACCGGCAGCACAGTCTTCTCTGCTATTACCGTAAACAGGACGCTGAAGGCAATGGCACATAAAGATATGGCAAGACAATTTAAACCTATAGAGTGCAGGTTTAACATAACCGAAGGATTTGTGCCTATATTCATTCCGATCGTAAGCATAAGCACAACCAAAGCGATATTGATAATACCATCAAGCCTTTTCAGTGTTCTTTCCGCCAGGCTGCGCGTACCTATAAAAAACCCTGCAGCAAGGCATAAAAAGGGCATCCATGTCATTTAAGGGCACCTCTATTCCGTTTACCGCTCTTCGCATTCCATCATAATAATTCCAATAGCTCACCTAATGATCTGATTATAGGGTACTTGCTTTTTAAATCCGTTGTCTTATACCTGTCAATCAATATGGGTAACATGCCGAATTCCTCTGCAGCTGTGAGATTTGATTCGCTATCGTCAATAAATATTGCTTCAGGGGGTGCGATTTTCAGCTCCTCAAGCGCAACTTTGAACAAAGCTTTTTCTGATTTACATGAACCGTAAATCGAGGACATGATAAATGTGGAGAAGTATTTTCTTAGCCCTGCGTTAATAAAAACCCTCTCTAAAGAAGGCCAGGTATCAGATACCACCCCCAGCATATATTTCTGTTTTAATATTTCTAGTGAAGGCTCTACATCATCAAAAAATAAAAACTTATTATCGTTATAAACATTGTCTTCTGCTAAGGCGCTCAAGATCCTGCTATCTATATCCGGATATCCGGCTCCTTCCAAAACAATTCTATAAAATTCCCTGAACATAAAAAACTCTTCTTCTTCATTTTTTACAAAACGAATTTTGTTTACATAATCGCAAGCCTTCTCAATAGCACTATCGAATATTTCCTGCTTGCATTTAAGTCCTGAGACATCAAGTATTTCATAAAATTTAGGCGTTATAAACCAGTGACCAGTCCTCGGTATGTTCAAGGTTCTCCCTGAATCAAATAAAATAGCTTTGATATTCTTCTTGTCTATGATTTTTTCCCTCCCCCTGAAAACATGTAAGAATAACTGAATATCAAATTTTTTTCTTCATAGTAACTGCAGGTAAAATTCTTCCTGTCCAATTTAATTCCACATCTTTAAATTTAATGAACCCTTTTCTGGTCCAAAAATTAAGTACGCTTTCATCATAATCAGTGACTACATCTATTCTTATACACTTACTTCCTATGGATTTGACATACTCTTCTAAAGCCTGATAGATTAATTTTCCATATCCTTTATCCTTATAATCCTTATGCAGCATTAATAATGATAAATAGGCTTCCTTTCCTGCTTTAAAATCCACTATGCCAATTATTTTACCTGTGATTTTCTCAACAACTTTGCATGAATAGAAATCAGCCCTATCCATAGACTCTAATTCTTGTTTAACCCATTCATATGTAACTTTGCCGCTGTCTATATGGCTCAGCAAGAAATGTTTATTGGAATTATATACTTGAGCAATCTCATTTATATTTTCATTCTCTACCAAATCTACATAAAAATCTTTTGACTGAAAAATCATCTGTTTTTCCCCATCCTTTAATGAGTATAAATTAGAGACTTTATAAATAGTCCATTGCATCTACAACTTCAAATAGTTCGCTCTCCTTAAGAAAATTTGACAAAATCCCTATATGACCTGAACCGATCAATAAAAATATCCTTTCATTCGGATGTTCAATTAATTGAGAAAGATGAGCAAATATTATAAGATTTCTTTGATACCACCAAATCAGCCAGCCCATTCCCTTATAGCCATCTTTAATTCCGATTCTGGCCATATTCACATAAGATTCATGTGTCCTCCTGATATACTCCTTTTCATTGAAAAAACGATGTATATCAGATATTGTTGTATCCCCTTCAAAGCTTATATCTGCATCATCAAATAAAGTCAAAAACTGTGGCTGCTCTTTTTTTATATATTCATAGACCTCGCCTATAGAACAAGTTCCTGCTCCTCTTTCCATCCAATCTATTGCATGTATCCTTTGGAGTTTTAAACTTTTAGCCAGTCTGAATGCTATTTGCTGCACTTCCCACATCTCTAATGGGGCTGCTCCATTAATATAATTATTATATTTTTCATTTAACTCATCTTCATTTTTATGCTCATATTCAACAACCACTTTTGTGGGATTGAATCTTTTTATTTTGTCAACAAGATCTATTATTTCTTCCTGCCTTTTATCACTCACAAGATCATCAACCTTAAAATTAAATAAGTTTTTAACGCTCACCATATGAAATGTACCAAGCATCATTATTTTGGGTTTATCCACTTTTCTTTTCCCCCTCACAATATAAATTTGCAGTGCTTTGTACCTTTCTTCCCATGCTGCTCAACATATCACAGGCATTCAGGGATACTCCTGAAGTATATATGGTTGCTGTCGGGGTCACAAAAATGCATATTCTTTGCTCCCCACGGCTGCAGCTTCGGGGATTTTTTTCTTCCTTTCTATCTGTTACATCAAGTTTAAAAGCTCAATTCCAATTGTTAATTTTAATACCTAAACTTTACCATACATTTCTAGCTTTTTCTATATAAATATAAGTTTATTAAAGTTCTATGAATTCAAAAAAACAAGTCTATTTTAAGACTTGTCTATTTTAAATTTAGCAGCCATTTGTGCATATATATCAAGTATGCATTATGTGATAATTACTTAATAAATTTATCTATGGCAGTATTTAATTTTTCCAGCGGTTCATTATCCTTATTTTCAATAGCCTCCAAAACACAATGATTTATATGATCTTCTAAAATTAATTTTCCGGCACTATTAAGCGCAGACCTGACCGCTGCTATTTGTATAAGCACTTCGCTGCAGTCTCTTCCTTCTTCCAACATTCTTTTTATTGCCTCTGCATGTCCGATGATCCTCGACATTCTGTTAATAATCTGTTTATGATGAGGATGATTATGCTCATTCATATAGACTTCACTCCTTTTATTAAAATATCTATCATATTTTTTTATCTTTCCATTTACCGTTCATAAAGCGAATCATCAAGATAATTCCCCTTATTATTAAATCTACAGAGATTGCCAGCCATACACCAACCAGCCCCATTTTTAGCTTAAGTCCTAATATATATACGCCTAACACTCGGAATCCCCATATCCCAATCAAGGTTGAACACATTGGGAACTTTGTATCTCCTGCCCCTTGTAGTGCGGAGGTGATTACAAGAGTTGAGCATACAAAAGGCTGAACCAATGCTATAATCCTTAAAACTTTAACAACCATGTCAATCACTTCTTGGTCTGTGCTGAAGATTTTAGCAAGCGGGAGCGCAAACAGATAGAAAACAGCGCCTACTATCATCATAAATCCTGCAGACAATAAATAAGACATAAATCCAAGCTTCTGAGCCATATCTTTTCTATTAGCACCGAGTTTTTGCCCGACTAAAGTAGCAGCTGCTACTCCAAAGCCCATTCCAGGCAAGTAAGAAAATGTTTCTATGGTCCCGGCTATATTATGAGCTGCATAGGCTTCGGTGCCAATCTTTACGATCATCCCTCCATAGATAAGCTGTCCAAAGCGCATAAATAGTTTTTCAAATGCAGCCGGTAAACCAATCTCTGCAATAGATTTAAGTATGTCTTTATCGATGCACCACTTGTCCATTAAATTCATATGGATTTTAACATTATTATTACTGTTAATCTTTTTCATTAAAAGCATAAAGCCGATTATTCTGGAGATTGTAGTTGCTATACCTGCCCCTAATATTCCAAGCCCATTAAAGTTAAATATACCAAAAATCAATATATAATCAAGTACTATATTAGTGATGTTCATAACGATTGATATTTGCATTGGTGTTTTAGTATCTCCGGAGCCCCTTAATGCACTGGACAAAACCATCATAAGGCACAAAAATACCGACGGAACAGCTACAGAGAAAAAATAGGGCAGGGCATACTCCAGTACGCTTTCTTCTGCACCTAGAAAAAGCAATATATTTCTAGAAAATATGAGATTAATGATTCCAAAAACTATCCCTATGGCAAAAGCCATTATAAATGACTGCTTCACTGCATTATTAGCATTTTCAATGTTACCTGCGCCAATATTTCTCGATACAATAGCAGCAGTACCTACTCCCAGAGCCAGAAAAAAAACAATGTAAATATTCATGATTAAATTTGTGACTCCAACCCCGGCTATAGCTTCAGTCCCGATTTTCCCGACGAAATATGTATCGGCAACTCCGATAAAAACCTGCAAGATATTTTCAATCATTGCCGGAAAAGCTAAAGCCATTATAGTTATACAGCTTTTTTTATCAAATTCTTTGAATAAAACCGATTTATTTTCCATGCATATCTGCCTCCATAATAACAATATCCCCCATAGGGGGATATTGTTATTATATTCTCTCTCTTAATGAAATGCAACTATATTAACAAAAATAATAATATTGGAGAACAAATAAGCTTGCTCCTAAGCTCCCTGTATGTGTATTTATTTCTTTACTGCCAAACAATAATTCACATTATCAAAAGCTGTCATGGGATGCTCCGGATTTGCTTGATTATATTTTCTGAAATACTGCTCTGTTATTTCATTCGGTGTCAAATGCTCATAAATTAAGAAATCATTATAGGCTAATAGCTTTTCCATTTCCACATAAGAATAGCTGACAAGCATTTTTTCATTTGCAGCACCAGCCATTGCCGCTTGCTTTTTTGCTCGTATCCCTGCTTTTTCGGTATATGTATCCTCATCAGGATAATCAAAAACAATGCTGCTGCCTTTTGGCACAAAGCTTGAAATTATTTCGATCATTTCTGAGAATACCTGCTTAGTCAAATAATAGCTTATTCCGAGCAAACTGCAAAAGCTTATTTTGCTTTCATCAAATTCTGCACAGCTAAGCAAATTGCTTTGCCAGTTGTTTTCCCTAAAGTCTGCATGCACGTAATGTAAATTTGCTGGTTTCTCTGCTGCTAATGACCGCATACGTTTTTGCTTATCCCCGCTGACAGCGGGATGATCTAACTCAAATATTTGGATTTTTGATGCCCAACCAGGCTGACGATATGCGAATGTGTCATATCCGGCAGCAAAGATCAAATACTGCTTCGCGCCGATTTGTACGGCATTTTCAAGTAAATTCTCTGCAAATGCGGCTCTGCCTAGCGGAGATGGAGCTAGCTGATTATCAACAATCCATTGTAAAGCCTCATCTTGTGTACCCACGAAGGATGGATTAAAGAAACCTATTCCTTTTGACATGTTGCCTGCTATTTGTTCATATTCATCCTCGGTTAAGACTTTTTTTGCCAAATAGTCATCAAATACTTTCTCTGCATATTGCGTTGAATGATAGGCTCTTGAAAAGGCACTTACGAGTGCTGTCATACTTTTTTGTTCCATAAAATTATCACCTCAGATAATTAATACAGCATTCAGAGAAGCATTGCAAGACTTGACTTTTTTCCCATTTTGTGGTATAGTAAGAACATAAAAATGAGTTCCGACACTATTACTTGAGACATATCGGCACAAAAACATCTTGTTGCTCATTATTCAGCTTTTCCCTCAACTCAAAAGGTGTAATGATATGTCCCATTACGTATCTGCCTTCTGCTTCAGCCTTTTCATCCAGCTTATAAAGTGTGCTATGCTCCAACCATTTTAACACTTGCTGATATTTGTCCATCATCTCTGGAAGCCATGCAGAAAACACTAGATATAAGCCTCCCGGAAATTCATACTCTTCCCAATTAAAAGTGTTAGTAAAATTTATAGGTTTTTTTATCAAAAATCTGAACCCTTCTCCGTCATCCCATGCAAATATAGGCAATCCACCGGCATAGGGATATTCATCGTCGCCGTTGAATAGCTCTTTTTTAGCCAATGCATAAAAATCCTGAAGCACTCCTGATTCTGCTTCAGGATTGCCATGAGGTGAAAGAAACATTGGCATTGCTGGCATGCGGACTATTCTAACCTCAGGCTCCTTTTCCAGTCTTTCTGTAATTTCAACCAGTTTTCCTATAGATGTCGGATTATTCACCTTTTCAACATTTGTTAACCGTTTTTCAATTTCATTTGCTTTTTCATACAACAATTTAATATCTGCTTCTTTACTGAAATCAATTTTTTCGATTTGCTTTATAAATTCAAGGACAATCTCTTTTAGTTCATGCAATAGTGCAGCTTCTTCATCGATATCATTAACTTTATTGCTTAAAACCTCCAATAGCGTCCCAGCACTATTTGATGAAAAAATTCTTTGAATATCTTTGATGCTAATGTTTAGTTTTCTCAGAATGAGTATTTGCTCCAATCTTGCTATAGCCTTTTCATCATAACATCTGTAAGCATAGTCATCGCTTTTTGTACTCTGTAACAGGCCCATATCTTCATAATACCTGAGAGAACGAGTTGAAATGCTATATTTCAAAGATACTTCCCTGATTTTAATTAAATCTGCCATTTTAATAACACTCCTTTAACATTTTATAAGGTCATTATAAAGTACGTCCTAACGTCAAAGTCAATATTGCAAGGGAGTATCCAGAAAATAATTGTATCAGCTATTAGAAAGCAAACATGTCTTTGTTATCCCATACACTTCATTTAAAATAACATGTAAATATTTTATGGCTATCATAATTATTCACTCCTGCTTTTCCGTTCACCTATGCTAAATAATACAAGAGCGCATACTAATATGATAACAGCTCCCCATACTGCTTTGACCCCAATAATCAGTGTTAACAGCCCGCCTAAAAAGGCCCCAAATAGAAACGAAAAGATAATTGCAAGAAAACGAATAGCACGAATAGCTGACTCACGATCGTTTTGGGTAAAAGCAATATATGCTGCCTGTGAAGCTGATCGTAAATTCCCCGTTGACATAGTCGTGCAATATGGAGAACCAACCAGTTTACGAAAAGAAGATATTTGAACCGAGGAAACAAATGAAACCGCAACGGTGACAACAATATTAGGAATGATATTAGGTATAAATCCTATGATAATAAGTACTATACTTTCAAAAAATAAAACTGCCTGCGCCCAATCCAGCGAGAATATGTGTGATGAACTATTTTTTATCGACTCGGCAACTATTACCCCAATTATAAAAGCCAATATAGGCGGAATATGAACCAGTGCCTGCCCCCATTCTCCTTTCGAAGCATATATGCCCAAGAGCACAATATTTCCGGTTTGGGCATTAGCGAAAACGCCACCTCTTCCTATAAAAGTATAAGCGTCCAAAAATCCACCCACAATCGCAAGAAGCATGCCAAATGGGACAGATTCAGAGGTAATATGCTGAAAACTTGTTCTTTTATCTTTTTTCTGCATTTTATCAAGATCCTTACTAATCAAAATTTAAAGCCTGCTTATGTGTTCATGCAAACATAATAACCATTGTAGCGTAAAAGGCAATATAATAAGCTTCTAATGTAGTTATGCAGCACAGCTTCGCTTCCTCATTTTATTTTTTGGCATTTCTTTTTAATATTCATCGACTCGTTAATATGCACTAAATTGTGGCGAGTTACAGGCATTAGTAATATTCCCGCTACATTCTTCCTGCCCCAGAAATCTATCAGCCATTTGGCGCCGTCAACATTTAAAACTGCACCCTCATCTAAAATTCGCTGCAGCCTCTTTGGTTCCATCTTACGTTTTAAATCAGCAGGCTTAAATTGCTGAATAATATCACGAGTTTTCCTCCCTACAGCTATCCTGTAATTGCGTAATTCTTGCATATCTATATTTGAGCTTAAATCGATAATTTCCTCGTCTGTCATAGCATTGCCCGTGTCAAGGACATTTACATTCATTCTTTCAATCCAATTATCTGTATTGATAATTTGAGTTTCATCAGCCACCAGAATATTCATCGTGATATCTTCAATTCTGGTTAAATGCCATAAGCTCCAGGCAACAGTCTCATCTTTTACAGTCGGCATAGTACGAAATGAAAGCTCATCCAGCCCTTCCCATAATTCATCCTCAAACGTTACTGCACTTATTTGAGACATTTCTGAAGAATGAACCATTAAATGCTGGTCCAAACATAACTTAATGGCTTCATCAAATCTATCCGGCTTCAATATTATATCTCTTAATAATTTCTGCTGTGAATTCCATAAGGCTCTTTTATTATCCATGCTTTTCCTTCTCCTTACATTTTATTTCTTCTTTTCGATAACAAAACCCGCATCATCGATACATGGTTTTGCTCTCCTGATATTATTATATAAGCGATAATAATAAAATGGCTTTTCCTCTGTTTCGCCAGAATTTAAGATTCTCTTGGTGCCAAGCTTTGTAAATCCGCATTTTTCAACTATCCTCTGAGATGGAAAATTATCGATTTCAACTATTGCAATGAGATATTCCAAGTCTAAAGTGTTGAAGGTCCACTGAACCATTGCCCTTGCCGCTTCGGTCATATAGCCCTTGTTGCAATAGTCTTCGGAAATAAAATAAGCAATCTCGATTTCGTTGTCGACTTCTTCCTTATTCCCTATTGCTACCATGCCTATTAGTTCTTTGTTTTCTTTTAAGGCAACCGCAAGCATTATTCTTGCGGTTTCTTTATTTGCTTTTGTATATAAGCTTTCAATCCACCTTATCCATTCTCTTCTTTCTTCTACGCCTCCCTCCCAGTCAGGCATCCATTTTAAAATATATTTTTGATTGCATATCAAGGATAATGCTTCTGCGTCCGTCTCTTTGAATTGCCTTAATATAAGCCGTTCCGTCTCAATAAATATATCCATTGCTTCTCCTTTCGGCCGCCGGAGCCAAATGCTTTGATTCGATTGCAAAAAATTCTTTGCTTTTTCTAAAATATTCTTTGCGCTGTCATAAGTCAGCAAGCCATATATCTCATTAAATGAGGCCCATTTATATTCTTTCTTTTTGTATTTTTACTTCTATATACGATGGCTCCGCATGACTTTTCAAATTTCATCAATGCCTCTCCCCTATTCTGAAGATTTACCGCTGAATGAAGTCTCTTTCAATAATGGCCGATTACCGGCTTGTCTTTTGATCTATGTTTACGTTTAGGTTCATATTCCTGCCAATATACTCTTTTCTCATCAAACCGTGTTCTCGCTTCTTTTTCTTCTGCAGGATATCCTACGTATACGATACCAAGCGGTACAACATGCTCAGGAATATTCAACATATCTTTTACCAGATTTATATTGCTTTGGATAGGATATATACCTATCCAAACCGAACCCAGCCCAATGCTTGTTGCTGCAATCAAAATATTCTCTATCGCTGCACTGCAATCTTGAACCCAAAATTCCTGAGAAGGGCCTTTAAATGATAATTTCATATTTCCACATACAACAATAGCAGCAGGTGCATTGTATCTCGCAAAAACTAATTTATCTCTAAGCTCGGAAAGCTTTTGCGCTTCATCAATAACTATAAACTCCCACGGCTGACAATTTGCTGCTGTTGGTGCCGCTGCAGCAGCTTTCAATAGTGTAATAATCGCATCCTTTTCAACTTGCTTTTCCAAATATCTTCTTATACTTCTTCTTTTATAAATCGTTTCAATTGCATCCAAATTATAACCCCTTTCAAATTAAAACAAAGCATACTTTTGTTTTTCAGATCCCTTACCGCTCTTTGCTATTCTCACTTTATCGCTTTTAAATGCTGAATGTGTATTCCTATATGTCCTATTCCGATTATGACAGCAGATGCAATCATCCAAATAACCTTTCCGTAGATACCCAGCAATAAGAAAGCCGCAACAGGAAGACTTGCAAGAGGTACCGGAATTCCATAAAAGCTGCGATAAAAATTTTCTTCTGTGTGTTCATCAGTAAAATATCTGATCCAACAAACCTCATAAAGGATCATCAGCAAAAATGATGCGGCCAGCCACAAACTCCATGCTGAAAACGAAGCAATGTTGAAATCAATAAAAATCAGTGCACTGCAAGTACAGCATACCTGACCTACCCGTTCAAACAATAATAATATTTTGTTTTCTGAGGCGCCGCTATAATCTATCGGCTTATTCTTACTCCAAATGATATTTGGGATAAATAACATGAGCAAATATATCAGACCTACATATGAAAATCCTAAATGTCCCAACATATAATATCCCCCCAAAAGGTCACTATTTTTCTATACTCTATATTTTTTGTCCGCAACATCTCTAAAGCAGCTTATAGAAGCCTCAAAATATTTTGATTCGATGCCGTCTTCAATAAATGTTTCAATCTCAGAAAATCCAATCTTTTTTAGCAGGCCTATTGACCCATGATTATTGGAATATGTAAATGCTCCGATTTTTTCTATATCATATTTATTAAATACTTCATTAATAAAAGCTTCGGCTGCTTCTGTTGCTATTCCTTTACCCCACAGTTCCTTTTCAAAGATGACAACACTTAGCATAGCCATTTTTTCATCAATTTCATCTATACTATAACACCAAATATCCCCGGCATATTTCCCTCCGAAATATATTACTTTTCCATAGCTCAAGGCATCTTCTCTTAAAGATTCATCAAATAATGTTAATGCTTTTTCCAAGGATTCAATACTAAAGGGAAATAATCTTTTTATTTCTTCATCTTGAGTCTTCTCCCAAAAAGTCACGACATGCTCCTTTGTTCTTGTTTTTAACGCTATATCCATTTTCCCACCTCCAACTCAAAATCCTTCAAGAAAGTCGTCTGAAATTGCTGATACACACTTCAGGCTTCAAGAAAGTCGTCTGAAATTGCTGATACACACTTCAGGCTTCAAGAACCTTTGTTGAATTCTTGCTCAAGCATTGAATAAAGCACAGAATTACGCCAATATCCCTTAACAAATCTGTGCTCCCTCATGCATCCTTCTATTGTCATACCTGCTTTCTCTAATACCCTAATAGACGCAGTGTTTCTCACATCACATAATGCTTCGATCCTGTGAAGCCTTAATTCTTCGAAGCCAAAGCTAAGCATCCTTTTGACCACTTCGCTCGCATATCCTTTTCTCCAATACGCTTTTGCAAAACGATATACAATTTCACCCTCATAATGCTGGACGTTAGGCATGTTTATCCCACACTCACCAATCAGCTGACTGTCTTCTTTTAGAAGGACAGCAAATCTCACGTATTTCCTTGGTTCTTCATGCATATGCTTGAGAAACATTTGAGCATAGCTTTTTGTCTGATCCAATGAAGCAACATCCTGGATCATATATTTCTGTACCTCGCAATCAGACAAATAGCTATAAATTTTATTCCAATCATCTTCTTTGAACTCTCTTAAAATAAGCCGTTCAGTTAGTATTGGTTGATAAATTCCCAACTCACCCCTCCGTTCGAATCAATCGTCTACATCTGATTTTCCTTTCAAGCTCTGTTGCAAGCTTATTTATGCTGCTCATAATATGTATCATTTAGTTTTATATTTACAGGTTCTAAATTTGCCTTCAATCCAAAATGTTGCCTCATTAGTTCGAAATCTTAATAAATAGCATTTTGGGTCCTCAATCCCTTTCTTAAAGAAATTTCTATCGCAATCATTATCGAATTTTCCTTTCTCATCCATATCCGTTACTATTTCAACATCGCCGATTAGTGTGACACTGTCACCATCAAGATAATAACAAACACTGGCTTTAGTATTATTTCCAAAATGAGTCGCCTTCCCATTTAGATGAGATCTTTTTGATGTCATAAAATATATTTCGGAAAAACCATTATTTCTGATTTTCGTTACAGCGCATATACGCGGGTACCCATTTTCATTAATGGAAGCAAGTGTTACAACCTCACATTTTTCTAATAATTGGGAAGCCTTCTCTTCTATTTCTTTAATTCTTTCTTTTTGGATTTCGTTTGCTGTTTTCCCCATAGTCCTCTCTCCCTTTATTAAAATACATTATACAAATTTCCCTTGCTACGCATGGTTAAACAATCTCAGCTGATGTCCTTCCTATCCATGTTTTCCTCCCGCCTTTACTTCATCATTCTACCGATATGAGGTAAAGCCGCATAGTCCATGCCTGTCATACTCAGACATGGACGCGCAGCAACACACTACTTGTCCTCTAATGGTTCGCTTCTCCGGTCTCCTTTCAAAAGAGCATTACCTTCATTAACAGGCACTTACTCTTTAACTACAGGAATCCAAATTTCAATACGGTAATCATCAGCATCTACATCACTGCCAAAATATTTTTCCATTGTAGGCAACGCTGCCTGCTTATAAATGCTTTGAGGCAAGAATTCTCCATATATTCTGCCCCAAGTATTTTCAAGCGTTGGACTTACCGGTCCTATGGATTCAAAGACTAACCAGGTAGACTTAGGAACTACAACATTTTTCATACCCTCTATACCTTCATCGTTTGTTTCAATGCCAACCATGTAATCGTTTATGCCTTCATCATTGTAGCCGAAGCACATACCTAGCGTACTGGAGTTCACACCTATTTCAAGCAATTTGTCAACAGTACCGTCTTTTTTGCACTGATCCCAAAATTCAGGTATTATGTTGTTTTCCAACGATGAAGTTACAATTTTGCCAACAACCCTAAAGTCTTCTCTTTCTACAACTCGATAATTCATTTCTACCTCTCCTTTTATTGTAAGTTCAAAGGCTAGGCGAGGATAGGATTTCAGCTTAATATTTTGTTGTCTGGCAGCTATGGGTGTAATTCCATGCATTTTTTTAAAAGCAACGCAAAAAGCATCTGATGACTCATACCCGTATTTAACTGCAATATCAATCACTTTACAATCTGTAGACTGCAACTCAAAAGCTGCCTTTGTCAGTCTCCTTCTTCGTATGTATTCTGAAAGCGTAATACCTGTCATCAAGGAAAATGTCCTTTGAAATGATCCGACAGGGCACACAACAATCTTTCCTATTGCTTCATTACTTATTTCGTCATCGAGATGCTCTTCTATATAACCGATCACTTCATTAAGCCGCTCAATCCATTCCATCAATAACCTTCCTTCCAAATAAATTATAAAGCGTATAGATTCATCGTTCCCGTTATTTATCGAACCGAAAAAGACGGTAATCCACTTATAATATTCAAAGCCGCCCAGTTTCTACTTGCCCAGAAAGAACACATTAACTAATACCATTATATGGTTATTAAATCTTGAAAGCAAGACTTTTAAGTGAGGAGCCATATGAATCGCTTTGTTAATAAACCATATATTACATCTTGGCGATGATAGTTTCTAACGCATCACTCGCTTTTGCTTCATGCAACTGTGCTTCTTTTATCAAAGAAACGATTTGAGTTCTGGCTTCCTTATCAGCAAGTTTTCGAGCAGCTTCTTCACCACAATCACCTTTTATCAGAGCTTGCATTTTGGTAATGCAGTCGGCTGCAGCCCTGAAGTATTCTGCACACTTCTTGCATTCCTTTGAGATTCCGGGGTTTTCTTCCCCAAGCCGGTCTATATATTCAGCAGCATAGAAGCGGCCTTCACCAACCATAACTGTAGCATCAACAAAACACATATTTCTCTCTATGAGCAAGGATAATTGTGTACTTTTAGAGAAGTTTCCATCATCAGACATTGCATCTGCCCACGCAGAATATGCTTTTTGTCCTCCTAAGTATGAACAGTATTTACCGTTGTATACATCAATTGTTTCAGCAGTAAGCAGATAAAGAGCATTTTCAAGCAGTTCTTTTACCGGTACCATCGCACCAGCTTCCTCTCCTATTGACATAATCGCCTCAGTATTTTCCCACCAATTGCTGCATATAAAATAACCCGACTCATCAAAGGTAAGACCTTTTGCAAATTCCATATTGTCCTGAAATAAACTCCAGCCTAATAGGGTTTCTCCGTTGTCTTTATAGCCCGTAACAATGCTTGCCTCTGGTGGGCCGACAACACCGAGTGCAATTATCGGCCGTCCTCCGTCTATTTCTGATTTAATAAAGCTTATAAAGTCGTCCTTTGAACTGGCACCCTTTTCTAAAATCTTAAACTTTCGTCCTACTGCCTTAAATGAGAGTATAAAAGGCATTACGGGATTTTCGTAAATGTTTCGTATGTCTACAGCGGCTAAATCCCAGCCGCTTTCCTTCCATCTTAAGCGGAAAGATGCACCGGAAGCCACCATAATATACGAGTAATGAACATTTTGCCCCATATAATTCAAAACAGCCTGCAAACACATAGGAAATGGAGTGCATTGCCAGTCGCCATCATAATTGCGCCCATAATACACTTTAGGCACACCATAAAGAATACAGCTGTTTTGTGTTTTTAAAGTTTTATTCACAATATCAACCTCCGATAAAATTGGGAGGGCAAGCTTTGAATTATCGAGATTTAAAATAGCAGGAGCATATATGCCTGTACAAATACACTTTCTTCCGCATATAAAACTTGAATTTTTAAATTCCGACGGTCTTATGCCTATTTGACGCTTGAAAGCTCGAGTAAATGTGTCATAACTGTCAAAGCCATATTCAGAAGCTATCTCTGTCAGGCTTTTTTTAGTTGATGCGATTTCGAATGCACAGTTTGCAATCTTTCGAGCCACGATGTAATGGGACAAAGTGATATTGGTTTTTTTCTTGAATATTTCTCTGATGTGACGATAAGAAAAATTCAAGGTTTTCTCAAGTTCCGCAAATTGAAGCTTTTGCTTTATTCGCTCTTCGATGAAAGCAATAATTGCACAGGTTTCGATCATGTAATCCAAGATCTTACCTCCCCCTCTAATCTTTTCTTCCGGAAGTGATTATATTATAATTCAAAAAGAGCGTCATTGCTCGACGTTTTTGACGTTCTTTTTGTGGTGTTCATACTCCAGTGAAGGGTTCTGGAAACATAGAGTATCTCGTCTAGACAGGCAAAACCGATATAATATAACCGCCGGCAATTAAGCTTATAAGGTTTGCTATAAAAGCATAAATCAAGATATAGCTTTTTTTATGCTCCTTAATGAAAATGGGAAGCGCAATCATCTCGGCAGTGAATACAAAAAGCTCTCCTATAATCAAGGCGAAGATCAAGTAGCTCGGCATCAGCGAGCCTCCGCTATTCAGCCAAATATTCAACACACCTTGAGTAAGAAGATTTACAGCAAGAAATACAAGCCAGCTTCTCTTCTGTCTGAACCTGAAGAGCATGAAGATCACGCCTTCAAGTAAAAGCGTGAGCAATAACCGTATTGACACTAAGAGCACTGAGCGAAGCGGATATTTCCCAGGTGTAAGCTCTTGAGTGGATAAATTCAAGGTGAACACATTATTATACCGCTGCAAGGGTTCAATGATCGTAAATTCAAAGCATTCCCCGTTTGTAGTGGCCTTGAACGTATACTTCCCGCCAGTCTGCATATCCCGCGAATAAAAGGCGTAATATCCTTCCCATGCAACCCGTCGGACTACCGCTTCCGGTTGCTTTTCATTGGATACCAATGCAATTGAAAGATCATCCGGCGGATTGATGATGAGTAGTACCAATGACGGCGGTTCCGCAGAGTTTGCCATAGCTGGTGCAGACAGGATCGACATCATCAGCATACCTAATACCATAATCAGTAGCAAGCATTTACCAGTCTTGTTCATATTAGAATCCCCCTCTAACTTCACAGCATTTTTTAACACAGATAACTTTATTCATACTATTCCCCCAGCTTATCCAGTCCCGGCAACATCAATTGCTCATACTCATTTTTATCCTCAAATTTGTGAAGATAGCTGAAGCATTCATTAATGTCACACAATATATCATGAGATTTGCATATTTTTTTCACCATGCTCATCAGCTTGCCATTGTTAGGGCTGCTTACCTGATATGCATAGCCGTACTTTTCAATATATCTGGCCTTCATTCCCGGAAAATGCTCATCCAACTTCTTATAAAAGTATTCCCGGTTCCCCTCTCTTAGGGTCAATCCTATGCCAAAGCAAATGATGCCATGTACTTTCGCCTCTATACAGTAATCCAAAATTCCCAGGATATTTTCCTCCGTATCATTGATAAATGGTAGAACAGGACTCAACCAGACTACCGTAGGGATTCCGTTATCACGCATTATCTTCAGCGCCTCAAACCGTTCTCTTGTAGTGCTCACATTGGGCTCGACTACCTTATTCAAAGCTTCATCATAAGTAGTAAGGGTCATCTGTACCACACACTTTGACTTTTCATTAATTTTTTTAAGCAGTTCCAGATCCCTTAAAATCCTTGCAGACTTGGTCTGTATAGTCAGTCCAAATCCATAGTGATGGATAAGCTCAATGCATTTCCTGGTGTTGCCCAATTTTTCCTCCAGATGAATATATGGATCGCTCATTGCCCCGGTGCCGATCATGCATTTCTTCCTTTTTCTGCGCAAAGCATCCTCTAAAAGTTCTGCTGCATTTATCTTTACTTCTATATCTTCAAAATCATGATGCATCTGATAACACTTGCTCCTGGAATCACAATAAATGCATCCATGAGTACAGCCGCGGTATATATTCATTCCGTTTTGAGCTGATAGGATACCCTTTACCTCTTTTTCATGCATAATGCTCTCCTCTTTGTTCAATCACTTTTTATCACATAATAAGCTTACATATCCTCATATACCGGTTCTCCTTCAATAAAGGCAGAGACGAGGCCAAGCTTTTCAAAATAAGTACACATCTTTTGGCACGCAAATTTTTCAGTGGAATAATGTGTTCCCCCTAGAACATTAATGCGGCTTTTCCGCTCAAGCTCATGAACTTCTGAGCAATCTTCATTGTTGGCTGAAATGCCTGTAATAAGAACATCAACTTTGTTTTCAACCATTTCAGAAACAGTGTCGATATTATTACCGCCGCCTGCTACTATAGCTATTCTCCCATCTTTTATGGCGATGTCCCCATATAAATAAAGGCTTGTATCATGCCCCAAGACCTTTGAAAACTTATCATGCAATTCTTCCACGGTTTTACAATTAGTTTTCCCGATTACACCGCTCAAGGCTCCACAATACTCCTTAAACGGTTTTTCAATTTCTATATCTAATACATCAGCTAAAGTTTTGCTTGTTGAATATTCGCTGAAGTTATCCAACGGCACATGTAAATTATATATAGATACTCTATTCTCTCTAAGCTTTGCTAATAATTCTTTATCCATCTGATAGAAGAGCTTTGCTCTTCTGCTATCCCAGATAGAAGGATGATGCAGGAACAACATGGCATTTGTCGCTCCATCATCTATGATGCTCTGCAAAATTTCTTTAGTGGGAAACACAGCAGAATAAACTTTATTGATTTCATTTGTGAAGTCACATACCAATCCCATGCTTCTTTCTTTGAAATTAGGAGAAAGATACTCTTCTAATTCGCCCATGTATTTCGCCCAGTTATCTCTCATGTTTTCCGAGATAAAATCCCGTTCCAATCGATCGTATAGATCAGCAGACTTCATAAAAACCCCTCCATTACACTTGATTATAAATTATATATTCTTGCTATTATTATACCAGTTACGATTGTCATAACCTATATGCTTAATACCGATAATAGAAAAAACAATACGCGCCCATACCGTGCCGAAATAAAAACAGGTGATCTCTCACCTGCCTGATAATTTATTAAATTCCTACTTATCGATTATTGAATCCAAGTTGTCAATAAATGCTTTAAATAATTCCTGATCGAATTGCCCTTTTGAATTCTGCATAATATTTAATGCCTTTTCTATTGAATATGCCTTTCTATAAGGTCTGTCGGAAGTCAATGCGTCAAATACGTCACATATGCTTATAAGCCTTGCTACTTTAGGGATCTGCCCCGCCTCCAAATGCCAGGGATAACCCTTGCCATCCCAGCGCTCATGATGAAAGAATGCTGCAAACTTCATTTCCTTGGGCATATGAGTTTGCTTTAATATGTTATAACCAAACTGAGAATGCTTCATCATGCTGCTAAATTCTTCAGGCTTAAGTTCACTTTTTTTATTCAGTATACTGGAGTCAACTTTTATTTTACCAATATCATGGAACAAGCCGGAATAATAGATCGTATTAATATTAACCTCATCACCCAGCAGCTCAGTAAATTTTTTTGAGTATTGAGCTACATTCATTGAATGCTTGTAGGTATTGGAATCAAATTTCAGCAGCTTCAGCAGATCATCAATGTTGCTATCAAACAGATCAAAATCATTATCATTGGACACAGCGAATTCACCTCAAAATTATACTTCATTTTTCTTATATAGTATCTATATAAAATCCTAAAATTATGAAAGCCATGGCGCTATAATCACCATGGCTTAAAAAAACTCTATCTTGGCGGCCCGACTGTCATAGTGTTTACACCTTAGACTCGTAGCTTTGCGCCCCTACCTTTCGATAGGTTTGCCATTATCATATAGCATAACAGTAATACTAAAATAATATTTAATTGCATTTGCTGTAAATCGTGCTGTGTTTATAACTGTGAATTGATATTATTACGAAAAGAAATTGTTTATTCAAACAACATTACTATTATATTTCCAATTACCTTTTATGTCAATAACTGTTTGTTTTTGTACTCTATTGTCATATATTGAATAGGTATGAAAAAGAGCAGCAAGCTTAGCTTTCTGCTCATGTAAGCCACTATAAAGTTTTAGAAAAAGATAATTGTATTTTTATTTACTGAATGGTATAAACTTTAAATTTTTTTCATATTTTTTATTAGCATGCTTATGCATGAATCAGATTTTGGAGGTGTGATTATGTTTAAAAAAATCTCAAAAAAATTCCTGATCATTCTACTTGTATTATGTGTGCTTATTTCCAATACATATGCCAACATACCAGGACAAGACCCGAATGAATGCAGTTCTTGTGAACAGCAAGCTGACAGATATACAGGAAGCTGCGCCGGCGGTCCTGACATACCAGTAGAATCATGTATTTACTATGATTATCCTCATCATCACTTTAGAATGTACGGCGCATCCTGGTTGGAATGCCGTCATTGTGGAAACAGAGAGACAAGTGCAAAAATAACAACATATGGTCCTGTGCTGTGCCGAATAGAACATAGTGAAGACTACTATCCTCATTTGGGTGCGAATGCCGCCATAGGTAAAAAGTATCCAGTCAGCTATTTCTGTAAATAGTTCTAAAATAATTATAGCCCCTAAAATTTATTTGATATTTTTAGGGGCTTGCTAATATTTTTCTAATTCTTTTTCCTACATACACCGGTGAGTCTGGTTTAGTTCCGCCAAATTCGCGCAAATGGAAAGGCTCTGCCATATCCTACTGCTCATGAAGGCTGCAAATTGTGAGACTTAGTCATAAGATGAGATTTCTGTTATCGGAATTTCATTTCCATTTTGATCATATATTTTTACCGTCATGCTATCATCAGTAACGGGTATTGCAATAGCAAATGGTTCACCCGGCTCTATCATATGAACGGCTTCTTGCATTGGACCGGTTTCCGACACGCATTCAATTCGGGCCACATTCACCTTATTCATGGAAATTAAAGCCATGGAACTGCCGTAATTGAAGGCCCTAATACCATTGGAAATGCCGCTGGTACTCCCGCCTGAACGGAAAAAATATCCGAATGAGAATCCTTTTCTGTTCAAATAAATGGAGTAAGTGAAATCATTTAAATGCTTATCATAAAACAACAATGCACCAAGATTGTCCGTCACAGATTTGGATACCTGCCAGCTACCATCTATTTTTTGGTATTTACGAGCATCGCGCTCAAGCCCGTCTCTGTTTACTCCGATGATGGAAAATCTGAAGCAGGCAGAAATTCCAAGCAGCAATAAAAATACAGCAAAAATAACATAAACTTTTTTCATATCCTCACCTCGAAAAATATAAATCACCCTTATCCACATAGAACACTAATTTGGATCAATGCTCTGTAAGGTCTAATTTCTATACCAGAATTTATAATGTTATCGAAGCAACAATCTCTTGAGATTTGACTTCAAAGCCTAAACTCTTGGCCAGACTGATTGAAGCAGTATTTTCAGCATCAACCCAGTATATAGGAAGAATGCTATTATAGATACACCATTTCACGGCTTCGGTTACGACCTCTTTCCCAAATCCCTTATTCCTATAATCCGAGTCAGTCCATACAGCAATGTTCCCTCCGCCAAAATCTATATCGGAAATTTTGCATGCGGATACGACTTTCTTACCATCAAGTACAACAAATTTCCTGTCTTCTAAGATTTCACCTTTTTTGCTCTCCCAGGCTTCCGTTTTCTCCGCTTCATCTATATTTTCTAAAGCCTCCATGAAAATTTCCTTGGTTAATTTCACGGCAGACGAATTCGACGAGCTCCATATATCATAATCTTCGCCAGGAATTAATCTATACATCTTCCTCAACTTAAAGCTTTCTAATTTATTGCTGAAAAAAATGTCAAGCATCTCAATTATCTCATCTGCATCGTCAACAGCTTGTCCTTTAATAAACTCAAATAAATCATCATAATATTGAGGTGCTACTGAAAAAATCAATCTTCCATCTATATGTGTTGATATCAGGTATTGTACAAATTGGCCATTTAAAGGTTTATTTCTTTGATCAGAGCTAAATATCCTTTTACCTATTTCAAGTTCCTTTTTATCTATGCTCAAGTAGCCATAGTAATAATCTTGAAATGTGAAGTTCAATTAAGTTCTTCTCCTCTCATCATATTGAAATTTTTTCTTTGAGAATCTTTATTCAGCAAATCCATAAACCTCTGTTATATGGAATGCTATTTCTTTTTGCACACGTACAAATTATGTAAACTATATCCTATGAGAGAAGGGTTATCAAATGTCATAAAGTGATAATCCAACCATTTCTCTAGCTCACTCTCATCTAAAGCATTTATATTATCCCTCATCATGTGAACTATCCCGTCGGTTCCAACATGCTCTAATTTTTCTGCACTAAAACCGGCCATAGTTTCTTCCATTTCATCGTAAGTTGAAAAATAAAAACAATTTTCACCTTCCTCTGGTTCGATTCCAGATTTAGTTATACTTCTTAAGGATTCATCATTAATATAATTTTTATCCCTGCTTATTTGAATAACGTATTGAGCATATCTATTTATATATGCAACAGCCAAAATGCCGCCTGGCTTCAATACCCTCATACATTCGCCTATGCATTTAATCCGGTCTTCCAGCTTTGAAAGATGATATATAGGCCCCAGGCATAAAACAACATCAAAAGTATTTGAATCAAACTGCGATAAGTTCCTTGCATCGCCAAGCTTTATTTCTATATTTTTCGACTCAATTGTCCTGGCCTTTTCCATCATCAACTCAACATTTTTCTGTACAATATCCAATGCCGTAATCATATGTCCTTTATTGAGATAGTAGAATGAATATCTTCCGGTTCCTGCGCCAACTTCCAATATCCTCGCATCTTTTTTTATCTTCTTATCCAGCACATGAGTTGTTGAAATGAATTCAACCTTGTGAGAATTGTCCTTGATCAACCTTGACTCTTCATCGTAACCCTCATAATACTTTGCAATTCCTTCCATGTTGTAACCTCCTCCTTAAGTTGAGTAAAGCATTTTTACTGATAAAATTTTTTTTCTTGCAAAGGCATCAAAATGCAGCATATATACCTAAATGTGAAATTTCATTTATTGAAATAACTTTAAAATTATCACCATCGTATCTTAAAAGACTTATTCCACAATTAAAAGGGTATAAATTGAATCGTTTATGCTGTGGTAATCCAATAAAATGGCTGATTACTGATCTAATAACTCCACCGTGACAAACAACACATATATTATTAAATTTTTTATGCTTGACAGATTCTAAAAAATTTAATGTCCTCCTCAATACTTCTTCACCTGATTCTCCTTCTGGATATCTGAAATCTGTATCCTTTTTTAAAAATTCATTATAGAATTCCGGATAATCTTTTCTAATTTGCTCCTCCGAAGAAGTATGAAATACACCCATATTAATTTCTCTGATTTGCTTATCAATTTCTACCTTCAGCCCCTGTTGATAACTTGATATTATATCTGAGGTTTGCATTGCTCTTTTTAAATCGCTAGAATAAATTGCATCGAAGGGCACTGTTGAAATATGCTTTCCAGTCAATTGTGCTTGCTTTAGCCCGACTTCGGTTAAATCAGCATCAGGGTACCCCTCAAAATTGAAAACACTATCCTTTTTAGCTTCTCCATGTCTGATAATATATATATTCATTTTTCACCACCTGCTATTAGTGCTTACTTCATGCCAACCCTCTGCACCCTTGCGGAGGCGCTTTATTCTACGAAGCCACACTTATGCTCAGTTTGTTATGCTTTGCCTTTTTCTTTTAATACGCTCTTTTATCTCAATTATTACCGAAAGTAAAATAGTGAGAAGCGTATAAATTACGAAAATACCTTGATATGCACCGGGGCCCAACGGGTCTAAAAAGCTGGTAAACCATACATAAGTGAAAACCGCTATCATTGAAATAGCATAGGATATTATGTGGGATAAAAGCTTGCTTTTTAACCTGAACTTATCAAATAATGTAATTGTTATGACGGCAATCAAAATAACCACTGCCCTATTTATAATATGATAATTTGAATCTGCTATCTGTCCCCGGCACAATTGCCAAATGTTGTCCGCTAATGTTGCAACCGTAAAAATTACACAATATAATAATGCTGAGTTTTTAACGGTTGGGACAAAATTTGATTTCATTTAATTCCCCCAATACATATGTTATACAAATAATCTTTACCTTACATAATCATGCTATTAACTTCAACGCTTCACCAGAACAATCCTCGGCAGAAGCCTTTATGCAGTAATCAATTAGAACACCTGGAAAATCATCAGCCAAGCAACATGAAAAAATATTATGGTAAATATGTGGTATAGAATTTATTTGTAACCCAATTCTAAAATTCCTGTAATTCTATAAAATCGACACCGCTTGTAGTTGCAATGCCTGCATATAATTTATCATCATCTTTACCTATAGCTAAATAATGCCTCAAACATTCCTTTGCTGTAAAAGGCATTACTCTATTTAGCACTTGTCCGATTTCAATCCATTCCAATGTGCCTTCATCACATTTACTGATATCTATATCTGTATTATGTAATTCTGCAAAATAATAATAATTTTGCCGTATCTCATTATTCTTTTTCCGGAGTGTGACATACCTTAATTTTACACTTCCAATATCATTTTCTGTAATACCAGTTTCTTCAAACAATTCTCTTATTACGCATGCTCTGGGATTATTTAATTCATCTTTTTCAAAATGTCCGCCAATGCCACACCATGATGGTTCTACCACTCTTGAACCGACTCTATAAAGCAATAATATCTTATTATTAGAAATAACATAAATTGAAGTCATATTCCTTAACATTCTATATCTCCTTTTTGGTTAGAGTAAGAAAAAAATAATCCCGATATCACTCCGCAGATATGAGGCGTTCCCGCTACATAACCTTAGCTGCAATAATTATTTAAATCGAACAATTCCTGCACAATGAGATATTGGTATAAATTTGATATTATTCTGGGGAAAAGATTTTTTCAATTCATCATATACAATGTAAATTTCTTCATTGTCCCAATAATCACCAGACTTTATTTTACACTGCTCCAATAATTTCCTTGTTTGAAAAGCTACATCTCCGATAAGAATTTCACCGTCATCGGAGATATATTCGCTTAATCGGTGAAAAAATTGAACTTTCCCATTATCATCCAAATGGTGAGTTGCATAAGTGCTTATAATATAATCAAACCATAAGTTTTCAAGTTCTTTCGGTAATCCTTTAGAAAAATCATATTGAAACAGCCTGGACAAGGGCATTTTTTCTTTTGCTATTTCAATCATTCTTTTTGAAAAATCAACTCCATATATTTCATATCCATCATCATATAATTTTTTAGTTAAGACTCCTGTACCGAATCCGATATCCAATACTTTTGCTTTCTCTTTCTTACGAATTATGTTGTAAATAGCATTAAGAAGGTTTTTATATCCTGCAAAAGGATAATCATTGTCTTCTTCGCTTAAATTAACACTCTCGTCGTATCCATCGGCCCATAAATCAAATCCTTCGCTGTCCAACATAAATACGTCCTCCTTATTCTTTTCAGTATGACCCTCTGATTTTGCTTGCGGTAAAGATATGTGATACAAACTTAATTAATGTTCTCTCTTCGAAGCAGTTCTACATGTTTTGCTCCCTGCACCCTTATGCTGATAAACCGTTATACGAAGTTATTCGCCCCTCGCAGCCAGAGATCGACACGGATGTGGGTTCATTAAATAATAATTACCTAATGACACAAGTCATCATAATATGCTTTAAGCCGCTTTATTTACTCACCTTCATAATAATCTACGTTTGTATTCTTTCTATAAAATGTGCTTGACTCACCTTGTACAATTACACCAACTTTATCAGAATTAGGATAAAATACAACTTCAGGAGAATTAACCGTATCAAAATCTAAGTAGACAAGTGTTTCAGTTTGAGAATTATTAATTATTCTATGTGCACCATTTTCTGACGGTGGACATACCACAATATCCCCTGCTGAAATGTTCTTATTTCCATCAGGTGTTTCTAAAAGGCCACTCCCACTGATAATGTAAAAAACCTCTTCATTCTTCAAATGGTAGTGATATGGATAATTTGCTTTCTTCGGTGGAATCTCATATATAGCGACATAACATTGACTTTCTTTGCTTCTTTTTGTTACTTCATATTTGTTATATTCATAAGGTTCATGTTCACATTTATGCTGAGGCTCAATTAGCCCTTTATTGGTTATCTGAATTACACGGTTACTCATATTTCTTCCCCCTCATAATAAATAGATATTTATTATACTCCTAAGTATTACTTTTTTAAGCATGTATCGACTTTTTAGCTTCTATAAACATAACATCATTACTTGTAAATTCATTTTCAGCAACTAATTTACTATTTATGGACAGAATTTTAAATCCATTATTCTTTAATAGCTTTTCAATATCGTCCTCTGTATAGTAATTATCCCATATAATAAACTCCTTAGGAGCTTTTCCTTCTTCAATTATTATAGTCCTTGATCCCCAAGTTTTATAATCAATAAAATGCTTGACTTCTTCAAGTACAAAGTGCGGCTTATCGCACCAGAATGTTTCTTTACCTGCATAATACCAATTCCTATATTCTTGCATTTTGCTACACAAGCCAATTTTAAACACATCAAATATGAAAATTCCATAATCCGATAACCCACAATGAATCTTTTTCAGCAATATTGTTTGTTCTTCTGGAGTTAATGCGCCAAAGTCACAATATATACATATCACGGCATCATATCCCATGCCGACATCATCTTTTATATAATCCGCATATCGGTAATCAATCTGAAGATCCTCTTCCATTGCCTTGTTTTTTGCGTATGATATTGATTGTTTTGAAATATCAACGCCAGTAACTGAATATCCTTTCTTCGCCAACAATGAAGAATACAAACCTGGACCGCAACCAAGATCCAATACCTTTCCTCCTTTAGGTATCTTATCCGTTAACCACTCAATGGTCTTTTCAATCGTTCTTATGTTACGGCTTGCTGCATCACCCTCAAGGTCAAGATGAGCAGATAACATATTCTTTGAAATATGTTCATCAGTCCAGATAAAACAATCACTCCTATGATATAACTTTAATTCGTCAACTAACAACTTATAGCTCTCCTTTCAATTTAGGAAGTATTTCGTCTAGCCGCCCTGGATTTTCCGGATCATCCAACCTTAAAGCGATGGCGGGCCTTAGTTTTGATTGCAAAATCTTTGGCTTAGAAGAGCTGAATTTCGCCCTATTATCTTCCTCTTAATCCTAAGAGAAAGTTATATATTGGGGCTATCTTTTCAAATCCTTCAATTAGATCATCCACTAGAAGCGGAGTAAATAAACGTTCATCAATCTTTCTGCTGCAAGCAAAGTATAATTCTTTTCTTTGATACCATTCATTGAATTCTTCCGATAAATCAGGATTAATAATTCGCTTATATTTCTCGCCTTCAAGTTTAAATATTTTTTGTTTCATGTATAGGGAATGAATTTTAGTGAACTTCTTTTCTCCCTCATCTATCATGCTTCTCAGCTTTGACATAAATTCTTTTGGTAAATTGTAAAAACCCATTCCATATCTATAATTATCGGGGCATATCTCAAAGAAATACGTTGGTTCTGCTTTCCAGTCCTGATATGTCCTCTTGAAAGCAATCCACATATTCGTTCTATATGGGCTCTTGTCTTTTGAGAATCTGACATCGCGGTTTATTCTTGATATTGTCTTCTTTGGATTCACATCTAATAAAGGATCAATAGACAACATAAAAGGACCTAAATTCAAAACAAGCTCTTCAAATGGTTCATACAAAACTTTCTTATACCTGTCCCTATTGGCTTCAAACCACTGCTTATTGTTATTCTCATTTAGCTCTTTCAGATATTTAATGGTATCTTCAGAAAAACCTTTAAACATTATATGACCCTCCAATCAATTCTTCAAATGATGATTGCCTATAACAGCTTGATATCCCTGCTTCTGTATCTTCCTAATTATTTCTTCTGCGATTAAGTAATGTAACACTTTAGAAGCCAATACTTTCACCCCATTGATTGTCCTCAGTTTTCAAGAAAGTTCATCACCTGTTTTTCTATTTCTATAAATGGCAGTTGTGCAATATATGCTATATTATATTGAATATATAGCTTTCTGACCAGTTCAGCACCAAGGAAATATCCCACATCACTTATTTCCAATACTTTAAACCAATCTCCAAAAAAATCTCGCGTTCCTTTCCCTTCATCATGCAATGCTTCTAAATATAACTTTTTTAGCTGTCTCTCATTAATTCTACATTCTTCAATCCACGCTCTTCCTCTTGAATCAGCCTCTTTGCCTAATAGCTTGTATTGAAAAAACTGTGCAAATCCTTCTTCATATAAAGACCAAATACCTTTGTTATAATTATTTAGCTCAACATTACCAGGTAAATTATCCTCACCTCTAATTTGAAAATGAACAACATGACAAAGTCCATGTGATATAAGTGATTCTATCTTCTGTATTGTATGCCAATTAAGCTCTGCGATTTTATCTATGCCATAGAGAACTGCTCTTTTACCGTTATAGGTATCAACCCATCCTGCACTATTGCATAGCCCGCAATATAAAACCAAATTTATGTCCAAATCCAAATTAAATACTTCTTCTGCTCTTGTGTTTATATTCTTCATAGCCTCCAATATATTTCTATGGGCACATGTCATTTTATTGAAGTCTTTTTCAGTTCTGTTAAAGACCTTCTCCTGAGCAATTCTTCTCCAGCTATAACCTTTAGACTCATAACCATCTTTACATTTTTTCTCCAACTCGGGATATTTTGATATATAGCACCTTTTCCATAAATCAATTTTATCTTCTACAGGTGAATCTAATTTGTCATGAAAGCATATCTCATAATCTTTGAATGTATCAATAATATTTATCATAATGTTATTCCCCCTGAAAAATCCCAAGCATTAAAACGGCGTTACATAGCCGACACGCTTAAGTCTTAGATAACTCCTATCTTGGTGAAGACATGTATGCTGGCTCCACTTCAGAGCCTGTCCTACCAGCACGAACGGTCATGCTGTGTTATGTAACGTGGGAGACCCCGCCTGTTCAGAGGCCGACAGGATGTCGGACCCTAAAATCTAACAGAGCCGTGTTTATATAATGCACAATTTAAAAATTTTGCGTAGTTATTTTAGCTTTTTCCGCATAACAAGTTTTTTATCAGCTTCGTAGCAAATAGCAAAACCTAATTTCTCATACAATTTAGCGGGTCCCATAAAGTCTTCCTCTGTGTCTATAAATTCTTTGTTCGGATATGCCTCCACAAAATCAAATCCGTCTTTTTTCGCATCTTCGCAGACACGGCTCAACAATAGTCCTGCAATACCTTTACCCCTCATTTTCGGTGCGATTGCAAAGCAGAATACAGATTTAACTTTTATGCCCGGTGAAGATTCGTCTTGATGAACTGACCTCATAAACATTTGCCAAGAACAGCATTCGAAACAATCTGATTTCGTGTTTGCATTGCACCACCCAACAACCTTGTTGTCACAATACGCAAGATATCCTTGGATATTATGTCCATTTATATATTTAATGGCTATATCTCTTCTTTTCCCCGCAGTAGAAAAGTCTTTGTCTTTATAGTTATCGTTGCACCAACACACACAATAACATCTATGTTCGTCTTTATTAGTGGAATGTGGTGTCGTATCAAAAAAGTGCAAATAATCATCTAATAGTTCTGGTGCCAACTTGCGAATTTCAATATTCATATTTAATCCTTTCACTCATTATATAAATAATCTCTAATTCGTACTTATCTACTAATACGAAGCAATACTTTGTAAAACCTAAACCTTTCATAAATTGCGGCAAAACGACGCATCATTTGCTCGGTCTGTGTTGTAACGTCTTGATGTCCCTGACACCGATGTCAATTTTTTAATTCATTATTCCTAATTCATACAAAAAATCCCTCAATTGTGCCTCATATTCATTAACTTCACAATTTCTATACATGTCTTTAACCACCTCAAAGTACAAGTCTAATAAACTAACAAAACAATTAGTAAGGCTTGCAATATCTATTTCCCCAAAAAAAGTATTTTCAAGCCGTTTAATAAACCAGGATTCCATTTCATCCACATCTCTATAGTGCTTGGATATCTTATCTTCCTGTATAGCCTTCAACCGAATAATTTCATTCCGAATTTCTTCTAATTCTTTCACTGCTCTGTATGATTTATTTCTTTTAATTGCAAAAGCAGCATTCTTGAAATTATACCAAAAGCTGTTAAGGCTCTGTTCAATCTCAGTACTTAGAACAGGGTATTTCCGATTCTCCCATGTATTTTTCATTTTATCTGCTACTCTACTGGACTTATCAAACAGCACCTTCCAGTATTCCCGCTTAGCAGATAGGTTATTTAATGATATCACGCCAACATCAATCTCTAAAAAATTTTTAAGCAGAATAACTGTAATGTAATTATTTATTCCATATTCATTGAGCAAATACTTGTAAATGCTAAAGCTATCTAAGATCTTCTTGTTTAGCTCATTCCAAACAGCTCGTGTATTCTCTTCCGGATAAACAACTACAGATACATCTATATCCGACCATTCATCAGTAAATCCAATTGCACCAGAGCCAACCAAAAGACAGCCTTCAACATTTGGCATAGATGAAATGATTTCAATCAATTTTTCTAAAGCATCTTTTCTTTCTACTACAGTATACATTTCATACACCTCTTATTTAAAACCCAGGCTGGATGTCGGCCATATTCGCCCTTCAATATATCTTATCCCACACCTGAAAATGGTTAAAGACATATCTATTCCTCCAAGTTGTTTATAAATAATTTTTATCCTTAAGGATTTTCAATGTTATTTCTTTAGCTTCTTGTCCTCCGGCACTTTTTTCTGCTGTTTCATTAGCCTCAATATTTGTTGCAAAAAAGTAAACATCTTCATTCTTTTCTATGTACCCGACAAACCAACCATTTATATATTTTGATTCCGGCGCGTTATTTTCCGGTTTTGAACCTGATCCTGTTTTCCCCGATAACTTAATTCCATTTTCAGTAGTTAAAACGATAACATCCTTAACAATATCTATATTCCTTTTGGAAAAAGGCAATTGGTAATCGTAAAATTTTCTTAATATATCTACTTGCTCTATGGGTGATATTTTCAAAGAGGATTGAAGCCAAAATTTCGTTATACCGCCAGAAATATCTTTGTTCCCATAGTTTACTTTATTAATATAATCCTGCATCTTGTCTTCACCAATTTTTGATGCAAGGATTTGAAAATACCAAACTACTGAGTTGGAAACTGCAGATTTCAATGTTTGGTCCTTATTCCATGACTCAATTGAATAATCTGTTCCATCCCATTTAAAACTGGTGTTCTCATCCTCCAATACTTTGGTTTCCAGACCAATTAAAGAGTTAATAATCTTGAAAGTTGAACATGGCGGAACTTGTTTTTGACTTTTGGATTGATTAAATATTGTGTATTCATTCTTATTCTTATCAAATAGTACAAAGCTCCCCTCATATCCGGTAAAATACTTGCTTAAATCCTCATTTAGAACTTTTTCTGTACTATTCATTTCCTTAGAAGTATCAGTGGCACTGCTACACCCAATAGTAGCAACTAAAAAAGTGAGAAATAAAAATGTTAGCATTATTTTTCTGATCACAAACACATCCCTTCAATATTCTAATATTGCTCCATAACTTGGAATTTGTAATCCCTATTAATTCTGATATTCTTTTAATTCATCTAAAAACTCCTGATAGTCATCATTCTCCCAGTAAAACGTTAATTCATCTTCTGTATATTCTTTAGTAACAGGGAGCATGAATGACTCACCTACATCTAATCCCATTTCATTTAAAACAAGCTGCGCAAATTCTCTAAAAGCAAAGCCAATTGCAGTAATAATATTCTTGTCTTTTACTATAGGTTGATGAATGAAATTCTCCTTTTTAATGAATGAGAATACATCAACCATTTGCATAAAGATACCGGCTGTAAATTTTACTTCACTTAATAGACCTGCTTTAGCTAACAAAAGCGGAGAACTTGATATTGATGCTATTAAAATCTCTTTGTCTTTCAATCCGGAAAGAAAATTAATAAGCCGGTTATCATATAAAGCAGGCAAAGGATTAATGATTCCAGGCAATATAACACAACTGTAATCATCTAAATCTACATCATTAAAAGTTTTTGTAGGTGTGACCTGAAAGCCTTCTTCACTTTCATAAATATTTAGCTCACTACCCAAATAATCTATATCTTTACCAAACCATATTTTTAAGCAAGAAGTTAGTGTAGTGATTTCTTGTAAAGAAAAGTACGGGTAAATAACTACTGCTATCTTTTTCATACTCAAATTCCCCCTTCAGATTTCGATTTATCGGATTTGTTATGCTTAGCATTTTCTATTAATGTGAATCAATTTAGATGAATGCAGCTTAACTTTATAATTAACTTACCAACGATATTGCCCATATATCTCACCTCATCTGATATAATTCTTCATCTAGAATATTTACTCAAATACCAACTTACGGTTAAAGTGGCAAAATCAATTACCGCTCCTCAAAATTGCAACATTGCAAGGTTTTATATTATTCTCATCATAAAATCATAACCCAAAATTCCATTTCTCCAATTTCCGATATTCTTTTAAAAGAATTAACTTTTTTAAATCCTATTCTCTCATATATTTTTATTGCACGTTTATTAAAGGAAGCTACAGTCAAACGTAATCCTTTTGCATTTAATTCACTGCGGGCAAAATCTATACCATTACTTAAAAAATCTAATCCAAATCCTTGTCCGCATAAATCAGGCCTTATTCCCAAGCCGATGTCGATTAAATCTTCATCATCATAAACACCAAATTGTTTACCTGCTGGAACTTGAGCAGATTCATTAAAACAATAATATCCTAAAAGCTTATTCTCTTCGTCAGCAGCAGAAAAGTAATTACCATCAAGTAGTTCTCTTATGCAGCTATCGCTTCCATCATTGCTATAAATTGAATATGGCTCTTGATAAATCCATTTTGAAATTTCATTTGCTTTTTCATAATTCATCCTCTTTATGTTTAGTTTCATATTTATCTCCATTTTTAATATTATAAGTAAATTTGCCAGCTTACGAATGAACTCTCATCTATAGCGCGGGATTATACAGTTAAGGTAAGACAGCCAGTTACCTGCCGACGACTCCTTCCTTATGTAGGCAGCTTTTTCGGCCTCAGAACACTATGGGTCGATCATAATTCCTTGTACCTTGTGGTACCTCTACTTCATGTTTGGAAGTACCTACTCCAGAGCCTTTCCTCCAGCACCCTTGCAGTAACATTCGTGTTAGGCGATTGACCATACCCTATTAAGTTAGGGTAGTCACGCATGGTAAGCTCTTTATTTTATGTATCCTCGCGTCATCATCCAATCTATACTTTTTTGTATATGATCAGTCTTAGACTCAATTGCCCAAATAGCTTGAGGAGAATATTGTTCTAAAACCTCACATACTTCATCTAAAGGAATATTCCCCATCCCCAATCCTAAGTGTTCATCTTCAAAACCATTATTATCATGCATATGTACATAACCTATCTTACCTTTTAACCTCTTTATCCATTCAACAACTGAAATCTTAGAATTACAATGAGCATGACCTATATCCAGACAAACATCAATATTTTTACCTTGTAGTCCCTCAATCACCTCAAATAACATATCACTATCAAACTCTAAAACATTTTCCAAATGTATTTTAATATCATTACTCTTATTTGCAAAAAAATCATCAAAAAACGTAAAGCTTCTTTTTATCCAATTTGGTGGGTAGCTTGTCTTAGGCACATACCCATGATGTAACACAAGATTTTGAGCCTTCAATTTTTTAGCGACATCATAAGCATACTCAAATCTGTTTCTTGTTACTTCTCTAATCATCTTATCAGAACTACCCAGACATAAATCAGCAAAAGGACCATGGACTGATTTGCTTTTAACATTTTTTATAGCATCAATATGTTTTTGTAATCCATCAATCTCTTTTTCAAGGTACTCTGGATCATAAAATGATTGTACTTCAATACCTAAAGAATATTCCTGACATAATAATATAACGTCCAATAAATCTGTATCATCACACAAAATTATTTCCTTCATAAATACCTCCTAGTTTATATATAATCTTGGAGGGCTTACCTATTCAGAGGCCGCCAAAACATCGCTCCTCCAAATCTCACAAAGTCCTGTTTATCTAATGCACAATTTAAGAAAAGTATGCTTAACTATAGCTCATAATTTTTTGGATAAATGATAAAGCCTATGGCCTTTAGGGCAATCCTCCAATATACCGAAAATTTCATATCCATTTTTAAAATAAAAGTCTTTAGCTTGAAAATCGTAGGTACTTAAATATGCAATATGGCACCCCATACTTCTCGCCTTATCTTCCACAACACTCAACAATTGTTTCGCAATTCCTTGATTGCGAAATTCTTTTTTTACCCATAATGTATCAATAGATAGAACTTGCCACAATGCAGAGCATGCCAAAATCCCGCCAATAATCTCTCCGTTCCCATTTTTTATACATCTGTTAATGCTGATAAACGGTTTTTCCTGAGTAAGCGATATTGATTCGAGATTAAATTGCAGCAACATATTGCCTATATGCTCGGCTTCATCTTCTCTCGGAATTGTTATTTCATATCCATTTTCCATTTTCCTCACTCCTCACGAAGCTTCACAGTAATAAATTATCGAGTGTAGCATTGTTGCATGACCGACAATGCCTGAACTGGATCTGCAAGCACCTTCTCCGTAGGCGGTGTTAACATCCACTGAAGGGATGTGGTGCGGCTACTTCATGCTCCGACTCTACACACCCTTGTGGAGATGCATTGTTAAGCGACGTAAACAAAACAGTATACTTTAGAATATTAATAAGGACTTAGCAAATTAAGTTTCTATTATTGAAACAATAATACTGTCAAGTCCTCATACATCATTAAATTTTATTTAATTTCTAAATCAAAGTTTTTCCTTGAGTGAACTAAGGTTAGTATCTCAACATCTTCTCTTTCTACTTGATATACCATTCTATATGAATAAACAATTAATTCCCTTATTCCCGGATTATTCAATTCAGGAATAGCCCTACCTATATTAGGATAAGCCTTTAAATAATCCGATTTATTTATTATCTCTTCAACAACTTTCTTAGCATAAATTACTGAATCCTCGGAAATATAATTATATATCCGTCTTAAATCATCCACAGCTGTTTTTGACCATTTTACCATTTTTCTGTTTCCTTCCGTAGTTCATCTACAGCTATAAAATTACCTTTTTTTATATCTCTCTGACCTTTTTTGACTTTATCTAAAACATATAATTTATACATAAATTCTTCCATGTCAAACTTTTCGGGTAAATTGGACACTAGATTCATAATATCTTGCTTTAAAACTTGCATTATTCCACCTCCAATTTGCTATCTTATCTTAATTATATACTAATATTGTAAAAAAATCTCTCCTATATGAAACATTCTTTTAATATCGCTTAACGGCCTGCATGCCCGACGCCGCTGAACTGGACCCTCAAAGCCCTTCTTCTTTGGCGGCGCTTCGCGCTCGGTGAAGGGATGTGGTGCGCAGACTTCAGAGCCTTTTCTTCCGCACCCTTGTAGTCATGCTGTGTTATCTGCAATACGTCTCACTAATATTATGTTATTCTGTTCTTACCCTTTAAATGTTAAATGTATTTTCAATAACTCCAGGCAGTACACTATATAAAGATTTGCCTATACATTTTTCAAAGTACTTCTGAATAAGAAAATTATATCCATCTATGCTATGCCTAATGCTTGTAACTCCAAATCTTCTCCCAATGTCGTGTAACATACCTAAAATGAGTGCCGCCTCAGGATTCAGATTGGAACAATCCTGTGCAATTAATTGTGCGGCTTTATCCTGAAGTCCTCACCCTACGTACCCTTACACAAATACATATATTATGTGATGTATTTTTCTTACTTTTTATATCCAGCTTGATAATATTTCGGCGACTACAACATCTGGTTTATCCCAATGTAACATGTGAATAGTACCTTTAATCGGCTTAACTATTCCTCCGGTCATTTGTTGAAAAACTTTTGCAATCTTATCCCTATGTTCCTCTAAATCTCTTGGCAATGTAGCCCGAAGTAGAATAATAGAGTTAGGAAGTAAATTATAAATATCTACAGTCTCATATTTATACATAGCATGTATCATCCTTCTAGCTGTTTTTCCTCTTACATGCCATCTTATTTTTTTATTATCCTCTATCATCAAGTCCTTCACTGCTAATTCTAATAATGAGGACCAGCGCTGATAATTTTTTTGCTCTTCTTTTAAATAATCATCCCATGAATCAAATATGTAATCGTCAAAATTCTTCTCATAATAGTCCACTTCTTGCTCTAAGCTTATCTCTTGTTCCCTTTTAATTTGATATCCACCATCAATTAGAATGCTTCCTTTTATTCGATCAGGATAATGAGCCAAGAAATGCAGCGCTACAAAACTTCCCCATGAATGAGATAAAAAATAAAACCTATCAATTTTAAGAGCGTCGAGAATATTAGATATCCAGCTTACCATATTCGGTATTTCATAGTCAGTTTCCTGTTCAAAAGCAGTCGTCTTGCCATGACCTGGAGCATCTATTGATATGATTCTAAATTGATTTAATAATCCTTCCCCAATTTCAATAAAGCTAAGACTTGAACTTCCTAAGCCATGCAGGCAGAAAATTACTGGATTATCTGAATTACCCCATTCAGTAATATGTACATTACTCTCATTGATTTTTATAAAATACCTCTTCATAATAACTCCTTTCATTACCGCCTCCACCAAAAGTATGTCACATAACGCCTCGCATCTCCAATATTGCTGAACCGGACATTTAAGGAATACACCTTGACGGTGCTCGCACCCGGTGAAGCGATATGGCATGTCTACTTCATACTCCAACTCTTAGCGTCCTTGCGGCAATGCATTGTTATCTTTAGTATGGTCACTCCTTAAAAACCTCTCTATTCACTATAATAAAAATTGTGCTTTAAGAATACTATATATCACAATCATGCTTTACAAATTTTCATATATTTAACAATTACCATTCTTTCATTTATTTGCTCTAACTCGCCGACTTTTACATATCCCAATTTTTCATATAAGTGGCAGTTTCCCTTTTCCTGAAATATTGTATCTAAAGTCCATTTTTGTGCATTTGAATGATAGCTTTCTATTTGTTTCAATGCTTCTTGTGCAATTCCTCTATTTTGATATCCTGGAAGAACACACAAAGCTGAAATCTTATATGTAATATCCTCCAATTCCGTTACTCTGACCCATCCCACATAAATATCATTAAGCTCAAAAATATATGCTGTCGTATTGGCTCTATCAATCTTTTCTCTGATTTGCTCAACACTCTCCATTGCAGGATTAATATCATAATCATGATATTTATTAAGCAATGGTTCAAATGATTTTTTTTGTATGTTATGAACAATATCCGCGAAGTCACTTGAAATTTGTCTTACTTTTAGCATTCTATGCCTCCTAATCTGATATGACTATAAAATATTTAACTTTTAATTCTTCTTATTCTACAGTTATGAACTGATATAAACCATCCAACAAAATTTTACTAACAAATCTGGGCAAGGATGCCCGGCCCTTCGCCATATTGAAGATAACGTTTTGATATCTCTGACACCGAGACCCTTAGCGAGATGCCCCTCAAGGCTCAGGTGTGGTGCATCTCCCACTCCAGAGACTTCCTTCCAGCACTTTTGCCTAGAATATATATGGTCTGATACTTATCTGCGGATTTTATATTAAATTCTATTGATAAACAATGCCTATTTGTCAACTTTTTTGCGATATCTATAAATATCGCCACCGGATTTACTGACATGATAAAATGACTCAAAGCCTCGTTTCAATAACTCTTCATCGGGTTCTCTTGTCCTATTATCTTCTCCAATGCAATCAATGATGAGGCCATCATTTTTAACAACCCTTGTCAATTCAGCAATCTCAAGGTCATAATTATCACCAACTACATGCCCTGACATCACAATATCAAAGGTATTGTCCTCATAAGGGATTTGTTCTACTGTACCGTCTACAACTATCACATTTTTAATATTCTCACGCTTGATTTTGTCACGCATCTACTCTCTCAGAATATCGGTGGGTTCACTTGCATAAACACGCTTCGCTTTTTCTGCCGCTGCAAATGCAAGCCGTCCAGTGCCGCTTCCGACATCAAGGACTAACTTATCTGTGAAATCTGCAAGTTCAAACAGCAACTCTTTATTCCAATCATAAATGTAATCACAATTTTTGTTCATTATATCCGGATGAACATATACAACTGATGTTTCCATTGCATGGATTACAAATATCTCTGCTTTTCGGACATCGTCGGCTGAAAGATTTTTCGGAGCCATTGCCATTAGCTTATCAATAAAAGGCTTACTTTCCGGGCTTCTATGAGCAAAGTACCACGCAACCGTTGGGTTATATGCTAAAGCTATTCCCAGGTTATCAATAAACTCGTTCCATTCCAAATAATTGTTGCATATCATTCGAATAAGCCATCTGTCCATTAGCAAAAAGCTATTAAAAGAAAACTCTTCTGCATTAATCCAATTATATTCCATAAACTAATCCTCCATTTATTTTTGTGGACTAAGGTTTTTACTATATTTCTCATACGATATAATCCATTCAATGAGGAAATTTTTATAAAATGTCGTAAAAGCCCAGCATTGCGGTCATTCTGAGCGTAAGCGAAGAATCTTTCCCAACACGAAAAGATCCTTCAGTGGTTTTCGTCCCTCTTACCCCTTCTTTCGTACTACAAAACTGACCTGCATTTAATAATGTGGATTAAAAAAGGTGCAGTGAATACTAATCTGCTTTGGTCATTTTAAGTTTGAATATAAAAGGCATAAGCAGAATAAAGCTTAAAATGTATAGGATAACCATAATGAACCCTATACCACGAGCATTTGAATACGGAATCCATATTAAAAATAATGGCAATGCAAATATTAGATACAATATCCTGTAATTAGTTAATCTATGCTCTGTTTCACAACTTTCACATTTGAACAATCTTTCCCCAGACCATTCTCCAGACCAGAATGCTTTTTGGATACTTCTATACCTGAATTTTGTTCCACATTTCCCACACTTTTGACGCATCAAGTTAACCTCCTCAAATCTTTTTATTCGTGCAATACTCTTCAACAAGTCTCGCTTTCACGACGCTGGTGAACCGAACTAGCGGAGCCCTCGCTTGCCGCCCGGCAAAGCGGTGTGGTGCCCTTATAAAGCTATAGGCGTTTTCGCATCACAAATCTTTGGTCTGTCTCTTTATATAAAGCGAATCCAAACTTTTTATATAAATCTAATGGGCCAACATAATCATAATATACGTTGCTTTCCCTTTTATTTGGATAAGCTTCTATGTAATCAAAACCATTTTGTATGGCTTCTTCACAGACGTAGCTTAAAAGCTGTGTCGCAATACCTTTTCTTCGCATATCGGGTGCCACAGTAAAGCAAAATATTGATTTAATTTTTAAATTTGGATCATAAGCTTTATCATTCTTTGATATTAGCTGCCAACCCCCACATTTCAAACAGTCTGATTTGCGATTAGCATTGCACCATCCGACGACCTTATTCTCACAATATGCTAAATAGCCTTGTATTTTTCCGCTTTTAACATACTTTATTGCATATTCTCTCCTTACATCCAGAGATGAAAAATCCCTACCTGCATTAGCTTCACTACAGTAATTAAGGCAATAACAACGATCCCATTCCTTATTATCTGTATGGGCTACATTTTCAAAAAAATACAGGTAATCGTCTAACAGTTCGGGGGTAAGCCTACATATTCGTATACTCGTAATTAACCTCTCCTCTCTTCCGCCAAATATAATATAAATTTATTGTCATACCTTCTCCAGCAATCCACGCATGATACAGTGGCTCACCGGTCGATTACGCCTAACGTTTACGCATGGCCAACGTTTCATTTACTTACTATGCTATGCCTCATGCTTGTAACTCCAAATCTTCTCCCAATGTCGTGTAACATACCTAAAATGAGTGCCGTCTCAGGATTCAGATTGGAACAATTCTGTGCAATTAATTGTGCGGCTTTACCTACATACATTGAATGTTCTATCCATTTACCTGGATTTAATTTTCGTCCATCATCTAATAGGATTTTTGCTTCTTCTAAAGTAGGTATATGTTTCCTTATATCTATTTCACTCATATTAAATTCAACCCCGCTCTATTTTTCCTTTCATAAGTATTGCAGATAATGTTTCGGCTTGCCGACATATCTGAACCGGGCCTATAAGGAATAACCTTTGGCGGTGCTTCACACCCAGTGAAGGCATGTGTGACTACTTATTTTTTATTTGCCACTCATCTTTTGAAATAATCATTTCATATAAATTCCAATACCCATTTGATGATTTTCTTGCATTTTCAGTAAATTTTACTTTTGTGAAGCCCGCATTTTCATAGCATTTAATTGCACTTTGATTAAAATCGAATACGCCAAGCGTTATCTTTTCAAACTTTAGATCTTCAAAGCCAATTCGTAATATTTCTTTTAGAACCTCAGTTCCAACGCCTCTCCCTCTAATATTTTCTTCTCCGATTAGGAACCTGCAAATCTTGCCTATTTTATTATTTTCATCTACTTCACGTAACTCAATAGTTCCGATAATTTCACCTGTATTAATAAGTTGTATTTTATAAACAAAGATATTGGAATTGTCCTTTTCAACTTCATTTAAAAAGTAATTTTCAACTTGTACAAGTGTTAAAGGATAATTGTACATAGGTCCAGCCCATTGTAATAAATCATCAGCAGATTTATTTGCATTCCATTCTATAATTCTTTTTAAATCTTCTTTTTCAAATAAATCAAGTTTTATCATTTCAATAAAGTCACTTGAAATTTGTCTTACCTTTAGCATTCTAAGCCTCCTCATATAAAATGCATCCTGTGCCGATCGTTGGGCCATTTTACTGACAGTTGTCCTATTCATGCATTGTCAAAATATTGCAACATATTTGTCCATATTATACCATATATATTAGCTCTTCAACATGCTTTCCTGAATAAAACAAAATAGCGGAGAGTTAACTCTCCGCTACACTAATTAAAATTCTGCACTTCCTACCGTTCTCGGGAAGGGTATTACGTCTCTGATGTTGCCTATTCCCGTCAGATACATGATCATTCTCTCGAAGCCCAGGCCATAGCCGGCATGTTTGGTTCCGCCGTATTTACGCAGCTCCATATACCACCAGTAGTCTTCCTTGTTGAATCCCAGCTCTTCCATTTTCTTTTCCAGGACTTCATATCTTTCTTCTCTCTGGCTGCCTCCTATGATCTCTCCGACTCCGGGCACCAGCAGATCCATAGCAGCTACCGTCTTGTTGTCATCATTAAGTCTCATATAGAAGGCTTTGATCTCTTTAGGATAGTTGATAACAAATACCGGTTTTTTAAATATCTGCTCTGTCAGGTATCTTTCATGTTCTGTCTGAAGGTCTATTCCCCATTCTACCGGATATTCGAATTCCTTGCCTGATTTTTTCAGCAAATCCACAGCTTCTGTATAGGTCACTCTGCCAAAGTCAGAGCTTACTATGTTATCTAACCTTTCCAACAGGGTGTTGTCTATAAACTGGTTAAAAAATGCCATCTCTTCGGGCGCATTCTCCAATACATAGCTTATCACATATTTCATCATGTCCTCTGCTAATGCCATGTTATCTTCCAAATCTGCAAACGCTATTTCAGGCTCTATCATCCAAAATTCTGCTGCATGCCGTGCAGTGTTGGAGTTTTCTGCCCTAAAGGTCGGTCCAAAGGTGTATACATCTCTGAAAGCCAAAGCAAATGTCTCTGCTTCCAGCTGTCCGCTGACTGTCAGGTTGGTTTCCTTGCCAAAGAAGTCTTCTTTAGTGTCTATTTTGCCGTCCTGGGTCCTCGGCAGATTGTCAAGATCAAGGGTGGTCACTCTGAACATCTCACCTGCTCCTTCGGCGTCACTCCCGGTTATGAGCGGGGTATGGACATACACAAAGCCTCTTTCATTGAAGAATTTGTGTATTGCAAAGGCTGCCAGGGATCTCACTCTGAATACGGCAGAAAAAGTATTGCTCCTGGGTCTTAGATGAGCTATCGTCCTTAAGTATTCCAGTGTATGCCTCTTCTTTTGCAAAGGATAATCCGGTGAAGACAACCCCTCTATTACAATTTTTTCTGTCTTTATCTCAAAGGGCTGCTTTGCTCCCGGAGTCAGCTCCAGCTTGCCTTCAACATAGAGAGATGAGCTTATGTTCAGCTTTGCTATATCTTTGAAGTTATCCAGTTCTTCGCCGAATACAACTTGGACACTCTTAAAAAAGCTTCCGTCGTAAAGCTCTATAAAGCCAAAATTCTTTGATACCCTTATATTCCTTACCCAGCCTGCTACTGTGACGGATTTTCCTGCGTAGCTTTCAGTATCCCTGTATAAGCTTTTTACATATACTGTTTTCATTTTATATAACCTCCTAATTTGATTTTGGTTACGGGGAATACGGATTAGCACAGTCTTTTTAACACATCTCCTAAAGCATTTGCTGCTTCAGATTATCATATTTTAATTTCCTATATACCTGCCGTGAAAATCCGTGAAATATTCCGTGTCTTGACCTGGTTTCCGTCTCCCTTTAACAAAAAAATAAAAATCTCTCGTCCCCCATAAAGGGACGAAAGATAATATTCCGCGGTACCACCCTGCTTGCCTGTTCGGCCTGCTCAAACCCAATAACGGCGGGCGCCGTCCGAGCCTACTTTCCTTTGGATTTCGGGCGGATGCTCCGGGACGTTCCTCCATACAGTTCGGTATCGGCTCTCACCTGCCGCCGACTCGCTTAGAGTCTGTTTAGCATCTACTTGCGCCTGATCTTTTGGCAGATTTGCCGCCTTACTGCGTTAAATTTTCTTGGAATACCACCAGTATTCCTTCGAAAATTTGCCTTGTCTAACGAAAAATCTACTCAAAATCTCAGGCACCCGAAGATACTAAACAGACTCTTAACCTCATCTGCATTTTGCTTCCCTTCATAGCCTGTAAATAGTATTAACAAACATTATAATATTGATACCCGCACTTGTCAATCACCTTTAACGCTAGATGTCTCCCAATCGCGGATCAGTATTTACCCTTCCATTTTCATGCTGTTTGTCCAAATGCTTCAGCTCAAAGACTAAGAATAAGGCTGTAAGTATCGATGAGAATAAGTCAGCTACGGGACCTGCCGTAAAAAGACCTTCCAGGCCCATAAACTTAGGCAATATCAATACCATGGGTATCAGTATGAGCACCTGGCGTGAAAGACTCAAAAGCATGGACTGCTTTGGTTTTCCTACAGCCTGGAAATACGCGGAGCTCACTACCTGGAAGCCTATTATGGGCATAAATATTAAAAATCTCTTCAAGCCTTTAGCGCCAAGGGCGATCAACTCAGGATCATTGCTGAAAATCCCGATTATCTGAGCTGAGAACAGCCTAGTCGATATAAAGCCAATGGTGACAACTATCGTCGCAGCCCCTATGGCATATTTCAAAGTAGTTTTCACCCTGTCATATTTTTGGGCTCCGTAGTTGAAGCCTATGATAGGTTGGGCTCCCTGATTTATACCGAATACCACCATCATGAATATCATGGCCACGTTATTGATTATACCCATAGCTGATACTGCAATATCTCCTCCATAATGTGACAGTCCCTTGTTCATGAAAATTATCAATACGCTGGAGGCCAGCTGCATGGAGAAAGGAGCTAATCCTATGGTTATTATGGATTTAATGATATCTTTCCTTATCTTTAAGTTAGGCTTTCTAATCTTCAAAAGGCTTTTGCCATAAAGGAAGTAATATAGCACCCAAATCGCAGAAACAGCCATAGATAATATAGTCGCAAGGGCTGCCCCCTCTATCCCCCATTTAAACACAAATATAAAAATAGGATCGAGTATTGTGTTGAGAATTGCTCCTATAAGCATTGTGATCATTGCGACCTTGGGATTGCCTTCTCCCCTAATAAAATTATTCATTCCCATTCCGATCATCTGAAATATTGCCCCGTAAAGTATTATGCTCAAATAGCCCTGAGCATACGGCATTACATCCTCGCTGGCTCCAAAAACCTTGAGAAGGGGATTCATGAATATCAGTCCGGCTATAGTCAGCAAAGCTGCTATGATTATCATGCCCATCAGAGCATTGCCTAATATGACCTCCGCATCTTCCTTTCTCTTCTGTCCCAATCTTATAGATATAAGTGAATTAGCACCTATACCGATCAACATGGAGAAAGCCATATTAATGACTATTATGGGGAAGCCCATCCTAACCCCGGCTATACCTAAAGGACCTACGCCATTTCCTATGAAAACCATATCAACGAAGTTATAAAGTCCATTGACCAGCATTCCCACTATAGCCGGTATGGAAAACTTGAGCAGCAGCTTTGGTATTTCGCTTTCTCCCAGTAATTTTTCTCTTTCAACTATCTGCATAATACTCCTCCTGTCTCTTTTATATTCTTTAAGATATCTTTGCTGAAACCGATGCTGTCGATCATCTTCGAGATGTCTTCAAGTTCGATCTTGTCAAACATCTGTGCGAACTCTTTTTCATAGTTGCCCATCAAGACCGAGATATATTCTTCTCCTTTCGGAGTCAAAAAAAGCCAGAGCTTTCGCCTGTCATCATTATCAACTGCACGGCTTACAAATTCGTGCTTTTCCAGTAAATCCACCAAGGTAGTCAAGCTTCCCCTTTGCATGTCCAAAGCCCTTCCGAGAGCGGACGGTATTATTTTCCCCTGTTTTTTAATAATAAAAAGCGCTCTTTTCTGATTCTTGTTCAAACGCGGCTCAACATCATAGTCTTTGCGATATATGCTCCCCATAGTCTGGTTATATAGAGGCATAAATTCAAACATCAGATAAAAAAGTTCTTTAAGCTTCTCGTGCTTCATCGGTTACCTCCAAAAACAAATAGTTAGAATTCTTACTATTAGAATTCTAACTATCTTTATTATTTTTGTCAATATCTTTTTTATTATTTTTCAAGCACTTTGCACAGCAATTCTATTGCGCTTTCTACATCCTTTACCGATACCATCTCCGCCGGAGAGTGCACATAGCGGCATGGCACCGATATAACTCCGGAAGGAACTCCTGAACGGGTTATATGTATGGCGCCCGAATCTGTGCCGCCGGCTTCCAATACTTCCAGCTGGTATGGTATATTGTTTTCTTTAGCTGTTTCTATCATAAGCTTTTTCACTTCAGGGTGAGCCAGTACACTGTTGTCCTTAACCTTTATAGCCGCACCGCTGCCCATTTTCATGTCCATAGGCTTGCATTTAGGAGTATCTCCTGTTGACGTTACATCTATTGCAATCCCCATATCCGGATCAATACCATAAGCGGCCGTCCTGGCACCTCTAAGGCCCACTTCTTCTTGTACGGTAAACACGAAATAGACTTCATTGGGGCAATTCTTTAAGGCTTTCAAAGCTTCAATGGCTATATAGCAGCCTATTCTATCATCAAGAGCCTTGGACATTATATAGTCATCATTCTGAACAAAAGGACCATAGAAGCAGGCTACGTCTCCGACATTCACCTTCTTCAATGCTTCTTCCTTTGAGCCTGCACCTATATCTATAAACATCTTGCTCAAGGTGAGATCCTTCATATCATCCAGCTTTTCCATACCCACAACGCCCAAAGTACCGTCAGCAAATATGACTCTTTGGTATAGTTCCGTAAAGGGTGATACCCCTCCGATGCTTGTAAAGCGGATAAAGCCGTTTTCATCTATATTGGTCACCATTATGCCTATTTCATCCATATGTCCGGCCACCATGATCTTTTTGCCCTGGCCTTTTTTGATGCCGATGAGATTGCCCAATGCATCAACCTTTATTTCATCAACATAGCCCTTTATTTCTTCTCTTATCACATCTCTTATAGCTTCTTCATTGCCTGAAGGTCCAAAGGTTTCTAATAATTTCTTTAATAAATCATTATTTATCTTACTCACGAATGTATTCCCCCTCTTTTATATCTTTCAGGAAAAGTTTTGCTGCTTTTTTGCATCCTTCAAAGTCGTCCATGCTCATAACGCAAGAGGCTGAGTGGATGTAGCGGCATGGCACAGAGATAGCGGCACAGGGCACGCCCTCTCTTGTAGTATGTATCGCCCCTGCATCATTTCCTCCTGCTGACGGCAATCTATATTGAATTTTAACCCCGTCTTTTACTGCCAGATCATATATCCTCTTGTCCAGATTCTTTGGGAATAAGGTTCTGGAGTCCATCAATGACAGTGCAGGTCCTTCTCCCAGCTTTGTTATAAAGGAAGCCTCCGGAACATTCGTAACATCCGAGCACAGGGTTCCTTCAAGGACTAATGCGATATCCGGATTTATATTATAGGCCGCCACTGTAGCGCCCCTGAGTCCTATCTCCTCTTGCACCGTAAATGCAGCCACAATGGTAACATCATACTGATGCTTCAGTATTTCGATCAAAGCTGCACAGCCTGCTCTGTCATCCAGGGCCTTTGCCTTTACAAGATTATTGCCGAATTCCACATAGTCGCTATCAAATGCCACATAGTCTCCTATTTTTACTAATTTCTCCGTATCCTCTTTTGATTTGGCGCCGATATCTATGTATAATTGCTTTGTCTTTAATGGGGTTTCTCTCTCTTCAGGTTCTTGTAAATGTATGGCCTTGGCTCCTATTACACCCGGTATTTTGTTTTTGCCCACCAAAACCGGCTTGGATACAAGGATCCTATCATCCATACCGCCGGCTTGAGCAAATTTGATAAAACCGCTGTCGTCTATGGATTTTACCATCATCCCTACTTCGTCCATGTGGGCAGCTATCATGACCTTTGGAAATCCAGGCTTACCATTCTTTGTTGCTATTATATTTCCCAGCCTGTCAATCTTTATATCGTCTACATATCCCTTGATCTCTTCTTGTATTATTTCTCTTACTTCGCCTTCTCCTCCGGGCATGCCGCAAGCTTCTGTCAATTTTTTTAATAGCATAGCATTCCCTCCAAATCCTCGCCGTTCAAGCTGACAATGAAATATGCAAGCAGCTTTCCGGCATTTTTAATATCATCGATCTGTATGGTCTCTACCGAGGTGTGCATGTATCTCAGCGGTATGGACAGGAGTCCTGTGGCAACTCCGCATCTTGTTACCTGCATTCCCCATGCATCTGTGCCCGTTGCTCCCGGATATACCTCCTGCTGCCATGGTATGTTGTATTCCTTAGCAACCTCTGTCAGCCTTTCATAGACCTTTGGATGTATATTGGCGCCAAAACCGATGGCGGGACCCTTCCCCAAATCTGATGTTTCATCCTTGGGAAGTTCGAGTGTTGAGCCGAATCCTACATCTATGGCAATCCCTATATCGGGAGATATGGCAAAGGCAGCGGGAACAGCCCCTCTGTAGCCTACCTCTTCCTGAACTGTTGCTACCGCATAGACGTCACAGTCATGATGCATCTTGCGAAGTTCCCTCAGGCATTCATACATTACGGCAACTCCAGCCCTGTCATCTAAGGCCTTTCCTGCAACCATATCATTTTGCAGATTCAGCATCCTGCGCTTTATTGTAATAGGGTCCCCTATTGCAATATATTTTTCCGCTTCTTCCTTTGAAAGTCCTACATCTATCAGCATATCTTCCATCTTTACGGATTTTTTTCTTTCACTGGCTTCAAGGATATGAGGCGGTTTGCTGCCGATTATCCCAAACAAGTCCTTTTTGCCGTGTATTGTCACTTCCTGGGTGAGCAAAGTCCTCTGGTCAACCCCGCCTACATTTGTGAATGACACAAAGCCATTTTCGTCGATCTTTTTTACCATAAGGCCTATCTCGTCCATATGAGCCGCCAGCATGATCTTCTTCGGGTTTTCAGTCCTTCCTCTTTTGATCGCTGCCAGGCTTCCCATTTTATCCAGCTTGATTTCATCGGAATAGGGTTTGAAATATTTTTCCACAACTTTACCGGCTTCAGTTTCATAACCGGTTAAGCCATGAGTTTCCACTAATTCCTTCAGCAATTCCCTAACCAAATTATCTCCCTCTTTCCTTTTATAATATCGTTCAACCCCAAAGATTTAATGTTGATATAATTTAATGTTAATATAATTTGATGATAATATCAAAAGTAAATTGTGAAATATTCAAAATTTATTCTAAAATATATTCTTTGAAGACTTTCCTTACACTCTCCACAAAATTATCCGCGGCACCCCAGTCAAAGTTGAATATGAAGCCCTGGGAGCTTCCGGCAGCTATAGCCTTTACATATGTGACGCCTTCGAAATTATCTATTATAACGGTCATTGCCGCTCTGTTTTCAGATCTGAAATAGTATTTTTCGAAGACTAAAATAGCAATCTCCTTTCCCGGTGCAGGGCGTTTCAGCTCATCATATATCAATTCTGCACTGTCTAATTCCTGCAGCATATCACATGCTGCCTTGGGAGTTATACTTATTTTGAAATTAATATCAGCCATTTTAAACCTCCTCTAGTTCATTTTTACTTTATTTACACATATGGCTTTATTCTGCATATTATGATTATATGCAGTATTAAAATGAAAGGGTGAATTATATCTATGGCAATTGCATCAGCCATTATAAAAGGAGGGCCTTTAGCACCTTCTTTATCAGGAATAGTATACTTCTCAGATGTAACCGGCGGTGTTCAAGTATGTATCTCTGTGAGAGGCCTGCCAAATTACAAGCCTGCAGCTGACAACCAACCCCCAATAGGCCCTCATGGTTTCCATATCCATCAATTCGGTAACTGCCAGGTTGGCAACCCAGAGGACCCTTTCCAAGCAGCAGGGGAACATTGGAATCCGGACAACCAGCCCCACGGCAACCATGCAGGAGATTTCCCTGTGCTATTCTCCAACAACGGCAGAGCCTTGATGTGCTTTTTCACCGATAGGTTTAAAGTAAGAGATATCATAGGAAAAGCTATTATCATCCACCAAAACCCTGATGATTATCGCACCCAGCCTGCAGGAGCGGCAGGAAAAAGATTGGCGTGCGGCGTAATAAGATCAGTGCGTTAAGTTATACGATAAATAAGGCGGCATGTGGTTACCGCCTTATTTATTCGTGCTTTTAGCAAAGGCGATCAAGTTGCCGTCCGGGTCCATCCCATAGGCGGTATAGTCGCCCCATGGCCTTGCTTTTCCCTCAACAATTCCCGTTCCGCCTGCCTTAATCAGCCTATGGTAATATTCATCCGGATCATCCACGGGAAGGTATAGTTCACATTTTGGCACAGCGGCGGACTTGCCCAGGTTTTTCACCTTGCCTTCCAATATCCTTGCAATTCCTTCATTAGGCATGATGCCCAGAAGGACATTTTTATCCAATTTAAATTCAGTCATCCCGGGGACATCCATAAGAGGCTCCATAGCTAGAACTTGCTTATAGAAATCCCTGGCCTTCTCCTGATTTTCTACATAGATTATAAGCATCATCGCTTTACTATTGTCTATAGACATATGTACACCTCCTCAAATCTCTTTACTGCCAAAGCTTATATATCACTCCATCGCAGAAAACCTTCTCCACCTTCTTCTCACCGATATATAATTGAATCGGCATACCTGCCTTAGCAAAAACAATTATCGGCAGCACAATGTTATCCTCATAGCTGCCGGACTTTATTCTTAAGATGGTTTCATGGCTATGATTTCTTCCGCCTAAATCTGCAAGGTCTCCCCCTAATATAAAGCCTTCTCCAAAGCCCATTATATCCGTTTGAAAAATCGGATAGCCTGTAATCTTTGCAAAAATAGGCTTTATTTTATCTGTTATTTCATCATTTCTCTGATCAATGAGATATGGAGAGTTATTTTTGGGTATCAGGTCATAATCTATTGTTTCATTTAATATATAATCCATCTCATCATCAATGCAAAGCTTCCCATTCTTTATTTCAATCTTCTTGATATCTAAAAGTATATATCCTTTGATCAGTTCTTCGCGAAACCCATTGATCTCCAAATAATTCTCTATGCTTTTACCTGAATAATTTTTTAAGAACAGGTATTTTATGAAATCATCATAGGATAGCTGCTGAAGCTGCTCATACTGCTCAGAAATGCGAAGCTCCTCAATTTCTTCCTTTAATCTGTCTTCATCAATTTTACCGAATATGCTTTTAACTTTTACTATACCTGCCATATATTTTTTCAGCTTGTCTTCATCAATGGCAATGTCAGCTGAATTTAAATCGGTGATAGCTACCATATAAACATTATCTGTGTCAATATATCGCTCTCTGATGATCCCTATATGCTCTTGATTCCTATCATATATATCTATAGGCATTGCAAAACCCTCCTAAGCTTCGATTTTCTCCTCTGCCTTCTCTACCACCCTGGACTTCTGAACTACCAATACTCCTGCCAGTATGAAAGCAGCGGAAACGATCATTCTGGCGGTCACCGGTTCTCCAAGGAACAGCCATCCCAGAAACATAGCAACTATTGGATTTATATAGGCATAAGTGCCTGCCTTTGAAATAGGCCACACATTTATGAGATAAATATACGAGGTATAGCCCACCAAAGAGCCCATCATTATCAGATATAACAAGGCCCAAATCCCTGAAGGCTCAGGGTTTAGTCTTGCTGCTTCCCCCGTAGCTATTCCCATGATGGTCTGCAGCAATCCGCCGGATAGCATCTGAACACCTATCTGGACAACGATGGAGCCTTTGAATGCTGTCCTCTTAGAATATACAGAGCCGGCAGCCCACGCAAAGCCTGCCAGTATCAGCAATATAATGCCTATCATATCGGTATCGAGCTCGCCGCCGCTTAAGGATAATATACCCACTCCGGCAAAGCCTATCAGCATCCCGATCCATCCGAACAAGTTTATTCGGCTGCCCCCTGGTATAAACAGTTCGATTAATGCCATAAATATCGGTATAGTGGCTATGAGCAATGCTGCGGTGCTTGAGTTGACCCTCATCTCTGCAGCCAGAACAAGGCTATTGCTCATTGCCAGCAGAAAAATACCCACCACGGAAATTTTCAGATAGTCAATTTTTTCTTTTGGAAATTCCAGTTTTTTAAAATAGCCGAATAATAAAATTGCGGTGCCGGCTGTTATAAATCTTATGCCTCCGAAGAGAAAAGGAGGAAAACTTTGAACGCCGACTCTGATTGCCAGATAGGTAGAGCCCCAGATTATGCATACCAATATATAGGCCAGTAATCCGTAATTTTTCTTCTCCAAGGTATTTCCCCCTTATTAACAATATTCTTGCTTAGATGCCGGATAAATCTATTCATCCTTCTTAATAAAATGATTATCTTTGACAAACTCATAACCCTTTAAGTCGGAAAAATGCGAGATGTCTCCATGCATTACTATTGTGCCGGTACCATTTTTTATTTCCACCATGCTTAGGCTTGTGTCATATATGAAAGGCGGATCCCATAATCTAGCAAACTCTCTGTCCTCAAAATAAGCCATTATTGTTTTCAGCGTAACCGTATGAGTCACAAACAAAATGTTCCTATCCGTATTCCCATGCTTTTTAATCACATTGTTCACCGAAATCAAAGCCCTTTTTTGCACATCATAATAGGATTCCGCATCCGATCTTTTATATAGATGGGGGCTGCATCTGAAGGCTGAATACTCTTCCGGATATTCCAGCTCTATCTCATCCGTCAGCCTTCCCTCCCAGGAGCCCAGATGAATCTCCCTCAGATTCTCATCCTGTATTATTTTATCAGCTTCCAGGCCGCTTACAATTTCTGCAGTTTTCATAGTCCTTCCTATGGGGCTTGAATAGACCTCATAAAAATCGATATCCGCCAACCTCTCTCTCAGGGCTCTTGCATTTGATATGCCTTTTTCGCTGAGCTCCGAATCATTCCAGCCTTGAAGCCTTCTTTCTATATTCCATACAGTTTGTCCATGTCTCGTCAAATATAACCTCACTGATTTTCTTCCTCCTGCTCCTAATAGTCATTTTCTACAGGCGTTATGACCGGCTTCCCATCCTTATCCAGCAAAACAGTAAGTCCTCCTGCATTGCCCTCATAAGTCATCAAATAATTTACCCCGGTTTCTCTATCCTGTACTATTCTAAAGCCTGTCATCATTCCCTGTTTATAAATAATTTTAAATCTGTCTCCTGAATCTTTATTAAACAATATACTTACCACCTTCCGTTACATGCTTGATATGCGATTAGCGCATATTATCCGATAATAATATAATAACATACCTTAACAATATTTCACTATCCAATTCAGATTATGCCGGTAAAATGCTTTCTAAAGGTCAGAAGTATGTACATGTAACAATTTGTGCACGAGTCCATATTATGTTATTGAGATAGGGGGCTGGGTTATGTTGAGTTCTTCCTGCATTAATTCAAATTCTTTTATTATAATAGCCGTATTGATAACTCTCGCCATTGCCGACAATGCAAGCGAAGATGATAATAATGTTTTGGGAAATCTTTTCACAGCTCTCGGTTCATTGTTTTTAACCAAAGCTGCTCAAATAGCGAGCAAAGAAAAACAAGACGACATAAGACAGCAAATCAGCGATATGGAACAGCAATTGCAAAGCTTAAAAAGCAAATTGAGATAAAAAAGCCGAGGAAAATCCCCGGCTTTTCTTTATTATTCTATTGTATCATCCTGATTTGCTTCTGCTTGTGCAGCCAAGGCTGCTACCAGTTCTTCAACCGTCATTGAATTTTCTTTTGTGATTGTGGGCATTTCTACCTTTACATCCCCATTTATATTGAATATATCAGTATCAAAATCAATTCCTATTGAATATACACCGGCAGTTGTCGGCTCTTCCGCTACAGTTTCACCGGCTATTTCAGCGATTGCTTTGCCAAGCTTGGCTGCATCTACCACAAAATCAGCATTGCCTTTTTCATTTATAATATAGCCCTGGCTATTTACAGTATAGTCTATTACTATACCTCTTTGGCCTATCAATGTCACATCGTCAAGAATATCCATTGCCTTGTTGAAGCTGGCTATGAAAGCATCTGTATTGTTTTCAAGCTCTGCTGCCGCTTTCTCCAATTCAGCCTTTACTTCTGGATTTGTCTCAAACTCTGCCATCATCAGCATATATTCTTTGACCAATTTTATAAAATCTTTATCCTGAGCCAAATCATTTACAGAGTTCTTTATAACTGCCTTTAGTATTGCATCATCCAATCTGATTTGGTAGATCCTCGCATAGTCTTTTCCTTCAGAAGTATTGATGACCTTGATGCCCCTGTCCTTAACGATGCCGAAATCAGTATTGGCTTCATCCATATACCTTTCTATTATCTTCATCATGCTGTCCTGAAGTTTTTTGCTTGCCTCCATGAGTTCCTTCGGATTACCCGCATTTGACTGATTTGCTCCTTGATCATCTATTACAAGATATTCTTTTCCCTGGAGCTCTTCAGGCATAAAACCGGCAAGTATTTCAGGGACCTTGACCACTTCTGTAAGCTTCTGTGTGTCGCCGGACATATCCATGTCCACCCATATTGTAGTATTTACATCGAAACCTTTTGCTTTAGCAGAAAGGCTTGTCTCTGCTGTCACTTTTGTACCGTCATCATTCATAACGGCTTTGGAAGCAGCATCTATTTTTGTGCTGTTCACAACATCAGCTATTTCATCAAATACTGTCTTTTCCTCTTCTGAAAGACCGTCAGCCTTCAGGGCAAGGTACAAGCTACCCTTGCTTTCCATGGTCTTGATTTCCTGCTGTTTTCTAATCGCGTCAAACAATGGTTTTGCATCTGCTGCAGTAAGATCCTTTGTAGCTACTCTGTCCAACGCTGTTACAACTTCTGCCCTTGTTATCTGTGCTAAAGCCTTAAATTGATTTTCCGGTGTGCCTCTCATATAGCCTTTGACTACAACAGCACCTATGTCAGCTTTGCTCCATTCCGGTATATCATTTGCATCAACATAGTTTTTCAAAATTTCCGAATCCGGATTTGGTTCAAGCTTCTCGATCCTGGAAATTATAGCCGCCACTTCTTGTCTTGTGATGCTGTCATTAGGCTTAAAGCTTCCGTCTACAAAGCCATTGATGTAGCCTGCTTTCTTTGCTTTGGAAACTTCATCATAGACCCATTGGTTTGCTTCGGCAGAAACATCGGTGAAACCCGGCTCAGTTTTTTCATCAAACTGATATATTCTGTTGACCAAAGCAACAAACTCAGATCTTGTGATATTGTTATTGGGCTTGTATGAGCCATCCAAATATCCCGTCATCAAGCCTCTGTCGATCCAATCGCCAAGCTGCTTTTCAGCCCAGTGTCCTCTGATCTCAGAGGATTCTGCGAAAACGATGCTAAAGCTTGATAATGCTAGCACAACAGAAAGGAATACACTTAATAGCTTCTTCACTTTTTGATTATTTATCATATTTCTCCTCCTGATTTTTAGTTTACATAATGTGATTTCGAAATCATTATATTATATAAACAGGGAGAAATATAGTAAAAATAATAGCTAATAAAGTCAACTTCTCACACATGGACATAAATATTCCATGGGTTTGACATTGAAGGCTTTATTCTTCTTTATTCGGAACTGTTATTTCAAGGCCTTCAACATGCTTTCTGCTTAAAATATGCCTCTTCTTTCTGTTCTCTTTAGTTTCAAATACTATATCGAAGTCGTAATCTTTAGGGTACAGCTCATCTCCTTGAATATAGAGCGAAAGACGCTTTTTATTGACTTTCAGCTTCTTTTTCATGACCATTACACCCAGTTCGCCTTTGCTGTTTTCCGATTCGCAAACAATTCCGGTCCTGCCCATGCTGCTGATATAGACACAATCACCTATTTGGAAAGTCTTCTTTGCTTTTTGTTCCTGATCTTCTTTTTTGCCGCAGATCGATTCAGTGCATTTTGCAGCCTGCTGAATGTGTGGCTTTACAAAGCTTTTAGCATTGGCGTTCTTCGCATTCGGCTCTTTATAAATATTGCTGTAATCCTTTTTCTCCTTATATGTTATTTCATGAGCCCTTTCAACGATATTTCTGCTTATCCCAAGCCGTAAAGCTATCAGCAGAGCATTGCTTTCTCCCGCTTTGCCGATATTCAATTTGTACATGGGGCTTAAGGTTTCTATGTCAAATTCCATGCAGCCATTCTCAAAGCCATCCTTTGCTGCAGCAAAGGACTTTATTTCACTATAATGTGTAGTTGCAATTATTGTTGCTCCTTTATCATATATCTCTTCAAGTATTGCAGCAGCTAATCCCATACCTTCGCTGGGATCTGTCCCTGAACCCAGTTCGTCAATTATTACCAAGGTCTTGGAATCAGCGCATTCCAAAATAGCTGAAATATTTTTCATATGTGATGAAAAGGTGCTCAAGGACTGCTCTATGCTCTGGCCATCTCCGATATCCACCAGTATATCCTCAAACACCGCAAACTCGCTTCCGCTTCCAACGGATACATGCAAGCCGGACTGAACCATCATGGTCATCAACCCGACGGTCTTTAAGGCTACTGTCTTGCCTCCGGTATTCGGCCCTGTGATCACCAAAGCTCTGTAATCATTTCCGATGAGGAAATCGATGGGCACAGCATCCTTGCCTATCAGCGGATGCCTTCCGCTATGAATGCTGATATAATTTTCAGTATTAAGCTTAACCTCTCTGCAATCCAGGGATTTACTGAACTTAGCCTTTGCAAATACAAAGTCATAATGTATCATAGCTTCTATATTTATAGACAATTCACGCTTATAGGATTCGACTATGCCGGTTAAAAAAGATAATATTTTATAAACTTCGTTTTCTTCCTCCAGTTTTAGCATGTTCAATTCCTCATGGAGCTTTTTTACTGAGGCTGGCTCAATAAATAAGGTGGAGCCGCTGGCGGAAGTGTCCAGCACGCTTCCTTCTATATTCTTGCGGTATTCCTTTTTCACAGGTATAACATATCTTCCATTTCTCATGCTCACAAAGGCTTCCTGTATATAGGCGGCATATGCTGATGAATTGAGCAAGCTGTTAAGCTTTTGCCTGATCCTGTCATCAGTAATGCCTATTTTCTTTCTTATCTTGTTCAGCTCGGGACTTGCCTTATCGCTTACCCTATCATATTCAATGGAATTTGAAATTTCTTCAGCCAAGTCTTTGAGCTCATGCATAGAAAGAGCGTAGGATGACACGTCTGGAGCAATATCCTGCATTGGGATCATAAACTTTCTGATGCGCCTGACGCTCTCCAGCAGTTCTAATATGGCTGATAGTTCTTCCGGATATAGGATACCGCCTTTGCCAAGCTTATTAATCACCTTATCAATACCCTTAAGGCTATATAGAGGTACGCTGGAGCATCTGTCCATGATCATACAGCCCTCTGTTGTTTCATGCAGCCATCCTTCTATTATATTTATATCTGTTGACGGCTTTAATTCTTTTATGACTCCTTTTGCCTGATCTGAAACAGCATATTCAGCCAGTTTTTCTTTAATCTTGTCATATTCCAGCAGTTTTATCGCAGTCTCTTTCAATTTTTATTCCTCCATCTTTCTTTTATTTCTAAATATTTTGCTCTCCGGACACTGCGCCTACTGCTTCCAAATCAAAAAAGCTGCAAGCAAACATCTGTTTACCTGCAGCTCGTATAGATCTATCTGATTAATGCAAATGCTTCCCCCGAATCGGTGAATCTGCAAAACCAATAAAATTTGAATATTAAAATGCCGTGCAATAAGAGCACGGCAGAAATTCATGCACTATACTTAATTTTTTACTGAAGCCGATGTTCTTAACTAATAGTGTCCGAAGGCAACAAGAAAACCACCTATTTGTGTAGGTGAAATGCTACTCTTCGTCCCTTATTAAATTGCTTAGTTAAGAACAACCTCTATCATAAAACAAACTCCTTTAGAATACTTATGACGATGTCATTATATTATATGACAAGCTCCCAAGTCAAACATTTTTTCATACAAAGCTTATCTGGGTATCAGCCCAAGCTTTTTTTGCATCTTTCTCAAGGTCTTATTTGCAACATAGCTTGCCTTTTCTGCTCCGCTTTTATAAATGCTCTCCATATATGGCTTATCATCCAAAAGCTGCTTTACTGTGTTTTGAAGGGGCTGAAGCTCTTCTACCAGTGCCTCCGCCACATCGGATTTAAATTTGGCGTATCCTATGCCGTCATACTCTTTCTCGATATCTTCAGGCTTCTTGCCTGCAATAGTGCTTAAAATACTGATAAGGTTTGATATACCCGGCTGAGATTCGTTATATTTAACCACACCCAAATCATCTGTGACTGCCCTGCTTATTTTCCTTCTGATGACATCCGGCGGGTCCATTATCAGTACATAGGCATTGGGGTTATCGGCGGATTTGGACATCTTTTTATCCGGCTCCTGAAGATCCATTATCCTGGCGCCTGTATCCCCAATATATGGCTCCGGTATTGTAAAGGTAGGGCTATACAAATTATTAAATCTAATAGCCAGATCCCTTGCCAATTCAATATGCTGCTTCTGGTCGCTGCCTACCGGCACCAAATCGGTATTATATAAGAGTATATCTGCCGCCATCAGCACAGGATAGGTGAATAACGCCGAACTGACGCTTTCGCCGACTTTCTGAGACTTATCCTTGAATTGGGTCATCCTGCTCAGCTCCCCCATATAGCAGAAGCAGCTCAACAGCCATGAGGCCTCGCTATGCGCAGGCACATGTGATTGTATAAACAATGTATTCTTCTTGGGATCGAGACCTGAAGCCACGTAGATTGCAATGTTTTTTAAAGTCCTGGCTCTCAATTCTGCCGAGTCCTGCCTTACGGTCAGAGCATGCAAATCAACGACACAATAGTATGACTCATATTCATCCTGCAGGGCCGCCCAATTTTTTAAAGCCCCCAAATAGTTACCTATGGTCAAATCACCGGAAGGCTGAATTCCGCTGAATATGACCTTCTTTTTCTCATCCATTTCTACACCTCCATAATTATTGTGCTCAAAAAAATTCAAAAGCCCCATAGAAAACCTATAGGGCGTATAATGCGCGGTGCCACCTAATTCAAGAGGCTCAGAACCTCTCCTCATAACAGATACTCCAGCATGAAAATACTTCATATCCTGCTTCTTTAACGGGAAGCTCACGTTATTGGCTACTTTGATTTCACCAAAATCCTCAAGGACCCATTCGGCTCAAGCATAATTGCTGCACTCCCACCATCGGCAGCTCTCTTTGAATCTGTTTTCAAGCTTACTTGCTTCCCTTCAACGGATTTTAATATTATTTTCATATATTATATGACTATTACGAAATTTTGTCAACGGCAAAACATCGTAAGCAATTGGGATAGCAATTGCAACATTACGGACTGTTTTTATTTCCTCCTCTTTCTAGTGCAGTAAGCCCGGTTCTCACCATTTCCTTTATACCATATGGCTTCATAAGCTCAATAAATGCAATAATCTTGTCATGACTCCCTGTGACCTCAACTATAATGCTCTTGTTATCCACATCAACAACATTGCCCCGAAAAATATTAACTGTTTCAGTTATAACGGATCTGTTGTTCTGATTAAGAGAAACCTTTATAAGAGCCAGTTCTCTGAAAACAGACTTCTGTTCGTCCAGTTCAATTACCTTTATCACATCTATGAGCTTATTAAGCTGCTTGTTTATCTGTTCCACCATGCTGTCATCGTCCTTCACCACTATAGTCATCCTGGAAATTGTGGGGTCTTCAGTTTCACTTACTGTGAGACTGTCAATATTAAAGCCTCTTCTTGTAAACAGGCCAGATATTTTACTTAGTACACCCGAATGATTTTCAACTAATACAGATAAAATACGACTGGATATAAAAATTCCTCCTTACAAAGTGCTCAGATTCGGATCAACTATACATTCAATAAGAAAGGATTTATCTGAAATAAGAGCCTTGTCTAATGCACTTTTAAATTCATCATTGGTCTTTACCCTTGCACCTTGCAGGCCATAGGCTTCAAAAATCTTCATAAAATCCGGATTATTTGGAAGCTCAATCCCGAAGGTATCCCAACGAGCATTTGTCTGAAGCTCCCTAACCATCCCTAATCTGCTATTATTGAACATCAAAAACAATATTTTGAGATTTTCCTGGATAAGAGTGCCTAACTCGTTAAAGCTCATTTGAAAGCTCCCATCCCCCATTACGGCTATAGCCTGCCTATTAGGCTCTCCGATTTTAGCTCCTATTGCCGCAGGTATGGCATAGCCCATGGTGCCTAATCCGCCTGAGGTAATGAATTTCCTATCACCATCAATAATAAAGTTGTGGGCAGCCCATATCTGATTTTGCCCTACATCAGCAGTGAGTATTGCATTCATATCCACTTTGCCTGATAATATGCTCATCACATCTCTTGGGTCCACTCCTATGCTATGCTTGGAACCATTGTCTCCTTCTTTCTTCCAGCTATTAATCTCCTGAATCCACTCTTGGGTATCCAGAGGCTCCATATGCTGTGTCATTTGTTTCAATATGTTCTTCGCATCTCCAACTACAGGTATCATAGAATTCAGAGTTTTGCCTATTTCAGCAGGATCAATATCTATGTGAATTATTGTTGCTCCATGAGAAAACAAGCTTTTATCCCTTATAGCCCTGTCTGCAGCTCTTGCTCCAACTAAAACGAGCACATCAGCGTTAGCTAATGCTTTATTGCAGTGGCAGCTTCCATGAGAGCCTATCAAGCCCAGATAATACAGGTTTTTGTCCTTTATGCTGCCCTTGCCCATCAAGGTATGAACTGCAGGTATTTTTCCTTTTTCTATAAATTCTTCTACTTCCTTTTGGGCTTTAGCTGAAATTACGCCTCCACCCAGACAAATCAGCGGCCTTTTGCTTCTTTTTATTGCTTCAACTGCTTTCCTTATTTGCAGCTTATGCCCGTTAATGTTGGGTTTATAGCCTCTGATATTTACCTCCTTGGGGCACTCAAAATCTATTTCCCGGTTTTGTATGTCTACAGGAATATCTATCAAGACCGGCCCAGGCCTGCCTGTACTTGCTATATGAAAGGCTTCTTTAATAATCCTTGGAATTTCTTCAGCATCCTTTATCAGATAGCTATGCTTGGTAAAGGACGCCGTGGAGCCTATAATATCTGCTTCCTGAAAAACATCCTTTCCTATAAGCCCGGATCTTACCTGGCCTGTGATGGCCACTATAGGTGTTGAATCCATATAAGCATTGGCGACTGCCGTTATCAGATTGGTAGCTCCCGGATCTGAGGTTACTATACAAGCTCCTGTTTTTCCGGCAGCTCTGGCGTAGCCGCTTGCGGAATGGCCTGCTGCTTGTTCATGCCTTGTCAGAACATGCCTGATGTTTGATTGCCGCAAGTACTCATATATAGGAAGCACAGCACCTCCCGGATAGCCGAAGACCACTTCCACTCCTTCTCTGCGCAAACACTTTATAATCGCTTCAGCAGCTATCATAGCCCTACCTCCCCAACTATCTTTCCTCATAACTTATCTTATTTATTGCGTTGATGAAAGCTTTTGCACTTGACTCTATTATGTCAGTGCTTATGCCGCTGCCGACATAAATCTTGCTGCCCTTTTCTATCTTTACCCTTACTTCTCCCAGAGCATCTTCGCCGCTTCCTATTGCTTTCAGAAAGTAATCCCTAAGATTCACATCTATATCTGCTGCTTTTTCTATCGCTTTAAATACAGCATCAACTGGCCCTGTTCCGCATGCAGCTTCTTCCGCAACATTATCGTCGGGCTTTTTCACCCTTACCGTAGCTGTACTGACCACCTTGTTGCCGCAGGATATATGCATATATTCCAGGCTGTAAGCTTCAGGTATTTGATGGATGTCCTCCGTGATAATGGCTTCAATATCTCCGTCGGATACGGTTTTTTTCTTGTCTGCAAGATCTTTAAATTTAATGAAGGCTTTATTTATTTCTTCGTGGGATAAGTCGCTGTATCCAAGCTCATTCAATCTTTCCTCAAAGGCATGCCTTCCTGAGTGCTTGCCCAGCACCATAAGATTTTTCTTAAGTCCCACTGACTCAGGCGTCATTATTTCATAGGTCAATCTGTTGTTTAGGACTCCATGCTGATGTATTCCTGATTCATGAGCAAAGGCATTAGCACCTACTACAGCCTTATTAGGCTGAATATGGATACCTGTAGTCCTGCTCACAAGGCCGCTTGTTCGGGATATCTGCTCAGTGATGATGTTTGTTTCAAAATCATAATAGTTTTTTCTTGTCTTCAATGCCATGACAAGCTCCTCCAAGGATGCATTTCCTGCTCTTTCTCCAAGACCATTTATGGCACATTCGATCTGAAGCGCGCCATTTTCAATGCCTGCTAGAGAATTTGCAACAGCAAGGCCCAGATCATTATGACAATGAAGGCTTATAACTGCCTTATCAATATTAGGAACATTTCTTTTTATCCCTGCGATAAAGGCTCCATACTCACCGGGAGTTGAGTAGCCAACTGTATCAGGTATATTTACCACATCCGCGCCTGCGGCTATTACTCCTTCCAAAACCTCATATAAAAATTCTGGCCTTGTCCTGGTTCCATCTTCAGGTGAAAACTCAATCTCCACCTTGGGACTCAAAGATTTCGCATAGGCTACTGCCTCGATGGCTCTTTTCTTGACCTCCTGGGGAGCCATTTTCAATTTAAATTCCATATGAATATCAGAAGTGGCCAAAAAGGTGTGTATTCTTGGCTTTTCTGCAAATTTGATTGCTTCCCATGCTCTATCGATATCTTGCTTTGATGCTCTGGCTAGAGCCGTAATGACAGGCTTGCGTATGCTTTGAGCTATAGCTTTTACAGCTTCGAAATCTCCATTGCTGGCTATTGGGAATCCAGCCTCTATACAATCCACTCCCAGCCTTTCCAACTGTCTTGCAATTTCCAGCTTCTCCTGTATATTTAAACTTACCCCGGGAGTTTGCTCCCCATCTCTCAAAGTAGTGTCAAATATATAAATTCTTTTTGACATTATGTTTGCCTCCTTAAAGTTGATTCAGTATATAAAAAAGCAGACCTCACCCAATGGGGCGAAAGGTCTGCCGCGGTACCACCCAAATTTATTCTCAGTTCATTAACGGTTTATAACCGGCACAGCTTACTGAAGTTCAGCCTGCAACTCCAAGACGAGTTCGACATCTTATATTTATGAGGTTTCACCATACCCTCACTCTCTTTGAAATATTAAGAGGTCTACTATTTCTCTTCATAGTATTAAATATTAAGTTTATTGTCCTAGTTGATTCTATTTGTTAAAGTTACATGGTTTAAGCAATATATATCACACAGAAATCAGAGTTACGAACCTAAGGGTAATTAACATATATTCTCAGCTATTAAGTCTCCCATTCTTTCCGTTCCGACCAGATCCATTCCTTCCTGCATTATATCTGCTGTCCTGTATCCTTTATCCAAGACCTTTGATACGGCCCTTTCGATATCTGAAGCTGCAGCTTCCATATCAAGGCTGTAGCGAAGCATCATTGCGATGCTCATTATAGTTGCTATGGGATTAGCTTTATCCTGCCCTGCTATGTCGGGAGCAGAGCCATGAATAGGCTCGTACAGGCCTATTTTCCCTTCTCCCATGCTTGCTGACGGAAGCATTCCGAGAGAGCCTGTCAGCATTGAAGCTTCGTCGCTCAGTATATCTCCAAACATATTCTCCGTAACAATGACATCAAATTGCTTGGGGTTTCGGATAAGCTGCATAGCCGCATTATCGACATACATATAGTTTGTCTCCACATCCGGGTATTCGCCTGAAATCCCCATTACAACCTCTCTCCATAGCCTGGAGCTCTCAAGAACATTGGCTTTATCCACCATTGTAAGCTTTTTGCTTCTCTTTCTGGCTGTTTCGTAAGCTCTTCTGGTTATCCTCTCTATCTCGTGAGTAGAATAGGCCATCACATCCCAGGCTTTTTGGCCGCCTTCAATGTCCACTCTCTTTTTTTCACCGAAATATATGCCTCCAATAAGCTCTCTTATTATCATTACATCGATTCCGTCTTCTAAGACGCCTTCTCTCAGAAATGAGGCAGATTTTAGCTGGGGAAAGAGAATCGCGGGCCTTAGATTTGCGAATACTCCCAATGCTTTTCTGATTCCCAGGAGGCCTGCCTCAGGTCTCAGATGTCCAGGGAGATTGTCCCATTTCCATCCTCCTACAGCTCCTAGCAATACAGCATCGCTTTCCTTGCATGCATTGATAGTTTCCTGTGGAAGAGGATGTCCTGTTTTTTCTATTGCAATGCCGCCCATAAGCAATTCTTTATATTCAAATACACAATTATATTTAGCAGAAACAGCGTCCAGAATTTTTATGCCTTGCTTCACTATCTCAGGGCCTACGCCATCACCGGGCATCAATGCAATTTTCTTATTCATTGCCTTTTTGCTCCTTCTTAATATAGTCTATCAGCCCTCCAGCATCGATAATATACTGCATAAAGCTGGGAAAAGGAGCTGCTTCATACTCTTTATTCTTAGTGATGTTTTTTATGGCTCCGGTTTTTATGTTCACAGAGATCTCATCTCCTGCTTCTATCTCTTTTGCTGCATCAGGGCACTCCATTATTGGCAGCCCTATATTTATAGCATTCCTAAAAAATATCCTTGCAAAGGTTTCTGCAATGACCAGGCTCACGCCTGAGGCTTTGATTGCTATTGGAGCATGCTCCCTTGATGAGCCGCAGCCGAAGTTTTTACCGGCTACAATGAAATCTCCCTGCTTCACCTTATTTACAAAATTCTTGTCCAGATCTTCCATGCAATGCTCTGCAAGCTCTTTGACATCACTGCTGTTCAAATATCTTGCAGGTATGATAACATCTGTGTCAATATTATCTCCATACTTGAATGCTCTTCCTGTCATCATCATACTACCTCCTCCGGTGATGATATTCTGCCTGTTATTGCAGATGCTGCTGCTACTGCAGGGCTTGAAAGATAGACCTCACTCTCCGGGTGCCCCATCCTGCCTACAAAGTTTCTGTTTGTTGTGGACAATGCTCTTTCTCCCTTTGCCAGTATACCCATATGGCCTCCCAGGCATGGTCCGCAGGTTGGCGTGCTAACTGCGCCTCCTGCTTCTACGAATATCTCCAGTAATCCTTCCCTTAATGCCTGAAGGTATATCTTTTGAGTAGCAGGGAAAACAATAAGCCTTACCCTTTCATGTACCTTCTTTTCTTTAAGCACCTCCGCCGCTATTCTCATATCTTCTATCCTGCCATTGGTGCAAGAGCCGATAACTACCTGATCAATCGCTACATCGCCTACTTCATCTATGGTTCTTATGTTATCCGGCAAATGAGGAAAAGCCACAACAGGTTTTAATGTTGAGAGATCTATTTGGATAACCCTTCTATATTCCGCATCCTCATCAGCTTTAAATATACGGTATTCTTTACTTGAATGCTCTTTCATATAATCTATGGTCTTCTCATCGGCCTCAAATATCCCATTTTTACCCCCTGCCTCTATGGCCATATTGGCAATGGTAAATCTATCATCTATGGATAAATGCTTCACACCATCTCCCGTGAACTCCATGGATTGATACAAGGCACCATCCACTCCTATCATGCCTATGATGTGAAGTATAATGTCCTTTCCGCTCACCCACTTGGACGGTTTGCCTATAAACACAAATTTTATTGCATCCGGCACCTTAAACCATGCCTCTCCCGTTGCCATCCCCGCTGCCATATCCGTACTCCCTATGCCTGTTGAAAAAGCTCCAAGTGCACCATAGGTACAGGTGTGGGAATCCGCCCCTATAACTACATCTCCTGCTACAACCAAGCCTTTTTCAGGGATAAGGGCATGCTCTATGCCCATCTGCCCGATTTCAAAGAAATTCTCTATTCCCATTTCCCTTGAAAACTCTCTAATAAATTTGACCTGCTCTGCAGATTTTATATCCTTGTTAGGGGTAAAATGGTCGGGCACTATAGCAATTTTTTTCTTATCAAATACTTTGGAGACTCCTATGTTCTTAAACTCTTTTATAGCCACCGGAGCAGTAATGTCATTTCCTAAAACCAAATCAAGCTTTACCTTTATCAAATCGCCTGCCTTTACAGATTCAAGGCCTGCGTGATCCGCTAAAATCTTTTGTGTCATCGTCATTCCCATATTATTTCCCTACTCTCCTTTACCGTTAATATTTAACTTGCTGCACCATCTATTGTTCAGCTTATCCTCCATCATAATCATGCCTTTCACTTTTGAGATATAATTCGGTATTGGCATGGTTGGATGATTGCAGCCAGTAATAATTTTTACTTAACAGTCAATACGTTTTAAATTTGGGTATAAAAAAACAGACCTCTGCCTGGGGCGAGAAATCTGTCGCGGTTCCACCCAATTTTTACTCATTGCAATAACGGCTAATGCCGGCCCAGCTTACTCCAGTTCAGCCTGCAGCTCCAGGGTGAGTTTCAACATTAGGCCTTTATGGGCTTTCACCTTATCCCACTCTCTAATAAATGCTTTTCATGTCTACTTTTCCCTATCCTAGCTTTTATGTGTATATATATTCAATTACATTCTCTAGAGAAAGATTAATTCTCTACATGTTACTATCTCATTAGTATTTTGTCAATACATATTTATAAATTTTTTAATTATTTATAAATCTAGTCAATTGACATTGTAAACGCAACCTTTTTCTGGCCTTGT
>NZ_JAJEKE010000007.1 GCF_024363565.1 Lutispora saccharofermentans | reverse complement strand
CTAAATTTCCAGCAACTTGACAAAAAAAACTAAAAGATATAGAATTATTTTGATATGGTGTATCAAAGGAATTATACAAAATAATAATGGTCTTAGATAATTTCATATTGAAAGACTAAGGAGGTGAAAATACTATAACTACAATAAATACTGTTATAAGTATAGCAGTTGGTTTAGTTTGCCTTGTTGCTGGGTATTTTATTAGAAGATTTATTGCTGAGTCAAAAATTAAAAATGCAGAGGAAGCAGCAAAAAAAATAGTAGATGATGCCCAAAAGGATGCGGAGACAAGAAAGAAAGAAATTTTGCTAGAAGCAAAAGAAGAAATTCATAAATCAAGGTCTGAATTAGATAGAGAGATTAAGGATAGAAGAAATGAAATTCAGAGAATAGAGAGAAGACTTCTGCAAAGAGAAGAGCTTTTTGATAAAAAGGTTGAGGCTGTTGAGCAGAGAGAAGAGATAATAAGCAAAAAGCAAAAAGAAATTCAGAAAGTTCATGATGAGGTTCAGGAGCTATATAATAAACAGCTAAAAGAACTGGAACATATATCAAACTTGTCGTCCGAAGAAGCCAGGCAACTGCTTCTGAATGATATTGAGAAGCAAATCAGACATGAAGCTGCTATAATGATTAAGGACATTGAAACGAAAGCGAAAGAAGAAGCAGATAGAAAGTCAAAGGAAATAATAGCATATGCTATTCAGAAAAATGCAGCCGATCATGTAGCAGAAACAACTGTTTCTGTAGTATCATTGCCAAATGATGAGATGAAAGGCAGAATAATTGGAAGAGAAGGAAGAAATATTAGGACATTAGAGACTCTTACAGGAGTCGACTTAATTATTGATGATACACCGGAAGCCGTTATTTTGTCCGGTTTTGACCCGATAAGAAGGGAAATCGCCCGTGTAGCTTTAGAAAAGCTGATAATTGACGGCAGAATACATCCAGCTAGAATTGAAGAAATGGTTGAAAAGTCAAAAAAAGAAGTTGAGAATTATATCCGAGAGCAAGGAGAGCAGGCTACTTTCGATACAGGAGTACATGGCTTGCATCCTGAGCTCATAAAATTACTTGGCAGGCTTAGATTCAGAACAAGCTATGGACAAAGCGTGCTGAATCATTCCATCGAAGTATCCCATTTAGCTGCAGCTATGGCCGCTGAATTAGGAGCTGATGTAAATCTTGCGAAAAGAGCAGGTTTACTGCATGATATAGGTAAGGCAGTAGACCATGAGGTTGAAGGTCCACATGTACAAATTGGTGCTGATTTGGCAAAGAAATATAAGGAGTCTCCAGAAGTCATACATGCTATATTAGCCCATCATGGTGATGTGGAAGCAAATACTGTAGAAGCAGTGCTGGTGCAGGCCGCAGATGCAATTTCTGCCGCAAGGCCCGGTGCCAGGAGAGAGACATTAGAGTCCTATATAAAGAGACTTGAAAAACTCGAGGAAATAGCAAATTCCTTTGATGGAGTAGAAAAATCTTTTGCAATTCAAGCCGGTAGAGAAATAAGAATTATGGTAAAACCTGAGGATATAAGCGATTCTGAAATAGTTTATATCGCTAGGGATATAGTGAAAAGGATAGAGGATGAACTCGAATATCCCGGTCAAATAAAAATAAATGTGATCAGAGAAACAAGGGCAATTGAATATGCAAAATGAAAAAAGAACGGTCTTAACCGTTCTTTTTAAAATATATATAATTATTACATAATGGTATAATACTTATTACATAAGCAATGATAATATTCTTGAGGAGGACGGTAAAAATGGTCATATTATTTATTGGTGACATATTCGGAAGAACAGGAAGAAATTTGATAAAAGAGAATCTGTCAAGAATTAAAGAGGAGAATTCCGTTGATTTGATCATTGCCAATGGAGAAAACAGCGCCGGCGGTGTAGGTATAACAAAGGAAATATATGAAGATTTGCTCAGTTATGGAATAGATGTTATAACTTTAGGGAATCATGCATGGGCGCAAAAAAAGATTTTTGACTTTATTGATGATGCAGATCGTCTGGTAAGACCTGCAAATTATCCACAGGGAACCCCTGGCAAGCCTTATGTAATTGTAGAAGTAAATGGCCGCAAAGCAGTGATTATCAACATGTGCGGAAGAGTATTTATGGATTGCATTGAATGCCCATTCAAAACGATTGAAAGTCTCCTCTCTGAGATAGGAGATAATGCGGAAATAAAAATACTGGATTTTCATGCAGAAGCCACTTCTGAAAAAATTGCCATGGGCTGGTTTCTTGATGGCCGTATTACGGCTGTATTAGGTACTCACACTCATGTACAAACCGCTGATGAACGCATACTGCCAAAAGGCACAGGCTACATAACTGATGTAGGGATGACAGGGCCTTTGAATTCTGTGCTCGGCGTAAAAAAGGACATAATAATTAAGAAATTCATATCAAGCCTTCCCGGAAGATTTGAAGCTGAGGAAGATTCAGGACAAATGAATGCAGTTTTACTAAGAATTGATGAAAATAATCATGTAAGCCACATAAAACGACTAAATTTAGTATAAATAGCTATTAAAAAAAGGATTTTCACATTATATGTAGAATATTTTGGATGTATTACTAAATATATGTGGTTTTAAGGGGGCATTATAAATGGAAGTATTAAAAGTATCTTCAAAATCTAATCCCAATTCGGTTGCCGGAGCTCTTGCTGGGGTCTTAAGGGAAAATGGCGGAGCGGAAATTCAGGCTATTGGTGCCGGCGCTCTTAATCAAGCAATAAAGGCAGTAGCGATAGCGAGAGGCTTTGTAGCACCAAGCGGCATGGATTTGGTATGTGTGCCTGCATTTACTGATATAGACATTGAGGGAGAAGAAAGAACAGCTATAAAGCTGATAATAAACTCCAGATAAACAAAAATATAGTTGAAATAGCAAGAGCACTTTTAAGGTGCTTTTGTTTTTGAATCAAATTATTTTATATTAATTCTTTCATAATTAGGGTATAATGCTGTAGTAGAGGTGTCTTATATGGAATATGCTGATTTACACATACATACTGATGCATCGGATGGACTTTTGAGCCCTTCAGAAGTAGTTGATTGGGCTTTTAAAAAAAGACTGCGTGCAATAGGCATAACTGATCATGATACGGTATCGGGCATAGATATTGCAATTAAAAGCAATAGTGCGCCTGATAAATTAGAAATTGTTCCGGGGATTGAGCTCAATACCGAATTGGATGGAAAAGAAATTCATATGCTTGGTTATTACATAGATTATAATAATCCTTGGTTTTTGGATATTCTGAAAAGAATGCAGAAATCAAGGTATAGTCGGGCGGTTACAATGATTGATAAATTAAATCATTTAGGGGTCAACATAAATCTAAAGCAGGTAGAAGAGATATCAAAAGGCAGCAGTATAGGACGCCCTCATATAGCTCGGGCTATGGTGGATAAAGAGTATGTAGACAGTATGGCATGTGCCTTTGAAAGGTATATCGGAATAGGCGGCCCTGCCTATGTTGAAAGATTCAAACTCACAACGGAAGATGCAATAAATATGATTAAAGAAGTCGGCGGAATTCCGGTTTTAGCCCACCCGGGCCTTATTGCAGACAGAAAAGCCATAGTAAAAGTTTTGAATTTAGGCGTAAAAGGCATTGAGGTATATCATCCAAAGCATGATCCGGATATGGTAAAATACTTATTTTATATGGTCAAGGAAAGAAAGCTGCTGATGACCGGGGGAACAGACTGCCATGGAATGAAACAAAACGGGCAGCCCATTATGGGAAGCATAACAATTGATTATACTAAAGTTCTGGATCTAAAAAGGGCTGCAGATCTGGCAAAAAAGTAAAAATTTATTCACAGCTGGAGGTTTTAAAATGCAATTAAAAATTTCTGATAAAGCAGATAAGATTAATCCATCGTTAACATTAGCCATTGATTCGAAGCTGAAACAGATGATTTCTGAAGGCATAAAGGTTTATGGCTTCGGTGCCGGAGAACCCGATTTTGATACTCCCGAATACATCAGAAAGGCTGCAATAGAAGCAATTAACACTGGCTTTACCAGATATACTGCTGCTCAGGGAACTTTAGATTTAAGAAAAGCCATATGTTCTAAATTGGAAAGAGAAAATAGGATAAAATATAACCCCAATGAAATAGTGGTATCCAGTGGTGCCAAGCACTCTCTGTCAAACGCATTTGCAGCAATCCTAAACCCGGGAGATGAAGTAGTCGTCCCTGTCCCTTATTGGGTCAGCTATACTGAGATCATTAAGCTGAACGGCGGTACCCCTGTGCTGGTTAATACAAAGGCAGAAAACGGCTTTAAAATGACAAAAGAAGAATTGGAAGGCGCCATAACTGATAAAACAAAAGCTGTGCTGCTAAATACTCCAAATAATCCTACAGGCTCAGTATATGGAAGAGAAGATCTTCGCGCCCTGGCAGAGACTGCTCTAAAGAATAATATATACATAGTATCTGATGAAATATATGAAAGATTGACCTATGACAATACAGAACATATCAGCATTGCTTCTTTTTCTGAGGATATAAGAAACATAACGATACTCATCAACGGCATGTCAAAGGCTTATGCGATGACGGGATGGAGATTGGGATATGCAGCATCAAATGAAAGAGTAATTAAGGCTATGTCCAGCATCCAGAGCCATGCTGTGTCACATCCCTGCTCGATTACTCAATATGCTTCAACGGCAGCCTTAAATGGTCCTCAAGACGAGGTCAAAACTATGGCATTGGAATTTGAGAAGAGAAGAGACTATATGTATCAAAAAATTAATTCTATCAGGTATTTGAACTGTCAAAAACCTCAAGGAGCATTTTATGTTTATGTAAACATATCTGAACTTATGAATAGAGAATTATCTGGAGTAAAAATCAATTCTTCAATAGATTTAGCACTGGTGCTGTTAGAGAAGGCCAATGTTGCTGTAATTCCCGGGGCTGCTTTTGGTACCGACAGCTACATCAGGTTATCTTATGCCACTTCAATGGATACTATTGTAAAGGGCTTGGATATTTTAGAGGATTTCCTGGATAAGAATTTAAAAAAATAGGCGATATGGTCTGCGGTTACTCCGGTTTTAGTTCAATGGTAAAAAACGCAAACAAAGGAGCTCCTGTATTTATGCCTGCAGGAAGCCATCTAGGAGGATCCAAATATTTTGTCATTAGAAGTGATATTAATTCTCCGGAAGAAATAATAGGAAGCAGGATAACCGTTACAGAGGACGATATGTATTCTCCCTAAAGGTGTTAGTATGGACGACGATGATGCTATAATTGCCTTGAAGGCCGGTCAGTTGGATGGCTATATGTGCTGCGATCCATTTGGGAGTATAGCTGAGATGGAAGGCTTCGGCAAGATCATCGGTACTGAGTGGGGCGCCCATGTTTCAGATGACCTGGAGAATGGCTGGGGTTTACACTGCGGTTACTTTATTAACACGGATTTTGCTGAGGAACATCCTGAGTTGACCACTCGTTTGGTATTAGCGCATTGCTTAGCAATTAAGTATATGTATCAGCATCCATATAATGCCGGTATGATGTTCGCTGCGGGAAATTACTGCAGGCTGCGGTCTTTCTGTCAGGTTTTCGCCCAATGATCTTTCTAAGATACAAATGGCCGTTTCAAACATGGATATTGATCCGTGGCTGCATCAGTTCTATATGGTCGATACCCGCAACGGCAAATGTAAAATTTCTAAACTTGATTAACTATAATTCGATTTAGTATTTATAATAAATGCTGACGCTTTTAAATCGTTTTTAAGACATCTTTTATAGGTAATAGTATAAAACTATTACCTATAATTTTTATGCTGATATAGGCAATATAATGATAAGGAAATTGAGATTGAATCTGGAAATGAGCGATAAAAAAACCGCATGATCATTGCGGCTGAATACCTAAAATATGGCAGGGGCAGCAGGACTTGAACCCGCAACCAACGGTTTTGGAGACCGCTACTCTACCAATTGAGCTATACCCCTAAAGACAATATCAATTATATAAAAAAACTGAGAGTATGTCAATAGCTGTATGCAAGAAGCTGAACATATTTATGTTTGTTGGGACAAAAGGCAAACCAGAAATATTTGACCTTTTTAAATGACTTTTAAGAGCTTTTTATTTGTATGATAATATATTTTGCTCTATGATAATAAAATTACTGATTAAAATGCAAATTTTGGCCTGTACAATAAAATGCCTCGAAATATGCTTGAGAAATAGCCTGAAAAAAATTATACAAGAATATTTTCTAATCAGCTGAGGAAATTTTTATTTTTCTGTGAATTAAAGAAAAATGTAACGAGTTATAAAGGTTATAAAAAAATATTTTAATAAAATAAGAAAAAATGCAGGAAAACCCTCCCTTTTCGTCGAATATATAATTGCGCTAAATATACATTTCGCGCAATTAAACAAAAAAGAGAGGTAAACATATGAGCGATCTTCCTATTGCAGCCAAAGATTTTTTAGAATATATGGAAACTATTCGCGGTAAGTCCAAAAAAACTATTCAAGGCTATTCTTATGACCTTACACTATTCTTTAAATACATGAAGATAAAAAGGAATATTGTTCCTGAGGACATGGATTTTGAAGAGATAGTCATAAGTGATATCGATGGCTATTTCATGAGAACTATTGGATTAAGCGATTTGTATTCTTTTATATCCTATGCTGCCAATGAAAGAAATAATTTAAATTATGCCAGGGCGAGAAAAGTAGCATGCCTCCGTTCCTTCTTCAAATTTCTGCACACAAAGGCTAAAATTATCGATGATAATCCGGCCTTAGAGCTTGAGCCTCCAAAGATAAACAGCCGGCAGCCTGTGTATTTATCTTTAGAGGAAAGCAAGATCCTACTAAAAGCCGTAGAAGGCCCATACAAAGAAAGAGATTATGCTATTTTAATGCTGTTTCTAAATTGCGGTCTAAGATTGTCGGAGCTTGTGGGTATCGACCTAGATAAAATCAGCGGTGATACGCTAAGGGTTATCGGAAAGGGTAATAAGGAGCGTACAGTTTATTTAAATGATGCCTGCATAAAGGCCCTAGAAGCTTATATGAAGATTAGAATTGCTGAAGAAGTAAAGGAAAAAGATAAAAAAGCTCTTTTTATCAGCAGGTTTAAATCAAGAATCAGTCCGAGGACCATCCAGGAAATTGTTAAGAAATATATAAGAAATGCAGGACTTGACGATAATAAGTATTCTCCCCATAAGCTCAGACATACTGCTGCCACTCTTATGTACAAATACGGAAATGTAGATATTAGAGCATTGCAGCAAATACTTGGACATGAGAGTGTAGCTACAACCCAGATTTATACTCATATCGATGACGACAGGTTAAGGCAAGCGGCCAGATCTAATCCTTTATCTGAGGAACATCAGGAAACCGAATGATTTACATAATATATATTATGTAAATCATTCGGCTCATTCAGTCATTTTTTATTGATATCTACACTGTAAGGCTCGTTATATCTCCATTGATTTTTTAAATCTTCTTCTAAATCTTTTTCTTGGTATTCTTCAAGCTCTTCCCAGTCTTCTTCCATTATTATGTCATCTATATCAATTCCGGTATAATCTGCATCATCTTCTATGCATTTGCAGCAATTATCACATATTTTATTTTTATCCAGATCACAGATATTGCATTCTCCGCATTCTATGCAATATCTATCATAAAGCACACATTCTTTATTGAAGGCAGCCAATAGTAAACGCTCCTTTATTAAAATATTATATGAATTAATATATCATAAAGTATTTGAATAGTAAACCATTCTACTATCATTAAAATACTATTTATTGTATATTGGCATATATATAAGCTGGCCTGGTTTTATATTTATTGATTGCAGGTTGTTGTATTCTATTACTTCATCTATGTATTCCCTTATATCCATGCTATTGCTAACATATTTTTTAGACAATGACCATAATGTATCGCCGCTGTTTACGTAGACAGCATCTGTTTTTATTTCAGATAGTCCCCTGGCATCTACTTTAAAGGAATAAAAAACTATAAACGCAAGCACCAACATAGTCGTTAAAAATAAGTAAAATCTTTTTTTGCTAACTATTCTATACTTTTTGTGTTTCAAGCTTTCCATTATTGATTCCTCCTCCGAAAGAACATGTGTTCTATTTATATAATAATCGAACATATGTACGATGTCAATATATTTGCGAACATTTGTTTGATTTTTATATTATAGTTTGTTATAATCAGAATATAAATTACATAATTATTTTAAAGGTTGTGAATATCTATGAATATAGATGATCTTAGCAGCAAACAAATTGAAGTTTTAGATTTTATAAAAAAAGAACTGGCCTCTAAGGGTTATCCTCCCTCTGTAAGAGAAATATGCGAGGCTGTAAATTTGAAATCTACCTCAACTGTTCATGGTCATTTGGAAAGACTTGAAAAAAAAGGGTTCATCAGGCGTGATGCAACCAAGCCAAGAGCTATAGAAGTATTGGATTCAAACAGCTTTATGTTCCCTCGGAAGGAAATGGTTGAATTGCCTATAGTGGGTAAAGTTACGGCAGGTCAGCCTATATTGGCTCAAGAAAATATTGAAGATACTTTTCCTATACCCATGGAATTTGTAGGAAACGATGTATCCTTTATATTGGTTATAAAAGGTGATAGCATGATCAATGCAGGCATTCTGGATGGAGACTATGTAATAGTCCTGAAGCAATCTCATGCCAATAACGGAGATATCGTAGTCGCACTTATTGATGATGAAGCCACTGTTAAGCGCTTTTATAAAGAAAAAGGGCATTTTAGATTACAGCCCGAGAATCCTATTTATGATCCTATTATTACAGATAACCTATCAATAATAGGTAAAGTCACAGGGGTGCTGAGAAAAATAAAATAAGATGATAAATAAGAAAGGCTTCTATTGAAAATATTTTTAATAGAAGCCTTTCTTATTTTAATCTATATCTATTAAATTTTTCTTATATAAGCTATATTCATACTTTAGTTCACTGATTTTATTATTCAATTCAAGCTGAAGCAAAGAAAGTTTTTCTATATTATTGCTTGTCGCTGCATCTTTTACTCTTGTAATAAGAGATTTTTCACCGATGGTATCCTTCACGAGATAATGGCGCAATTCGTTTATCTTATACCAATGACGAATATCCATATCAGCAGCTTCGTACACCTTATGAATTTGCTTGCAGGATCTTACAAAATCGATATTTTCCGGTATGTGCCTGTTTAGTATTTCTGTAATCCATCTTGTAAGTGATGCTTCTACAAAGCTGTCTATTATTGGCTGGCTCATCACATCATTATCCAAAAGGGCTTTGGATTTTTCCGGATATTTTTTAAAGCTTATCATATTTTCATATACTGTTTCCGGATGGACACCAAAAAGCTTTTCTCTTTCTGCATCTGAATATTCATCATAAATATTTTTTTCACTGATATATTCCCTATCCTGGTTTAAATAAAATTTATCCTCACCCTTTGATTTTTTCAAATTGCTGTACAGCTGGTTTAGAGAATAGCCTGTACCGGATACAGCTTTAATTCCATCTATCATAGATTGATATACTGCCGCAATTGATAAATAAGAATTTGTCATAGGGTTTGGGGAGCGTATCTCAAATCTTGTTGCAAGAGGATTATCCATGTCTCGTATTAAACCGACCAGGACGGTCCTGTTTCTCGAAGGTGTATCTACATGATGTCCTAATGAAGCTACTATGCATACAGGAGCCTCAAAGCCGGGCTTTAGCCTATTCAATGAATCTATGGTCGGAGATATAAATGGGTTTATAACTTCATAATTATTCAACAGGCCCATTAGTGCACCATATCCTATTTTATTTAAGAAGCTTTCCTTTATATCTCCCGGGGAGAATAAATTAACTGTACTGCCATCATTGAGTCTTGCTGCAACCCCTATGTGTGTATGTTTTCCGCTTCCTGCCACCCCTTCTATAGGCTTAGCTTGAAAAGTGACTTCAAGGCCATTTTTTCTAAAAACCTCTTTTATTATAGTCCTGACAACCAGGTCATTGTCGGCGGCTTGCAATGAGGTAGAGTATTTCCAATCTATTTCAAGCTGCTCCATTATATGTGTCAGGTTTCCCGAGTCATCCAGCTTGGCCTTTATTCCTCCAACTTCTTTATGGCCCATTTCTGGATGCAGTCCATATCTGTCCATTAGCAATAAGGATTGCTCCATTGATGTTCTGACAGATCCCTTAGTCCTTTTCCAGTATTGTTCATGCAAAACCTGGGATGCAGATAATGCCTCTATATCAGCTTTATCATTAGGTGTTTTTACCCAGAATTCTAATTCGGTAGCTGACGTAAGAATTATTTCATTTATATCCTCTGATTTTATTGCTGTTCCTTCCAGCAAATCTGGATTTTCTTTTATAATTGCCAATAATGAATCTGAGAAATTTATGATGGCTCTTTTCAAAATAGAGCGTGAATCTACTGCAATCTCATTATGATATAAAAAAGAAGGTATTCGCAATGTACCTACAGGCTTATTAATATTGCCATCTATATGTTCAAAATTATAATCTACATACCAATTTGAATTCAGATCTGCTACAATATCAACCTTACCGTTATTGAGTGTAGCTATGCCAGGCATAACAACGCTGGAACCGTCAGTTTGAACTGCCCCGCTTAAAAATTCATCAGTGTTGCTTAAAAAGTTTTTAATAGGTATCTTCTCGTCTGTATCGTTTCCGGACAAATCTATGCCCATGAGAGATATAAATTTTACTTCTGGATGATCTTTTATCAATTGGACGAGCTCATCCTTGGTCATGCTATATGGCTTAATTAAAAAGAGAAGATCTTCTTCCAATACTTTAGACAGACAGTTCAAAATATGCACCTCCGATATTATATTTTGATTTACAAGAACCGTTGCTTTAAATTCTTCAATAAAACCTTTTTATTATAACACCACTTAAAATCAATGTAAATAAAAAATATGCATATTACTGCATATTTTTTTGTTGTAATAGGATATTTATTCTAAACTAAATTAATAAGGTTTTCTTTCAGCAGCTCCTGTATAGCAAATAGTATGCCTACTTTGGCATGATCATAAGTTATGCCTCCCTGCAAATATGCTATAAATGGTGGTCTAACAGGTGCATCAGCACTTAATTCAATGGAGGAGCCTTGAACAAACCCTCCTGCGGCCATTATAACCTCATCATTATATCCGGGCATACTCCAAGGCTCAGGCGTTACAAAGGAATCTACGGGAGAGCCGGACTGAATCCCCCTGCAAAAATATATCAGGGCTTTTCTATCATTAAATTTTATCGCTTGAATAATATCGCTTCTGTTTGAATCAAAGCCTGGATTTACCTCATACCCAAGATCTGAAAAAATCTTCGAACAAAATACTGCTCCTTTAACAGCTTCCGATACTGTATGAGGAGCTAAAAATAACCCTTGAAACAATAATCTGGTAATACCCAGAGTTGCCCCGCATTCCTTGCCAATGCCCGGAGCTATCAATCTGTCTGCTGCCATTTCTACAAACTTTGCTTTTCCGGCCACATAACCTCCTGTAGGCGCAATGCTGCCTCCGGGATTCTTTATGAGCGAACCTGCCATTATATCTGCGCCCTTTTGTGTTGGTTCGTAGAAATCCAGAAATTCGCCATAGCAATTATCAACCATGCAGCAGATTTGTGGATTTAAAGATTTAACAAAGCTTATGCCTTCTTCAATATCTTTTAAGCTTAGGGATTTTCTCCATCCATAGCCTGTAGATCTTTGTATCAATACTAACCTGGTTTTTTTATTTACGCTTTCCTTTATCGCTTCAAAGTCAAAGCTTCCATCATTCAGTAAGTCCACTTGCTTGTATGATATATTGTGGTCCCTCAAGCTTCCTCTAACAGGACTATCAATACCAATAATGTTATCTAAGGTATCATAAGGCTTTCCAGTGATTGCAAGTAATTCATCCCCTGGCCTCAAAATACCAAAAAGGCAAAGTGACAAGGCATGAGTGCCCGAAACTATATTAGGTCTTACCAGCGCATCTTCACAATGGAATACATCTGAATATATGATATCTAATGTGTCCCTTCCTATATCTCCATATCCATATCCTGTAGAATAATTGAAATGAATGTCGCTCAATCTATTTTTCCGCATGCTGTCTAGAACTTTATATTGATTATATTCTCTAATCTCCTCAATGATAGAGAATTGGGCCTTTATCTCCTCTTCGCATTTATCCGCAAGATCGATGATTCTATTGTCGATCTTGAGTATATTCTTTAAATAATCTTTAGTAATACTGTGCATTCTTTCACCATGTGATCATTTGCTGATATTCTCAGCAGATCTATCAGTAAAAGTAAAATTTACAGGCTTTTGAGGTATTAAAGTTGATACTGCATGCTTATAAACCAGCTGTTGCTTTCCATCTCCGTCTAAGATAATTGTATAATTATCAAAACCCTTGACTGTCCCTTTTAACTGAAAGCCATTTACAAGATAAATAATAATGGGCGTATGCTCTTTTCTTACTTGATTAAGAAAAACATCCTGTAAATTTATTACTACTTTATTCATCTTAACCCCTCCAATAGTAAAATAATTTAATTATCTTATATATATGAAAAGAAATTTTTTCCTCTGCCATATATATTATTATAATAATAACTGATATTTATTCTATATCAAACTAATTTTTCCTGCAGTATACCGTATTATATTTTCCAGTATAGAATCTAAATAAAAATGATTATCCATGTCTATCCAGAATACTCTTTCATCATTTCTAAACCAGGTAAGCTGTCTTTTTGCAAAGTGCCTGGTATCTCTTTTCAATTTATCTACAGCTTCATCCAAACCGTATACACCTTCCAAATAGTCTATAATCTCCTTATATCCTAAGGCCTGAAGAGCTGTATAATTTTTGCCGTAGCCCATTTCAAGCAATTTCTTAACTTCTTCTACCAAACCGTCTTGAATCATCTGATCTACCCTGCTATTTATTCTATCATATAATCTGCTTCTTTTCATATTTAAGCATATATAGGCGTATTCATACTTACACGGCTGCTGCTTTGACAGCATCTGAAAATATGAAATAGGCTTGCCTGTATACTTATAAACTTCCAGAGCTCTGATAACTCTCTTAAGGTCATTGGGATGAAGCTTATCATATGATGCCTCGTCTATATCCTTCAACATTCTATGGACATACTCATTGCCCTTTTCAGCAGCAACCCCCTTCATTTCATTTCTATAATCTTCATCAACGATAGAATCTGTAAAATCTAAATTATCAAGGAGCGAATTTATATATAGCCCTGTTCCTCCTACAACTATAGGCAGATTCCCCCTTAAATTTATATCATGAATATATCCCTCTGCTTTATCTCTGAATAATGCCACGCTAAAGCCCTGATCGGGGTATAATTCGTCTATCATGTAATGCTTTATGCCTTCCATTTCGTCATTGCTTATCTTAGCGGTACCAATATCCATGTACTTATAAACCTGGGCAGAGTCTGCGGATATTATTTCACCGGATAACTTTTTTGCGATCCGTAAAGCAATGCTGCTCTTTCCCACAGCGGTAGGCCCGGCTATTATACATAATTTCTGCTTCAAATCAATCACCTTATACAATTCTCTTAAATTTCTTTTCTATCTCGGTTTTATCCATTGTTATTATTGTGGGGCGTCCATGAGGACAAGTATAGGGCTGCTTTGTATTAAACAGCCTGACGATCAGTTCTTCGATCTCTTTGGTCGTCAGATTATTTCCTGCTTTTACCGCAGTTTTGCAGGCAATCTGTATTATAGTTTTTTCATATATAACAGAAAAATCATTTCTATAATCATCAATCGTGTCCAGCAGCTCAGATATCACGAAGCCGGAGCAGGGCTGGCCCAGTATTATGGGCACTTGCCTGACAGCCAAAGAATTTTCTCCAAAAAACTCTATATCAAAACCCAGGTGATTCAGCACTTTAAGCCCTGCTTCTGCCAGATTCTTCTCTTTTGGAGTAAGTTCTATTATAACAGGCATTAATAGCGGCTGCTGATCAATATTTCTGAGCTTTGCCTTGTTCATCAGCTCTTCATAGACTATTCGCTCATGAGCGGCATGCTGATCTATCATCATGAAACTGTCATCTTTTTGATATATTATATAAGTGTTAAACAACTGCCCAATCACCTGGCCCGTTGATAAAAGCTCTTTGTCTTTTACTGCTATAGGCTGGGGCTTCAGGTCAGGCTTAGAGTCCCATATATAGCTGCTTGTATGTTTATTGGGAATTTGATTTATTTCAAAGCTTTTTTCCGGTGAATCCGTGGGAGCTGATGTATAAGGCCTATAATCCTTAATATCATTCAGCATGCTTGCTTCTTTTATGCTAAAGCTTTCACTATCCTTAAAGCTTTCTGTATATACTGTCTCATTGCTGGTCAATGTCTGATTTAAAGAATAATAAACCAAATTGAAAATACTCCTATCATCGGAGAACTTTACCTCTGCCTTGGCAGGGTGGACATTTACATCTATTTTATCCGGCTCGATGTCGATATTCAATATTGAAACTGGAAACCTGTTATTCATCAAAAAAGACTTATATGCTGTCTTAACAGCTTCTTTAAGCATGTTGTTCTTGATAATTCTTTTATTGATCGAAAATATCATATAGGTCGAATTGCCTTTAGAAAATTCAGGCTTAGATATATACCCGTTGATCGACAGCAGCTCATTGGAGTAACTCACCGGCAGCATCATCTTAGCTGCTTTCGTGCCGAATATGCATTGTATGACTGAAAGCAGATCCCCGTTTCCCGGCGTATGAAATATAATATCATCATTCACTATATACTTTATTGCCACATGAGTATTGGAAAAAGCAATTTTCTCTACTGTATCGGAAATATAATTAAGCTCGGTTTTATCGCTTTTTAAAAATTTAAAGCGGGCCGGCGTATTATAAAATAAGTTTTTCACCTTAATGCTTGTGCCAATAGAAGTGCTTATTTCCCTGTTTTCAATTATTTTACCGGATTTTATTACTAGTCTGCTGCCCAATATATCTTTTTCCGACTGACTTTCCAGCTCGATATTTGCTACGGAAGCAATGCTGGACATCGCTTCTCCCCTAAAGCCAAGAGTTCTTACCGTCATTAAGTCATCAATATCTTTTATTTTGCTGGTCGCATGCCTTTCAAATACGTGTGGCAGGTCATCGCGCATGATGCCGGTTCCATTGTCAATAATGGAGATCAACGACTTTCCTGCATCTTTTATATCGATAGTAACTGAGGTAGCCTCAGCATCAATTGAATTCTCCACTAACTCCTTAACCACAGAGGCAGGTCTTTCAATTACTTCGCCTGCAGCTATTTTATTTATAGTATCTTCTTCTAGTAAAATTATTCTACCCATGTTTTCCTCCATAGCTTAATTAATTATAGAAGTGCTTCGCCTTATCTTTAAGCATACTGATCTTATTCAAGGCTTCAATCGGTGTCAGGTTATCTAAATCAATATTTTTGATCTCCTCAGCCAGCTGATAAATGCTGTAGTTAAAAAGGTTAATTTCTTCCTTTGCCCTTTTTGCTTTTTTATTTTTCTGCTTCCCGGTAACCGTTATCTTAGTGTTTTCCTCAGACTTATCCAGAACCTCCAGGATATCATAAGCTCTTTCCAGTATTTCTTCAGGAACACCGGCCAGCCTTGCTACATGTATACCGTAACTTCCGCTGATACTTCCTCTTTTTATTTTGCGCAAGAAAATAATATCTTTTCCCTTTTCCTCAACGGCTATATAATAATTCTTGATTCCAGGCAATTTGCTTTCCAATTCTGTCAATTCATGATAATGTGTAGCGAACAAGGTTTTACATCCCAGTTTAGTCTTGTCTGAAATATATTCCACAGTAGACCAGGCAAGGCTTAAACCGTCAAAAGTGCTTGTGCCTCTTCCGATCTCATCTAAAACAACTAAGCTTTTATCTGTTGCACTATTTATTATGTTAGCAAGCTCTGTCATTTCCACCATAAATGTGCTTTGGCCGGAGGCAAGATCATCAGAAGCTCCAACCCTGGTAAAAATTCTGTCTACAACACCTATTTTAGCATAAGATGCAGGCACAAAGCAGCCTATTTGAGCCATCAAAACGATGAGGGCAATTTGCCTCATATATGTGGATTTTCCGGCCATATTGGGTCCTGTTATTACTAATAGCCTGTTATCATCACAATCTAATAATGTATCATTAGGTACAAAGCCGCCTTTAATGCTCTGAGCCTCCACCACGGGATGACGCCCATCTTTGATCTCTATCTCTCCATGGCTTCCTATCACTGGTTTTATATATCCGTTTTTTTGCGATATCTCAGCATATGAGCATAAGCAATCAAGCGTTGCCAGCAGTTGAGCAGTTTCTTGTATTCTGCCTATATGATTCCCAATCTCTTCTCTTATCTTTACAAATATCTCATATTCCAGTTCAATCAGCTTTTCATCTGCATGCAGGACCGTTTCTTCCAGTTCTTTTAGTTCAGGTGTTATATATCTCTCTGCATTTGATAAGGTTTGCTTTCTGATATAATCCTCAGGGATATTTTCAATATTAGATTTTGTAACTTCAATAAAATAACCGAAGACTTTGTTATAGCCTATCTTTAAGGATTTTATTCCTGATCTCTGCTTTTCCCTTTGCTCTAATTCAATAATCCACTGCTTGCCGTTCGAAGAGGCTTTTTTGTATTTATCGATCTCCTCCATATAGTTATCCTTTATAAGATTACCCTCCTTAAGGCTGAAGGGAGGATCTTCATTTATAGAGAGGTCAATGATTTCATATAAATCTTTTAAGTCGTCAAAGTGCCTGCATATTTCATCAAGCATAGAGCCTTTGAAATTTGAAACAATGGCTTTTATGTACGGCAGATTAGTCAAAGAATTCTTAAAGGCAATCAAATCCTTGGCGTTTGCTGTCCCTAAAGCTATTCTGCTTCCCAATCGTTCTATATCATATATTGAATTTAAATATTCTTTTAATTCCTCCCGCAATAGAAAATTGTCCAATAGCTCGGAAACAGCATCCAGCCTTTCATTTATTTTTTCAACAAACAAAAGCGGCTTTTCCACCCATTGTCTAAGCATCCTGGCCCCCATAGATGTATTTGTCCTGTCCAGAACAGACAGGAGCGAGCCTTTTTTGCTCCTCTCTCTTATAGTTTCACAAAGCTCCAGGTTTCTTCTGGTGTTCTGATCTAAAACCATATAATTTGAAATGTTATACGGCTTGATTTTATTTATATTATACAGAGAATTTTTTTGTACTTCATCCAAATATAATAAAATAGAGCCTGCAGATTTTATCGATACTTCGCTTTCCAACCCAATGCCATCAAGTGCCTCTATATTAAATTGTCTTTTCAGCCTTCCGGTGCATTCATCTAACTCATAATATCTCTTATCTAAAATCGTCGCGGTTTTATATAGGTCTTGAAGCTTTTCATTTTCGATGTTTAACAGCATTTCTGAAGGATTTATCCTATTTATTTCATCAATGGCCATACTCCATAGCTTTTCTTCCGTAATGGTAGCAAAGAACTCACCCGTAGATAAATCAATATATGACAATGCAATATGATTATTTGAAATATAAACGGACATCAAATAGTTGTTTACTTTATCATCGAGCATGAGACTGCTGGTTATCGTCCCCGGAGTAATGACTTTGATAACTTCGCGCTTAACTATACCCTTAGCTAGTGCGGGATCTTCTACCTGCTCACAAATGGCTATTTTAAAATTATTTTCTATAAGCTTGCTAATGTATGCATCCGCTGCATGATAAGGTATGCCGCACATAGGAGCTCTTTCTTCCATGCCGCAATCTCTTCCTGTGAGAGTAATTTCTAAAACTCTCGACGCTGTTATCGCATCGTCAAAAAACATCTCATAGAAATCTCCAAGCCTAAAAAAGAGAATTTTATCCTTATGTTGATTTTTAATCTCCATATATTGCTGCATCATTGGTGTCAATTGTGACATGTCCCCACCTCTTTCCTAATATATCAATTATATCAAAAAATCAGACATATAAAAGCTCTATTATAAAAACAACCAGAGATTAACTCTGGTTGTTTTTATTTTCTATCAGATCTCCGTTTAATGACCAAGAAAATATATCAGTAATTTTTACATAAACCAGATCGCCTATTTTTACTTTATCCCCTTTAAAATTGACGATTTTGCCCGTTCTGGTCCTTCCTGTCATTATATCTTTATTGGTTTTGCTGGGGCCATCCACAAGAACCTCATAGACATTATTCTTATAGCCTTCATTTATCTCTCTGGAAATTTTATTTTGTACTTCTATCAGTTTATCAAAATTTATATGCTTTCTCTCTTCACTGATCTGGTTTGTCAGTTTTGCTGCAGGAGTGCCTTCTCTTTTTGAGTATATAAAGGTAAATGCTTGATCAAATTCGACCTTTCTAACCACATCAAGAGTTTCTTCAAAGTCCTCATCGGTCTCTCCGGGGAAACCAACGATGATATCTGTCGTCAATGCTATGCCGGGAATTGCTTTTTTCACTTTGGCAATCTTTTCAAGATATTCTTCTTTACTATATACCCTGTTCATAGATTTCAATATTTTGTTGCTCCCGGCCTGGAAAGGCAGATGCAAATGCTCGCATACCTTGCCGCACTCTTTCATTGCCGTTATCAGCTTATCCGATATATCCTTGGGATGGGAGGTCATGAATCTGATCCGCTCTATGCCTTTGATCTCGTTAACTTTATATAAAAGATCCGCAAAATCAAAGTTTATATCAAGATCTTTTCCATAAGAGTTTACATTTTGACCTAATAGCATTACTTCTTTGCATCCATCATAGGAAAGCTTGGATAATTCATCTATTATATCTTCCGGGTTGCGGCTTCTTTCCCTTCCTCTTACATATGGAACTATACAATAGGAGCAGAAATTGTTGCAGCCATACATAATGGTGATCCAGGCCTTATGCTTTTCATCTCTTTCTATAGGAAGGTTCTCCACTATGACTCCGTCAGAGTCCATTATATCTATAAGGGTATATTTTTCATGCAGAGCTTTTTCAAATAACTCAGGAAATTTATATATATTATGAGTTCCGAATATCAAGTCTACGTGTTTATATTTTCGCTTTATCATATCCACGGCATGTTTTTGCTGCATCATACAACCACATACGCCGATTACCATTCCCGGCTTTGATGCTTTTAAATTTTTTAAGGCACCAATATTTCCATATAGCTTTAACTCTGCATTTTCTCTCACACAGCAAGTGTTAAACAGAATGACATCTGCCTTTTGATTATCATCAGTATATGAATAGCCCATGCTTTTTAATATACCCTTTAACTTTTCAGAATCCGAATTATTTTGCTGACAACCATAGGTAATAATTCGGGCATATTTTATCTTCCCTGTATTATTGTATTCGCTATCATTATTTGCTTTTATTCTTTGAGCAATATCGTTTTGTCTCATCAACTCTTCAGTTGAAATGTGAGTGCTTTCTTTTTTTATCATAAAATATCTACCTCTATTTAATTGGCAACATTCTCACCCAGATAGGCATTCTTTATTTCATCATTATTAAGGAGGTCCCGACCTTCACCTCTTAGTTTTATCTGGCCTGTTTCTATTACATATCCAATATCCGCGGTATGAAGTGCAGCATTTGCATTTTGTTCGACCAGGAGTATCGTAACACCCTGATTATGAATTTCTTTAATTATACTAAATATATCCTTTACAATCAATGGTGCCAAGCCGAGGGATGGTTCATCCATCATCATAAGTTTAGGTTTTGACATCAGGGCTCTGCCTACAGCCAACATTTGCTGCTCCCCTCCTGATAGAGTGCCGGCCATCTGCCAATTTCTTTCCTTTAACCTTGGAAATAGGCCATAAACCCAATCCAGATCATTATTTATATTATTGACATCTTTTCTGAAAAAAGCACCTAATTTTAGGTTTTCCAACACTGTAAGGTTTGGAAATATTCTTCTTCCCTCAGGCACTAATGTTATTCCCATCTTTACTATATCCTGAGTTTTCATATTCAGCAAATTGACGCCATTATATGTTATAGAGCCGCTCTTTGGCTTTACAAGCCCGGTTATTGTCCTCAAAGCAGTACTTTTTCCAGCACCGTTGGCCCCAACCAATGTGACAATTTTTCCTTCTTCAACTTCAAGGCTTATGCCCTTTAATGCCTCAATGCCCCCATAGGCGACGACTAAGTTTTCAACCTTAAGCATTATCTTCCACCCCCAAATAAGCCTCAATGACTCTTTGATTATTCTGTATTTCCTTTGGGCTGCCGTGAGCGATAGTAATTCCATAATCAAAGACATATATTCTTTCAGATATTCCCATTACCACTTGCATATGGTGCTCTATCATGAAGATTGTAAGCTTAAAGTCATCTCTTATCGTCTTGATAAATCTTGTAAGATCCTCTGTTTCTTTAGGATTCATGCCGGCAGCCGGCTCATCCAACAGCAATAGCTCAGGATTTGTGGCTAATGCCCTGGCGATTTCAAGCCTGCGTTGTTTGCCATATGGCAAGGAGCTGGATTTTTCGTTCTTCTCATCTGATAAACCCACGATTTCCAATAGCTCCAGAGATTTATTGATCATCTTTCTGTCTTCATTCTTATATTTTGGCAATCTGAGCAGTGCCTCAAACACGTTAGATTTTATATGAAGATGATTGGCAATCAATACATTATCCAGCACGCTCAAATCTTTGAAAAGCCTGATGTTTTGGAATGTCCTGGCTATCCCTGATTTAGTTATTTGATGAGGGGGAAGCTGAGTTATATCATTGCCTTTATAAAATACTTTTCCTTTTGTAGGCTTATATACGCCTGTTATCATATTGAATGCAGTCGTTTTTCCTGCTCCGTTGGGGCCGATTAAGGCAACAATTTCTCCTTTGTTTAGTGTAAGATTAAAATCTTTAACAGCGGTCAAGCCGCCAAATTGCATTGTAATATTATTGGTTTTGAGTATTTCCATCATTCTTTACCTCCTTTTAATAGAGGTTTTTTAAAAGATATAAAATTTAAAAACTTATCCCAGCTAAACTCATTGGTTCCCATGAGTCCGTGCCTATAAAATAGCACTACCAGCATCAGCAGTATGGAGAACACTACCATTCTCATGCCTGCAACTCCTGGTATTACAATAAAGCCGAGATCCATGGACTGATCAAGGAAACGCAGAGCTTCTTGGGAGATGGTTACTACAAATGCCGATATCACTGTTCCTGTAATGCTCCCGATGCCTCCTAATACTATAATCAATAAAATATTAAATGTCAAAGTGAATCTAAACATCAAAGGATCTATCGTACCTAAAAGATTTCCCAAGAGACCTCCACCGATTCCTGCAAAAAAAGCTCCAATAGTAAAAGCTAATACCTTATGCTTAAATAAATCTATTCCCATGCTTTCTGCAGCAATCTCATCTTCCCTAATCGCTTTGAAAGCCCTTCCATAACTGCTGTTGATCAGCAATCTCATTGCAACGATTGTAAAAACAGCAGTACCAAAGCTCCACCACAAATTCGTATATGCAGGTATGCCCTTTAAACCTAACGCACCATTTGTAATAGTTTGGGTATTGGTGAAGATAACCCTTATGATCTCTGCAAAACCCAATGTGGCAATAGCCAGATAATCTCCTTTTAATCTGAGGGCGGGAGCCCCGATCAAGAATCCTACCATTGCCGTTAAAACTCCCCCCAGCAAAAGAGAAGGGAAAAATGGCCAGACAACATTGCTCAGCGGAGCCGCTATCGGCTTTAGAAAAAAGTTTTGAATTTTAGCATTAACTGAAAGAGTAAGTATGGCAGTTACATAAGCACCAACAGCCATGAAACCTGCATGACCTAACGAGAAAAGTCCGGTAAATCCATTGATCAAATTCATGCTAAGACCTAAAACAGTATATATGGCACATAGATTAAGGATCCTTACTATATAAGCGTCAAAATTTTTATCTGCATAATATATAAACCCTATCAGTAAGATTAATGATATGCTTGTAAGAAAATAATCTCTTTTTTTCATAATCTACACCTTCTCCGAAATTTTTTCTCCCATTATGCCCGTGGGCTTAAAGAGGAGTATGACTATAAGGAGTATAAATGCAAAAGCATCTCTATATCCGGTTAAGCTTTGAAAAAAGGCAACCAACATAATCTCACCAATACCTAGAATAAATCCTCCCGTAACAGCGCCTGAAATGCTTCCAATTCCGCCGATAACTGCAGCTATAAAGCATTTCAGCCCTGGCATTACACCCATCAAAGGCTGTATTTGGGGAAACTTCAATCCCCACATTATGCCTCCTATGGCAGCTAACGCAGACCCTATACCAAAAGTGACTGAAATTGTCCTGTCTACATTGACCCCCATAAGCCTGGCCGTTTCATGGTCTTTTGAAACCGCTCTCATAGCCATTCCTGTCTTAGTCTTATTGATAAGGTATGATAGGGCTAAAAGCAATGCCACTGTGACAATGGGTATCATGAACGTCAATCTTTGAACAGAAATATTGCCGATTTGCACTACAGACGTAAGAATTGGAGGAGTCGGGAAAGCTTTTGGCCTTCCGCCGAAAATAACTATTGCAAGATTTTCGATAAGAAAAGATGCGCCTATAGCAGATATCAAAATTGAAATTTTAGGGGCATCCCTTAGACTCCTGTAGGCTGATACCTCAACAAGCATGCCCAGTAAAGCGGTAAGTATAATTGTGACTGGAAAAGCAACATACCATTTCATGCCAAACAACACACCGAAAAAAGCGAAATATGTAGCCATCATAAAAATATCGCCATGTGCAAAATTTATTAATCTTAAAATTCCATAAACCATAGTATAGCCTATGGCAATAAGTGCATAAAGGCTACCTAAGGAGATCCCATTGGCTAAATGTTGCAGGAACATGTCCATTGTCATATTAATCATATATTCACCACCTGTTTTTTATTGATTTATTTAAATAAGCTTCCGTATTTCAGGAAGCTTATTACATAATGCATAGGAAAGTGTCGCTTTCATCGATTTACACTTTCCGTTACATGCAACCATAAAAGGCTTCATTTATTCTAACTATTCAATTGAAGCCTTTTATACAAAGCGTCAGCCAAACATGGAGGATCCGATTTATATTTATGAAAGCATAGATTGTGTATTCTTAAGTGGACATCGCGTCGGTTTGTCTATGCTGCAAGGACATATGTCTGCCGTTGACTTATTATTTAGTTAATTATACTATAGAATTTTTATACATACAACAGAAAACACATACATTTATATACTAATGGATCACATTACCACATCACCATTATTTTCATCTTTCCTTTTTGCAAGAATGCTGATTATAGTCTTTGCTTCTTTCTTCGTCAAATCCTTAGTGTATTCTTTGCCTGTTGTCCTTATGATCAGTTCTTTTAAATCTTCGTTAGATATGTTCGCACTTTTGGCAAATGCAAAGATATCCGTAAGCTGTGTTTTTGAAGCCGTCTCCTTTTCATCGCTTTCGTTTTGGCTTTCCACCTCTTCAAAGCCTGTATATTCAACGCCGTATCCTGCAAATCGTAAGGCCCTGGCTATGGCTCTCGTTTCAGCTAATTCCAAAATTGCATTTGATAAGACTCTGTCTCTCTTGACAGAAGCATTACCCAAGCCGTTGAATACTCCTTTTTCTGTTTTGACCATGGCATGAATTATTGCTACCTCAGTATCATATGAAATGACTTTTGTTTCTATGCTGAGATTTGCATTATCCTCATGGGCAAGCCTTAACCTGCCTCCTACAACCGGAAACATCCTGCCCTGAACTTTTACCAGTTCTTCATTTTTAAAATTGTTAAGCATTTGATCACCTTCAATAATATTTCTTTATTATTATTTTTCTCAAATGCTTTAATAATATTAGTCGATGGCAAAATGCATCGCAATCAGCTTTTCATGACCTTGTCTATATCTTCGAGCCCGGATAATATATTTTCTATTTTTTTAGTTAATATTATAGTCTTGCTTCGATCAGCAAGCTTCTCGTCGCCAATAGCCGCTTCTTTTAATGCATACATCATGGTTTTAATATCATCCAATAGCATTTCTGACCTATTATCTTTTGCATAATATTTTTCAGGTATATTGACTATAGAGTCAATTGAAGATTCGATTTCAATAGTTTCGCCCATATGAACGATCTCTGCTTTAGAATCAAATTTATCCTGCAATATTTGAGAAAATTCCTTCAAAGAATCTTCCTCTCCATGAGTCAAAAATATTTTTGCAGGCTTTTTTGTGAAAGATGAGAACCAATCTATAAGCCCATTTTTATCGGCATGCCCCGATAGGCCATTTAAATTATAAATTTTACAATTTACATAAATATCTTCTCCAAATATCTTTACCTTTTTTTGACCTTCTAAGATTTTTCTGCCGAGAGTCCCCTTGGCTTGATATCCTACAAAGACCACACTTGAATTTCCCCTCCAAAGGTTATGCTTGAGATGATGCTTTATCCTGCCTGCATCACACATACCGCTGGCAGAAACTATTATGCTGCTCCCTTCATGAAAATTTATAGCTTTTGATTCTTCCGCTGTTTTTGTAAAAACAAGGTTTGGAAATTCAAAAGGATTGTCTCCCATTTTTATCAAAGACTTAGTCTCATCGTCAAATAAATCCTGATTATTTAGAAATACATTAGTGGCATTGATCGCCAATGGGCTATCCACATATACAGGTATGCTTTTTATTTTAGAAAATTCGCTTTCCTTCATCATATTCAGCATATATAAAATTTCTTGTGTTCTTCCTACGGCAAAGGAAGGTATAACGATGTTGCCGCCATTTTCGATTGTATTTATGATTATATCAAGAAGGAACAATATATTATTCTTTGCATTATCATGAGTTTTGTTGCCGTATGTTGTCTCCATGATCAAATAATCGGCTTCATCAATCAATGACGGATTTTTCATTATGGGCATATCTTTATTGCCTAAGTCTCCTGAAAATACAAGCTTTACTGTTTCGCCTTTTTCCTTTACCCATAATTCGATTATAGCCGAACCAAGTATATGCCCGGCATCTTTATATCTGATTTTAATTTCCTCAGTTATTTCAATTGTTTCATCATAATTAATCGCTCTAAAGTATTTTAAGGAATCCTCAGCATCAGCAGCGGTGTAAAGCGGTTCAACCAAAGGTCTGCCGGCTCGCAGCCTTTTTCTATTGGTCCATTCAGTTTCCATCTCTTGGATATATCCACTGTCAGGCAGCATTATAGCACATAATTCCCTGGTAGCCTTTGTAGCTAATATCTCTCCGCTAAAGCCTCTTTTTGCTAGCAGCGGTATCCTTCCGCTGTGATCTATGTGAGCATGAGTCAATAAAAGAAAATCAATTTTTGCCGGTTCAAAGTCAAACATATTTCTATTTAGATCCTCTGAATCAGCATCACCTTGAAACATGCCGCAATCAATAAGTATTTTATGCTTGTCAGTCTCTAATAGATAGCATGATCCTGTTACCATCTCGGCAGCGCCATAAAAACTAAGCTTCATAATAAACCTCCAAATATGTATTAATGCGAGCAGCATATTTAATATTAATTTTTATATTCTTCTAAATAATCTAATATCCTTCTTTTTATAATTATTTCACAATTTGCGATTATGGTATTGACTTTAACTCTTTTTGAGTATATTATAAAAAAGGCTTCATAATTAGAGGCTTGAATAATAAGTACTCACATAACACACATAATCGGGGCATGGCGCAGCTTGGTAGCGCGCTTGGTTCGGGACCAAGAGGCCGCAGGTTCAAATCCTGTTGCCCCGACCATTAAAGCTTGATATTATAATATTTAATATAGGATTCTATAAATCTTTCTTTCTGTTCTTTATATTCTAATATTCTATTTAGTTTCCTTAAAAATCGTTCATTTTTCCACTTTTTCTTTTTCAAATATTTTTTTCTGCCTAATTTATAAAATTTATAAGGAAAAACAAGCATAGATAATATTATCTTATATTCCTTTTCATCTACATTCCTTACATTTTCGTATTCAAATAGCATGCTTCTGCATAAATCAAAATCCCATAAATATTTTTTGTTTGCCATAATTCTCCTTAGAAATTTGCCCAGATCAGCCAGTGGCAAATCATACAGGCAACTCTCCAGATCTATCAAATAATAGTTGCTTTGTTCATCCTTAAGGATATTTTGATAATAGAAGCTATCATGACATATATATAGCTCCTTTTTATTTTTTTCGCATAGCTTGTCATAATCCGAATTCTTTAAAATGTTTGCTGCGAGTTGAGCCTGGTGAATGTAATAATCTATATTTTCATGGTACAGAATGTCAAAGCTGTTCTTATCTGACTTCATATCAAGGCTTTCCTTTATGCTATTAAGAAAATCTATTTTTTCATTGTACAATTTGGGCAGCTTTCCTATGTTGCTTTCAAGCTTAATTATCTTTGTTTGAAAGCCCTTAGCCTTATTATGAAACTCGGCCAATAGGCGTATGCTCTCCATAATGTCTCCAATATTATCAAAATCTACTTCCACTGCATCGATCCAATCTGCTAAATAATAAGAAGAGGATTTTCTCTTAACGAGTACCTCACCTGAAGAACAATATAATGGATTGGTAACCTTATCAAAGCCTTGGATTTTAAGATAGTTCATTATGCTTATGCTCTTTATAGCCCTTTTTTCTCCGTTTCCTATTTTTTTTAGACAATAGAAGCCTTCCTCCGCAGCGACCCTGTAAATACTTCTTATTTTTTGAACGTCAATGATGTTCAAATCATAATTTTTTAATATCTTATTGACTTCCATTTGTTCTAAAAAGACCATGTTTGATGATTCATATATGTGTTTTAAAGCAAGATTCAAATATATCAGCTCCTATACTTATTATTGAACGAGACTTCATTCAATGAGGGATTTAATCCCCACTGAATGTTAGTCGAGTCCATGCTGGACTTAGCCGCCCTTTGGCACTCGCCTTAGAGCAGGTCAGTTCAGTGCTTATTACATTATATTTCGTATTGCAGAAAGATATAATCATTAAAACCTTATATCAAAAAATTTTAAGATAATAATATTGACATAGAGCAAAATTTATAGTAAAATCAAAACTGTCGTTTCAAAGGGCCTTTAGCTCAGTTGGTTAGAGCAACCGGCTCATAACCGGTTGGTCCGGGGTTCGAGTCCCTGAAGGCCCACCATAAATGCCTTGGTAGCTCAGTCGGTAGAGCAGAGGACTGAAAATCCTCGTGTCGGTGGTTCGATTCCGCCCCAAGGCACCATAAAAGTAAAAAACAGAGATATCTCTGTTTTTTTATTTATTTTGATATATGATTGCAGCTTCTATATCAGTTTATAAAAAAAATTTTTCAATGGTTCCATATTATATCTTTGAGCCATAATGATCTGCTCTGTACTCCCTACAAATAGTATTCCGTTTGGACTCAGTGCTTTGCTGAACCGCATATATATATTATTTTTAGCTTCTTCAGTAAAATATATCAGCACGTTCCTGCATGTGATCAGATCGCAGTTTTCGGGATACTTGTCCATCAATAGATTATGCCTTCTATATTCTACGCATTTTTTAACTTCGTCTTTTATCTTATAAGTGTTTAAATTCTTTATGAAAAACTTGCTGACAAATCCATCCGGCAGATTTGCCAGGCTTTTTTCATTATAAACCCCCATTTTTGCTTTATTTATAGCATCCTCATCAATATCTGTAGCGTAAATACTGATGTTTTCCAGCTTCATAAATTTTGTCATCAACATGACTAAAGAATAAGGCTCTTCTCCTGTAGAGCATGCTGCGCTCCATATCTTTAAGGTCTTTTTATTTTCCAGCAGCCGTGGAATTATTTCTTTCTCTAAAACATCCCATTGGGCAGGATTTCTATAAAATTCTGATACATTGATGGTCAAATAGTTGATAAACTCATTGAACAAATGGGAGTCCTGCAAAAGTGCACTATAGTATGTATCATAATCATTAAAGCTGTTTCTGGAAATCAGAGAATCAATTCTTCTTTTCATCTGTCTTTCCTTATAACACGATAAATCTATACCGGTAAGCTTAAATATCTTCTCTTTGAATTTTTCATATCCTGTAAGCATGTACATACTCCTTATCAAATATTATAGTCATTGAACCAATTCTAACATAAAAATAACATAAAAAAAAGTCGTGATATGTAACATATCACGAAAACAGAATGTAAAGGGGGTCTCAATGTATTTTGTGAGGTCATTAACTATTATCTTCATAATCTTAAAAAAAATACATAAAAATTTTATTTTTCCAAAAAAATAACGCCAATCTATATGAAATACAGATTGGCATGGCTTTACTCTTCTATTTCCTTTAAACTCAGGCTGAGCTTTCTTTCCGGAATATTAATATCTACAATTTTTGCTTTTACAACTTGATTTATAGTTAATACATCCGAAGGTTTGTCTATCCTCTTATCAGATATCTGGGATATGTGTATAAGTCCGTCAATCCCCGGTTCAACCTCGGCAAAAGCTCCAAAGGCTGCAAATCTTAATATCCTGACATTAATGATATCACCTGCATTATATTTGCCTTCTACTGTTGTCCATGGTTCCGGTTTTGTTTGCTTAAGACCTAAAGAAATTTTGTTTTTATTGCTGTCTAAAGATAGTATTACAACTTCTACTTTATCGCCTGGTTTAACAACTTCAGAAGGATGATCTATTCTCGACCAGGATAACTCAGAAATATGGATCAATCCGTCAACGCCGCCGATATCTACAAAGGCACCAAAATTTGTCACTCTTTTTACTTCACCTATAATTTTCTGGCCAACCTCTGCATGAGCCCAGAACTCTTTTTCTTTTGCTTCTTTTTGTTCTAATAAATGACCTTTTCTTGAAACAAGCACTTTCTTATTATCTTTATCAAACTCTATGATTTTGACATCAACTTTGCTATTTTTATATGACTCCAAATCATTAACATATCTCAAATCAAATAAGGAAGCGGGCATAAATGTTCTTATGCCGAATATCTCAACAATTCCTCCGCCTTTTACTATTTCTTTGACAATACCGGGCACGGAGCTTTTTTCATTATATGCATATTCTAGCTTATACCAATTTTTATCTGCATCTACTAATTTTTTTGATAGTACGACATTGCCTTCTCCATCATTTATGCTGACTACCTTAACTTCTATCTCATCTCCTACTTTTACCAGATCAGAAATTTTTAAATCCATATCCCAAGATAAGTCTTCTTTCTTAACAATTCCATCAGCTTTGTAGCCTATATTAACAATCACCTCTTCATCATTTAAGGATAAGACAATACCTTTTACTGTTTCTCCTGGATGAAGGGATTTAAAACTTTTCTCATATTCCTCCATAATATTTTCATTACTAAAATCTTGCATTTTTTCTATAACCTCCTTAATTATCCAATCAGGCGTAGAAGCACCTGCCGCTATTCCGATAGTTTCCGCCTTCATGAGATTTTCTTTCAATAAATCCTCAGCAGTTTCAATGTGATAAGTTTTCGGGCAAATATTTTTGGAGATTTCATACAGTTTAAGAGTATTGGAACTATTAAACCCGCCAATTATTATCATGGCATCAACCTTTTCTGCTAAATCTGCCACAGATTTTTGTCTGTTTTCTGTTGCACTGCAGATAGTATCAAAAATTTCAGTATTTTTAAATTTATCTTTAACCCTTTCCTTAATTCTATGCCAAAGATTTTTTGAAATAGTTGTTTGTGCAACTAAACATATTTTATCATAATAAGTGAGTTTGTCCACCATTTTTTCATCGTCCAATATAATAGCTTCATTATTGCACCATCCATTTATTCCAATAACTTCAGGATGATCCTTGTCACCAGCTATCATAATCTTATAGCCTTCATTATATTTTTCTTCCACAATTCTGTGGATTCTTGATACGAATGGGCAGGTGCAATTTACATATTTTAAGCCTTTAGAAATTATATCTTCAAAAATTTTCTTCGGTGCTCCATGAGATCTTATTACAACTAATGAGTCCGCCCCCATATCCTCAGCAGGGTTTTCAATTTCAATAACTCCCTTTTTTCTTAATTCTTCTGTGACTTGCTTATTGTGGATCAAAGGGCCATATGTATATACCTTTTTTTGCTTATTTTCTTCTATGGTTTTCAAAGTTTCAGCTATGGCGTTTTTTACACCGAAACAGAAACCTGCATTCCTATCCAAAATTATTTTCATATGCTCACCTATAGTTTCTTAATTTTTTTCATTATTTCTAAGCTTATATCCTTATAATCTTCATTCTTTAACTTTGTATCGAAATGTTCGCTCAAATTTATAGCTTTTCCAATCACAATATCAGTTCTATGGAATAAATTATAATCAGTCTTTATGGCCACGGGAACAATCGGCCTCTTCGATTTAATAGCAAGCATAGCAATGCCTGGTTCGGCTTTTAGCTCTCCTGTGGTATTTCTGGTCCCCTCCGGGAATATGCCAATATTTTGTTGATTCTGGAGCAGCTTAAGAGAGGTTTTTATGCTTTTCAAATCCGCCTCCCCCCTTTTAACAGGAAAAGCCCCAAGCCCTTTTAGAACAAAAGCTACCAACTTATTCTTAAACAGCTCATTTTTGGCCATAAAATGTATTTTTTTAGGCATATTTACTCCTATAAGAATAGGATCTATGACTCTAGCATGATTTCCGCATACAATGTATCCGTTTTCTTCAGGTAAATTATCCAAGCCTTCGACCCTGACAACATAAAATATATTAAATAAAGGCTTAAGCAAAAGTTTAATTATTTGATAAAACACCTCATACATCCCCCTTCATAGAAATATGATATAACATCTCTGCTATGACCTCATCTATGTTTTTTCCTGTTGTGTCGATCAATATAGCGTCTTCAGCCTGCCTTAAGGGGGAAGCCTCCCTATGAGCATCAATATAATCTCTTTCTATTATTTGATCCCTTACTTCTTCGAGAGTGCATTTATTTTTATCGCAAAGTTCATTATATCTTCTTTTGGCTCTTTCTTCTACAGAAGCGGTTAAAAAAAATTTAATATATGCTTGAGGAAAAACTGTTGTTCCTATATCTCTTCCATCAACAACAACATCTTTGTTTTGAGCTATCTTTCGCTGTATATTGACAATAATTTCTCTTATCTCCGGAATCATAGCGATATAAGAAACTTTTGAGTTCACAAAAGCTTCTCTTATCTCTGAGCTTACATCTTCACCATCTAGATATATACTATTATTTATAAAATCCAGAGAAGAGTTTTTAGCATAGTATAGAATATTCTTCACATCATCCGTTTCTATTCCGCATTTGAGGACCTTTAAAGTAACAGCCCTAAATAATGCGCCCGAATCTATATAAGTGAAGTTGATTCTTTCAGACAGTCTTCTTGCTACAGTGCTTTTACCCGCCCCTGCAGGCCCGTCTATAGCAATAACCTTATTGTTCAAAGCATAACCCCCCTATTTAAGCTTGACCCTCCCTAAAACAACAATATTGCCTTCTATCCTGTATCTCATTCCCTTTTGAGGGAAAATAATATTTTCTGAGGTGTCTTCAATGTTTATATTGATATATTTCTCGCTGTCTATTCCATCAATTTCTATGATATCATTATTTCTAACATCAATTTCTATATAGGCATTATCCCCTCTCTCCTTCATTTCCCCATTGATGAATACTTTTAAGAAAGCAATATCGGCCTTGCTGTCAGCAGTTATTTTTATCTGTCCTTTTGATTCATAGTGATAATTCTCAACCACTGATTTGCCTTCCAATTCCATTGTAATGTTTTGTGGCAATATATCAATATCAATGGCTATAATAGACTGCATCGCTATGGTCAATAAAGATAAGATCAAAAGCACTTTCGTTAAGCTAATGCCCAGTCTTTCCCACATTATTATATATTGATATTTTTTTTTGTCCAGTCTTGAGTTCATAACAGAGCCTCCTGAAGGAATCATACTGCTAACTATTATAATGCTCAAAAATGTCAATTTATAGTCAACAATTTAAACCGGCAGTATAGCCTGTTGAGAAAGCAATCTGCAAATTATAGCCCCCTGTAAATGCGTCTACATCCAGCACCTCGCCGGCGAAATATAATCCCTCAATCAGCTTCGATTCCATTGTCCTGGGATTGACTTCCTTGATATTTATACCTCCGGAAGTTATTATGGCCTCTGAAATAGGTCTGGTATCCAGAATTTCAAATTTCATATTTTTAAGTAAATCAATCAATCCTTTTCTTTCTTCTTTTGATATCTGATTCACCGGTTTATTTTCAGGTATACTCGATAATTTAATGATTACAGGTATAATTTTTTTCGGCAGGAGATCATCCAATGAGTTTTTAAATTGTTTATTTATGTTTATATCAAAATCTCTTAATATCCTTTTATCTAATTCATCATCAGTCAAGCCGGGTTTAAGATCAATGCATATAAAAGTTCTATGGTGTTTGAATACTCTTTCTGAAATGTAGAAGCTTGCAGACAAAATCAAAGGACCTGATAAGCCATAATGGGTGAATAACATTTCTCCTATTTCTTCAAATAATATTTTACCATCGCAAACAGCTCTAACAGCTACATTTTTTAATGATAAGCCTTGAATTTCTTTTATATATTCTTCTTTGACCACCAGAGGAACTAAAGAAGGTCTCAGGTTGGTAATTTCATGCCCTGCACTTTTTGCAAATTTATAGCCGTCGCCAGTGGACCCTGTCAATGGGTAAGAAAGACCTCCTGTTGCTATTATAACAGCAGAGCTTTTGATCCTTTCCCCGCTTTCAAGAACCACTCCTTCGGCTTTGCCGTCTCGGATATCAATGGATTTAACCGCGGTATTCAGCTTAACAGATACATTATTCAACTGCATATGCTTTTCAAGTGCCTTAATCACATCACTGGACTTATCTGAGACAGGAAATACCCTTCCGCCCCTTTCAACTTTAGTCCTTAGGCCTAATTCAGAAAAAAAATCTATAAGGTCATCATTGAACAAATTGTTAAAGCAGCTGTATAGGAATTTAGGGTTTCTGGTTATATGCAATATAAAATCATCTTTTTCAGCAGAATTGGTTATATTGCAGCGCCCTTTGCCTGTAATATATAATTTCTTGCCTAATCTATCGTTTTTTTCTATTAATAAGGCATTCCTGCCTCTTGAGCCTGCAATTCCCGCCGCCATCATGCCTGAAGGCCCGCCGCCGATAACAATAACATCAAATGTCATAAAACAACCCCATTCCAAAAAATAAATCTATAATATTATATCATATTATTGAAAAGCTAAACTTAAAGTCATAAAAAAAACCTGTTATAAAAACAGGTTTTTTATGATCATAAAATCTAGTACCATCCTCTAACTTTCATTGCAGCCGCAACTTTCTTTACAGAGTGCATATAGGCTGCAGTTCTCATAGGTACATTATATTCTTCTTTAATCTTATAAATAGCATTGAATGCATCAACCATTGCTCTTTCTTCTTTTTCTTCAACTTCTTTTTCCGTCCAATAATAGCCGTAGAGGTTTTGTACCCATTCAAAATATGATACGGTAACGCCTCCAGCATTTGTGAGTATGTCAGGCGTCAACAGTATACCTCTTCTGTTCAAAACTTCATCTCCATCAGGAGTGGTAGGTCCATTAGCTGCTTCGCATACGAACTTAGCTTGAATTGTCTCTGCAACTTCTGCAGTTATCTCATTTTCAAGAGCAGCAGGAACTAAAATGTCTACAGGCAATGCAAAGAACTCAGATTTTGTGATCTCCTTAGATCCTGGGAAGCCAACAATAGTCTTATTCTTTCTCATATAATCAACTAAAGCATGCATATCAAATCCGTCTTCTTTGTAAACTGTTCCATTCCATTCACAAACAGCCACAACTTTTCCGCCGAGCTTTTCCATATTGTATCCGGTATGGCTTCCAACATTTCCTATGCCTTGCAATGCAATAGTCGCACCATTAAAGTTTATTCCCAATCTCTTAGCAGCTTCTCTTGCAGTTACTGCAACACCAAAGCCTGTAGCTGCAGTTCTTCCCTTTGATCCGCCAAATTCTACTGGTTTTCCGGTAATAACACCTAAAGCGCTTCTGCCTACTAATTTGTTATATTGATCAACCATCCAAGCCATGATCTGGCCATTGGTATTTACATCAGGAGCCGGAACGTCTACTTGTTCTCCCAATAATTTATAAGTAGCATCTATGTAGCCTCTTGATAATCTCTCTAATTCGCCTTGTGATAAGGTTCTAGGATCGACTATTACGCCACCTTTGCCACCGCCATATGGAATACCGGTAACACAACACTTAAATGTCATCCATATAGATAGTGCCATTACTTCATCTCTGCTCACATTAGGATGGAACCTGATACCGCCTTTTGTAGGACCAACAGCGTCATTATGCTGAGCCCTGTAGCCAGTAAATACTTTAACGCTACCGTCATCCATCTTTACAGGGATAGCAACTTCCAGAACTTTTAGAGGCTGCTTTAATATTTCGTATACATCTGCTTCTAAACCTAATCTGTCACATGCTTCTTTTACCTGTTTCTGAGCGTTTAAGAATGGATTTAAATTATCTTGGTGTGCCATATTTTAATAGACCTCCTAATAACATAATATATAATTTAAAGCAGTCTGCCTGCTCTAAATATCATGAAGCAACTTTGGCCATTCACCTTAACATATTCTATATGGTTAGCTGAAATCCTCCTGATTATTAAAATAATTTGATATATTGGCTATTTACTGTTTTTTTCCTTATTGGAATATACATTATATTGTTCCCAAATCTCTTCAAGCTTAGCAAAAGAAGATGCTACTTTATTTTTTTCTTTAATACCAACTGCTACTATTAAGGCATTAAGCAAGCTTAGGGGAGCAACTAAGGAATCTACAAAAGACTCCATGTTGCTCTTTGCAGTAAGGGTAAAATCTGAGTTTGCTGCCAAAGGTGACAAAATACTGTCAGTTATAGCAAGAACCTTTGCGCCCTGTGACTTTGCGTAATGGAGAGCTTCAATGGTTTTTGATGAATATCTGGGAAATCCTATACCAATAACCAAATCATCCTTATCTACTCTGAATAGCATTTCAAAAGTATCTGAAATAGATCGGCTGGTAATGTATACATTATCCCTGATCAAATTGAGATAAAAGCCTAAAAAATCAGCTAAAGTAGTAGAGCTTCTCAATGCCACAATATAAATATGCTTTGCTTCAGTGATAGATTTTACTGAAGCTTCAAAGACCTTGTAGTCAATGCTATCCATGGTTATTCTTAAATTATCTATATCTGCTTTTAGCACCTTTTTTAAAGTATTTTCCTCACTAGAATAGTCTGCAGACATTTCTATTCTTTGTACGGTAGTCAAACGGGTCCTTATCATTTCCTGAAGTTCACTCTGCAATTGCGGATAGCCTTCAAAATCAAGAACATTTGCAAATCTTACTACTGTAGATTCACTAACGCCTACTTTTTCTCCCAGCTTTGCGGCGGTCATAAAAGCAGCTTTATCATAATTGTCCATAATATACTGAGCAATCATCTTCTGCCCTTTACTTAACCTTTGAAAGCTCAATTGTATTTTCTTCATTAAATCTTGATTTTCACTCATTTAACCTACCCCATTACTTTTTAGCATTTTCCCCCATTGCATATCCCATTTCCAGTGCTTTTCTATTCAGCTCTTCCGTACCCTTTGGAACACGATCCAATACTGCTTCTTCCAATGCTTCTTTAGATACTATATGAGTAAGAGCAACCAAAACGCCCAGAGCTACGATGTTAACAACCATTGGCTTGCCTATTACGTTTACAGCAGTATCGATTATAGGTACCGAATATATTTTATTATTAGCACTTTGTGAATTCACTATGTTATCTACGATTATTATACCGTCTTCTTTTATTCCTTTACCATATTGTTCAAAGGATTTCTGAGTCAGAGACAAAAATATATCACAATTTCTTACCTTAGGAAAATCTATTTTTTCTGTAGAAATGATAACTTCAGCCTTACTGGCTCCGCCTCTTGCTTCCGGTCCGTAGGATTGAGTTTGAACAGCATTTTTGCCGTCGATTATAGCAGCTTCCGCCAAAATAATTCCTGCAAGAATAAGTCCCTGTCCACCTGAACCGCTCAATCTTATTTCATGCTTATCCATTCAATATCACTCCTTTATAAACCTATCGATAATCTTCTGGTATTCACTTGTATACTCAGGTTCCGGACTATTTTTGAATTCTCCTATAAGGAATTTTCCTTCCAATGCTTCCGGAGTCATCTTAGAAGCAGCAGATATATTAACTGCATGATCTTTCTGCCATTCCAACATATCAACTGCCGATCCCTTTTTGTTCTTTCTTCCGTAATAAGTTGGGCATGAGCTAATAGCTTCAATCAAAGAGAATCCATCATTTTTCAAACCGTTTTCTATCAGAGAAATAAGAAGGTTTGTATGATAAGCTGTTGATCTGCCGACATAAGTTGCTCCTGCAGCAGTAGCCAGAGTTGGTATATCAAAAGCCTTATCGATATTTCCATAAGGTGCAGTAGTTCCTTTGTCAAATTTAGGAGTAGTAGGTGAATACTGCCCGCCTGTCATACCGTATATATTATTGTTAAAAACAATAGTTGTGATTCCGATATTTCTTCTGCATGCGTGGATAAAATGATTGCCGCCTATAGCGGAAGCATCGCCGTCTCCGGTAATAACGATGACCTTCATCTCCGGATTTGCCAGCTTAACTCCCGTTGCAAAAGCCAAAGCCCTTCCGTGAGTTGTGTGAAGCGTATCAAAGTCCAAATATCCTGTAGCCCTGGAAGAGCAGCCTATACCGGATACTACACAAATCTTATCTCTATCAAACCCCAGCTTGTCTATCGCAACTGTTATCGCTCTGGTAATAATGCCGTGACCGCATCCGGGGCACCAAATCTGCGGCAATTTATTGGTTCTAAAATATTCATTAACTATAGCACTTGGCATATTAGAGCACCTCCTCAATTACTGCTGTTATTTCTTCAGGATATACTGCTTCTCCATTGACTTTATTCACTCTCTTGATTTCAGCTTTATCCTTTATTATTCTTTCAACCTCTAAAACCATTTGGCCGAGATTCATTTCTGCCACAACAAAGGTCTTTACCTTTTCTGCCAGCTCTTGAAGTCTCTTTTCGGGGAAAGGCCATACCGTAATAGGTCTGAATGTCCCTACTTTAAGTCCTTTAGCTCTTAACATTTTCATTGCAGTATCTGCGGCTCTGGATACACCGCCTATAGAAACAATAACAATATCTGCATCCTCGGTATTTTGTTCTTCCCATTGAATAATATCGTCTTTATGGGTTTCTATTTTATCCATTAATCTTCTGACAAGCTTGTCAGCTACAGCAGAGCTATTGCTTGGGAATCCGGTTTCGTCATGAACAAGTCCTGTTACATGATACCTGTATCCTTCTCCAAAGTTAGCCATAGGTGGTATTAAATCCTCATCAGCTTTATAGGGCTTATAAGCATCTTTGCTTACACTTGGCCTTTTTCTGCTTATTATCTCTAATTCTGAAATGTCCGGAAGTTCTACCCTTTCCCTCATATGTCCTATGACTTCATCCATAAGCAATATTACAGGCATTCTATATTTCTCTGCAAGATTGAATGCTCTTATAGTCAGTTCGAAAGTTTCTTTTACTGAAGAAGGAGTCAACGCTATAACAGGATGATCGCCGTGAGTTCCCCAACGGGCTTGCATAATCTCGCCCTGGGCCGGTGAAGTAGGTAATCCTGTGCTTGGGCCTCCTCTTTGAACATTCACTACTACACATGGAACTTCTGATATAGATGCATAACCAAGGTTCTCCTGTTTAAGTGAGAAACCTGGACCGCTGGTTGCAGTCATGGTTTTTAAACCAGTCAAAGAAGCTCCTATAATTGCTGCCATACTTGCTATTTCATCTTCCATCTGAATAAACTTTCCTCCAACACAAGGAAGCTTTTCTGCTGAGATTTCTGCTATTTCTGTAGAAGGAGTTATAGGATATCCGGCGAAAAACCTCATTCCTGCAGCAATAGCGCCTTCTACACATGCTTCGTTACCTTGCATCAATTGAGCCTTACGTTTCATTTTACTTCCCCCTTACGTATATTGCATAATCAGGGCATCTTAGTTCACATTGCCCGCACTGTATACATTTATCAATATCTATAATTTTTACCTTCTCGTGCTCTAATCCCAATACTTTTTTAGGGCAAAACTTAACACAGATACCGCATCCCTTGCACCAGTTTTCATTGATGGTTAGTTTCTCAGTTACGGTTTCATTGCTATTCATACTTCTTTCCTCCTTAAAACATAAAATTGCAATTTATATTTCATTTTTTTTATAAATATTAAAAAAATGCAATTTTGCCTTCATTTTTAGTATATAATATTATATTTTTTATTGCAATAATTAATCTATTTTTTTTAGCAAAAATTAAAAAGATTCGGTATAGAAGTTATACCGAATCTTTATGATAATTATTTCATGATCAAATCCCAATTTTCATTTTTCATCTTCTCCAAGGTCTCCGTGCTTGTTAAGTCAATTTTAATAGGTGTTATAGATATATAATTGCCTTTTACAGCATTTATGTCGGTATCTCCGTTGGTTTCTGTTTCATCCAATTCGCCTGCAAGCCAATAATAGCTCTTCCCCCTTGGATCTTTTCTTTCCTCAAAACAATTTTTATATTTTCTCACTCCCAGCCTGGTTATCTTCACCCCATTTATGAGCTTCCGCGGAATATGAGGAATGTTCACATTCATGACAATTTCTTTTTCAATTCCAGCGTCATATAGTTTTTTACATATATCAACAGCCAACTCAGCAGCAAGTTCAAAATCACAGTTTTCATAACAGCACAGAGATAAGGCAATGGACGGCTTGCCATGCATCGCCCCTTCAATAGCGGCCGATACAGTTCCGGAGTATAATACATCTGTTCCCATATTTGAACCTCTGTTGATTCCGGACACTACCAGATCAATTTCTTTTTTTAATAATACATCCAGAGCAAACTTGACACAGTCTGAGGGTGTTCCGTTTATACTCCACGCATCTATATCATTGCCATATAAATCAATCCGATTGCTTCTCAAAGGCTTATGCATCGTAATGGAATGACCGCTGGCGCTTCTTTCTGATTCGGGTGAGACCACTGTTACCTTGCCTAACTTTGTTAAAGCTTTTGCTAGTTGATATATGCCGGCTGCATTAATTCCATCATCATTAGATACTAATATTCTCAATATAGCGCCTCCTTATGTTTAAAAAAATATTTACTTCATACAATATATTATCTGAATTTTGAATTGCAGGTGAAAAAATGATACAAATCGATGATGCAGGCAGCGGAAGTCTTATCGGAGGTACTTGCATAGGGGCTCTTCGCTGCGAAACAGGAGAATATTATTATGAAATTATTCCTCCAATTTTATATGATAATGCCAACTTCAAGAATAAATCATACCTATATTATACTACACAAATAGTAAAAAATGCTTTAGAAATATTAGAGGTAAATGAAAATGAGGAAATAGAAGTTTGCCAGGGATATATGTTTGATGACGCAAGAAAATACCTGAAGAATAAGAATTATAAATATAGAGGTACTAAAATTTGTGACCCTCTCCAGTCCTTGATTGAAAAAACCTTCGAAGAATACTCGATCTCATTGGGATTGCCAAGAGACTTTATAATGTATACGAAATACCCTTTTCACCTTAAAAGACTATTGAAATGGGTTTATGCAGATTACGATAATCGAGTCAAATACTGCAAGACCGGTTGGAAAAGCTGGGTAAAATATAGTTCTCTTCCTACCAATATATATCATGATACAATATATAAAAGCAACTTTATCTGCTTGAAATGCGGAAAAAGAATAAAAAATAATTCAAAGGTCAAAGTAGTCAAAATTTGCAATGGAGAAAATATAAAAATATTTCTTCATGACAAATGTTAAGCCCCTGTAAACAGGGGCTTATTATTATACGGGATGGGTCATATCTTGTTTATTGACAAGGGTTTCGTCAATCTTGTATTTCTCAGCTTTTCTGAGACTGAAGAATTTTAATGCGACTTGCGGGAATAGAGCGTAAGTCAGAACATCTTCCTCCTGCTCATAAAATTCTTTGATCTCTTCTTTATAGTTATCTAATTGCGGAGGCAGTAAATCTGCGGGTCTCACGGTGATTACTTCCTCATCGCCTATGATTTTATTCTTAATTTCTTTGGAAATCGGAACTACAGGCTTGCCGTACTGGCCTTTTACATAAGCCTTTATCTCTGACGGTATCATCTTATACCTTTCACCAAGCACCACATTAAATACAGCTTGGGTTCCTACCATCTGACTGGTGGGCGTTACCAGCGGAGGATATCCCAGATCTTCTCTTACACGAGGCAATTCAACCAATACCTCTTCAAATTTATCGCTTGCGTTTTGCGATGCAAGCTGGGATAGCAAATTGCTCATCATGCCTCCCGGTATCTGATAAGACAGAACTCTTGTATCTACGTTAAATACATTAGGATTCAAAATTCCATCAGCTATATACTTCTCTTTGATTGTCTTAAAATATTCTGCTACTTCACTTAATTTTCCAAGATCTAATCCTGTATCAAATTCTGTATTTTTCAATGCCGCTACTATAGGCTCGGTAGCAGGCTGAGAAGTTCCTAAACCAAATGGTGAGATAGCAGTATCAATTATGTCTACACCCGCCTCTATAGCCTTCATATATGCCATAGAAGCCATACCGCTTGTATAATGGCTATGCAGTTGGATAGGAATATCTATATGCTGTTTCAGCTCCTTGACCAAATCATAGGCAACATATGGAGTCAGTATGCCTGACATATCCTTAATACAAAGGGAATCTGCTCCCATATCCTGAATTTTTTTTGCAAGTGAAACATATAGATCTATGTTATGCACCGGACTTATTGTATAAACCACGGTACCTTGCGCATGTCCTCCGTATTTTTTGGTTGTCTCAATAGCCTTTTCAATATTTCGCAAATCATTCAATGCATCAAATATTCTGATAATATCTATACCATTTCCTAAGGAACGCTTTATAAACTCAACTAAAACATCATCAGGATAGTTTTTATATCCTAAAATGTTTTGACCTCTTAAAAGCATTTGAAGCTTGGTATTGCTTAATTTAGCTTTTATTTTTCTCAATCTTTCCCAGGGATCCTCATTCAAAAACCTCAGGCAAGCGTCAAAAGTTGCGCCTCCCCACATCTCCAGAGAATGGTAACCTACTTTGTCCATTATTTCTAAAATAGGCAGCATTTCATCTGTTCTCATTCTTGTGGCAATCAGAGATTGATGTCCATCCCTTAATACAGTTTCAGTAATTTTTATTTTTGCCATTAATAATATTTCCCCCTATACGTATGTACTTATCAATATTATTAGTTAAATGTTCAAACTTTTCAAGTTAAATATTAGAAATGTTCAAATTTATCCGCAGCCTTTAAAATAGCCTGCCAGCGATGCAAAATATAATGGCTTGATATTTCCTTGGTCATACAGCATGTCTCGGACAGAAACCGGAAGCTCATCTGCTGCCGTGGAACGAAAGCCAAGGCTTTCACAAAAACCATTGCATCTTCCCCGGCATAGGGCATACTTTGCACCATTGCATTCATATGAATTCAATATAGTTTTGGCTATAGCTGTGCCAACCTTACCTCTTCTAAACCTTTCAGCAACTATAATATTCTTTATAAAGCAATAATCGCCCTTTGCAAAGGATATACCGCAGCCCAGCAGCATGTCATTGTCATAATATACAAAGCAATCATCACTATCTATATCCTTATCCTCAGAATCATTGTCCTGCAGGAACATAAGTATATTTTTCATATCTCCCGACAGAGCCTTCCTTATCCTTATCAAAAATCCAGCCCCCTTTGCTTCATTTAAACCCTTTCAAAATCTTTTTAACATTATAGAGTATACTAGTTGATTCAATGTTTTCTTTGTATATCAGATCAGTTTTACCTATACAAAAATCGCCGATATAAGCTTCCAGAGTTCCTGCCTTTTTATTTTCGTATATAGGAGCCTTGACCTTATTGTCAAGGTTTTCTTTTATTATTACCTCTTCCTCGTTTCCGCTTATCTTGATCGGCCCATACAAATCCTCAGCCGGATAAACCTTGGCAAGTTTCTTCTTGCCTTTGATCACCGGTATTTCTTTAAAGGGCTCATCTTTATCTATTGCTTTGATCTTTTTATAATTATTAAAGCCGTATTCCAGCAGCTGAGAAGATGCGTTCCACATATCTCCGCAATTCAATACCACAGACGCCAGTTGCCAATCCTCGCGGGTTGCAGAGGACACCAGGCACCTGCCTGCCTTTTTAGTATAGCCGGTTTTGACACCGTCTCCTCCCCCAAATTGCCATAGCATTTTATTTTTATTCGTCAGCACCCTATCCCAATTCTCTTCTTCAGGGCCCGGGATTGTCTTCCTTTTTGTCTTTACTATTTGGGCAAACGTATCATTCCGCAAAGCATAACATGTTATCAATCCCAAATCAAAGGCAGTGGTATAGTGCTCATCGTCAGGCAATCCGTGAGGGTTTTTGAAATTTGTATTATTGGCACCGATTTGCCTGGCTTTTTCATTCATTAATTCTGCAAATTTTTCAACGGTACCGCAAAGATGTTCAGCCACTGCTACAGAAGCGTCATTGCCCGAGTGAAGCATTATTGCATAAAGCAGGTCTTCAAGCTTGATCTTTTCTCCTTCCTTCAAATAGATGGAAGAGCCTTCCTGAATGGATGCTTCTCTGCTTATTGTAACCATTTCGTCCAGCCTTCCGCTCTCAATAGCCAAAATAACAGTCATTATTTTTGTTGTACTGGCCATCGGAAGCTTGGCTGAGCTATTATGGCTGTACAGAACCCTATTTGTTTTCACATCCATGAGCATATATGCTTTTGCATCTATATCAGATGCATTGGCAACAAATATATTTGTAAACAATAATATCAACGCAAATAAAAATAAGAATATAGAAATTCTTTTTATCATGCAATCACCCCGTTACCTTTTTATTTATTATTAACAGAATGATGCATATAATACTTTGAAGTATGATGTTAATCTTTAACTTCTAATTATTTTACATCCAAATTCCTTGGCAATTTTCTCCGCTTCCTTTATATCATCATCGCCCCAAATAGACCATCCGCCCTTTAAAATTCCATTAACAAAAATCTCTACCTTATCGTTCTTAAAAATCATCACATTTCCTACTCTCTTTTTCATCTGTTCCACTTGATGAATAACAGCTTCATCCAGATCTACATCAAATACTTTAAGAGCAATAAATAAGCATGACAATGCATCCTCCAGTTCTCTTTTGGCTCTGTCAGAATCACCCTTTAGCAAAGCCTTTAAAGATTCAGCCACCTCTTCGTTTAAATGGCTCATTATTTCCTTTGGATCGTCCGTTAAATATTTCCTGTTTTCCCAGATTAAATCCATCGCTTCCTTTAACTCCATAAAGACCTCCTATTATTCAATGCATGGTATATTATGGCATGATACATTTCATTATAACATAAATAAGAGAGGATTTTAACTCCTCTCTTCCAGATTTAGCTGCTTGCTTATTTAAATTTTATCGCTTCGTTTTTCAATTTTATCAATAAATCTTGGAATCAGATCAATAAGCCTATCTACAGCAGTATTGAAATTTACCGGGACCATCCTGAGCTGCCCTTGATTTATGGATAGGAAGCCTACCGGATGGACAGATACTCCTGCGCCGCTGCCTCCGGTGAAGGATTTTGAGGGATCAGTCTCATCGCTCTTTACATCCCCTCCGCCAGATATAAAGGCGAACCCAACCTTAGATATAGGAATGATCACTGTACCGTCTGAGGTCTCTACAGGGTCTCCTATAACTGTGTTTACATCAATCATTTCCTTAATATTTTCCATAGTTGTTTTCATAAGACCTTGAATAGGTTGTTCCATCTATCTCACTTCCTCTTGAAGTTTTTATAAACATTCTTAATGCAGTAATAATATGTCCTATCTTTATATCAATTATGCAACTCAACACAAGATGAAAAACTTCTTTGTTAAAAACCGGTTTTAAATCAATTTCCTTGATCTGCAGATCAATATGGGCTTTTATGAATGTAAGGAAGTTTACAATGGCTGTATATAAAATACCATACATAACTCCTGTGATATAAGCATCATCAAACCCGAAAGCAGAATATAGGGAGAAATCTCTGATCTGTGCCTTTTTTGCCAGATACCTTATCGCCCTTTTATTTAAACGATAGCAAGAAATTATATCATCCAGGCTGCTCAATAATTCATCCAGTGATTCAATCCTTTTCAATCTTATCTCATCCTGGATTTCTTTGCCGGATTTTAACCTTAATCTAAATCGCAGCGTAAAATTGTCCATTTTTTTTACAAAATCTAAAAAGGGCAGTTCGGCTTTATATCTTATAATTCCAAAAAACGCAGATGCAGCAAGTGTAACAATATCATTATTTTCCATCCTCTTATATGATATTTTTAATTTTAGATGAGAATGAAATAAAGCTAAAGCTACAATAGAAAATGCTGTGATAGCTAATAACAAATACAAAGCTATTCCTCCAGGCATAATTATATATTCTTGAAGTATTTTGCCAAAAAATTAAAGAATAATACGCTGCCGAGTATTATTCTTTAATCCATATTGTTAAGAGGCGGAAGCTCTACGATGCTTTTCAATCCAAATAACCGCAGAAAAGTATCGGTTGTTCCGTATAATATAGGCCTTCCGGGGCCCTCCATCCTCCCGATTTCCTTTATCATGTCTTTTTCCGCCAGTCTTGTTATACAAGCATCTGATTTAACCCCTCGCACCGAATCTATGCTGGATTTTGTAATAGGCTGTTTATATGCAATAATTGATAAGGTCTCCAGGGAAGCCTGGGATAAACCGGTTTTGGCTTTTGGCTTCAATAGCTTCTCCACATATTCATAGAGCTCAGATTTTGAGCATAGCTGATAACTGCCGTTTATCTCTACAATTTTTATTCCTCTGGCTTCATCATCAAAATCATCTGTAAGTTGGTTGATTATCTTCTTCAGAGTAGCCTGGTCCACCTCTAAAGCTGAGGAAAGCTCTTTTAAAGATACAGGATCACCGGAAACAAACAAGAGGCATTCCACAGTAGCTTTAATTTTTTTTATATCCATAACTATTACCTTCTTTTTATAACAATTTTATCAAAATTCCTTGATTGCTCTACATGTATGCTTCTGCGCTTAATAAGCTCCAAAACTGCAAGAAAAGTAACTACGGCTTCAAGCTTATCAATGCAATCTATGATGAGATCATCAAAATAAAGCAATCTTTTTTCTGACATGTACTTAAGAACATAAGATATTTTTTCTTCTACCGTAACATTATCTCTGAAAATCCTTCTAAAGCTTGGGTTTTTTTCTTGATGCTTCTTCATCATTATAGCCTGGAATTTTTCAAATAAAATCTCTGCTGAAAGCCTGTCAGGAAGCGTAAAAGAATCTATTATCTCATCTGCCAGGCAAGAATCCTTGCATAAAGCTTTTTCATTTACTAAAAGCCTTTCCTTCAACACCGAGGATAGCTCCTTATAAGCCTTGTATTCAAGCAGCTTTTTCACCAGGTCATCCCTTGGGTCCTCAGCTTCCGTTTCATCTGCTTTAGGCGGCTTAGGCAATAGCATCTTAGATTTTATTTCAAGAAGGGTTGCAGCCATGACCAGAAACTCACTGGCTAAGTCTATATCAAGACTCTGCATCATGTTCAAATAGCTGATATATTGATCCGCAATATCAGCTATGGGAATATCATAAATATCCACCTGGGCCTTTTCGATTAAATGAAAAAGCAATTCAAAAGGTCCTTCAAATATTTCAAGTTTTATGCTTATTGACATAATAATTACCACACCATTTTTAAATTTTAACACTGAACTAACCCGCCCTAAGTCCCACGCCTCTATAGGATACGAGTGGCTAAGGACGGTTAAGTCCAGCATGGACTCGGCTAACATTCAGCGGGAGTTGAATCCTCCACTGAATGAAGTCTCGTTCAAAAGAAAAGCCCGACAACATATGAAATGCCCATTTCTGCATAAAAAAACATGGGGCCTAAGATTGTATCGATTGCATCTGTGAATATCAAAAGCAACAGCAACAAATAGGAGTAACGTTCATAACTGTAAAATTTGTATTCAAACCTAGCCGGCAGAAAACCTGCCAGAATCTTTGAGCCGTCTAGAGGCGGAAGCGGTATTAAATTAAATACGCCTAATCCAATATTTATTAAATAAATATTGATCAATATATTGTCAACAATCTCATTGATAAATCCAAATTTACTATAAAGTATGGCATAAATAAACAATGCAGCTAAAGCAATAATAAAATTCATCATTGGCCCTGCCAAAGAAACCAATATCATGCCTTTTTTTCTATTTTTAAAGTTGAGCGGGTTTATCGGAACAGGCTTGGCCCACCCAAATCGGAATACGGCCAGCATGATTATACCTAAAGGATCAATGTGAACCAACGGATCCAGAGTCAACCGTCCGCTTAATCTTGCAGTATCGTCTCCCATAGCATCAGCTGCTAAAGCATGTGCAAATTCATGAAATGAAAAGCCAATGAACACAGCAGGCAGTCTATGGAGCAAATCCATGAAATCAATACCCAGCAAAAATATCATCCTTTCATTTATCTATCTGTCTGTCTCAATCCGTCCGATAGCTAACTAACGCTATTTTCTATAAGCGGCACACTATAAGCTCTTAAAGCCTTTAAACTTCGTCTGAACTAAGAATACTGTTAATATTGGGTATTATAACATAAAAAATCATATAAAAAAAGTAATGCAATTGCATTACTTTTTTTATATGATTTTGATCAGTCGCTTAGCCAATATCGTATAGCCTTATTTATATTATTAAAAAATCCTGCTCTTCCGATATCTTCATCTATAACTACAGGTATGCTCTCAAGGCTTTCTCCATTTTTTAAAATAATTATTTCCCCCAGCTTATCTCCTTTGGATAAAGGCGCTGCTACTTTATCAGGTACAATTATTCTTTTTTCAATCTGCTTTTCTTCACCTTTTTTTATGAGAACACTGGCATTTTTTTCAAGAACTGCATTTGCATTTATCTTATTTCCTTTTGAAATTTCTACTTTTTTAATAGTCTCCCCTTTTTTCCCTACAACATATGTAGAGTAATTTGCGAAGCCATAGTCCAGCAGTTTTCTTGCATCATTATTTCTTGAATTCGTACTGGGAGCTCCCATTATGACACTTATAAATCTAAGATCATTTCTTTTAGCTGTAGCAGATATGCAATACATTGCATTATCTGTAAATCCGGTTTTTATGCCGTCTACATCATCATAAAAATTTACCATTTTGTTTTTGTTTGCCAATTCTCTTACAACATTATTCTTCTTTCCTACCGTCACTTTTGTCATATAAATTGAAATATAGTCAAAAATTCTCTCATGCTGTATCAACTCTCTTGACATTATAGCTATATCATGAGCTGAGGTAACATGTCCTTCAGCGTGAAGGCCATGGGAGTTCGCAAAGTTCGTATCAGCCATTCCCAGCTCTTGGGCCCTCTTATTCATCAGCTTTACAAACTCTTCTTCGCTGCCTGAAAGATATTCGGCTATTGCTACGCTGGCATCATTCGCTGATTCTACGGCAATTCCGGTGATCAAATCTTTTACAGTCCTAACTTCACCTTCCTCTAAAAGCAAACAGGTGCCGATCATCTTACTGGCTTTTTGACTTATGACCACTTTATCTTCAAGAGTGATTTTACCTGAATCCAACGCTTCCATAACAATCAGCATGGTCATTATCTTTGTCACGCTCGCAGGCTCCAGCTTATCATGGGCACTCTTCTCATATATTATTGTCCCGGTTGAGGCTTCCATAAGCAGTGCAGATTTACAATTCAGGGACATCTCAATATCTGACTTTGCTATAATCGGCTGATTAAGCATCATTGCAGCTAATATTAAAATAAAAATGGATAGATTTCTACTTTGCTTAGTCATAAAAACCCTCCTATAATTGTTTTGTTGTTATATTTCCCTATAGGAGGATTGTTATTCGTAATATGCTGTGCTTATTGTATGATGTCATGGATATATTTTAAAGGTTTATTTGCAGTCTTCATTATTTTAAATGCATTTTCAGCAGAAACTCGTGCTTCATCCCAATTTTCTAGATTTGTATGCAATATGCAAATTGTATCATCATGATTTACTTTTTCTCCTACTTTTTTCTTGATGGTGATGCCTGCCGAGTGATCTATTGAATCATTCTTTTTTCTCCTGCCTGCTCCGAGCAGCATAGCTGCTACTCCTATACTCTCAGCATCTATAGAATAAACAAAGCCCTCCTGGGAAGATTTTATCTCTATATGATGCTTGGCCTGGGGAAGCAGCTCAGGATTATCTGCTACCTCCGGATTCCCGCTTTGTATTGATATAAGCTGCTTAAATTTATCCAATGCCTTTCCCGATTCAATAATCCCTTTCAAATATCCATAGGCTTCATTAAATTCACTAAATGCTCCTCCCAAAACAGTCATATATGAAGCAATAGTTAATGCTACCTCGGTCTCATCCTCAGCACCGTCTCCTCGTAATACCTCTATGGCTTCTTTAACCTCGTTGGCATTTCCTACTTCATGGCCCAAGGGCTGGCTCATATCAGATACAACTGCTATTGTTTTTTTGTTTAATGATTTGCCTATCTCAACCATTGTTTCTGCAAGCAAAACAGCCTCATCAATGGATTTCATGAATGCTCCGGAGCCCACTTTTACATCCAGCACTATGCAGTCTGCACCAGAGGCTATTTTTTTGCTCATTATGGAGCTCGCTATCAAAGGTATGCTATCCACTGTAGCCGTTACATCTCTCAATGCATATAGTTTTTTATCCGCAGGCGTGAGATTGGCTGTTTGCCCTGCAATAGACATCTTATATTTGTTCACATTATCAAAAAAAGTCTCCTTGCTCAATTCAGTATTAAAACCTGATATTGCTTCCAGCTTGTCTACAGTTCCGCCCGTATGGCCAAGGCCTCTGCCTGAAATTTTTGCGACAGGTACCCCTGCTGCTGCTGCCAATGGTATTACGATCAAGCTTATTTTATCGCCTACACCCCCTGTGGAGTGCTTATCAACCTTTATACCGGCAATACCGGACAAATCCAGCACATCTCCCGAATTTACCATAGCCATGGTTAACTGGGCTGTTTCCCTCTTATTCAAGCCTTTGAAATATATTGCCATGAGTAATGCAGAAGCTTGATAATCAGGAATGCTTCCATCCATAATTCCGTTTATAAAAAAATTTATTTCTTCATCGCTCAATTCATGGCCATTTCTTTTTTTGAGAATGATATCATAAACTCTCACTAAACTTCACCTCTTTAATAAACTCCCTAACAAGCTTAACAAAACGCGGTTTTGTCAGCTCAGCTACTCTTACTACCTCCTCATGGGAAGGCGGAACCAGGGAATCGGGCAAAGCCATATCTGTTATGCATGAAAGCCCTATGGTTCTGATTCCGCAGTGTCTTGCTGCAATAGCTTCAGGCACTGTAGACATGCCTACAGTATCAGAGCCCATAGTTATAAGCATCCTAAGCTCGGCCTTTGAAAGATAATATGGGCCGCTTATGGCAGTATAAACTCCCTTATGTACTTTTATATCTAATCTTTCTGCTACTTCACTGCATATCCTGATAAGCTCGGCATCATAAGCCTGAGACATATCAGGAAATCTTGGCCCGAAAACGGATAGATTCGCCCCTATCAACGGGTTATCACCTATTAAATTGATGTGATCATTTATGATCATAATATCGCCTGCAGAAAATGCTTTGTTCAGGCCACCGCAAGCATTGCTGAGAAGCAGCATATCAATGCCAAGCTTTTTCATGACTCTGACAGGCAAGGTTACTTCCTTCATTGTATAGCCTTCATAATAATGAAAACGCCCTTGCATGGCCAAAATCTTTTTGCCCTCCAGATCTCCGAATATTAAACGGCCTGCATGCCCCTCTACCGTAGAAACAGGGAATTCCGGAATATCTTTATAATCAATAATTATTTTATTTTCAATATAGTCTGCTAAAGTTCCCAGACCTGTACCAAGAACAATTCCGATCTGAGGTTTTTGGCATATGATGTTTTTTATATAATCATATGCTTTATCGATTTTCTCCATATAACTCATCAATAATCCTCCTCTACATCTCCTTGATGATGCCCATTACAAGCTTTATAAATTTATCTTTTACTTCATTTGCCGTCTCTATTACCTCGTCATGGCTTAAAGGTTTATCCAGGACACCGGCGGCCATATTTGTTATGCATGAAATACCTATTACTTCCATTCCGGAGTGATTGGCTGCGATGACCTCGGGTACTGTTGACATCCCTACTGCATCAGCCCCCATAGTTCTTGCCATCCTTATTTCGGCAGGTGTTTCATAAGCAGGGCCCGTCATCGATGCATAAACGCCTTCTTTGATAGGTATGTTCAAAACCTCGGAAATTCTTTTAACCATATCTCTCATGCTCATAGGATATGCATTTGACATATCTGGAAATCTTGTTCCATAACTATCAAGGTTTGGTCCTATCAAAGGATTACTGCCCATAAGATTGATATGGTCTTTTATAAGCATCAAGTCACCAGGAGAGTAGCCGGTATTTACACCGCCTGCTGCATTGGTAACAATCAGCTTTTTTATTCCTAGTGCTCTCATAACCCATACGGGAAAAGCAACCTCTTTCATTGTGTATCCTTCATAATAATGAAAACGTCCCTGCATGACCGCTACTTTACGATTTGCAATTTCGCCAAAAATAAATCTTCCTTTGTGTCCTTCAATAGTAGAAACGGGAAAGTTCGGTATATCGTGATAATCTATTATATTTTTTTTCTCTGCTTCGTCTCCCAGAACTCCTAATCCTGAGCCTAATATAAGGCCTATTTCGGGTCTTTCATCTAAACTGCCTGCAATATAATCTTTTGCTTCCAAAATCATTTCATATAGTTCTTTCATTAAAATCACTCCCAAACAATAATGATTTAAAGGATGAACCTTCAATCTGACCTTTTATATTTAGAATATCCAATATTGTAGCTCCAATATCGCAGAAACATTCTCGGGTTCCTATATTTATTTTGTCTTTAATACTCTTTCCATATATCAATATAGGTATATACTCTCGTGAATGATCGGTGCTTGGGGTCGTGGGGTCGCATCCATGATCAGCAGTTATTATAAGAATATCCTCATCCTTCATTGCCTCCATTATATCAGGCAATCGTCCATCGAACTCCATTATAGCATTTGCATATCCATTTATATCATTCCTATGCCCATAAAGCATATCAAAATCAACCAGATTGGTAAATATTAATCCCTTGTTGCCGCCCCGAATGTATTCAATAGTTTTATCTACGCCTTCCATATTGTCCTTGATATGGACCGACATAGTTATTCCTTGGGAAGCAAAAATATCCTCTATTTTGCCTACTGCCACGACTTCCATGCCTTCTTCTTTGATATAATCCAGCATGGTTTTACCCGAGGGCTTCAAAGAAAAATCCTTACGGTTTTTGGTACGCATGTATTGACCGGCTGCACCGATAAATGGCCTTGCAATTATTCTTCCCGCCCCGTAAGCACCTTGCATGATGTCCCGAACTATGCTGCATATCTTATATTGCCTATTCAAGCATATAACTTCCTCATGTGCTGCTATCTGTAATACACTGTCAGCTGATGTATATATTATTGGCATGCCGGTTTTAACATGAATATCTCCAAGCCGATTGATGATCTCTGTTCCTGATGCAACTTCATTCCCAATGGTTTTTATGCCTATTGCTTCTTCAATAGACATTATCAGCTCATCAGGGAATCCATTTGGAAATGTTGGGAATGGATTTGATAGCTTCAGGCCGGCAATTTCCCAATGTCCTGTTGTTGTATCCTTGCCCTTTGATGCCTCTGATGCTCTTCCATAGGCTCCTTTTGGGCTGTCTGTTTTTTCTATGAAGGAGCTGATGCCTTCAATATTACCGATTCCTAGCTTGGTTAAATTATGAATTTTAAAATTTCTATAGCTTTTAGCTATATTGCCTAATGTATCGCTGCCTTCATCGCCATACTCATATGCATCAGGCAAATAACCAATGCCCATGCTGTCCAGTACTATCAATATCACTCTGTTTATCACACAAACTCCTCCTGCTAATAATTAAACACTGAACTAATCCGCCCTAAGTCAAGCACCTCGAAAGGAGGTATATGACAAAGGGCGGCTAAGTCCAGTATGGACTCGACTAATATTCAGTGGCAGTCAAATCTCCCACTGAATGAAGTCTCGTTCAAGAGCTCTAAGCCCTTGGATGTGTTCTGTTGTACACTTCTCTAATTCTTGTGTTATTTATTTTGCTGTATATTTGAGTGGTTGAAATATCTGAATGGCCTAACATTTCCTGTATGGATTGCAGATCTGCACCATTTTCAATTAAATGTACTGCAAAAGAATGCCTTAAGGTATGAGGAGTAATGGTTTTGCTGATGTCTGCTTTTTTGGTATAATATTTTACTATCTTCCAGAAGCCTTGCCGCGTCATTCTTCCACCGTGAAAATTAAGAAAGAGAGCTTTTTCATCAGCTGAGGGTCCAAGTTTATCTCTATAGTCGCTTAAAAAGAGCTTTATGTACTTTAAGCAATAATTCCCTATAGGAATCGTTCTAAGCTTCCCATTGCTGTTTTTGCACAGCAGCAATCCATCTTCTAATTGAATATCATCAATATCTAAGGATATCAATTCTGTTACTCTGATACCTGTAGCATACAAAAGCTCCAGCATAGTTTTATCTCTCAAGCCCTTGGCATCTGCAGCATCCGGCTGCTCCAGCAGTTTTTCCACTTCTTTTTTAGTTAATATGGAAGGCAATTTTTTTTCAACTTTCGGGGACTCTAAATTAACAGTCGGATCGTGCTCTATATATCTGCTATTTACAAGAAAATGAAAGAAGCACCTTAAAGATGCAAGATGTCTTGATATAGTCGATGTTGTCTTGCCGTCTTTTTGCAGGTAAATGAGATATGTTATTATATTAGTCTTTGAAACAGAATCTATCTTTTGATCATTATTCTGCAAATATATGTAGAATGCTCTAACATCCCGAATATATGATTCAAATGTATTTTTACTAAGTTTTCTTTCATTTTGTAAATAATCAGCAAAAGCTTCCATATATGCCATGTTTTTATCCCCTTTTTCTAATCATCGTTTTACATATTCAACATAAAGCAAAAAAATCCTCCATGGCATGAAAAAATTACTATAATAGGTAAATAGATTTATATAATAAAAACTGAAAGGCTCCTTATAAAAACCGGTGTTATATAAGACTCAATTATACTGGATAATATCACTGCAGCCAATCCAAAAGCAAATGGAACAATATAACTCGCAAAGCTTTGTCTTTTAGTCTCGTATCTTTTATCATTCCTGGATTTTAATAAAAATAAACTATATTGAAATGATATTGTACATAAAAAAATGGTTCCCGGAATCAAAACTATGCTATGAGGCAATAAGGATATCAGTGAAAAAATTAGCCCTTTTCTTCCAAAGCTTTCAACGAGAAAGGCGACAGAGAACCCAAAACAAAAGCCTTTAAAGGTCATATACAACGGAGAGACAACGGCACCTAAATATGTAAATCCAGATATAAAGAGCATAACAATCCATATCATATTGTTGATAAATGATATTCTGAACGTACCCCCATTGTATATGGTACCTCCTGGTATAAGATTAAAAAATCCTTCAACATATCTTATCAGCAGATCCTTTGAATCTATTGAAAGCTTGCTTACCCAAAAAGCACCGAAGCTTATTCCAAGAGAAAATAAAATAAAAAAACACAAATACCAAATTCCATTTTCTCTGATATGTTTAGCTGCCGCATAATTTAATCGGCCGAACAAGTTGCCACCCCCTTAGATTTTGTCCACTTTTCTATAAAATATATGCCTGGGGCAGCCATAATATGCTCTATAGTTTAAAGGCCGTCATCAAAGCTACAATAGTTTTGGCATCTGTAATTTCACGTTTCTTTATCATTTCAAAAACCTCATCCGGCTTATGCCTATATATATTTATAAACTCATCGTCATCTTTTGCCAGTTCACTTTTAATCAGGTCCTCGGCCTTAAAAATATATATTTTTTCATCTGCAAACCCCGGGGAAGTATATATCTCGGTTATAAATGTCAGCTTATCGGCCGTATATCCTATTTCCTCCTGCAATTCCCGCAGAGCACATTCAGATGGCTCTTCACCTCTTTCAAGCTTACCGGCAGGTATTTCTAACAGTTCAGAGTTTATAGCCTTCCTAAATTGTTTAACGAAATATATATTGCCTGACTCATCAACTGGTATGATTGCGACAGCGCCGGGATGCCTTACTATCTCTCTATCAGCGGTTTTTTTGTTAGGCAATAATACAGTCTCTAAATCCAAAGTGATTATTTTGCCTTTATATATATTTTTATTATCAATTGTTTTTTCGAAAACGTCCATCGTACCACCTCTAAAATGAATTATTTTAAATTAAACACATATAATATTTTAGCATTTAAAAGGGAGGTAATAAACATATGCTTAGTATTTTAACAAATAAAAGCTTTTATTTTGTCGGCAAATTTTCAGATCTCATTTATATACTAAATAACATTCAAAATCAAAACATCACGCTTAAAAAATATCTCATCGAAAACAATAATTGACCACATTAATACTGTTGGCTCATTCCATACTATCCTTATCATGATTTTAATCATATAATATTATTAGGATAGGATGGTGGGTGCTATGAGCAAGCAAATAGAACTAGCTATTTCATTATTTATATTGATAAACATCATAATAACAGTTTTGGTAGTCATTCTGGAAAGAAAAAGGCCGGAAAAAACCATAGCCTGGCTGCTTATTATCGTACTTTTGCCCCCTTTAGGAGTACTATTCTATATATTTCTGGGGCGGAATTGGAAAAGGCATAAATTGAATGATGAGATAAGTCCGATAATTAAAGAATTGATAAACCATGCATTATGTAAAATTGAAAGTTCAGAGTATATATCATTGATTGAACTGCTAGGCAAAAATAGTGATTCTCCCATTTTTATCAATAATGATATAAGCATATTTAAAAATGGTGAGGAAAAATTTGAAGTGCTCAAGCAGGAATTATTGAAAGCCAGAAATCACATACATATGGAATACTACATAGTAAAAAATGATTTGATAGGCAATAAAATCAAAAATATTTTGATTGAAAAGTCACATGAAGGTGTTAAAGTAAAGCTCATCCTGGACCGTGTCGGTTCTATAAAGCTGGGAAAGAAATATATATCCGAGCTTAGAAATGCAGGTGTTGAGGTAATTCAGTATTCATACTTCTTAGCTCCTCTCCTGAGAAGCATAAACACGCAAATCAACTATAGAAATCATAGAAAAATAGCGATCATTGATGGCATAATAGGCTTTATAGGCGGAATAAATATAGGCGATGAATACCTTGGCAAGAGTAAATTAGGATATTGGCGAGATACGCATCTTATGATAAGGGGAGATTTTGTACTCGGTTTGCAGGCTGTTTTCCTTGATGACTATATCACTATAAAAAAAGCTTTAAAAGAATATACTTTCGATGATGACGACTTTGAAGCGTATTTTCCGGTTCCCAATAAATATTCGGGCAAGGTGCTTCAATTAGTAAAAAGCGGCCCAGACTCAAGTTATCCGGCAATAATGCAAGGAATATTAAAAATGATAAGTATGGCGAAGCATCATATATATATCACTACACCATATTTTGTGCCCAGTGAAAGCATAATGGAAGCATTAAAGATTGCAGCTCTGTCAGGCATTGAAGTAAAAATACTGTTTCCCGGCAAGTATGATCATTTTTTGGTCTATCATGCATCGAGAACTTTTCTCTTTGAACTCATAAAATGTGGTGCAAAAGTATTCTTTTACGATAAGGAAGGCTTTGTGCATGCCAAAACCATCACTGTCGACGGTAAAATAGCGTCAGTAGGTACTGCTAATATGGATATGAGAAGCTATGAGCTAAATTATGAAATAAATGCTATGATTTATGATGAAGAAAAAAGTCAAGAGTTGGAAAGCATGTTTTGTGATGATCTAAACAACAGTACAGAGATGACTATAAAATATTATGAAGGGCTTCCAAGAGCAGTGAAATTTATCGACGCTTTGGCAAGAACATTTTCTTCTCTTCTTTAGAACACAAAGCGATGCAGCGGTGGACTTCCACCGCTGCATTATGTACTTGATCCCGATATAAAGCTTATTAAGTATTATTTATTAATGCATATTAACTTATCTTCATTTCCAGTCTGAGTTTATCTGCAACCATAGCAATAAATTCTGAGTTTGTAGGCTTTCCTTTGTCATTATGTATTGTATAACCGAACAAATTATTTATGACTTCCAGTCTTCCTCGACCCCATGCAACTTCTATAGCATGTCTTATCGCTCTTTCTACTCTGCTTGACGTAGTATTGAATTTTCTTGCTATGGATGGATATAGTTCTTTTGTTACCGCACTGAGCAGCTCCATGTTATTGACCACCATAGTTATTGCTTCTCTCAAGTATATGTACCCCTTTATATGTGCAGGGACACCGATCTCATGTATGATTCCTGTTATCGCAGACTCTAAATCTTGGCTGGGAACATTAGCGGACACACTGATAGAAGGCGATTGAAACAATATCTTTTTTTCTGAGCCTGCTGACATAATGCCCATTGATTCCCTGATCCTTTTTGCGAATATATCCATGTCAAATGGTTTTACAACATAATATTCAGCGCCTAATGCCAATGCTTTTTGTGTAATTTTGTCTTGACCGACAGCAGAAAGAATTATAACCTTAGGAATTTTCTCCAATTTCATGCTGTTCAATTTTTCCAATACACCTAATCCATCAAGATGGGGCATTATAATATCTAATATTACAATATCCGGCAGCTTGGATGCGATCAGGTCTAGAGTCTCAAGGCCATCCTTAGCAGTACCGACAATCTCAAAGTCATCTTGCATCTCTAGATATTCACTTAAAATACCACAAAAATCCTTATTATCATCAGCAATAACTATTTTAATTTTACTCAAATCCATAAAATCTCCCCCTTTTTAGTAGTCTAAATAGTAATTCGACACAGTAAATTCATTTCCTGCTATATAATGCCAAGTATCGTTCATAAAATTCAAACAAATTGAGACAATAAAATACTTAAAAAAAACTACAAATTTTGCAAAATTAAATGCCAGTAGGCCAAACGGTGTTAAAGCTGCGTTTGACCTACTTTATTCACTGACCTACTACAGATTTATAGCTGGAGGCAGGGCTGATATTTGTTTCTTTTATCATCCATTCAGCAAATATGCCATATCCTCTGAGCGGATCATTGATCAAAACATGGGTCACAGCTCCCACAAGCCTTCCGTTTTGTATAATGGGGCTGCCTGACATGCCCTGCACTATTCCGCCTGTTTTTTCTATCAATCTTTCATCTGTTATTCTTATGATCATACTTTTTGAATCTGCATTGTTTTGTCTAAATATTTTTTGGATTTCAATGTCAAACTCTTCAACTTTGTTGTCTTCAATAGTAGTCAATATCTTAGCCGGCCCTTCTTTTACCTGGCTGCTCAAAGCTATAGGCATAGAAGCAGATCTTTTATTTATGCTGTTTCTTTCTAAAACTCCATAAATTCCAAAAGCAGTATTTTTATTGATAACACCATAAACTCCGCCATTATCTGTAAAAAGACCTACAATTTCGCCTGGAGCAGCTTTCTTGGCTCTTTGAATACTTATTACCTTGGATTTCATTATTTTCCCTTTGTCAATATCGATCAAAACACCCGAATCTATATCAGTGATTCCGTGCCCAAGCGCACCGAACTCACCCGAGTCAGGCTCATAAAACGTCATGGTCCCAACGCCTGCAATATTATCTCTGACCCACAAGCCCATCTTAAAAAGCTTATCTTCGTTGCTTTGCACAGGCCTTATTGTCAATTCCAGAGGCTTTCCTTTTCTTTCAATGGATACTTTTACCTTTTTCCCTTTGTTCTCTACATCATTGATTATTTCAATTATATCTTTTTCATTTTCTATGTTTTCACCATTTATCTTCAGGATCTTATCGCCACTAGCGAAGCCTCCTTCTGAAGCAGGACACACTTTTTTCCCGCTTATATCTGTTATTGTCGATAACCCAACGACTAAAACCCCTTTTGATTCAATTTTAACTCCAATAGATTCTCCTGATGGTATTACTTGTATATCAGGCGCAACACTGACCGTATTATTTTTTTTAGATAGCAAACTAAAGATCTTTACTTCACCTTGAGGCAGATAATTTTTTTCAGATAAATTAGATATCTGTGATAATCCTGTCAAAACTAGGCATAAAATAAAAAAGGATATTATACTCCTCCAACCATTGTTTTTATTAAATACTGCCAAAAGCTTCACTCTCCTGTTTCCCCAGAAGAATTCAACCTTCAAATTTCTTTCTCTATAATTTAATTTTCCTATTTCATAGTCCCATTATTCTATTAAATAATTGTCATAATTTTAAAATGAGAATGCTTTGCCAAGTATTTTAAATCGATGAAGCTTTATTGAAATGAATTTTATGAAAAGCTAAGATTAAGGAAATTTATACTTTTTAATAATTAAAAAAGGCTTTAATCAAGCCTTTTTACTTTCTAATAACTCTTTTGCCATACTTAGTGAAAAATCATAATCATTACCAAGGGCTATCATTTTTGCGATTTCAGAAATCCTTTCCTCTTCCGTTAAATTTTTAATTTCCGAAAAAGTTTTATTGCTTTCAATATGTTTGCTGACATTAATATGATTATCAGAATAACAAGCGATCTGGGGCAAGTGAGTTATACATATAGTCTGAATAAACTTAGAAATATTGTAAAGCTTTTGGCCAACCACATTAGCTGTATGTCCTCCAATCCCTGCATCAATTTCATCAAATACCATACAATCATGCTTTTTAAAACGAGACAGCACAGATTTTATACCTAGCATTACTCTGGATACTTCTCCTCCGGATGCGACTTTTATCAATGGTTTTTCAGCTTCTCCGGGATTTGCGGACAGCATAAACTCCACCTTATCAATGCCCTCTTTATCAATATGCTCTTCTCGTTTTTCTATATTGACAATAAATCTTGCTCCGGTCATATTTAAATCTCTTAGTTCTTTTTCAACCATATCTTCCAATGTCGACGAAAGCTTTTCTCGCATATTGGACAATAAAAAAGCTTTTTCAAAATATTTTTCTTTCAGGCGATCAATCTCTTGCTCATATTCACTTATTACAGCTTGACTGTTCTTAAGGCTTTCGTACTCTGAAATAGCTTCTTCTCTGTATTGCAGTATATTTTCTATTGAATTCCCATATTTTCTCGCGAGTTTATTGATAATTTCAAGCCTTTCTTCAATCACTTCAATTTCTCCGCTGTCAAATTCAATATTATCTCTATATTTCCTTATCGGGTTTCTCAGATCCTCCAATTTATAAAAGCAGTCTGCTATAGTATCTTTAAAATCATTTAAATTTTCATCTATTTCATTTATATTCTCCATGGACTCCAGAGAGCTTCCTATATTATCTAAGACACTTTTCCCTTTTTCATCGCCTTGAAATAATTCCCGATATATTGATGAAATCACGTTAAAGAGCTTTTCGCTATTATTCAATAGCTTTTTGCGGTTTATTAGCTTCTCATATTCTCCTAAGGATAAATTAGCATTATCGATCTCGTCAATCTGATACTTCAGCAGGTCAAGCTTTCTTTCCCTTTCTTGACTCGTTCCATAGAGTTGTTGAAGCTTTCCGGTCAAGGAATTTATGTTATCAACCAAAGCAGCTATTTCCTTCATTATTTGAAAAAATTCTTCTGAACCAAAGCCATCTAAAAATCTGATATGCATAGAAGGCTTAAATAAAAGCTGATGTTCATTTTGTGCTACTATATCTATCAAATAAGGGCTGATATTTTTTAGCATAGTCAGTGTGACTGCCTGTCCGTTTATTCGGCATAAGCTTTTCCCTGCCATGCTGACTTCCCTCTGTATCAGTAGGGAACCATCTTCTTCCATGCTTATTCCATAGCTTTCCAGTATCTCTTCAATCTCCTTCAGAGAGTCCGAAAGAATAAAAAGTCCCTGAACAAAAGCCTTGTCAGCTCCACTCCTTATATCATCCTTGCTGAATTTTCCGCCGCAAAGAGCTCCAATCGCATCTATTATAACCGATTTGCCCGAGCCGGTTTCTCCGGTTATCACATTAAATCCATCAGTAAAGCTTACCCTTTCCTCATGAAAAATTATAAAGTTTTTAATATATAATTCATGAAGCATAGATTTCACCTATTTCATAAGTTTTTTAAACCTTTCAATAACAGGTATAACATTCTCTTGATTTCTGACCAAAACAAAAATTGTATTATCTCCTGCTACTGTACCTACTATCTCTTTTAAATCAAAGGCATCCAGAGCTTCTGCTGCCGCATTGGCCGCACCAGAAAATGTCTTGATTACAATAAAATTGCCTGCATAGTCTAAACTCAAAACCGTTTCGGCAAAAACTTTATAAAGACGCTCATTCAGCATATTATCCTGTTCTTTCATAGCCGCATATTTATATTTTCCATCCTCAGTGAGGACCTTGATCAACCTTAATTCCTTAATATCCCTGGATACGGTGGCCTGAGTAACATTAATACCATTCTTTTTCAACATCTCAGCTAATTCTTCCTGGGTTTCGATTATGTAGTCTTCAATAATCTCAAGTATTTTGGCGTGCCTGGAAATTTTCATTTTGTTCCCTCCATTTTTTAAAATTTACGGTTTGAGTCCCATTTCTCTGATATTTTTTTTCTAAGCACTTGAAAAAAACTTCTGTCCTTTAGCTTAACCAGACTGGTATGACATTGAGCTTGTCTTATAGTAACAACATCTCCTGCCTTTAACTTATAGCCCTGTTGTCCATCAACAGTAAGCATGACCTCCGTATTGTTCTGGCAAACCTCAATTTTAACGACATCTTCATTTGAAACTACGATAGATCTTGAATGAAGGATATGGGGACATATAGGAGTTATTATCATTACCTTTACCTCGGGGCTTACTATGGGACCGCCTGCAGATAAAGAATAGGCAGTTGATCCCGTTGGGCTTGATATAACAACTCCATCAGCGGAATATAAATCTACGAAATCATCATTGATATAAATACCCAATCTGATGATCCTTGCAAAGGGGCCCTTGGTTATTCCTATATCATTCAGCGCCACCGATTTTTCAAGCTGAATGTTATCAGTTTCAACAGTAGCTTCCAGCATCATCCTTTTTTCTATCTCATATTCTCCGGCAATTAATTTTTCCAGAGCGGGGAACATTTCCTCAGCTTCAACCTCAGTGAGAAAACCCAAATGGCCTAAATTTATTCCAAAAAGGGGTACGTTATAATATGCTGATTGTCTGGCAATATTTAAAAGTGTTCCATCTCCACCTAAGACTATTAAAAAATCACTATTCATAAAAATATCTTCATTTTTTAAACCCAACTCAGGCTTTCCAATTCTGGAAGCAATGCTATTGCCTAATAAAACTTCCTGTTCATTGTCTAGCAACCATTTTGCAATGCTTTCAGTCAAATGCAAATCGTTGTCCTTGCTTAAGTTTGGTATAATACCTATTCTCGACAAATACTAACACCATCCAGTATATATTATAATTGATTATTTTATGTCCATCAAATATCCATATATAATTTTACATTAAATATGAAAATATATCCATATGTTTTGCCAAACTATTTAAAATATTCATTGGCTTCATCAACAATATCAATGATTTTATCATCAAATACTTTATTTTTTTCAGGATTCAATGTCTTTTTTAAAAAAATCAAATATTCTATGTTGCCTTCAGGCCCTCTGATAGGAGAATAAGTAAGGCCATTTATCTCGATATTCATAGAAGCCTGACAAAAATTACATATTTCCGCCATGACCTCAATATGAACATTCTTATCTCTGACCACACCCTTTTTCCCTATTTTTTCTCTACCGGCTTCAAATTGCGGTTTTATGAGGCAAACCAAAGAAGCTTCGTCCTTTAATATAGAAATTACAGCCGGTAAAACTTTTTTCAGAGAGATAAAGGATACATCAATAGATGCAAAATCTAATTTCTCTTGCATCATGTCAGGTGTGACATATCTGATATTTGTCCTCTCCATTACAACAACACGCTCATCGCTTCTCAGCTTCCATGCCAGTTGCCCGTATCCTACATCAATAGCGTATACTTTTACGGCTCCGTTTTGAAGCATGCAATCTGTAAAGCCTCCCGTTGAGGCTCCTATGTCAGCTGCAATAACATCTTTTAAATTAATATGAAAAAAGTCGACGGCTTTGGCAAGCTTCAGGCCTCCTCTGCTGACATAAGGCAAGGTAGATCCTTTTATCTGAATATTGGAATCAGCCGAAATCTTAGTACCCGGTTTATCCACCTTGTTTTCATCGACATAAACAATCCCGGACATGATAATTGCCCGGGCTTTTTCTCTGCTTTCAGCCAGCCCTTTTTCTGTCAGCAGGACATCTAATCTGATTTTATCTTTCTCCATTTTTTCTCACCCGAATATCCGATATTATTGCCTCACATATGCTATCATTATCAAGCTTTTCAAGCTTCATCAGCTCGCTGGTCTCACCATGGGTTATGATCCCGTTTTTGTGAGCAAAAATTTTCAAAGCTACATCCTTCTCCTTTGAAGAATAATATTCTAATATACTGCTGCCAAAGCCTCCCTCAAATATATTATCTTCAAGAGTATAAATAGGAATAGCCTTTGATGCCATTTCATCCAGCAGATGTTCATCCAGCGGCTTAATGAATCGTATGTTTACCAGAGTCATATTTATATTTTGCTTATTTAAAGCTTCACATACTTGGATTGCCCTCTTAACCATGGTTCCTTCAGCAATAATAATTCCATCATCACCATTGAGCAATATTTCGCCTTTCCCATAGTTAACAGGCTTTTCTTCAAAGCTATATTCAGCCGCCTCACCCCTGGGGTATCTTATGGCAACGGGGCCTTCAAGCTTCAAAGCATATTCCAGCATATTCTCCAGTTCTTTGCCTGATTTAGGGCTCATCAGTGTTATATTGGGCAAGCTTCTAAGATAAGATATATCAAATATACCCTGGTGAGTCTCACCGTCTTGTCCTACTAAGCCCGCTCTATCAATGGCAAATATAACGGAAAGGTTTTGCAGGCATATATCATGAAGCACTTGATCATAAGCTCTTTGAAGAAAAGTTGAATATACGGCAAAGATCGGCTTAAAGCCGCCTTTGGCCAAGCCTGCAGAAAAAGTTACGGCATGCTGCTCTGCAATTCCTACATCGAAAACTCTATCCTTAAATTCCTCGGCGAACTTGTTTAAGCCTGTGCCTTCCGGCATGGCAGCCGTAATCGCTACTATTTTTTCATCCTTCTTTGCAAGTTCTGCTATTTTATCACCGAAAACCGAGGAATAGGATCTACCGTTGCTTTTAGTCAATGATTCACCGGTTTCAACAAGGAAAGGGCCAACGCTATGATACTTTTCGGGTTTATCTTCAGCTATTCGATAACCGTTTCCTTTTTTTGTGACAACATGGATCAGTACAGGATGTTTCTTGTAGCTCTTTGCATTAGATAATATTCTTTCCATGGTCTTGATATTGTGCCCATCTATGGGGCCCAGGTATTTAAATCCCAGCTCTTCAAACATGATACCCTTTACTACCAAGTATTTAAACCAATCGCGGCATTTATACGCTGCTTTATAAAGGCTTTTCCCTACAACCGGTATTTTATTAAAAATAAACTCCATCTCTCTTTTAAATTTAAAGTATATCTTGCCTGTTCTAAGCCTTCCTAGATAAGTGCTCAAGCCGCCTACGTTCTTGGATATAGACATCTCATTGTCATTTAAAATCAATATTATATTGGTATTTAGATTTGCAGCATTGTTCAAAGCCTCCAATGCTAATCCTCCGCCTAAAGATCCGTCTCCTATAACAGCTACTATAGAGTAATCTTCACCTTTTAAATCTCTTGCCTTTGCCATGCCTAAAGCAGCAGATATAGAAGTGCTGCTATGCCCTGTATCAAATACATCATGAGGACTTTCCGATGCTTTGGGAAAACCGCTGATACCACCTAGGGTTCTTAGTGTCTTAAAGCTCTCCTTGCGATCGGTAATTATCTTGTGAACATAGGATTGATGACCTACATCCCAGATTATTTTATCCTTTGGCGAATTAAAAACCCTGTGTAAAGCCAAGGTCAACTCAACAACACCAAGATTGGAAGCAAGATGTCCGCCATTCTTTGAAACTACTTCTATTATATAATCTCTGATATCCTGGCTGAGATAATCAAGCTCATCATGATTCAGGTTTTTTAAATCTTCCGGATTGTTTATTTTCTCTAAGAATTTATACATTGTTAAACCTGCCTTTTTAGTATTATGCCAGTAAATTAGCAATTATTATTCCTAATATGGCTCCTGCAAGAACTTCTTTCGGAGTATGTCCAATGAGTTCTTTCAGCTTTTCTTCTCCCAAGGGTTTATGCTGAGACAAATCGTCAATAATTATATTCAGGACCTTTGCTTGATTGCCCGCTGCTCTTCTTACACCGGCAGCATCATACATCACCACTAATGCAAAGCAGAGGGTAATAGCAAAGGAGGTGGAATCCCAACCGTTTATTTTGCCCACAGAGGTAGCTAAAGCAGTTACAAAAGACGTATGTGAGCTGGGCATACCGCCGGAGCCTACAAATCGTGTCAAATCCAATTTCTTATCTTTATATAGAGTAAGGCATATTTTCATGAATTGGGCTATAAACCATGCCGTAAAGCTCGATAATAACACTTTATTTTCGGAAATCTCTATAAAAAAGTTCAAAAACAATCCTCCTTTATCATGCATCCCTGCATGCTATAAAATCTGCAAACTCCATTAGAAGTTTAGCCTTGCTGCCATATGCCCGGAGCGCCTGCTTAGCATCATCAATGGTTTCCGTAAGCAGCTTCTCAGACTTTTCGAGGCCATAATAAGTCACATAAGTAGCTTTATTTTCTTTGGCATCTTTTCCTATAGTCTTCCCCATCTTTTCCTTTGTTCCTACTACATCCAGGATGTCATCAGATATTTGGTAAGCTCTTCCAAGGCTTTCTCCGTATAATCTGATCCTTTCTATATCTTCTTCTGCTGCTTGAGAAATAACAGCGCCTACCTCCAGAGAAGCCTTTATTAAGGCTCCGGTCTTCTTGCTGTGCATTTCATTCAGCTTATCTATGTCAATTTTCTTGTCTTCATAGTAAAGGTCTATTGCCTGTCCGCCGATCATGCCAGAAATCCCTGCTGCCTTGCTGATAACAGAAGCAGCCCTAATCCTCGATTCTGTCGGATTACTGATTACGCAATCAAGCAATATTTCGTAGGCATTGTTTAACAAGCCATCCCCGGCTAAAAGTGCAAAGCCTTCACCATAAACCTTGTGATTCGATAGTTTGCCCCTTCGGTAATCGTCATTATCCATGGAGGGCAGATCGTCATGTATCAATGAATAGGTATGTATAAGCTCTATGCAGCAAGCATATGGCACAACCTCATCGATTGGCCCGTCGAATAACTGGCATGACATAATTGCCAGGAGCGGGCGCAATCTCTTGCCTCCTCCCAGCAGGCTGTACTTCATGGCCTCTTCTATTATCGGCAAACTCGAATCTGCCGGATATAACGAGTTCAAATGCTTCTCTATAACCCCTGAATATCTTTCTATAAATTGGCTAATATTCATAAGCTACTCCTTCAATTCATTATATATATCAGTTTCTTTATAAGCATCATTATCATTTATTATTTTAACGATTTTACCCTCAGCTTCTTCTAATTTTTTATTGCAATAAAAAGATAGCTTTATTCCTTCATTATACGCTTCCAAGGCTTCATCCAAAGTAAGATTCCCATTCTCAAGGCAATTAACAATTTCCTCAAGCCTTTTCATAGCCTTTTCAAAACTCAATTCATTACTCATATTCAATCCCCTTCACAAATTGTTCTCACTATGGCGGATGCATATCCATCCTTCAGATAAATATTTAAGACATCACCGTTATGTATCATTTTTATGGTTTTTACCAATTCCCCGGTTTCTTCTTTTTTTACATAGGCATAGCCCCTGTTCAAATAAGAAGCCGGATTCAATATGTTAAGCTTTTCATTATATAAATATAAATTATTCCGATGGATTTGAAGAAAGTCCTTCATAGCTGTGTCAAGGCCTTCCTTCATGTTTTGCAGAGACTGTCTCAAATTGAGGATCTTAGTCTCCGTGTATCGAATAGAACTCGTACTTGTCAATTTATTCAACAGTATCTTCTTGTCTCTGATATAGGAAAGCATAGACGCATAAATATGGCTTTGCAGCTTATTGATATAAGAATATAACTGCTGCTTATCGGGAAAAACCAGTTCTGCAGCCGCTGAAGGCGTAGCAGCCCTTACATCAGCAGCAAAATCTGCTATAGTAAAATCAGTCTCATGACCGACTGCCGAGACTACGGGTATATCCGATTCATATATGGTTCTCGCTACAATTTCCTCATTAAAGCACCATAGCTCTTCGATTGATCCTCCGCCCCTGCCTACTATTATAACATCTACTTTATTAAATCTATTAAAGTAATTTATTCCTTCACATATTTCTTCCGATGCTTTCTCCCCTTGAACCAAAGTGGGATATAAGTAAATATCTATATTGGGATTCCTTCTCCTGCCTATGGATATCATATCTCTTAGTGCGGCGCCTGTAGCAGAAGTCACTATACCAACCTTTCCAGGCAGCAAAGGAAGAGGCTTCTTGTGCTCCTTATCGAAGAGGCCCTCAATCTCCAATCTATTCTTTAACTGCTCATATGCTTTATATAACTCTCCTGCACCCTCTGCAATCATGCCCTCAGCATATAATTGATATTGACCGTCTCTCTCATATATTGATAAATATCCCCTAACAATTACCTGCATGCCTTCTTCAGGCAAAAATTTCAACCTGCTGAAACTGCTCTTGAACATCACACATTTAATTCTGGATTCTCTATCCTTTAATGAAAAATAAACATGCCCTGAAGAATGTATTTTCAGGTTTGATATCTCTCCCTTTACATAAATATGAGACAACAAAAGGTCTTTTTCCAAAAGCTGTCTAAGGTATAAGTTTACCTCGGTGACAGTAAAAGCTTTAATATTCTCCATTTAGCCCTCCAGCTTCTCTCTCATATTTTTCTTTTGCATAAACTGCACAGCCCAGAGCATTATCGGTAGCATACCTTCTATGGGAAAAAACAGGTTTTATATCATATGCCTTTAGTCTGTGGCTATTCGATAAATACTCAATGATTGTGCTGTTGGATGAAACTCCTCCGATAAAAAGAACATCCTTCCATTCTGTTAAGCTCTTTGAATTAATGAGAGTTTCTTCAACCGACTTTGCAACAGATAAAAATACAGCCTTTGAAAGTCTAGCTTTATCATATTGCTTTGATTTAATGATTTTTTGCGCAAAAGTTTCTGGTCCTGAAAAACTTGCATAGCTATCTTTAACTGAAAATGGAATAGATGTATCCACTTCTTTTTCTGATTTGGACAGCATGTCCATCTCTTTTCCGCAGGGAAAGCTGAAACCCATTGCTACTCCTACCCTGTCTATAAATTGCCCTGCCTTTAGGTCAGAAGAACCTCCTATAACCTTTATTGCCATTCTCTCATATCCTTCTACTAAAAGCAGCTCTGTGGTTCCTCCGGACATATGATATGCTAAAAAGGGCTTATCCGGAACAAGCTGTTGAGACCACAAACCGGAGAGAATATGATTTTCCTGGTGAGACAATAAAAACAATGGTGTTTTTAAGCATAGACTCATAACTTTACCTATATGTAAACCGCTATTAAAAACAGGCATATAGGAATCAGGATTATTTCTCGGCTTAGAGCTTACCCCTATAGCTTTTACATGAGATGCATCAAAACTGCCGAATACATCTTCCAATAGTATGTCCAAGTTCTCAATGTGCTGATAAATCGCGTCCGATTGACGTATGCCTCTTTCCCCTGCTTTTACCTTGATCATTATCCTCTTATCCATAATCAAATACCCTTTGTCATCTATCAAAGCAACAGAAGTAGTATAACAACTGGTGTCAATACCCATATAATACAAAATCATTCACCTGACTTATCAATTTCTCTTTGTACTTTCCCCAATACCCCATTAATGAAGCTGCCGGAATCATCGGTTCCAAACACTTTACCAAGCTCTATCGCTTCATTGATTGCAACACTATAAGGGACATCTTCGGAATATAACAGTTCATAAATCGCCATCCTTAAAATAGTAAGATCAACCTTAGCAATTCTATCCATGGTCCAAGATTTAAGATTGCTCTTAATCATATCATCTATTTTCTCTACATTTTCAAGAGTGCCCTTGACTAAATCATAAAAAAACTTTTTCTCCTTTTCGTTCAGCTCATTAAAAGGTATATGTTCATCCTCTTCTTGAATCAGAAAAATATTAGGCTCTTCAGATATCTCTTTAAATATTTCTTCTATATCATCATCATTAAAATGGAAACTGAAGATTATCTTAAAAGCACTCTGTCTTAGTAAACGTCTGCTCATAAGCACATTGTATCCTCCTTATTTTTTACCATATGAATTGAGCAATCTTTCAATAAATTGCACTATATCTTCTTTATTATCTATTTTTTTGCCAAAATAATAACCCACAGCTATACAAATTGATAAAAGAAGCGTTTTAAAAAAGCCTAAGGTCAGCAAAAAGATACCTACCAGGAAACCCATGAGCGCGCCAATCATCTTTCCTTGATGAGAAATAATAAAAGCCGCCAATTTATCCTTATTCATATCTAGCCTACCCTTCTCTTGCCGGAATTATTTGTATCATCAACAAATACAACCACTTCTTTTACATTTATCTCTGCAGTTCTTTCAATGGTTTCCTTAATATTCCTCTGTATCTCTTTCGAAATCTCGGGTATGACGGCGCCTATCGCAAAACTGGCAGTGACAACGATCGATACTTCGCCGCCTTCATTGCTTACCTGGATCTTTGCTTCTTTAATGCTGCCAATATTTCTTATATTTGAAAGTGCAATAGTCTTAATAGTATTAAAAGATATTCTTATTTCACCCATTTCTGTTTCCTTAGAAACATAATCATAGGAATTGGTGCTTGATGAAGTAATTTTAAAGATAAATCTCAAAGACAACAACAATAAAATCAATGATATGAGGATCATACCGTTGCTCTCAAAGATAAAACGGCGCAACATTTCGCTATATTGGGAAGACAAAAATGGCAGAGGCAAAAATATGAACAAAAAAGAGAAAATTGCAACGAGCATGGATAAAACTAATAGCAAAAGCCTGTCTAGTATATTCATATGTATCTCCTTTCATGGAAATATTTAAACTAACCCCCTGAATAATTCAGAGGGTTAGTTTTTAATGCTATTTTACTCTTACTGTTCCATCTTCTTCTTTAGTTTCTTTTTCTATATTTACACCCTGTATATGAATATTTACTTCAACAACATTAAGACCTGTCATAGTTTCAACAGCCTTTTTGACATTTTCCTGAACCTGCCATGCAATATCAGGTATCCTGACCCCATATTCAACTATAACATATAAATCTATAGCGGTTTCCTTCTCACCAACTTCTACTTTAATTCCTTTTGAAGGGCTTTTTTTCCCAAGCATTTCTGTTATACTATCGGCTATCCCGCCGCTCATTCCAACAATACCTTTTATCTCTTTAGCGGCTATTTCTGCAATTATCGCAACCACATCATCCGCAATCCTGACAGCTCCAAAATCATTTATATTGTTATCACCTTGCAAATTATGCACCCCCAGTTTATTCGGATTTTTTCCTAATATGTATTATAGCAGAATAATATTTAATTTACAAATATAACTAATCCTTTAGCATAATTTTAATATTGCTCGCCGGTATCTTTGTGTTTGTCATAACGATATCCTGTATTTTTGCTACGCTTGCCGGAGTTAACTCTTTGGCTTCCACTACTACTGTAGCGCTATCGTCTGTCAGAAAAACCAAAGCATCCTTGAAGCCGCGGGCTAAAATCAAGTTTTCAATTATCATCTCTTTTTCCGTCAAAGCAACAATCTTTACAATTTCCTCTTGGGCAAGGGTTTTAAAAGTGGGCTCAGCTTTATCGCTGTCTATAATATTCTGCCACATATCATATTCCTTTGTCCTGTTCTTATCTCTTTCAAGCTTGTATTCGGTGAAAAATGAAGAAACCTCCTGATCATCCTCTTCCTTGCTCTCTACTACTGTCACGCTGCCCGCCTTGTTATTGCCTGCAACTTCGGCAGCATCAATATCAGCAGGGAATTCGGATAAATCATTTTCATCGATATCAAATCCCAATGTTTCATATTTTGTGCTCATGAACGCATTATATGCATATCCGACTACAAATAACATTAAAACAAGGGAACAAATAGCAATTGTTTTTCTGCTCAGTTTAAATTTCATACATTATACCCCCTATTTATTTGTTTCAAGTACAGTTACTCTGTAAGCAGGAACATCAAGAACAGTTTGAACTGCTTCACTGATTTTTAGCTTAACTTTAGAATTCCTGGCACCTTCCGCTACTACGATTACCCCCTTGATTTCAGGATTTATTTCTTTTACTACTATAGGCTGAGAACTGCCTCCCTGTTGGTTTACCATTACTGTTTTATCATCAATGCTGGATTCATTTATAACCCTTGTGCCTCCATTTGTATCTTTTTCATCGGTTATTTTATCTACGCGTGAATTATCTTTTTGTGTTACCAATTCTTTTCCGCTCTCATAGGTTATCATAACTGATACCTTGCCTGCCCCTGATATTTTACTGAGTATGGAAGAAAGCTGTTTTTCGATTTCTGAGCCATAGTTATCTTCCCTATTCATGTAATCAGTATTCATCTCCTTATTCTTGCTGTCAAAGCTCTCAAATTCAGAACTCTTGCTGTCTTTAGCCATATCATTATAGAAATTTGCAACTATTACTAAAGCAACTCCCATGCAAAGCAAGATCATAATATTGGTGTATAGCTTCTTGTTATTGTCTATCATAAATTTTTCTTTAAGCCATTCAAGTATTTTCATATAAGAACCCCCTACTCTTTTTCGACGGCAAGTTTTACTTGTATTTTATTTTTATCTATGCCGAGCATTTTGCTCAACATTTCGCATATCTCATCTGACGATGTCTTTTCATTCAAATTATATTCCTTCTCTTCCTTATAAATTACCTTTTCATCATTTCCTATCTTTACTTTTTTTATTTTTTCAATTTGGCTCATTTCTTCACCTGGACAGATTATAACTTTAACATTGTTCAGCAATCCAAATTCACTGCTTTGCTTATCTTTATTTATATTTAATATCACTTCTATATTTTTTTTATCAATGGACTTTTTATATGAAACCGCTGTTATTATCTGCTCTATAAGCTTTGATTCATAAATCTCCAGAGCCTTATCCTTCTGATATGCGCTCAGAACTTCTTTATCCTTTATGTCACTTTTGCTGTCCAATTTTATGCTGGTTTCCAAATAGCTTTTTTCGAAATCAAATCTGATATTTTTTATGTTTATTAAGGGTTGTATGATGGCCAGCAGCACAAAAATTCCTATGATGACCCTTACATACCGCTTTATACTCCCTTCCGGCAGGATTATATCAGCTATGATAACAAATATTGTAATTACAACAATGTTTATAACCCATGGCTTCAAAAGCTCAATCAATAAAGATCACCTACCTCATCATAACAGTCATATTTCCTATTCCCATAATCACCGTTATTGAAATAAAAAATAATATGCCTACCGAAACTACACAGCATAGCATAATAAATATGGAAGTGCTGATATCATTAATGCATTGTACCAATTCATTATCCACAATGGGCTGTATTAATGCACCTGAAACCTTATAGATAGCAAAAATAGAGAAAATTTTTATCAATGGGAAAAGACATATCATCAATATTATAAAAAGTCCTGCAATGCTTATGCCGTTTTTAATTATCAGGGAGCAGCTTATGACCGTGTCAAATGCTTCCGATAAAAAATCTCCAATAATAGGTACGAAGCTGTCAACCGCAAATTTTGCTGTCTTTGCAGCCAAACCATCCAATGATGATGATGCTAATCCCTGCACCGAAATAATTCCTGTAAATATTGTGAGCATTATGCCCAGCATGCCCACAGCCACACCTCTTACTAATGATGCAAGCTTTGATATTTTTATCTTCTCTGAAATATTGCTTACAATGGACAAGACAGCAGAAAACATAACCATAGGTATCACTGTTATTTTTATAATGGTCGCAATTAAAGTCAAAGAAGTATAAACGATAGGTTGAAACAAGGATGATGAAGTTATGCCTCCCACAGACAAAAGCAATGTTATCAATGTAGGCAATAAAGATTGCATGAAGCTCACCATCTTATCTATGGTGTTTATGCATAATTTGCTAACTATGCTGAAGCTGCCTATAGCAAGAATGATGATGAGCACATAACACACGCTGTATGCTATCTTGCCGACAGATTCATCATCGAATCCGGCATGAAGATTTTGAAGGATTGCACAAAAAACGGACAATATCATTATCTTTCCGAGGAGATCAAGGTTCTGTGCCAACTCTCTCCATAAAAACAGCCATAGCTTGCTGAATATTGCTTTAAGACTTAAAGAACCTGAATCTATATATACAGATTTTATTATTTCTTTGATGCTTATTTCAGTGATCATACCTTCCGAGTTGAGCACAATATCATCAGCAAATCTCTGTATTTCATCCAGATTCAGTTGATTTAGCTGCTCATCCAGAAGGTTTTCCATTCCATCTGCATGTACGCTGCCTAAAGTTAAGAATATTAAAAGGCATATTAAAAATAATCTTCTTCTCATGTCTTATCACCTTCATGGCATAATCTTTATTATGATATCAAACAAAGCAGCATATATTGGTACTGCAATTGCCATGATTAAAACCTTCCCTGCGAATTCAATCTTTGAAGCAATGGAACCTTCTCCTGAATCCCTGCATACCTGAGCACCGAACTCAGTAATGTAAGCTATTCCGATCACTTTTAATATTATTGAAAAATATAATATATCTACTTCTGCCTTAACCGCATAGCTTTTTAGCACTTCTAAAACCTGCGTAAACTTGCTCAGCATTGAAATGAATATGATCAAACCTGCTGCAATGCTTACTTGCATAGCCAGTTCAGGTCTGTATTCTTTCAAAACAATGGCTAAAATTGCAGCAACAATACCCAGGGCAACAATTTGCATTATATTCATACCATCACCTACAGCTGGAACATGGTTCTAACAGTATCAAAGAGGCGGCTGATAAGGCTTATCACCATCATCAGAACCACCACTATTCCTGTTAGAGTAGTCATCATTGCCATTTCTTCCCTGCCAGAACGGATAAGCACATTATTTAATACGGCAATCACTATTCCAATAGCTGCAATTTTGAAAATTAAATTTACATCCATTTGTAGACCTCCATTAAACCAATATAATCAGTATGGCTGCGCCAAGTAAAAAACCCATACTTTTATACATTTTCTCATTATTCCGTCTCTCATCCTCAGCTGCTTTTTCATGATGTTCCAATTGGGTATAAAAAAGCTTGAAAAGTTTTTTCTGATCATCAATGTCCGATTTCCCAATAACTCTGCCAAAGCTTTCTAAGAGCTCCCTATCAATTGCACTTATATATGAATTGGATAAACTGTCCTGCATAGCTTGATTCCACGCTTCCTCCATGCTGAAAAACCTTCTTTTTAAAAGATTCTCAGAGACAGCAAGAAAAAAATTATTCCAGGGTGTATCGCTTTTGCATCCCACATTATAGCAAGCATAAGGAATAGGAGTAGCACCATATACGATTTCTGTTTCAAGCATTTGCAGAGAAAATCTTAGCTTTTTCAACTCTTTGGGCCTTATGCTATACTTTCTCGACATAATAATTCCCAGTAAACCGCTTGAAAGGATTATCAGCAAGGAACCTATTATTTTTATCATTGACTGCCTACCCCCTGCTTAGTATTTAAATAAAGCACTCTTCCCTCCCTGTCATAAATTTTTTCAATAGTCCCTACTCCTTGACTTCTCCCTAAAATTATTATCCTTTCGAAGAAGTTGCAGTGTATTTTTTGCAGTTCTATCTTTTTTTGAAGGTCCTCTATGTCATTTCCATGCATTGTGGCAATAATCTTTACCCCTGCATTAGCACCTTCAAGAAGAGCATCAGCATCTTCTTTTTTGCCGATTTCATCGGTTGCAATAATATCAGGCGACATGGATCTTATCATCATGATTATGCCTTGGGATTTGGGGCAAGCATCCAAAACATCTGTTCTGATCCCTACATCATTTCGCGGTGCCCCCATAAAGCATGCCGCAATCTCCGATCTTTCATCTATCAAACCGACCTTGAAGCCGGTCACATTTATTGAATGAACACCATTGCTCAGCTGCCTGATTATATCCCTTAGCAAAGTAGTTTTACCGCATTGGGGAGGTGACATGATCAAGGTGTTATATACGCTTGACGGAGAAGCAACAATATGAGGTATTACCTCATTCCCTGCCCCCGGGATTTCCTTTGCTATCCTATAATTAATAAAGGAAATGTCCTTGATAGTTTTAACATTTCCATTCTCTATCACTGCCCTGCCGGAAATTCCTACCCTATGGCCGCCTGGAATTGTAATATAACCGTTTTTTAATTCTTCTCCAAAAGAATAGACAGAAAAACCTTGAATAATCTCTGATGCCTTTTTAACATCCTCTATTGTCACTACATAGGCTCTGCCGACTTCATTTGTTAACTCACCATAGCCATCCATAAATAGGCTCCAATAACCTCCCGATACTATCAGGGGCTTATTTAATCTCAATCTTATTTCCTCTGCATATGCCATTTGCTCAGAGGTGCATTTTTTTATCATCTGTTGTATCTTAGGCGGCAGAAAATTCATAACTTCATCCATGGGTTTTTTATGCTGCAAGTTTGTCCTCTCCTCAAATTATTATTTGATTTGTACTAATAATATGACAGGTATTCTTAAAAAATTACGCTTTAAAGATAAAAAAACTTCCGAGAAAACAATTCTCGGAAGTTTTAAATATTATATATTATTCATCACAGCAGCAATCGTGATGGCAGCAGTCCATATCTATTTCAATGGGTTCATGGCAATTTGGGCAAAGAACTTCTTCTCCCTTGTCTAGAACTTCTTCATCCAAATATACATATTCATTGCAATGAGGACATTCAACTTCAATGAAGCCATAGTCGTCATCTTCATAATCATCTTCGTCTTCATCAAAAAGCTCATCTTCAACATTGGATAAATCTTCATCTATAGCTTCTACATATTCATCCAATTCTTCCTGGGATTCATTCAATTCATTTATAGCATCGGCAAAATCACTGAGTACATCAATGATGTTTGTGATTACTTTTCCTTCCTTAGTGCTGTTTTCGATGCCTAAACCTTCAACTAAACCTCTGAGGTAAGCAACTCTTTCATATAGGTATTCCATCGAGTTCATCTCCTTCTTTTCATTTTTTTATAAGCCAAAGGAAAGTCTAATTTTTGTTAAATATAAGCTTTCCGTTATGGTTTTCTTCAAACGGTTCTCAATACTTTAATAGAAGCCTCTCTTATTATTCCACTAAAGCCTTTCCATATACTCCCCTGTTCTTGTATCTACCCTTACTCTATCCCCTGTATTAATAAACAAAGGAACATTTACTACAATACCGGTTTCTAATGTGGCAGGCTTGGTAGCTCCTGTTGCGGTATCGCCTTTGAATCCAGGTTCAGTGTGTGTGACTTCCAACTCTACAAAATTCTCTGCTTCAACTGAGAAAGCATCTCCTTTGTAGAATTTTATAATGGCAATATCATTGGGTTTTATATACATTATTGCATCCTCAACCTGTTCTTTATTCAATGGCATTTGTTCATAGGTTTCATTATCCATGAAATAGTATAAACCGCCATCTTCATATAGATATTGCATTTCTTTTCTCTCAATATGAGCTTTAGGGTATTTATCTGTTGGGTTAAAAGATTTTTCTACAACTCCGCCATTCATGATATTTTTGATTTTTGTCCTGACGAAGGCTGCTCCTTTGCCTGGCTTCACATGTTGAAAATCAATAACCATATATACCTGGCCATCCATTTCAAAAGTCAAACCTTTCCTAAATTCACTTGCTGATACCATAAAATGTATCCCTCCTAATTAACCATATAAATATATTATTACCTCTAAGGGCTTAAAAATTACAGCTCTATGAGTCCTTTAGGCGACATGCTGTAAACAACGGGGCCATCTTCTCCTACTACAACCAGGTCCTCAATACGAACTCCTCCGAATCCAGGAATGTATATGCCCGGTTCGTCTGTAACCACCATGTTTTTCTCAAGAACTCTATTGCCTGATATCGATAGCCTTGGCTCTTCATGTACAGCCAGACCGACACCATGGCCCAGGCCATGGCCGAAATTGTCCCCATAACCTGCATCGCCTATTATATTTCTGGCGATCTTGTCAACATCCTTGCCCAATACCCCGGCTTTTATATGCAGCAAAGCTTCCATCTGCGCTCTCAACACTATATCATAGATCTTTTTTTGTTCATCATTAGCTTTGCCAACCACAATCGTCCTTGTCATATCTGAACAATATCCATTATATACACATCCGAAGTCTAAGGTCAATAAGTCTCCATTATTTATTTCTTTATCTGAAGCAACTCCGTGAGGCATAGAAGACCTAAGTCCCGATGCAACTATAGATTCAAAGGAATTACCGGAAGCTCCGCTTTTCTTCATGAAATACTCCAGCTCCAAAGCTACTTCATTTTCAGTAATACCTGGCTTTATGAAGCCTAAAATGTGTGTAAAAGCAGAGTCGGCAATCTCAGCGGCTTTTTTAATATTGCTTAATTCCTCTTCATCTTTTATGATACGTATTTCTCCGTCCGCTTCCTTAAGAGGAACCATTTCTACTCCGCTAAGCTTATCTCTCAACTGCTCATAAAAAGCAACAGTCATATAAGAATCTTCATATGCGAGTCTGCTTATGCCATATTTTTTTATCGTATCAGCTATGTATTCAGATACAGGGCTTTCATTTTTAATTATTTCAAAGCCTTTGCACTGGCTCTTTGCCTGTTCGGTATACCTGAAATCAGTGATAAAGCCCGCATTTTTATCACTGATGACTGCATAGCCGGTAGAACCGGTAAAACCGCTTAGGTATCTTCTATTCTCAGGTGAATATGCGATAATACTGTCTGCATTGATAGATTTTAAAATTTCTCTGATTCGATCTATTCTCTTTAACAAGCTTATTACCCCCTCAAAAACTCTCTTTTAATATTATCATAATTTTTCCTATTAGAACAGAAAATATTTATATGATAATTTGCTATACTTCATTATCCTGATGCCTATTATTATTGCCGACAATCAATGCGGCTTTGACTATTTCAGTTTGAACATCCACCTCGAACTGAAATTCCAATTCCCTCAGCTTCGAATATAGGCCGCCTCTTTCCGTAACTATATAGCGAGGCGGCAGGTGATTCAAAGCAATAGCCATTATGTCCATCTTGCATTTTTCGCACTTGCAAACATTCATTGGGCTGATAACGGCATCAATCTTCGAACTTACTACTTCCTCCATATAATTCTTCAAATAAAACATAATTATCCTCCTCGTTTATTTATTTATACCCGTTATAAACTTTATTTTTCAATATAATCCTTCCAGTCCCAGGAACAACAGTTACCTTGCAATACTTTTTATCCTTATCGTTCACCAATGTAGCAGTCCCTCCGCTGGTTGAAGGCGCCCCATTGAAGGAAAAAGCTATTTGGCTGTCTTTGAAATTCTGATATAATGAAAACCCACTTTCAAGCGTTACTTCCTTTACAACTTTAGTGCCTTCAAGCAAATGATATTTCTTCCTTTGAAAGAGAATCCGCAAATTTTGTCCTTCGGTCATTTTCATGTACCTTACATATCTTATATCATCTCTTAATATCTTTGAAGCAGCAAGAAGCCTATATGTACCGGTATCCAACCTGGGTAAGGCAATAGACAAAGCTAAGGATAAGATACCTATTACAACAATCAATTCAACTATGGTAAGTCCCTTTTCTCCTTGAAGCTGGCGCAATATCAGACCCTCCCGCCGGCATTTCTATAATAAAATGAGCTCTCAAAGGATGAAGCATACCCATCTAATAAAAAATTAATCCTCAAGAATATGCCATCTGCTTCATTGAAATTTTTATCTGCGGGTATAGGCTCAGCCTCCATGCTTTCAATATAGTTGCCGACCTCATCCGACGCCCCTCCCATCACTCCAACACCATATTTCAGATTAAAATAATTACATTCAGGATCCTTGCTTAATAAAAAAATATATCCCTTATCCTTCCTATGGGGATAATCCCTCCCTACCGGTAAATTCTTGAATATGATCTTTTTTAAATATACCTTGTCCTTTGTATTATGTTTTTGAAACCCTTTCATATCCTCTAAATAAATAACGCCCGTTGACTCAATTATCTTTTCTTCCATAAAACCGAATATAAATTGAGCCTGCTGCTGAAGTTCAACATCTTTATCTAGATTGTTTATCGTACGCATATTTGAAGAAGTAACAGAAAAAATTAGTATGATTATCATTCCAAACAAAGGCAAGGAAATAAGAAGTTCCATTATTGTAAAACCTTTGTTTCTCATATTGCAGTTCTACCTTTCTAATTTCCATTCAATAATGCAAATTAAATCTTCTGCACTTATCTCATCAGGCGAGACCTCATATCCTGGTATCATCATTCGGCAAATAAGCTTCAATTTTTTCTCAATTTTGTCATCAGTACAGCATGATACCACTTCCAGCTGCATATAGTCACTTTTATCAAGGAGCTCAGCATCTATTGCAGTATTGCTTCCTTTATATATTAAATAATTGCTCTTATCTTTCAGTGATTTGATCAAACCATTATCTGATCCTGATTCTTCGCAATTTCCCTTTATAAAATTTAAATATGCATCTCTGAAATTTTCCTTATCACAGGCATATTCCAGTGCAGACTCAATAAAATTGAATGTAATGACATATGCCTCATCCAAAACCCCTTCTGCAGAGTAAAAGGTTCTCTTTACTCTGCTGTTCAATCTTTTCATCTTATAATTCATTACAGATGTAGATAGCAATGCCGTGCTGGCAGCTATGACTACAGAACTCATAAGCAAAACTAATGCCATTACTGACCCTTTATTATTCTGCTTAGGCAATTCACAACTCCACCTCTACGGTACGATTATTTTTAGTCCTTCTATGATATCAAGAACCTCTTCCTCTCGCGAGACTTTGATAATCACCTTGTATACTCTGCCATTATATTCTTCCACAGCCTGAATTTCCTCCGATATTTTATATTCATCGCACTCATAATTCTTTAACCCAGTCTCTACGGTTTTTGAAGCTTTTATTTCTTCAAAGCGCTTTTGAGCCAAGGATGTAGCCTGGTATTGATACTTTGCACTCTGGGAGACTTTTAATGTTGTAAGCATTAGAGAGGAAATAGCGATGAATAAAACAGCAAATACAGCGAGAGAAAATATTATTTCAATAATGGTAAAACCCAAATTAAGTCTTGTCTTCATGCTCATATTACACACCATTTATAGTATTTTCTGCAATTCTCTTAATATATTCACTACAAGTTGCATAATTCCTCTATTTTTTCATCAAATATGAAAAATTTATATCGGTTATGGCAAAAAAATATAAGGGATGCAGCATATGCGATAATATCGCTTACATGCTGCATCCCTTTTAAAATATCATTCTGTCATATAATAAAGCATATAAACAGCCTCTGCCCGGGTTATATGTTCATCCATAGAATCGTAACTCGCAGATCGCTTATCCTTGTTCTTCATAATTTTTTCTGCCACTCCAGCCCAGGAGAAATTTTTATTCCCCATTGCCAATTTCATCATGGCTTCTGCTTCCTTGTAGCTCACTTGACTATTTATTCTAATGGTGTTCTCCGGGCTTACTTTAAGATAATCCTTCTTTACACAATAAGCTGCCAGTTCCTTATATGGCTCCACGTCCTTATAATCAGCCACTTTTTGAAGTGCCGCAACCTCTTTCTCAGCAGATTTAATATCCCATTTGAAAACCTTGCTCATCGAAGAGAGCAGCTGGGCCTTCGTTATAGGGATGTCAGGCCTGAAGGTGTTATCTTCAAATGCTCCTGCAATTCCACGCCTCAAATAGGTTACAATCTCATCCTTGGCCCAATGTCCTCTTAGATCATCAGGATTCCATGCTTTAGTATCTATAAATACGGCATAGGTTCCGCTGCTGTTAGTAATGGATTCAGGGTTTATGAACGCAGTGATGCTATTAGCGTCAATTTTACTTGTCAGATAATACCAGTTGTCATTTAGATATTTATAGATGCCGCCGCTTTGGGGGCCGTAATAATCAAAGCTCAACTTTATGGGCTTATCACGGTTCAGACCGTCATAGGAGCTTGCCACTCTGATGTTATAAAGCTCTGATGACTTAACATACCTATCCTTAGAAGGCATTTTTATATTCATATTCGTTCCTATAAGCCTATCTATAGAAACTGCAATATCATTATAGAATATGCCCTTGTCAATATTGAGGGACATCTTATTATCCCGGGATAATACTTGAGCACCGTTTATAGATACTACCTGCGTCTCTGCCTTGCTCATAAAATTTTCAAAGTTTGAACTCTGATATACAGCCATATATCCAGTTTTGGTTCCTTCTCTGAAGCCGCTTATGAATCCCTCTCTATACTTTTCATATTCATTAAACAGCTTATATTCATTGATTATATTATTATCGCTGAAATTATGCCTGTTCTCATCGTTGCTCTTGCCCATAAGAAGATCAATTCTGGCCAAGCTCTCACCTTTTACAAGGCCAATGTTCTTTCCATGAGAATAACCCTTCTCAAAAACAAGAAGATTGTAATTCACATTTGCGGTTCTATAGGCTTCCTCATATTTGATTCTATAGCTTTCCTTGAAGGCAGATAAGAAAGCCTTGGAATAATCATCCAGATCATTGTCCAATAAGAAAACTGATTTAATCTCATCATCAGAGGGCAAATCTCTATCCCATTGGTTAATGCTGCTGCTATAGTAATCTGTCCTGCCCCAATTAGCACCCAGTATTTCTCCAAATTTAGCCCCATCCGCTGCACCTCTTTCTATGGCAGCTTTAAAAGGTTCGTATTTGGCTTTTCTATATGCAGTTTCATAGCCCTCTTGAAACTTAGCTTTAAAATTGGTGACAAAACTATTCTTATAAGCATTAGGCTCATTAGTAAGCTGGAACATTTCTATCAATTTTGTCGTGCTGGGAACTGCATTTGTCCACTTGTTGCTTTTGCCTGCATAATAATCATTATAACCGCTGACTTCTCCCATCTGATAGCCAAGAGCCTCATCATAGTTTGTAGGCTTAGCCTCAACCTTTGGGTTATCATAAGTCGTATTGTAGCCTTCTCTAAAACCATCCTTAAAGCCTCTGACAAAATTTATCCTATAGGTTGAGGTTTCTTTATCCAAATCATAATTTGCTATAATATCCGCGTCCTTTGGCATAGCTTTATAATAATTCTTTGACTTCACATCTTCCAGATCGCTGTAAGCAGCGTCTATGCCTTCCCACAGCCCACTGCTGTAGCCGGCTTTATAAGCGTCATTATCATTGGCGGCATTTACAAATAATGCAGGGAAAAGCATGAGCCCATAAAATAAGCAAGTTATCATTGAAATCAATCTGATATTTCTTTCCACCATCATCACCTCTTCCCTTTATTTTTGTATTACCAATATCTTTCCAGCCTCAAGCTTTGAATCCTCAGCCAGCCCGTTATCCTTCATCAGTTTTTTATACTGAGACTTGGAGCCGTAAAAGCTTTCGCTTATGCTCATCAAGGTATCTCCGGGTTTTACCACATAAAAAACATAGCTGGGCATTCCTTCTTTTTTGTTATCCTCCGACGGATAACTGGCCTCGATTCTATCAAACAATAAAACTCCATAGTCATCTCTGTTGGGCCCTAATTCCATATATACTCTATCCAATTTCAACGGATATATATTTATATCCTGAGGCGGAGAAGCGGAAATATACTTCCATCCGGTCCAGTTTACTCCCCTTTCCAGCTCTATGTCGATCTTCCTTCCATCCATGTCTTGAAACCGTAAGCCCACTGTTACCGGAGAGTAGCCATAAGAAAATGCCCATATTCCTATAGATGGTGGTGGATATTTGATATTGATATTTTGATCGTCCAAGACCACATAAGCTCGTTCAGGCTGATAGCCTGTCGATATAAAATACTCTGCCCTTATTGAAGTCTTGCCATACTTTGCTGTGCCGAACCTGCTGACATTGCCTGTAACTCCTGAATCTGTGCTCATATAATAAATATGATCATCTTCCAGATCAGCCAGCAATGCTCTTTTTTCTCCTGTTTCACCGTCTGATGAATCTCCGGAATAAACAGGCACTTCCACGTAGCCTTCAAAGGCAGTGAAGGGGTTGGGTTTGTTTGGGCTATTATAGGCATTGACATAAAAATAGCCGTCTTCTGTTGCCTTTTCTCCTCCATAGGCAAAAGCGCTCATTGAAATCTGCCCACTAATCATATCGCCGTTTTCCTTTGTTAATGATAATTGGTTTATTAAAAATTTTTTTGGACTATTTCTTAACTCGGATAAAAACAGCTCCAAATCAATAAAGTTGCCTCTAAAAGGAAGGGATATATCAAGGTGATTTGCCTCTATGCCTTCCATCTCCAAAGCTTCAGGCTCACTAAAACTCATGCTTGGTATCTCAAGCTTTCCATTATCTATTATACTGTTTAGCATATGCATAACCTCAGGCTGATCTATATTTGGATAGTATTTTTGAGAAATTATTTTATACTCCGCACTGAGGTTTTCCCATTCCCTATTCAATGTATTCTCTCCGGCTATAAACTCTTCTGTTTTGAATAATTGACTTTCATAAACATTCTTTTCATTTTTCAATCTGTTTAAGGTTTCGCTCTGCGGAGTTAATACATACTTATAGGAAACCCATAAAAGAATTGCTGTGAATAATAGCAGGAGAAGATTTTTTTCCTTTTTGCTGATATTTAACATTCTTATTGGTCTTTTATTTGCTTGCCTCAGATCCATCAGGCTTCTCCTCCTTAAACTTAATATCTAAATAAAAGCTATAATTGCCATCAATATCCAACATCTGAGGTACGAAAACCTGTTCGAATCTTTCAATGCCTTTGAGATTATGCTGAAATTGAGCTATGGACTCCTTGTCCTTTGACTTACCTTCGATCCTTATATTGTCTTGAGATATTACCATTGAATCCAAAAATAAATCAGCAGGTATATTTACCCCTATATCTCCTAAAAGGATTTCATTGACAACATCTCGATCACGAACATATTTATCCAAAACACTAAGCTTTGAAATGCTCTCTTTATATGCATTTATCTCCTGCTGCTTTTTTAAGGTAACTTTTATCTTAGCGCCTTGATTTTTAGCCTCCGCTTCAATCTTTAAGGCTTCAATATCATGATTTAGCTTTTTAATAGATATAAAATTGTACAAACCATATGACAAAACTCCAATTAATATCAGTATTACAAAACTATATAGAATAATTGATTTATCAAAGCTTTTTTTATTGTTTTTCTTGCTGTAGGATGAAAAAAAGTTTAAATCCTTCATAGCAATTACACCTCATCATCTCTGATCAATGCACCCGCACAATTAATGTATTTATTAATATCATCGATTGATCTTATTTTGCTTGCAGTATTCAGTACCGCAGCAGAAATTCCGAAATAATTTGAGAACAGCTTGTCTACCCCTTTAATATTTGACAGTCCCCCATATAAAAGCAATCTTCCTATTTCATTGTCCGCTTCTTTAGATATATAGTACTTGAATATCCTGTCAATTCTGTCCATTATTCCTTCAATGCTGGTTTTAACAATGTTTACATACCTATTATAGTCGGAAAACCCTTCCTCTACCGTGCTCACATCTTCAATTTCAGACTTCTTTAGCGTCAGTTCATCGCCGGCTATAAGGCTTGCTGCATTATTGTCCAGGCTCTGCCCGCCCAGATCTATAACTCTACTTGTTTGTATGGTTCCTTTATCAATTATGGTTATATTGGTGCTGCCATAACCTAGGTCAATGGCGGCAATAGTTTTTTCCGAAGGGGCTATGCTTCCATTGATATTATCAGTAAATTTGAGAAGCTTCCAGATACCGTTGGATTGATAATCCAATACGGCAGGCTTCAGCCCCAATTCCTTCACAAGATTATAATGCATGTCCACCATATCCTTGGGTATAGCTACTACCAGCACATTCAGCTTTTCTGTTTCCTGATTTGTAATCCTGCCTATAGGCTTATGCTGAATAACATATTTCCCGTAATCCATAGGCAGATATTCAGGCAGCTGATACTTCAGCAAGCCTTCTATTTCTTTATCCTCCAGAACGGGGAAAGGTATCTCTCTGGTTATGATAGCACTGCTCTTGATGTTAAGATAACAAGTTCCTGGTGGAACCTTATTCTTTCTCAACTCTTCCTTCAATGAATTCAGCAGTACAAGCTCGTTTTTAATATTACCGTTTTCGTATGAAGAAGGCGGAGTATTAAAGGAAAATGATTTGTTTATTTGTATCTCTTCTTTGCTTCTGCTTCCTTGAACAATCTTTGTTTCATAAGAACCTAAATCAATAGAGATGATATTTTTGTTTAATAGTGAAAATAATTTCAAATATAAACCTCCCTTCTTAATTCTTTAATCTATTTCCTTCCATTCATGTATCTCCCAGCCAACGTTTGTAGGCTCCAATATATGGGGAGGATAGTCATAGAACATACGCGGATCATGTGAGTATTTCTTGTTATAGCCGGTGGTGTCAATTAAACCAACTGCTTTTCTTACTTTTTGTGTAATATTGCCCCATAATGTTATATCACCTTTTCGGGTATCGCTAGTTGAATAGTTATCTTCATAAAGCTCATAACCGAAGCCCCCATTAACTGCAAATAATGCAGAATGGATAGTTACATCTTTTGGTGCTACATCATACATACCATTGTCAGTCGATGAAGGCACCCATAAATTTTTTGGACTCCCCGATGATTTCCATTTCCATTCAAAGCTCCAATAGGCATAACCACCATCACTGGATATTGGCATTTTAGGCCATCCGTAATGAAGTATTAGAATATCATTGTTTGCGACTAAACCTAACATATCCTTACCGTTGGCTTCCCTTATCCAATGATCTTTCCCAGCTGGTTTATAAGAAGCTGTAAATGTAGTGGTTTTATATTTTATACCACCATTTTCCGGATAATTATAAAAAGTATTATTATTCCATCTAAAGGATTTGGGAGGTTGATTCGGCTTATTATTTTTATCTGTCATATTGCTTATATCATAATCATACCAGTTTGTCGGATCTGCATAAGTAATATATATGTTATTGCTAGCAGCTATGGTTAAAACTCCCTTTAATTCTCCTGAGATAAATACATTGCCGGATCTTAAATCGAATTTATCTGTACCGCCTCCAGCTGCTTTATCTACATATATTACTTTATTCTTAATGCTGCTTATATTGATATTCTTTATATCCGAAACTTTATCTCTACCATTCCTTATTTTTATATTTTCCCCATCTAAATATATGCAGGTCCTGCCTTCAAATACCATATTGTCTTTAGCAGCCCAGTTCTTCAAATCGGCATTTGTAAGAGGAAAATCCAGAGTATCCACTTTCGCAGGCTGGGCTGGGCTTTTTACTTTAAAGTCAGGATTATATCCAGTACCTTTATATAAGGTCTTGCTATAGGTTACCGTATCATAAAACACAGGTTTCTTCTGAATTCTTAGATCTCCATTTGTATGATAGGGACCATGGCTTTCATCACCTGTAGTCCACCAAATATTATTCCCTTCATCATCGCTGACATAAACATGATGTACAAATTGTTTTTTCCTGATCTTAGCTTCTATAGTTCTCTTTATATCAGGATTGGTTTTTGTCCAGCCTGTTGATCTAATCGTTATAAATCTGTCAGTATCACTGGGCTTAGTGACCTCAAGCTCGTAATATCCGTCTTGAAAGGGGATGGGAACGTTTTGTATATCAATGCTGGCTTGAGTGCTATAATAGTTCACATCATCATTTAAATGCCATAAATATTTGTTGTAACCCGCTTCTGCGTACTCTATTGCCTTTTTATTGGAATCATCGATTATATTAAATCTGGCCTCGGAATTTATCATTCTCAATGATGTAAAACCAAATATAATAGTTACAAGCGCTACAATCAATACTAAGGGGATTGATATACCTTTGTTATTGCCTATTTTATTCATAAAGCCCCCTCCTTTCTATTCTGCCTCCGTCCTGCTTTTTGAAACCAAATAAGTCTGTATCTCAATGTTTTCAGTGTATCCTTCCTTTGAAAGCACGAGTTTTAGCTTTAACTTTTTTCTATGGTCTTTAGCTTCCTGATTAGATTTTGGTTCCTTTACAACCTCCTGAGCAGAAAAAATATCTGTATTAACAACTTTTGACAGAACAGGTTTTGCTGCTCCAAATGAGCTGGCGGAATAGCTATAAGGATATTCATTACCCATAGCCTTTTTTACATCTCTTAAGATTTTTTTATTTACCAACCGATATCTTACAATTTCAGGTATATTATCGTCATCAACATCAGTATAGATATATAACTCTTCCTGACTTATCCTATGTAGCACATCTTTAGCCTCTTCTCCTTTTTTTGCCTGATTTGCCTCCTTTTGAATATTTGTCTGGAATATCCTTAGTTCTTCTGCCGCATCATAGCTTTGAGCAACGCTTCTAAAACTTCTTTGAGTAAGAAAGAACATGTTATAAGCCAATATGAAAATTAAAGCAATAAAAGGAACTACTATTACCAGTTCTACTAAAGTAAAGCCCTTCGTTTTGCAAATGGTCTTTTTATCATATTCAATCATACTCAGGACTCCCTATCTAAAATACAGTAATTTTTGTCTTGAATAAGTTTCATGCCATAAGAGTTTATCAATGTGCCTGCTTCCTTGTTATCTATTTGAAATTTTAATCTATTCCCAGTCACTCTATCAGTTGTTTTGATATTTATTAGGAATTTATTGTTTTTACCGCTGACAGCCTGAACAATATTCTTGTCTGTGTAATTGATAGCTGTATCACTCTCATAAATAGAAAACATCATTGTATCTATATTGTTGATATCTGAAGTAAACTCTATTTTGAGTGTTATGCTTTCATCGGTTTCCTGCTTAAAGCTGCCGTCCTTTATGCCAAAGCCTAGCTTTAATTTTTTTTCTGTTACGCTTCCCTTTATATATTGAAACTTACCATCCCAAAGATTTCCGTCATCATTTTCTACAAAATAATATAAGTCTGTTCCTTTTACTATTGCTTTGGTCGAATCATATATCCAAGATCTCCATATTTTTTTTGTAATGAGCTTTGTGAGATTAGTATCAAGATCAAAGCCGGTTACTGCACCTTCCGGAGGGTTATAGATAGGATTCAGCTTGACTAAAGCATTATCCATAAGTTCTTTAGGATATTCAGGTAAAACTATATACCCGGGATAGTCAACATGAAAATCCTGCTTAATAAAATCTTCTGGGGTAGCTTTTATCTCCAATTGAGCTTCATACTTCCAATTCTCATCATTTGCAACACCAATAATCCCTGTTGGCCTTGCAGTCATATCGCCAGCCTCCCATTGTTCAGGAAACACATTATACTTTGTATTGCTTAGCTCTGTGAAGTACACCTTCCCTTCGTCGTCAGTCCTACCCCAAGCAGCAAGAGTATTGCTTAAATTATTTACTATTATTTTTACGCCCTTTGCAGGCTCTGTAAAGTCCTCGCCGGTTATAACCCTTACCTTGAGAGGTATATTGCTTGAAGGAGTTCTCTCACCCTCAAAAGCAATAAGAGTGCCCATAACGGAATATGTCCTTTCTGATCCAGTTATAGGATCTCTTGCTTTTACAATCACATCTGCTTTCTTTAAAGCATTTGCTATAAAATCACCAGTGGAGGATCTGGCACTCTCCCAATAGATACTCGTTATGAAGCTATAATCTATGCCCTCGATTGTTTTAGGATTAGAACCGGTTTCATTAAGGTATAGATTTTCCTTGACTATGCCTTTAGGAGAATAACCAGAAGAGTCCAGACCTACGTCTTTGTATTCTAAAGTTTTAAGCCATTCTGTCTGTGAATAGGCAAGATTCATTGCAGTAAGCTTTATATTATTCCATTTAGCAAATTGTACCCCATAGATGGACATTGGCAGCATAAATAAGGCTATTAATGCCAATAAGGTTATTGAAACCACAATCTCAATAAGAGTAAAGCCTTTATTATGCCGTTTTATCATAGAAGCTCCTCCTAGATAAGAAATCTTCATTCACCTGCAATGTACCTGTTGCACTAACTGATAACGATTGCGGAGCTTCGGAACCAAGGCTTTGTAAGCTCCTTCACAATGCACTCTTATATCAGTTAAAACAACAAATTATTTCTGTAAAATCAATTTTAAAATATACCAATCTATAATGTTCTCGCCATACAATAGAGTGATGAAAAAGGATATACATATAAAAGGCCCGAAGGGTATGGCGTCCTTTCTTCCCTTCTTTCCCGATAAGAGCAAAAATATAGAAAATACAGCTCCTATAAGGAAGGATAATAATATATTTAAAAGCGTTTTTTTCAATCCCAGTATAAAGCCCATCACTGCTATGAGCTTTATATCTCCGCCGCCCATACCTCCGTTGGAAACCAAGGCAATTATAATAAACAAGGCTCCTGCTCCGGCAAAGCCGGAAATACTATCAAAAAAAGATATGGGGGCTTTATAAATAAAATATATAAGAGCTTTATGTATGATAGAGAGTGCTAATATCATTAAAATAAGGCTGTCCGGTATTATCTGATGATAATAGTCTATAAAGCTTATTACTATCAAAATGCTTATAATAAAGCCAAAGAAAATAAAATCAATGGACAATCCAAAATGATAAAAGATTAATAAGTATATGATTCCGTTCAATAATTCCACAATGGGATACCGTGGGGAGATGGCCCCCCCGCAATATCTGCATTTCCCACGAAGGAATAAAAAACTTAGTATGGGTATTAAATCATACCATGCCAATGGATGACTGCAATAGGTGCAATGGGAAGAAGGGAAAACTATGGACTCTTCCCGTGGTATTCTATATATGCATACATTGAGAAAGGAACCTATAATGATGCCTAATGTAAAAATTAGTATGTACATTTGCAGCCTCCTTTAGCATTATTAGATTTAAGCAGTAGTAGCCGTACCCAATGCTTCTTTTTTTTGCTTTTATAATTATTATGGTAAATTTACAGCCATTGGTGTTACATTTACTGAACCATCAGCTCCTATAGTAACTTCATATTCTTTATTATCAATATTTGTATCACCTGTACCTTTTGCTGGTGATGGCCATTTTTGTACATATTTGCCGTCTAAAGCAGTTTTTGTAGAAGCAGCATCCATATTTGCCGAAGGAACACCATTTTCTGCAATATACATATTTGCTGCGCTTTCTAGAGTCCTAACATTGGCGTTATGAGCAGTCTTAGCAGCATTTTCTCTTGAAGCTGAAAATTTTGGTACAGCTATAGCAGACAATATACCTAGAATAGCAATAACTACTACCAGCTCTACAAGCGTAAAGCCCTTTCTATTGTTGATCTTTTTTAAAAACCACTTAAACATTATAAAATCTCCTCTCTAAATTTTTAATATAATACCAATAAAATTAATGAGCTTGTCCCCCTATTTTGCATCACCCCCGAATAATATTGATATAGGCTGTTTTAAATATCAAATCGTGTTTACCATATCAAACATAGGCAAGGCTATGGATATGACTATGAAACCTACGATAAGGGCCATGATGACTACCATCAAGGGCTGCATCATTTCCGTCATCTTCTGGAGAGCTGCTTCTACCTCTTCATCGTAAAAGTCTGCGCTTTTATTCAGTATGCCGTCTAAGTCTCCGGATTCCTCCCCTATTTTTATCATAGAGTCCACCATGGGCGGGAAGATTCCGGCATCCTTTATGGTTCTGGATAATGGTACGCCCTTTCTGATATCTTCTTTTGCCTCGTCTAATCTATTCGATATATATTTATTGCCTACCACTCTGGCTACTATGTCTATGCCCTGCATAAGAGGTATACCGCTGGATAATAAGGTGGACAGGGTGCGGGTAAACCGTGAGGTGGCCAGCTTGATATTTACATTTTTAAATATGGGCACCCGAAGCTTGATTGTGTCAAATACCAGGCTTCCGTTTTCAGTGCCGTCATAGTATTTTACAGCGGATACCAAAGCAATGATCCCAATCATATACATATACCAGAGGTTTCTTAAGGAGTGGCTTATGGCCAGCAATGCCTTTGTAGGGCCGGGAAGCTCCACGCCGCTGCTTTCGAACATGCCTACAAAGGTAGGCATTACGGCAACCATTAAAAATACCACTACAGCAGTAGCTACTACAGCCAATACCATTGGATAGACCATAGCTCCCTTTACCTTGTTTTCAATCTTGAATTCCTTTTCATAGTGCACTGCCATTCTTTCCATTATAGTATCCAGGCTGCCGCTTGCTTCTCCCGCTTCCACCATGTTTATCAGAATGGGAGGGTATATTTTTGGATTATTCTTCATAGCTTCAGAAAGAGTCATACCCTTTTGTACATTGTCAAACACATCGGCTATAGCATTTTTCATTTGTTTGTTTTCTGTCTGCTTTTCCAATACATCTAAGCATTTTACTATGCTTACTCCTGCATTCAACATGGTATAGAATTGCCTGCAGAATACAGCCAGATCCTTCTTTTTTACTTTTTTTAAAGTTATAGAGGTGCTTGCGCCGCTGTTTATGGTCTGCTCAATAGATATGGGCATATAATCGCTGCCCTTGAGCATGGATATAACTTCTTCCTCATCCTGGGCATCATGGATCCCCTCAATGATCTGACCTGTTTCCGTCACTGCCCTATATTTAAATTGCATGTGAGAATCACCTGCCCTATAACAAGTATCTTTTCATTATTTCAGGATTGCTTGTCTGAATCATCAATGCCTCTTGGCTTATGAGCCCTCTCCTATAAAGGTTCAATAAAGAATTATCCAGGGTCTGCATTCCTATTTTGGAGCCTGTTTGTATTACCGTATCGATCTGGTGGGTCTTTTCTTCTCTTATAAGGTTGCTTATGGCACTTGTGGCTACCATCACCTCAAAAGCCGCTGCCCTTGATTTGCCGTCTGCGGTTGGCAAAAGCTGCTGGGATATTATGGCTTCTATCACAGTGGATAGTTGTATCCTTATTTGCTGCTGCTGATGCGGCGGAAATACATCTATTATTCTATCAATTGTTTTGGCTGCCCCCAGCGTGTGCAGAGTAGACAGCACCAGATGGCCTGTTTCAGCTGCAGTCAAAGCAATGCTTATGGTCTCTAGGTCCCTCATCTCGCCCACTAAAATCACATCCGGGTCCTGACGCAGAGCTGCTCTCAGTGCATTTGCAAAGCTTAGTGAATCATTTCCAATCTCTCTTTGGTTTATTATGCTCTTATTGTGCTTGTGGAGATATTCTATAGGGTCCTCCAGGGTTATAATATGGTACTTTTTTTCCCGGTTTATCTGGTCAATCATATAGGCAAGAGTAGTAGATTTGCCGCTGCCTGTGGGGCCGGTAACGAGTATGAGGCCCCTGGGCAGCCTTGCCAGATCCTGTACTATAACAGGAAGCCCCAATTCTTCAAGAGTAGGTATTTTTAGTGGTATTATCCTTATAGCAATCCCATAGCTTCCCCTCTGCCTGTATATGTTTATTCTAAACCGTCCTACACCCGGCGAAGAATAGGATGTATCAATTTCTCCTTTTTGTTTAAGCTCACTGAACTGTCTTTCATTGAGCATGAGCCTGGCGATCTCTTCCGTATCCTTAGGCGTCATATCTGCATCGCCCATTTTTACCAATTCCCCATTGATTCTGAAGATTATGGGCAAGCCAACTGTGATATGTATATCCGAGGCTTTCTTTTCTATTCCTGATTGAACCAGTTTTAAAAAATCCATTATCTCACTCCTAATCCGTCGTATATCCTACTCTAAGCACTTCCTCTACGGAAGTAATACCTTGTAATGCCAAGCTTGTCGCGCTGTGGAGAAGGGTAGTCATACCATTTTTTATAGCCTCATCTTTTATCTCATCAGTAGTAGCACGATTATCTATTAATTTTCGTATCTCGTGATCCAGGTACATCACCTCATGAACCGGTATTCTTCCTCTATATCCCTTGATGCACTTATTGCAGCCATGGGGCTTATACAAAGTCAATTCCTTGCCAGATTCTGCATTGAGCATTTTTCTTTCTTTATCAGATGCAGAATATGGGATTTTGCAGCCGTTGCATAGCCGCTTTACCAATCGTTGCGATATTATGCCTATTATTGATGTGGATACAAGGTAGGGTTCAATCCCCATATCTACCAGCCTGGCAATCGTTGATGCAGTGTCATTGGTGTGTAGCGTAGAAAGGACCAGGTGGCCGGTGATAGAAGCTCTCACTGCTATTTCTGCCGTTTCTGAGTCTCTTATCTCTCCCACCATTATGATATCGGGATCTTGCCTGAGTATTGAACGCAGCCCGCCGGCAAAGGTTAAACCTGCCTTATTGTTTACCTGTACTTGATTTATTCCATCAAGCTTATATTCCACAGGATCCTCTACAGTTATTATGTTTTGCTCTTCTCTATTTAAATCCTTTAATATTGTATATAGGGTAGTGGTTTTACCGCTGCCGGTAGGACCGGTGACCAGGATTATTCCATAGGGCTGGCGTATAATCCTGTTAAATATCTTAAGATCGCTTTCAGAAAAACCCAAGTCCTCTTTGGAAAAATTGAATCCGTCTCTATCCAGGAGCCTTATTACTATTTTTTCACCATACACCGTAGGCAAAGATGATATTCTCATGTCAATGCTTTTGCCTTCCAATTCCATCTCTATCCTGCCGTCTTGGGGGATTCTCCTTTCTGCAATATCCATCCTGCCCATTATCTTTATCCTTGTAGCTATTGCCATGTGGCTTTTCTTAGAAAAGCTCATTATCTCCTGCAGGTCACCATCCAGTCTGAGCCTGATCCTTATATTGTTTTCATAGGGTTCAATATGTATATCACTGGCCTTCATCCTGACAGCCTGCTCCATAATAGTATTTACAAGCTTCACAACAGGTGCGCTGTTAACATCTGATAATTCACTTTCATCTAAATCATCCAGGCTGCTGGGTACAAATTTTTCTTCGAATTCTTCGATTACTTTCTTTGTGCCCTCCTGAGTATAATATTTATTTATGGTCCTTGTTATTACAGACTTAGCGGATAGGGCTATCTTCACCTTCATACCCGTCAGCAGCTTGATATCATCTATAGCGAATATATTAAGTGGATCATTCATTGCCACCAGCAGTTCACCATCAACAATATCTATGGGGATCAGGTCATATTTTCGAGCAATGTTCTCAGGCACCAGGGCTATAATCTTTGGGTCGAGCATACGATAAGCCAGGTCAATAACAGGAACCTTCAGCTGCTCTTCCAAGACTTCCAAAATATCTTCTTCCTTTACATATCCGAGCTCTACCAGGACTTCGCCAAGTTTCTTGTTTTTTATGCTTTTTTGCTTTTTCATCGCTTCTTCCAATTGTCCCTGGTTGAGCTTACCTGTGATTATCAACATATCTCCTAAACGCAGATTTTTCTTCACGCTGCTCACCTTCTTACAGTTTAATATTTCTATTGCAATTGTTTTTATATATAAAAAAACCAACTAATATATTACTAGCCGGTTGCGCCACAACGTCTCTATGGCATAGGCGCCCAAATGTATCCATAGTTCAAACGTCCTAATTCGGTGATTAAATTGTACTACTTATTTTAGATAATTATATTCTATAAAATTTTGCAAAATCCTTCACATATAGAAAATTTAATCAATAATTATACATGATTTTCCATGCTCATAGCTTTAAATTCTTCATTTTATTATTTTCTTTAATACAAATCTTTCTATTTTTCGCATGAACCTTGTCCATATGAATTCCTTGGGGCTTATAGGAGTAACAAGTATAGTAAATAAACCGATGCGGTTACCCCCAAGTATATCGGTAAATAGCTGATCACCTATTACTGCTGTATTTTTCTTATCGGTTTGAAGAAGCTTCATAGCCTTTAAGAATGGAGAGGTTTTCGGTTTGCCCGCTTTATGTATAGCCGGAAGTGCCAGTATTTCATTGAATTTTTCCACCCTTTTTCTAGTGTTATTGGAAATCATACATATTTTTAAGTTTTCCTCTTGCAGGCTTTTAATAAAATTCAGTGCTTTTTCATCTGCTTCTTTTGTATCCCAAGCCACCAATGTGTTATCAATATCAATTATTATACCTTCAATACCATTTTGCTTTAATATTCCAATATCTATCGAAAAGACAGATTCATAATGCATATCAGGAATCAGTAGTTTTTTCATAATATCCCTCAACTCTCAATGTACAGTTCTTTATATAGCTTTTTTATAGCTCTTTTCTCTATTCTTGATACGTAAGACCTTGATATACCAAGCATATCCGCTATTTCCCTCTGAGTCTTGCACACTCCGTTTATCAACCCGTACCGAAGTTCTAATATTTGCTTTTCTCTTTGCTTCAGTATAGATTCCATTTTCTGATAAAGCTTTTTTATTTGAATCTTTAGCTCCACTTCATCCAGTATCAGATCAGAATCGCTGCCTAATATGTCTATGAGAGAAATTTCATTGCCTTCTTTATCTATGCCTATAGGTTCATTTATTGATACTTCGGATTTTATCTTCTTAGATGCGCGTATTGTCATCAATATTTCATTTGCTACCCTGACCCTATGGAAACATATGGCTGCTAAATAGGATTATATCAAGTTTTTCACCATCCCACAATATTTTGTCTATGATTGCCTTGATGAAGCTTCTCTTATCAGCGGCTCCCATACAATTCCATCGATCGTCTCTCATAAAATTAACATCTAATTTATCCATAAGCTTTTTTAATGCTTCAATAACTTTGAGATCAGCTCTATTGCCGTTAAGATTACAGCTTTGACATTGAGCTTTTTTGCTCTTCTCTTTCTTTTCACAAATATAATAGAAGATCTGCTCAGCATTTGAATTCCAGCGCTTCATGGTTTTTGGGCGCATGAAGCTCCCGCAGTTTTTGCACTGCAGAACACCGGAAAGAATGGATTGAGAGCTTTTCACCTTTCTGTATGCTTTAGATTTATTCTGATTCAATAACCTTTGAGCCTCTATCCAATCCTTGCCTGATATGACTCCATCATGTTTGCCTACAGCAATTATCCATTTGCTGATATCTCGATATTTTGGGTTTGTACCTTCTCCTTTTTGCCGTGTTTTATTATATCCTATTATGCCATTGATACCGTTAAATTCATGAAGATCTGAGCATAGACAGTATCCTTCACTTTGAAAGTACTCGAATAGTTCTTTATCACTCCTTGCATATACAGGATTTTTCAAGATCAACTTGATAGAGTGCCGATTAAATTCAATCCCATTCTTTGTTTTGATATCATTTTCCATCAGGAACTGCTCTACTCCTGTCAATGATTTAAGCTCAAGAAATTTATTGTAAATTTTTTTTACTGATACAATTTCATTATCTATTGATGCCAGTTTATACTCCTTCTTTTCTTTCCCGTCTGAGCCCTTGTTGATCACTGCTTCTGACCTGAAGCCGGTAGGTGGGTTACCCCCGAGCCACCGACCAGATTTTGCAAGCTGCAGCATATTATCCTTTATTCTTTCTGCTATAGTCTCTCTCTCAAGTTGTGAAAATACAGAAGCGATATACATCATAGCCCTTCCTATAGGAGTTGTTGTATCAAATTGCTCTCTTATTGAAACAAAGCCTATATTATCTTTATTTAGCACCTCTATTAGATTTAAGAAATCCAATACATTTCTGCTTATTCTATCAAGCCTATAGCATATTATTATATCTATATTTTTTTTCTTTACATCCCTCAGCATCTTCTGGAATTGAGGCCTGTTGGTATTGCTGCCGGAAAAGCCTTCATCCTCGTATATAACAAAGTCCTTTACATCTATATCAAGGTTCTTTATACCGTACTCCTTGCAAAGCTGTATTTGATTTTCAACGCTTTCTCCCTTTCCCGTGAACTTGCTCTTCCTGGAATAAATTGCGGCCTTCATAGCATATCCTTCTCCTTATGTGCAGCAATATTCAGCTTCGTATTCAATTTCCTCTTCCCTTTTTCATGCTCCTGTAAGGAATCAAGGTTTTCCCTGGATAAGTTATTATAGGCATCTTCGATTCTTTTTCTTAAGTTTTGTTTTTCTGCTTCGGTTTCTGGAAAACAAATACTGACTTCATACATTTTTACTTTTCTTGACATAAAAAAAACCCCCTCTTCCTCATATTTAATATATATGTAAGGCGAGAGGGATTATGTAGACCTTATGCTAATATTTCATTTTCAATACACCTGGCAGCATAAGTAGCAAGCCTTGTGCCCTTTTCGCCTTTGAAAGTAACAATGGCTTTTATGAGGCCTATTGTTCCGATAGATATGAGGTCGTCGCTTTCCTTGCCGCTTCCAAATTTTTTGACTATATGGGCAACCAGTCTGAGATTCCTTTCAATCAATATATTTTTTGCATCTTCATCACCTTTTTGATACAGATCAAGATAGTACTGCTCTTCTTCCGGAGTTAAAGGCTGCGGGAAGGAGTTAGCGCTTTGAACATAGCCAAAAAGCAAAATAACATCCTTAAAAGTCTCTGCAATCAAGGAGCATATCAATAGCAGCATTATTAAAACCTCCTATTTTAGTGTCACTTTTAATTATATGATTTTTAGAATACTATTGTGACTGTCCTATCTTTTAATATTTGTAAGAATATTTTCTCCTACCTGTTTAAAAATAGGTGCTGCCGAACCTCCGCCTGAACGGCCGTTGTTTATAAATACCGTTATTGCATATTGAGGATCATTGGATGGTATAAAGCCGGTAAACCATCCGTGGATAATATTTCCATTTTTCATACCTGTTTCTGCTGTGCCGGTCTTGCCGCTGCTTCCGCCGAATTTTTCAATATTTGCTTGCTTTCCTGTTCCATAGACCGCTACATCTCTCAGCATCCTTTTTAGCCTATATGCCGTTGTGGGAGAAAGAACTATTCTGGGGCTGCCTTTATCTATTTTTTTTACTGTTCCTCCATCTTCGTTTATAAGCTCATCTATCAATCTTGCATCATATTTTATCCCGTTATTGGCTATAGAAGCCATCATAGCAGTGACTTGAAGAGGGGTTACCTGAATCTTCCCCTGACCTATAGATATGTTGCCTATTCCCTCTTCCTGAGAATTCGGAATATATCCTGCCTTTTCTTCAAGGATTTCATAGCATTGCTTCTCTCCAAGGCCAAGTTTTCTTGCCATATTTAATATAGTCTCTGCTCCCAGCTCCATCCCTATTTTCACAAAGGTAGTATTGCAGGACAAAGCGAAGGCTTCATCAATTGTAATTTCTCTATTTTCATGGCTTTTATGAGTAGAACAGTTTATTACACTGTTTCCTACTGCTATGCTTCCTTCGCAAATATATTTCTGATCAAGATTTATTTTTCCGCTTTCGATAGCTGCTGCTGCAACGACTATCTTAAATACAGATCCCAGATCGTATGGCCATATCGCTTTATTTATGAGCTCCTCTCCATTGCTGTTTATATATTTTTGTATATTATCCTGCTCATAATCAGGGTGGCTTGCCATAGCCAATATATCTCCTGTTTTAATATCCATTACCACAATAGCTCCATTGATATCGTTTTTATCCATGATCTCTTCAACTATATTCTGAATATGATAGTCCAGAGTAAGCTTTATCCCATAGTTTATGCCTTGGCTGCTAGCTTCAACCTTTCTAAAGCCCAATCCCGGTATTATATTTTTACTGCTGTCAACCACTGCTATAATGCTTTTGCCCGTCACTGCAGACAGATAGTTATCCATACTTTTTTCTATTCCCATTTCGCCCTTTTTATCAGATTTGCTTATATAGCCTATAACATGCCTGCCGATAGATTCTACAGAGTACCTTTGATTTTTTTCTATGGCAATTACACCTTTAAGCTTGCCTGACTCAATAAAACTGAGCAATTCATCATCCCTGTTTTCATATAAAAACTCCAAAGCATCGGCATTTGAATTTATTTTTTTCGCAACGGCATCACGGGATAAACCGCTCAATTTAGAAATTATTGATACGGCTGTATCTCTATCTTGGATATAAGCAGGATACACTATTATATACTTATGTATTTCCCGGCCGGTAAAAGGAATAAGATTTCTGTCATAAATATTTCCTCTGTCCGCACCTAAGGATATGCTCATCATTCTTTGCTGTACAGCCTTCTTGCTATATTCTTTATTTTTAATTATTTGAATGAAAAACAGTCTTGCAAGCAGCGCTATGCATAGAATAATAAACAATATCCCTATGAGCAGGATTCTTTTTTTGCTCCCAAGCGATATTTCATGATCCGGCATAAATATAACCTCCAGGCCAGTGAATTGAGAAACTCCGCTTTTATTATTATGGCAGGTTATTTTGCAGATTATACCATTATGCTTGATGCTATGAATAGCTAAATACCGCTACACTATCAAATAGTATAGCGGTATTTAGCTATTGTACAAATTATTATAATTTCATATAGATTTTAGAAAGCGTTATCCGGAGGCATAAGGGCGGTTAATTATCGTATAAAATCCCCTTTTGTATTTAGAATGCTGTTGATCTTGGCTACGATTATATCTATGGCTACTCTATTGTAGCCTCCCTCGGGAATTATTATATCTGCATACCGTTTAGTAGGCTCTATAAACTCATAATGCATAGGCTTTACGACTTCCATGTATTGCTTTATTATAGAATCCAAGGACCTTCCTCTTTCCTCCATATCCCTCAGTATCCTTCTTATAATTCTCACATCGGCATCAGTATCTACAAATATTTTTATATCCAGTAATTCGCGTATCTCAGGTGAATCCAGTATCAGTATGCCTTCAAGAATTATTATTTCCCTGGCCTCTATCCTTACAGTCTCTTTTTTCCTATTGTGAACAGTAAAATCATACAAAGGTTTTTCGATAGGCTTATTATTAAGAAGATCCTTTAAATGTGAAACCAGCAGATCTGTATCAAAAGCAAAGGGATGATCGTAGTTGGTCTTTATTCTTTCCTCGCTTGATAAGTGACTTTGATCCTTATAATAGCTGTCCTGCTCAATGATGGAAATATTGCTCTTCGGGAGGCTTTCATATATGGCCCTGGCAACCGTGCTTTTACCTGAACCGGTGCCTCCTGTTATGCCGATTAATAAGGGTTTACTCATCTGCTCCTCTCTCCCTTCTGATAATATCATACTTTTCCACTGCTTTTTTCATTCTCATTTTAAATATCTGTTGAGGGTGAGGAACTGATGAAATCTCCTGTCCATCCGTATCCCACATGGCTTCAATTTTTTGAGTGAACATCTTTTTATGAGGTCCGATAATTTCAATTTCTTCACCCAATGACATTTTGTTTCTTTGCTCTATGGTAGCAATACCGGAAGCAGCATCATAATCCTGCACTATTCCGACAAAGGCATAATCTCTGACATATGAACTGGTTTCATATATTTGTCCTTTGCTGTCGGGCTTTCCGAAGTAAAAGCCTGTTGAGAATTCTCTATGACTTGCTTTATGAACCTCATCCAGCCATTCTTTATCCACTATATAATTTTCCGGTTTTTCAAAATATTCATCTATAGCTTTTCTATAAGCCCTTACCACTGTCGCCACATAATAGGAACTCTTCATCCTGCCTTCGATCTTAAAGCTTTTTATGCCTGAGTTCACCAGCTCGGGTATATGATCTATCATGCATAAATCTCTGGAATTGAATATATAAGTGCCTTTTTCATCTTCTTCTATGGGCATATATTGTCCAGGCCTTTTTTCTTCCATCAAGTAGTATTTATAACGGCAAGGATGGGCACATTCCCCTCTATTTGCATCTCTGCCTACCATATAATTGCTAAGAAGGCATCTGCCAGAGTAAGATATGCACATAGCCCCATGGACAAAAGCCTCAAATTCCAGGCCTTTAGGGGCTTTCTCCACAATGTCCTTGATTTCATTAAAGCTCAATTCCCTGGCAAGGACTATTCTTTTAACACCTTGCTTATACCAGAACTCCGCGCTTTTATAGTTGGTATTGTTGGCTTGGGTGCTTAAATGTATTTCCATGCCCGGTGCCACTTCCTTAATCGTCAAAAATACACCGGGATCTGATAATATCAAAGCATCCACGCTAAGCTTTTCCAGCTCTTTTATATAATCGCTCAGCCCTTCCAGGTCTTCATTATGAGGTATTATATTGACTGTTATATATACTTTCTTCCCCAGTTCGTGTGCGATTTCTATTCCTTCTTTGATATCCTCCAGGGTAAAGTTGCCTGCTTGTGCTCTTAGGCCAAATCTCTCTCCTCCTAAGTACACTGCGTCGGCACCATAAATAAGCGCCATTTTTAGTTTCTCCAGATTTCCTGCGGGCGCAAGCAATTCGGGTTTAATCATCAATTATTGCCTCCTTTTGCTTAATGCTGATTGAAACTCCATCACCTATGGGAATAACTACCGTCTGAAGCGCTTCGTTATCCGATATAAAGCTTAAAAATTTTTTGAGTCTCTTAACTATGGTTATTTTCCTTCTTATCAGCAGGCTTCTTTCTGCTACCATTCCCCTAAAAAGCACATTATCGCAAATAAATAGTCCCCCGACTTTTAGTTTATCAAAAGAAAGCTTTAAAAAATCCATATATTGACCTTTTGCCGCATCTACAAATATAATATCATATATTCCTTCCAAGGATTCCAGTATTTCTGACGCATCACCTGATATTACAGTGATATTTTTTTCATAGCCCGATTTCTTTATATTCTCCCTTGCCAGTTCAGACAAGTCTTCTTTTTTTTCAAGTGTAGTAATTTTAAAGTTTTCCCCCATAGCATTTCCCATCAGAATTGAAGAATAACCTATTGCAGTACCGATCTCAAGTATATTTTTTGCATTTGCAGACTTTATCAATATAGATAAAAGAGAAGCAACATCGGTAGTGATGATCGGAACATGGTTTTCCTCTGCATATTTCTCCAATTCCTCAAGTATCCCTTGGTTTTTAGGCAGTAGGCTATTTATGTAGTTTTGAATGTAATCATGGTTTATATTGCTCATTGAATCGCCTTTCCTCATTTTAATAGGCAATACACAGCACCCCTGTGTATTGCCTATCAAGCTTATTTTTTTATCCCGCAGCCGAGATAACATATCTGCTTCCTTCCATCATTAGTATTCCATGAAAGCCTTACTTATATTTATTCTGAGCTTGAATATGCTCCTTAAAGGTTTTGGAGAAAACATGAGAACCATCATTCAGCGCAAAAAAGTACAAGTAATCCGTATCATCGGGGTATAAAGCAGCCTCTATAGATTTTAAGCCCGGCGATGCAATGGGTCCTGGAGGCAAGCCTGGATTCTTATAGGTATTGTATGGTGATTTTACTTCCAAATCCTTGTATAGCAATACTTCCTTTCTCTCTTTCAGAATATATTGTATTGTTGCACAGGATTGCAGAAGCATTTTATTTTTCAATCGATTATGGAACACTGAGGATATTATTTTTCTATCCTTTTCTAACTTTGCTTCTCTTTCTATGATAGAAGCAAGGGTTATGACCTCATCAATGGACATCTTGAGCTCTTCAGCTCTTTTTTTATATTCATCATTAAATATCGTATCAAAGCGGCTTAGCATTTTTTTAATTATTTCTTTCTCATCGGAGCCTTTGTATACTTCATATGTGTCGGGGAAAAGATAACCTTCCAGCTTCCCCTCTTCCCTTTTTATCGGCTTTATAAAGCTATAATCAAAGTCAGCTTTCTTCATCAAATCTTCATACTTTTCACGTTCACCTAATCCCAATTCAACCAACCTGTCGATTATCATTCTTACTTCATAGCCTTCAGGTATTGTGAATTTAACTGTTTCTGCAAAGCCTTTTCCATTGCGGAGTATTTCAGATATAGCTTTTACATCCATAGAGCTGCTGATATCATAGGTTCCAGCTTTATACTTACTGTCCAGGCCATTTATTTTGCTGTACAATTTAAACATGGTCTTATTTCTGATCAGATGCTTTTCTTCTAATATGGCACCAATTTTATTTGAATTAGCTCCACTCGGTATAGTTACTGTTATTATGTTACCCTCTTCAGCCTTGACGGGTTTCAGCGAAAGGTTATAGTAGTACATAGAACCTGCAACAATAACAATCAATATAAATGAAAAGAATATAGTTAGCTTCTTATGCATGAAGTCGCCACCTTTCTAGAGCCTGTTTAGCATCTACTTGCACTTGATCTTTTGGCAGATTTTCCGCCATACTGCGTTAAATTCTCTTGTAATACCACCAGTATTCCTGCGAAAATTTGCCTTGTCTGACGAAAAATCTGCTCAAAATCTCAAGCACCCGCAGACGCCAAACAGGCTCTAATTCTTTTTCATTATATAACGTGCCACATTTTTTGACAAGACTCTAACCCTTTCTCATTTTCGCCCTCAGGCTTCCATCCAATACTTTTTTTCTAAGTCTGATTGATTTTGGCGTAATTTCTACCAATTCGTCTCCCGCAATGAACTCCAGGCATTCCTCGAGGCTCATTTCTATATGCGGGCTTAGCTTTAATGCTTCATCAGAGCCTGATGCCCTCATATTGCTGACATGCTTTTTTTTGCATACATTTACATCCAGATCATCACTTTTGGCACTTTCTCCGACTATCATACCTTCATATACTTCAATGCCTGCTCCTACAAAAAGCTCTCCTCTGTCTTGAACATTATAGAGTCCATAGGTTGTGGTTTCTCCTGCCTCAAAGGCTACAAGGGCTCCCCTATTTCTTTCAGGCACTTCTCCTTTATGGGGTTCGAAGCCCATGAAAAGATGGTGCATTATACCGTTGCCTTTTGTGTCGGTCAAAAACTGGGATCTATAACCTATAAGGCCTCTTGTGGGTATTTTAAATTCAACCTTTAGATAGCTGTCGTTTGTGGTATGCATATTCAACATTTCTGCTCTTCTTGCGCCCAGCTTTTCCATTACTACACCCAAGTAATCCTGAGGCACCTCTACAAATAAATTCTCGATGGGTTCGCATATTTCTCCGTTTATCTCTTTCAATATTACAGTAGGTTTGGATACCTGAAATTCATACCCTTCTCTTCTCATTGTCTCTATCAAAATTGAAAGGTGGAGTTCTCCTCTTCCATAGACTTCAAAAGCATCCGGGGAGTCTGTTTCCAACACCCTTAAAGCCACATTGGTTTCAAGCTCCTTCATAAGCCTTGCTCTTAGATGCCTTGAAGTGACATAATCCCCTTCCCTTCCTGCAAAGGGGCTGTTGTTCACCATGAAGGTCATGGATATAGTAGGCTCCTCAACTTCTATTAATGGAAGTGGATCAGGATTTTGAACATCGCACAGGGTCTCGCCTATATTTATATCATCTATTCCCGGAATGGCTATTATGTCTCCTATAGATGCTTCGTTGATCTCTATCCTTTTCAATCCGATAAAGCCGTAAAATCTTCCTATTTTCACGTTTTGGACGCTTCCGTCTCTCTTGCACAGAACAGCACTCTGGCCGTATCTTATGCTGCCCCTAAAAATCTTTCCCACTGCAACTCTGCCGATATATTCGTCATATTCAATGGTAGTTATGAGAAATTGCAATGGTCCGTCTAAACTGCCGGATGGCGGTTCAACTTTGTTTATTATAGTTTCAAATAATGGCGTCAGATCCTTCCCCTCATCATCCATATTGTATTTAGCAAATCCAGCTTTTGCAGAAGCATAGATGATCGGAAAATCAAGCTGGTCGTCATCAGCTCCTAAATCAATAAACAAATCTATTATTTCGTCAATAACCTCAGGTATTCTTGAATCCGGTCTATCAATCTTGTTTATTACAACAATTGGCTTTAGAGCTAAAGCCAATGCCTTTTTCAGCACAAACCTGGTTTGAGGCATCGGTCCTTCGGATGCATCCACTATCAGAAGAACACTGTCAACCATCTTTAAAACCCTCTCGACTTCACCGCCGAAATCTGCGTGTCCAGGGGTATCTACCACATTTATTTTAATACTCTTATAATTAATGGCAGTATTTTTTGCCAGTATGGTTATACCTCTCTCCCTCTCCAGATCATTTGAATCCATTACCCTCTCCGCAACATTTTCATTGCTCCTGAAGGTGCCGCTTTGCCGCAACAATCCGTCAACCAAAGTTGTCTTTCCATGGTCAACGTGGGCAATTATGGCTATATTCCTTATGTCCTCTCTTACAAAATTATTCATGGTACACTTCCTTTATATTACGAATTGTTTCAACAATAAAACATTATACATTTACAGCTTAATAATTACAATATCAGCATCATTCTTTGATATTTATTCATCTCCCGACAAGCACTTTTAATTTTTTAGGCAGAATGTGAAATTCTGCTTCTATTATTCCCGGCTGTTCACCGTCTATCTCAATCAATGCCTTCTGCTTTGAATTTACTTTTATATGCTTCCCTTTGTAATGGCTTACCTTGGGATGGCTCAAGTGTGTGCCGTTATATATTTTTGAGAAATTATATAACAGCTCAAATTTGTTTAGATTGCCAAGAATTATGATGTCGAAAAATCCATCTGTCATATCCGCCATTGGAGCAATCTTCATTCCTCCGCCAAAATATTTGCCGTTTGCTATTATTACACTGTTTAGCTTTTCTTTTATATTCATATCATCGATAGATATTTCAAAGCATTTATTCTTATATACTATTATCGTAGTCAGCGCTCCCAACATAAAGGATAAAAAGCCTTTTAGCGCTTTTGAATTTCTGTTTACCCTGAATGTAGTTTCTCCACCTATGCCTACATCTGATACATTGAGAAAATATCTTTGACTTTTCTTTCCGCCATACTCTATGAAATCCACCTTTCCTACATCATATGCTTCGCTTTTCATATCCTTTAGAACCGCTATTATTGAGTCTACATCATTTTTTATGCCCATGGTTTTTATTGCGTCACAGCCTGTCCCTCTTGAGAATACAGCTAAGGCTGCATTTTCATTTATCAGCCTTCCGCCTTCAAAGAAGCCATTGACGACTTCATTCATAGTTCCATCTCCGCCTACAGATACTATAATCTCGCAGCCCCCTTTTAGAGCGTTTCGCGTCAGCTCTACGGCATGCATCGGATATTCCGTGAGCACATAATCCAGATCTATTCCGGAAATCCTTAAGATTTTTTCCAAATTTGGCCATTGTCTGCCTGTAGATCCGTTTGCGGATACAGGATTTACTATAGCAAATATTTTCTTCATCAGATTACCCCCAAAATGCTATTATATCTGATAGCAAACCGTCGCTAATTTACATAGCGACGCCAAGCCATCGGGCAAAATCCATAGGAACTAAGAATTCTGTTAATGATACATTAAGAAAAGCCTTGATGCTTCAAGGCTGTTATAATCCTCTGATATAAGGAATTTTTTCGATTGTAGGAAAATTTCCTTATATCTCCATTATGATAGGAAGGATCATCGGGTTTCTCTTGGTTTTTTGATATATATATTCTTTAAGATTATCTTTAATATAGGTCTTTATTGTTCCCCACTCGGTTATCTTCTTTTCTTCGCATGATACCAGCGCTTCTTTGATTACAGACCTGGCTTGCTCCATCAAATCCTCCGATTCTCTCACATATACAAAGCCTCTTGATATTATGTCAGGCCCTGCAACCACTAAGCCGGATTCTTTGCTCAATGTCACTACAACCACTATAAGGCCGTCCTGGGATAGATGCTTTCTGTCACGAAGGACTATATTCCCCACATCCCCTACACCAAGACCGTCTACCAGCACCCTTCCAGCCATTACTGTTCCGGTAATTTTGCCTGTATCTTTAGTAAATTCCATCACCGTGCCGTTATCAGCTATAAATATGTTTTCTTTAGCAACTCCCATTTTTTCTGCTATCTGGGCATGCTGAATAAGATGCCTGTATTCCCCGTGTACAGGTACGAAAAACTTAGGCTTTATAAGCGCCTGAAGCAGCTTCAATTCTTCCTGGTATGCGTGTCCTGACACATGGACATCTGCCAGGGCTTCATAAATAACATCCGCACCTTTTTTAAACAATTGATTGATCACTCTGGAAACCAATTTCTCATTGCCGGGAATAGGCGTTGCAGATATTATTACAGTATCACCAGGAACAATATCAACCTTTCTATGATCCGACGAAGCCATTCTTGTCAATGCAGACATAGCTTCACCCTGACTTCCCGTAGTGATTATGGTTATTCTATTAGCCGGATACTTATCTATATGATCTATATCTAAAAGAACATTTTCAGGAATATCCAAGTATCCTAATTCTGTAGCAACATTTATTACATTCACCATGCTTCTTCCCGATATTGCAACCTTTCTGCCCGATTGAATGGATGCATTGACCACCTGCTGTATTCGGTGTATATTGGATGCAAATGTTGCCACAAGTATCCTTTGCTTAGCATTGCTGAACAATTCAGTAAAGTTGTGACCCACAGTGCTCTCTGACATAGAGTAGCCTTCCCTCTCAACATTAGTACTATCGGCCAGCATTACCAATACACCTTTTTTGCCCAACTCTGCAAATCGGTGAAGATCTATCAACTCTCCGTCTACGGGTTGATAATCTATCTTGAAATCACCTGTATGAACTATAGTGCCTACAGGGGTGTGTACTGCCAGCCCAACCGAATCTGCTATGCTGTGGTTTGTCTTGATAAACTCAACTTCCAAATCCCCGAGCTTTACTACATCCCTTGGCTTTATTATATTCATACTCACATCAGATAAAGTAGTGTGCTCTTTAAGCTTGTTCTCAACAAGACCTAAAGTGAGCTTTGTACCGTACAAAGGAACGTTTATCTGACGCAGTACATATGGCAGTGCGCCTATGTGGTCTTCATGTCCGTGCGTTAGCATTATGCCTTTCACTTTATCTTTATTCTTTAATAAATAGCTTATGTCGGGGATCACCAAATCTATTCCGAGCATCCCCTCATCTGGAAACATAAGGCCGCAGTCTATAACTATTATTGTATCCTTGTACTCTACAACAAGCATATTCTTCCCAATTTCCTGCAAGCCGCCCAATGGTATTAATTTTAGTTTTGCTTTCGTGTTAGCCAAAAAACATACTTCCTTTCTTTTATTCGCATTAATATTATTTGCTTATTATACTTTTTTATAAGGCATAAGAAAGCATAGATCTCCTTAGTCTGACTTAACCTTAAATGTATTTTCAAAGACTTAGCCCGCTGCTAAAATCTTTATTAAAGCCTTTTTGACCATCAATGAAAAAAGTATTGCAATAACTTACAATACTCTAATCCCTGCATTCACGGCAGTATCCGAAAAACTTTAAGTTATGATTTATTATTGAAAAGTCGTACTTGCTTTCTACCTCATGCTCAAGCTGCTCGAGCAGGTCTTCTTCCACTTCTACAACTTTTCCGCAATTGATGCATATCAGATGATGATGCTGATGATCTTCGTCATGGTATAATTCATATCTGCTTCTTCCGTCATCAAAATTATGCTTATATACCATCCCTGCTTCATCTAATATCTGCATAGTTCTATATACTGTTGCAAGCCCTATGTCAGGGCAATTATTTTTTACCATCTCATATATCTCTTCAGCACTCAGGTGTTTGCCTTCATTAGCTATAATGACATCCAAAATAGATTTTCTTTGAGGGGTAAACTTAAAACCTTTTTCTTTTATTTTTTTCTTAAGTATTTCATATTCGCAGCCCAAAATCAACATCTTCCTTCACATCATATAGTTTTATTCTATTATCAATTGAAAATATTGTCAATGGTTAATCGGCTCTTGGGCATCTAAATAATTTCTAATCATAGTTTGATTTTTTAGAAAGTTATGTTATCATCTAATTGTACACTATCATGATTTAGGAGGGATTTTATTGTTGAATCTTTCAAAAAGAGCTGATATGATGCCTGCGTCACCAATAAGAAAACTGGTGCCTTTCGCTCAAGAAGCAAAAAAAAGAGGAGTTAAAGTTTACCATCTCAACATTGGGCAGCCTGATATCAAAACCCCTGAATTATTCTTCCAAGCTATTAAAAATTTTGATGCACCTGTATTAGAATATGCTCTATCCCAGGGAAATCTTGAACTCATTGATTCATTCAGAGAATATTATAAAAAATGGAATATTGATTTTGCACAAGATGAAATTATAATCACTAATGGCGGCAGTGAAGCTATAATAATGTCAATGATGGCCATCGGAGATCCAGGGGATGAAGTATTGGTTCCGGAGCCGTTCTATGCAAACTACAATGGATTTGCCTGCGAAGCAGGTATGGAGATCAAACCCATTACAACTAAGGCAGAGGAAGGTTTTCATCTGCCAAGCAAAGCCTATATAAAGAGCCTTATTAAACCTAATACGAGAGCTATCATGATCTCAAACCCAGGCAACCCCACAGGAGCTGTTTATACTAAAGAAGAATTGGTTATGCTTGGTGAAATTGCCTTAGAGCATGGCATTTTCTTGATCGGTGATGAGGTCTATAGGGAATTTATTTATGATGGCCTAAAATTTACAAGCTTAATGGATATAGCAGGGATCGAAGACAGAGTGATAATCTGCGATAGCATATCCAAAAGGTATAGTGCTTGCGGTGCAAGAATCGGCTGCGTATGTTCAAAGAATAAGACCTTCATGAAAACCATAATGAAGTTTGCCCAAGCCAGATTATGTGCTCCGACCATTGAAATGATAGGCGCAACAGCTTTAGTTGATACAGCAAAGGAATATTTTGCAGAAGTTAATCTTGAATATCAGAAGAGAAGGAACATAGTTTACGATGCATTAAAAAACATACCCGGAGTTGTATGTGAAAAACCTATGGGTGCTTTCTATGTGGTAGCTAAGCTTCCGATAGATAATGCAGAAGATTTTGCTAAATGGATGCTTACTGATTTTAATGTTAACAATGCTACTACAATGGTTGCTCCTGCTGAAGGCTTCTATGCTACCCCAGGACTTGGAAAAGACGAGGTCAGATTAGCATATATTTTAAAGGAAGAAGATTTAAAAGCTGCAATGGGCATTCTGGCTAAGGGTATTGAAGCATACAATAAGAGATAAAGTTTAAGAAGTCGGGAAATCCCGACTTCTTTTAGTTTGATTCGTCTTTTATAAGTTCTTCATATGCTTTTATTACTTCGTTCAATTCATCCTCATCTTCTATACCAACGAGAATATCCTCTCCGTTTTCATCTTGTTCCATTCTAAGCACATATACTTCGTCTACTTCATCGGATTCAGGATCAATATCTGCATCTGAAGGCAGTAGAATAGCATACTCATTTTCATCCAATTCTAATGTGGCAATTACTTCAAACTCAGTTTCGTTGCCATCCTCATCATAAAGAACAATGAAATCCATATCATCGCTCATTGTGTCACCTTCTTTCATAAACTTATTGTTATTCTATACTACAGTCTATTCTATGTCAACAGGAACAAAATATTGTCTTTCAAGCATTTACGAGTTTTTTTGAGCATCCATATAGCCTTGCAGTATAAATATTGCAGCAATTTTATCTATAACCTTTTTTCTGTTTTTTCTGCTGACATCGGCTTCAAGCAAGGTTCTTTGAGCCGCTGCAGTCGTAAGTCTCTCATCCCATAGTATTATTTCAATTCCCGGGAAAAAATCTTTAATTATCTCACCAAACTCTATGGACTTTCTGCCTCTTTCTCCAATAGTATTATTCATGTTTTTTGGCAATCCTATTATAATTTTGTCGATATCTTTTTCCTCTATTATATCTTTTAGCTGTTTCATATCTTCATTGAGAGATTTTCGACGGATTGTGCAAATGCCATGAGCTATCCATCCTAATTCATCGCTTACTGCTACGCCTATGGTAGCATCGCCAACATCCAATCCCATGAGTCGCATATCTATCACCCCAAGCCTATATTATCTTTATGCAGAATTCTTTGCAATACCTGCTGCAATAGCCGCATAGAATGCATTTTTCCGGATTTACTACAGCCCGTTTTCCATTTAAGCTTAATGCGCCTTGTTTGCATGCAGATACGCAGGAACCACATCCCTCACACCAGAAATCTATCAGCAGCTTTCTCTCTTTTTTGCCTATAGACGCTCTAATATGGCTTGGGATAGTCTTCCCTTCAAATAGCATAGTATTAAATATCACTTCTTCAATGCTCTGCATCCCTACCGCTACTGAATGTATATCCGGATTTTCAAGCACAAAACCTATAGATTCCTCTACCATGTTAAGCAAATTGCCGCCGCCCAAAGGCTTCATCGAATATATCCCTTTGCCCATAGAATTAGCTTTTGCAATAGCATTTTTCATATCTGATACACTGCCGTCAATAATACCAAGGCCGGCTTTATTATAGATGGGATGTATTATTTGTATATCATCATATTTCAATGCAGCTCTCACTCCTGCAACATGATGAGTTGATATGCCCAGCGCTCGTATATAACCTTTTTCTTTTGCCCTTAACAAGTATTCTATAGCCTCACTATGACCTCTCAATGTATGTTCGCTTTCCTGTTCGTGAAGCGAAAAAATATCTATGTAATCTGTGTTTAATTCTGTTAATGCCATCGTAAGGCTTTTTTCTCCGCCCTCGTAAGAGTAAGCATAGGATTTGGTTGAAAGAATAAACTTATCTCTTTTGCCTTTTATTGCTTCCTTTATATAAGAATAATTTTCATATAATTCCGCTGTATCCAGAAAATTGACTCCGCGGTCATAGGCTTCTTCTATAACCCTCACTCCGTCTGCAAGGCTTAGGTTTGATTGAAGAGGGCTTATTGTTAAGCTTCCAAAACATAGTTTAGATACTATAATGTCCGTATTGCCTAAATTTACATATTCCATACTTTCCTCACCTATTTCATAATCCATCCATCAACAAAAAGACTGGAAGAAGTCACAATGCTGCTCCTCCAGCCCATATTGAATACTATTGATTACGTTTTATTTGTCTTTAACGTATGCCCTTACCAGCTCTTCTAAAAGCTCATCTCTTTCCATTTTCCTTATAAGACTTCTAGCATTATTATGACTCGTTATATATGTGGGGTCTCCGGAAAGTATATATCCAACAATCTGATTTATTGGATTGTACCCTTTTTCAAGCAAAGCTTTATAAACGCTTATGAGTATTTCAGAAGGCACATATTCTTTTTCCTTGTCTACTTTAAATTTCATCGTTTCTTCAATGTTAGAGTACATTATGACACCACCTTCCGTAATTTACTATCTTAATGATAATATAGTAACGAGCACATTTCAATGTTTTTTATTATATTTGCTTTGCAATTATTACAGGCAGGGCGTCCTTTATTTCGCCAATCTTGCCGTTATCCTTTATACCGCCTTGAGCCATATCAGGCCTTCCGCCGCCGCTGCCATTGCCTATTTTAGTTATTTCCTTTATTATATTTCCTGCATGTATGCCCTTTGATACTGCAGATTTTGATGCCATAGCCAAAACAGTTGTTTTATCAGTGCTTTTTGAATAGAGAATTACCAGGCCATTATCCAGTTTTTCCTTAATCTTATCTCCAAGAGCCCTCATGTCTTCAAGGCTGGATGAATGCGCATCAATCACAACATATCTTACATTTTTAACTTCACTTGCTTGGGCTAAATACTCATCTAAAACCGCTTCTGCAATTTTGCCCTTTAATGACTGTATTTCTTTTTCCATGCTTTTCGCATCTTTAATTGTATGTTCTATTTTTCTCAGCAGCTCATCTTCATTTGTTTTTAATTTTGAACATGCATTGATTATAAGGTTTTCTTTATCTAAAAGATACTCATATAAGGCTTCTCCTGTAATCGCTTCAATCCTTCTTACGCCGGCCGCGATTCCGCCTTCACTTACTATTTTAAACATTCCTATTTGGCTTGTATTGTTCATATGGGTTCCTCCGCATAGCTCTATGCTGTAATCCCCCATTTTCACAACCCTTACAATATCGCCATACTTCTCTCCAAACAGAGCCATGGCACCCATGTTCTTAGCTTCCTCTATCGTTGTTTCGGTTATGGTTATGTCCATTCCCTTCCATATGTTGGCGTTTACTTCTCTTTCCACCTTTTTGATCTCATCTTCAGTCATCGCCTTAAAATGAGAGAAATCAAACCTTAGCCTATCCTTTTCCACAAGGGAGCCCGCTTGCTCTACATGAGATCCCAGTATATTTCTAAGGGCTTTATGAAGCAAGTGTGTCACTGAATGATTTCTTGCTGTAGCCAATCTTTGCTTCTTATCTACCGTAGCGACACATTTGTCACCTACAGAAACCTCGCCTTCTAAAACTACACAACTGTGCGCATATCTTCCTCCGACTACTTTTTTACAGTCTACAACCTGGAGTTTGAAGCTTTCTCCTTCAATAAACCCAGAATCTGCTAATTGGCCTCCGCTCTCTGCATAAAAAGGTGTCTCAGGCAATATAACGCTTATATTATCTCCTTTTTTACCTTTATCAACTATGATATTATCTGCAATAATTGCTTTAATAATACTGTGGACGGTCAATTTATCATATCCTACAAAATCCGTCTTTACATCTTTATCCAATTTGGAATATATATCTTCTTTCCAGCCTTCTGCCTCATTATCACCTCTAGCTGTCCTAGCCCTCTCTCTTTGAAGCTCCATCTCATTGGCAAAGGAATATTCGTCAACCTTCAGTCCCTGTTCTTCCAGAATATCCTTTGTTAAGTCCAGAGGAAATCCGTAGGTGTCATAAAGCTTGAATGCAGCTTCCCCTGAAAGTGTGTCGCTGTCACCCATAAGCTCGATATATTCCTGTAATTTTTCCAGGCCTTGCTCTAAGGTTTCCTCAAATCTCTCTTCTTCTATGTCAATTATATTTTCAATATATTCTTCTTTTTCTTTTAACTCAGGATATGCATTATGATACAGTTCAATCACTTTCTTTGAAACCTTGCTCAGGAAGGCTCCTTTAAGCCCTAGCAGCTTGCCATGTCTTGCACCTCTTCTAAGAAGCCGCCTTAAAACGTACCCTCTGCCTTCATTGCTCGGCAATACTCCATCAGAAACCATGAAAGTAACGCTTCTGATATGGTCAGTTATAACCCTTATAGATACATCAGTCTTTTCATCCATTCCGTATTCTACTCCAGCCAGGCTGCATATATATTCTAAGGTATATTTTATTGTATCTACTTCAAAAATATTATCGACCTCTTGCATTATAGCAGACATTCTTTCCAAACCCATGCCTGTATCAATATTTGGGTTAGCCAATCTGTTATAATTGCCTTCCTCATCTTTATCGAACTGGGTAAAGACCAGATTCCAGAACTCAATATATCTGTCACAATCGCATCCGAATTTGCAGGTAGGTTTGCCGCAGCTATATTTTTCCCCGCGATCAAAATAAATCTCAGAACAGGGTCCGCAAGGTCCTAATCCAATTTCCCAGAAATTATCTTCCTTACCCATTCTTACAATCTTTTCAGGTGCTACTCCTATTTTTTCATTCCAGATTTCAAAAGCTTCATCGTCATCCTGATAAATAGTAACCCAAAGCCTATCTTCCGGCAGCTCCAGCCATTTTGTACAAAACTCCCATGCCCAAGCGATCGCGTCTTCTTTAAAATAATCGCCAAAAGAAAAATTTCCCAGCATTTCGAAGAAAGTTCCATGCCGAGCTGTTTTTCCTACTCTCTCAATGTCAGGAGTCCTTATGCATTTTTGGCAGGTCGTCACTCTTTTATTGGGGGGCGTTTCCTGACCGGTAAAAAAGGGTTTTAATGGTGCCATACCTGAATTTATCAATAGAAGACTCTTATCCTTTTCAGGGACCAGAGATGCGCTTTTAAGCCTTAGGTGGGCTTTCGTTTCAAAAAAACTAAGAAATTTCTCTCTTATTTCATTTAAGCCTAGCTTCTCCATAGTTATCCTCCTCTTAAAGTAAATGTAGGTAATAAGAAAGGCTTCCTTGGGAAGCATTTTAACTATAAGGGGAGCCTTTCTTTAAATTCATACTTTTCTATGAATTATAAAAATCTTCATCCCTAATGGGATGAAGCCAATTCCACGGGACTTCATTATATTTCTTTTCAGCATAATATGTAATTATTAATAACAAAAATTATATATTACTGTACAAATTTTGTCAACTTCCTGGTATTATATGCAGTTTTTTAAATAATATTTTTCAAAAAATGACGCATGCACAGCTTTATTACTGCAGCAACGGGCACGGCTATTATTAAGCCTGTAACGCCGAAAATTTTACCGCCTATAAGCAAAGCCATGATCACATATATAGGATGTATACCAACGCTTTCTCCTATTACTTTAGGTGTTATAATGCCGCTTTCAATTTGCTGTACTAACAGGTAAGCTCCTGCTGCATATAGTGCTTTTGTCGGTGAATCTAGAAAAGCAAATATTATAGTTGGTATCATACCTATTATTGGGCCAAAATATGGTATGATGTTAGAGATGCTTGCAAATATTCCCAGAGTCAAAGAGTACTTGACCCTGATTAAAACCAATGCTATGGTTGTCAGCACTCCTACAACCGATGAAATAAATATCTGCCCTCTTATATATTTGCCGAAAACATTATCAATATCTTTAAATAGTTGAAGAACTTTATTCCTTTTTGATTTCGGCAATATTAGTATGAGCTGGTTCTTAAAGTATTCAGAGTCCTTAAGCATGTAAAAAGTAAGCACAGGCACTATAATGAAATTGAATGCTTTTGAAAAAAAATTTATTATTGAATCAGCAGCATTTTGCAAAAAAGAGAGAATCATATTCTGAACAAGCAGCATATTATCATCAATTATATCTTTAAGTCCTTGAGGCAAATCACTATTGATATATCCGTCCTGAAACTTTTTATACAGATTTTTGAACTGCTGTGCGTATATAGGTATGCTTTCTACTAAAACAGAAATATCTTTAAATAGCTTTGGGATTATAAATAAACCGAAGAATATAACTAATGATAGAAATATGGTATATACTAAAATAACACTATTAAGCCTTTTTAGGCCTTTCTTCTGAAAAAAATGCACTATTGGATTAAGAAGATAGGCAAGCAGTGCCGATATAAGAAATGGGTTTAGAATATTGGACAAAAATGCCCTATATTTATAAGCAAGCAACAAAATAATAAATATAATTAAATATTTGATCAGCTTATATAAGACTTTTTTATTGTTTATATTGTTTATATGATTTATCATATATATCAACCCATTAAATTTATTAAATAAGCTTATTCATATTGAGCAAGCCTCTGCCTTGTTCCTGCACTATATCTTTATAGAAAAGAGTTACTGCATTTGAATCAATCTTATAGCCGGACCCTGCTGCAATAAGTTTTCTGCCTGTAAAAATATCGTCTATATAGCCTTCTGAAAATTCAAAGCATGTAAAGGATCCTGTTTCCATATCTAACAATGCATCTCTGATAATACCGATAAGCTCATTATCTCTATTTAAGACTATTTTATTTGAAAAGTCATGTTTATATGATAAACCAAAATATAAACTATTATTATAATCAAAGTCATGAGGCACATAACTGCTTTTGACATATAATCCATCTTTGTTTACAGATAATAAATCGTTATATAAAATTAAGGAGAATTCTTTTTTGAGAATTTTTCTTCTCCAGACAAAGCCTAGTATTTTATTGCTATTCTTTTTTAATATAACATCATATACTAAAGAGAACATCTCTTTAGATTTATTGTTAAAGATAGGCTTTTCTAATATTTCGCTGCATCTGATCAATGATAAAACCCCCTAAATATTTTGCTTATCATTATCATTTGTAGTCGGTAAAAAAAAATGATTGAAATATAATGTAAGAAAGGCTTCCATTGGAAGCCTTTCTTAAAATTCATCAGGTCAAATTAAAACTAAGGGAATTTATGATTTCTATGAATTATAAAAAATAAAGACCGTACAACGGTCTTTATTGATCTTGCTCATATTTATTATACATTTCCTTTAAGCTGCTAGCTTGCATCCCTTGCTCTTCGGCAAATTTTTTGAAAACATCCGCAACTTTTTCGTCTTCTATTCTTTTAGAATACATTTCAAAATCACGAACCTGCTCCATAGTATTCATCCAGGCTCTCTGCAAGCAATCTCTTGTGTTCATTTTATCATCAGACATGAATACACCTCCAAAAGCTTTTTAACACTGAACGAAGTCTCGTATCTACAAATAATATTAGCCTATTAGTGTTATTTTATACTTTTAGAGTTATTATTTCAGTATTACTCCTCCGCCGATCAAATAATCATCCTGATAAAATACCACAGCTTGACCTGGTGTTATAGCTCTTTGAGCTTCATCAAAAATCAATTTTATACGGTTTTCTGCAATAGGCATAGCCCAGGCACTGCTTTCTTTTGCGCTGTACCTTATTTTTGCTTTGACTCTCATTGGATTTTGAAGTCGATCAAAGGGAAGAAAATTTGTATTTATTGCTATAAGCTCATCTTTAAACACTTCACTTTCTTCACCCAGTATGACTTGGTTTTTCTCGGCTATGATATCCACAACAAACATCGGCTTTCCAAGAGCTATACCAAGGCCCTTCCTCTGCCCCACAGTGTAATACACTATACCTTTATGCGTTCCCAGCACATTGCCTTTTGTATCCAAGAATTTGCCCGGTTTAATATGCTGCCCTCGTTTTTGCTCCAGAAACTTCCCATAGTCATTATCTTCTACAAAGCAAATTTCTTGGCTGTCAGGTTTATCGGCCACTTCTAGGTCCAGCTCTGCAGCAATCCTTCTCGTTTCTTCTTTTGTATAATCGCCTAAAGGCATAAGAATGTGTTCCAGCTGATTTTGAAGCAAGTTGTATAGTACATAAGTTTGATCTTTTGCAGCAGTTGCTGATTTTTTGATCAAATATCTGCCAAGATTCTCATCATGCATGATTCTTGCATAATGACCTGTTGCCACATATTTAGCTTCCAGGGCTTCGGCTTTTCTTAACAACGCATCAAATTTCACATATTTATTGCAGGCTATACATGGATTGGGAGTTCTTCCTTTGAAATACTCATCAATAAAATAGTTAACCACTTTTTGATCAAATATCTCAGTAAAATTCATTACATAGAAAGGGATGCCAAGCTTGTTGCATACCCGCCTGGCATCATCTACAGCAGAAAGAGAACAGCAGTTGTCTCTTCCGCTGTCCTTTTCAAAATCCTCATTACTTCTAAGCTTCATCGTTACTCCAACAACATCATAGCCCTGTTCTTTCAAAAGGTAAGCAGCCACAGAGCTATCAACGCCGCCGCTCATACCGATAATTACCCTTTCCTTCATCCGTTGCACCTACTATATTGTTTTCTATCGTTATTTATTATTTTTCTTTTTATAATCCTCTATAGCAGCTTTAACTGCTTCTTCTGCCAATACAGAGCAATGTATCTTTTGAGGCGGCAAACCATCCAAAGCTTCAACCACAGCCTTATTAGTGAGTTGGAGCGCTTCATCTATGGTTTTGCCTTTTATCATTTCTGTGGCTATGCTGCTTGTAGCAATAGCTGCTCCACATCCAAAGGTTTTAAATTTGACGTCTTCAATAACATCATCCTCTATTTTCAGGTATATCTTCATTATATCTCCACATTTTGCATTGCCTACTTCGCCTATGCCGTCAGCATTATCTATTTCACCTACATTTCTAGGTGCAGTAAAATGATCCATTACTTTTTCACTGTACATTATTATTTTCCTCCCTTTACTTTCTCATACAACGGAGACATGCTTCTGAGCCTCTGTACTATCTCAGGCAAAACTTCCAAAACATAATCTATATCCTCTTCCGTATTATCATCGCCCAAAGTCAATCTTAAAGATCCATGGGCTATTTCATGGGACAAGCCTATGGCTAAGAGCACATGAGACGGATCCAATGAACCGGATGTGCATGCAGAACCGCTTGAACCGGCAATCCCCTTCATATCAAGATTCAGAAGCAAAGATTCTCCCTCAATGTATTGAAAGCAGAAATTTGCATTGTTGGGCAGCCTCTTTTCCGGATGACCATTCAATCTTGTATAAGGTATTTTTTCCATAACCCCATCTATGAGCTTTTTTCTCATCTTTAGCAGCTTCTCATTATGGCTATCAATATTTTCCGTTGCTAATTCTATCGCTTTACCGAGCCCTACAATTCCCGGCACATTCTCTGTTCCTGCACGCCTACCTCTTTCCTGTCCTCCGCCTAAAATCAGGTTCAATATCTTGGTCCCTTTTCTGATATATAGTGCGCCTATACCTTTAGGGCCATAAAATTTGTGGCCGGAAAGGGACAGCATATCGATATTCTGTGCTTTTACATCTATTTTAACATTTCCAACTGCTTGAACTGCATCAGTGTGAAAATATATTTTTCTCTCCCTTGCAATTTTCCCAATCTCCTCTATGGGTTGTACGGTGCCTATTTCATTATTGGCATACATTATTGATATGAGAATAGTCTCATCAGTTATTGACGCTTTTAAATCTTCAAGGCTTATCATTCCGTAACTGTCTACTGGAAGATAGGTTACTTTATATCCTTCTTTTTCTAATTGCTCACAGGTATGCAGAACCGCATGATGCTCTATGGCAGTTGTTATTATATGATTCCCTTTATTCTTGTTTGCATAGGCGACACCTTTCAATACCCAATTATCTGCTTCAGTACCTCCGGCAGTAAAAAATATCTCTTCAGGCAAGGCGCCTAAAGCCTTGGCAACTCTCATTCTAGCTTGATCAACAAGTTTTTTGGCATCTCTTCCAAAGCTGTGAACACTGGAGGGGTTCCCATAATTGGTTGTAAATACTGGCAGCATTTCTTCCAAAACTTCTTGCTTGGTCCCTGTTGTTGCTGAATGATCAAGATATATTCTTTTATTCATCTTCATTTCTCCTCTTTATATTTGTATTGTTATTAAGCCTATGATAGTCATCGACCATATCCTGAAGGTTTATCGAGTCAATAACGTTGTTGATGCCCTCTGTAATCTTCTCATATAAGAGTCTTGTAGCACAGTAATCTGCTTTGCTGCATTCAGGTTCACTTTCCAATACACATTCCGCCGGAGCCAGCGAACCTTCCAGAATTCTTATAATTTCTCCTACTTTTATTCTTGACGGCTCCTTTGCTAATTCATAACCCCCTTGGGCTCCTCGGGTACTGGTAACAAGACCGCTTTTTCTTAGAGGTGATATCAATTGTTCAAGGTATGTATCTGAAAGTGATTGTTTATTCGCTATATCTTTCAGAGGCATTGCACCTTTTCCATAGTTTAATGCTAATTCAAGCATCATTTTTAGACCATATCTGCCTCTAGTTGACAGTATCAAAATATCAACCTCCTTTTTGAATTCCTACTAATAAACTAGGATTTCTTCTTTAAATTTATCACTTTATATAAATGCTGTCAATTATTTTTTACATATTATTTGTAATTTCTAATAATATATTAAGGCGCAGCCTAAGACCTATAGCCTTGAGCTGCGCCAATCTATATTAAATTGCCGATACAAATGTGTATCAGCAATACCTGATGTATAATAATCAATAAAAGGTTAGAAAGTTCTAACCTTTTATTGATTTGTTCAGTCTTATAAGTAGTTTATCTATATCTATTCTTCTCATTTGAGCAGCCTGCTCAATCGTTAACTTTGAGAATCCTCCTCAGCCGCACCCAAGTCTATCAACGTGATAAAATCTGAAGACTTTTAGAGATTTAGGATATTGTTTTATTACATCGGCTATAACTGAGTTTTTTGTGATCATATCCCTATGCATAGTATTCTATTAATCGCAGTAGGGGTTTTCATCATTTATTTGAGGAGGATTAAAGTTTGGAATATCTATGAGCTCAAAAGTATCACAGAACTCTTCTTCTGAGCACTCATCAGTGATTTCACAGGTTCCAAATACAGGTATGCATAATTGAACCTCAGCATCAAATTTAATAGCAACAAAAATTCCTATATTTGTTATGAGGGTATCGCCTGTAAATTCGTTGTTTTCTTCATCAATAACTGCTTCACTTAAGCATTGCAATTCAAAGGCCTCTTGATCAATAAAGTGAAGCAATCTGTTAAATGTCTCCTCTGTTACTCCCGGATATATTCTTCTGACACTGAAGCTAAAGCACAATTCTCCGTTTGGTCCTTTTGATAGTGCTGTTCCTGATGGTATACTTTTTACCCTAAGTCTGATTATATTTCCCTTTGAGTCTTTAGCAAATACTTGGCAGCAGCACTTTCCTGAAAATCTAAGTCTTTTCTCCGAATTTGTGGAGGCATTCTTGATTTGAGGATTAATGATAACACAATTTCTTAGTATCAATGTGGGCTCAATGCTTCCTCTGAAATTCTCATGGCATTCATCAACTTCAAATTCAATGCCTTCTACGCATTCTCTTAAAACGAATTCATCAAATACCTTTTTAACCTTTACACACTCTTTGAATATCGTGGTTCCCCCTATGCTTATTGAACCAGTGCATTCTACCTGAGGCAATGGCATATATGAACACCTTCCTTACATGATTATATCTTTCATAGTACATAATATGTAAAGTTCTCTTTTTTGTGTAAAGAATTTGACTTTAATAAGCAACATAAAATTTTAACCAAAACCATATAATTTTGTAGGTTATTAAAAAAGGTGGTAGTAAGATGTTCAACGCTTATGCTTATAGAGTTATTTTAGAAGCTAAAGGAAATAAATTTTTAATTTACTATGATAACTCAGCAATATATTGCAAAGCATTAGATTTTGATGGAGATACAAAAGAAACCATATTAATAGACAGCGTATATGATAGCTTTTTCTGCGCTAAATCTCAGGAGGATGATATATATTTGCTGTGTCAGGGGCGAAACAAGACTTTCTTGCTTTTAACCTTCGACGGTGAAGGATGGAATATGGAAGAACTATCTCTCCGCAAAGACTTTGGGAGCATTATTCCTATGGGACTATTCGCATTGACTGACGGTATACATATCGTATACGCAAAGAAATTATCACTTGATTACTATTATGACTTGTTTCAATTAAGAAGGACAAAGGATGGTTGGGAAAAAAACTTCATATCTGAGATATACCTCAAAGCGATGGAATTTTCAATAGATATTAAATCAACAGGCTTTGATATGCTTCATCTGGTATCAACATTATACGATGGCGAAACCTCATCCTTAAATTATTGCAATTATAATGCAAAGAGCGGAAAATGGATTAAAACTCCTATAATTAATCTAAACCGCAATAACATATATATAAAGATGCTGATTCATGAAAATAACCTGAATTTGTTTTGCTATAGCTTGGATAATAATATGCTTAACTTATTTTATTTCACTAAGCAATTGAGAAGAGAATCTATCTTTTTGCTCATTGATATTATTAAGCTAAATATTGTATCAAAAGATTCATACATGGTCATGGAGCTTAATGATGATATATTGAAAATATGCTATGCTGACAGCGAATATTATTATGAAAACAACTATAATGTATTTTTAAAGCAATGGGAAAAGTATGATCAAATCCCTTTAAACCAGCTTCCTAACTTATATATTGTCAAAGAAATAAAGGATAATTTCGATTTGGGCATAGATTCTAGAGAGACAATATGTTCAATAGATGATAAGCTTGAAATTCTATACCCTTGCAACGAATCCATGGTTATAGAAGAAGACAAATCAAATGACAATATAATTTCCCCTGGCAGAGCTTCTATGATACTGGATCAAATGGATCTGCTGACAGAAAAGGTAGAAATCTTGAATAGAAAAATAAATAAATTAGAAGAAAAAGATACTTATAAGGAAGCAATGCCTAGAAAAGAAAGAATGAATGAAACTTCTCATAAATACAGCGCCCCGACTCTCAAGCAAAGCAACTTTAGAGAAAATTTTATGAAATCAAGTCCTACATCAATAAAGCTTAATCACTCTCCTTTGCTATCTGGGGTTGAATCTGAAAAGCCAATGATTATAGAGGAAAGCAAAGAAAAAAATGAGGTATCCAGCGAAGAATACCCCAATAAACCAAAAGGGTTTATAAGAGCACTCACTGAATGGTTCAAATGATCCATTGAGTCTATTTATTTTTTAAATTCATAAGATGCTTCTTAATATCCTTTTCATAGCCATTATCTGAAGGGGAGTAATATGTAATACCCAATAAATCGTCAGGCATATACTGCTGCTCCACATAATTTTGTTCGAAATTATGCGGATATTTATATCCTATGCCATATCCATGCTTTTCTGCATCTTTAAAAGCGGCATTTCTTAGATGATATGGGACAAGCCCCGTATTTTTATTTGCAACATCTTCTAAAGCTTTATTAATCGCCAGATAGGATGCATTGCTCTTTGGGGCGGTTGCTACATAAATCGCAGCTTGAGCCAGTATTATCCTTCCCTCCGGCATGCCTATCATCTTTACTGCTTCTGCTGCATTCACTGCAACAGTAATTGCCATCGGGTCAGCATTTCCGACATCTTCTGATGCACAAATAATAATTCTCCTGGCAATAAACATGGGATCTTCGCCTGCATATATCATTTTAGCCAGGTAATGTATTGCCGCATCAGGATCGGAACCCCTCATGCTTTTAATAAAAGCAGATATGGTATCGTAATGATTATCGCCCGTTTTATCATAATTCAATGCTTTTTTTTGAATACATTCAGAAATTATATCCTTGTCAAGGATGATCTCATTCTGGGAATTTTTTTCAGTAGAAATTACGGCTAGTTCTAAAGCATTGAGAGCCTGGCGGGCATCTCCGTTTGATAAAGCAGCCAGAAGCTTCAAAGCCTCATCGGTTATTGACGCATTAAAGGCTCCCAATCCTTTTTCCTTGTCCTTTAGACATCTAATAATGATTTCTCCTATCTCTTCTTCCGACAGCGGATTAAGCTTAAAAACAATAGACCTCGATATTAAAGCATTATTTACTTCAAAATATGGGTTTTCTGTAGTTGCACCTATTAGTATCAAAGTCCCGTCTTCAACAAAGGGCAAAAGGGCATCCTGCTGAGCTTTGTTAAAGCGATGTATCTCGTCTATAAACATTATTGTTTTCTGCCCATTCGATGCTCTTCGGCTTTTAGCTTCATCCACAGCTCTTTTTATCTCTTGAATTCCTGAAGACACAGCATTTATTTGCTCAAAATATGCTTTTGTAGTATTTGAAATTATTCTTGCCAGAGTAGTTTTGCCGCTTCCTGTCGGGCCCCACAATATTATTGAAGTGAGCTTATCTGCTTTTATTGCTCTATATAAAAGTTTTCCGGGGGATATGATATCTCGTTGCCCTACAAATTCATCCAAGGATTCAGGCCGCATTCGCACAGCCAAAGGGCCTTCTTTCTTTAGGTCCTCCTTAAACTTGATATCGAATATACTTATTTGATCTTTTTTCATTAGAAATACCAACCTTTCGGACACGCAATGATTAAGGGTCAATTACTGTTCTGCCTAAAACTTGACCTGTACATTATGTCTTTCAATCTCATCTGCCTGAAAATAGGGTTCATCCTTAAAATTGAAGATATTTGCAATCAAGCTATTGGGAAATATTTGCTTAAAATTATTATATAGCATCGCAGTATCATTATAAAACTGTCTTGCATATCCTATTTTATCCTCTACATTTGCCAATTCAGCCTGAAGGTGAACAAAATTCTGGTTTGCCTTCAGGTCAGGATAGCTTTCAGCAAGTGCAAACAGCTTGTTCAACGCGCCTGCTATCTGGTTGTTTGCATTCATGGCATCTTCCGGAGTTTGAGCATTGACATATGTATTTCTTGCCTTTATGACATTTTCTAAGGTTTCCTTTTCATGGGAAGCATAGCCTTTTACCGTTTCTACAAGATTTGGTATCAGATCAAATCTCCTCTTAAGCTGAACATCGATTTGAGACCAGGAATTTTTTACTCTGTTTCTTCTGGTTATAAGTCCATTATAGACAGACATGACTCCACCCAATATAACTGCTAAAATTATGAGTACAATCCATTTCATATTTATTCCTCCTTAAATATCTTTTAAAAGGCGCCTGTTCCGCCACCGCCACCTCCGCCTCCACCACCACCGGAGAATCCTCCGCCACCTCCGCCGGATGATGAGATTTGTGAGACAGCTTGCTTATATGTAGATTCCGTTGCTCTTGTGACTGTGCTTGTTACAGTATTCAGAGCGTCAAAATGATTGAATCCACGGCCATAATATCCATAATACATATAGGTAAGTCCCTTGTTGTTGAAATCTTCTTCTTTGAATATAACCTTTAGCTGTTTTATTACTTCCTTTGCCACTCCTAAAGATATTGCATAAACTAAATAGTGCTCCCAAAGTATTACCGATGGCAGCTCAGCTTTATCCAGCATGCTGAAATGGGTGAGAAATCTCTTGAACGCCTTCCACATTTGAAACTGAAGCACACCGTATTTGGATCTTCTTTTTACAGTTATTGAGTATATCATAAGCGTCAAAGAAGTTAATAATAAAGCCGCAAAGCCCAGTATATTTTTGTGAGCTATTATTGTATATATTGCCAGAACAAAGCCTAATAATGAAGCAATTATCCCCAGCACCATACCTTGAACTGATGTTTTATCAAAGAAATTAAAAGCCTCTGCTTCTTGTTTGATATGCTCAAACCAAGCATCATAATCAGATTTGAAATTCTGGGCTCCGGTTTCACTCTTTGCATAGTTCTCGATATCATCTAAGGATACCCTATTGCTGCTTCCTATATTATGGAATATCCAATCGATAAAAAAGGCCTCATGCTTTGAAAGCTCGGATGCATCTGTGCTTTCATTTAATATAAAAGCATAATTTATATCATCTGATTTGCTGAATATGCCCTTTTTCTTTGTTGCTTCCATGCTCAGGCTTATATATTTTCTTCTGACTAAATCCATGAGTGTAGCGGTTATATCTCGCGGATTTATTCTCCCAAAATTCCATAATACAGACATTACCGCAGGAGAATAATCAGCGGGCAGCTCCCTGTAATAAGTGCCTTCAAATGCAGTTTTATACTCTTTATCATACTTATAATATATATAAGCTATGAGCAAGAGTTCAATAGCCGCATATAAAAATGTAAAGAAAATAAGCGCCCTGGCTCTCCGCCTTTTTGAATTTGCTTCATCCACCCATCTTTTTTCTTCGCTCACGATCTCATTCAATGCATTTTTATATATAACATTGTGTGAGGCTTCTATCAATGATACCGGGAACAATATTCTTGCTTCAACAAAGTTGTGAGGCAGCAGCTCCCCTACTGACAAAACTACATTTCGGCCATCTTTAATTTCAATGTTTCCAGACAAGGGGCCATGGGCAAATGCTCTTATATCTCTGCTGCTTGCACCTTCAGGCAAGCTTAGATTTATCTTAAAGTCACTGATATATACCTCTGTATCTTCACCCATGAATTTCCAATATAATTCTGCGGTATCGTTATATTTCACCGCAACATTCAGGACCCTGTATTTTATGATGAATTTTTTTATCTCATCCTTTGATTTTGAATAAATCTTTATCCTTAAACCATCAGATTCCTTTAAAATTTCATATGTATTGTTGTTTCCCGTGTGATTTTCTATTATAGGGATCTGACCGTCATATCCGATCATTATTTCAATATTATCTATTCCGCTTGAGCCTGATGTGATCAATTTCCTATAGACCCCATTGAATTCACCTTTGAAATCATATGTTATGGTCTCTTGAACATCCATTGATCCATCTGGATTAAGCTGTGCTTCTGCATGAAATACATCTATTGAATAATTCCTATCGGCTTCCGCTATTGATGTGCCTGAACCTAGAACTAATACTACAATTAAAAACAAAACCAGTTTCTTCAAAAATTCACCCCCTTTAGCTTACATATCTATAATATATAACTATATTCATATTATTATCAATAGTTTTAAAAAAAATGGAGCGTATTTCATACACGCCCCATCAATCAATAAATTATTCTATTACTTTTTCTATATAATCAGAGGTTGATGCCAAGAGCAGAGCTCCATAATCCAATGTGAATTCGACAATGTCGCCTATGGAGTAGTCCCTGCCACTGTCGGTTACGTCTATTATCATATGATCGCTGCTGGCTCCTAAAATGATTATTGCATCATCTTTAGGGCTAAGACCTTCAGGTTTTAAATCCTGCCTGCCTGCAGCCAGTATGGCTCTTTTTCTTATTCCTCTGTCAACATAGGTAGGTTTGTTTCCGAATGCATCCACGCCTATTTCTCCTACAGGCACTGATTGCTTTTCCTTGAGTTCAATTATCTCAGCACAAAAAGTAAAGCAATCGCTGAAGGTTCCTTTTATCCTGTTTCCATAAGCTGTCTCATTGCCTAAAACAATGGATTCTCCGAGCCTGAGATTGTTAATCCTTCTAGGCATTGCTCCTTCTTCCAGAAGGTATAAACTGCTTGAGTTGCCCCCGGATATGATGGAAAGCTTTATGCCAAACCTTTGCTCTATGCGATCAGCTATATCTGTCAGCTTTGATAAATTATCGGCCTTAGGGATTACAGCACCATAACAAGTCAGATTAGTTCCTATGCCCATAAGCCTTATGCCATTCAATGCCAAAATTCTGCCTGCATATTCCACAGCCTCATCTGCCCATACCCCTTCTCTTAGATCACCAAGATCTACCATGAGTATAATATCATGAGTCTTCCCTTTCTTTATCGCAGCATTTGATAAAGCACTTATAACCTCATGCTCAGAGTTAAGGCTGATATCAGCATAATCTATTACCTCATCCACTTGGGACAGCATAGGTATTCTGAGCAGCATTTTAGGCAGATTGATATTCCTCATTTTCATTAAATTTTCTATTCTTGAATCCGCTAAATATGCTGCACCGCCTCTGGCCATTGCTTCAGCAACTTCCGGGATTCCGCAAAAAACTTTTGTAACCGCTGAAACGCCGATTCCATAATGCGCGCATTTTTCAACCAAGAATCTCGTGTTGTTCTCTAATTTTGCCAAATCAATCTTTAAAGCAGGATAACGCATTTCTATCCTCCCTATTATATTATTTTATATTAAGACTATTTTTCATAAGCTTCAAAGCGTCTTCAGGATATTTCTTAGACAATACTCCCAATGAAGCAAAAATATAATGGTTATCAATAAGTACCTGTGCATCATTACCAGGATAAAGCTCAAGACCTCTGCCGTCATCTGCAGCAGATTTTAATATTTCTACTCTATTAGGCAGCCGGGTCAAAGCTCCGCCCGTTCCTATAATATATTTTATATTTGTCAAGTCTTTGCCTTCTGCAATGGTCTTTTTGCCTGTAGGTCCGTATATATATCTAAGAGTTCCTGCATGCCTTTCCAAGGCTGTCAATACTGCTTCTTTTGTAAGCCTTTCAATAAACCTTTTCTCTTCTTCTGTTTCAGGTATCGGTTTTGCATTTTCAATGAGCTCTTCTACATTGGAAAACTCATCTTCTAATTCTTCCAAGCCTATTTTTTCTACTATATGATTAATATTTACAAATACTCCCAAATCTCCTTCCACAGTTCTCTTTGCATAGGGTTCGGGACTTATGAGCATTTTATTGATTTCTTCAGAGCCTTCCGTAACAGAATGGACATCAGTAGTGGCTCCGCCTACGTCAAATATTACCAAATCCCCCAGCTCGTCTTTCAACAGCTTGGCTGCTTCCATAACAGCTCCCGGAGTTGGAATAATAGGTCCGGTAACCATTTCTCGCACCGTACTCATACCCGGAGCATGAATTATATGCTCTTCAAACACATCCTGGATCACTTTTCTCGTAGGCTCAACATTCAATATATCAACCTTGGGATATACATTATCTACTAAATATAGCTTAACCCCCGCATCCTCGCATATCTCAGCTGCCTCTTCCTGGTTTTCTATATTACCTGCATATATGATTGGTATATCCAAGCCCAAAGAAACTAGTTGCTCCATATTGTACAAAGCTGTTTCTCTTTCTCCGTAATCAACGCCGCCGGCTATAAGTATTATATTGGGGTTTATATCCTTTACTTTTTTGAGATCCGTTCTTCTCAGCTTGCCTGAAGTGACCATTTTGATGATGCCTCCGGCTCCCAGAGCAGCTTCCTTTGCAGCTCTGACAGTCATGTCATAGACGAGCCCATGCACAGTCATCCTTAAGCCGCCTGCAGCACTGCTGGTTGCAAGCATTTCATCATAGATTATATCATGTGCCTTCAAATTATATTTCAAATCATCTATGGCGCCTTTTAATCCGATAGTAACATCCCCTGCCAGTACAGAGGTAGGGGCTTGCCCCTGCCCTAAAAACTCAGGACAGGGGGATCCTATGCCTCTAAAGGCGTTTATTACAGTTGTAGTACTTCCAATTTCAGCAACTAAAACATCGATTTTCATCCTGTTATTTCATTTCCCTTCTCTTTTTTACGAGGAAACTTGCTACATCGATGCCATGGCACCCTCGTCCAAAGCCTGCATCCATGCCGGCTTCAACTGCAATTTCATTAGTTACCTGAGTACCGCCGCATGCGAGTATCACTTTGTCTCTTATACCCTTTTCTATACATAATTCATGAATCTTTCGCATATTCTTTATGTGCACATCATCGTGAGTTATTATAGTGCTGGCCAAAATCGCATCCGCATTTGTTTCTATGGCCGCGTCCACAAGCTTTTCAACGGGACAAGATGTGCCCAAATAAAGATATTTTATACCGAATCCTTCGATACCGCCATGCTTTATATCAAGGGTCTCCTTTAATCCAACCGAGTGTTCGTCCTCGCCTACAGTAGCAGCTACAACAAACATAGGATTCTTCTGTATTTCTTCTCTTATTTCTGCTTCGGATAATACAGGAATCTTTTCAGGGATAACCAATTCATCAATATTTATATCAAATTTTACTTTACCCTTAATCTCTACCAGAGTTCCTTCTGATGGATGCATAACGTTTTTATGGATCACAGTAACATCTTCAAGGCCCATTTTTTCTCCGCATTTAATAGCTGCAAATTCAGCAGTTCTTTCATCCAATGGAAAGAATATGGTCACTGCAACAACGCCATCGGCCCTCCATTCAACTTCCGGTTTAACAATCTTTGTATCATAGTATCTTTCAAGTTCTTCCAATCTAACGTTTACATTATCAAATTCATCCAATTCATCAACGTAAACGATCTTGGAAGGATCTTCAAAGGTGTCGCCGCCTATTGCATCAGAAGCTTTTTTAAAGCCTTCAGGAATTGCATTATATCCATAATGAACGGATACAGGAGCAAAATAGTCCTTATCTCTTTCAAAAATCGCACCTACGCCTATACCGCCGTCGATTTGTCTTGGTATCCCATCGCCGTTTCTCTCAGGATAATATCCGCTGTCTATGAAGAAGCCGTCTTCAACTGATTTGAAGTATCCTCCTACTTCCAATATCTCCTCCATAAATAATACGGCTCTTTCTTTGAGCTCCCTTACATCTTTACCCAGTATCCCGTCCCTATCGATTTTAACCATTTCTTTCAGTCCGTCCATGCCGTCTAATGCCTGCTTTGCCGTACTTATAGCTGCAATGTTATTATAATGCCATGGCACGTTTCTCCCTTCATCAGGAGTTATAGTGGACTGAATATCTGCACCGGTCAATCTGGAAATCATCAGGTTCAGCGTATGGGTTACGGTTGCTTCCCTCGCATCGGATTCCATGTATTTTGTATTTTGCTGGGCTCTCATCTTGTATTCGGTGAAGAAATCCCTTAAAGCAACAGCATAGGGTAAGTCAAGCCTCATACAAGGTGCCGGAGGCGCAGTAGGAGGTACTGTTGACAATGCAATATTCTCAGGCTTTATTCCTACTTTTTGTGAAAAGGCAGAGTTAATAGCATGCTGAACCATAAGCTCAGGCATTACCTTCCAGGCCTTCATGGCTGTGGCGTTGGCATTATGGGCGCCATCGATCTGCAGCATATCTGCCCAGGCCATAATTTTTTTAGCTTCACAAGCATCAACAAAGCTTCTTACCATATTTACATTTCTATAAAGCACGTTATATTGAGGATCCTGGTGGGCACCGTTTATTCCTTCTTCTGCAAACATTACTGCTATGTCCGGGCCTGCAACACCGGAAACATAAGAGTGAAAGTTTATAGGCCTGCCCACTTCATCTTCAATCATATCCAATGCTTTTCTGCTGGCTCTCACCTGTTTCCTGGTTACCATTATGCCGCCGATACCTTGGTTTGTCCCTTCAAGCAAGGAATCGATGTGGGATTGTCCTGCCGTCCTTATGACCATTATATGATCTGCACCGTGCCAAGCGGCCATCCTCATCCTTCTTATATCATCCTCAAATCTGCCCGAAGCAATCTCTGTTGTGATAACGCAATCAGGCTGAGGATCTATATAGCCGAAGCCTCTGCTGCCCGGGAGAGGAACATAATTCTTAAGGCCTTCCGAAGATTCAAGATATTCAAAATCACCGATCTGCCTCTTCTGATCCCTTCCATCACGCCAATGCCAGCCTCTCCTTCTGGGTCTATAGCTTTCTAGATCTTGTAAAAGTTCTTTTATATCTATCTTTTTATTAGGATCAAGCTTCATCAGTTTTTCCCTCCTTCAAAAAGAGCATCAACTTCGTCCCAATACTTGCCCTCAGCCAAAGCTAAGCCCGCTTCCCGTACGGAAATCCCCAGCTTCTTGGAAAGCCTCCATACAACATTGCCGGCGCCTTTACCCATCAAGCCTTTTTTTGTCACACCATCTACTATGGGTTTTACCTCAATGCTGGAAAGCCCCATTCTTAAAAGGATGCTTCTTTCTATTGAAGGAGTAGTGTATTTGTATCCCATATCAAGCATAGGCTCAACTATTTTATTGGCCAGCTCCCAAAATCTTTCTTTCAATTGTTCATCTGTTAAAGCCTTCAAATGTTCTCTTCTCTTTTCATAATCATCCGGTCTTTTCACTTGGCACCCCTCCATTATTAATTAACTACCTGTTGAACGAGACTTCATTCAGAGGGGGATTCAAACCCCACTGAATGTTAGTCGAGTCCATACTGGACTTAGCCGCTCTTGACACCCGCCGCCTACAGAGGCGGAAGTCTTAGAGCAGGTTAGTTCAGTGTTGAACAATTAGGATATCTTTACCCCAAGCTCAGTCAATACAGACAGCACAAATTCCTCATCGCTCTTCGCATCTTTTATGAGGAAATCAAAATCATTCCTGTTTATTTCAGTTTTTCCATAATTGTTTATTGCATTTTTAATATAAGAAGCTTTCGCTTTGCTTAGATCAAAATCTCTTATCTTAATTTTTGACGGTTCATCCGGGAAAACAATGTTTTTGCCCGGTATCTCTTCATCCGGGTCACCAAATAACACTTCAATGCCGTTTTGCTTGGCGAAGCTTATTTGCGGCATAGGATGTTTTCCGGCGCCGGTATACTCAGTTTCCTGAACTACTATTGTTTGATCCTCATCCATTTCCTGAGCAAGGGCAAATGCTGCTGTCAAAGAAGTGTTTCCAGCAGGTCCCCTTTCGATGCCCTCCAACACGGATAATGCTTCTGTAACAAAGAAAACCTCACCTTGCTTTACTATCAGATATCTATCCAGATATCTCAAAGGTCTTGCGGCATTTCTGGGAACATCAGCTCTGTCAGGCCATGTAGCGAACGGAATTCCAAAACCTGTATGGCCGGTTGTAAAGGATTTTCTGTTAAAATCCTTATCCGAGGCCATATGCAAGCCTGATAGATCAACACTTGCTCCAACCACCTCTACCTTATCTGCTCCCGCTTTTATTATGCCTCTTGCAGTTCCTGTTACATTGCCACCGCCTGCATGGGTTATCAATACTTTATCAGGATCCTTCCCCAATTTTTCTCTAAATTGCATAACCAGCTCATATCCTAAAGTCTCCACTCCGGCAATACCAAAAGGAGTATACAAAGAGGCATTGAAATAACCTGTTTCCTCAAGTAAGCGCAAGAAGGTATAGAAAAGCTCGGGCCCCACCGAAAGTTGAACGACTTCTGCTCCATAGGCTTCGCAAACCCTCTGCTTTTCCAGTATTTCCGGCTGGCCTACCATTTTACTGTCATAGCATTCCTGTACTATTATGCATTTCAATCCTGCCATAGCAGCCTGTGAAGCGACAGCCGCACCATAGTTGCCGCTGGTAGCAGCAATTACGCCTTTATAGCCTAATTTTTTGGCATGATACACTGCATTAGCCGCTCTTCTAGCCTTAAAGCTTCCGGACGGGTTGGCTGCTTCATCCTTTATGAATATTCTGGCCCCTTTACCTTTGGGAGCGCATTTCCTTGCCAGAGCTGTAATATTTCTAAGTTCCAGAATCGGTGTGTTGCCTACACCTGTTCCTGATTGTATTCTCTGAATTTCCTCAAGGCTGTATCCCGCTTCCCTCATCATCCTTTCATAATCAAAGGATATACCGCCGGATTCAAATAGACTGTAGTCTATGCCTATAGCTTTTTTCATTATTTCATTTTTTCTGCTCATCACTGCAGAGTACGACATATCTCTATTCATCTTTTCCACCTCCGAAAGCTATTTCCTTTAGCTGCATATCTATCTTAGTCAACTCAGGAACATAGTCTCCAAAGTCATGGATGTATCTGGGATTTACTTTTAGAAGCTCACCCTTTACTTTTCTTCCTGTAACCGTCTGAATCTCAATCTCGTCGCCTATTTTTCCGTCTTCAAGTGCAAAACCTTTTACCCATAACTCCAAAGGAACTTTTTTCGTATCTTCAGGAAGATGCGCTGCTCTTTCTTCAGGTTTTAGCACTATTTGATGAATCTGCACCCAGTCACCTTTTCTCACCATATCCATTGAAATAATCCCCTCCTACTTTTAAATATCCCAGTGCAAATATTTTTGCGGCTTATTATTCCTCTATAAGCTCTCTCATGTCACCCATTATAGCTCTCGGAACCGGCAAATCAATCATAGTTTTTAGGCCCGGTTTAGCATTTATTACATGGGGTATCATGTTGACACACATAGCGATTGTCCCTATCCCTCCGGGAACCTCAGGCTTATTAGCCATATTAATATTTGGTGTTCCTTTTATTATTACATAATCTCCGGTATTTGTACCTTCTGTCTCAGGTTCAATCTGCTGCGGATGATCCATCTCTATTTTCAGTTCTCCATCTACATATCCATAGCCTTTCATTGCGCAGCCTGCAACATAGCCAGGCTGTACTTCGGCATAGGGAGCTTTTCTATGGACATTGGTAACTATAGGTTCCATAGTTTGTTCTACCTTACCGCTTAACTTCCAACCTAAGGCATCGGAAATCATTCTTATTGATTCATTAAACCCTACATGGCCTGCTATCTTTCCGGTTGCTGCTCCTTCTTTGAATTCCTCTACTGTCGTTCCTATTCCTTGCTCATGCATAACAGCAGGACCGAAAGGAGATAAGCTGTTGACTCTTCTTGCAGTGACGTGGTCCACATCTATACATGCTCCTGTCAAGCATACTACAAGCAGGTCCATTATAAGGCCGGGGTTGATTCCTGTACCGAGAACCGTTACACCGTTCTCCTTGGCAATCCTGTCCATCTCTGCAGCCAGTTCTGGCTCCTGGGCTTGCGGATACGCCATTTCTTCAGCACTTGAAACCACATTTATTTTTTTCTCCAAACAATATTTAATTTTATCAAAAGCATTCCTTGTAAAGGAGTCTGTGCACAAAAGCACAACATCTGCTGCCTTTTCTGTGATTACATTTTCATAAGTATCAATTATTACATCAGGCCGGTCTCCTCTTTCGGTTTGAATGAATTCATAGATGCTTTTTCCTATCTTGGCTCCCCTGCCAACAACACCGACGATATCAACGCCTTTCTTTTTGAGAAGCATATCTGCCATACCACCGCCCATAGCACCTAAACCCCATATAATTACCCTTACGTTTTCTTTTTTCATACTTATCCTCCCTATTATAAAATATTATTTTGTCCATAAAATTATTAAGCAATTTTTATGCCAAATAATAGCTAATAATTATTAACTTGAGCAATCCCTATGGGCTTTAATTTGCCTTAAGAGATTCAATACATATAAATTTTAGTAAATATTTTCTCTTCTAAATTTTCAAATAAATCAATTTATGTGCAATAATATTTGCTTACATGCAAATATTATTGCACATAAATTGATTAAAAAGATTTGACCTTTCATAACAATAATCATAAAATATAGCTGTTAACTAATCTGTTAAACTGAACAGCAAAGGAGATTAAAAATGTACGATTTACATCTTCATTCAACATATTCAACCGACTCATATCCATGGGCTACTATGAAAAACATGTGTAACGCGGCAATTTTGAAAGGCTTAAAGGGAATATGCTTTACAGATCACATAGATGTAGATTACCCTGATTGCACGGAGGTTCTGGATTTTGAAAAGTACAGCCGGGAGCTGGATGAGTTGATCTGCGAGTTTGATAAAAGGCTTGAGGTTTATAAGGGCATGGAGCTTGGCCTGCAACCTCATCTGTTTGAAGAAAATATGGCCTTTTCATCTAATCCCGGCATGGATTTTATATTAGGCTCCATTCATGTAGTAGGAAAAAAGGAGCTATATAGGGGTGATTTCCTGCAGGGAAAAACCGATGCAGCCGGGATACTGGCATATTTTGATGATTTAAAAAAATGTATTTCTTCTTTTAACGACTTCGACTCTCTAGGCCATATTGATGTAATTAGAAGGTATTTAAGCAATGGAGAAACAGCTTTTCAATACAATCTTTATAAAGACTTTATTGCAGAAATATTAAGAGACTTGATCAAAAACGGCAAAGGCCTCGAAATAAACACCTCCGGCAAAAGATACGGCTTGTCTTCATTTCATCCATTGACAGAAATACTAAGTCTGTACAAGGATCTTGGAGGAGAGATAATCACTATCGGTTCTGATGCTCATAGACCCGAAGATATAGGCTATGGCTTTGATGAAGTGTGGGATTTGTTAAAATCATTGAACTATAAATATTACTGTATTTTCAAAAAAAGAAAGGCAGCATTCATTAGTATAGAATAGCTTTAGCTATTCTATACTAATATTGTATCTCTTTATCTTATGCTGAAGATTTTGCCTTTTAATGCCCAATTTTTTTGCACTCTTTGTTATATTGTAAGAGCACTCTTTTAATGCATTGTTGATCAGCTCTTTCTCAATGATTTCCAATGTCTCAACCAAGCTTTTTCCGTCATTGCTCAACAATTTATAATTTACTCCTGTTTTCCCTCCTTCAAAGAGTGGTTTCATGTTGTTGGAAAAATGATGAGCCTTTATTATATGATCCTTAGTCACCATATTCATTGCACTTTCTATCAGATTCTCCAGTTCTCTGACATTACCCGGCCAATCATAATGCAAAAAGGCATTTTTTACTTCATTGGAAATATCCCATACATCCTTCTTTAAAACCGTATTGAATTTTTTTATAAAATGCTCAGAAAGAAGAGGTATATCCATCTTTCTTTCTCTCAATGGCGGAATTCTTAAATATATTACATTTAACCTGTAATATAAATCCCTCCTAAGGGCACCTGATGCTACTGCCTTCTCCGGCTCTTCATTGGTTGTGGCAATTATTCTTACATCACAGGGTATATCATTCAATCCGCCCACTCTGCGTATATATCCTTCCTGAAGCACTCTCAGCAGTTTTGCCTGAAGCTGCAAGCCCATTGAGTTAATCTCATCCAATAGCAAGGTTCCTCCGTGAGCCTGCTCGAATAAGCCGGGTCTGTTTATGGCGCCGGTATAGCTGCCTTTGACCGTCCCAAAGAGTATGCCTTCCAATAGAGATTCCGGCAGAGCTGCACAATTCTGAGCTATAAATGGCTTATTGCTTCTGGCGCTGTCATAGTGAATGCTTTGCGCAAAGAGTTCTTTGCCCGTGCCTGTTTCCCCATAAATCAATACGGTAGAAGAAGATTTTGAAGCTGTTTTGGCGAAGGATATAGTGTTCAGAAAATCATCGTCTTCTCCTATAATCGATTTAAAAGTATATCCTTTAATATTTTCTTTCTCAGGGTCTTTCCTGGCTAATACCTGCTGCAAAATTTGAACTTTTTCAGATAACTCTTTAACCTGTGTGATATCCTTTGCAATTTCAACCGCTCCGTATTTCTCAGGTGAGATCTTAAAGGGTATGGTGCTGTTTATTGTATTGATTTGCTTGCCATAATTATTAAGATAGGATTGGCTCTTATTATATATAGGTCTTTTAGATTTCATAACAGTTAGTACGGTGCTGGTATCTTCGCATAGACTGGGAAATATCTCAAGTATATTTTTCCCCATGACCTCATCTATATCCAAGCCCTCCAGCTCGCCCATTATTTTATTATAAAAAATAGTTTTACCTTCACTGTTAACAACATGAATGCCTGCATCTATATTTCCAATTATGGTTTCCAATATAGATTTATACAGCATATTTAAAGCCATTTACAACACCCCATAATAATAGAAGTAGGATAATCCTACTTCTATTATATCAATATTTGGGAAGTGTACAAATGATTAATACAATGGATACTTATCAGTTAATATCTTTACTCTGGCCGATGTCTCTTCTATATCCTCGGGATTACTGATTATATGGGATATGATGCTACCTACTTCCTTCATATCCTCTTCTTTAAAGCCTCTGGAAGTAACAGCCGGAGTACCGATTCTTATGCCGCTGGTTACAAACGGACTTTGAGGATCAAATGGAACAGTATTCTTGTTCACTGTAATTCCTACCTGATCCAATAAGTGCTCGGCATCTTTACCGGTTATATTCTTATTTCTTAAATCCAGCAATATAAGATGATTATCAGTACCTTTTGAAACGAGATTGAATCCCTTATTGCTCAATGCCTGGGATAATGCCTGGGCATTCTTTACTATTTGCTTCTGATACTCTGTAAACTCTTCCGTCATAGCTTCCTTGAAGCATACTGCCTTAGCCGCAATTATATGCATCAGAGGCCCTCCTTGAGTTCCCGGGAAAATTGCTTTATCAATCGCTTTCGCATACTTTTCTTTGCATATGATAGCCCCGCCCCTGGGACCCCGCAGAGTTTTATGGGTAGTGGTAGTTACAAAGTCTGCATAATCAACAGGATTTGGATGAAGCTTTGCTGCAACTAAGCCGGCTATATGTGCCATATCCACCATAAGCATAGCCCCTGCCTCATCAGCAATTTCTCTGAACCGTTTAAAGTCTATAATCCTCGGATAAGCACTGGCTCCGGCCACTATCAGCTTCGGCTTGTTTTTTATAGCTATATCTCTAACTTTATCATAGTCTATCATCTCAGTCTTTTCGTCTACACCATAAGGAATAAATTTAAAAAATTTGCCTGATATATTGACAGGACTTCCATGTGTCAAGTGGCCTCCATGGGATAGGTTCATTCCTAATACTGTGTCACCAGGTTCCAAAATGGAGAAATATACCCCCATATTTGCATTTGCACCGGAGTGTGGCTGTACATTAGCATGCTCACCGTTGAAAAGCTTTTTCAGCCTTTCTCTGGCAAGATTTTCTGCCACGTCGACTTCTTCGCAGCCGCCATAATATCTATGGCCCGGGTAGCCTTCAGCGTATTTGTTTGTCAGTATTGTCCCCATCGCTGCCATTACTGCAGGACTTACAAAATTCTCAGAAGCTATAAGCTCTATATTTCTTTTTTGTCTACTAAGCTCTTTTTCAATAACCTCTACTATTTCCGGGTCAACCTTTCGGATTAATTCAAGTTCCATCATATACCTCCTTTTGTGTTTCTGATATAATTATATATTTTTATCCATAAAAAGCCCAGCAAAAAACATAAAATTTATTAATTGTATGTCTACAGCAAACAAAAAAATGGCATTAAGCCATTTTATACATGTTTATTTATCATTGATTCAAACATTTGTTTTGGTCTTGCTCCAATCAATCCATCAACTTTTTTTCCGCCTTTGAACAGAAATACTGATGGAATGCTCATTATATCATATTGAGAAGCAAGCTCTGTATTTTCATCAACATTTACCTTAACAACCTTAACTTTTTCTGCATATTCCCCGGCCAGTTGATCAATAATAGGAGAAACCATCCTGCAAGGACCGCACCACGCAGCCCAAAAATCAACCAATACCGGTTTATCTGAACTCAATACCTCTTGGCTAAATGTGCTTTCATTTACGGCATATACTTTATCACTCATAATTATTCTCCCTTCTATATAAAGAAACTATATCAATCATTTATGATTCTTACTAAAACAGGTTTAAATTTACTCATAGACCTTATTTTAGATTCTTTTAATTTTATTCCCAAATAGCTCAAAGCCATCAGAGCCAGGCCCGCTACAGCAGCTAAAACCTGAGCAAGGTTTTCATCATAACCCATGGCTTTCGCTCCATAGTAACCGCCTGATAATCCAATGATAAGGCCTAAAAGCGGAATTCCATACATAATAAAGCTTGCAAAAAGAAAATTTTCTGTTTTTAGTTCAATTTCTACCCTATCTCCCGGTTTCCCTTTGACAGTATTTTCTGCTGAAAGTATCATATTAAGATTCTCTCTGCCTACCTGGCATGCGCCACAATCACCGCAGGCAGTATGCCTTGTTATAAGAATTTTTGCCATTTCATCATTTATTTCCAGAATTTTTCCTATCTCTTTCATGTCTATACCTTCATTTCACGTATTTAACAATCGTGTCAATCAACTCATCAAGATTTTTCTCTGACTGATCGTTTTTGTAAGAAGCAGGTATGCATTCTTTAATATATCCATCAAGCATAAGTCCGCCGATTTTGTTTATTGCGGATCTGACTGCAGAAATTTGCACCATAATATCTCCGCAGCATTTTCCTTCATCGACCATTTTTTGTATACCTTTAACCTGACCTTCAACCTTTTTTAATCTGCTTAAAATCTGAAGCTTTCGTTCTTCTTTTTGTTCTATCAAATCCTTACCTCCCATACCCCCTACCCGTATCTAATGTAATTATACTACTTGCAAAATATATGTCAATAGTTATTTTTAAATATATCTTTTAGAATATACAACTTTCAGCTTTTTACACAGTATTTTTTGAACTCGCCCTTGGAAAATTCTACCATATGCCCATCGCTCATTGATGGTCCCATACGGAATCATACGTTCAAAAGTTTCAGTATGACTGTCCTCAAAGGCCTTGAAATGCAAGTTGAGGCATAAGTATGATTGTGAAATTTGGTGAAAGGATATATAATAGAAAACAATGAATGGTTCGGTTTCCAAGTCATAAATGATGTTTATTGATTGCTTTGTTTATGATCATGTGTGCAACTTATGTCAGGTAATCATCCGCATTGATTGATATACTGAGGAAAGGAGTGAAGCAAATGTCTGTTCAAACAATAGAAACAATGGCCAAATGGATAGAGAATAACATAACTGAAAATCCAACTCTGAAAGCCATGTCATCGTATGTTGGTTATTCACCGTTTTACTGCTCTGCAAAATTTCGAGAGCACATGGGTATGACATATAAACAATTTCTCGCCCAATGCAGGTTAAGAGCTGCTGCCTATGATCTTTGCAGCACCGATGACAAAATCACCGATATTGCTTTCCGCTACGGATACTCGTCATCTGAATCATTGGCGAGGGCATTTGCTGCAGCATTTAAATGCTCCCCTCGCCAATACCGGAAGGCTTCAAGCGCTTCTCCTGGCCAACCCGGTCTATAGGGTATTGCTTCCTCTGAATTTGTGAATGTAAGGAGTAAAAAAATGTCTGTCAAACTTGGAAGAAACGATGCCTGCTGGTGTGGCAGCGGACTCAAATACAAGAAATGCCATGCCTTGCTTGAGGAGAAAATGGCAAGCTATCGTTCAAAAGGGTACGAAATACCCCAGCGCAAATTGCTAAAAACCCGACAACAAATTGAAGGCATCCGTGAAAGCGGTAAGCTTAACATAGCCCTGCTGGATTTTATCGGCGATTATGTCGCTGATGGAATAAGCACTGAAGAACTTGATAGGCTGATTTATGAAAAAACCAAGGAGTTGGGAGGCACGCCGGCAACGCTCCATTACAAGGGATATCCCAAGAGCGTTTGCATCTCAATCAATGAGGTTATATGTCATGGTATCCCGTCTGACCATGTGTTCCTGAAAAACGGAGATATTGTGAATATTGATGTGTCCACGATTTACAAGGGTTTCTTTTCGGATTCCTCCCGCATGTTTTGTGTCGGTGATGTCTCCAGCGAAAAGCAAAGACTTGTTGATGTTGCGAAAGAATGTATGGAATTGGGCATTGAACAGGTAAAGCCCTGGGGATTTCTCGGAGATGTGGGGCAAGCAATCAATGACCATGCTAAGAAAAATGGATATTCTGTTGTTCGGGAAATCGGCGGCCACGGTATTGGCCTGCAATTTCACGAAGAACCTTGGGTCAGTCATGTGGCCAAGCAAGGAACAGGGATGCTTTTGGTTCCTGGCCTTGTTTTTACCGTAGAACCTATGGTAAATATGGGGAAAGCCAAAATATCAATGAATAAAAGCGATGACTGGACAGTTTATACTGCCGATGGAAAGCCCTCTGCACAATGGGAAAAAATGGTGCTCGTCACAGAAACGGGGTATGAAATACTTACGTATTAACAGCATATAACTTATCTTGACGAGCATTTTTTCTTCCATTATGCACCCGGCTTTTTTACGGCAGGGTATATTTCATTCCACTATTTTTATCTTATAGTTTCTGAATAATGGCTTCTATGGTTCAGGTTTGGATAAAGCGTTATCAGTGCTGATCTTCAACTCCGCTAATTGACCTTCATCAGCGAAGGACGGTGCATCTGTCATCAGGCAGCTTGCACTTTGAGTCTTGGGAAATGCAACCACATCTCTTATATTATCAGTTCCGGTAAGCAGCATCACCAACCTGTCGACACCAATGGCCAATCCTCCGTGAGGCGGCGTGCCGTATTTAAATGCTTCAAGCAGAAAACCAAATTTTCTCCACGCCTCTTCCTGGGAGAAGCCTAAGAGTTTAAACATCTTTTCTTGCAATTCACTGTCGTGTATCCTGATGCTTCCGCCTCCAAGCTCATAGCCGTTCAATACAATATCATAGGCCTTCGCTCTTACCTTCAGGGGATCACTATCCAGCAATTTTATATCTTCATCCATTGGACTGGTAAACGGATGGTGAATGGCAACATATCTTTTTTCTTCTTCGTCATAATCCAGCAGCGGAAACTCTGTAACCCAAAGCAAGCCGATTTTATTTTTATCAATCAGATCAAACCTTCTGCCCAGCTCAAGTCTTAGCTGGCCCAATGAATCATATACCACTTTTTTGTTATCAGCTACTATAAATACTATATCTCCCGTCTTAGCATCCATTCTTTCAATTATTGATCTCATTTCCTCTTCCTTCAAAAATTTAGCTATAGGAGATTTTATACCGTCTTCAGTAAAGTTTATCCAGGCCAGGCCTTTTGCCCTGTATGTCTTGACAAATTCTCCGAGACTGTCAATTTCTTTTCTGCTAAGCTTAGAACCGCAGCCTTCAGCATTTATTGCCTTTACACTGCCCCCACCTTTTATTGCATCGGAGAACACTTTAAATCCAGAATCAGATAAAATATCATTTAAATCTTTCAGTTCCAGTCCAAATCTTACGTCCGGTTTATCTGAGCCATATCTTTCCATAGCCTCATTATAGGACAGCCTGGGCAGAGGTATAGATATGTCTACGTCATTCATATCTTTAAATATTCTTTTCATCAATCCTTCAATTATTGACATGACATCATCTGCTTCAACAAAAGACATTTCCATATCCAATTGGGTGAACTCGGGCTGCCTGTCAGCTCTCAAATCTTCATCTCTGAAGCATTTAACGATTTGAAAATATCTATCAAAGCCCGATACCATTAATATCTGTTTAAAAAGCTGGGGAGATTGAGGCAAAGCGTAGAATTTGCCTGGCTGCACCCTGCTTGGGACAAGATAATCCCGGGCCCCCTCGGGAGTAGTCTTCGTTAACACCGGCGTTTCTACTTCGATAAAACCCTTTTCATCAAAGTAATTCCTTATAAGCTTATTTACATTGTGTCTTGTAAAGAAAATATTCTGCATTGAAGGTCTTCTCAGGTCAAGATATCTATATTTGAGCCTTAGATTTTCTGAAACATTTAAATCATCTTCTATATAAATTGGGGTCGTCTCTGCTTTACTGATTATATCTATATCGGATGCCAATATTTCAATATAACCGGTCTTCATCCTTTTATTTACTGCCTTTTCATCTCTTTGCCCAACGATACCCGATACGGCGATAACATATTCTCCTCTTACTTTTTGAGCCTTTTCAAATAACTCTAAATTTTTATCCTTATCAAAAACCACTTGAAGGATACCTGTTCTGTCTCTCAAATCTATAAAAAGCAGACCTCCAAGATCTCTGCTCTTTTGAACCCAGCCTGTTAAGAATACCTCCTGGCCCAAATTGCTTATGGATAACTCTCCGCACATATGAGTTCTTTTATATTTTGCCATAACTTCATCCCCTTATCTCTCTGATTATTTCTGAAATATCGCTCAAAGAAACATTTACTTCTTCGCCGCTTTTCATATTCTTTATGCTTATAATATCCTCTTCAATTTCTTCATCGCCAATGACAATAGCTGTTTTGGCATTAATCCTATTTGCATACTTCATCTGAGCTTTTAAGCTTCTTCCCAAATAATCCTTTTCAGCCTTTACGGAAGCTGCTCTCAATTTAAAAAGTACTTCCAGCGCTTTATCATCAGCTCTTTCACCCACAGCAGCTATAAAAACATCCGGACTTTCTTGCTCAGGTATCTGTATCCCTTGATTTTCCATAATAAGCAATAGTCTTTCCAGACCTAAGCCGAATCCAACTCCCGGTGTGCTTGGCCCCCCGCACATTTCAATTAAGCCGTCATATCTTCCGCCGCCGCATACGGTGCCCTGGGAACCAATATCATTGGACACTATCTCAAAAGCCGTTTTGGTATAATAGTCTAAACCCCTTACTATCTTAGGATCAACTATATAATTCAATCCTATAATATCCAATCCTTTTTTTAGCCCTTCAAAATGAACCCTGCAGTCATCGCATAGATTGTCAAGCATAAAAGGAACATTGACCAATCTTTCCTTGCATTTTTCTTCTTTGCAGTCCAATATTCTTAAAGGATTTGTGTCATACCTGTCCTGGCAGAATTTGCATAAGTGCTGAAGTTCAGGCTCAAGAAATGCCTTCAGCTTAGCATTATAGTCTTTTCTGCATTTGGGACAGCCCACGCTGTTTATTCTTAGTTCCAGATTCTTAACTCCCAGATTTTGAAATAGCGTCATGCCTACATTTATTACTTCTGCATCAACATATGGGCTTTGTGTGCCGAATACTTCAATGCCAAATTGATGAAACTCTCTGAGCCTTCCTGCTTGAGGCCTCTCATATCTGTAGCAGGGGGTTATATAAAACATCTTGATTGGCTGAGGTTCGTTGAAAAGATTATTCTCAATGAAGGCTCTTACGGCCGGTGCTGTTCCCTCCGGTTTTAATGTAATGCTTCTGCCACCCTTGTCCTTAAAGGTATACATTTCCTTTTGGACAATATCCGTGGTCTCACCAACACCTCTTTCAAATAATTCTGTATGTTCGAAAACCGGTGTCCTTATTTCATAATATCCGTTTACAGAACACAAATCTCTTATCTTTCCTTCAACATAATGCCATTTATAGGCTTGGGAAGGCAATACATCCTTGGTGCCTTTTGGCCCTTGTATTATCATATATACTCCTCCGTTTCATATTAAAATAATAGCCCTCATCTCTGACATATATGTCAGGGACGAGAGCTCATCTCGCGGTGCCACCCTGCTTGGATAAATCCATCTCTATTCCTTAACGCAGAAATACGTCCAAATCTAATAATATTCGACTTGGAAGCTCATGGGTGTCTTTCAATATCGCCTGCTTTAAGGAGCTCTCAATCAGCGGCTCCCTCTCCCTGTCAAGTGTCAAATATCTACTATCCCATTCATTGCTTATATAATGTTTATTATTATATTATTGCATGATAAATATGTCAATACATATTCGTCATTTGTCTTCCTATTTCTTAGAAAAGCTTGCTTAAAAGCTCCAGCTTTTTATCAATTTGAGCTTTAATATTTTTTATATAAAGTATTAAGTCCTTGATATCATGCTGTCTCTCCAGCCTGTCTTCTTCTTGAAAAAAGACCTTGCTGACCGAATCCGCTCCAAAAGCGATAATGCTCTGCTTCTCCTCCATAATTTGTATGTTATATATGCATTCTCTGTCTTTCTTGCAAAAACCTATGTTTTCTAAATTTTGAGCCATGTATTTCTGGCGATATAGATAATACGGATGATAACCATGGCACTCAAGCGCTTCTCTCGCCAGCTTCATCATCTCGTAAATCATATCATCGCAATGCTTTCCCATATCCGGGCTTATTTCATTATATATTGAAGCCCTTTTTATAGCCAGAGTATGCACAGTAACATTTTCAGGATTCAATCGGGCCATCCAATTCAATGTATTTTTTACCTCCTCCAGGCCCTCGCCCGGCAGTCCTAAAATCATGTCCATATTAATATTATCAAAGCCCAAGGATCTTGCCAAATGGAAGCTTTGAATGATTTGAGCATGATCATGCTTTCTACCTATTCTTATCAATGTTTCATCATCCATTGTCTGGGGATTTATACTAAGCCGCGTTATTCCCTGGTTTTTCAGTGCTTTTAGCTTATCAGCCGTAATAGTATCAGGTCTGCCTGCTTCGCAGGTGAACTCTTCACTGCCATGCCAAAACCCATTTATGCATTCCAACAGCTCGCTCAAATCCTCTGCGCTTAAAGAAGTAGGCGTACCGCCGCCTATATAGACAGACTGCGCTTTGACCCCCTTATTTTTTAGATATTGAGAAACTTGGCTTATTTCCATCATCAATGCATCAAGGTAAGGCTGGACAAGATCTTTGTTTTTATCAATGGGATTTGAAGTAAAGGAGCAATAGCTGCATCTGGTTGGGCAAAAAGGTATGCCGATATAGATGCTTATTTGATTTTTATCTGGTTTTCTTATATATTTTTCTTCAGCTAAAGCTACTTCTATGGATAATAGAGCCCTGTCATCGCTGACATAATATTCATCTTTTAAGTAGTGAATTATCTCATCTTTTTCCATATTCTTTTCCAAAAGCTGATGCACTATTTTTATAGGCCTTATACCCGTAAGAATTCCCCATGGCAATTGCTTACCGGTTGTTTTTGACAAAAGCTTATACATGGATACTTTTAGAGCCCTTTTCACTTCTTTGGAATTTAACAAGCCGCCTTCTTTAACAAGAGTATAGTCATCTGTCTTATTATCGGCGAGACAACAATATGAAGATTTATAGAACGTTTTATTTTCGGCTGTGATAATCTCACTTCCAATTAAAACATGCTTACCATTCATAGCATCATTTTCCAAATTATCATATAACCTGATCACTTCTTTTCCAAAGAAAAGCTTGATAATATCCGATATTTCATTTAGATATTCATGTCCAATAAGCTTTAGTAATATCATTTTTTCCTCTATCCATCAACATTAATTTTTTAAAAAAGGGTTGCTCCTTTTTTCTATAGCTATGGTTGTCGAAGGTCCATGACCCGGATATACCTCAATATTGTCCGAAAGGGTAAGCAATTTATTAGTAATAGAATTGATTATATTCTCAAAAGAACCTCCGTTCAGGTCTGTTCTTCCGATGGAACCTGCAAACAGCGTATCACCTGAAAAAACTATATTCCCACATTTGATGCAAATGCTTCCTTTTGTATGGCCCGGTGTGTGAAGGATGTATAAATTTATTGTCCCGAGGCTGATAACATCTCCATCATTTAGTTCTCTATCTGCTTCTATTTCTATAGTTTCATACCCAAGTTTACTCGAGTAATTTTTTTCATTGTTTTTTAACATATCATAATCATCTCTATGAATCATAACTTCCGCTTTAAAGTAATCCCGTGCTTCCGCTACAGCGCCTATATGGTCCCCATGACCATGAGTGAGAATAATATATTCAACGAAAAGCTTATTATATTCAACGAATTCTTTTAATTCTTCAAAATCTCCGCCCGGATCAATGACTGCGGCTTTGCTTGTATCTTCATCCCATAAAATATAGCAATTAGCTTGATATATGCCTAAAGGCAGTCTTTTAAATCTCAATGTATTTGCCTCCAATTAAATTATTTTTTCGCTATCAACTATTAACGTAACAGGCCCGTCGTTTTCAATATAGACAGTCATATCCGCCTGAAAAATACCTGACTGTACTTTAACATTCAAATCTGCAGCTTTTTTAATAAACTGATCATATAGCTGCTGAGCTTTTTCAGGCCTGGCAGCCTTTATAAAACTCGGTCTTCTCCCTTTTCGGCAGTCTCCATACAGCGTGAATTGAGATACAACAAGAAGTTCTCCTCCTGCATCCAATAAGGATAAATTCATTTTATTTTCATCATCTTCAAAAATTCTTAGATTAATGATTTTGTCAACCATGTAATCTATATCTTCAGCTTTATCATCTTCGCTTATGCCGAGCAAAATCATCAGCCCCTTGTCTATCTTGCCTGTAATCTTGCCGTCTACTTCTACATGACTTTTTTTTACTCTCTGAACTACAGCCCTCATGAACTTACCTCCTACTGTTTTGCTCTAAATACATCCACTACTCCTTCAATCCTTCTAAATCTTCTTATGAGCTTATTTAACTGCTCTATATCATTTATTTCTAAAATAAAGTTGATATTTGCAGTCTTGTCTTTAGAAGTTCTTGAGTAGAAAGAAACAATATTGATCTTACTTTCATTAACTATTGAAGTTATTTCCGCCAGCAAGCCTTGCCTGTCGTTAGCTTTTACCTGAATATCAGCATTGTATGAAACCGTGCTTTGGGTATTCCATTCAACCTCTACCAGCCTTTCCGGCTCTGAAATTAAATCCTTTGCATTTGGGCAATCCCTTCTGTGTATGGATACCCCTCTCCCTTTTGTTATATATCCTAAAATCTCATCACCAGGAACCGGATTGCAGCATTTTGAAAACCTTACAAGAATGTTTTCCACACCTTTTACCCGTATGCCTGTATTTGTGCTTTTCTTCTTATTTTGAGCGGATTTGATTTGCTTTTCTAATTGTTCTTCTTCTTTTACCTCAATTTTTTGATTTTTTCTTATCTCTTCTTTAAGCTTCATCATTATTTGATTCAAGGTAAGCCCGCCATAACCTAGCGATGCATATAAATCTTCCATTGAATGAAGCCCGAATCTTTTATAAACGGATTCCATCCATTCATTCTTTATCGGAATTGATAAACTATTGCTTAGCTTCTTTACTTCTTTATCAAGAATATCCTTCCCTTTTTGGATATTATCGTCTCTTTTTTCTTTTTTAAACCATTGCCGTATCTTGTTTTTTGCCTGTGAGCTTTTAACTATTTTAAGCCAATCCCGGCTAGGTCCATTGGAGTTTGTAGAGGTAATTATTTCTACAATATCTCCATTTTGAAGCTTATAATCAAGAGGAACAATTTTTCCGTTGATTTTTCCTCCCACGCATTTATTACCGATGGCGCTATGAATTTTATATGCGAAGTCTATTGGCGTAGAATCAACAGGCAAATCAATTACATCGCCTTTTGGAGTAAATACATATACTTCATCTATCACCAGGTCGATTTTCAGGGTTTCCATGAATTCCTTGGTATCTCTTACTTCATTCTGCCATTCCAGCATCTGCCTCAGCCATTTAAGCTTTTCATCAAACTCATTTTGGGAGGACTTGCCCTCCTTATACTTCCAATGAGCTGCTATTCCATATTCTGATGTTTTATGCATTTCCCAGGTTCTTATTTGTACTTCAAAAGGTTCTCCGTCCGGTCCGATCACAGTGGTATGCAGAGATTGATACATATTGGGCTTGGGCATAGCTATATAATCCTTGAATCTGCCGGGAATAGGCTTCCATAAGGTATGAACTATACCCAAGACCCCATAGCAATCCTTTACAGTATCAACTATAACCCTTACTGCGGTGAGATCAAATATTTGTTCAAAAGCCTTATTTTGATGATACATTTTTTTATAGATACTATAAAAATTTTTAGGACGCCCTTCTATTTGAGCTAATATACCCATTTCCTTATTTTTGTCCTCCAGTGTTTTTATAACACTGTTTATATATTCTTCTCTTTCTTTTCGTTTTTTTGCAACCTTTTCAACCAGTTCATAATAACGCTCCGGATCAATATATCTTAAGGATAAATCTTCCATTTCCCATTTAATTTTATATATCCCGAGCCGGTGTGCTATAGGAGCATATATTTCAATTGTTTCCTTTGCTGTCTCATATTGTTTTTCTTTAATCATATATTTTAGGGTTCTAAGGTTATGGAGCCTGTCTGCTAGTTTGATCAATATCACTCTTATATCTTTAGCCATGGCAATAAACATTTTTCTCAGATTTTCGGCTTGCTGTTCTTCTTTTGTTCTATATTCCAATTTGCCAAGCTTTGTAACACCATCCACCAGCATAGCAACTTCTTCACCAAATAGTTCCTTTATATCATTATAGCTATATTTTGTATCCTCAACTACATCATGAAGCATACCCGCAGCTATGGCTGCATTATCCATGTTCAAATCAGCAAGTATTTCTGCTACTGCTGTTGGATGGATTATATAATCTTCGCCGGAGACCCTTTTTTGGCCTTGATGAGCGTCTACGGCAAAATCATAGGCCTTGCTTATTATTGTAAAGTCTCCTGTAGGATTATATTTTTTAATTTTATCAATTAATTCCTGGAGCATATTAACACCATCTTCATCTTCTAAAATTATATATATCAATTCCATATAGCATATAAAAAATCTCCTGAACAACAAAGACTCAATTCAATAGGTTTGATACCCATGAACGCCTGTCGGTTATCCAGGAGCTTTATAGTTCTAATACTTAATTATTGAACTTATATTATACTCAGATAAGGATTTTCTACCCATCAATTCTTCTAATTCAATTAAAAACCCAATATGGACAACTATGCCTCCAAGACTCTCTATAAGCTTGACTGCAGATAATATAGTTCCTCCGGTTGCCAATAAATCATCTATGACTGCTATTCTATCCCCGGGCTTTATAGCATCTTTATGAATTTCCAAGCTATCACTGCCATATTCCAGGTGGTATTCATACTTCATAGTTTCACCCGGAAGCTTTCCCGGTTTTCTTACAGGAACGAAGCCGACTCCAAGCTCATATGCTATAGGAGCACCAAATAGAAACCCTCTGGCCTCGGGACCCACAACCAAATCGATCTTTTCGTTTCTTATTTTGTCTGCCATATGCTTTATGGCATATTTAAAGGCTTCGCCATCCTTCAATAGTGTAGTAACATCTTTAAAGCTAATACCCTTAACTGGGAAATCTTCTATTACCCTTATATATTTCTCTAAATCCACTTGTCCTGCCTCCAAATCTAACTTTATTTGGCCTTTTTTAAATCTTTGATATTAAGCTGAACACTCTCTATGCCATTCCATACATTTTTTTCTACACTACATATTATATCAATCTTTTGGTTAACTTCAATAGAATTAATCATAAATCCTATATTGAATCCGATACCTTTGATTGAATTGCTTCCATCATTTAAATATATCGACAGATGTTTGCCGTTTCCTACCAATTTTATATCCTTTACCAACAACCTTCGGAATACGAATAAGGGCACCGGATTTCCTTCGCCAAAAGGCTGCAATGCATCCATTTCCTCTATAAGCCTCGGGAGTGAATCAATATTATCAATTTTATAATCTACATATATTTCTTGAATGAGCTCTCTGCCTTCGAGCATTTCTACAGCCACCTGGTTGATCAGTTCTCTGAAATGTTTTATATTTTCCTTTTTTATTGTCAGTCCTGCTGCCATTTCATGACCGCCGAACTTTTCAAAAAGGGAGCTGCATTTATTCATGGCCTCATATAGATTAAAACCGGGAACACTTCTTGCAGATCCTCTGCCTATAAAGCCGTCCGTAGAAATCAGCACAACAGGCAAACCAAATTTTTCTACCAGCCTTGAAGCAACTATTCCAATAACCCCAATATGCCAGTTTTCTCCGCTTATAACCATTACCTTTCCATGCTTCATATCATTTTGTTTCTCTGCTTCTTCAGATGCAAAGGTTAATATGTCATTTTCTATGGCTTGTCTCAGCGAGTTCAGATTATTTAACTCTTCGGCAATTTTATAGGCATGTTTCTCATCCGTCGCTGTCAGCAGCTCCACCCCAATGGCTGGATCGCCAAGCCTGCCCGCAGCATTAAGCCTGGGTGCTAGCAAATAGCCTAAATGATAAGTATTAATATTGCTTATAGCTATGCCGCAAACATCAATAAGAGCCTTTATCCCAATGTTAGGCAAGGTTTTTATCTTTTTCAAGCCATTTTTTACTATTATCCTGTTCTCGCCTAGCAATGACACCACATCCGCTACTGTACCAAGAGCAGCGAGATCAATAATATCTTCATGCAGCTCATTTATCTGAAATTCATGAGCTAATGCACAAGAAAGCTTAAAGGCAACCCCGGCTCCTGCAAGGTATTTAAAAAGATAGCCGCAGTTTTTTTGATTAGGGTTTATTACTGAATAAGCATCAGGTATGATTTCACCGCACTCATGATGATCGGTGATTATTATGTCTCTTCCTGCGTTATTTACAAACGCTACTTCATCTATTGAGCGAATACCACAGTCTACAGTTATTATCAATTGGACCTCTTGTTCAATTATCTGTTTTATCGCTTGAAGATTCAATCCATAGCCTTCATCCAATCTGTTAGGTATATAATAGCTTACATTTCCGCCTATTTTCTTTAAAACCATGTATAACATTGAAACACTTGTTATACCATCTACATCATAATCGCCATATACGCATATTTTTTCCCCGTAAATTACAGCATTTTTTATTCTTTTTACGGCTAAATCCATGCCTCTCATAATGCCTGGATCATCAAGCTCATCCAGGCAAGGATTTAAGAAAATTTCTGCATCCTCTACCGTCTCTACATTTCTGTTTATAAGTACTCTGGCCAAGACTTCTGAAATATTTAACTCTTCTACCAGTTCATCAACTATAGAATAATCTTTTTTATATGCCAGCCACCTCTTTATCAAAATATCACCTACATAATTTATTCCTGTTTTGCATCGCTTTCGTTCTCAGGTTGTAATTCTGCAACAGGTTTATTTGTGCTTTCCTTAACCTTAAACATGTTCAATTCTTCATCAAGCCTTTTAATCTTGTTGTTCAAATCATTGATTTTTATGCCATGCTTAATTCTTTTCACTATATCAAAAGGAAGCATCATAAAAATCCCAAATAAAGCTGAAGCCAGTATTATTACAGCCTGCGACATATTAAACTTGTACCACAATATATTAATAGTAATGATTGTCGCATTCTGAATAGCAAAAAGCGCAATAAACAAAGCGAAGAGCATTGAAATAACAATGATAAATTGCATGCACAGTCCCACCTTTACAATATGTTACTATAGATAGCATAATCTATTTATTATAAAATATAAAGAAGTTTTTACTGCGATAACTTTTAACAGCATCTGTTGCATTGGCTGAAAACGATTGCAGCCGAATCAGGAGTCATTTAAAAAAGGTAACGGATAATTATCCGTTACCTTTAAATTCAATGAGCTGTCCTTGTCTTTAGCTTTCCCTTTAAAATTATCCATAAAGGACCCGATATAAAGATTGAAGAATAGGTTCCGGCTATTATGCCCGCTATCAATGGCAAAGCGAAATCCTTGATTGCCGGCACCCCAAGAATATATAGCGCCAATACCGTCAGCAAAGTAGTAAGCGAAGTATTGATACTTCTGGACAAAGTCTGGCTTATACTTTCGTTAACCAGCTGAACATCATCAATCTTCTTAACATTTTTCAAATTTTCTCTTACCCTGTCAAAAATAACAATTGTATTATTGATAGAATAACCGACTATAGTCAGTATTGCTGCAATAAATGAACTATTTACCGGAATCCTGGTTACACCATACAAAGCGATCATCATAATGACATCATGTATTAATGCAATTACAGCCGCCAACCCAAATTTCCATTCAAATCTAAAAGAAATATATATCAATATGCCGATGTTAGCTAAAACCAAAGCCCATAATGCTTGTTTTTTAAGCTCATTACCTATAGCAGGGCCTATAGTTTCAAAATTGATATTACCAGTTGTTATGCCATACTTTTCAATGAAGGCATCCAAAATTTCCTTACGGCTTGCATCATCCAATGCCAGTTTTGTTCTGATGACGACTTCGTCTCTTGCCTCACCGGCGTATGTTACCGTTGCTTCTTTGTCATACTTATCCATTATCGCTCTTATTTCTGATACTTCAAAGGTCCTCCCAATCTTTGCCTGAATAGTTGTTCCTCCGGTAAAATCAATTCCAAAATTCAAACCGCCATTGATGAAAGTGAAGATCAAGCCTATTGCAATTATTATGATGGATATGGAGAACCATATTTTTTTGTTTTCAACAAATTTAAAATTTTTCATAAGCTTTACCCCCTATGCCCCATATAACTTTTTATTAGATAAAGCACTGATACCGGATACCAGCTTCATCAATTGTTTAGTTACAACGATTGCAGTAAACATGCTGGCCAAGATACCGATGGATAAGGTAACAGCAAAGCCTTTTATGGGACCAGTGCCAAAGTAGAAGAGTACAACTGCTGCAATCAAGGTTGTGATGTTTGAGTCAAATATAGTCAGGAAAGCTCTCCTGAACCCGGAATCAATTGCTGCTCTGAGGCTTTTGCCCATTTTAAGTTCTTCTTTCAATCTCTCAAAGATGATTACATTGGCATCCACCGCCATACCTATAGATAATACTATACCCGCTATGCCCGGCAGCGTTAAAGTAGCTTGCAACGCAGCTAAAGCAAACAGTACTATGCAGATATATAATACCAAAGTTATATCAGCTACCAGACCAGGCAATCTATAATATAAAATCATAAATACCAATACTAGCAAAATGCCTATCCCGCCTGCAGCCAAGCTTTTTTCAAAGGAGTTGGCTCCAAGTTCAGGGCCTATGCTGGTAACCTGCAATGTTTTAAGCTCTACAGGCAGAGCACCTGCTCTTATAAGCATCGCTAAGTCTGCTGCCTCTTCCATAGTCATCCTGCCGGAGATCTGGCATTTGCCATCTGTTATAGCTTCATTAACCTGAGGAGCAGAAATTACACTTTCATCAAGATAGATAGCGATTATTTTGCCTACATTATTAGAAGTTGCCAGGGCAAATTTCTTTGCTCCTTCAGAAGTCAATTCCAATGATACCACAGGTTCTTGTATGCCTGTCTGACTTTGTGATGCATAAACCGCTTTGGCTTCCTTAATATCATTGCCCGTTAATACTGTATTACCAGCTTCATCGACAAATTTCAACTGGGCTGTTTTTCCAATCACTTCAAGGGCTCTCTGTGTATCCTGTATTTCCGGCAAACCTATTCGTATTCTTTTTGCCCCTTGTCTTGTTATCGTAGGCTCAGTTACTCCCAGGGAGTCGATACGCTCTCTTATAGTAGCAATAGCCCTTTCTATTTTTTCATCGGTTACAGGATCGTTGGGATTATCCTGGGCTTCAAGTACTACCTCGGCGCCCCCCCTCAAATCTAATCCCAGCTTAATCAGATTCTTTACCGGTATAACTTCATATTTTCCCAATTGAAGTCCATATGCTGCAACATAGCTTAATATACCGATCAATGCGACTATCGCCAAAAGTTTTACTATGTTTTTCGAATTCATCTGTACTCCCCCTTTTAAAAGTTCACAATGGTTATTATATTACTTTTAGCTTTTGGAGTCAATGACAAAGGAAATATCAAAATAGTACAATATTTGCTTCATATAATTTTAAAGCAGTAACATATATATCATTGTTACTGCTTTATGTAATATATTAGCTTAGCGATTTTCAACCGAGGAACTTTTCCCAATTCGCGAATTTAGCAAGTTCTCACATTTCTGATTTGCAACTGTGCATGAAGTTTTACATGCTGACTGGCATGAATTCTGGCATTCTCCGCAGCCGCCGTTTATGGCCCTTTCACCGTGAGTTGTTTTGCTTATAGTCTTTATGTATTTCATATTTAGTGCCTCCTAATAGTTTTTTCCCATAAATTATAACACAATCTGAAATTTTATTAAAGTATTTAAGACATATTTACACCGATAATTCCCCCGATAAAGCCTACCAATGAAGCCATCAGGACTTTTGCAATAAAGTACTTATCAAAAGCCGGGACCTGACCCCATATCATGCTTATGGGAATGATGATCAACACAAATATGATGCCTATTATTATCCCATACAGCCATCCTTTGCTTCTGATTTTTTTGCTGCAATACATAGCTGCTGCTACAATGCTTATCATGGTTATAACCTGTGTAATTATAGACATTGTGTTATCTGACACGGGTGTAATTGATAATACTACAGCATATATTATTATGCATACTAATGAGATAATCAATGCAAGAAATATTGATTTTACCAATATCAATATTTTATTTTCACTTTCTTTATCATATGATTTAATAGCTTTCTTCTTAAAGCGTTGCATAGCCGCACCCCCAATAATATTTATTTTCAGTAAACATTATTCCATTTGAGGTGTTTTTATTCATAAATAAGAAAGTAACTTGAGGTATTTCAAGTTACTTTCTGTATTAAGCTTCTACTTTTTTACCGATAGCCCATCTAGCAATCTTCAGCTTGGTCTTATCTGCTCCGACTTCTATGGTGACTGCATCGTCCTTAACATTAAGAACCTTGCCATAGATGCCTCCGATAGTTAATATTTCATCTCCTTCTTTGATATTACTTCTCATCTCCTGGATTTGTTTATCCTTTTTTCTTTGAGGTCTGATGAGTAGAAGATAAAATATTCCCAAGATTGCAACATACATTAAAATTGTTGAAACCCATGCTGGCATTATGCATCCCTCCTCCGCATTGTATATTCAATAAAAATGTGAAAAATCCTTCTTTTCATTTATTTTTTGTAGCCATAACTTTCAAAAAATTCTTCTCTAAAGCTCAAAAGCCTATCTTCATTGATGGCGCTTCTGATATCCTTCATTAAATTCTGTAAAAACCTGAGGTTATGTATGGTCGTCAAACGGCCTCCTAATATCTCTCCTGCTTTGATCAAATGCCTTATATAAGCCCTTGAAAAGTTCCTGCAAGCATAGCAATCGCATTTTTCGTCCAGCGGCTTTGAATCCCTTGAATACTCAGCGTTTCTAACAACAAGCTTTCCTTCCGAAGTCATAACGGTGCCATTTCTAGCTATCCTGGTCGGCAGTACACAATCAAACATATCAATTCCTCTTATTGTACCGTCTATCAATGAATCAGGGCTTCCTACACCCATAAGATACCTTGGCTTACCTTTCGGCAATACCGGAACTGTATACTCCAATACTTCATTCATTTCTTCTTTGGGTTCGCCTACACTTAGACCTCCGATTGCATATCCCGGAAGATCAATATCAATGGTCATTTTGGCGCTTTCTATTCTTAAATCCTTAAAAGTGCCGCCTTGTACAATTCCAAACAAGGCTTGTGTATCGGTTTTCGTATGTGCCTTTTTACATCGCTTCAGCCATCTTACAGTCCTTTCCATAGACTTTTTTGCATAGTCTTTTTCGCAGGGGTAGGGTATGCATTCATCAAATGCCATGATGATATCAGCCCCAAGAGACTCTTCGATCTCCATTACATATTCAGGGGAAAAAAAATGTTTTGAACCATCCAGATGAGATTTGAACTCAACACCTTCTTCGCTTATTTTTCGCAGCTCATTCAGGCTGAAAACCTGAAAGCCTCCGCTATCCGTCAATATAGGCCCATCCCACTTCATGAAGCCATGAAGCCCTCCGAAATCCTCTATGAGCTTATGCCCAGGCCTGATATATAAATGATATGTATTGCCAAGAATAATTTGAGCTCCAATCTCCTTTAATTCATCCGGGCTCATAGCTTTAACAGTAGCTTGAGTGCCAACAGGCATAAATGCCGGTGTATCAATAACGCCATGGGGTGTATGAACTTTTCCCAGTCTGGCATATGTATCCTTGCTTTCTTTTGTTAGTTCATATTTTACTGCCACTAATTATTTCCCTCACTATTCATCTAAATTATCAATAAGTACTTTTTCTATCAACCCGTCTTTTATTGAAAGCACCTTGAGCTTTGCATTTCCTACTCTGTAATCTATTCCTTCATATACAGGCCTATGAGTATCTTCTGCCATCTTTGTTATTACTCCACCTATAGTATTGCCTAAATTTTCAGGTATATTTAAACCGGTGATGGTATTCGCGTCATGTACAGATATGGCAGCAGAAAAAACATGCCCGTTTCCTTCTATTTTTATTTCCTTTGTAAAGAGATATTTTCTAATGGCAAAGACCATCGCTATAGCGACAACGCCTAATGCAATGTCAAGGGTTGTATCACTGTAAATAAGCATCTTTCTTGCGATAGCATAGAGCACGACCTCGAGAACACTGGAAGTAGAATGAGACATGAGCATTATTACGAGCTCCACACCCACTACCAGCAGCAATATATGCCCTAAAAACTTCTGAAACACCAAATATGTATCGATTGGATTTGTTTTTAAAATGATATATATATATTTTGCTAAATCAACCGCACTAACAATAACTGCAGCAATGATAAATAAGGCCAATATAATTTCAAGATAATATGTATATTTAATAAGCTTATTCTTAAAAAACCCCAGGTTTTTATTCACGTAATACATCCCCCCAAAAATTATATTATTAGCATCGCATCTCCAAAGCTAAAAAATCTATACTTAAGGTTTACTGCTTCTTCATACGCATTCATTATTTTATCCTTTCCTGCCAATGCGCTTACAAGCATCATAAGTGTTGATTCCGGGAGATGAAAGTTGGTTATTAATGCATCAGTACATTTAAATTTATAACCCGGATAGATAAAAATATCTGTCCAGCCTTTTTTTTCACTTATGATTCCATCAGCATCGGCTGCGGACTCTATTGTCCTTGTCGATGTCGTTCCAACACAGATTATTCTTTTCCCTTTCTCTCTTGAAGAATTGATCATATCAGCGCTCTCACGACTTATATCATAATACTCCGAATGCATTTTGTGTTCTTCTACGTTAGTTACTTTAACAGGTCTGAATGTGCCTAATCCAACATGGAGTGTAATATAAGCTAATTTCACACCCTTTTTTTCGATTTCCTCCAGCAAGTCATCCGTAAAATGCAATCCTGCGGTAGGGGCGGCTGCAGATCCTTCATGTTTTGAGTAAACTGTTTGATATCGTTCTTTATCTTTCAGCTCTTTCTTAATGTAAGGAGGCAAAGGCATATTGCCTAATCTATCCAGTATATTTTCAAACACACCTTCGTAGCTAAATTTTACAAGCCTGTTGCCGCCTTCGACTATTTCCATAACCTCGGCAACCAATTCACCTCCTCCGAATATAAATCTGGATCCCGGTTTTGCCTTTTTCCCTGGTCTGAGCATTACTTCCCAAATATCATTGGATTTTCTGGTCAGCAATAAGAACTCTATACTGCTCTGTGTTCCTTCTTTTATGCCGTACAGCCTGGCAGGAATCACTCTTGTATTATTAAGCACCAGGCAATCTCCCGGATTTAAATAATTCAAAATATCTCTAAAGGTTTTATGCTCTATATTACCGGTTTCCTTGTGTAATACCAATAGTCTTGACGTATCTCTAGGATAAATAGGCTCCTGAGCTATTAACTCCTGAGGCAAATCATAATAAAAGTCCGATGTATTCATGCTATTCTCCCTACTTCACTTTTGTTCCAGTATAATAATGCTCTAATATTTCTATAAAGCTGTATCCGCTGTCAGCCATACCCTTCGCACCGTACTGGCTCATACCTACTCCATGGCCCCATCCCTTGCCGTTCAAAATATAGGTTTGCGGCATTATATTATATTGTTGTACATCAAATAATCCTTTTATACTAATTTTTTTACCTGACGGTTCAATAATGGTCTGTCCAGATGCAGATATTATATGCAATCCCTGGGGCCTTTTTACGCTTATGCTATTACTATTTGTATCATAAATATTCACATCAGAATCTGTCTTGATTTCATACCATATACTTTTTATATCTGAAGTGCCAAAAATGGTCCTCATTTTCTCTTTCTCCAAGATAACAGCACTTTTTGAGCCGGTAATTTCAACCTTCTTTGCTCTTCCAAACTCACTTGTTTCAATAATATTTACATCAATTATATCTCCGATATCCATATTATTTTCTATCAATTTCTGCTGCATTGCTTTTCTGTCCAATGCATGGGTCCATGTGTCATTAGGACTCCCAACAGAAAATGGATCGTCAACACCTCTTAAATAGGGTATTTCTTCACTCCATATATTTTCTGAGTTCTCAGTATGGCCTCCGCTGCTCGAATGATAGAAAGTAGTCGCCACTTCATCCCCGTAAAACAACAATTTATTTTTCGTTTGAGCTACTGCTTTATTTGTGCTGTCATGCTCTTTACTGTAGCCCTTATAAGCTTGACAATGGGTGGTACTGCATAGATCATAGCCATCTTTGTTATGTTTTCCCAGATTGATAACAGCATAATTTCTAGCTGCAACGGCTTGAGCTTTTAAAGCCTCGATAGGCCAGGCGGGATTTGCTTCGCTTCCTACTACGCTATACAAGTATTCATCAAAGGCAACGTCATTAATAACAAGGATGCTGCCATCTTCTTGGGTTTTAAGCAATATATTCCCTCTATATTTAACTCCATTGACCTCTAACGGACTTGTATTCTCCATACTTTCTGAAGCTCTTATCTCTACCTGCTGAGCTTTATATATAAGCATCACATCATTGCTATTCACATCTGCTATTTGTACTCTTCTTTGATCAGGCTCCACCAATTTATATGTATAAAAATTGCTTTTATTTTGATAAATATTTATTTGATCCAAACATTGTTTCTCATCCAGAAATAAACCAGTCCATATACTCCACATCCCATCGTAAGCTAAGAATGAATCTGGCAGCTTTGTCTTTATATTTTCCAATGATTTTTCTGCAGAATCATAATCAGCGAAAGATTCACCAATTTGTATATGGTAAGGCCCAATGATGTCTCCCTGATATTTGACTGCCTTTATATATTGAATTTTTTTTATTTCTTTATCAATGATATTGTAGTAGCCGTCTGTTCTGAAAGACAACTTTGAAGGCTTTGAAATATTTAATAAAGCAGATTTATCTGTACCATTCAAAGAGTTAACAGCAACAGAAGAATTACAGCTTATGATCATCCCACTGCTTGCAGAATTATAATTCAAGCCTACTTTAACCCTTTCGGGAATAAGGGGTGATGCATTTACCGGTGATATAAATATTAGTGTTAAAAATAAAGCTATATAAACTATATATAAACTTTTATAATGTTTCTGCATATCATATACCTTCCTAAATTTTTCACTTATTATAGTTCTACAAAAGCTAAACATATCCTTCAAAAATTTTAATAACCCATATCAATTTTTTTTATGCTCTCGACTATGGCTTTATAGCCTAAGATTTTTTACTCTGCAATATTAAAATGTTTATATACTAAATGAGTTACCATTCTGCCCCTGGGTGTCCTGTTAAGAAAACCGATTTGCAGCAAATATGGCTCGTAAACATCCTCAATAGTATTTGATTCCTCACCTATAGAAGCCGCTAAAGTGTCCAACCCTACCGGGCCGCCGCCAAATTTATTGATTATGGTAAGGAGCATCTTGCGATCAATATTGTCTAAACCTATATGATCGACTTCAAGAAGCTTGAGTGCCTCATCTGCTACATCTCTTGTGATTTTACCGTCAGCTTTTACCTGGGCAAAGTCTCTCACACGCTTTAGCAGCCTGTTTGCTATTCTGGGTGTACCTCTCGATCTTCTTGCAATTTCTTCCGCTCCATCCTCTTCAATGTGTATTCTAAGAAGCTTCGCTGACCTATATACGATTTCATATAATTCTTCATTATTATAATAATCAAGTCTGCATATAACCCCAAATCTGTCTCTCAGCGGAGCAGAAAGCATGCCGGCCCTGGTTGTAGCCCCTATCAAAGTAAAGCTGGGTATATCAAGTCTTATGGACCTTGCACTAGGACCTTTGCCGATTATAATATCGATAGCATAATCCTCCATTGCAGGATATAATATTTCCTCCACACTTCTGTTTAACCTGTGAATTTCATCAATAAAAAGTACATCGTTATTGTTGAGATTGGTTAATATGGCTGCTAAATCCCCAGGCTTTTCTATAGCAGGTCCAGAAGTAACCCGAATATTAGAGCCCAATTCATTAGCTATGATATTAGCCAAAGTAGTCTTTCCTAGCCCCGGCGGGCCATACAGCAGAACATGATCTAAGGATTCATTCCTTTTTCTTGCTGCCTCAATAAAAATGCTCATCTTCTCTTTAGCTGCTGTCTGGCCTATGTATTCATCCAAAAATTTAGGCCTCAGATTTATTTCATTTTCATTATCTTCATTCATTATATTAGCAGTTATTAATCTTTCTTCCATCTCTACCCCCGCTTAAACTCTTGAAAGTTGTTTTAATGCCTCTTTGATCAGATTATCTATAGGCTTTTCCTTGTCCTTTATTTTAGAGAATGCCAATGATGCTTCGTTATAGCTGTAACCTAAGGACATCAATGCATCTATTACCTCCGACATATTGTTGCCCTTCTCGTCATTTACATTCATTAGAATTTCTGAATCAATATTTATTTTATCCCTGAGCTCCAGCAATATCCTCTCTGCAGTCTTCTTGCCAATGCCCGGAGCTTGCGTAAGAGCTTTAATATTTTGAGTGCCTAAGGCTAAGACCAGCTCATTAGGCTTTAAGCAGGACAATAATGATAGCGCAGCCTTAGGCCCTATTCCCGATACAGATATAAGAAGCTTGAATATATCCAGTTCATTTCTGCTGGAAAAACCGTATAGTATCAAATCATCTTCTTTGACATGCATATAGGTATACACTTTTGTTTTATTTGTTACCCTTAAATCAGAAATAGTATTAGCAGAAGAAAATACTTTATATCCTATACCGCCAATATCAATTACTACATGATCTTCTCTTGTCTCTGCTATAACACCGCTTAAATAATCAAACATTTTGTTGCTCCTTTATAACTTAAATAAATTAGAAAACCTCGAGGAATTGCCGTGACATATTGCTACAGCAAGTGCATCGGCTACATCATCAGGTTTTGGCGTTTCATTCAAACGCAAGAGCATCTTAACCATTTGCTGTATTTGCTTCTTATCAGCTCTTCCATAACCTACTATTGCTTGTTTTACCTGCAAAGGGGTATATTCAAAAATTGGTATACCCAGACTGGAGGCGGCTAATATAGCTACCCCTCTGGCATGTCCTACTGTAAGAGCAGTCTTTATGTTCTTATTGAAAAACAATTCTTCTATAGCATAGGCATCAGGTTTATATTTATTTAACAGTAAGCTCAATCCGTTATATAGATAAGTAAGACGATCGGGCATTGATACATCGGATTCTGTGGTCAAAGCACCGTAATCTATTATTTTATATTTATTCCCTTCAAAGTCCAGTATTCCGTAACCTAATATAGCTATCCCAGGGTCAATGCCCATAATTATCAAGCAAAACACATCCAATCCAAACATATATTCGTTATGAATACTATAACCTTTTTCTGAAAAAAAATAAAGCAGCAAAATCACTGCCTCATTTTTATAAAGCATACAAACATAAAAAAATTAACTTTGATTTCTATTAATTGCTAAATCCCTCCAATTTTTGTTCCATGTCATCCTCGGTATCTGCAACTATACCGCTTTGTAGCATTATCTGGTCTTCAGGCGTTAGTGTATCAATAATAATATCTGTTTTTTCTTTCAATATTTTTTCACCATTATCATTGTAGACGTAAATAGCTATATATTCATCTTCTATGCCAATAATGAAATGCCTGGGACAATAGGTCTCAATATCCTTGGTTAAAGTTATAATGTCCTCATATATACCTGCCAGACTCCAGCCGGTATTATTCTCCATAAATTCTTCTTCGCTCAATCCTATAAATACAGGCGGCAAATTTTTTGTTCTTTCAATTTTATGGCCACATATCGTAAACGATGTGACATAATTGATTTTATGATGCTCATTCAGTAGGAAATCTTCTTCCATCGCAATCTCGTCTTCATTTATGACATTATCAACATCACCCTTGGTAAAGTTCTTTAAGCTTTCTGGGACCTTCAAGTTTTCATTGATTTTATTAAAGCTATTTGCTTCATTTTCTGTGCCCATGTTTATATAGTAGCTTATGGAAAAAGCAACAAAAAGCATTAGTCCCATTATAAGTATGCCAAGCTTTTTCTTCCCTTTTCTTTTATCCTCAAACATAAGTATAACCTCCATACTATTATGGAGGTTATTATTGCCATAATTTTATATTTTATACATTAAAAAGCTATTGTGCTACTCCTCATCAGGCAGCTCAGCATTATGGTAAACATCCTGCACATCATCGTTGTCATCAAACATATCCAGCATTTTGTTAATCTTTTTGATGTCCTCCGAATCAGTAACAGATACAGTATTCTGCGGGATCATAGTCACTTCTGCAGATACCATGGGTACCCCTCCCTTTTCAAGCTGCAGCCTCACATCGGAAAAGGCTGCCGGATCAGTTATTATCTCATAGGAATCTTCTTCTGCCGAAAAATCCTCTGCACCGGCTTCTAATGCTTTCATCATTAGTTCTTCCTCATCAATGCTATCTAACCTCTCTACGATTATGAGGCCTTTCTTGTCGAACATCCAGCCTACACAGCCGGTACTTCCCATACTACCTCCATTTTTATCAAATATATGCCTTACATCGCCTGCGGTTCTATTCCTATTTTCTGTCAGAGTATTTACAATTACAGCCACTCCTCCAGAAGCATAGCCTTCATAAATTATCTCTTCATAATTCACATCGCCTAGCTCGCCCGAACCACGTTTTATTGCCCTATTTATTGTGTCATTAGGCATATTACAACTTTTTGCTTTTGCTATAACATCACGCAGCTTACCATTACTATCTGGATCGGCCCCTGCTTTCGCTGCTATAGATATTTCCTTTCCCAGTTTGGTAAATATTTTTCCTCTCGCTGCATCTGCTTTACCTTTTTTATGCTTAATATTTGCCCATTTTGAATGACCTGACATAAAAATCCTCCTCTCATGAATTCACAAAGATAATCCTACCATATCTAAATTGAATGTGTAAACATTAAACACCCGTCCTTTTATACATCTGGGGCATGTTTCTCTTATGTTTACTTGCATTATGCATTGCATCCACTCTATTTTTAATAGAAGCATCAGCTTTACCATTTGCAATATATTCATCAAGCTCTTTATAGCTCATCCTCATCTCATCTTCATCAGTTTGGTTCTCCCATAAGCCTGCAGTAGGAGCCTTATAAATAAGCTCATCAGGAACACCTAAATATTTAGCCAGCTCGTATATTTCGCTTTTTACAAAGTCGGCAATAGGCATTATATCTACACCGCTATCTCCATGCTTTGTAAAATATCCAATAGTCAATTCGCTTTTGTTGGTAGGACCTACGACCAGGTAATTATTTTTCCCTGCATAATAATACAAGGTCACCATTCGAAGCCTTGATTTAATATTGCCCAACAAAAGCCTCGAATCAGATTCATCAGAACCGATTGACTTTGTCAATATATCATATACAGGGTCTAATGCAACCTTTTCGAGCCTTAATCCAAGCTTTTCCGCGGCCAATCTTGCATCTTCTTCATCCTTTGGATTGCTATGGCAAGGAAGAATCAGGCATAGCGTGTCTTCAGGAAAGGCTCTCTTGCATAAAGCAGCTGCAACAGCAGAATCAATGCCTCCTGATAAGCCCAAAACCACACCCTTTGCTTTTGCAGCAAATACAGCCTCTCTAAGCCATGAACAGATTTCATTGCACTGCTTATCTATATTTTTCACATAAATCCCTCCAAAATAAAAGCATATTACATTTATAATATCATTGCAAATTATTGATGTAAATTAATTCTCATGTATATTGTAACCCTTTAATCAAAACCTATATTAACAGTATCCTTATAAGTTGAATCTTATATATGAGCTTTAGATATTATCCATCGGGTAAAGCACTTCAAAATTAAGGGAGGCAAAACAATGAAATTCAAGTCAAAAACAGCTCTTACCATAATAGGCTTTATTGCCGGAATAGTCAACGGCCTTTGTGGATCAGGCGGAGGAACTATCCTGGTGCCTTCACTGGTATTCCTAAGCAAGGTTAAAGACCATAGGGCTCATGCCACAGCCATTGCAGTCATATTACCCCTTACAATCATCAGTTCTTTTATATATGTAAAATCCGGCATAATAGATGTCAATACTACACTTAAAGTAACAATAGGCTCTATAACAGGAGCTTATATAGGCTCAAAGCTTCTCAATAAGCTTCCCATAAATATCTTGCGGAAGCTATTTGGAATATTTATGATTATAGCTGCAATAAGGATGGTGATCTAATGGTTGAAGTATTAATAGGCATTGCCGCAGGTATTATCGGAGGTATGGGAATAGGAGGAGGCACCATTTTAATTCCCGGAATTGTTTTCCTGCTTAAAATAGAGCAGCAGACAGCTCAAAGCATAAACTTGCTCTCCTTCATTCCGGCAGCGGCTCTAGCAGTGTTTATTCATAATAAAAACAAAAATATAGAAAAAAGCATCCTTGTTCCACTGATTGTGTCAGGTATGGTGGGAGCTGTAATAGGCGCTGTTATTGCCGTAAGATTAAATCCATCATTGCTGAAGAAGTTATTTTCAGGCTTCTTATTCATTATGGGCTTATATGAAATATTTTCAAAGAAGCATTAAAAGTGCCTCAACTACCCCCATTAGCAGCAATCATGGACTTTAATCTTCGATTAAATGTACCTTTCTGTAGCTGCTTATTCCTTAAAGCACATAATCTTTAACCTTTGCTGATGCAACAGCATCAAATTCTCCTTTAATGTATATGCCATTGTCCTTATATTCTTTATGCAATATTTTACCGTTATCATGCAAATAAGCTATCAGGGAGCCTTCATTATAAGGCACCAACAATTCCAGAGTTTGAGAATTTTTATTTACATAGTATTCAATTCTATCCAAGAGCTTTTCTAAATTGATTTTGTTTTTGGCGGAAATATATATCACATCAGACTCAAGCATAGCATCCCTATTGTATGCTTCACTGCCGGATATGATTTTATCCAATTTATTTATCGCTAATATAGCAGGTTTACTATCCGCCTTCAAATCTTTCATTACACCATTTACAATATCAATCTGTTCTTCGTAGTTTTCATTGCTTCCATCTACCACATGAACAAGTAAATCTGCATAAGTAACTTCCTCTAAAGTTGATTTAAATGCTACCACAAGCTCATGAGGCAGCTTTTTAATAAAACCTACGGTATCTGATATAACTATTTCCTGCCCGCTATTAAGACACACTCTTTTGACTGTAGGGTCTAAGGTTGCAAATAATTGATCCTCAACATAAACCTCTGAATTGGATAAAGAGTTTAATAGAGTGGATTTACCTGCATTAGTATAGCCGACCAGACATACATGAAATATATTGCCTGCCCTGTTTATTCTCCGTAAATCTCTATGCTTTTTAATCTCGGCTACTTCATTCTCAAGCTCGCGCACTCTTTCTCGTATTCTTCTCCTGTCTATCTCAAGCTTTTTTTCACCCGGTCCTCTTGTACCAATACCGCCTCCCGTTCTGGACATCTGTACGCCGAATCCTATTAATCTTGGCATCATATATTTAAGCTGAGCAAGTTCTACTTGCAGCTTTCCTTCTTTTGATCTTGCTCTTTTTGCAAATATATCTAATATTATTTGTGTTCTATCTATAACTCTTACTCCAAGCTCTCGCTCTAAATTTCTAATTTGAGCTCCTGACAACTCTTCATCAAAAACTACCAAATTTGCTTCTCTCTTCTGAATTTCCATTTTTATTTCTTCAAGCTTGCCCTTTCCAATCAGAAAGGCACTGTCAATGTTAGTCCTATTTTGTGCAATCCTACAAACCTGAATGCCGCCTGCTGTATTCAAAAGCTCCTCTAGTTCATCTAAATCCTCTATGCCACTTATTCCGACAAGAATGGCCCTCTCCTCATCTGAACATATGTCTACCGTTGTATTCTTTTCTTCTTTGAAATCTGATTCTATTCCTCTTATCAATTCTACTGCATTAATAGAAAGAAGCTTATTTATAGAATATGGTCCTATCTGTATTATATTATAATTCGAACCCTCTCCTGCCAGATATGCAATATAAGCATCCTTGGGGCAGCCATCTGACACACCTATGCCTACAATCAAATCCAGTTTTATTGCTTTAAGGGCTGAAGTATCCATATCAGACAGAATACCATGTCCATTTGGATGAGTATGTATACATCTTATTCCGCTTAAACTTTCCTTAGATCTTCTTTCTGTATACTCTTTCAATGCTGCTGAGTTATAATCCCCAATTACCGCATCTATAATCTCGCCCTTTCTATTTACGTAAATAGCGACTTCCCTCTGCGTCTCTCCGGTTATTTCACATATGATGTTCAATATATCACTTGATATTATTAGGCTGTTCTCAATGATCTCTCCTTTAATAGAGTCCAGCCTATTTAGAATGGTCTTTCTTATATAATTTCTATCCAAAGCTTATCTCCACCTTTGCAATTTCATCAATAATACAATATTTTATAATGCATAGGAAAGTATAAATTTCCTTAATCTACACTTTTCGTTAAATGCATTTCAAGAAAGACTTCCTTATAATGCTTCTTTAGAAGCCTTTTTTATAATCTCTGATAATCCAAATATTATTTAATATGATTAGCTTTGTCAAGTATAAGTCTTTATAGTATAAAATTTCAATGATTTGACTAATATTAAAAGGACTAAAACTTACTGAATACAGCTATTTGAAAAAAGACAACTTTTCTGCCATAATAAAATTATTCGAAGCTTTAAATAGGGAGTGACACTATGATAAAATTTTCTGAAGTATATAAGATGTTCAGCTATACAAAATTATTAGCAATTTTGTTAATAATAATGATAACATTTTTTATTTTTTCGTCCATATATACAGTAAAAGAGGGGGAAGTAGGCGTTTTAAGGACCTTTGGAAAAGTAACCGACTTTACTAAGCCCGGATTACATTTAAAATTTCCATATCCGGTTCAAGATATAGATGTAATGAATGTGAGCAGATCAAACCTAATTGAAGTAGGCTTTAAAGATGTCGAGAATACAAAGCGCAATCCTCAAAACCATGAATCTCAATTAGTTACCGGTGATGATGGAATTATTCTAGTAGATTTGCTTGTGGAATGGAGAATAAGTGACCCATATGCTTATCTTTTTAATGCTAAAGACCCTGAAAGCATATTAAAAAACTCCATTCTTTCTTCTTTACAGTCTGCAGCAAGTAAATCCACAGCAGATTCAATACTATCCGATGGAAAAACAATTGTACAGAATGATATAAAAAAAGATATTGAGAAGAATATATCCGGTTATAATTTGGGCGTTGAATTACTAAGTGTAAAAATCCTTGATGCAAAGCCTCCAGAAGAGATTAAACCTGCCTTTGACGCTGTTTCCGATGCCATTGAACAGAAAAATATTCTGATCAATAAAGCTGAAGAATATAGAAATCAAAAAGTGCCGGCAGCTGAAGGTGAAGCAAATAAAATGATAAAAGAGGCCGAAGCCTATAAAGAGGAAAGAATAAATAAAGCTAAAGCCGAAACAGATAGCTTCAATTCCATATATAAAGAATATAAAATGAGCAAAGAAGTAACAAAATCCCGTATGCTTATAGAAGCCCTTGAAGAGATATTACCAGGGGCGAATATATATATAATGGATACAAAAAACGGAACTTTAAATAATATCCCTACCGGAGAAATAAAAGGAGAAAAATGATGAGTCAGTTTAATAGCCTAAATGTAAAGAAAAAAGACACTAAATTAGTTGCGTTGCTAAAGAAGGTATCTATATTGATTGCCATGGTAGCAGTTGTTCTTACTGTTTTTTTCAACGCACTCATAGTGCAAGAGGATGAAATTGTTTTTGTAAGAAGCTTCGGTAAAACAATCAGAATAATTGATAAGCCTGGTTTGTATTTTAAAATACCTTTTGTAAATAGCACATCCACCATTTCAAAAAAAATATTTTGTTATGATTCCCAAAGCTCAAAATTTGTGACCAAGGATAATAAGAACCTTTTATTTGATAGTTATACTCTATGGAAGATAAATGATGCAAAAACTTTCATAGACACATTGCAATCAATTGGATATGCAGAAGCCAAAATTGAAAATTCTGTCTACACATCTATGCGAGCGAAGCTAATAAACATTGATTATGCTGATATCATTAAGAATAGCAATATCAACAGCGTTAGCCAAGCAATACTGGAAAATGTTAAAGATGAATTGAAGCCTTACGGGATAGAAATAATCGACATCAGGTCAAAAAATATATATTTGCCTCAGGAAAGCCAAGACGCAGTATATTCAAGAATGAAATCTGAAAAAGAAAAAATTGCAGCACAACATTTAAGCTTAGGTGAAAAAGAAGCAACCCAGATAAGAGCCGAAGCAGATAAGGAAGTAAAAATTATTATTTCTAAAGCCCAGTCTGAATCTGAAAGAATAAGGGGCTCAGCCGATGCAGAGGCTGCAAAAATATATGCCAATAGCTATAATAAAGACCCCGAATTTTATAAATTCATGCGGACGTTAGAGTCTTATAAAAAAACTTTGATAAATAAGCCGACAATAATAATACCTATTGATTCGCCCTTTGCTAAATACCTGATCGGAAAATATAAATAAATCTCTTACTTAGGACTCAGGATTAAGAACTCAGAGCTCAGGGGGTTAGGGCTGGAGTCAGAGGATACGGAAACCACGAAAAGACACTAAAGGGTTCACGAAACTTCACGAAATGTTTTTTGTGCGATTGATTCTTTAGTAGTTATTGCTTGCTATACGATACCCTCTTTAGTATGCCTTTGAAACCTAGAATACAGAAACACTGATTTTTACGGATATTTCCATCCCCTTCAGTGTTTTTTAGTGTAATTTCAGTGTCTTTTCGTGGTTCCCGTCTTTTTCAAAAAATAAAAAAAGACCCGGCGACGACCTACTCTCCCGGGG
>NZ_JAJEKE010000006.1 GCF_024363565.1 Lutispora saccharofermentans | reverse complement strand
TTAAAATCAAAAATAAATATATTGACAAATGGGATTGCAGGATATATTATTAAAACATACTAAACATATATGAATTATATGAAATGTGGTGATAGAAAGATAGGTAAAGGGAAAGGCGCGTTGACACCTCACAGATGCAGCAATATAATATAAACATATAGGCATAATAGGAATTGATAGCTGTACAAGAGAGGTGCTATGGATGAAAATATCGACAAAGGGTAGATACGGCTTGAGAGCTATGGTAGATCTGGCGCTGAAATCCGTTACGGATCATGTTCCTTTGAAGAGCATAGCAGAAAGCCAAAATATATCCGAAGGATACTTGGAGCACGTGTTTTCGGCTCTCAAGAAGGCCGGATTGGTAAAAAGCATCAAAGGTCCGCAGGGAGGCTATATACTTGTTGATAGACCTTCGCAGATAACCGTAGGGGCTATACTAAGGGTGCTTGAGGGGGATTTGTCAATAGTTGATGATAAGAATAATCCGGACGGGGATAATGTGATTGAGAACTGTATTAAGCTTCATGTGTGGGAAAAAATAGACGAAAGCATAAACTCGATAGTAGACGGGGTAACATTGGAAGATCTCGTTTCCGAATACAAAAGAATGGAAAATATAGGAGCAGAAATGTACTATATATAATTTTTTAATCAAATACCTATTAAACATATAGGAAATATAATGATAGCGAATATAAATGGAGGTAATGAATATGTCAAAAATAGCAAAAAGTCTTACGGATCTGATTGGAAATACGCCTCTTTTAGAACTGGTAAACTACGGCAAAGCAAATGGCCTGGACGCGACCTTGCTGGCTAAGCTCGAATATTTCAATCCGGGCGGCAGCGTAAAAGATAGAATAGGCTATGCGATGATCAAGGATGCGGAAGAAAGAGGCTTAATAAACTCTGACACTGTAATAATCGAGCCAACAAGCGGAAATACGGGGGTAGGTTTGGCATTAACAGCGGCAGCCAGGGGTTACAGGCTTATACTTACCATGCCTGAAACCTTCAGCATAGAGAGAAGGAAGCTTCTTGCAGCATTGGGAGCTGAGCTTGTGCTTACACCGGGCCCGGATGGAATGCCCGGAGCCATCAAAAAAGCCGAAGAATTGGTCAGTGAGATAAAGAACTCCTTTATGCCCCAGCAATTCAACAACCCAGCCAATCCTGAATATCACAGAAAGACTACTGCAGAGGAAATCTGGAAGGATACCGACGGAAAGGTGGATATATTCGTGGCCGGCGTAGGAACCGGAGGCACCATTACAGGAGTAGGGGAAGTGCTGAAGCAGAGGAATCCTGCGATAAAGATAATTGCAGTTGAGCCCGATGATTCACCGGTGCTGTCCGGCGGACAGAAGGGCCCTCACAAAATACAGGGCATCGGTGCCGGTTTTGTGCCTGAAGTGCTTAACCTAAGCATAATTGATGAGATTTTCAGAGTAGAGAATGAAAGCGCCTTTGAGGCCTCGCGAAAGCTTGCCCAGAGCGAAGGCTTGCTTGCGGGCATTTCTTCGGGAGCTGCTCTTTATGCGGCCTCAGAAGTGTCAAAAAGGCCGGAAAATAAAGGCAAGACCATTGTAGTCCTTCTGCCGGATACCGGTGAGAGATACTTGTCAACAGAGCTGTTTGTCTGATCGATAAAAAAAGGATGCCCTTGAATTTAGCTTGATTCAAGGGCATTAAAATTTTAAAGCGGCTTTCTGTTTCTCCATAAATTCTCCATAATTGATCAGTATATTATTGATATATATTATGAGGGGGGCATAGGATGAAAAAAACAAGCAAAAACAAAACAAATGTCCAAAACCGGAGGAGTACAAAGCTTCTTATCATAGTTGCCGTTCTTATCGGTGCAGTAGCTGTTTTTGCAGCATTTAACAATGGCAAAAGCAAGCCTGCAGATGAAATTTCTCAAGGCCGGAATGCAGCGCCTGTTGTAAGGGGAGGAGATCTGATAATAAACGCCGGGGATGTTTCAGATACTGCTAAGTTTTACCCGTATCAAGCAGGAGATATTTACATGGAGGTAATGGCGGTGAAAGCGAGTGACGGCAGCGTAAGGACAGCTTTCAACACTTGCCAGGTATGCTATGATTCAGGGCAGGGCTACTATAGGCAGGCGGGAAATGAGATGATATGTCAAAATTGTGGAAATGTATTCAGCGTGGACGATATAGAAAAGGTAAAAGGCGGATGCAATCCTGTGCCTATAATGAGCGGAAATAAAAATATCGACGGGGATAATATAGCGATATCGGAGCAATTCCTTAATGAAAATAAAGAATTCTTCGCTGATTGGAAGAGGGATTAAATCCTATGGAGCAGAGATTGATCAAAGAGGTAATACTCATTGAAGGAATGACCTGTACAAACTGTGAGAGAAAGATCGAGAGAGCTTTAAGCAAGCTGGAAGGGATCATAGAGGTCAAGGCTTTATATTCTGAATCCAGAGCATATATAACCTTTGATGCAGGCAAAATAGATCTGCAGGTTATTATTGAAGCAATAGATGAATCAGGCTATAAAGCTTATGGCTCCGGAGAGAAGACCGGATTAGCCGGGGTTCATTATGCTGCCATCGGTATAATAATTTTAGCATTATATGTGATAGTGAAAAATACCATAGGCTTCAATTTTATACCCGCAGTTGACCGGTCAATGAGCTATGGCCTATTATTCATCGTGGGTCTTTTGACATCATTGCACTGCATCGCAATGTGCGGAGGCCTGAATATTTCCCAGTGCATCAGCCGCAGCGGGAGCTCGGATGCTGCAGGCTTCGGCAAGCTAAAGCCCAGTCTTTTATACAACACCGGCAGGGTCATATCCTATACGCTGATCGGCGGTGCAGTTGGAGCCCTAGGCTCTGTTGTGAGCTTTTCAGGGAAAGCAAAAGGAATCGTAGCGATTGCTGCGGGAGCCTTTATGATAATCATGGGGCTCAATATGCTGAACATCTCTCCGGCTCTCAGAAAGGTTTCATTCAGGCTTATTCCAAAATCAATATCAGACAGGATATTCAACAGCGAAAAAAAGCATGGACCGCTCTATGTGGGGCTGTTAAACGGATTGATGCCTTGCGGACCGCTGCAGACTATGCAATTGTATGCGCTGGGGACCGGAAGCTTTGCAGCCGGTGCATTGTCTATGCTTGCGTTCAGCCTGGGCACAGTGCCCTTGATGTTTGGCCTGGGAGCGATAAGCACGATGCTGAGCAAGAGGTTCACGAAGAACATGATGAAGGCCGGTGCCGTACTGGTGATGGTATTGGGCTTTGTAATGATTGGAAGAGGTATGAGCTTATCAGGGATATCAACCGGTATCATACCTAAAGCCGAGGCCTCAGCAGGCAATAGCTCCGTAGCTGAAATCAAGGGAGGAGTGCAAACTGTTTCGATTGAATTGCAAAGGAATAAATACACGCCTATAATAGTACAAAAGGGTATACCGGTTCAGTTTATCATAAATGCCGAGAAAGAAAACATCAATGGATGCAATAATGAAATATATATACCGGAATATGAAAAGTCATTGAGGCTGAAGCCGGGTGAAAATATAATAGAATTTACTCCGGACCAGGAAGGCTCCATACCTTATTCCTGCTGGATGGGCATGATCAGGAGCAATATATTGGTAGTTCCGGATTTAGCAAAGATCAGCAATGAGGCTTATCAAGAGGCGGAAACGAATACGCAGGGCGGTTTTACAATGCCGTGCTGCCGGTAGCGGGGTGAGAAATCATGTTTAAGGCTTTGAAAAAGGCTGTTTCAAAATTTATAAACAGCTTGGCCAAATCAAGCCAGAAGGAGTTCGGAAACGAAAGATTGGATTGCTGCAAGCTTGACAGGCCTAATAATAAAGAGTAGGGAAAGATTATTATGTATTCGGATAAGATAAGCATATTGGTAGTGGATGATGAGGTTAAGATCATTGAGGTAATAAAATCATACCTTGAGAAATCCGGTTATAATGTGTATGAGGCATATGACGGAAAGCAGGCTCTTTTGCAGTTTGAAAAGATAAAGCCGGCTTTGGTCATTCTTGATCTCATGCTTCCTGATATAGCCGGTGAGGAGATATGCAAAATCATCAGGAGCAAGTCCAGGGTGCCGGTTATCATGCTCACAGCCAAGGTAGAGGAAGAGGATATATTGCAGGGCCTTGATATAGGAGCTGATGATTATATAACCAAGCCTTTCAGCCCAAGGCAGCTTGCAGCCAGAGTAGGTGCCGTACTGCGCAGGACCTTCGATGATGCGATGCCGTTAGCCAATGTTTACAGCTTCAGAAACGGCGATCTGTCGGTTGATATAGAAAAGCATGAGGTGACAAGGCAGGGTGAAGCGGTGAATCTTACTCCCAGCGAATATAACATTTTGCTGGCGCTGGTCAAATATCCAAACAAGGTATACACCAGAGAGGAATTGATAACCTTAGCCTTAGGAGAAGATTTTATAGGCTTTGACAGGACCATAGATTCTCATATAAAGAATTTGAGGCAAAAGATCGAGGATGATCCCAGGGCGCCGAAGTTTGTCGTTACAGTGCATGGAGTGGGATACAGATTTGGCGGTGAATGATGTGAAGTTCAGTCTGAGAACTAAACTAACTATGTCATATATATTGATCGCATCGATATGCGTATCTCTGATAAGCATTATTTCCAATGTATATCTCGATAAGCATTTCAAAGATTACATCATAAATAACCAGGAGAAAAAAAACAGCGAAATAGTAAATATGGTGGCCCAGCAATATGATGCTGCAAGAGGCTGGGATAAATATTCTGTTCAGAGCATCGGCATCGGTGCACTGGAGAATGGAATGATAATCAAGGTCAAAGATAATGAAGGCATGATCGTATGGGATGCCATGCTGTATAACAGCGGAATGTGCCATGACATGATGTCGCGGATGGCTGACAATATGTACAGCCGGTACCCGGGCTGGAAGGGTGAATATGTGGAAAACAGCTATCCTATAACATATCAGGGAGAAGCTGTAGGCAAAATAGAAATAGGGTATTATGGGCCTTTTTACTTTACGGACAGCGACCTCGCATTTATAAATACTCTTAACAGGGTTTTTATCAGTGTGGGTGTTGTTTCGTTGTTTCTATCATTCATAATAGGGGCGCTCATGTCAAAGAGGATAAGCAAGCCCATTACAAGGGTTATAAGCACGGCCCGGATGATTTCCCGGGGGTATTATGGCGGCAGGAACGATGAAAGATCAGATACCAAGGAGATCAACCAGCTGACTGATGCCATAAATGATCTGGCCCAGAATCTTGAGTCCCAGGAAAGGCTCAGAAAGCAGCTTACCGCAGATGTAGCCCATGAATTGAGGACACCTCTGGCAACTCTGCAGAGCCATATGGAGGCCATGATCGACGGAGTCTGGGAGGCTGATGCTGAGAGGCTGAAGAGCTGTCATGAAGAAATTATGCGTCTCAACAGGCTTGTCGGAGATCTTGGCAAGCTGGCCAAATATGAAAGTGACAATTTGACTTTAAATAAAACTGAATTTGACCTTGGCGAATTGATAACAAGAATAGGACAGAATTTTGAAAATGAATTCAGAAGTAAAAATATTGTTCTCTTAATAAACGTCAGCGAGCAGAGAATTTTTGCGGATAAGGACAAAATCAGCCAAATCATAATAAATCTTGTGTCCAATGCTCTAAAGTATACTCAAGACAGCGGCCAGGTAAATATCAGCTTGACAGGGGACAAGGACGGCATACGGCTGAGCATAGCCGACAGCGGGATCGGAATAGCGAAAGAAGACCTGCCATACATCTTTGAAAGATTCTATAGGGCTGACAAATCCAGAAACAGGTTGACCGGCGGAGCCGGAATAGGACTTACTATTGCTAAAGCTATTATAGAGGCGCATAAGGGCAGGATTGAAGTTCAAAGCGAACTGAACAAAGGCACTGCTTTTACAATATTGCTGCCGAAAAAGCAAGCATGATCGGCTTCTCCCATAATATCGGGGTGTCCATACTCGAAACGCGTTTATTCCTGGCAGAGCTTTCTAAGCCGTTTCAATGCCTGTTCGATGGTATCCATAACAGTACGCCGGTTTCTCTCTTAATTGATGAAAGCTATATTTGCACATAAAAGCCCCTCCAAACTTGCAAGGTCGGAGTGAGAGTTGTGGTTATATCCGTGTAGGATTATTTTATTTAGACAATGGCCTATTCAATTACTCCATCTCGGACTGTAATGACCCGGCTGCTGCTTTTGGCAGCTTCCGGCGAATGTGTTACCATGATGATTGTTTGTCCACTTTCCCGGTTAATATCGCGTAACAGGTGCATAATTTCCGCCCCGGTTTTGCTGTCCAGATTTCCCGTTGGTTCGTCTGCAAACAGAATTTCAGGACTTCCGATCAATGCGCGGGCGATTGCCACACGCTGCTGTTGTCCTCCTGACAATTGGCGGGGAGTATGCTTGCGCCTGTCAGATAGGCCTACAAATTCTAAAATGTGATTTAACTGTTTCCAGTAATCCCTCATTCTCTTACCATCCAGAAGCAAAGGGAGCATAATGTTTTCTTCTACATTCAGATGGGGAATAAGATTGTAAAACTGGAATACAAAGCCTATATTTTGCCGCCGTAACCTGCTCATTTTTTCATCTTCGAAGCGGGAAATATCTGTGCCGTTAATGGTTTCATCTGTAAAACCTCCAATCTCTCTTTTACTCAAGTTTGATTTCTTCTACTAATTTCATCTGTGTTAAATTCCTCCACCATCCGGCTCCAATTCGAGGTATCTCCGAACAGGTCACGGATTTGCACCATGATTGCATCGGGATCAGCGGCAGTATAAGCTAAAAAACCATAGGTTGCCTTACTAAAATCGGAAACCGCATAGGTCGAAGAAATTACCGCTTCCACATCCGTTGCCCTCGACTTGAAACTGCTGACTACAACATAAGAGTTAGTTGCACCTCATTTTTAAACACAAAGAGAGGCAGTATCTTTTCAATGCCATCCATATTTTGTACCTGCTCCACAAAATCCGGCTTCATTTCTCCGTCAGCAAAACCTTGTAACTCTGCACCGTTGAATACGTCGCTGATATAGAAAGAGGCGAAAGAGCGGTTGCTCCCCTTGTATGCCGTAGAAAAACAGTATCATAAGCGGCAATTTCCGCTACTTCAAAATTGACAGGGTTTCCATTGATTTGCAGGGCAATGGTGTCGCCTTTTTTTATTCCATATTTTGAAGCAAACCGATCTGGCAGAATAATTTTGTTGCCGGAGAAGTCAGTGATTTCGCCATCACCTAACAAACGCGGCTTATTAATTTGGTTAAGCTGCGAGAGGTCGGCAGCAATCAGGTCAACTGTTTCATAATAGCCGTTTTCGTGATATAAGGAACTTTCCTCCAGCATACCGACACTTGCCCCGATACTCTTACCTTGACAACAGCCAATAAAATTTTGTTTTGGCATATCCCGATATACTCCCCATCGGTAACCATATCCAAATCAACAGATCCAATCTCTAAAGTCTGCGGACGCAGCAGAAACGCTACAGCCACAAATGCGGCAAGAAGCGTAATAGCCACAGTAGCCACGAATGGCAGCATCTTTTTCAATTTCATTTTTTCACCTCCCGACATATAAAAAAGGTTGGCAGCTATCATAATAAAATGATAAGCCGTCAACCTTAATCTACTTTTTAGGCAACCTTAATTTATGTTCTAGGGAGTTGTATTTGAAAAGCGGTTCCAATACCAGGTATGCTGGATACGGAAATTGTACCTCCGTGAAGCTCGACAATGCTTTTGGTAATGGCAAGCCCTAACCCCGTTCCCTCTGGCTTATGCTCCGTATTAGTTCCCCGATAGTAACGCTGAAAGAGCGAGCCTGTTTCCTCTGCTGTCATTCCCTTTCCATTATCAGACACAATAATTTGAAGTATGGTATCAGAAGCGGAAATTTGCAGCCCTATACTGTTCTCCTGCAACAGCTCTATTCCGGCCTGTTTGACCTGTGGTTTATCATCAATAAAAATAATCTGCTCCCTGAAATCCTCTGTAAATGTTTTCGGCCAATCGCTCCTTATAGTAGAACCACCTGGTGTTTGAACGGTAATTAATAAATAGAAAAGGCTAATTGACGCGATAATTGCCCCAAGCAGCGACAAGAAGAAAATCAGGTAAATATGAAAAATTATGCGGTAGCCGGATTTCTTCATCTAATCAGTCCTTTTCTTCAACTTGTACCCCAAGCCTTTCACGGTAATAAGCTGCTGTGGGCTTGATGGGGTATCCTCAATCTTTTCGCGGATATGCCGGATATGAACCATAATGGTATTATCACAAATGCTGCTGTATTCACCCCATACCTGTTCATATAAACGTTCTTTGCTGATAATTTTGTCGGCGTTCTCCATCAGATAAGACAACAGCAAAAATTCACGCCCGGTCAGGCTGATTTCTTGTCCTGATTTATAAGCCCGACAGCTTTCCCTATCGAGAGAAAGAGGGCCGACACACAAAGTATCGCTACAGCCTGAACCTAGCGTAGCCTGATACTGTTGACGGCGAAGCTGAGCTTTGATGCGGAAAACAACTTCACGCGGGCTGAATGGTTTGGTAATATAATCGTCACCACCGCAGGAAAGACCAAGAATTTTATCAATATCATCATTTTTGGAGGAAAGGAACAGGATGGAACAATAGGAAAATTCCCGTATTTTTTTGCACACCTCCAAGCCGCCAAGGTCAGGAAGCATAATATCCAAAACAACAACGTCAGGCTGGAATTCCCGGCAAATTTGTAACGCATCCAGTCCTGTATACGCTTTTTGAATGGCATGAAAACCATCTTGTAGCAATACTTCTTGTATCAGATCAATAATGTCTTTCTCGTCATCCACCAGTAAAATTTTACTATTCATTCTTATCACCTGCTTTCTGTCTCACCCTACCATCGATAGGTTTTTTAGCATCTTTAGGGATTAACCACATGCGGCTAAACCGCACGACACCGGGAATACGGTTTTCCTCGCAAAGTTTCTGTATGCGCCGCTCGGAAATACCCCACTGGGTAGCAGCTTCTTGAACCGAAATGAAATCCATATGGGTATCCTCCGTTTTTAAGTTGATAGAACAATCATATACGGTGAAATGAATAATATCAACAAAGATCTAAGTTAAACCTAAAACAAAATGCTGTTTGTCATAGAATGTACTTTAATTCAAACTATAACGGCGCTCCACTAACCGGCAAGCAGGTTGATATCGGCTTGCCCCCCTAACTATGGAGATTATACAGCAAATGCTTTAGCATTTACATTCTTACTCATAAATGCATCGTAGAATCTATTTGGAGCCATGTATTTTATACTTCCATGTCTTCTACGGTTATTGTAAAAATTCATATATTCTGCTACTGCTTTATATGCTTCCTTGAAGCTGCTCCATTCATTACGGCTGTAGCATTCATCTTCTAATATAGAGTGGAATGATTCTATGTGTGCATTCATATTAGGAGTTTTCACAGGTATCCTTTGATGAGTTAAACTATAGGAGATGATGGAAAAGTACCAAAAGGAACAACTGGAAAAGTCAATACCGGCGGACAAGATTGTAGTCGGGCAGAAAACCGTGGTCTATGGTGTAGAACGGCAAGAAATCACCATCATCTGCAATCTTGTGGGGCGAATTGATTGACCGCCTTTATGCAAGGATACTCTGGCAGGTGCTGGGGAGGTAGAATAAGAAAAATGAAACCGGGCAATACAACTTGCCCGGTTTCATTTTTTGAATGAGGTAAATATAATTATTTTGCCTTTAGCAACTTATGCCTATAAAATTTAATACAGCAATTTGAAGTAATACTCATTTTGTTTGTCGTAAGTATAGCCATTTGCCATTAGCACGTGATTAGAGGAATGGTTTTCTGTTTCCGGCTGCACAATAATTCGATTTGCATTTTCTTTTTGTTGAATGGTATCAGTCAAGAGCTTGACAATGGCTTTTCCATATCCTTTGCCTAAGTATGCTTCGTTACCAATCAAGTAATCTATGCTGAAGGTATCACCATGTCGGGTAACGCTGTACCAGTCTTCCATATCATTGGCGTTATAGCAATCGTAATATTGGCAAAAGCCAATGGGCATTTTGCCGTCCATGACTATGAAATGATGTATCCATGAATATGTGCTGTGCCGTTCGTTAATTTCAGCAAGCCATTCGTTTGGGTCATGATACCATTTTAAGATATAGTCTTTGTTCAACCATGAGGTTAGTAAGCTAATATCTTTATCGCAGACAGGTCGTAGGGTAAGTTTGTTGATTTTCATTTTTTCAACCTCCATTACAAAATCTATACCATTTTCTTGTGAATTAATAAAATTTATATGGAGGTCCTCGAATCCATGCTAAAAATTAACACGGAGGACGGATATTATTCATATTGCTTTTCACCCATTCAAATTTACCTTATAATTTTTTATCCTATTAATTTACTTAAACTATATCTCATAAAGCACATTGCAAAAGATGTCTTTGCTTATACAAAGATGTTTTTATTATACCATGAAATTACATTTAAGCAAGGGAATTAAATACAATGCTCCCAACGTCCAAAAGAATCCTATGTGGAGTACCATTACTGTTGATACCATTTTGAAAAACTGCGTGTACGTTGGGGACCTGGTACAGGGCCGACGGAGGGTAAAAAGCTACAAAATCCATGTGCAGGAAAGAGTATCCGAAGATGAATGGTTCATTGTTGGAAATACCCATGAGCCAATTATTGACCGGGAAGCCTTTGACAAGATTCAGAAGCTTCTAAAACGTATTTATGCGGACGGAGTACGGTATGAGGAAATTTTCATTATGGACTATGAAACCGCCATACCGTGGGCGTATTGATTGTGCTTGGGGCGTTTCTCCTGATTATTGCCCTGCTGAAGCAAAACCCAGCGACATTATCTTTTTTACCGGAACCTATGACAGCTCCGGGCCGGTGTCGCACGTCGGCATTAATGCGGGTGATAACATGATTCTCCACTGTGCCAGCGGCGGCGTACAGTATGCCCAGATGGGTACCAAGTATTGGACGGAACACTTTTACCCTTCGGGCGCTTGAATTATTAGATAACAGCAACGTGCAAATTGGAATTTATATCATCACAGCCAGATAGCCCAATCGCCGTAATCAAAGGTACCGCTACCATGATGTAGGTTGCCGTTGACTTTCAGTTGCCGGAAAGCGTCTCGCATACGGATCAGAATCTCCGGCTGAATGTCCAGACTGTGATGAGCCGGAAATACTTTTTTCACGGGCAGTACCGCAATCTTTTCAAGCGACACGAGATATGCTTGCGGGTCGGTGGAAGGGTAGTACGCAAACAGCATGTCCTTATAGATAAGATCGCCGGTAAATAAGTATCCACGTTGTGGTTCCCAAAAACATAGATGCCCCGGAGAGTGTCCCGGCGTATGCAGTGCAGTGATCATGCGCCCACCCAGGTTGATGGTGTCACCGTCTTGAAGTATCCGTGTAGGCATTCCCTGAAAGAACTTATAAGTGCTGGCGTCATAACCCTCCGGTAAATCGCAGCGGTCTATGACCATACCCCGGATGGTATCCATCGTCAGCGGAAATTCACCGTTCAGCCAGTTTAGTTCAGCCTCATGTGCGTAGAAATCCGGGTAGTATTTATGCCCGCCTATATGATCCCAATGGATGTGTGTCGCTACTGCAGCAACCGGCTTGTCCGTCAGTTTTTTCACTTCCTCGGAGATGTTGCAGATGCCAAGCCCGGTGTCGATGAGCAAACACCGCTTACTGCCTTCAAGCAGGTAGCAATGCGTTTCTTCCCAATGGCGGTATTCGCTGATAATGCGAGTATCTGCATCAATTTGATCCAGTGTAAACCAGTTTTTCATTTTGATTCTTCCCTTCGTGCTGTGTAATTAAATTTATATTTATCTGTGAGTTAAATCACAAGAGCTAACTAAATTATACCAATTTGTTGCTATGTATTCAATTATAACAAATATAGAAAGGAGCCTTACCATGTACAACAAAGACAATTACCTGAAAAACGCGGAACTTTCCACGGAACAAAACTGTAACATGATTGATGGCATCCCGAACAATACGGCCCTGCCGATTCCTCCATCCATTCCTGTGCCGGAGGTTAAGCCGCTGGATAAGGTGAAGGAACAGCCCCCGCGCAAGCGCGGGATTCATCTGCATGTCATGGTGACAGAGGACGAATTGGATGCCATTCATCAGTGTATGGCAAAGGCCGGGATAACTACGGGCTAATTTGATTGTTATTCTGATATAGTTATTGTTTTACTTCCGAAAATAAGGCAATCGCATAAACACATCCTTTAGCTTCTGCTTTGCTGACTGGAAAAGCATTTCGTTTCTATCCGTTAATTCTTCTTCTCCAAAATAGCGATTCTCAATATATTTTGTATATCGAAGTTCTATAAGTATACCTTCAAACCGCTCCTGAAAAATATTGCGGTAATGGTGAATGACGTGTCCTCCCATGATTGCATTATCTATAACACTGTAGCCTTGTGCTGTAAAACCTTTATGAAGTTGCTGCAATGTTTGTTCAGAGGACGTAACGCCGCATCTATTGGATAGATACACATCCTGACTGCCGCCTTCAACAAAATCAAGAAAGAAGCTGTGTAAATCCAACAGGAGAACCGATGGATATACTTGTAATTTCTCTCGCAATAGCTTTTCGAGAGCCTGATGGTAAGGCTGATAATATTGGATTACTCGTTGGTTAATCTCTTTCTCATTCAGTGGTGGAAAATACAGAGGACTACCTTGCGTGTTTTCCTGATAGACAACCGTATTACGATAATCTCCGCTTCTTGCACCACCAACAGGGCGATTCACATCCACCACATATCGACTTAGATGATTGATGATTGTGGTGCATCCCATTGCAGGAAGAAAGTCGTAGAGTTCCGGCAAGAACCAATCTGTGTTTGATAAACATGCGTTATCAAGGAGACGACTGCGAATATCTAAGGGAACAAATACTCCGCTGTGGGGCAAATCAATCACCACCGGAAACTGATGTACATTTTCATTCAAGATTGTGTAGTGTTCCATATTCATTCATCCCAATCTTGCTAAGACTTTGTGTCGTTTTTGGACCCTATGGATGACCCATCAATTAGTTCCTTCAGGCCATGTTGCTTCCCGAAAATTTCCAACAGCACGGCTACAAAATATGCCTTAACCGTATTGCCCAGGACTTCTTCAATCACGCGGGGAATCCATATAACTGCAAACGGAAGTACCTTCCATGCTGTGAAGATTGTTTCACGCAATACGACTGTGTTTAGGGTAGTTACAATCAGACCAGAACCAATCATAACGATAAGAAGCTGGGGTATTTGCCCTCTGCTTGTGTCATGAAGAAACTTCTTTGATATAAAAAGATCAGCGGTTAGCAAAAGAATACCGAGAGCAGCGCTGCCGATAAGCCCTGCTGTTACGAAGGTAATGTAGGTCGCCAGATTTCCTGACGGGTCTTTTGTGTCGATTGTTCTTGTAATAAGCATTTTGCTGACAAGGTGCATATTGTCTGTATTGATGTTTTCTTTTTGTACATGGTCATAAAAGCCATTGTCAATACCATCGGCAGACAGAAATGCAATATTACAAATGCCTACTAACAATAAAAGAGCGAAACATACTGCAACTGCAATTCTCATTTTCTTACTGTCTTTATTTCGCAACGCATTCCATAATGCGCCCCTGATAAATCCACCAGCAGCTACTACCAGCGTCATGAGGGGAATATAGGTTCCCACAGGCTTCAATAAATAGCCTAAAAAGTCAGAAAGCCCGGACACAATAGCGCCATACACAGGCCCAAATAAAAGGGATGGCATGATGGAGAAAATGCCGGAAATTCCAATGCTCATTCCATTTTGTCCAAACATGGGTATGTAAAAGGAAAATGTTGTTTTCAAAGCGAGTGAAATATTGAGGAATACCGCAGATATTGTGATGCGGCGCACATAGAAAGATGAGCCTTTCAATTTAACTTCTCCCTTCTTAATAAGCGTATTCTAGAAAGTTTATCGTTAAATTGATTTGCTAAGTTGCGACCATAAAAAACACCTCCTGTTATGCAGCACAGCTACATAACAAGAGGCATAATGATTACACCGCTTCTCCTTATGTAGCAGCGGGATGCGAATCTTGTACCGTAAGCCTGCAAAGGCTTTTCGTCCCTCTGACAACTCCCCGTTCAGAAGGCACTGAAAATCAATGATTTACGCACAAAATCCTACTCTGCTCTTATATTCATAATTCTTTCTGAATGAAAATCACAACATTCAGAAAGAAATAAAAAAACCCACCAATCCAAGCATCATGCACAGACGGTCGGCTTCATAAAACGCTATACTTCCTGTGGTTATTTCCACTTCCGTCAGTCATATAGCATATTCATATTATCACTACTTGTTAATATTGTCAATTTCAACTTCGGGCCAATCCCACACGAGTAACACTCGCGTGGGATTGGCCCGAAGTGTCAGGGTTTGGGGAGGCTCCCCAACAAGCAATGTGACTGTGGCCACAGTCACATTGCTTGCCGTTGTGCGCCCGGCGGGTGCACGCTCTAACGGGTGAAAGTCCCGAATCCGCCCGGTAGTAGTGGGAAGGATATAGCCAAGACCAAGAGTGTCCCCGGTGACGAGGAATCTCAAGGAAGGTGGAGGCAAATCTCCGGTCTGACGAACAGAAATCTTATCAGGCTGTAGATGAGGGTAAGGCTGCAACGCAAGTCAAAGCCCAATAACTACACGGAATCATTTGCAGTAAATAAGGCAGATAAATGGAGAGAAAGAACGTGCGAGTACCTGGTGAGGTCTCACGGACGTGTAGACCGTGTCACCCAGCAGGCAATCGCACAGGTACTGACACCCACATATGAGCCAAAATTCGTGGAAACGAGCTATGGATTCAGACCGTAGAAAAGCGCCCATGATGCTCTTGGAAAGTGCCGGACCTCTTAGTCCGTTATGTGCGAATATCATGCTGAACAAACTAGACCACGAGCTTTTAAAGAGAGGGCACCGATTCGTCCGCTACGCAGATGATATGGTAATTCTGTGCAAGAGCAAGGCAAGTGCCAGACAAACGCTGGAACATATCATCCCATACATAGAAAGGAAACTGTTCCTTAAAGTGAATCGGGAGAAAACAGTAGTGGCATACGCCAAACTGGCGGATAGCCGGTAGCCCGGTTCTACAAACCGCCCTTTCAAACCATAGGTTAGAAAAGGATGGTTTTCAGTTTCTAAGTTCTTATTACAAATCTGTCATAGCGTAAACTAAGGAACCGCCGTATAGGCAACCCTATGTACGGTGGTGTGAGAGGTCGGTAGGTGAACTAATCACCTACCTCCTACTCAATTTGTGAAACCCCGCTTTTGCAAAAAAAATACGTGTTTGACTTCTACTAAATAAAAGCATAGGTATGTCCCAGGTATTTCTTATCTGTTTGGTTAATAGAATGTGCTTCTGCCCGTGATGATACTTGTTATTATTCGGCTAACCGTATATAATAAATAAGAATGAATGTGAAAAGGACGATTAGCGTATGGACTATATTTCTGCCCCGGAAGCCGCCGTAAAATGGGGGATTTCAGAACGGCGAGTGCAAAAACTGTGTGAAGAAAATCGTATACCCGGCGTGATGCGATTTAGCCGTATGTGGTTGATACCAAAAGACGCAGAAAAACCCACGGATAGAAGATATACAAAAGGAAGGAGTGTATGCGATGAGTGACAAAATACTAATTGTCGATGATGAGCAGGAAATTACTGATCTCATTTCTTTGTATTTAGAAAATGAGAGTTTTATTGTTTTCAAATCTTATACTGCGGCTGATGCTTTGAAATATATTAACGAAGAAAAGCTGGATATGGCAATCCTAGATATAATGCTGCCGGATATGAATGGCTTGGAAATATGCAAAAAAATCCGCGAAAGGTATCACTACCCTATTATCATGTTGACTGCCAAAGGAGAGGAAATTGACAAAATTACCGGGCTGACTTTCGGTGCAGATGATTATATTACAAAACCGTTTCTTCCGCTGGAATTAGTGGCTCGTGTCAAGGCACAGCTACGCCGCTACAAGCGATACAATATCGTCACAGAGCCAGAAGAAGATATTATTGCTCATGCGGGGCTGGTCTTAAATATTAACACTCATGAATGTACTTTGAATGAGAAACCCCTTTCCCTAACGCCCACAGAGTTTTCGATTCTGCAAATTCTGTGTAAGAGAATAGGAAATGTTGTTAGTTCAGAGGAATTATTCCATCAAATTTGGGGAGACGAATATTTTAGTAAAGGCAACAATACAATCACCGTTCATATCCGGCATCTGCGTGAAAAAATGGGAGACTCTTTTGAAGAACCCAAATACATCAAAACTGTTTGGGGGTGTGGGTATAAAATTGAAAAATGAATTGAAAGAACGCCATGAAGTGCAGTTCAACAAAGTATATAGGAAGCAGCTACTTCAGGTGCTTTCTGCCGCGATAATATATACCGCTTTAGGCGTGGCTGTTTATCTCTTAACGGCCAACTTGCTTAGACAATTTGCAGGACAAAATGAGTTGTTGTCACAAATCGCCGCATGGATTGAACTTCATAGGGAATTGGGCGCACTGGTATATATTATGGTTGGGTATGGCGCAATTTTGCTTTACTATTGGAACAAGCCTTTTCAGTATCTCAATGAGGTCTTAAATGCAACGGAAAATATTTTTCAGCATAAAAACGAATTAATTGAACTGTCGGCCCCGTTAAAGGATGCAGAAATCTATCTGAACAAACTAAAAATATCTGTACAAAATAATGAACATGCAGCACAAGAAGCAGAACAGCGAAAGAACGATTTGATTGCGTATCTTGCCCATGATTTGAAAACGCCTTTAACTTCTGTCATTGGCTATCTTAGCCTATTGGATGAAGCTCCGGATATGCCTGTGGAGCAAAAAGCAAAATATGTTCATATTACACTGGATAAGGCTAAACGCTTAGAAAAACTTATCAATGAATTTTTTGAGATTACCCGCTATAATCTCCAGAATACATCCTTAGAAAAAGAAACTATCGACCTTTACTATATGTTGGTCCAAATGACGGACGAATTCTATCCTGTTTTATCAGCACATGAAAATAAGATAAAATTAGATGCAAATGAGGATTTAACCGTCTATGGTGATTCTGTAAAATTGGCAAGGGTATTTAACAATATCCTAAAAAATGCAATTTCATACAGCTATCCCGGCACTGAAATTATTGTTAGTGCTAAGGCTACTGATGCCTCTGTCAAGATTGCTTTTTGCAATCATGGAGAAACCATTCCATCCTCAAAATTAAATTCAATATTTGAAAAGTTTTTTAGGCTCGATGAAACCCGTGCAACAAATACAGGCGGTGCAGGTTTGGGATTAGCGATTGCAAAAGAAATCATTACTTTGCATGGAGGAAGCATAACCGCAGAAAGTGAAAATGAAATTACTACTTTCTTTGTGACCTTGCCAATTTCTTGTTAGGAAAACATCAATGTTTTCTTAGGATTTTCTTAGGAATTAAACAAGTTAATATTAAAAAACAAATAGCTCCTGTTAGATAAAATAGTAACTAACAGGAGTTGTTTTATTATTGAACGAGACTTCATTCAGTGGAGGATACAACCCCCACTGAATGAAGTCTCGTTCAATTTGGCGGCTTTGGGATAGGCGGTTTTCCATGATTAAATAAATCAGTACAGAATAAGGAGTTTCTTTATTTATGTACAAAAAATAATAAGAGGTGAGATAATGGTAAAAACAAAAACTTTGACAATTCTTCTGATTACGGTGTTTTTGATTCAATGCTTTCCATTGAGCGCTCTCGCGGCGCAAAGTACCTTTGATGGGGTCGATTTGCAAAAATCAGGCTTCACGTTGATTACAAAACAGTACCTTGCCGAAAAAAACGCAACCGCCTACTATCTAAAACATACAAAATCGGGCGCAAGCATTTTTTACCTGGATGACGGCAAAGAGGAAAAGACCTTCTCCATAGGCTTCAGGACGCCGCCGGAAAATAACAAGGGAGCTAATCACATACTGGAGCACAGTCTGATGTGCGGCAGTGAAAAGTACCCTTCAAAAAACCTGACGACCTATTTGCGCAGCACATCGGTGGCAACGATGATAAATGCTTCTACAGCTGACGACAGCACTTGCTATGCTTTTAAAACTTCTAATAAAACCGATTTTTATAATCTGGCTGACGTATATATCAACGCCGCTTTAAGCCCCAGCGTTCTGACCGACGAGAATATTTTCAAACAGCAAGGCATCCGCAGGGAGTATTCCGAAGGAAAAGCGGTCTACAACGGAGTAGTTTACAACGAACTGCGCTTAAATGATTTGCAAGGTTCTGAGAGCACAATTAATTTTGTCGCAAGTAAAATGTATACCAATTTATATGGCAACACCGTACCGGCCTTTAGCAGCGGCGGTACCGTTGATGCCATAACCGGCCTGACGTATTCCGATGTACTCAGCGTTTACAAAAAATACTACACACCCGCCAACAGTATTATCTGTATTTCAGGCAATCAGGATATAGGCAAAACATTATCCTTACTGAATTCTTATCTAAAGGACTATAGCAATAAAGCGCCGGATATTAAGTGGAATTATTCAGCCATAAAACCGCAAAACCCAATACAAAGCTATAACGTTATAGATCAGACGAAGACGGTTGATATCGGTTTTCTTTACTCTGGTTCGCCTGTGATTGAAACAAAGGCGGCTTTCGCACGGGAAGCTCTGATGGCTATTGTCCAAAAAAGGCTGAGCGAAAACTATCCCGACATTTATAATGTGGGCGGGTACACAGGCGGTATATTCAATCTGGCGATTATCATTTCCAATGTTACCGCAGATAAAAAGAATGAGGTTATCTCAGACTTTGAGTCTATTTTGACTTCTTTAAAGCTGGACGGCATTGGGAAGGATGAACTTAACGCCGCAATTGAGCAGGTTGAAAACAGTAAAAATAATTACAGAGTAACTGAAACATCCGATCTCGCTCTGGATGGTTTTGTTTACGGCAGCAACCCGTTTATGTTCTTGAATCAAACCGCAGACTTCCAGTATTTAAAAGACAACCCATCGTATTTTAAAACAATACTTGACCGGTATTTTATAAGCAACCAATATAAAAGCATTGTTGTATCAGGCCATATCTCCAAAGTTGCCGATAGTAACGAAATAAAGGTGTCGGCCAGTGAACTTGCCAAAATAAAGGCAGAAACCGAAGCTTTCAACGCTTGGGCCGAAACGCCGGACAGCTCTGAAACACTGGCAAAGCTTCCGGTTCTTTCCATTGATGAGTTTAGACAAGACCATTTGGGACCAAAGTCAGGACAAACCGAAAAGCTTGAGACATCAAACGGTGCAAGCTGTTATGCCACGCTTGATGATTCCGCCGAGACGATCAATTTCGGTATGTATTTTGAATTGCCAAAGTCAGGAGAAAACTTACAATACGCAACCCTGATGACGCAGTTTCTAAACTACAAGCTCACTTCTCTCGGCCTTAATAGTGTTTATTGTTCATTATCTCCTGCCGAGAATTTTTTTAACAAAAATGATATAAACCCACGCTTTATCATCGCGGCTTCATGTGACAAGATGACAATTGCGGACACCACACGGCAGGTCGTCGGATTTTTGAACCGAACCGATTTGTTTTCAGCAAAAGAACTGGAAGAATTTTTGGAGCAGGAAGACAGCAACAGCAAGAGGCTGTCCTCCACTCCGTATTATATATCTTGCGATATGATGTATGATTCCCAAAGCCAGGCTGATAAATTCCGCACCGCCACGGTCGGGAGTACTGGAATGGGTTCAATATTCTATTTCAACTTTATCAAACAGATGCTACAAACACCCAGTGGATGCAGTGCATGTGCAAGTCGGTTAAATAGTATTTTTGCAGATACGGTAAATCGGAACGGACTGATTATCGGCTACTATGGCAACAGCGCCGGGTACAATACGTTCAAATCAATTTTTGACTCTTTCGTTGCCAACATTAGCGGAAAAGTACACTCCGATTACACAGATACAATACAGCCAGGCTACAACTCGGCTGTCATACTGTCCAATAAACAGGATGTAAGCCATATCATGCAAATCGGGAATATTTACAAAAGTGGTTATCAGTATTCCGGTAAAATGGAGGTACTCGGCAATCTTCTTAAAGCGGAATATCTGAGACCGGTTCTGCGCGGTAAAATGGGTGCTTATGGCGCCAGCGCATCTTTTACAAATGGAACAATCATCTTTTCTGTCGCAGGAATAAGCGAGATAGATAAAGCTCTGGAAGTTTTCGCTGGAGCGGGCAATTATCTTCGCAACTTATCCATGACGCAAAAAGAACTTGATAGTTTTATCGTTTCAACGGTCAACCAGTTTGACCAGTATTATAACTCGGACAATTACTATTTCGAGCTGAAGCCGCTTGCCGGCTGCACGATTGATGACTGGAAAAAAATCCGTCAGGATATGTTAAGCACAACTGTTGAAGATATAAAAAATTATGCTGGCTTTATTGACGCAGTGATTGCTCAGAAAAGCGTATTTGTTGTCGCCAACGATGAAACGGCGGCAAAAACAAAATTTCCATTTGAATGTACCGTAAATTCAGCGGACTTCACGGTAACGCCCCTTGTAAATAAGTCATCCAAATAAAGGTCTACCCGCCAAATAAAAAAACGTGAGTTTGGCGGAGCCTTCCCCATGCTCAAGTGTAACTATCCCTCCGAGCCTAAGCTCCATAGTATCCCCGGCTGCCGTTCCCCTCCTTTCTCCGTTCATCAACAACTAATCCGCAAAAACGGTGAACGGAGGTAAAACTATGGACAAGCCATTCGTAACGATCAGATATAAACTCGTCAATGGGAGCCAGATTTGCATTGAGGTTTCAAATTAGGAAGGAGGACAAATGGCACGGACAAAAAACAGAACTGCGAAAACAGCCTTATCTTTTCTGACAAATACCCGGCGCTGAAGGCTTGGCGAATATATTCACCTTTCCAAAGAGGATATGAACCGGGGAAACGACGATAGCAATAGCGTTATTAATCAACGCCGACTGCTGGATGAATACTACGAAAGGCATATGGACGAGTTTGAGAGCGTAACCCGGTATGCGGCGCAACGGTGAGTTTATCGGTTCCTTTGCACCTTATGGTTATGTGAAAGACCCAAATGACGGACACGCCCTGCTTGTGGACGAGGAAGCCGCTGAGATTGTGAAAAGTATCTTTTCTATGTTCCTGAATGGGATAAACAAGCTCCAGATTACGCACCACCTGAACGACCACGGCGTTTTATGCCCGACGTCATACAAACGGAGCAAGGGAATTAAATACAATGCTCCCAATGCCCAAAAGAATCCCATGTGGAGTACCATAACCATTGATACCATTTTGAAAAACCGTGTGTATGTCGGGGATATGGTACAGGGCCGCCAGCGGGTAAAGAGCTACAAAATCCATGTGCAGGAAAGAGTGCCGGAAGATGAATGGTTCATTGTGGAGAATACTCATGTTGCTGTTATTGACTGGGAAACCTTTGACAAAGTACAACAGCTATTGAAACGCGATACTCGTACCGCACCGAAAAAGGAAGAGCTTTATTTGTTCAGTGGATTTCTTCGTTGTGCAGATTGCGGACGGGCCATGTCTCGGATTGCAAACAAGGGTATGTATGTGTATTACCAATGCGGTTCAAGCAAGCACTTTATCAGGACTGGAAAGACGTAGAAATTATTCATAATGACTATCGGCATATGAGTGAGGATTACGAACGGCAAGCAGCAGCGGCCAAACTGTTATTGGCAATCTGAAAGCCAGCGTTTTTCGGCGCTAGCCGGTAACAGAGGCTTATAGCCTCAGATCAATAACTACCCGTAAAACGGGTAGTTATTGATTTAACGGTATAATTTTTAATCAATATATTGACACTATTTAAGGAATAATATATTATATAAATATAGGGTAGGGGGCTATCCTATAATGAAATGCAGACCGATGAAAGGAGAATACTATGAAGACCGAATCTTTAAAGATAATCGGAATGACATGCGCAGCATGTGCAAAAGCTTCGGAGAGAGCAGTTAAGAAGCTTGAAGGCGTAGTTGAAGCGAGTGTGAATTTTGCAACTGAAAAAATGGTTGTTCAGTATGATGAAAGCAAGCTCGATACAGATAAAATAAAAGAAGCGGTAAAAAAAGCAGGATATGAGGCTGTAGAAGAAGCGGAAACAAAGGCCATAGCCGTACCTATATCCGGGATGACATGTGCGGCATGTGCAAAAGCAATAGAAAGGGCAGTGTCCAAGCTTGAAGGCGTAGAAAGTGTTTCGGTTAATTTTGCGACAGAAAAAGCAAATATAAAATATAATCCGAAAGCGACGAGGCTTTCAGAAATAAAGCAGGCGATTTCAAAAGCCGGATATAAAGCATTGGAGATCGAAAGCAGCAATAAGGTTGACGAAGACAAGGCCAGAAAAGAAAAAGAGATAAAAGTATTATGGACTAAATTCATTGTATCGGCAATATTCACCACTCCCTTATTATTTTATGCAATGGCGCATATGATACCGGGTTTAAATAAGTCGTTGCCGGCTTTTTTAGATCCGATGCATGACCCGCTGGCATTTGCACTGGTTCAGATAATTTTGGTGACTCCGGTGATCATTGCGGGATACAGGTTTTATACCGTAGGCTTCAGAGCAATAATAAGAAGAAGCCCAAACATGGATTCATTGATAGCGATGGGCACATCGGCGGCTGTGATCTACAGTCTGTATTCTACTTACAGGATTTATATGGGTGATCATGACAGCGTCATGAATTTATATTTTGAATCGGCGGGCGTTATTATAACATTGATTTTGCTGGGCAAATCCCTTGAAGCTGTGTCAAAGGGCAAGACCTCCGAAGCTATCAAGAAGCTGATGGGCCTGGCACCCAAGACGGCCATAGTGATACAGGATGGCAGGGAGATAGAGCTCCCCATAGAAGAGGTGGAAGTCGGAGACGTAATTTTGGTTAAGCCGGGGGCAAAGATACCTGTGGACGGTGAAGTGGTGGAGGGCTATACTTCCATAGATGAGTCGATGCTCACGGGTGAAAGCATTCCGGTAGAAAAGCATGTGGGGGATAAGGTAATAGGCGCAAGCATCAACAAGAACGGCTCGATCAAATTCAAAGTTACAAAGGTAGGCGGTGATACTGCTCTTGCCCAGATAATAAAGCTTGTTGAAGATGCGCAAGGCTCTAAGGCTCCCATAGCCCAAATGGCTGATATAGTTTCAGGCTACTTCGTGCCCATAGTATTTGCCATCGCCATTATAGCATCTGTGGCCTGGTACTTGAGCGGAGAATCCACAGTCTTTTCATTGACCATATTCATATCCGTACTGGTCATTGCATGCCCATGTGCTTTGGGGCTTGCGACACCTACAGCCATTATGGTAGGCACAGGCAAAGGCGCAGAATATGGTATACTGATAAAAGGAGGGGAAGCTTTAGAAGCTGCCCACAAGATCAATACCATAGTATTTGATAAGACGGGTACCATAACTGAAGGCAATCCTGAAGTGACGGACGTAATTGCGTCCGGCGAGATTGGAAGAAATAAGCTGCTGCAAATAGCTGCATCAGCGGAAAAAGGCTCCGAGCATCCTCTGGGTGAAGCCATAGTAAAGGGCGCAGAAAAAGAGAACCTGGAAATGCTAAAGGTCGATAAGTTTGCTGCAATACCGGGCCATGGGATAGAGGTTCAGATCGAAGGCTCAGATATACTCCTTGGAAACAGGAAGCTCATGGACGACAGAAATATAGGGCTGAAGCACCTGGAAGGCGAGTCGGACAGACTTGCATCCGAGGGAAAAACCCCGATGTATATTGCCGTGGATAATAAGCTTGCCGGCATAATTGCCGTAGCCGATGTAGTCAAAGACAGCAGCGCTAAGGCGATAAAGAGGCTCCATGACATGGGAATAGAAGTGGCTATGATAACCGGCGACAACAGAAGGACCGCCGAGGCAATAGCAAGGCAGGTCGGGATCGACATGGTCCTTGCCGAAGTGCTGCCTCAGGATAAGGCTGATGAGGTTAAAAAGCTGCAGGCGGAGAACAAGAAGGTTGCCATGGTAGGAGACGGCATAAACGATGCTCCGGCCCTTGCACAGGCAGATATCGGTATAGCCATCGGCTCAGGTACAGATGTAGCCATGGAATCTGCAGACATAGTATTGATGAGAAGCGATCTTATGGATGTGCCTGCTGCCATACAGTTAAGCAAGAGCACCATAAGAAACATCAAGCAAAACCTGTTTTGGGCTTTCGGTTATAATACAGCCGGGATACCCCTTGCAGCCGGGCTACTGCATCTGTTCGGCGGGCCGCTGCTAAACCCGGTATTTGCAGCAGCAGCCATGTCCCTAAGCTCAGTTTCAGTTTTGACCAATGCCCTTAGATTAAGAGGATTCAAACCGCATTAAATAAATGTTGTGCTATATGAGGCCATTGCAAAGGGGAACGGGGAACACTAAAAGTCAGTAATTAAAAGCTACAGATTATCAATAAATAAACTTCAGTGTTTTTTAGTGTAAACTTCCGTGTCTTTCAGTGGTTTCCGTCTCCTTTCTTTCCGCAATTTTTATATATTCTGAATTTAAAAATGAATGGAGGAAAATAAAATGAAGAAACAGATCAATATCGAAGGCATGAGCTGCGGCCATTGCGCAAAGCATGTGGAAGAGGCTCTGAAAGAAATCGGAGCAGCAAATGTGACGGTAAGCCTGGAAGGAAAATATGCCATCGCAGAATCAAGCAGCGAGATTGAGGATTCCAAGCTCAAGGAAGCGGTTGAAGAAGCAGGATACGATGTGACCGGCATTAAGAGCCTGTAGGGTACCGCATCAAATTCCGGAGGTTATAGCATATGAATGATGATTGCAAAGCAGCCGACTGCGGAAGCTGCAAGGACGAAGCATGCTGCCACAGAACCACAAGCAGGCCTGAAAAGATGAAATCATCCCTGATATCAAGATTGAACAGGATAGAAGGCCAGGTAAGAGGCATAAAAGGCATGATAGAAAAGGATGCATACTGTGATGATGTCCTCAACCAGATAGCCTCAGCCCAGGCTGCAATGAACTCGGTCAGCAAGCTCTTGCTGGAAAGCCATATGAAAAGCTGCCTGATAAATAGAATTCAAGCGGGAGAGATGGAAGTGGTCGATGAGCTTTTGAAGACCATTGAAAAGATGATGAAATAGGAGGCTGGCGGTGTAAACCGCCAGCCTCTTATTTCGGCATCGGCACAATCGCAGTCATTTCTCAGGATGGATTTGGATATGTGATACAATGTGGCCTCGGCTGCCATTACCTGCTCGGCAAAATCACTTTTCTTCATTGCTTTTATTCCTTTATATATATTGTGTAGTTCTTTCCCTTATCGACCGATAATGTTTTTGAGCTCTGATAATTAGAGTATCCAGGAAGGGATTTGGTTCACTTTTTAAATAAAAAAATTACTGAAATTTTAGGAAGGGATTTTTTTATTTATGTCTAATATATATTATAGCTAAACTTGTATAGACATGTATACAAGAGGAGGTGAAAGCTTGCTGAATAAGAATGAATAAGATATATTTTCATAAAACTACACCTCCTCCAGAGCGTGGCGAAAGCTGCATCTCTTTTAACAACTGTCAAAGGTTTAGAACTTAGCAGGACCAAAGCCCACCCTCTAATACAAAGGGCAGGCTTTTTAATTTGGCAGCCAGACTATCATAGCGCAAATAATGCCTTAGATCCTCAGTTTTGAGCCCCCGGCTTTCACTGGGTTTGCCCTTGCTTATTCTGTTGTTAATTATCAGGCAATTTTAAATATGATTAGGGCTTAACAATTTATCTCTTATCAGTTATTTCTCTCCTGTTCGTCAACAAAACGATATAGAAAACTCATCAATAGCTTTGATATACTGTTTCGTTGACACGGACTGGCAGACAAAAAAACTTTCTAAGTAATCAGCATAGCCAGCTACCCCTTATTGCAGGAAATTCAGAAATAAAGCCAGAACGACAATTCCAGCCACCAGCAGTACCCAAAAGATGCTGATTACCGTAGAAGTAACATTTACAGCGTTGCGGCTTTCGCGGCCTCGCATACAAACGATGGAAAGGCAAAGGCCCAAATGCTATGTACTCTGTCCAGCAAAGTGATTTTTAACAGAACCTGGATAAAAGTTGCCAGCGGCAGGAAGCTGACGATCAGCTCCGTCATGCTTACTTTTTGCAGTTTCTTATTTTCCATCTATTACCTCATTTCTTTCTTTCCAAACTGTGTTACCGCCACTGTAAGCACCAATGCAAAGATCAGGACCGCACAGGGCAGGAACGGGAACAGATGAAATGCTGTGTCGGCCGCTTCCGTTGTAAATTCGTGCAGTGAATAGGACACCAGATAGCCGCTGTAGCAATAAGGATAGATGATCCAAAGCGGCGTGTTGGTTACCAAAACTTCGGGAATGACAAGGAGCAGATTCAGGCCGACGGGCAGCAGCGGAGAAATCGTTGCGACCTTTTCAAACGGTACATGGCATGCTATGGGGACACCGGCGGAGGATGCCCGCACCTCTGAATTTTACGGTATATACAGAGAAGCGTGGAATGTGGCGAGAGGCGAAGCAACTACCCCAACGGTTTACGATACATCTGCCGGAATGATTGACATAACGGCCTGATATGCTATGGAGCATGTGTAATGATAAATATAAAATATAAAAGTGCTGACAAAACAGATATTGAACCTGTTTTTAAGCTGAACAAGGCACTCATTGACGAATACGAAAACATGGAAACGATTGATTATCAAAAAGTTTTGTCATGGGTACGAAATAAGATTGAAACTCATATACAAGAGTACATATGTGTCGTGCTTAACGAAAAAAAGGTTGGATATTACTATTTCCATGATGCAGATGGAAAAATGGGAATTGATGATTTTTATGTTTTCCCTCAATATCGAAATATGGGCATAGGAACGGAAATGCTGAAAAGGTGTATTTCTGAAACAAAACTCCCCATTTTCCTATATGTTTTCGCAAACAACAAGAGGGCCATTGCTTTATATCAAAAGTTTGGATTTCAGGTAACCGAAATCATTAAAAGCTCTCGGTATATCATGCAACGGATTTGATAAATTCTCTGCACAGAGTTTAGTTGGTAAATCTGATTAACTTTAAAATATTATTCTGACCTGAAATGCTTGGAGGAAACTTCATTATGGAAAAAAGCAAAATACTGCTTCGCCCATTTCAAGATACAGATGTTGCCATGTTCACCACATGGCTTCACAAGGACTATATTCTGAAATGGTATCAAGACCCGGAGGATTGGTTGACTGAAATCAATGGACGGCATGATGAATATGCTTGGATACATCACTTCATTGTCATGGACAGTGAAACATCCATTGGCTTTTGCCAACATTACGATTGCTACGATGCAAAAGATCTTGAGAACTGGTATACCGTCACCCAGTGCGGTGATACCTATAGCATAGACTACCTGATTGGCAACGAAGAATACTTGGGTAAAGGCTATGGAAAAGAGACCGTTCGTGTGTTGACAGGACATATCAAAGATATAGAGAATGCCCGTGAAATCGTTGTGCAGCCGGATGAAGATAACGGTGCTTCAAATGGGGTTTTACTGGCAAACGGCTATGTCTATGACAAGCAAAAGAAATACTACCGTAAGCTGCTGAATTAAACCTTTATCTTTCGCTAAAGCCAACAGCAAAACAGCGGCTTTGATTTTGTCAAAACCGCTGTTAATGCAGCAAATATGAACTCCGCCGCCCAAACAACGGCTCATATAATATATTACTTTTCGTGGCAGATTTATTATTTGACGATTGCATTCAATTGTGAATAATGGTGTTAAGATTTTAAATGGTAGTGTCGATAAATATATAAGTGAGACAATTAAATCATGGATGGATAGAATGCAATGGATTGCAAATCATTATAATAATGGGCTGCAATCTTTTTTATGCATAATGAAACTACAATACCGCTTGGACCTTTCAGGAAAGCGGGAGCAGTTCCGACTGACAGAAGAACTGCAAGAAAGGAGAAATGAGCTATGAGAATAGGCGCATTACATTCAACGAATTACAGAACGGACTACGTAGGTTATGAAGCGACAGGAGATAAGAAAACAGATGAATTCTACAGTTGTCTTTCGTCAGCAGTGGAGAAGTCTACTACGGATGGCACAGGAGAGGTGCTTGGACTAACAATGATAAAATATAATGACAGTATTCATTATGGAATGTCGGCAACTTATTCTACCGCTTCTACCGAAGCTGATCCAATCGTAAGGATTTCATCAAACTATGGTGGGGAACAGCGGTATTATGATGTTCATGTTAAAGATGTAGATCCTAAGAATGCGTCACAGTTAGAAATGTTTGCATTATCCTGTTATCAGGATGATCAGGGAATCACAGATGGGGGAACCTATGGTTCATTTACAAGAATGAAGGCGTATGCGTCCAATGCAGCCTATATAGGAAAGGGAATAGATTTGCAAGATCCGGATAATGCATCTGCTAAAATAGACTGGGTGGCAATGTTACAACAGATGTCACAGCTTTATTTACAGAATTCGCAGACGTATTCACAGTATTTAGACTGCGTTAGTCTGGCATCGAAGCTTGAAAACTGGAGTGATGAAGTGAATAAAACTTACGGTCCAACGGTTACGAAGCAGAACAGGCTGACTTGGAAAGCAGGGTGTTTGTAGAAGCACCGGACAAATCGGATGGAAGACGCAGGCAGAATATTCACATTAGCTATGATTTGGTTTGGATTCTACCAGAACTAAATAACCCGATACATGAAGAAATGGCGTAGCTTTTTACGCTACGCCATACTTCGTTCAAATACTGGTTTATCAAGGACTGCCTTAAGTACGCTTCTTTTTCATATACCTTTTCAAAACCGTTGCTTACAATCGATTACGCATTGCAGCATATAAGAAATAAGCCGCTGAAACAACGGTTCACATATACGTTGTTTCAGCGGCTTATTTAAAAATGCTCCCGGTCAGCCATTGGTGTAAGTCGAATTTTGCTTTCTATAGCCATCGTTATCCTTGGCGCTCAATTCAGCTTCTACCTGGGAAAGCCGTCTTTCCAAATCCTTGTGCTTGTCTTCATCATCACTTGCATTTTTCAGTTCTTGTTGGATCTGCTTTTTTTCTTCCTTGAGCTTTTTAATCTCATGGTCAACATTGCCCGTATCAACCGTGCATTTCATGTCCGCTTTCTTGTCATCTGCTTTTTCTGGAGCCTGTGATTTGTCCTCAGGTTCACTTTGCTTTGGTGCTACTTCCGGTGAAGCAATATCAGGTTCTTTTTTTTCTGATGCCGCTTGCTCGCTTTTTTCAGGCGAATCGGGACGGTCAAACACAATTTTGGGCTGACCATTTTCATCTTTTTCCATGCGGTAAATGCCCGGAGTTTCATTGGGCTTATCACCGCCCCGAATATATTCATCGCGGGGCTCATTCAATGCGCCCGATGGTTTTTGAAATCCCGTTTTGGAAACATCCTCTGCTTTGTCAATGGCATCTGCCTTCTGGTTGTCTTCAGCCTTATTTGCGTAGAGATTTTGTTGGGAAATGGTATTATTTACTGCTCCTATTAACATGGGGGCTCCTCCTTTGTCACGTGAAATTAGCGTTTATACTTCTCATTCTACAAATATAACCGGCGTTTTCAATAGGATTGTTGCGGAATGTCCTTTCGATGCACCAATCCATATCAAAAATGCTATAGAGGCATTTAGTCAACCATTGTGCAACGTGACGATTTTTCACAAAAGCGGATATATGCCGTAATGCCCAGAGCAATTAGCGCAAGAAAAGTAAATAAATAAAACAATATGGAAAGACAGTGTAAAAAATTTTGTTCTATCTGCGCAACGGTGGTGTCCAGCAAAAAATAAGCTTCCGAAGGAAGCGTTTTGCGTATCTCCTCAAAAATAGAGCGATCTTTCAGAACCCCCATCTTGGACAATTGTATCAACTGATCAGGTAAAAGCAGTTCCGCCAACCCTGCAGCAATGTTCTTTTCTCCTTTCCAAAAGCTGCTTATAACTATATTTCCCACTGCATACCCAGCGGCCATGCCAAATGGCCCAGCAAAAATAATAAAAGAAGTGCCGACGCCTAGGTGTGAATGCTCGATATAGTGCTGCGCCAGCAACATAGAAATAGCTAACAAAGAGCTGGTGCCCGCACCGTAAAACAACATAATAATAAAAAAGTAGCTCTCACGGAAATCCATAGATAGTTGTGCCATCAGCAAGTATGCGATTATACTGCAAAGCAGGGACAAAGCCAGCGCATGTGTGTATTTTTTGTATCTAGAAAGATATCGGCCAATTAGCAGTGCAATTACGGTGCTAGGAACTCCTTTGGGAAGAAGCATTAGTCCTGCAGTCGTGGCACTTCTTGCGAATAGATACTGTAGATATAACAAAAGGTATCCATTTGCGGCTTCGCACATATTGGCAAGGATAGCCATAATAAAAATACTGCAATACACAGGCTTTTTAAAAAGCTGCAGTGGAACCATCGGGTTTTTCGATTTTTTCTCCCATTTTATAAGAAAAAGAAAAACGATAGTGACGGTGAACGGAAGAGTAACACCGGGAAATGACCACCAGGCAAACTGGGTGCCGCCCATTGCAAGCCAAAGCATCAATGGAAACAAAAAAGCAGCAAATAGAAGCATTCCTTGCCAATCCACTTTTTCTGTTTTACTGAAGTGCTTTGACTCGGGTAAAAAACGAAAAACGAGCGTCGCTGAGGTCAGAAGCGGTATCAGCACCACAGCATAGATAATTCTCCAATTCCAAAAGTCGCAAAGCAGTCCACCTATGAATGGCCCACCCCATATAGAGAAATTATCGATAATCGTACAAATTGCAATACGTTTAGCTCTAACCTGAGGTAAGCTAATGGCTACGATAATAGTACGGTATACGCCAAATAGAAAGCCAAATGCGCAGGCTGCCAACACTGTGAAAAGCAAATATACAAAAAAGGCCGTGGCGCAAAGGCAACCGGTACAAGCGATGGCATATACTAATACTCCTAAAATAAAAACGCGCTTATAACCGATCAAGTCGCTTATTTTTCCTGCAATTGGCAAAACCACAGCGGTGGATGCACCAGCTAAAACAAGAACAATAGAATAAAAAGGAAGTGCGTGTAGCTGTGTCAATATGGTGGGAAGCAAATTACTCCGGGCATTTTCGACAACACCTATAGCACTTGAGCCGATCATCATCCCTGCCAGGATAAACTTTTGTACAACAGCCATTTCTTTTTCTGTTACAGAGTGAATAATAGTATGATTCATATCGTCCTCAACATTTCAAAATATGGGGCCGTTGCTCTTATGCTGAGCAATAGCCCCATAGGTTAGATTTTAACATTGGGAAGGGTTACATTCAGCTACTCGTGTTGGGTTCTTATGTTAAATCGCCAACAATCTCCTGTTCGGCAAAAAGGGCGGTTACTCCACCGGTATGTAGAAACACGACTGTTTCACCTTTACCGACAATGCCCTTTTCAATATAATCTAACAGGCCGGCGAATCCCTTCCCGGAATAAACCGGATCCAATAGGATACCTTCAGTGCGTGCCAATCGTCTGATTGCAGCGGAAGATAACTCGTTGGGTTGCTCATAGCCGGGAGCATAATAGTCTGCGGAAATACAAAGAGAGCCTGCAGAAACAGTCTTGTCCGCGCCTAGCAGGGCAAGCGTTTCATTTGCCAGTGCAGCGGCCTTTTCTGCATAATCATCACCGGGGTTATCTACAGCTACTGACACAAGCTGCATTTGAGGTGCTATCATCGCGCGTGCTGCAGCAAGGCCTGCCAGCGTGCCGCTGGACCCTGTAGCGTGGAACAAGTAATCTGCCGTGCATCCAAGAGAGTTCAATTGTTCACATAACTCAATATAACCGCTATAAAAGCCCACAGAGCCAAGCGGAGAAGCGCCTCCACCGGGTATAATGTAGCATTTATGACCGGCGTCCTCCAGTTGATTCTGATAGCTGGCGGCTATAGCCGTTGTTCGTTGCATAGCCTCCATCACATTTTCGTTTGGTTGTACAGAAACAATATGAATTTCAGCGTCAAAAATTTTGTCGAGCAAAAGGTTAGCCTTTGGGGCACCTTCATCAGTATCCACCAGATTCACCAAAAAAAGTACCGGAATAAGTCCACACTTACGGCATGCAGCGGCGGTTTGCATGGCGTGGTTTGATTGTGTAGCCCCAAATGTAAACACATATTTGCAGCCTTTATTTTGTGCATCTGCCATCAGATACTCTAGTTTGCGCATTTTATTTCCACCAAACAAATTACTGCCAGACAGGTCTTCGCGTTTAAGGAAAATATTTATGCCTATTTCATTAGAAAGCGTTTCCAACTTTTGCAAATGCGTTGGATAAAAGCCTAGCGACAATCTGGGTATTTTTTTGAGAAAAATTTTTGCGTTGTCAACTATATACATAATAATCACTCTCCTTTTAATTACAAAAGCGTATAAAAGCAATTTGAATCAGCGCTTTCTTCGAAGTACGCGACCCATCAGAACGTTGTTATCTTGAACTCCGTTTTCCATGGCAACCCCCCCGTTGACGATTACACAATCGATACCGCTGGTGTATACTTTGGAGTGCTCATAGGTTGCGTTGTCACGTACCGTATCCGCATCCAACACGACCACATCAGCGAAGTAGCCCTCTCGCAGAAGGCCACGACGATCCAAACATAAAGTTTGAGCTGGCAGGGCTGCCATCTTTCGTACGGCGGACTCTAATGTAAGCAGCCCTTTTTCACGCACAAAATGGCGTAAAATCATTCCTTGTGTGCCATAGGCGCGCGGGTGTGTTTGTCCCGCTGCCATAATACCTTTGTTGGACATACACATGCTGTCAGATCCAACCATGGACTCGGGATTAGCTGTGATGGCTTCCATATCACTATCCTGTTGGCAAATCATGCGCACCTGTATTTTAGAATCTTGCTCCAAAAGAATATCGCAGATACTGGTAACAACATCTGTGCCTCGCAGTTCCGCTAGCTCCGGAAGAGATTTTCCTTCCATCCATTTCCCGCTGTCGGCTGTAACATTTGCAACCTTAAAGGAAGCAGCAGCTTCTTCACAGGTATTATAGCCAAAATCAATCATCTTTTTGCGGATCCCCTCTTGAACGTTTCCGCGCTGATTCGGATCGCGCAGCAGTTCAAGCATGTGGGCCACACCGCCGCCTTCGAAGCACCACGCAGGCACGAGAGAGGCCAACGAGGACATGCCGCTAGTATAAGGGTAAGTGTCGTATGTAATGTCCAAGCCGGAATCGGAACCCTCCTTTAGTTTAGCAAACAGCTTTCCCACACAGCCCCAATGCTTAGGATCTGTAAGCTTTAAATGCGAAATATGCAACCCAACATCTGCTTTCCGGCAGATGTTAAATGCCTCTTCCATTGATTCGTAAATTCCGGATCCCTCGTCTCGCTGATGTGTGATGTATTTGACGCCGTAAGGTTTAATCGCCTTGCATAATTCAGCTAACTCGTCCTCATCAGTATAAAGCCCCGGTAAATATACAAGGCCGCTTGTGAGACCACACGCGCCGGCCTCCATTGCTTTATATATCTCTTCCTGCATATGCGCCATCTGCTCAGCAGTGGCGGGCGTACCATCAAACCCCATTTCATGGATTCGAATGGCACCCTGCGCTACAAGCGGTACCATATTAATAGCGGTAGGCTTTTTGTCTGCATAGTCCAGATACTCCTCGTATGTGGTCCAAGGCAGATCCAGATGATCCACCGGGATGGAACCGACAATTCGAGTTGTCAAATATTTAAGCAGTAAATCTTTAGTTTTCTCGGAAACCGGAGCAACTCCCACACCGCAGTTTCCAATCACATCCGTGGTCACGCCGTTATATATGCGAGCGCTTGCTAAGGAATCGTATAGCAGAGAAAGGTCGGAATGCGTGTGCATGTCAATAAAGCCGGGAGTGACAATTTTTCCATCTGCATTAACAGTTTTTTTTGCTTTTGCGGTGGAAAGGTCTCCAATGGCAGCAATTAAATCTCCCGTAATGCCCACGTCAGCTCGATAACGATTTTTACCGGATCCGTCGATCACCATACCATTGATAATTTTTATATCAAACATTTTTTACTCCTTTTCTATAAGCGATTTTTTGTTTTGGGATCGAAATATAGCAATAGTTATTATAATTCCGCTAATTACCATTAGCAGCATAATAATAGCAGTGGGAATGCCTGCCTTTCTGAGAACAAAATATAAAATGGCGTTTATGAACAAAGTAATTGAGCCAACTCTTCTATTTGCCAATGTTAGGGTAGTGTAAAGAGCACCGACCAGAGCTGGCAATATATAAACAAAAGCTGCTGTGACCGATGGCGGCAGTATATTAACAATGGCGGCGCCAGCGATCACAAACAATAACATAACCAAAACAGTAACTACAATGGATGTGCACACGCCCAGCGTAGAAGCAACCTCAGCCTCTGCTGAGCCAGGTTCTACCTCAGCAGCATTTTGTGCTGCCGCTGAGGCGGGAACACGAACGTCGGCGGCAGATCCAGCCATCCAAGTCATATATGTGCCGGCAACACCCAGCGCGGGGAAATAAGAGATAGGTTGCACGATCCAACCAACTATACTCATAGGCACCAGAAGGCTTGCCAACGATCCAAGTCCACTCCAACCGGGCCATGCGCCATATCGAAGCCATAGATAAAGCGCAGGGATAAATACCGAAATTGCCGCGCATAGCATAAACATTGTGCCAATCTTTACGGCCTTTTTGCTAAAGCTGTTCATTTGATTATTCCTCCAATCCAAATTAACCAATCATATTTTGAGTAATTCCGGTGATTATAACACTGACAAGAATAGCTATACCGCTACCAAGCTGTACGATCAATTTATTATTTTTAAAAAGTGCATTGATAATCAGAACAACAGCACAGCCCAGAATTGATGCCAAGGCGTAATAATAGTTGGGCTTACCAATAACATTGTTACATAAAAGATAAGAAAAAACGCCGAGTGAAGAGCAGCCAAGAATCATCTTAATCAGCTTTGGATCAAATTTATGCTCTAAAAATCCGATAGCGCTATTCATGTTTGGCGTACAGAATAGGGTAACGATAAACCAACCCACACACCCCATTGGAATGCCCCACAGCAGAAAAGATAGACCAGTAAGATCTAGATTTTCCCCTAGCGTTTGACCGATTAATTCTGTGCACATAGATGCGAGGGTAAGTTTGGAACGAGGAGCACCAGCATAGTTAGAACCTTGCAGAGTAAATGCAGGACCCAACATCGCCACCATCGACACAATAATTAAGATGTTAGAAAAAGACGGGCCAATAGATGTAACTGCTGCTGCACGGACAATATTCTTGACACTTTTAATACCAAGGTGCTTGGCGGCTTTTAATGAAAGCCGAAAGTATAGGGCGGTCATGGCGAGCAGAATTAGCGGAGTAATAATACATGCTATCCACATGCCAGGAGAGCGTAGGATTTGTTCAGGTGTCATAATGATTTCTCCTTTCATTTCTTAACAATTTACAGCCATGTTAATAATCAGTCCGATATTAAACGGCATGGCCTTTGTTAAGATCTTAGCTTAAAAAAAGGAGTCTTTAAAGAGCCTTAAAATTGACTTTAATAAAAAATATTAACTCATTTAAATAAATATTATAAAAATTTTAATTATTTGCTCTTATACTTATTGAAACAGTGTTGCAAAATCACAAAGGAAGATTTATGATTGGGGTATATTCAGAATAAAAATTTGTTTGTTTAAGGATGGGGTAAGTATTGAGGATTGCGTTTATAGTTTGTCAGTCTTCTCCTAAAATAAACCGTGAAGTAGTAGATTTAGGCATAGAACATATTTTGAAAGCAATGAATAGCAACCCGCGCATTACAGTGGACTTTGTTAATATCAATAATTATGAAGAAGCAGGAGAAGTTGCCCAAGTTTACCAGAGGAAATATGATGCTCTCCTTTTTGCCGGACGCATACCATATTATTGTGCGCTCAGGCAGATCGCCCCCACTTGTCTCTGGGATTATGTGATAAGGGAAACTTCTTCTTTGTTGCGTGTTATGCTTCAGGCTAATCAAGATGGTTACGATATTGAAAGGTACAGCCTTGATTCTTTTACCAGAGAAGAACTGCAGGATATCTGTCTCGACATCGGTGAGGATAGATTACTCAGCGTCGATTACGAAAACTTTCGGATATCTGATTTGAAAACGGTCTATCAATTTCATAAGCAGTGCTACGAATCGGGTAAAGTATCCTGCTGTTTTACAACACTGTCCATGGTTGAAAAACGCTTAAGAGAAGAGAAGATACCCGCTTATTGTATTGTGCATGATGCCAGCGCTTATCGGCAAAAGCTGCGGGAGCTTTATTACAGATATCAAATTGGTATGCAGCAAAGTAATCAGACCATAGTAATAGCTGTCGGCTTTGCTTCTTTGAGCATGAACTCTATTCTGACACAAAAAGAGCATGATCGTCTAATAAACCGGTTAGAAATCGAAAAACGGCTCTATCAATTTGCAGCGTCAATTGACGCTGCAATCACACAAGCACAGTTCGACGGATATCTGCTGTTCTGTACTAAGGAAGTCTTGGAAAATGTGACAGACTATTACAAAAGCATTTCGCTGCTCAACCAGTTGGAAAAGGAATCGCTCGAACGGGTGTGTATGGGAATTGGCTACGGGGCTACGATAATGGAAAGCAAATGCAATGCTGTGCTGGCAATGGAGCAAGTGAAAAAGCGGGAGTACAACTCCAATACTGCAATGGTATTGTATCCAAATCAGAACTGCTGGGGCCCAGTATTTGGAAACCATATGGACACAAGCACTGAACAGGAAACAAAGACCGTAGATTCCAAGTTAAAGCGGATTTCTGATGCTACAGGAATTGGAATAAACCGTCTATTTCAGCTCAAAAATATGGTGATAAACAATCCTGGACGATTATATACTGCATGTGAGGTGGCGAGGGAATGCGGCGTGTCGGAAAGATGTATCAACCGAATAATTAAAAAGCTGGAGTTGGCAGACCATGCGAACGTGGTTGGGAAACGGCAAAAAGCCTCTGGACGTCCACAGCGGTTAATCGAATTTAATCTTTAAAGAAAAAGCGTCTGAAATTAACCACAACTTTAGATAGTGTCGACAATAGAAATATGCTGTACCATTTCTTTTTGTAATTCTGAAAGCTTACTTTCTTCTTTTTCAATATCGGAAGTGAGCTTATTAATTTCGGCATCTGCATCCGGCTCCATTTTTGAAGCAGAATCTGCAGATAGAATCTTATACCACAGCTTCTGCTAATGTAATAAATAAAACTTGGACTATAAGAACCAATAATATGGATATACACACGTTCTTTACACTGCCCGAAAAAAACTTTCTAACAATATGGAATGTGAAAATCAATAATAAAATGACAGATGAATACCGGACAAAATCAGCGCACATCGGGGCAAATTTTACGTTGATTAACGAAAGAATCCAATAGGTAAAAGACTGCATCATTCCGTCCGCAATGCTATGTATGGAAATAACCAACGATGATAAGGCAAACGCTTCTGCAAATTTGCACTTTTGAAAAAGCGCGCCGCAAGCTGACAGCAGTAAAATTCCCAGAAGAACATACAGGAATGTCCAATCCCTGCCATTGATTTCCTTTCTCCCATATCTTTTTTGCTAATGAAAGTCCATCTTGTTCTGGCATCTGTATGTCCAGAAAAAAATATCGTAAGGACATGAAGTCTGCAAAAGTTCTGCAGCACTAAAAAAGCATTCTATTTTACAATGATCTTTTCTTTCTTCCATATAGGTGAGTATCTTATGTCTTAAATCTTCACATGCGGATTTCTTATCATCACATATTGCAATTTTCACCATCATTTTCTCCTAACAATCTCCGTACGGCTCTGCTTGCATAAAAAGAAATTAGGTGTATTTGACTTGATTTTTTGTATGCAGCCCATTTTATTATTTTTTCAAATCATACAGCCGTTTTCAATAGAATTGTTGCGGAATGCCGCCTTTATGTTATGAAATGTTAAATTACGCATCTTATTATATCTGATGAAACAAATATCATCAACATCTCTGAACTTGGTTCGGAATTGAAATTGACAATATTAACAAGTAGTGATAATATGAATATGCTATATGACTGACGGAAGTGGAAATAACCACAGGAAGTATAGCGTTTTATGAAGCCGACCGTCTGTGCATGATGCTTGGATTGGTGGGTTTTTTTATTTCTTTCTGAATGTTGTGATTTTCATTCAGAAAGAATTATGAATATAAGAGCAGAGTAGGATTTTGTGCGTAAATCATTGATTTTCAGTGCCTTCTGAACGGGGAGTTGTCAGAGGGACGAAAAGCCTTTGCAGGCTTACGGTACAAGATTCGCATCCCGCTGCTACATAAGGAGAAGCGGTGTAATCATTATGCCTCTTGTTATGTAGCTGTGCTGCATAACAGGAGGTGTTTTTTATGGTCGCAACTTAGCAAATCAATTTAACGATAAACTTTCTAGAATACGCTTATTAAGAAGGGAGAAGTTAAATTGAAAGGCTCATCTTTATATGTGCGCCGCATCACAATATCTGCGGTATTCCTCAGTATTTCACTCGCTTTGAAAACAACATTTTTCTTTTACATACCCATGTTTGGACAAAATGGAATGAGCATTGGAATTTCCGGCATTTTCTCCATCATGCCATCCCTTTTATTTGGGCCTGTGTATGGCGCTATTGTATCAGGGCTTTCTGACTTTTTAGGCTATTTATTGAAGCCTGTGGGAACCTATATCCCCCTCATGACGCTGGTAGTAGCTGCTGGTGGATTTATCAGGGGCGCATTATGGAATGCGTTGCGAAATAAAGACAGTAAGAAAATGAGAATTGCAGTTGCAGTATGTTCCGCTCTTTTATTGTTAGTAGGCATTTTTAATATTGCATTTCTGTCTGCCGATGGTATTGACAATGGCTTTTATGACCATGTACAAAAAGAAAACATCAATACAGACAATATGCACCTTGTCAGCAAAATGCTTATTACAAGAACAATTGACACGAAAGACCCATCAGGAAATCTGGCGACCTACATTACCTTCGTAACAGCAGGGCTTATCGGCAGCGCTGCTCTCGGTATTCTTTTGCTAACCGCTGATCTTTTTATATCAAAGAAGTTTCTTCATGACACAAGCAGAGGGCAAATACCCCAGCTTCTTATCGTTATGATTGGTTCTGGTCTGATTGTAACTACCCTAAACACAGTCGTATTGCGGGAAACAATCTTTACCGCATGGAAGGTACTTCCGTTTGCAGCTATATGGATTCCCCGCGTGATTGAAGAAGTCCTGGGCAATACGGTTAAGGCATATTTTGTAGCCGTGCTGTTGGGGATTTTCAGGAAGCAACATGGCCTGAAGGAACTAATTGATGGGTCATCCATAGGGTCCAAAAACGACACAAAGTATAAGTAAGATTGGGATGAATGAATATGGAACACTACAAAATCTTGAATGAAAATGTACATCAGTTTCCAGTGGTAATTGATTTACCCCACAGCGGAGTATTTGTTCCTCAAGATATTCGCAAACGCCTCCTTGGTAGCGCATGCTTGTCAAATTCGGATTGGTTCTTGCCGGAACTTTACGACTTTCTTCCCGCAATGGGATGCACCACAATCATCAATCAGCTAAGCCGATATGTGGTGGATATGAATCGCTCAATTGAGAGTGCAAGAAGTGGAGATTATCGCAAGACAGTTGTCTATCATGAGAACACACAAGGCAGCTCTTTGTACTCTTCACCGCTAGATGAGAATGAGATTAACCGACGAGTAATCCAATATTATCAGCCTTACCATCAGGCTCTCGAAAAGCTATTGCTAGAGAAATTACAAGTATATCCATCGGTTCTCCTGTTGGATTTACACAGCTTCTTTCTTGATTTTGTTGAAGGCGGCAGTCAGGATGTGTATCTATCCAATAGATGCGGCGTTACGTCCTCTGAACAAACATTGCAGCAACTTCTTTGATTTTCCTCTACATAGCAGACGGAAGCGCCGACAGCGGAGAGCCAAGAGGAAAGTCCGATAGCCGCAGTGGTGGCTTCCATTCTCGGCTGGGAGGAAAGAACGGCAATATGTACATTTTCACATTCAAACCAGTATTGCCGGATACCCTCCGTCTCTTTCACCCGTTCCTTGGGGTGATGTCGGGTCATGCCCTGCTCACTCAGACATTCGGTAATCTCCCTCTGAATCGCTTCCATATTCGTGCCGCAGACGATATTGCCCATGCCGCTGTCCAGAACCACCTCAGTAAAGTGGAAAAAATTGCGCATATTATAGATGATAAACTGTTTCAAAACAAAGCTGTCCACCATATTTTTGATGGGCATATCACTGTCTGCAGCGCATAAGCATGTAAAATCCAAAAGGTTGGTATGTTCTGTGGATGGAATATATAAATCATGTTGTTTACCTTACGTCAATTGCCAATTGCCAATTGCCCAAAACGGGCCGCCTGCGGCAGCGCCTTTCCGGGCTTCGTTCATAATCAGCGACAGATCCCACTTCTGCTGACCGCGCTTATGGCTGGCGGGGCACAGCTGCCCTCACCGATGGTGCCGGAAGTGCCGTATATCATGTCTCAGCCCAGCGTTTGTCAAGCTGATTATAATTAAAACACCTCCATGCCGCCTTCCGTGAATGCGACTCCTTCATAGCTCTGTTCGTTGCCCTCGATATAATTCTGTCCGTAAATGCCGATATTCTGGTTGCAGCCGCCGCCACATTTCATGACAGCTTGATATAGCAGAAAATTTAATTTTATGCGATTTCAAAAACATTGAGAAAAGATTATTTATTATTTCGTTCGTTATTATTGTTAACTTTAGTAGTTCAAGGGGATGCAAAGTGGACTCCGTCGCCGCCTTCTATTTCTATATCTTAAAGGGTGAAACGGTAAATTTCCCATTTTGATATTCATACTTTATATTTTTCCCCGAAAGGAGGTGTGAACATGGTTTTCGGCTTTTGGAGCGAAGCGGCACCATACCGCCTGCGGAACAAAGCACTACCTGTGCCGATGCGGAAGTTGGAACGAAAGCCAATTTACTTATGTCTGCGGAAAATACCACTAGTACAAGGAGGCGTGTACACCCCACACCATCAAGGCCATGGCGTTGCACCAAATCATGCTGGCAGAGATTCAGCGGGTCACAGCCGAAGCCAAGGAGCATACCCAGCAATTCCTGCAAGCTGGGGCAGGACAAAATGTTCAACGCCGACCGTTTTATGGCAATCGTGGACAGTTATACCGATATTCAGGGGCTAACGCCTGAAATTGTGCAGGAGTTTTTATCGAGAAGATTGGGGTGCATGAGCGTTCCGAACCGTGGAAAAAGAAAAACTATACCCAGCAGGTTGATGTCTATTTCAACTTTATGGGCAGAATTTAGGGTAAGAGAAAAGCCGCGGGACTGAAAATCCTGCGGCAAATCTCAAGACCAAAAGTATTCTTATTGATATGGGGCATTTAAGAAGGAATTTTTTTATTTATGTCTAATATATATTATAGCTAAACTTGTATAGACATGTATACAAGAGGAGGTGAAAATTTGCTGAATAAGAATGATCCCTTACCTTTATATGTCCAATTGCAGCGCATATTGAAGGAGGACATATTGAAGGGCAAATACGGGGAAGGCGATATGATACCCTCCGAGACTCAGTTGTCTTCCAGGTTTGGGATAACGAGGGCAACCGTGCGCAAGGCCATATCCACTCTGGTAAATGAGGGATACCTGCATCAAGTGCATGGCAAAGGTACTTTCGTATGCTTTAAGCAAATGAAGTACAATGTTTGGAATTTCGGAGGGTTTACCGATTACCTCAAGAGCAGGAACGAGACTCCGGTATCGAAGCTTATAAGCATCCGCAAGACGATAGCGGATGGCAGGGAGTATCTGGAGATCAAAAGAGCCAGAGGCGTAAAGAAGGATGATGATAGACCCTTATATCTCACTATAGATGCTTCATTGATCCCATTGGATTTATTTCCGGCCATAGAAGATCATGACTTTGCCGTAGAGTCATTATACAATATCATGCGCACAAAATATGACATACATCCTAAAAGGGCCGAACTCAAGCTGACTTGCATACAAAGCGACAAATTATCCAGGGAGATCTTTTCCTTCGACAGGCCTATGCCTTTGCTGACAGCCCAAGGGAAGGTGTATGATATGAACAATGTGGAGGTTGAAAGGGTAAAAGTGATATATGGTCCCAAGATGGATTTCAATATTGTGGCCAATATGGATACATATATACCCTAGGCAAATAAAAAATAAGCATAAATTTATCCAATAATTTTTTGAATGGAGGAATAAGGAATGAGAAAGAGGAGAATCATCAAAAGCTTCATAGCAGCGATCATCATATTGAGCATGGCAATGGCTCTTGCTGCCTGTGGAAGCAAAACTGAAGGAGGAAATGAAGGCAATAAGGCAGCTGAAGGCAGCAAGCCTATTCTCGTGGTGGTCAACTGGAAGGACTACGGCTCTGATGACAGCAAAGTCATCGAATACTTTGAGCAGAAATATGATTGCAAGGTTGTCCATGAGTATATGGCTTCCGAGGAAGAATTGCTGACCAAGCTGAGAACAGGCGGCGTAGGCAAGATAGATGTGATTCTGCCCAATGCGTCAATATTGCCGGTAGCGATAAAGGAAGGGCTTTTGGAAGAGGTAGACGGCAGCAGTATGGAAAACTATAAATACATATTTGATAAGTTTACGACTCTTCCGGAAAACAAGCAGGACGGCAAGACCTATGCAGTGCCTTGGGTGTGGGGCTCTACAGCCATTGCTTATAACAGCGAACTGGTGAAGGAAAAGGTTGATTCCGTCAATGTGCTGTGGGATGAAAAATACAAAGGCATGATAGCCTTCAGGGATGACTTCAATGACGCAGTGATGACGGCGGCTATCGCTTTGGGCCAGGACCCCAGCAATCCTTCGGACCTGGAAGCAATAAAGAAAAAGCTTATTGAACAAAAGCCGCTGAACAGGACATATTGGAAAACCGGGGATGAATGGTCCAAGCTTTTTGCAAACAAGCAGATAGCCATAGGAATGATGTGGAGCGGCCAGGCCGCAGCCATGAAGCAGGAGGGAGAGCCTATTGAATACGTAGTTCCCAATGAAGGTGCTATCGGATGGGTGGACTATTGGGGAGTGGTAAAAAATGCTCCGAATAAAGATCTGGCATTTAAATTTATTGATTATATGATAAGCAAGGAATTCCAAGAGGATTGGGTCAAAAAGGGCGGTCCGGCTCCTGTAAACTCAGAAGCGGTGAAGGCTCTTGATGAAAAAACCATACAAGAGATGAACCTGAGCGAAGAAAGCTTGAATAAGCTGTTCTTCATATCATACCATGGCGAAGATGTGAAAAGGGAATGGAACGAGCTGTGGCAGGAGGTCAAAGCTCAGTAATGATTTTGGAGGCTGCTTTTAAGCAGCCTCATTGCTGCTTAAACGGATAATATTTCAAGGAGGTAAGTCGGTGAAAAAGAAAGTGCTCCTGATGAGCCCGGCAATGTTTATATTATTTGCCTTTGCTATAGTCCCACTATTTATAATGCTTTATTACAGCTTTTTGAGCGATGGGGAAACAGCCCGATTGACCCTGCAAAACTATGCCAAGTTTTTCAGCAAGGGCTTTTATCTAAAGCTTACCTGGAAAACCATCAAGATGAGCCTTATCGTAACCTTCATATGCATGATACTGGCTTATCCGATGGCTTATATAATGGCCAAGGCCATAAATAAAGGCAAGAATCTGCTGCTGCTGCTCATCATAATACCCTTCTGGACCAGTCAGCTGGTGCGTGCATACTCATGGCTCGTATTCCTGCGGGATGGGGGAGTATTGGCACAGTTCCTGAACAGCATGGGGCTGATACGCAGTACGGATTTAGGCATACTCTTTACAAGCAAAGCTGCAATCATAGGCTTGGTGCATATATTTTTCCCATATATGGTAATAACCATCTATATGGCTTTGGAGAAGCTGGACAATTCAATAATAGATGCATCAAGAAGCTTGGGAGCCGGACCTGTAGAAACCTTCCGGCGCATAATACTGCCTCTGAGCAAGCCGGGCATAATAACAGGCTCCATATTGGTCTTCGTCCCCTGCCTCGGCAGCTTCGTGGAGCCAAGGATATTGGGCGGTGTCAACGGCTCGGTCATAGGCACCGTTATAGAGGATCAATTTTTTGAGATATACGGCTGGAACTTTGGCGCGGCCATAGCTTTCATATTGCTGTCCATGGTATTACTGTCCATGGGAGGCATGTCAATACTTTTAAATAAGGAGAAGTAATATGGGCAAGAAGATATTTAACTGGTTTTATACTGCAGCGGTGTTTGTGTTTTTGTATGCTCCCATAGCGGTCCTGATGGCCATGTCCTTCAATGAGTCTCAATATAATGCTTTGCCCTTCAAATTCAGCATGAGATGGTTTGAGGCTTTGGCGCAGAATGAAAAGCTTATTGATGCTACCATGAACAGCCTGTACTTGGCAGCCATCACAGGGATTATCTGCGTCATATTGGCAACGGCATTGATGCTTGGAAATCAGGAGGCCAGCGCTAAGATCAAGGCTCTTGTAAACTCTGCGGTGGTCCTGCCTCTAACCATACCATGGCTGATAATGGGGCTGTCCTTGCTGCTGCTTCTCAAATCCCTGGGACTGGATAGAAATTTTTTAATGCTCCTCATAGGCCATGTCGTCATTTCTTTACCCTATGCGGTGCTTGTGATAAGCGCCAGGATGCAGGATATGGACAAATCTGTCCAGGAGGCGTCCTATAGTCTTGGAGCAAACGAATGGACAACTTTTATAAGGGTGATTTTCCCTATGATATCCCCTGCCATGCTGGCAGGAGGTTTTATGGCTTTTATGGTTTCCTTTGATAACTTTGTATTGTCGTATTTTCTAATACCTACCGGCACTACTACCTTGCCGATCGAGATATATTCATCTATTAAATTCGGCTTCACACCGGAGATAAATGCAATATCGACTATAATTCTTGCTTTATCATTGCTGGTCATAAGCATAATTGCGGCTATAATGGGTTCTTCCTTAAAGAACCTTTTCAGATAGATATAGGAGGGATGAAATGGCTTTTCTCAGTATAAAAAATCTAACAAAAAAATATGACGGCAACACTGTTTTGGACAGCATCAGCCTTGATATAGAAAAAGGAAGCTTCCTGTCGCTCTTGGGCCCTTCCGGCTGCGGCAAGACCACCACCTTAAGGCTGTTGGCAGGCTTTGAAAAATGTGACGGGGGAATCATAGAGGTAAACGGCAATATAATCAACGATATACCTGTTTACAGCAGAAACTTCGGCATGGTATTTCAAAGCTATGCCCTCTTTCCGCACATGACAGTGGAGCAGAACATAGCCTATGGCCTTGAGCAAAGGAAAATGAGCAAGAAGGATATAAAGGAAGAAGTAGCCAAGGCAATTGAGATGGTCAGGCTTGCCGGCTATGAAAAAAGAAGGCCCAAGCAGCTGTCCGGAGGCCAGCAGCAGAGGGTGGCATTGGCAAGGGCTCTGGTAATAAAGCCTGATCTCCTTTTATTGGACGAGAGCCTCAGTGCGCTGGACAAAAAGCTTAGGGTCGAAATGCAGGTGGAGCTCCGCCAAATACAAAAAAAGATTGGGATAACTACCATATTTGTTACTCATGATCAGGAGGAAGCGCTAACATTATCCGATAGAATCGCCGTCATGAAAGCGGGAAAAATCATTCAGATAGGGACACCGGAAGAAATATATGAAACGCCAAAGGATACTTTCGTAGCAAGCTTTCTGGGCCAGGCAAACTTCTTTAAGGGCAGCATAGCAGAAAAACAAGACAATATCTATGCATTAAGGCTGAAAAACGATGGAGTTATGAGGTTTGTGTCTGAGAAAAATATTCAGCCGGGCCAATTGTCTGCCATAACAGTAAGGCCGGAAAAGATAGAAGTGAGCAGGCAGGCTAAGGAGCTGAGCCTTAAGGGGACTGTATTATTTGTTACCTATGTGGGTGATACATCCATATACAGGGTAGATTCCATGGGCCAGGAGGTAATTGTGCAGCGCCAGAATACAGGCAACGCTGAAAAGTACGATATAGGAGATGAAGTATATTTAAGCTGGGAGCCTGAAAACAGCCTGGTTCTGGAATGGGATGGTGAGGAATAGTTGGATGGAGGAAATGTTCTGATATTTGGGGGCATTATTGTAGACAGCTATATGATGGTAAAGGAATATCCCGTAAGAGGACAGGATGTCCTCATAAATGATAGCTTTGAAAGGATCGGGGGCTGTGCCGTAAATGTGGCTCAAACCTTGAAGAATCTTGGGATGCAGCCCTATATCGTGTCCGCCGTGGGCGGAGATATCAGAGGCGATATGATCAAAAGCTATATCGAGGATAACCGGTTCGATGCGAGCTGCATAAAGCAGCTTGAAGGCGAGAGCTCCGGGTACTGTGTCACGATCCTGGAGGGTGCCGGAGAAAGGACCTTCCTGACCTATAAGGGCTGCGAATCGTACTTTTCTCCCTATATGACAGCAGATGAATTGATGGCAAAAATATCCTATGTATATGTAACAGGATATTACTTGCTGGATGAAAGATATTCCAGCAATATTATAGAGGCCATTGGAAGGCTCAAAGATATGGGAAGCAAGATTTTATTTGATCCGGGACCCTTAGCGCAGCTGATAGAGAAGGATACCCTTCTCTGGATCTTGTCCAAAGCCGATATAATCACTCCCAATGAGACTGAAGCAGAAACAATAAAAAGCATTCTGGCATTGGATGCGGAGCCTGAGAATTGGTTCAAGAGCACGGGAATAGAGCTGCTGGTGCTCAAACAGGGAAGCAGGGGGGTCAAGGTGTGGAGCAAAGATATGAGCTTTGTTATGCCTTCCTTTAAAGTAGATGTCATAGATACTACAGGTGCGGGAGATAGCTTTGCAGCAGGCCTCATATACGGATTATCCCATGGCCTGTCCACCTGTGAAGCCGTCAATGTCGCTTGCGCCTGCGGCGCAATCACCGCTACCTTTAAAGGGCCTCACGGGAAATTTGGAATAGAAGACATTAAAAATCTAACGAATATGGAAAGGGATAAGGCTTATGATAGATAGAGCATATGGAAGCTTATTGGGGGCGGCTATCGGAGACGCCATGGGAATGCCGGCTTCATTCATGTCGCCGGATCAGATAAAGAGAGTATACGGGAAGATTACGGATTTTATGAAGCCGGCAGCGGAGCAGATTGCTCACGGCTCTTTGCAGCAAGGCGAGATAACAGATGACACGGAGGAATCTTTGATAATATCCTCTGTCTTGATAGAGGCTAAAGGATTTGACGCAGACCTCTTTGTTGAAAAGATGAGAAGATGGGCCATAGATAAAAAAATGCTGGATTCTACTGTTATAGGGCCCAGCACCCGCAGATTTTTGGAAGCGATAATAAAGGGCAAGGATTATTTGGAGATAGGCAAAAAAGGCGATACCAACGGCGGGGCCATGAGAGCAATGCCTATAGGTATCTTCAATCATGGCAGAATAGAGGATGCCGTTGCGGATGCCATACAATCTGCATTGCCTTCCCACGGCAGCAAGCCGGGGGTAGCATCCACCTGTGCTGTGGCCGCGGCTGTAGCCCTGGGCGTAGAAGGGGGCTATACTTCAAGGCAGGTCATGGAGGCCGCGATCTATGCTGCCCAAAGAGGGGAAGAGGTAGGCTTTGACATACCCGCTCCTTCTGTAGCTGCCAGGATACAGCTGGCCATAGATATAGTCGACAGCAACAGGCCGAAGAGCCTGGAGCATATCTGCTATGAGCTGTACCGGTACATAGGCTCCGATATGAAAAGCTACGAATCCATACCTCTTTCTCTCGGAATATTTTATGCTGCGGAAGGCAACGCGGGAAAAGGCATCATAGCAGCGGTGAACGTAGGCAACGATGCAGATACCAATGCATCTATAACAGGGGGGATCTGCGGAGCCTTCAGCGGAGCCGGCAGTCTGAGCAGCAAGTGGATAGAAGAGATCAAGCATAGAAATAAAATTGACTTTATGGGTATAGCTCAAGCTTTGCTGGGCTAGGAATGCTATTTGGAAAACATGGATCACCGTCCATGTTTTTTGTATATACGATATCATCCAATGAAGTGTCTTATATAGTTATTGACTAATGTATATACTATGGATATATTTGAACTAGAGGTAGAATGCCATGATGACTGCAATTGAGAAGTGGAGCGACAGCCATGGCATAAAGATTTCAAAATAGATGCTATTGAATTAATAGGAAGCTTTTTATAGCTGCAATACGGAGGTTTAAACATGAATAAAGAATTATGGGATAAATGTGTGAAGTTCCATGGTCATGAATGCCCCGGGCTGGCTATCGGATTTAAGGCCGCCGAAGCCGCAATAGCCAGGTTAGGAATAGGATTTTCACCGGATGAGGAAATAGTATGCGTTACTGAGAATGATGCCTGCGGCGTAGATGCTATACAGGTCATGACAGGCTGCACCTGCGGCAAGGGGAACCTTATATTCAGAGACAGGGGGAAAAGCGCATACAGCTTTTTTGAAAGAAGCACCGGGAAAAGTATAAGGATGGTTTTGAAGCCATTCAGCCGCAGTATGGATAGAAAAGAGAAGCAAGAATACTTGCTGAACTCTCCGGCAGAGGATTTATTTGAATTTAAAGTACCTCATTACCCTATACCTCAGAGGGCGAAGATATTCCAGACCATCATCTGCGAAAATTGCGGAGAAGGAGCGGCAGACCATAAAATCAGGTTTATGGATGGCAAAAAGGTTTGCCTGGATTGCTTTGAGGAATACAGCAGGGGATTTTGATAGAAACAGGGGGTGAAATAAGCGCATGATATATACTATTGCCTTTCTGACGATAGCAGCAGGCTTGACTCTGATAGCCAGGCAATTGGCTTATTCATTTAAGAATGAGGCTTTATTATCATGTGTTCTTTTACTTGCCCCAAATATGCAGGTTTTGTATCAGTGCTTTCTGATAAAAATAGAATTGGCCTCTTTGGCTGCGAGTGCTTGCCGTTTTTTTACTTCTTCAAATCATTTCATACTTTCTTTGGATATAATCTTTTTCTTCAGCAGCCTTATGCTTATCCTTTATAATATCTTAAAATTAGACGATTCCCTTTCTGTAAAATAATCAAGCATATATACACTCATATGGTTTCATGAATCATATGTTTATTTTGCCATTTACAGAAGGAGGAGTTTTTTTATGCTTAAAAAGCTAAGACACTTTAATGACTTTATCAAGGATTGGTATAATCCCGTTGAATATGATTTAAAGCTTTATTATAAGATCTTGAATGAGATCAATGATATAAAACTAAAAACTTTAAGCGATAATGAGCTGAAGACTGTCTCACGGAAGCTGAAGCAGCGGGCTCAAAAAGGAGAATCCCTGGATAAACTGCTGGCAGAAGCCTTTGCTCTTGTACGGGAAGCCTCATACCGTGTATTAGGGTTGTATCCTTTCGATGTGCAGATCATTGCGGGTATTGCCCTGCATAAGGGCAAAATCATAGAAATGCAGACCGGAGAAGGCAAAACCCTGGCGGCTGTGTCACCTGCCTATTTGAATGCACTATCCGGGAAGGGAGTTCATATATTGACCGTTAATGATTACCTGGCTTTCAGGGATGCGCAGTGGATGGGGCCTGTTTATGAATTTCTGGGATTAAGGGCAGGCTATATAAGAGAAGGCATGAGCATAGAGAAAAGGCAGAAAGCCTATTCTTGTGATGTTGCCTATGTGACGGCTAAGGAATCGGGCTTCGATTATTTAAGAGATTTCTTATGCGCAGACCGGAAGAATGTCGCACAGCGCCGGTTCAATTACGCCATAGTGGATGAAGCTGATTCCATACTCATTGACGAAGCCCGCATACCTCTGGTGATTGCAGGGAATGTAAAGACTGAAGCGGAAGGATTGGCGCGTTTTCACAATATTGTTAAAGGGCTTGAAGCTGATGCAGATTATGAGATAGACCAATACGAAAGAAATATATATCTCACAGATGCCGGCCTTATGCGGGTTGAAGAAATGCTGGGATCCGGAAACCTCTATGACATAAAGAATCTGGAATTGCTGACCAAAATCAACTGCGCCCTTCATGCTGAAAAGCTGCTTTACAAGGATAAGGATTACATTGTACGAAACGGAAGGATCGAGATTATTGATGAGTTTACAGGGCGCATAGCGGATAAGCGGCACTGGCCTGATAATTTGCAGGGTGCAGTGGAGGCAAAGGAAGGCATAGCATCTGACTATAAAGGGAAAATAATGGGCTCTGTAGCGCTTCAGCATTTTTTGAGCTTATACCCGAGGCTCTGCGGCATGACCGGCACTGCCAAAAGAGCTGCAGGAGAGCTCAATGAATTATATGGATTGGAGGTGCTGGTGATCCCAACCAATAAGCCTTGCATCCGCATAGACCATGAAGATGTAATTTTTACTGACATACATACAAAAAATAAGGCTATTATAAAGGAAGTCATCAGAGCAAACAAAAGATGTCAGCCTGTATTGATAGGCACAGCGAGTATAGAGGAATCAGAAAACCTTGCAAATGATTTAAATAAGGCTGGAGTGGAATGCAGGATACTAAATGCAAAAAATGACGCTATGGAAGCAAAAATAATTGCAAAAGCAGGGGAGCTTGGAGCTGTAACTGTTTCTACCAATATGGCTGGGCGCGGCATTGACATAAAGCTGGGAGGGATGAATGAAGAGCAGAGAGATGGGGTTGCTGCATTGGGCGGGTTATATGTGATCGGAACAAGCCGTCACGAAAGCAGCAGGATTGATGACCAGCTCCGAGGCAGGGCAGGACGCCAGGGCGATCCGGGAGAAAGCAGATTCTTTATAAGTTTTGAGGATGGTTTGATAAAAAAGTATGGAATCATAAGAACAACAGATATCCATGATTATAGAGCAAAGCAGCAAGACCCTCATGAAGATGCTTCAATAAAGCGTGCCATAGAAAAAGGGCAAAGAATGGTAGAGGGATATAATTCAGATGTGAGAAGGCAGCTTTGGAAATATTCCTATATCATTGAACAGCAGCGCCGCATCATCCATAATAGGCGGCAGGAAATATTGCATGATAGGATTGTCCCGGAGCTGCTGTCTGTTAAAGCTGCCGACAGATATTATTCTCTTATGGCAGAAGTGGGGGAAGAGGCTTTACGTAAAGCAGAAAAACAGATCACTCTATATTGCATAAACAAATGCTGGGCCGATTATCTTGACTATATATCATATGTGCAGGAAGGGATACATTTGGTCTCCTTAGGAAATAAAAATCCTTTGGATGAATTTCACAGGATTGCTGCTGAGGCTTATGAAAATATGGTGAGGGAGATAGATTCAGAGATAGTTAATATATTCAACAGCGCTGAAGCGGATGAAAATGGAGTTTTGCTGGATGATAAGATCCTGAAAGGGCCATCATCTACCTGGACATATCTTATGAATGACAGTCCCGATCAGTTCAGCCGCCTTCCGTATCTGGTAAAAGCTGCTTCTACTTACATCAAGGGCACTCTTTTTTCGGTGCGGTCAATTTTTAAAAAATAATAATCATGAACATGGAGTGTGCAATTCGAAACTTTATTTTGATTGAATCCGTCAAAATAATAACAAGTGCATTTGAGATGAAGTCTTATGCATTTCCAATGCATATTGAACGAGACTTCATTCAGAGGGGGATTCAACCCCCACTGAATGTTAGTTCAGTGATAAATATACTTTTAGAGGTGGACGAAATATGAAAAAGCAGAAATTAGTTTTAGCGGCATTGCTTATGGTAAGCGTTTTATTGGCAGGACAGCCTGCAATGGCTGTGGCTCAGTCTTCAGAGACTAAAGCCTCAGCAGATTTGGTGAAAATACCTGAAAGCATATGGGTAAATGGAAAGGCATTGAATTTAAACAATTCATCCATATATGAGAAAAACGGACATGTGATGGTTCCTCTCAGAGCGGCAGCAGAGGCATTGGGCTACGATGTAAAATGGATTGGCAGTGAGAATAGCGTAGAGCTTAACCTGAAAGCTCAATGGACAAAAATAAAAATAGGAGAAGACAGCTATTTCTTTACAAAAATGGCACCCTTTAAACTAGGTGCAGCGCCTGAAATGAAAAAATCAGGTACATATGTGCCCTTGGAATTTTTTACAGAAGTCTTAAAATGCGATGTTGATATGTCAAAGGAAAATGCTGAAATCAGCATTAATCGTCCGAAGTATTCAGTTAATGATAAATTATCAATACCTGAGTTGAAATTGAGCGGCAATACATATGTAAGCGATTACAAATTTGAAGATATTAATGGGGACAAGGTTAAGGATCATATTATTGTTGCCGGAGTTCGAGAATATGATGATTCACTTTATTGTTCCGATGTGATATTAATTGTTCAGGACGGCAAAACAAGGGAATATATGGAAGCAGCCATTGATAAAGATGCCGGGGGATATGGAGCTTCTGCTTTTGTCGGAGATTTCAACGGCGATAAAGTAGATGATGTATTGATCGGTATGCCTACGGGAGGAAGCGGAGGTATAATACAATATGCACTGTTTTCTTTTAAAGAGAATAAACCTCATTCTTTGTTTGATTTTGAAAAGTTCAATCAAGGAATTGACCTAAAGGTTAAATTTTTACCGGACTTCAAAACCGAGCTTAGAAGTGACACATTAGATAAAACAGAAATATTGGATTTGGCATATAATGAAGCTATGTATGTTGGAGCAGGCATTTATGATAATGAAGGCAAGATTTTGCAGAGCACCGAAGGCTGGACAGATTCTTACGGAGAGCTCAAGCCTGTTGATATTGACCTTGACGGCAGCTTTGAATTGATAGGTACCCAGAGAATCTGCGGATGCTGCCATGCGGATTCTATTGCCTATTTGATAACCACCTGGAAATGGGCCGGGCAGAAGATGAACCTGGAGCAAGCTGGTATTGCTATGCCTCTTATGACTAAAGAAGGAGATGTCAATGGCAATGGCAGCATAGATAAGGTTACATTAATGGGAACAAAGGAATTCGGCAGCGACTCGCTGTATGTAAGAGACTTAAAAATTCAGATCAATGACGAGAAGGACTTCATATATGAGGAATTTACCTTAACCGGGAATAACGAAGGCTATGCACCTGAATTATTCTTAGGGATTTTCAATGATGATAAAGCAGAAGAAATGCTGATAAGTGTTTACAGCGGCGGGAGTGGCGGAATGTCAACATACAGCCTTATATCCTTTAAGGGAAATAAAGCGGTGCATTTGCTAGATCAGGATAAATTCAGCAAAGGCTTAGATTTTGATGTAATATACAAAGATCACTTTAAAGCAGACATATTTGTTAAGGAAATGAATAAAACTTATACCTTGGACATAAGCAGCAAGAAATCCCTTTATGTAGAGGGTGGAATTTACAATGAACAGGGTAAGATGCTAATGCAGCCGGGTGGTATGTCTAATCCCTTAAGCGATCTTAAAGCTGTTGATGCGGATAATGACGGAATATTGGAACTTGTTGGTACGCAGAGGGCTCTCGGAACAGCGAATGCAGATACCCTAGGCTATGTACAATCTATATGGAAGATAGATAATGATAGGATCAAGCTGGTAGACGTGAAGGTATCTGAGTCTATTGATTAATAAGCATTACAAAAAATACCTCTGCAAATTGCAGGGGTATTTTTATTACCTCATATAATTCCTGGTTGACAAAAATACTTAAGAGTTATATTATCTAATTAAGCAAATACTTAACTAAAAGGAGGAACCAATGGATCCTATTTTACAGCTGTTTAAAGCTCTTGGAGATGAAACCAGACTTAAAATACTCATCATTCTTTCAAGAAAGAGGATATGCGCCAAAGGAGTAGCAAGGCATTTGAATCTTTCGGAAGCAGCTGTTTCTCAACATTTGAAGATCCTCAGGGATGCAGGACTGATAGAAGGCAGAAAGGCAGGATACTTTGTCCACTATGATGTTCAGAAGCAGGTTTTATCGCAAATGATAGAATTTATAGATCAATTGAGAGATGATGATCCATCCATAGCCTTTAACCTTGGCCTGCATATCCCGGATGACTGTGAAGTATTATGCCAATCAAGAAAAGCAAGATGCTGTAAAAACCATAAATGTTGAAAGGAGAATGAATATGAAGGTATGTATTCCTGTGGAAGAAAATAAAGGCTTGGAAAGCGTCGCTTATAATCATTTCGGCTCAGCCCCTTTCTTCCTTGTATATGATTTGAATGATCAGAAAATGAAGGTGATCGACAATGGAGACTTGCATCATGAGCATGGGATGTGCCAGCCGCTAAAGGCCCTTGGGGGAGAAAAGATAGATGCCATTTTGGTAGCCGGCATAGGAGCGGGAGCATTGACAAAGCTGAACAATCAGGGAGTAAAAGTCTATAAGGTAATGACGGGAACAGTATCTGACAATATTGATCTTTTTAAGAAAAACCAATTGCCCGAATTTGCAGCCAGCAGCTGCTGCAGTCATCACGGAGGATGCGGGCATTAATAAAGCGCATAAAGCCCATAGCGTATATGTTTTGTATATGCTATGGGCTTTATAAAACTCTGAACCGGTATGAGAGGATCATTCCCGGTCTATTTTGATGCTATCCACAACATTGACTACGCCCCTGGCCGAGGATGCCAGCTCCGCCGCTTTCCTTTTGTCTGACTCATCTTCTACACGTCCCATTAATACGGCGGTACCGCCCTTAACGTCTATTCCTACATTTAACAGGCCGCGGCTTTCCTCTCCTTGGTATATCTTATTTTCTATCTCATGTCTGATATGGCTGTCAGTAATATTGCTGTCCATCCCTATGGTTATGCTGTTTTCTATAGAAACCACGCCATCTATTTTCTTTGCAATTTCCTCTGCAAAGTTTTTTTCCGACAGGACATCAACAATTCCTGAAAGTATTATATTGCCTTGCTTTGAATCCACATTGATATCCATGGAGCTGAGCTGCATTTTTTCCTTTAGTTCTTCCTTTATCCTGTCTACTAGTTCAGAATCCTTAATCATTTACATTCCTCCGCGTACTATATATTTCTCTGAATATGGTTCCACAAAAATAGGCGCTTAATGTATTCATTCAACAGTTCCACATGCATAATAAGAGATATTATTTATACTTATATATTGTATAATGATATGTAAGGAGGGGAGCATGAGCAAGAAAGTGGAGTAAAGCAAAGGAAAAAAGGAGCACAGCATACGAGGAGGTTTTTTTATGAGAAATGTGAAGGCAGGCATATGCCAGATGCAGGTTGAATTGGACAAAAGTATGAATCTACAAAAGGCGGAAAACATGATAAGAGAGGCGGCAGGAAATGGCAGCAATATTGTGATTTTGCCTGAAATGTTCAATTGCCCCTATGATACCAAGTATTTCTCCGCATTTGCAGAAGCTTATCCGGGAGATACTGCAAGTATGCTTTCTCATCTGGCCAAAGAGCTTGGGATATACATAATCGGAGGCTCTGTACCGGAAAAGGACGGAGATGCCGTATATAACACTTCATATTCATTTGACAGAGATGGGAAGCTTATAGGAAAGCATCGAAAGATGCACCTGTTTGACATTGATGTTGAAGGCGGAGTGAGATTCAAGGAATCGGATGTTTTAGGGTACGGGCAGGAAGCAACCGTGTTTGATACGGAGTATTGCAAAATCGGAGTAGCCATCTGTTATGACATGCGGTTCCCGGAGCTGATGAGGCTCATGTGCAAAGCAGGAGCAGAAATAATAGTGATACCTGCAGCATTCAATCTTACTACTGGGCCTGCACATTGGGAGATAACTGTCAGGACCAGAGCGCTGGACAATCAAGTATATTTTATCGCAGCATCTTCCTCGAGAAATTTGGATTTCACTTACCATGCTTACGGACATTCATGCATTGCAAATCCATGGGGAGCCATAATAAAGGAAGCGGATGAAAAGGAATGCATACTCTACGGAGAGCTTGATTTGGACATGGTTCAAAAGGTCAGGAAAGAGCTGCCTTTGTTAAAGCATCTCAGAAATGACATATATGAGGTATGTAAAAAATAGAAGGATGAAAGGAGATCGCTGCTTATGCCAAAGCTTTTTTCAAGCATAAAGATTAGAGATATGGATCTGAGGAACAGGATCGTTATGCCTCCGATGTGCATGTATAGCTCGGACAGCGAGGGCAGAGCAAATTCATGGCATTTTATTCATTATTCCACCAGGTCCATAGGAGGCGTAGGATTGATAGTCGTTGAAGCGACAGCGGTTGAGCCAAGGGGAAGATTATCAGACAGGGACCTTGGGCTTTGGGATGATTCCCAGATCGAAGGCTTGGGCAAAATCGTGGAGGAGGTAAAAAAACATGGAGCTAAAATAGGGATACAGATAAATCATGCAGGGAGAAAATGCGGCGCCGATGAGGATGTGATCATAGCTCCAAGCCCCATAGCCTTTGATGAAAGCTATAAGACGCCTGTTGAGATGACCAAAGAAGATATAAGAAGGACTGTGGCTTTATTCAAGGAAGCTGCATCCAGGGCTTATAAAGCAGGGTTTGATGTAATAGAAATTCATGGAGCTCATGGGTATTTGATAAACCAATTCCTGTCGCCTTTATCGAATCGCAGGACCGATGAATATGGAGGAAGCCTTGAGAATAGGGCAAGACTCCTGAAGGAAATCATACGGGCGGTAAGAACGGTATGGCCGGCAGCAAAGCCTCTGGCTGTGAGGGTGTCTGCGGAGGACTATGCTGAAGGCGGAAACCATGATACCGACCTGGCGGAGATGATTAACATGGTCAAGCCGGAGGGTGTTGATATTGTTAATGTAAGCTCCGGAGCAGTGGTGCCTGTGAAGATGAAGGTTTACCCGGGATATCAGATAAAATTCGCAGAAACCATAAAGAGGATTACCGGATTATATGTCATTGCGGGCGGATTGATCACTGAGGCTGTAATGGCGGAGGAGATAGTGCAAAATGACAGAGCGGATATGGTGTTCATGGGACGTGAACTGCTGAGAAATCCATATTTTCCGCTCAATTCAGCCAAGGAGCTGAGAGAGGAAATTCCGTGGCCATATCAATATGAAAGAGGAAAATAGGCATAAGCCCTCTCAAGCTTTAACTTAAACTAAAGCTTGAGAGGACTTTAGAAGTAATGGAGTTGTTCAAGCCACTATAGCAACAAAAAGAAAGGTAATTTTAATGAAAAACCAAGAGAATAATTTAGCCCATATAAAGTGGATTTGCAAATATCGTATATTTTTTATAAAATCCATTTGCGGTTAATATTGTACCGGCAAATTACAAATAGGAATACTGCAAAGACTAAAAGAACAGGAATACATAACAATGATGACAGGGTATTTGTTTGAGCGATTGCACCGTTTAGAATATCCGTACCATAGGTGAGCGGCAAGCAGTAGGAAAGAAGCCTGAAAAATGCAGGCAACTCATGAATTGGAATAAATAAACCGCAAAGAAAAAGCATTGGAAAACGGAAAAAGTTTGAAAAGGTCTGTGCCTCGAACACCTCTTTTGCAGAAACTGCGATTAGCAAGCCGAGCAGCGTTGAAGTTATGGAGATTAAACATACCGCCAGAAGAACGACGCCCCAGTTTACTCCGGTGAGATCTGCAAAAAAAGCTGCGACCACGGCGGGAGTAAAAGCATTGAAAATCCCGAAAAGCACAGCCCCTGTAATTTTCGCCAGCACCATCGTATTCAGACTGATGGGAGCCAACAAAAGGCGTTCGAAAGAGCGTCCTTTGCGTTCAAAGGTGATGGTCACAGCAAGCATGGATGTGGTTCCGAACAGTATGCTCATTGACATTAAGCCAGGCAAAAACTCTATGATATTCAAGCTGCCTGAGCGGATAAATTGCATAAGGGTCCACGATAAAGGGAAAATAATGCCCCAGCTTATATTAGGCGGTTTTAGATAGTAATTTTGAATGTCCTTTTTTAAGATGTTCCAAAATGCAATCCAGCTTTTCATTTGCCAGCAACTCCTTTTTCCTTTTCCAACTTCTCTGCCTCAATCCCAGTGACTTTTACAAATACATCTTCCAGCGTAGGGCGCAATTGCTTTACTTCGTAAATTGAAACTCCCTTTTCATCAAAATATTGTATCACGGGGAGCAAGGGTATCCTATTTTGCGATGCCAACACGAGCGAATTATTTTGACTTGCATTGATGTTGCAACCTTCAAAACGAGCTTGCAAATCAACTGCATATTTCATGATGCTTTCTTCTGCCGAAAGCCGTATCATATAACCGTGGGATATGCTTTCCATCAATTCGGGTACGCTTCCTATAGCTATTATCTTGCCTGATACTATAAAGGCGATGCGGTCACAAATACGCTCCGCGTCTTCTATATAGTGCGTGGTGATAAAAACCGTAGTACCTTGATTCTTCAATTCAACGATCAACTCACGTATTTGTCGTGCGCTTTCAATATCAATGCCAGTTGTTGGCTCATCAAGAAATAAGATTTGCGGCGAATGAATGATGCCTGCCGCAATGACCAGCTTGCGTCGCATACCTTTTGAGTATGCTTTAAAAGGGCGCTTGCCCGCTTCGGTTAAACGAAACTTATCTAAAAGTTGTTTTGCTTTGGACTCCCGCTCTTCTTTTCTCATACCATATAGGGAAGCACAAAAACAAAGATTTTCAAAGCCGTCCAGTTCATCATACAGATTGCTTTCATCCGGCACAATTCCCATGATGGATTGTGCTTTTTTCACCTGCTTTCTTACATCAATTCCTTTTATAATTATGGTGCCCTCAGTCGGCTTCGACAGACCGATCATCATATTGATGGTTGACGTTTTGCCCGCACCGTTCGGGCCTAAAAATCCGAATATCTCGCCTCGGCCTATAGAAAAATCCACTCCGTTTACCGCTGCAAAATCTCCATAAGTCTTTTTAAGGTTTGTGACACTTACAATGTCCATGATGCATGTCCTCCTTATCATCAGGAATAGAGCCATGGCAAAGATTTTTGGTGTCATCAATGCATTCATCTTTGACATGGCATTTTTCTTGTTCAGATGAAAGGCACCTGCCTTTTTCCGGAGTGCAGATTTCGCGCTCTATGGACGCCAACGCTTTAATCTCTCCGGCCAACTCACGCAATACCGAGCGCTTCACATCATAGTGCATAAAATAGCCGCGCTTTTCGCCAGAAATCAATCCTGCTTCCCGTAATATTTTCAAGTGCTGTGATATAGTGGCTTCCGATAACTCAAGGTTCCTTGCCAATGCCCGTACGCAACAATTATGTTCCAAGAGCAGCGTCAGAATCTTCATTCGCGTTTCATCGGCAATGGCTTTTAATACTGATGTCCTATCCATTTAGGATACCTCCGGAATCTAATTTGATGTTTACCTAATTGGATTATAGCGCAGACATTTGATTAGGTCAATAACTAAATAAAATATGATTGACAGCCTAAAAGAAATAAGATTTATATAGAATTCATAAAATAATATCATTGGGTATTGATTTGAGATATAAACCGTGCTATCATATACCTGTGGGGGGTATACGTATAATGACGAAATGTATATATGAGTATTACTATTAATGAAGCAAGGTGCCCGCAGAACCATCCCTGTCCTTCTGTGAAGGTATGTCCTGCGGGTGCATTGATAGATTTTGAGGAGGTGATTTCATGAGCGTTATAGTATATTCTACTCCGTCATGTCCTTGGTGCCATAAAGTTAAGGACTATTTAGAATTCAAAGAGATAAGATTCAAAGACATCAATGTGGCAGTCGACAGACCAGGCGCAATGGAGATGATCAGAAAATCAGGACAAAGCGGAGTGCCTGTGATAGATATTGATGGAAACATAGTAATAGGCTTTGATCAATCCAAAATAGACATGCTTTTAAGAAGAGCTTAAATCATAAATATAGTTATTGACAGAACAATGCATAAAGGCTATACTGTATATATACGATATATACAGTATAGCCTTTATTGGAGGTGGGGATTATTGAATATAGTTATATCCAATCTATCGGATAAACCTATTTATGACCAAATCACTGAGCAAATAAAAAGCCTTATTATAAATGGAGAACTGAAAGAAACGGAGCTGCTTCCCTCCATAAGAAATTTGGCTAAGGAGCTCCATATAAGTGTTATTACTACAAAAAGAGCATATGAAGAATTGGAACGAGAAGGCTATATCGTCAGCGTTCCGGGCAAGGGCTCCTTCGTAGGTGCTCAAAACAAGGAGCTTCTCAAAGAGGCAAGGATACGGATTGTGGAAGAAAAACTGGCAGAGGCTGTATCGGCTGCCAGGACAATAGACATATCATATGGAGAACTTCAGGAAATGTTAAAACTGTTGTATGAGGAGGATTAAACTATGGCACCTATTCTGGAAATAAAGGGACTTAGAAAGGATTTCAAGGATTTTAGTCTCAAGGGCATAGATATAACCATGGAAAAAGGATATATCATGGGATTTATCGGGCCAAACGGAGCCGGCAAAACGACTACTATAAAACTCATGATGAATCTGCTCAAAAAGGATGCCGGTGAAATTAAAATTTTCGGCATGGATCACCTAAAGCATGAGAAAGAAATAAAAAATAGGATCGGATTTGTATTCGATGAAAACCATTTTTATGAGGAATTGATGATTTCAGAGATGAAATGGGTAGTGGCTCCTTTTTATGAAACCTGGGACGAAAAGGTCTTTCAAAAATATATCAGAGATTTTCAACTGCCGCCCAAAAAGAAAATAAAGGATCTGTCTAAAGGCATGAAAATGAAGTTTTCCCTGGCGATAGCCTTATCCCATAAAGCGGACCTGCTGGTAATGGATGAGCCTACCTCCGGGTTGGACCCATTGGTGAGGAGCGAGCTCTTGGACATACTCTCTGAAACAATACAAGATGAGAACAAAGCGGTATTTTTCTCTACCCACATCACCTCTGATCTTGATAAGATTGCAGACTATGTGACGCTTATCGATAAGGGAGAAATCATACTGAGCATGGAGAAAGACGACCTATTGAACAACTATGGTCTGGTGAAAGGAAGCAAGGAACTCCTGAATAATAACAGCAGGAAGGACTTTATAAGCATCAGGGAGAATCAGTTCGGCTTCGAAGCCCTGGTAAGCGATAGGAAGGATACGCAAAAAAGCTACGGCGACAGGCTTATTATTGAAAAGCCTAACCTTGAAGATATCATGCTCTATTATACCAGGAGGTGTCAAAATGTATAATCTCATAGTAAAAGATATGTTGATACAAAAGAAGCAGATGATATTCAGCCTTGCCTATATGGTATTTGTATTAGTTGCCTTTCAGGGAATGGGGTCTTCCATGTTCTCGGCAGGATTAGTCGCTTTTACCTATATGCTTGCTATGACTTCCTGCGCTTATGAAGATAAGAATAAATCGGATGTCATGCTAAACAGCCTGCCGGTAAAAAGAAGCAGCATTGTAGCCGCTAAGTACCTGTCGGTCATCGTTTATCTTGCCATGGGCACTATTGTATACATGGCATCGACCAGTATTATAATTATGGCACAAATCCCTCTCAAGGTTTATCCTTTATCACTGGAAATCTTTATAGGCGGTTTGATCAGCGTCGGTTTGATGACGGGAATATGGTTTCCCATATTTTTTAAATACGGGTATATGAAGCTTAGGGTGGTCAACTTTGTAGTATTTTTCTTGTTCTTCTTCGGTATTTCATTTATATCGGATTACTTGCGGAAGAATCAAGATGCTGCATGGCTTCAAAGCATGGTAAACTTCTTCAGTTCTAGGAGCGATGCCGCTATAGCTGCGATTTTCATAGCCTCAATATCGGTATTTCTGCTCATATCCTTTATGCTGTCAGTCAGGTTCTATAAGAATAGGGAATTTTAAAATCTTCGATAATGATATATAATATATTTAAAGAAAACTATTAGAGGTGATCATATCATATGTTAGATTTGCTTAGAACAAGAAGAAGCATAAGGAAATACCAGAAAAGAAAGGTCGAAAAAGAAAAGCTCGAGGCCATATTGAAGGGTGCGCTGATGTCGCCTTCGTCTAACGGCAGGAAATCATGGGAGTTTATTGCCGTAGAGGATGGGGAAAAGCTTGAGAAACTGTCAAAATGTAGGGACAGAGGCTCTCAGCTTTTGGCGGAAGCTCCTCTGGCAATCATTGTAGCCATTGACGGAGATCCATACGACGTATGGATTGAGGATGCTTCCATAGCAGCCGTTATCATGCAGCTCACTGCTCATTCATTGGGACTCGGCACTTGCTGGGTGCAGGTCAGAGGAAGACAATATGATGGGGACACAACTTCCGAGGCCTACATAAAGGATATATTGGGCATGCCCGAAAGCGCCAAGGTGGAATGCATGATTGCAATAGGATATCCGGATGAAGAAAAAGCACCCCATGATGAAAATGCTTTGCTGTATAACAAAGTGCATAAAGAAAAATTCTAATAACCATAGGAATAGCAACCAAGTCAATAGCATCCATGTATAGTCACGTATAGTATATAAAAATTGATGACACTAATTCACTGAGCCTAAGAAAATCCTACGCTTCCCAAAGGCCATCCGTGACCTGGAAAGCTTGCTCGGCGTCCGTGCCTCGCCTACGGCTTTTCTAAGGCTCAGCTCATAAGGGTCATTAACAATTTTTATATAAGCATACTTAGTCTATACATGGATGCTATTTTACTGCAGCGGAATAAGTTCCTAAGGCATATATACAACAGATACTATTGTTTGCATAGCGGAATAAGTAAATGGTATGTATAGATGTCACTTATATGTATTTTGCTAACAGGTCTTTGCGATGGCTTTGTTGAAAACTTCGTAAAGCTGTCACGGACGACAGCTTAGGTTCCACCAGGCAGGAGGCCTGTTTGGAACCGTTAGGAGTTTTCCAAAGGCGAGCAATAGCCCTGTCAAAATGCATAACTGTGTACAGATATACATACCATTCTACTTATAGCTGTTGTATTGGCAAGGCAGAACTATACATGGATGCTATTGATTATAGGGTATTATTGCTTATCCCAATAAACCCAGTATTTCCTGCTTTAATAAAAGCGATTGGGGAGATAAAAGCCTTTCTAATTTATCTTCTTTGCAGAAATCCACAGAGATTTCTTTTTTTATTGTAGAAGGCTTTTGCGACAATACATATATCTTGTCCGAAAGAAATATAGCCTCATCTATGTCATGGGTTATCAGGAGTATGGTATTATTCAATCTATTTTTCATTTCCAGCAGCCATTTCTGCATATTTTCTTTTGTAATGGAGTCCAAAGATGCAAAAGCCTCGTCCAGCAGCATGATATCCTCAGAGGCCATGAAGGTTCTCAAAAAGCTTGCTCTTTGCCTCATGCCCCCTGAAAGCTGGGAAGGATACTTTTCTTCATAGCCTTCCAGGCCCACAACCGGGAGGTATTTTCTTACCCTAGCCTCCCATGTGCTTTTGCCGACCCCTTTTAATATCAGAGGCAGGGCTACATTGTCCATTATAGTCTTCCAGGGCAGCAGCAGATCCTTTTGCTGCATATATCCCATGGTTCCCCTGATGGTTATTTTACCCTCATCCTCGCGGACAAGCCCTGTGATGATATTGAATATGGTGGTTTTGCCGCAGCCGCTGGGCCCTAACAGAGTCACGAACTCACCTTTATTTACTTTTATGGAAATGTCTTTAAGAACCTTTATCTCGCCAAAGCTTTTTTTTATGCTTTCCGCCGAGATAAGCGGGAGGTCCTCATTATTCGGGTAGGAATTCATTGGTATATGCATCTTCAACGATTAGCTCCTTTTCTATCAAACCGTTCTGGAATAAGAATTTTGCATAATCTCTCCAGATCTCTCCCTTCATCATGCCCCATTTCGGAGCACCCTTGGTATATTCACCGGTCAAAAATTTTTGACTTTCAATCACCAGTTCTTCTCCCAATTCCGGAGCATACTTCAATAATATCTTGCCGCTTTCTTCAGGGTTTTCTATAGCATATCTATACCCCTTCTCCGTGGCTTTTAAAAACCTTCTCACCTTATCCGGGTTTTCCTTTATGGTTTTGGTATTTGCGATCAAAATAGGAGTATAGTAATTCAATGCCGGGTCTAAATCCTTGACGGGGATATAGTTGAGCTCAACCCCTCTTACTTTCGCTTCCATACCCGTCCATGCTTCAAATATCCATACAAAATCTATTTCTTTTTGGGTAGCGGCAAAAAAATCATCATTGCCCAGAGTTATATTTTTTACCTTCGAATAATCCGCATTGTTTTTCATCATCACCGCTTTTAAGACCGCTTCCTCGGAAGGGGAGCCCCAGCCTCCATAGGCCTTTCCCTCAAAGTCTTTGACAGTCTCTATATTTTTGCTTTTAGGTGAAGCAAAGCCGGAGGTATTATTCTGGATAATCGTCGCAATGGCTTTGACTGGCAGAGGATCCTTGCTTGTCAGGGCATAGGTCACATCCTCCTGATATGTTACGGCAAAGTCGCCTTGCCCTACAGCTACTAAAGTCGTAGAGGTGCCTTCCGTAGGCTGGATTATTTCTACCTTCAGGCCTTCTTCCTCATAATATCCGTTTTCTAATGCTGCATAAAGGCCGGTGTGATTTGTATTAGGAGTCCAGTCCAAGATCACCTTTACCGGCTCCAACTCTTCCTTTGTATTTTCTGCGGTGCTTTGCGTCGAACAGCCTGAAACTAAAGATATGCTGAATACTAAAACTGTTATCAAGGCTAAAATTTGTATTTTTTTCATTTCTTTATGTTCCTCCTATCATGTTTTACTTTATGTTTTATTTCCAATGAATAAGCTTCCTGCCTATGAAGTCGATGATGTAAATTGTGATGATGCTCAAAAGCACTATCACCAAAATAGAGGCAAATACTTTGTCTAAGGCATATGCATTCTTTGCTCTCACCATATAGACCCCGATGCCCTTGTCACCGCCCAGCCATTCTCCCACAACTGCAGACATTATCATATAGGTGGCGGCAATTTTTAAGCCGGAAAACAGGTTTATCAATGCATAAGGCAGCTTGAGGTGGAAAAAGGTCTGGAGCTTTGTGGCTTTCATAGCTTCAAACAATCTGAGGAAGTCCCTGTCTATTTTCTCTAAGCCGTCTACCAGGCTGATGACTATGGGGAAGAGGCAGACCATGATCACTACAACAATTTTCGGCAAGGTTCCGAAGCCGAACCATATTATGAAAAGCGGAGCAATGGCTATTGTCGGTATGGTCTGGGATATCACCAATATGGGGTAGAAGGCCTTTTTTATCACTTCAAAGCTGTCCATGATAATAGCCAGTATAAAGGACAGCACTATGGAAAATCCAAATCCCACGAAGGATTCGTATAGGGTGATCTTTGTATGGGAGAGTATGAGGCTGTGATCCCTTACCAAAGCAGCCATAATATCTGCAGGAGAAGGCAGTATATAATTCGGCACATCATAAAAATCCACTATTATTTGCCATAGCAGAGTCATTATTATCATGCTTGCTATTGGGTACAACCTGTTATCTATATTTGTGGATTTTTTCATCCATGGTTACTCCTTCTGCTTTATAGTCAATCTTTATTTGAGATAAAACCCTGCTGCATCCTTCCTTTACACAAATCTCTTGAGCTTTTTTCACGATTTCCAATAGATGATCCAAATCCCCTTCCATGGTGGTTTCCATAGGCCCCACCTCGTATTTAACCCCTGTGGAAGCTATATACTCTATGACCTTGTCCACCACCGGATATATCCTTTCCTCCGGAACGCAGGGAATTATTTGAAGACTAAGATTGATATTTTTCACGAGAACACCTACTTTCAATTTTTAACAGGCTATTAAAATTATCACAAATAGCCATTTTTGACTCTTCTATTGGCAGCTTTTTTATCTCTGATATCTTCTCTAAAACAGCTATTACATAGTTGGGATAGCCATATTCCCCATTGACCCATTGAAGAGCCGTGGGACCGTCAGTTTCTGTCAGGATCCTATTCATAGGCAGGTACTCAACAATTTTCCTTGTAGTCTCAGAATAGCCTATGTCTACACTTACAGTAAAATAGCAGCCATAGTCAAGAAGCTCTTTGAGCACATGAAAAGGTCCGCTATACCAATGTATTAGGGGAGACCTCAAGCTATACTTTTTTATCAGGCTCAATATTTCTTCCTCAGCTCCTTTGGTATGCAAATTGGTAATTTTATCATAGGTTTTTGCCTTCTGAAAAAAATATTTAAGGACTTTTACCTGATGAGGATATTTTTCTTTTTCCGGTACCCAGTGGAAATCTAAGCCGATCTCGCCTATCATGGAAGTTTCTTCGATATATCTTTCATAGCGATCCAGATCCCTATGATTTTCATGGGCTGTCCAGGGGTGAATCCCGAAGCAGGGCACTATCAAGGGGGTCTGGAGGGCAATTTCTTTGGCATAAAGATAGCTTTTTTCATCTTGAGAGCAGGCAAGGGTTAATATCTCATCTTTCTTTATTATGTTCAAAGCCTGCTTTATTTTTTCTCCATAGAAGTCTATATGGTTGTGAGCATCGATATACATAATTACCTCCAAATAAGAAGAACGGCTCACGTCGCACTTCTTTCACTAGGGAACCCTATGGTTCCCTTTGACGGATGCACGGCATCCTGAGCACCCTCCTTGTACGGCAGGGGGCTTCCCCCTTGCATCCCCCATCGCATAGGAAATTTATTTTTTCCTATGCGATAAAAAAAGCACTGTATTGCAACAGTGCTTAAGGCGTCCATCCATATATTTTAATGGCTTTCCTCCGTCGGTTTTACCCGCATCAGGTTCAAAGGGTTAAAGTATAGAACTTCTCTCAGCCGTATGGCACCCCCAGCACTATGTATTAAATTTCAACTATGATTATAGCACTGATGAAAGATGTTGGCAAGCATCATATGAAATGAAGCAAATTTAGCAGCAAGGGCGCTATGAATAGCTTTTGATTTATAATGATTTATATTTATTAATATTTTACAAAAATAATATTATATGATTGACGATACTATGTGTCGTACAGTATAATCAAATCACAAGGAAGTGATCAAAATGTCTGAAGTAGATGAAATTGTATCAAGTCTGGCCATGGAGTTAAGAAGAGGCACTTTGGTTTTGAGCGTTTTGAGTCAGCTGGAGGAAGAGCAATACGGCTATTCTCTGGTTCAGCGTTTGACAGAAAGGGGACTATCCATCGATCAGAGCACACTATATCCCCTCCTGAGAAGGCTGGAAAAGCAGGAACTGCTGGATAGCAGCTGGTCTTTGGATGAAGCAAGGCCGAGAAGATACTATATCTTGAATGCAAAAGGCAAAAGAGTATTGAATAGTCTTATGACAGAGTGGGTTCACCTGAATGATATCATTACAAAGCTTCTCGAAACTAAGAATGGAGATGGGAATAATGAAAAATTGGATTGATCGTTACCTATATGCGGTGGGCCAAAAGCTGCCAAAAGCCCAGAGAGAAGATATAACAAAAGAGCTGAGATCTCTGATATTGGATGCCCTGGATGAAAAGACCACGAGTGACAGATTGGCTAAAGGAGAAGCTTATGAAGAAAAGGAAGAGGATGTACTGTCGATTTTAGAGTCATTCGGCCCTCCTGCAGAGGTTGCGGCAAAATATAAATCTAGCGGCAGGTACCTGATCGGCCCTGAATTATATGATCTATACCGTTTGCTTCTCACCATTGTACTGGGGGCCGTAGCTTTGGGAATCTGTATTGCAACTTTGGTCTCCATATTGAGCACACAGGGCCACTTTATAGAGTTGCTGTATAAGCTGCCGATGCAGATGATATCAGCCGCTATAAGTGCTGTAGGTTCTGTCACCATTGTGTTTGCCATTATACAGTATTTTGCGAAGGAAGAAGATATAAAGGATATGAATCCTAATAGCAAGTGGAGCCCTAAGGATCTGGAGCCTGTGCCTGTATCCTATGAGGTGATAAAAGCATCGGAAGTATACGCTGCTATATGCTTTACGATATTGGGCATAATCATCTTCAACAGATTTCCTCATATAATCGCCATATATTATAATCAGGGAGCGCAGACTATTTCCGTTCCAATATTCTCCATTGATACCTTAAGGCTCTATATGCCGTATTTGAATATATTCTGGATAGGCAATGTGCTTTTGAATGCATATAAACTCAGGATAGGCAAATGGACTAATGCTTTAAGATTCATCCAGATAGGAGTTGACATAGGCTCTCTAGCTATATTTCTTATGATGGCAGGCAATCCCGGGATATTGAATCCTGCCGTAAAGGAAAGCATCATGAACACGGATTTTGCTCCTTTGCAAAGGCTGGGGGATATAGGCACGACAAGCTTTAAAATCTTCATAGCAATAATAGTCCTTACCACAGTTTTTGAAGTATGCAAGCACATATATTATTCTATAAAAAAATAGGAAGGGTTTTAAAATAATCCCTTCAGACTAATGGCAAGCTGCATAAGCAATAGCATCCATGTATAGCTTCGTATAGTATATAGAAATTGATGACACTAATTCACTGAGCCTAAGAAAATCCTACGCTTCCCAAAGGTCATCCATGACCTGGAAAGCTTGCTCGGCGTCCGTGCCTCGCTTACGGCTTTTCTAAGGCTCAGCTCATAAGGGTCATTGGCAATTTTTATATAAGCATACTTAGTCTATACATGGATGCTATTTTACTGTAGTGCAATATATTCTGGCAAATGGTATTTGAGTATGCCGCTGAGGTCATAGGGGAATGGAGAACACGGATTAACTCGCAGTCCTGTGGTGATATGGCATTAAAAAAACATTTCCGTGTTTTTCAGTGCAAAATTCCGTGTCTTTCAGTGGTTTCCGTCCCCCGGCCTGCTCAGATATACATACCATTATACTTGTAGATGCTTTTTCTTATGCCAGAAGCTTGACGATCAAATTGATGATTTGAGGGAATAATGATACCACGATTATCATGCGTATGATCTGCAGCACCATGAGATCGGTGCTCTGAACGCCCAGATCGGAAGATATGAGCGCCATATCCGATGCACCGGCAGGTGTGGCTGCCAGCATAGCTTCTTTCAAAGACATTTCAAAGTATCTGCTGAGCAGCTTGCCCACTATAAAGCAAGCCGCGAAGTATCCCAGAACTAAAAGCGCAGCAGGCACTATCAAATATTTTAACTGCAGCACATCTTCATAACCTATGCCGCAGCCTATATATGTGCCGGAAAGCACTTGGGCCAGCTTCTTTGCCCACATGGGCATATAGGATCTATTAAATAGCAGCTTAAAGCAAATAACGCCGATTATTGAGAAAAGCATAATCCCTGCGGGAATTTTAAGCATCTTGCCGATGATGCCGAATATTGAAGCTACTGCAATGGTTTGGATAAAAATTGCCGCGGTTTTCCCTTTGGGCCTGGTGATTTTCACAGAAGAAGCATCTATATCGGATTGGGTATCTGAGTTTATCCTGTTGTCATGTTTACCAATAATAGAGATCAATGTGGGGAATAAACCTATACCTGCAACCATACGAGCAAACTGGAGCACCGCAACCTTCGGCGCGTCTGCACCCATGTCCGCACTGATGATGGGAATATCACTCATGCCCCCCGGCACACAGCTCATTAAAGAAGTAATAAGGTCCAGAGGGCTTATCATATAGATCAAAAAGCCCAGCGAGATATTCAATATCAGCATAGAAGAAAGCAGTACCAATGAAGGCTTAATAAGATATTTCAGCCGTTGAATATCATTTCTGTCTATCGAACAGCCTATGAAAGCCCCTGCAATTATCTGTGCCGTGTACTTTGCGTATGATGGAACATAAGATATCCCCCAGATTATATTTAAGGAAGCAACCCCGATTATTGCCCCAACCATCATGCCTCCCGGGATCTTCATCTTATAAAAAGCATATCCGAAAGCAAGTCCTATTGCCAGTGTAAGAAGGAAATTTGTCATTTTGAATGTACCCCTTTGCAATACATAAACATTAAATAATGATACACCATTTTAAAGAAAGTTACAATTGTATGCACTAAAGCATATTCCGGCTGATAAATTTTAATTTTAATTTGTCAACTTATTGAAAGTGCAGCGCAATTTATTGGAAGCCTAAGCCTCTGGTATCCCCTATAATTATTATATACCGTTATAATTCTGGAGGAGGTAGTATTTTGAAGAAGATATGGTATATCCTGATGATCATCATAATAATAATGGCAATGCTTGGCGGATGCGGCGGACCTTCAAAGCAGGCGGGCCTGAAGGCCGCTGATGAAGAAGTGAAAAAGGTTGAAGAAGAAATAAATGAAGCTGCAAAGGAAGCCGGCTCGGATGTAAAGGTAAGCCTCGGAGAGATGGGAAGCAATCTCAAAGCTCCTGATAGCTTCCCTAAAGATGTAGTGCCAATACTGGAGGATGCTAACATAGTCAATGTAAATGACAATAAGGATTCTAAAGCAATCGGCATTATATATCTAACGGGGAAAAAATATGAGGAGGCAGTGGCTTTTTATACAGAAGCTTTGGGGGATGCTAAGAACCTTTCGCAGCAGTCAGACCAGAACAGTTTCTTTATGTCGGGGAAGAAGGAAGACTATGGGTTTATAGTTTCGATTGCAAAGACCAATGATGGGAATTTTAGCATTTATCTGGATGTATCTTATTATGATAAAGCTATGAAAGAGCAAGAGGCACTGGAAAAGAAGAGCTACTATGACGCTGCAGAAACAGTGGTGCTTTCCGACGGATATCCTGCGGAACAATTCCCCATACTCCAAGAGGATAAGATCACTGACAGCCAGTATAGTGAAAGCGACAGCGATATTTCATATTATGTATATCTGATATCGAACAAGACAATGAAGGATATTCTGGACAGCTATGATAAGAATTGGCAGGGCATTGAGAATAAATCCAAAGACTTAAGCTCATCAGAATTCACTCTGCAAGGCGAATCCGGGAAATATCAAATATATATCAATGGGAGTGTTCAGGATGATGAAGCTAAATCGGCAGAATACAACATTCAATTGGTATACACTAAATGATCATCCTTAGATTATATATAACGTGAAAATGATTTTACAGCAATCGTTATCAGTCAGCATAACAGCTATGTAGAATATTTAATGCGTTATATATAGAAAAGCAAGGTTAAATGTTTTAATATAAAAAGGAAGCTGCGGGTCAAAACGATGCGGCTTCCTTTTTGTAATTCATCGCATAATTATAGATATTTATTTGATTTTTATGATAATATTATATGTATCAACTGAGATTAGGGAGTGCTGATGATGGTTTCTTTTAAGGATATTCAATTTGCAAGAGATAGAATAAGCAGATATATATATAAAACCCCATTGGATTTTTCAATGTATTTGAGCAATAGATATACTGATGTGTTTCTAAAGCTTGAATGCCAGCAAAGATTGAAAGGCTTCAAGATAAGAGGTGCTTTGAGCAAGATGACCGGTTTGACAGATGAAGAAAAAGCCAGGGGAGTTCTGGCTGTTTCCTCCGGAAATCACGGTGCTGGTGTCAGCTACGCTGCAAAGCTTTTGGGAGGTATCGGAGCTAAAATATTTGTGCCCGTAAGCATCCCCGAATCAAAGCTGGAAAAGATAAAATATTATGGAGCTGAGGTTGTCGCAGTGGGAAGCAATTACGATGAAGCCCATGCTGCAGCCCTGGAGGCGCTGGATAAGGAAAAACGTATATTTATAGATCCCTGTTCCGACATAGAAGTGATAGCAGGTCAAGGAAGCATTGCTATGGAGATACTCGAGGCCAATCCGGATATCGATGTAATATTGGCTCCTATCGGAGGAGGAGGGCTTATAACCGGTGTATCTGTGGCGGCCAAGCATATCAAGCCTTCGATCAGGGTTATAGGGATTCAGACCAGTGCTTGCCCGGCTATGGTCAAAGCCTTAGAGGATCGAGTGTGCTATATGGATTTCCCTTCGCAGCCCTCTATATGTGATGCCTTGGTTGGCGGGGTGGGGGAAATACCATATAAAATGGCAGGACAATGCATTGACGATATAGTTCTGGTTGAGGAAGAAAGCGTCAAAGAGGCTGTGCTTTTCCTTATGGATAAGGAAAAGGTGATTGCAGAACCTGCAGGAGCAGTGGGGGTAGCCGCAGTCATGGCTGAACCGGAATTATTCAAAAATAAAAACGTTGCGATAATCATAAGCGGCGGCAATTTGGACTTCTCATTGATAAAATCTATACAAAGGTGAAGAGCTATAAATTATATCGATTGGTAAAATCCTGGCAATCATAATAAAATCACTATGGATAGTTGTCATAATATATCAACGTGGAGGGATTTACGATGAAAAGATTTTGGAGTATTTTATTATGTATGCTGCTGGTTTTTACGATGGCTTTAACAGGCTGTACAAGCCAGGCGCCAACAACGCCTGCAGATAGCGAGCCTGCTGCCGGAGATAAGCCGGATGAAATGAAAACTGAATTTAAAGCACAAATAACATTTAACGGCTCGTCCACACTGGCACCGGTAATATCGGCTATTGCCACTGATTTTATCGAAGGATATACTACCTGGAACAAGGTAGATCCAAGCTTTCCGGAAGAAAATATAGCTATTTATGTTTCTGCCGGCGGTTCAGGAGCAGGAGTTAAAGCAGTGCTGGAAGACACCAGCGATTTTGGTATGTTGGCCAGGGAAATCAAGAGCGAAGAAAAAGAGAAAATTGGAGATGCAAAAGATTTCACACTTGGAATAGATGCTCTTACCATATCGATAAACCCGGAAAATCCATTGGTAAAGCTGAGAGACAGCTTGACGACGGAAGAAGTGAAAAAAATCTTTGCCGGGGAGTATAAATTTTGGGATGAGCTCGACAGCAAGCTTCCTCATAAGGAAATTGTTGTGGTTATAAGAGATTTAAGCGGCGGAGCACATGAAGTCTTTCAAAAGAGCGTGATGGGCGAAACTCAAATAAGGCCTGACGCTATACAGTCTCCTTCTATGGGAGCGCTGGTGACCAAGGTAATTGAAAATAAGGATGCCATTGGTTATGCGTCCTTCGGCATGGTCAATCAGAACAAAGGCAAGCTGATACCGCTTAAAGTGGATGGAGTAGAGCCCACAGAGGAAAACATAGTGAATGGCTCCTACAAGATCTCAAGACCCCTTATAGTGGTAAAAAGAGGAGAATTGACTCCTGAACAAAAGGCCTTCATGGATGTTGTGACATCGGAAAAGGGAGCGGAAATTATAGAACAGATGGGCTTTGTGCCTGTAAAATAGAATTTGATCGTTGAGGCTGTTGCAAAATGATAATTTAGTAATTCTGAGCACAGCGAAGAATCTTTAAGACATTGCAATAAAAAAGATTCTTCAGTCGCTTTGCTCCTTCGGAATGACAGGTTGAATCCGTTATGCGACAGCCCCTTTTTTGAGGTGATAGAATGTGGGAGGTCCTTGACAGGTTATTTGAAAAAAGTATTAAACTGTTGGCTTTTATTTCATTATTGCTGTTATCCTTTATAATACTTTTTATATTTAAAGAAAGCTTGATATTTTTCAGAGCGGTGCCCATATTGAAATTTATAACTAGAAACACATGGAATCCTCTGGCGGCTCCGGAAAATCTATCGATACTCAATATCATACTCGGCACTTTGTATGTATCCATAGTTGCCATAATCATTGCTTTGCCGATAGGGGTAGGAAGCTCGCTTTTGCTGTCCGGCTATGTTAAGGAAAAGCCGAGGCTGATATTGAGAGGATTGATAGATGTGATGGCAGGAGTGCCTTCAGTAATATATGGGTTCATCGGGTTGCTTGTATTGGTCAAATTTTTTGAGAGGGTATTTGACTTCTCCTCGGGTGAATCCGTTCTTGCAGGAGGGATACTGCTTTCGATCATGGTCTTGCCGTATATAATATCTACATGTGATGAAACCATGGGAAAGATGTATGAAAAGTATTCGATAGCCGCTAAGGCATTAGGCATATCCAAAGGTTACATTATCAGGACCATAGTGCTGTCTCAGAGCATAAAGGGAATAACAGCAGCTGCAGTTTTAGCCTTGGGAAGAGCCATGGGGGAAACCATGGCGGTGATGATGGTTATCGGAAATGCACCGATAATGCCTAAGCTTTTAGGAAAGTGTCAGACCATACCTTCGCTCATCGCCCTTGAAATGGGCATGGCAGAGGTAGGCAGCCTGCATTATCATGCCCTCTTTGCGGCAGGCTTTGTGCTGATGGCTATATTGCTCATAATAAATATAGCTCTATTTTATATTAAAAGGAGCATGAGTCAATTATGAAGAAGATAAGCTCAATACTTTTCAATGCATGGATATTGCTCAGCGGCCTTTTGGCTCTTTTGAGTGCAGCTTTCATCTTCATCTATATTGTAAAAAACGGGTTCAAGGCGATGACCTGGGAGTTTATTTTATCCAATCCGGCGGGCATACCCCTGGGATCTGAGGGCGGCATATTGCCTGCGATCATAGGAAGCCTGCTGCTCATGCTTATCTCATGCGTTTTTGCGTCTATACTGGCAATCTCAACTGCTGTATACATAGTGTTTTATTGCAAATCCAAAAGGATGGAGAGCCTTGCCCATGTGGTGATACAATGCATGGCAGGAGTTCCGTCCATTATACTTGGCCTTTTTGGTTATACGTTTATGGTGGCTAATCTGAAAATGGGAAGAAGCCTTATATCCGCGGGCCTGACCTCGGGCATAATGATATTTCCTTTCATACAGGCCAGAGTTGAGAAGACTTTCAGGGAATTCAGCAGTTCGATGCTGTTTTCTTCATATGCTCTGGGGACAACTAAGCTTTATACATTATTAAGATTGGTGCTGCCCCAAAGCATAAAGGATATAGTATCTTCAGTGACCCTGGCAGGAGGCTTTGCAATGGGTGCTGCCGCACCTATCATACTTACAGGCGCTGTAATATTTGCACCTATTCCCAAATCGTTGTCCTCGCCTGTTATGGCATTGCCCTTTCATCTGTATATTTTAACGGGGGAGGGCATATCCACAGAGAAATCCTATGGGACAGCATTGGTGCTCATATTATTGCTATTCATCATAAACTCGGTTTCAATATCCTTAACCTTTTGGAGAAAGGAAGCGGCGAAATGAATGTACTGGAGTTAAGATCCTTTTATGCTTATTATGGAGATAAAAAGATAATAAATGATATAAATATGAAAATAGAAAAGAATAAAATAACTGCAATAATAGGCCCGTCGGGATGCGGCAAATCCACATTTCTTTTATCATTGAACAGGATGCTGGAGGAAAGCGGAGGAAGAGCTGCAGGCAATATTTTATTTAACGGCAAGGATATTTATTCCATGGCCAAAGAAGAAATAAGAAAGAGGATAGGCATAGTTTTTCAAAAACCTGCGCCATTTCCCTTTTCCATATATAAGAACCTGACCTATGCTCCAATTTTCTATGGAATAAGGGATAAAAGCAGATTGAGAGAAATAGCCCTTGATAAGCTTAAGATTTCGGGCCTTTATGATGAAGTGAAGGACGAGCTTGGCATGTCTGCATTGAAGCTTTCGGGAGGCCAGCAGCAGAGGCTTTGCATTGCAAGAGCGCTGACAGTGGAGCCGGAGGTATTGCTTCTGGATGAGCCTTGCTCCGCTCTGGATGTGAAAAACACTGCTAATATCGAAAAAATGTTGATAAATTTAGCCGGAGATTATACTATAGTAATAGTCACTCATAATCTTTATCAGGCAAAGAGGATATCGGATTACACCGCATTCATGCTGGACGGAGAACTGGTGGAATATGATGAGACAGTCAGGATGTTTTCTTCGCCTCAGGACAGAAGGACGAGAGAATATATTGAAGGCATATATGGGTAAAATTTGGAGGGACAATTGAATGCTGATTTACGATATACCAGGTTTAGGAGTAATTGAGATAGAAAACATAGTGTTTGATTATAACGGCACGATAGCGACGGACGGAAAGCTTACAGACGGGGTGAAGGGGCTTCTGGCGGAGCTTAAATCTCGTGCCAATATTTACATATTGACTGCCGATACCTATGGAACCGTTGAAGCCGAATGCGCTCAATCCAGCGTATCTGTCAGGACCTTTCCTAAAGGAAAGGCCGCCGATTTTAAAAAAGAAATAGTCGAAAGCATAGGAGCAGACAAGACTATTTGCATAGGCAACGGCTTTAATGACATAGAAATGTTTAAATCAGCCAGGCTATCCATAGCTGTTATTGAGCGTGAAGGATGCAGCGGCAAGCTTTTGGCTCATGCGGACGTGGTGGTGTGTTCGATCATGGATGCTATTGATATTTTGCTTAAAGACAGCAGATTAAAGGCTACTCTCAGAGAGTAGCAGTACCTCAGACTATATTTGCATGACAGTTGCGAAAATTGAGAATATATTCACTTCTATTTGACTTTCAAGTATGTTATTATTATTTCAACGCATAAAGACAATTCTTGCATTAAACTCTATAAATATGCATAGGTGAATTTGATGAATAAATTAAAGCACACATTACTTATAGCAGCTTGTGTGGCCTTAGCATCCCAATTTCATTTTAATTATTTTGTTCAAGGATTCATAATAACACTTTCAGTAATTTTGCTTCCGATATTTTTATATAACTATGCAGAACTGAACCCGATAATCGTTGGCTTTGTCACCGGCATAGTATCTCCTCTGTTCAGAGGGATTATTGAATACATGGAGATCAAGGACCTGCCTATTACCTGGATAATGGTAGGTCCGGATGTTTTTTTCTATTTTGCTTATGGTGTAATATACTATTTTTTATATTTCAATACGGTCGAGAAGAATATTACAAGGTTTACCGTCACGGCATTTTTCTGTGATTTTCTGTCCAACATGGTGGAGATGAGCGTAAGGACCAGCATCGTGGGCATGACTATGGAGATAATAAAGAATTTGATAGTGATTGCAGCGGTGAGAGCCTTCATAGCCATGGGAGTGATCATATCCATAAAGCATTACAGAGGCTTTTTGGCAAAGCAGGAGCATGAAGAGAGATATAGGAGATTGATGCTTCTCACTTCAAGCTTCAAGAGCGAGATATATTTTATGAATAAGAATATAAGCGAAATAGAAGACGTAATGAAGAAATCATATTTTGCCTACAAGGTCATATCTGAAAATGACTACCCTCATGAGCTCAAGCATCTGGCATTGGATATTGCCAAGGATGTCCATGAGATAAAAAAAGGCTATATAAGGGTAATAAACGGCTTGGAACAGATGGCCAGGGATAAAACCGACGGCACTTGCATGAGCATCAAGGATATCATCAATATTCTAGAGATTGATACCAAGGAATATATAAGATTGAATAAACTGGACATTGAATTATTATTTAATATCAAAGCTGACTTTAATGTAGCGGAGCATTTTTATCTCATGTCCGTTTTAAGAAATCTGATCAATAACTCCATAGAGGCTATGGAGAAAAGAAGGAAGGGAGTGCTCAAGCTTAATATATTTGAGGATGGGGATGACTATGTAATTTCTGTAGTTGATAACGGAGAGGGCATAAAGAAAGACAATATAGATTACATATTTAATCCCGGCTTTTCAACCAAATTTGATGAAAATACAGGAGATATTGAAAGGGGTCTTGGACTTGCTTTAGTAAGAGATTTGACCAGAGATGTTTTCCAGGGGAGCATTTCAGTAAAGTCTGAATTAAATAAGGGGACAAGCTTTAATATAACTGTTCCCGGCAGAATTTTTGGGAGGAAAGAGCTTTGAGATACTATATTGTAGATGATGATATAAATGTTGTAAAAATTTTGAGCAATATCATTGAAGACAATAATTTAGGCGAGGTAATTGGGTGCGATTATGATGGAGATACAGCATACAATGAAATTTTAGCCAATAATCCCGATATTGTACTGGTGGACCTTCTCATGCCGAAGCTTGACGGCAATACTTTGGTAAAAGAGATAAAATCGATGAGGCCCAAAATTAACTTTATAATGATTTCCCAGGTTTCTGACCATGAGCTGATAACAGAATCCTATGAATCGGGAATAGAGTTCTTTATAAGCAAGCCGTTAAATAAGATCGAAGTGGAAAAGGTTGCTAAAAAGGTTGCTGAAAAAATAAGGCTGGAAGATATGCTGAACAATATAAAAAAGGTGTTCAACAGTACAATGAGCAAGGAAGAGAACAATCAAGGCGAGGATAAAATCAAAGAAATAAAATATATTTTGAGCATGCTTGGGATGCTGGGCGAGAAGGGCACCAACGATATTATAAATGTATGCGCCTATATAATCAATGCGAAGAAAACCTATGATGAGTGTGCCATAGACGAATTATGCAAATACCTGCCGGACAACTCCAAAACCGTAAAGCAAAGAATGAGAAGAGCGATGAAGGAAGGCTTGACAAATCTTGCAAATGCAGGACTGGAAGATTATTTCGCCGATAATTTTCAAAGATACTCAAATATGCTGTTTGATTTTGAAAATGTAAAAGCTGAGATGGACTTTATCAGAGGTAAGAGAAACAGCGGCGGAAAGGTAAATATGAGCAAATTTTTTGAAGGTTTGCTATTGCTTTGCGATAAAAATTAAAAAATATTTTGAACAATTATGAGTATTTTTGAAGATTTTTGAATATTCAATCATATAGTGAATAAAAGCTGAAAAGCTTTGCTTAAATAAGGAGGGGTAAGGATGTATAAAAGGACTCTTGCATTATTATTAGTGAGCTTAATGATTCTGACAATGGCTTTCACAGGTTGTTCAAAGCCGCAGACAGAGACTGCTGCTCCGGCAGAAGAAATCATAAAAGTCGGCTGGATGGGTTCATTGACAGGGGACCAGGCAGTATGGGGACAGTGTGAGCTTGACACGGTAAAGATGCTCTTTGAAGAAATAAACGCCAAAGGCGGCCTTCTGGGCAAAAAGCTTGAAGTAATAGGCTATGATACCAAGGGAGACCCGCAGGAAGCGGTAAACGTAGCTAAGAGGCTTACCGGGCAAGATAAAGTTGTTGCAATATTAGGGCCAAATGCAAGCGGCAATGCTATTCCTATAGCTCCGGTATTGGAGCAGGCCAAGGTGCCGGATATAGCCACTGTTGCTACAAATCCCAAGGTTACTGTATTAGATGGCAAGGTTAAACCTTACAACTTCAGAGTATGCTTTATAGACCCCTATCAAGGTGCAGTTGCAGCAGGCTATGCCTACGATGTATTGGGCTTTAAGAAAGCTGCTATACTCTATGACGTAGCTGATGATTATTCACAAGGCTTAACTCAATTCTTTGAAGAATTCTTCGTTTCCAAGGGCGGCACCGTAGTTGCCAAGGAAGCTTTCAAATTCGGTGATGTGGATTTCAGACCACAGCTCAGCAAAATAAAAGAAGCAAATCCGGAAGTTTTATTCCTGCCTATATTCTTTAAAGAAGCAGCATTGATCGCGAATCAAGCAAGGGAATTAGGAATAACTATACCGTTGATGGGCGGAGATGGACTGCCTTCCGAGCAGCTGTTCACAATGGCTAAGGATGCAGTTCAGGGCACCTATATAGTAAACCACGTAGACTATGATGATCCGGAAGTTCAGGATCTCAAGAGCAGATACAGAACAAAATATAATAAAGAATTAGAATTAAACGGCTACTTGGTTCATGATGCGGTAGTTGTATTGGTAGACGCAATAGAGAGAGCCGGATCAGCAGATTCTGTTAAGATAACCGAGGCTCTGGAAACCACAAAGGTTAAGGGTGTTACAGGGCAGATCAATATAAGCAAGGAGACTCATAATCCTGAGGGCAAGGATGCTGCTATCGTTAAAATCGAAGGAGACAAATACGTATTCCAGCAGAAATACTCTGCTAAATAGTCTATCAACAGTATGAATGGGCTGGGGCTGTTGCATAACGCGTTCAACATTTGAATTTTGCAACAGCCTCTATTTTAACAGTTAGGGGTGAAGGGATGTCACAGTTTTTTTTACAGCAGCTTATCAACGGCCTGTCTATAGGCAGTGTTTATGCACTTATGGCGGTAGGATATTCACTGGTTTACAGCATAATGAATTTCAGTAATTTTGCCCATGGCGGTGTAATAATGCTGGGGGCATATTTTGGATATTATTATCTGACCAAGCTGGGCTTACCCTTTTTTGCGGCTTTTATTGCAGCTGCATTGACCACTTGTGTCCTTGCAGTAGTGATCGAAAGAGGGGCCTATAAACCTCTGAGAGAAAGAAGAGCTCCATTTTTGTACTTTATAATATCTGCCATGGGAGCTTCAATATTTCTCGAAAATATCGTAATAGCAACAATAGGTCCTACATTCAAAAGCTATCCCGAGATTTTATCCAGGACTCCTATTCAATTGGGCAGTGTGACACTGGGCAGACTGGATTTGGCCATGTTTATCATCTCTGCTATTTGCTTGGCGCTATTGGTATTTTTTATTGATTTTACAAAGATGGGAAAAGCTATACAAGCTACCTCCTATAGTGTAAAGGCCAGTGCGTTGATGGGAATCAATACTGACCTTGTAATAATAGTTGTATTTGCCCTTGGCGGATTCTTTGCAGGCATTGCAGGCGTGTTGTTCGGAATGAAATACACTGTTTATCCCCAAATAGGGATAATAACTAACAAATCATTTATAGCTGCGGTGTTCGGAGGCCTGGGAAGCCTTCCAGGAGCGGTTGTCGGCTCCATATTGCTGGGCATAATAGAGACCATGACCTCCGGGTACTTATCCTCCAATTATAGAGACCTCATTGCTTTTGTCTTGCTCATCGCTATATTGGTATTCAGACCCAGGGGCTTGATGGGCAAAGTAACTGAAGATAAGGCTTAGGAGGGAGGCAATACTATGGATCTATATTACATTCAGGGCATATTGCTGCTGGCAGGCATAAATCTTATGGCAGTCCTCGGCCTGTCTTTGCTCACCGGCTTTACAGGGTTGTTTTCTTTCGGTCATGCAGGTTTTATGGCCATAGGGGGCTATGCTTCAGCCATGATGACCGTAAAGTATGGCTGGCCCTTTATACCTGCATTGCTTATGGGAGCTTTGGCAGCAGCATTGGTCAGTGCAATAATAGGCAAGCTTACATTGAATCTTAAAGGAGATTATTTCTGTATAGCTACCTTGGGTTTTGGAGAGGCAATAAGGCTTGTTCTGGACAACGTCCAGTATTTTGGAGGAGCAAGGGGTTGGCCCGGAATACCTAATTATACAAACCTGACAAATGTTGTAATAATAAATGTGGTAGCTGTTATAATTTTAGCTAATTTAATAAGATCAAGGCATGGAAGGAATATGATAGCTGTGAGGGAGGAAGAGCTTGCATCTCAAATAGTAGGAATAAATGTATTTAAGTATAAGCTCATATCCTTGATGATAAGCGCAGCCTATGCGGGAATAGCGGGAGGCCTTATGGCCCACTATATGACCTTTCTCCAGCCTAAAATGTTCAGCCTTGTTAAATCTACAGAGTTAACAATAATCGTTATATTCGGAGGCTTGGGAAGCATATCCGGAAGCGTATTGGGGGCTTTGGTGCTCACGTCTCTGCCGGAGATATTAAGAAGCTTCTCCAATTGGCGTCTGGTAATATACGGATTATCAGTTATCATAATAATGATATCAAGGCCAGAAGGTCTTATGGGCGGATATGAATTTACCCCATCAAGCATGAAGCGGCTTCTTACAAGATTGAAGAATAAGCGGGAAGACCTTCCAAGTCAGATGGAAGGAGGAAAGCCACTATGAATATTCTTGAGCTGCAGAATCTGACAAAGACCTTTGGAGGCCTTACTGCTGTCGGCAATGTTGATTTTGAAGTCCCGAAAGGAAAAATAAGCGGGCTCATCGGCCCCAATGGTGCAGGCAAGACCACCATATTCAATCTTATAACAGGTGTCTACAAGGTTTCAGAAGGGAAGATAATGTTTAAGGATAGGGATATCACCGGCAAGGAGCCCCATTTCATTGCAGGTCAAGGGATCACGAGAACCTTTCAAAATATAAGGCTTTTTAAGAAGCTCACCGTATATGAAAATGTTTTGATAGCCTGTCATAGCAACGGCAGCTATAATATTTTGGAATCCGTGCTTCGCCTTCCCAGGTGCAGAAAACAGGAAAGGGAGCTGAAGCAGAAAGCAGATAATTTATTGGAAATAATGGGGCTTCAGGACAGGAAGGATCTGATCGCAAACAACTTGCCCTATGGACTGCAGCGAAGGCTGGAAATTGCCAGGGCTTTGGCATTGAACCCCGAGCTTTTGCTTCTTGATGAGCCGGCGGCAGGTATGAATCCGGATGAAACGGCTCAGCTTATGAGCTTGATTTCCGAGATGCGCCCCAAGTTTGATTTGAGCGTTTTAATAATCGATCATCATATGGACCTGGTTATGGGAATATGTGAAAAGATCATGGTCCTCAATTTCGGATGCAAGCTGGCAGAAGGAACCCCTCAGGATATTCAGAATAATCCTAAGGTAGTTGAAGCATATTTGGGAGTGGAGGGGTAGAGAATGTTAAAGGTTCAAGATTTAAATGTATTCTATGGCGGCATTCACGCACTAAAGGGCGTCAGCCTGGATATAAATAAGGGCGAGATAGTGACTATAATCGGTTCAAACGGGGCAGGCAAATCAACGCTGCTCAATGCAATATCCGGATTTTTGAAATATAAGCAGGGAGTTATAGAATATAAAGGCGAAAAGCTGCCTATAAGCCCTAATAAGGTAGTAAAAATGGGAATATGCCAGGTGCCTGAGGGGAGACTGGTTTTTGCAAACCTCACTGTCGAGGATAATATTATGCTTGGAGCATACTTGAGGAAGGATAAGAACAAGATAAAAGAAGATCTTGAGAAGGTATATGAGCTCTTTCCAAGATTGAAGGAAAGAGAAAAGCAGATAGCAGGGACTTTGAGCGGGGGAGAGCAGCAGATGCTTGCTATGGGCAGAGGCCTTATGAGCGATCCTGAAATAATGCTTCTGGATGAGCCCTCCCTTGGGTTGGCACCGCTTTTGGTACAGACGGTATTCGATATAATAATAGACATAAGGAAAATGGATAAAACCATATTGCTGGTTGAGCAAAACGCCTATAAGGCTTTGTCTATAGCTGACAGGGCATATGTATTGGAGCAGGGCAGGATCAAGATGGAAGGCTCTGCAAAGTATATTGCTGACAACCCGGCAGTACGGGAAGCTTATCTGGGAGCCAAAGTTCAGTAGGAATAAAAAATGGTGAGGGATAATATTTAATCCTCACCATTTCCTTTTGCTCTTAAAGCAAATTTTGCATTTCCATATTTTACCTAAAAACCATTTGAAGCAATGTGCTGCTAATAATAAAATATCCATATCATTCATCACAACATAATAAGCCAAAAAGCAAATAATATATTTGTCAGATTGAATGACAATCACGTGAAGAAAGGAGATATGAAATGGATAAAAATCCAAGCAGCAACAAATTGATCATCGGACTGCTGTCTGTAGCTTTGCTATTTCCTATGGGGGCTCCGGTTTTTGGAGAACATGCCAATGAGGCTTCGCAAAAATATGGAAATATAAAATATGGTATATCTGTCGATTATAAAGCCGGTCCTGAGTTCAAAAGCGCATATAAGAAAAATGGTGCAGGCATGAAAGCGGTTTTGGACAGTCTGGTGGAAGAAAGAACCATAACCCGTGAAAAAGCAGATAAAATAATGCAATATATTGAGAAAAGAAATCAAGAAAGAAAAAATATGACCGAAGAACAAAGGAAGGCCCAGATAAAATCTAAGAGGATAGGCCTGCTGGATGAGCTGAAAAAAGAAGGGATCATCACAGATGAGGAAGCCGGCCTGATAAGGGAAAAGCGAAGGCAGATCCATGAAGAGAAGATCGCAAAGGATTTAAACGGCTTAGTTGAGAAAGGAATCATTAAATCGAGGGATGTTGAAAAAATAAAAGACTATTTGAAGGTTGAAAGAGAAGAGCGCAGAAAAATGTTTGAGCAGCTTAAGGATATGACTGAAGAGCAGAAAAAGGAATTCTTCCAGAATTATAAAAAGTCACGCAAAGATGTGGTTCAGAAAATGATAGATGACAAGGTCATAAATGAAAAGCAAGCTGAGGAAATAAGAAAGATAATGCCTCAGTATAATAAATGCAAGAAGGATAGACAGTAGAACAGCCGGGGATCTTCCCCGGTTTTTAAAAATTAATTTATATGGCTTGGAATATTTTTTATAAGCAATTATAATTAATTATAGTGACTGCTATGAGTCATTTTGCGGGGGGATATATTTGTCAAGGAAGAAAATAACTGAAAAAATATCAAATATGGATAAAAAGACATTATCGGTCATTGTATTTTCGCTGTTCTTCTCCTGGTTGCTGGCTTTCCCCTTTGAAGGCCAGGTTTTGTATGCTGTCACCGGTAAATTCAATATAAATGCCCGCTCAATGGTTTTTGGGGCGATAGCTGCTCATTTTATAGGTTTGTTTTTTTGCGGGTTCTTCATTAAATCCATTAAAGCCACAAAAAAATTGATGATATTTTCTATCATATTTTGCATAATAGGGAGCCTGCCTTTCTTTTTATCGCCTTCAATTCTCTGGAATATTTTATTGTTTTTGCTGTCTCTTATGGCAAGCTGCTGTGTGGCAGCCTGGGGCTTTTATTATAATGCCTATACACCCTCAAGTGGAAGAATTAAGACTGCTGCAGATGCATTGATATATTCAAATATATTAATGATCCTTATAAACATGACGGCTATACATTTGTCTGCATATGCGGGCCTTGGATTGTCCATTATCATGCTTTGCGGAGCTTTATTTTTTGCAGCCAGATTACCGGAAGATGCGGAGACGGATTCACGGTGTTCCGGTGCCGAATATAAAAAAACCATAAGCCCTATAAAGCCTCTTGCTTTCTTGTGCATATTTATTATAATAATCACTATCAATTCCGGTCTGATGTATCAAGTCATCAATCCTGCATTTGCACATCATAAGTGGCTTGTAAGCTGGTATTGGGCCATTCCTTATATAGTTGCATTATATATTGTTAAGAATCTTCCCGGCAAAACCGATAGAAATTACCTGCTATATGTTGCCATTGCTATGATAGGTCTTTCTTTTACAGCATTCATGGTGTTGGATCGCTCCGTTGCCAGCTACCTTGTTGTAAATACTTTGATGCTGGGAGCCTGCGGGGTCTATGACCTTTTCTGGTGGAGTATTTTGGGGGAAATGCTGGATTTCCATGATAATCCGGTAAAAATCCTGGGGATAGGCCTTTCGGCAAATGTACTGGGCGTATTGATCGGAGGAATGCTGGGAAATGCTATTGTTGCTTCGGGTGCAAGGGCGTATAGTCCGTCAGTGCTGGCGCTGGTTATAGTTTTTATTATTCTTGTTATACTTCCATTGCTTAATAAATATCTTTCAATGCTGCTGAAAAGTCATGTTTTTTTATCGGCATTGTATGAAATAGCACCATCAAAGCAAAATGACGCTATAGACAGCTTAACGATCATGGGCAAATTGACTGTACGGGAAAGTGAGATAGTGGCATTGCTGTTAAAGGGAAGGACTTATAAAATGGTCGCCGATGAACTGCATCTGAGCGAAAATACGGTCAAAACCCATATTAAAAATATCTATTCTAAACTCAATATTCAAAGCAAAGCAGAACTTGTGAATCTGCTTACGGAAAAAAACAGTACATAAACTGATGAAGAAACCTTTGAAAACAGGGCGCTATAAAGCTCCTCACCCGAAATGGGTGAGGAGCTTTATGCATGATTCACCCTTTTTAGGTGGCGACTTTTCCAAATATATAAACTATATTTAAGACTGACAGCATACTTGGTTATTAACTTAAATCTAGGCACAATTATTCAATATATAAGATTAAGAAGGGAGATAAAGCATGAAAAGATTATTATCATTATTTATTGCATTAACAATCATTCTAAGCATGGTGAATGGATTTGCAATAAATGTATCTGCAGATGAAAGCGGTTATGCTTGGGTATTAGTAGATACTTATCAATTTCCAATACCTGAAGATTTTAAACCGGGAGATCCATGGAGCTATTTTGCAAGCTTAGAGGGGAATACTGCTGAACTTCAAACTACAATACCCTATGGGTTAGGAATTTACGCTTCAAAAGATGAAAGCAATCCCGGAAATCTTCATGTAAAATATACCTGGAGCAATCCTCCCACCATTATCCAAGCTAATGAAACCATATCAATAGCTTTTGAACAAGAGGTTTTTAGCAATAAGACAGGAAACTTCGGCGTAGCTATAAGCCCGTTTTTATCTTTGGATGTAGCGGACCTAATAGGTTTAGGCTATGGAACTGCAAGTGGAGTTGAGGCTAAGGTTATTTATGAAGATGGTACTGAAACAAGGTGGTTTGGTATAGGATATGGCCAAGACGACCGATCTCAAACTTCATGTAGTGCTAATATGACTTTGAAGTTCAAAGATAAAGGTTCCGCAGGTGATAGATGGGCGCTTTATATTGGTGCCTATGCAGGACCTCCGGGTAAAGTAGGCGTAAGATACACTTACGAATGGAAGCAAATTAGCAATCCTACTACTATAACGGTAACAGCATTAACTACAGGAAGCTCAGACTTGGGGAAATATTCATGGGAAGGCGAATGGGACAGCAACTGGGGCAAGATGGTGTTGATTCAAAGCGGATCTGCTGTCACAGGAACATATACTCATGATAAAGGAAAGATCAGCGGAACTATTTCTGGAAATACTCTCACAGGTACCTGGTCTGAATCTCCTTCCTATGCACCGCCCAGTGATGCAGGAGACATCGAATTCACTATGGCCGCTGATGGGAAAAGCTTTTCCGGCAAGTGGCGTTACGGCTCTGAAGGAAGCTGGGGCAACTGGGAAGGCGGCAAGCGCATAACTGAGGTTATATTGGCGCCTACAACTCCGGCAGCTCCGACAGCCCCAACTCCGGCAGCGGGCAGCGGTGCGGAAGCCTTTGAATCTGGAGCCAGGATAATGTGGCAGCCGGCTGATGGCCTTGGATACAGACTTTTCAGGTCTATCTCGCCAAACAGCCTTGGTGCATCGGTAACGGACTTTTATCTGACCAGCACCTCCTATGCGGATGTAAATGTGGAGCCCAATACTACCTACTATTATTCCGTCAAGCCGGTGCTTACAGAAGCAAAACCCTTTGAAGGCGCAGCAGAAAAGCTGGGGAATGTCATAGCCAAATTTACCGTAACAACAGGTGATCAGACCTATAAGCCCGGAAGCTACAAGCACTTTATCGTGCTGAAGATGGAAAGCCCATATATGAGTGTTGACGGTGTAAATCAAGAGGTGGACCCGGGCAGAGGCACAACACCTTTGGCTTTGACCGGAAAGACCATGATCCCCATAAAGGCCGTTGTTGAAGCCATGGGCGGTACCATAGAATGGGAAGGAAGCACCCAGAAGATCACTATGAAGGCAAGAGAAAACACGGTTGAAATGTGGCTTAACAAAAAAGACCTGAAGGTAAACGGAGTGAGCAGTCAAATGGACGTAGCGCCTATGGGAAAGAACAACAGGACCTTTGTACCCATCAGGTTTGCGGCAGAAAATCTAAACTGCAAGGTGGATTGGATCAACAGCACCAAGGAAATAGTTATAGTATATGAGGAATAAATCTTAGAATCATGACCAGGCATATATTAACCACTTATTTATATCTGCTTGAGCGGACGGGGTGAAAAGGCTGTGAAAAGATGGGATGAAGAAGAGCTTCGCTGGGAGATCAAGATCCCTTTATTTAAAAATATGATCATTTTGAAGGAGCTGGGCTTAGCATTAGGGATTCCTTTTGGGATTTTGATCATAATGCTTTTGATCGCATCAGAGGGAGACTTATTCGTCGATGGAATAGCTTATCCGTTGATCTTCATAGGTATCTTTTTTATTGCGGCATTTCTATTCATCATGCTCATTTATGGCGGCAAATATGATGCGGGTTATGTGATAAACAGCAAAGGAATTTTGAATTATACTCAGGAAAAACAGGCCAAGAGGAATAAAATAATAAATGCTTTGCTAGTCCTTACGGGAATATTTTCAGGCAGGCCCTCTGCGGCAGGAGCAGGCATTTTAGCTCAATCCAGGCAAGCTGTATTCGTTAAATGGAAAAGAATAAAGCGGGTTAAGATTTATTCAAAGTCAAAATCCATAATAGTCAAGGGAGGCTTTACTGAGAGAATAGCTTTGTTTTGCAATGATGATAATTTTGAGCTTGTTAGAGACATCATTTTGAGCAAGGCAGACCTGAACGGAGAGTAGGCATATGTTTAAGATTAAAGCGAATAAAAAAATTGGTCAGATATTGGTTTTGTTTATTGCTATTATGTTTGTTTTATACGGCTCGATGCATATATATCTTGGATTTTTCGGGGTGAAGGACAGGGCTGTCATCACAGGCATAAGAAGGCAAGGCGGCGAAAGAAATGAGCCGGTGCCCAACAGATACACATATGTTATAAGCTATTCCTTTAATCTTCCCGATGGCAGAAGCATAGACGGGTTTGCTTATAAAATCGGAAATGCTGTTTATGTCAAGGTGACCGGCTCAAACATGAACACCGCTCACATCAGATATTTAAAAGCTTTGCCGGAGATAAACGCATTAGAAAGAGATGCGGGGTTAAAGATGGGCAACATCATAATAATTGGGGCAGGAATTTTGATAATAAAGCTTATCAAGCCGAAGAGCAAATCTAAAAAAAAGAGCGTATAAAATCAAAAACAGTTCAAGGTTCTGGGGAAAAGAGCACCTCAGAATCTTTTGCTTTATAAGTCAGTCTTTTTTCTATCCGAAAAAATTGCTATAATCATACTGTATGGCGGCATATGCGAAGCTTGCTATATAAGTTGCAAAAATACGTTACATAACTTTTTATATTGACTGATAACGATTGCGAGAGTTCCGGCACTAAGAGTTTGTAAGCTTGCATAGGGTTGCGTCAAAACTCGCTTAGGCTCAAACAGTTGACGCAACTTTTCCTATTGCCCCAGGGCACCTTCTCTTGCTCCTGTGTCGCAATTCACCTTGACTTCGCTAACAAACTCTAAGCTTCTTCACAATGCACTCTTTTATCAGTTAATATAAATTTACTGCTGTAAAATATTTAATGCGTTATATATAAGTATGAAATATAGAGGTAATAAAATGGGCTTTTTAAATAAGTATATAAAAATATATTGGAGAAGATTCATGGCAGCTTTGGTATTTTTAACGATAGAAGCTCTTTGTGATCTTCTGCAGCCGACAATAATGTCGAGGATCGTGGATCATGGAGTAGCCGGTAAAGACATGACTTACGTGCTCAGCATGGGGGGAGTCATGCTTTTAGTTACGGCAATAGGAGCCGGAGCGGCTGTCGGACGCAATTCCGTATCCAGCATAGTATCACAGAAATTCGGAGCCCAGCTCAGGGGAGATCTGTTCAAGAAGATACAAAGCTTTTCTTTAGGTGACATCGATAAGTTCTATACTGCTTCGCTTATCACCAGATTGACCAATGATATAACTCAGGTTCAGAATTTTGCTCACGGAATGATGAGGATATTCGTCAAGGCGCCCATCTTATGTATCGGAAGCCTGATAATGGCATTTCTTATAAATCCGCATTTAGCTGTGGTGCTTCTGGGGATAGTGCCGATAATAGGATTGATCATCTTTATCAATATGCGCGTCAGCTATCCCTTCTTCAGGAGGATACAAAGCTCGCTGGACAACGTGAACAGCGTTATGAGGGAATATCTTGCAGGGGTCAGGGTTGTAAAGGCTTTCAACCGCTACGATTACGAAGTAGAGCGTTTTCAAGATGCAAACAGGCAGCTCACAGATGTGTCCGTCAAGGGGATGCGAGCTATGGCGTTGTTCAATCCTGCCATAACGCTTACGGTAAATACAGGCATTGTCCTCATCCTCTGGTTCGGAGGCCTGCGGGTCAGCGACGGCAATATGCAAGTGGGCCAGATCATCGCTTTTATAAACTATATGACTCAGATACTGTTTTCGCTGGTCATGCTTTCCCATGTATTCAACATGTTTATCAGAGCCAAGGCTTCTGCCGAGCGTATAGACGAGGTTTTTTCCCAGGAAAGCACCATGAAGGCCGATGAGCATAGCATGGAGAAAAGTGAGATAAAAGGACGGATCGATTTTGAAAATGTCACCTTTGCATATGACGGCAATGATAACGAGCCTGTCCTTAAGAATGTATCATTTACCTGCTTACCGGGGGAGACCATCGGAATAATAGGGCCCACAGCCTCGGGAAAAAGCAGTCTCGTCAATTTGATACCGCGCTTTTATGATGTTTCTTCCGGAACTGTAAAAGTGGACGGAATAGATGTGAGGGACATGGATATCAAGGAACTGAGGCAGGCTGTCGGCATAGTCCCTCAAAAGACCGTCCTCTTTACGGGAACAATCCTTGAAAATATAAAATGGGGTAATGATGATGCCGGTATGGATGAAGTAGAAAAAGCATCAATCCTGTCTCAAGCCCATGAGTTCATATCAGCTTTCCCGGAAGGGTACAAAACCGTGCTGGGTCAGGGCGGTGTAAACCTCTCGGGCGGACAGAAGCAAAGGCTTTCCATTGCCAGGGCCTTGATAAAAAAACTCAAGGTGCTCATACTTGATGACAGCACAAGTGCTGTGGATGCAGCCACAGAAGCCAAAATCAGAGAAGGGTTGAAGGAATATATCCAGGATGCGACATGTATAGTGATCGCACAGCGTATAACTTCGGTTATGGGAGCCGATAGGATAGTTGTATTGGATAGCGGTTCAGTTGCAGGCATGGGCACCCATGAAGAATTGCTGGAAAGCTGCCGGATCTATCAGGACATATTCCGCTCGCAGATCGGAAGGAGGGAGCAGGCATATGCTTAGAGCTGGGAGTATAAGAGGGAGGCATGGACAGCCGGCGGTGAAGCCCAGGAATTTCAGCGAAACGATGAAAAGGCTGTGGAGGTATTTTGGAGTAGAAAGAAAAAGGCTGATGCTGATATTTGTACTGGTGATGTTGAGCTCAGGCCTTGGGCTGCTGGTGCCCTATTTCATAGGCAAAGCTATCGATGCCATGTCCTTGGGGAAAATGGGGGTTGATTTTAAGACATTGGCTGCAATCGTGGGTATTTTAACGGCTATTTATGTATCTGATGTTTTAATAGTGTTTATGCAGGGCTGGATCATGGCAGGCCTATCCCAGAGAGTGGTTTATTCCCTTAGGGACAGCCTTTTCAGAAAGCTTCAAAGGCTGCCTGTGGCCTTCTTCGATGCTCATACCCATGGAGAGATAATGAGCAGATTATCCAATGATATAGAAAATGTGAGCACAACCATATCCCAGTCAACCATACAGCTTATGTCCAGTATAGTAAACATTGCAGGTGCTTTTGCCATGATGATGGTCTTGAGCCCTGTTTTAACTCTTGCAAGCATAATCACCATACCTTTGGTGCTTATTATGACAAGAAATGTAGCTAAAAGAACAAGCTCGCTTTTTAAACAGCAGCAAGCGGCTCTGGGCAAACTAAACGGGCATATCGAGGAAAACATATCGGGGATCTTGGTCGTTAAAGCCTTTAACAGGGAAGATAAAATTATTGATGAATTTGATGATATAAATTCAAGCCTGTGTAATGTGGGGATCAGGGCTCAGATATGGTCAGGATACATCATGCCCCTCATGAATGTAATAAATAATATAGGTTTTGCTGTTGTAGCCGCCGCAGGCGGGGTCCTGGCCGTAAAGGACATCATAACCATCGGAGTGATAGCCAGCTTTTTGAGCTACTCCAGACAGTTTGCAAGGCCATTGAACGATATTGCAAATATATTCAATACCCTTCAATCTGCTGTTGCCGGGGCTGAGAGGGTGTTTGACATCATGGATGAAAAGGAAGAACGGAAGGATGAAGAGGGAGCGGAGACTTTAGCAGATGTGAGGGGAGAGGTTGAGTTTAAAAATGTAAGCTTTGGGTATAAAACCGGCGTACCGGTGCTCAAAGACATAGACTTTGCCGTTAAGCCGGGGAGCACCATTGCTCTGGTAGGTTCCACGGGCGCAGGCAAGACAACGATTGTAAACCTGCTGACAAGCTTCTATGAGGTCACCGAAGGTGAGATACTCATAGACGGCAAGGATATTAAAGAATATACAAAGGATAGCCTGAGAAAATGCTTTGGAATAGTATTGCAGGACACATATCTTTTCTCTGATACCGTAAAAGAGAATATAAGATACGGGAAGACAGATGCAACAGATGAAGAAGTCATGGAAGCCGCCAGAGTAGCTAATGCACATCAATTCATAGCAAGATTGCCAAAAGGCTATGATACAAAGCTTTCTGAGGGCGGCATCAACCTCAGCCAGGGTGAAAGGCAGCTGTTGGCTATAGCAAGAGCCATATTATCGAACCCTTCGATACTGATATTGGATGAAGCCACCAGCAGCATCGATACAAGGACGGAATCAAAGATTCAAGAAGCTATGCTGACTCTTATGAAAGGCCGCACCAGCTTTATCATTGCCCATAGGCTCAGCACTATAAAAGATGCAGATGTCATAATGTTTGTAGACGATGGTAAGATTGTTGAAAGCGGAAGTCATAAGGAGCTGCTGGATAAGAAGGGAAAATACTACAGGCTCTACTCCAGCCAGTTTTCGAACATCGCCATGTGAAGTTAAAGATCATTCGTGAATAAATCATACTACCAATGGTTAGAAGAATTTGCTATAATAATGTTAGAATTTTGATAAATATGTAGAAAAAACTAAAAGTAATCAGTAAATTTATAAAATTTAGTGATAATATTTATATATTGCAGGTGACAAAATGCTTAAATCCATAAGGTGGCAGATGCTTATTTACCTGCTGGCCGGTTCTATAGTATTTTTTTCTGTTCTAATATTAGCAACTAATGCAGAACTAAAAGAACTGCCAGAAATAATAAAGGCTCAATATAATGAAATAGCAAATTCCAGAGCCGGGGAAGTTGAGAAGGAATTATCCGGATTTGTAGATCAGGTAAAGGTGGTCTCTCAAGCCTCTTTGATAAAATCAATGGATCTGGAAAAAATAAAAACGTATCTTCCTGAGTTTGTAATAAGTGACAATATCAGGAATATGACGATAGCCAGGCCGGATGGCACAGGCTGGAGCACTCTGGATGTTGATGTGGACATATCGCAGCAGGAGCAATACGAAAAAATATTCGTGGAAAAAAAGGAACACCATATTTCTCAGCCCTTTCTCAGTCCCTTTGCAGAGCCGGACACACCGATAATCATTATTTCCCATTCCGTAAAAGATGGAGAAGAAATTACAGGCCTTGTCAATATTGTTATCGAAGTAAATTTCCTAAATAAAATAATCGGACAGATGAATTTAGGTGATACAGGATACGGCTTAATATTGAACAGCGAGGGCTTGGTAGTAGCAAGCAATAATGCCCGGGAATACATATCTGATGATAAGGAAGCCGTTCGATCTGTTTTGAGCAGAGAATCAGGCACAGTTGAGTACAATAATGCCGATGGCTCCAAGAGGCTGGCATTCTTTAAGAAAATAAAAGGCTCGCCGGATTGGACTTTTATTATCTCAATATCTAAGGATGAGGTTTATAGGGAAGTTGCTAAGGTAAGGAATACTATCCTGGCATTATTTTTTATATGCTTTGCATTGATCGTATTGTTTTACTATATATATTCCGGCAGGGTTACCAGACCGATTATGAAATTGAAAAAGGTTTTTGAGCAAGCCGCCGATGGGGATTTGCACGTGAAAGCAGATGAAGGGCTGCCCAATGAAATTGGGGATGCCGGAAAAAGCTTTAATCTGATGCTTGATAGAATAAAAAACCTTACATACAGAGACGAAGTGACGGGCTTATATAACTATATAGGTTTTTTGGCAGAATTGTCTAGCAAGGTTGAACTATTGAGAGACAAGCTTGGAGCAATAGCTGTCGGAATTGTATCGGTAGATGATTTTAAGAAGATAAACGGCATCATCGGTTATGAAGGCGGAAATGAAGCCCTTTCCATCATATCCCGCAGACTGAAGGCATTTATAAATCCGGACGAGTCCTTAGGGAGATTTTTTGGCGATGAGTTCATATTCCTTATATGGGAAAAGGATGCTGAAACCATGGAAAAGCGCATCGAAAGCCTATGGAAGAATTGCTGCAGAATGATCAGGATCAAAGGATATGAATTTATCATAAAGGTCAGTATAGGCGTAAGCCTGATTCCAGATAAGGAGCGCGAGTATTCGGAAGTGATACATCAGGCAACATTGGCCAAGCTTATGGCTAAAAAGGCCGGAGGAAATAAATACAATCTTTATAGCTCAAGCATTGACGACGTAGTGAGAGAAGAACAGTATATCGAAAACGAGCTGTATCATTCAATTGAAAAGAATGAACTGTATATGCTGTACCAGCCTATTATCGATGTCAGGACCGGAGAAGCAACAGGAGCTGAAGCGTTGCTCAGGTGGAGACATAAGGAATTTGGCGGCATGTCCATACCCAATCTCATCGATATAGCAGAAAAAAGCGGATTCATCGTCGATTTAGGAAATTGGGTCTTAAAGGAGGCCTGCAGGCAAAATAAGGAATGGCAATCAAAAGGAAAGAAGCCTATAACCGTGTCAGTCAATGTGTCGGCTTTTCAATTTGACCAGCCTAACTTTGTCAATATGGTGAGGGAAGTTCTCAATGAAACCGATTTAGAGCCTGGCTACCTGCAGCTGGAGATCACTGAAACCGCTGCTATGGACGGGGTGTCTGAGAAGCTGCAGAAGATGAAAATACTCAAGGATATGGGAGTTGGCATCGCCATTGATGATTTCGGCACAGGATATTCATCTATGGCTTATTTAACGGAGTTTCCCATAGATACCTTAAAGATTGATCGTTCTTTCGTCAAAAATCTATCTGATGATGAAACCGCAAAGGCTATAGCCAACACAATAATAAGCATGGCAAAAACTATGAATATGAAATCCACTGCAGAAGGTGTGGAAACGGAAGAGCAGTTAATCTTCCTTAAAGATAGGGGCTGTGATCAGATTCAAGGCTATTTGATAAGCAAGCCTACCGAATCATATATATTTGAAAAAGAATTTTTCCGCTAATCTTTTAACATATGACAAATCTGTATTGATTTTTGTCTCCTTTATCATATTCCTTTCTGAAGCTTCTGATATTTAAATACGAGCTGCCTTCAATATTTCCGGCAGTGATTTTTTATGATACAATACAGGAATTTTGTGATATAATAGCCAAGTATGCAAAAATTAATAAAGGGGATTAGATATGATCAGCGCAGTAAACGTTAGCTTGAGATATGGAGAAAGAAAGCTTTTTGATGATGTAAATATTAAATTTACTCCGGGCAATTGCTATGGGGTTATAGGAGCGAACGGAGCCGGCAAATCCACATTCCTCAAGATTCTGTCCGGCGAAATAGAGGCGAATACAGGAGAAGTGATAATCGATGCACAGAGCCGGATGTCTGTTTTGAAGCAGGATCACTTTCAATATGATCAATATAAGGTTATTGAGGCTGTGATAATGGGAAATGCCAGGCTCTATGAGATAGGGAAGGAGAAGGATGTGCTGTATGCAAAAGCAGACTTCACCGATGAAGACGGCATAAAGGCTGCGGAGCTTGAGGCTGAATTTGCCGAGCTGAACGGCTGGGAAGCGGAGTCGGATGCTTCCATACTCCTCCAAGGCCTGGGCCTGGGGACTGAGCTTCATGAGAAATACATGCATGAGCTGACCGGAGCAGAAAAAATCAAAGTTTTGCTGGCTCAAGCTTTATTTGGAAAGCCCGGGATATTGATCCTGGATGAGCCTACCAATAACCTGGATATTAAGGCAATAAACTGGCTTGAAGAATTCTTGATAGAATTTGAAGGCACTGTTATCGTTGTATCCCATGACAGGCATTTTCTGAACAAGGTATGCACACATATGTGTGATGTTGACTTCGGCAAAATCAAGCTGTATGTAGGAAATTATGATTTCTGGTATGAATCCAGTCAATTGGCACTGCAGATGACAAAGGACCAGAACAAGAAAAAGGAAGAGAAAATAAAGGAGCTCCAGGCTTTTATCGAGAGGTTCAGCGCCAACGCTTCTAAGTCGAAGCAGGCTACATCGAGGAAAAAGCTTTTGGAGAAAATCTCATTGGAAGATATACAGCCTTCTTCCCGAAGATACCCCTTTGTTGGCTTTAGAATGGATAGAGAGGTTGGAAATGATATACTGAAGGTTGATGGCCTTACCAAGTCTGTAGAAGGAAATACCTTATTGAACAATGTAAGCTTTATGGTGAACAAGGATGATAAGATTGCCTTTGTGGGGGATGAAAAAGCTATTACCGCTTTGTTTAAAATCCTCATGGGCGAGATGGAAGCGGATTCAGGAGAATTTAAATGGGGACTGACCATAACCAGATCATATTTTCCTAAAGAAAATTCCGAGTTCTTCGATGGATGTGATCTGAGCTTGGTGGATTGGATGAGGCAGTTTTCGGTAGATCAGACGGAAACATATGTAAGAGGCTTTTTGGGGAGAATGCTTTTTTCCGGAGAGGAAGCATTAAAGCAGGCAAAGGTGCTGTCCGGCGGAGAAAAGGTTCGCTGCATGCTTTCTAAGATGATGCTGAGCGGCGCTAATGTGCTTATTTTAGACCAGCCTACCAATCATCTGGATCTGGAGACCATTACAGCTCTCAATAACGGGCTGGCTGACTATAAGAGCAATATTTTATTTGCATCCCATGACCATCAGCTCATGCAGACGATAGCCAATAGGGTGATAGAGATAACCTCCGAAGGCTTCATCGACAGAAGGATGACCTATGACGAATATTTAGAGTCTAAGGGGCTTCAGTAAAACAGCAGATAAATATATATAATGTGAAAAAGATTTTACAGCAATAATGTTATCCTGACTGATATAAGAGTGCATTGTGAAGGAGCTTAGAGTTTGTTAGCGAAGGCAAGGTGAATTGCGACACAGGAGCAAGAGAAGGTGCCCTGGGGCAATAGGACGAGTTGCGTCAACTGTTTGAGCCGAAGCGAGTTTTGACGCAACCCTATGCAAGCTTACAAAGTCTTAGCTCTGGAGCATTTGCAATCGTTATCAGTCAGGATAACATCTATATAGAATATTTAATACATTATATATAATTATGCAAAAGTGTTGCAATATTATTCTGATGGTAGTATACTATAAACAATATTTTTAAACTGTGAAAGGGGAGTCAACCATGTTGACTTTGGCTTTTAAAAATTTAAATACAAAACTTTATCACCATCATAGTAAGAGGGTTTGTAACTTGAGTCTATAATAACTCATAGGTGCAATCCCTGGTTCTGTTTGAATTTAGGGATTGTACCTATGATGGTTGAGAGATAAAAAAAGAATCCATATAGGTAATACCTATATGGATTCTTTTTTTATCCGGATAAGGCCTTCTACGGCCAACATGAATAAAAACAGCAAAGGTCAGGTGGAATAAATGCAATATTTGAGGATTGAGGATGAAATAGGCTATTCGAAGAAAAGATGTGAAATCAGAAGAAGGATCGAGGATATGTTCTTAAATGAAGGATTCATTCAAATCGAGCCTTCAGCCTTTGAGGATTTCAGCAAATACACATTATTAAACAAAAGGATAAAAAGGGAATCCATGGTGAAGGTGATAAGCGGAGGCTCTGATGTCTTGATACTTCGCCCTGATATAACCACCAATATCATAAAAAGCTTGGTTCCAAGATGGCAGGATGGTTTAAAGCTCAGGCTGTTTTACAGCTCGACGGTTTTCCGGAGCAATGAAGCCTCGAACGTCAGGGAGATAAGGCAAATGGGGGCGGAATATTTGGGAGAGGCTTCATTGGATGCGGATAAGGATGTAATATTATCAGCCTTGAAAGTTTTAGAAAGCTTTAACGGCAGATTCATCCTGGAAATGTCGAGCAGTAAATATATAAATGGACTCTTAAAGGAAATCCATGCTGACGAAGTCCGGCAGAAGCAGCTAAAGGAACTGATTTATCGCAAGAACAGGTATGAGATGATAAATCATATGGAGGATATGAAGCTGTCAAAAGAAATATATGATGCTTTGGCTGACATAATGAATATTCAAGGGAGCATCGAAGCTGTAAAAGCTGCAGCGAGGAAGCATTGCCTGAATGAGGAGATGGAAGAAGCCTTAAAAGAGCTTGAGGAATTGAATGACTTTATAGAAAAAGAGGGGGGTAAAAGCTATGTGCATTATGATCTATCCATGGTGACAGAACTGGATTACTATGATGGACTGATATTCAAGGGATATCTGCCAAATTCTTATAGGGCTATCATAAGCGGAGGAAGATACGATTCCTTTACAGAGATTTTCGGGAAAAGGGTGCCTGCAATAGGCTTTTCTATAGACATAGATGAATTGACGGAAATAAAATTCGAGGAGGCTCAATAAATTGGACTTTATAAATATTGCACTCGCTAAAGGCAGGCTTGGGGACGAAGCTTATAAGCTGTTAAAGGCGGCTGGATTGGGAGGGTCCATAGATCCTGATTCGAGAAAGCTGATTTTTAAGGATGAAGAGAAAAAAATAAGCTTTGTATATGTTAAGCCCTCGGATGTAGTGACCTATGTGCAAAATGGGGTTGCAGACCTGGGGGTAGCAGGCAAGGATGTCATCCTGGAAAGCGATAATGATGTTTACGAGATTCTGGATCTAGGCTTTGGGAAATGCAGATTTGCAGTAGCAGGAGTGAAGGGAGAAAAAATTTATAAGAAGGATGAGATTCTTCGAGTAGCTACCAAATATCCTAGGATTTCAAAAAAGTACTTTGACGAAAGAGGGCAGAAGATCAGGCTGATAAAGCTGAATGGCTCTGTGGAGCTGGCGCCTTTGGTGGGGCTCTCCGATGTGATAGTGGACCTGGTTGAAACGGGAAAAACGCTGAAGGCTAACGGCCTTGAGGTTATTGAGGACATGTTTGAGGTCAGTGCCAAGCTTATCTGCAATAGAGTCAGCTATAGGTTTAAATTTGACAGGATAAATGATCTGATTAAATGTTTGGAAGAAATGGAGGTTCAGTATTGTGAGGATAATTGATATTTCAAAGGACAGGGAGTTCCTGGCAAAGTTATTGGATAGAAATAAGCTGGAGATTGACGAGGTAAACAAGTCTGTGGATGATATTCTAGCCAATGTAAGGCGGGACAAGGACAGCGCATTGAGAGAATATACCCGGGAATTTGACGGAGTTGTACTGGAGGATTTTCTGGTAACCCGGCAAGAGATAGAAGAGGCCATAGATTGCACAAGCAAGGCTTTGCTGGAAGACCTGGCAAGAGCCAGGGAAAACATTGAAAAGTACCATAGAAAACAGATGAAGAACTCTTACTCTCTTTATGAAGGAGAAGATATAATACTTGGCCAGCTGGTGAGGCCCATAGAAAGAGTGGGCATCTATATTCCCGGCGGGAGCGCAGCTTATCCTTCAACAGTTCTGATGAATGCTGTGCCTGCCAGGATTGCAGGCGTAAATGAGATAATAATGATAACACCGCCAGACAGAAATGGTAAGGTAAAGCCTTCAATACTTGCAGCTGCTTCCATAGCGGGAGCGGATAAAATATTTAAGGCAGGAGGGGCCCAGGGTATAGCTGCCTTGGCCTTCGGAACGGAAAGCATACCCAAAGTGGACAAAATAACGGGCCCTGGCAATATTTATGTGGCAATGGCGAAAAAGAGGGTCATGGGCTTGGTGGGCATAGATATGATAGCCGGGCCCAGTGAAATTTTGATAATTGCAGATCAATGGGCGAATCCCAAGTATATAGCCGCCGACTTGATCTCCCAGGCAGAACATGATGAAATGGCAGCTGCCATATTGGTAACGGATTGGGAACCATTGGCGGCTAAGGTAGCGGAGGAACTGGAAATACAGCTTCAGGGCCTTGAGAGGAGAGAGATAATAGAAAAATCCCTGGAAAGCTACGGAGCAATCATAATAACAAGCTGTCTGGGAGAGTCCGTTGATGTAGCAAATGAAATAGCACCGGAACACCTGGAGGTGCTTACCAGAAATCCCTTTGATGTATACCGGGGAGTCAAAAACGCCGGAGCCATATTCTTGGGAGAATATTCTCCTGAGCCAGTAGGGGACTACTTTGCAGGGCCGAACCACACATTGCCTACTAGTTCAACCTCCAGATTTTCTTCGCCCTTGTGCGTAGATGATTTTATAAAGAAAACCTCATTGATCTATTACAGCAAGAATGCTCTGGAAAGATCCAAGGATTCAATCATGAGGATAGCTGAAGAAGAAGGACTGACAGGTCATGCAAATTCCATAAGAGTGAGGTTTGACAGTGAAGTTTCGTTCAAGGAGGCAGCGGTAAAATGCAGAAGGTAAAAGAGAGTGTAAAAGGGCTTAAGGCATATAATGCGAATCAAGTGCCTTTTCGAATAAAGCTTGATGCCAATGAGGGTAAAAATATTCTATTTAAGGATATATCAGAAGGCTTAAGCTTTGGAGAAGATTTCAACATCAATTTTTATCCTGACAATGACGCAGTGCTGCTGAGAAAAGAGATGGGAGGATATATTGGCATCAGCCCTTCAAATATCATTGCCGGCAACGGCTCCAGCGAGATGATAGAGCTGGTGATAAAAACCTTTGTGGATAAGGATGAGGCGATGATGAGCTTTGTGCCCAGCTTCAGCATGTACTCTGTATTCAGCAGCATATATTCGGCTGATTTCATAGGGGTGGAAAGCAATGAGGACTTTTCTCTTGATATGGACCTCATGATAAAGAAGGCCGGGGAAATAAATCCAAAGCTCATTTTGATATGCAACCCCAACAATCCTACGGGTTTTTTGATAGCTAAGAAGGATATAGAGAAGCTTTTATCAGAGGTTGATTCCATAGTGGTTGTGGATGAAGCATATATGGAGTTTGCAGAGGGCTCTATGGCACAGGAGGTCTTAAAATACAAAAACCTGATAGTATTGCGGACCTTGTCAAAGGCATTGGGCCTTGCAGCTATAAGGCTTGGGTATATGATTTCCAATGAAGAGATCATCAATATAATCAACAATGTAAGGTCCCCTTATAACCTGAATGCCGTTACCCAGTATATAGGTGCAATGGCACTCAGAAAAAAAGATGAGATCACCGGTTATGTGGAAGAAGTGAAAAAAGAGAGAGATTTTCTGTCCGGCGAATTAGGAGAACTGCCCTTTGAAGTATATAAGTCACACGCTAATTTTATATTCTTCAGCTCTGGTATCGATGATTTGGATAAAAGGCTGAAGGAGGACGGCATACTGATCCGAAGCTTTTCCGGGGATTTGAAGGGATATTACAGGGTTACCGTAGGCAGCAGGGCTGAAAATACAGAGCTTATAAAATCGCTTAAGGAGATAGTAAAAAATGAGAAAAGCTAAGGTTGAGAGAAATACCCTTGAAACAAAGGTGAAGGTGGAAATAGATCTGGACGGGAAGGGCGAAAGCCAAATAAGGACAGGTATAGGCTTTCTCGATCATATGTTGAATTTGGTTGCCTTCCATGGCTCCTTTGATTTGAATATAGAATGCAATGGAGATCTGCATGTGGATGGACATCACTCCGCAGAGGATGTGGGAATAACCTTGGGCCAGGCTTTTAATAAGGCTTTAGGGAATAAAAAAGGAATAAAGAGATATGGCAGTCTCTATATACCTATGGATGAAGCCTTGTGCAGGGCAGCATTGGATATCAGCAGCCGGCCTTACTTGGTTTTTGATGCAGATTTTAAAAGCGAAAGGCTCGGAGAGATGAGCACCCAGGACTTTAAGGAATTTTTCAGAGCCTTTGCCAATGAAGCCGGAGTGACCTTGCACCTGAATGTGTTGTATGGCGAAAACGATCATCACAAGATAGAGGCAGCATTTAAGGCTTTTGCAAGAGCGCTCAAGGAAGCAGTGCAGGTGCAATCCGGTACCATATCATCATCAAAGGGGGTCCTGTGATTGAACATAATAATAGATTATGGCCTGGGGAATCTGGCTTCAGTATCCAGGGCCTTTGATAAAGCGGGTATAGAATGCAAAATTTCCAGTGACAAGGAAGATATAATAAATGCAGATTCGCTTATACTTCCCGGAGTAGGAGCCTTCAGGGATGCTATCAAGTCTCTTGAAGAGCTGGAGCTCATACCTGTGATAAAGGAGCAGGCGGATCGAGGCAAAAAAATTATAGGGATATGCTTAGGCATGCAGCTTTTATATGAAAAAAGCTACGAATATGGAGAGCATGAAGGGATGGGGCTCATAGAGGGCAGCGTGGAGAAGCTGGGGGCAGGCCTGAAAGTGCCTCATATGGGCTGGAACGATCTGAAGTTTAATAAGCAGGACCCGATTTTAAGGTATATAAATGAGAAGGACTATGTGTACTTTGTACATTCCTATTATATAAAATCCTCGGGCAGTGAGCTGGTGGCATATGCTGATTATGGGGTGACGGTTCCTGCAATAGTGAGGAAGGACAATATATTCGGGATGCAATTCCACCCTGAGAAGAGTGCTCAGGTCGGGTTAAACCTGCTAAAAGCGTATGGGGAGATGATAAGATGATAATATTTCCAGCGGTTGATATGAAGGATAATAGATGTGTGAGGCTCTGCCAGGGAGATTTTCAGAGGATCAAGATATACTCTGATAAACCTTTAGAGATAGCATCGGAATGGGAGCGAAGAGGAGCGGAGTTCTTGCACCTGGTGGATCTGGACGGAGCAAAGGGTGAAGGCTTTGTCAATAAAAAATCCATAGAGGAGATAGCAAAGAATTTAAATATCCCGGTGCAAATCGGCGGAGGGATAAGGAGTGAAGCCAGGGTTGATGAACTGCTGAATATGGGAGTAAGCAGAGTGATAGTGGGTACCATGGCCATTGAAAATAGAGAACTCCTAAAAAAACTGGTTGGGGAGTATAAAGAAAAAATAGTTGTATCCATAGACGCAAAGGACGGCAAGGCAGCCACAAGAGGATGGAAGGTGGTAAGCTCCGTTGATTCGTTGGATCTATGCAAGGAGCTTGAAGAAATAGGTGTAAAGACTATAGTATACACCGATATAGCCAGGGACGGAATGCTGGAAGGGCCTAATTTTGATATCTATAAAGCTTTGGCAGAAGAAACCTGCCTGGATATCATAGCCTCCGGCGGCATAAGCTCTATTGAAGATGTTAAGAGGCTTAAATCAATGAACATATACGGCGGAATAATAGGAAAGGCCTTTTATGATAATTTGCTGGATTTTGAGGAGGTAATGGGATGCTTGCAAAAAGAATAATACCCTGTCTGGATGTCAGGAATGGAAGGGTAGTAAAGGGACAAAAGTTTAAAAACATAGTGGATGTGGACAGCCCTGAAATATTGGGCAAGTATTACAGCAACTGCGGAGCGGATGAACTGGTATTCTACGATATAACCGCTTCCAATGAGGAAAGAAAGACCTCCTTGGAATTTGTCGAAAAGGTGGCAGCCAATATAAACATACCTTTCTGCGTAGGCGGCGGCGTATCATCGGTAGATGATTTTACGGATATTTTAAGAAAAGGGGCAGACAAGGTATCTGTCAATTCTGCAGCAGTAAGAAAACCTGAACTGATAAGGGAAGCATCCTTGAAATATGGAGCTCAATGCGTGGTCTTATCCATTGATGCCAAGAGAAATGATGAAGGCTCCTGGAGCGTATATGTAAAAGGCGGAAGGGAAAAAACCTATCTGGATGCGGTGGAATGGGCTGTAATGGGTGTTAAGCTGGGTGCCGGGGAAATAGTTGTCAATAGCATAGATGAGGATGGAATGAAAAAGGGCTATGATATTGAGCTTCTAAAAAGGATAACGGAGTCTGTCAATGTGCCTGTCATAGCATCAGGGGGAGCGGGGGAACCGGAGCATTTTTATGATGCCATAGAATGTGGCGGCGCAGACGCAGTGTTGGCAGCTTCGGTATTTCACTATGGGCAAATTAAGATAGAGGATCTGAAAAAGTATCTTAAAGATAGAAATGTAGAAGTAAGGATATAAAAGCCACTAGCTTCTGGCCGCTAGCCTCTGGCATTAGGGCTGGGCTCCGGGGTCATAGGGGAACGGAGCCTGCTGCAGCTGAGGAATAAGCATATATATTTACCCCATATGTATATATAACGTGAAAAAGATTTTACAGCAATAATGTTATCCTGATTGATATAAGGGTGCATTGTGAAGGAGCTTAGAATTTGTTAGTTTTGACGCAACCCTATGCAAGCTTACAAAGTCTTAGTCCCGGAACTTTGGCAAGCGTTATCAGTCAGCATAACAGCTATGTAGAATTTTTAATGCGTTATATATAGATGCCTTGCTTAATACAGAGTATAATGAAAAATTTTAAGGGGGATGGAAATGGACATAGATAAAGTAATTGAAGAAATAAAGTTTGACGATAGGGGACTTGTACCTGCAATAGTGCAGGATGCAGAAACTCAAAAAGTATTGATGCTTGCATATATGAATAAGGAATCCATAAGGAAGACCCTTGAGGAAAGAGAAGCCTGGTATTTCAGCAGAAGCAGGCAGAAGCTCTGGAAAAAGGGTGAAACCTCCGGAAATATACAGAAAGTAAAAGGCTTTTATTATGATTGCGATAAAGACAGCATATTGCTTGTTGTGGAGCAAAGGGGTGCTGCTTGCCACACAGGAGAGTTCTCCTGCTTTTTTAACGAAGTTCTGAAGCCGGGAACGGGAAATGGAAAAGCCGATGTTTTAAAAGAATTGTATAGCCTTTTGCAGGATAGAAAGAAAAATCCTATAGAAGGCTCTTATACGAATTACTTATTTGAAAAGGGCCTGGACAAAATACTGAAAAAAGTTGGGGAGGAAACCAGTGAAGTCATAATAGGTGCAAAAAATAAGAGCAAGGAAGAGCTGGTTTATGAATTAAGCGATCTGGTATATCATGTTTTGGTATTGATGGTCAATGAGAATGTGGGCATAGAGGACATTAGGAAAGAATTGATTAGCAGAAGGGAGAAATGACCATGCCCAATTCAATCCTTTTAATATAATTCACGTATGGCCTGGGAAAGCACAACCAAACCATGCTTCAAATCTTCGTGGGAAGCATAGGAATAGGATATTCTTATGTGTTGATTTGACATATGCTGGTAAACATTTCCTGGATTTATCAGTATACCCTTTTTCAAGCAGTTGTTGAAAAGCTTTTGGAGAGAAAGGGGCTTTTTAAGGCACAGCCAGATATAAAAGCCTCCTTCGGGCTTTTTCCACTCTGCTATGTCTGAAAAATATTGGTTCAAAATATCTAATGCGATATCTCTTCGAATTTTAAGCTCTTTTCTTATACGGACCAAATGATCGAAATATAATCCGGAGGACAACCATTCTGCTGCAGCCCTTTGAGATAATGAACTGGAGCCGTAATCGGTCTGCATCTTGATGTCTGCCAGACGCTCGATCACAGCCTCCTGACCGACTACCCAGCCGATACGAAGCCCGGGGCACAAACTCTTGGACATGCTGCCCAGAAAAAGCACCAAATCTTTATTGTCCATTGACTTTAGAGGCCTTGGCGCTTCTTTATCAATATACAGCTCTCTGTAAGCATCGTCTTCGATGATGGGAAGCCTTTCGTCCTCACATATTCCTAACAGCTTTTTTCTTCTTTCATCCTTCATACATACCCCCGTAGGGTTTTGAAAGGAAGGAATGGCGTACAAGATGGCAGCATTGGTTTGCCTTCTGCACCTGATTATCTTATTTATCTGTATACTCTCTTCATCCATTGGTATGCCATAAAGCTTCATTCCTGCAGATTGAAATACATTGATGGAATATATATAGGATGGGTTTTCCGTAAGTATGGTAGAACCTTTGTATAAAATCCCAACGGATATCAAATGCAAAGCCTGAAGAGCTCCTGATACGATGAGTATTTGAGAGGGTGATGCATTTATTCCCAAAGTATTCAGATATGAACTTACTTCTCTTCTCAACTCATAGGAACCCTTAGGCTCTTCATAGCCAAGGGATTTGACGGATTTTGAAAAGCTGCCGGTTACCAAATCCATCATCTTTTTAGGGAATAGCTCCGGAGACAACTCTCCCGTACCTAATCGTATTATTTCAGGTTCAAATTCATATCTGTTTATTTGTTGTACGGTACTGAAATTGGGCTGGTGGGTTCCGGATCTTACGTAAGACAGCCAATCCGGAGGAGGAGTCTTAGAAAGCAGGGACCAGGTGTTATTTTTAACAATGGTGCCCCCTTTGGTTTTGCCTTCAAGCAAGCCTTCGGCTATCAGCTCATCTATTGCGGTTACTATAGTGCTCCTATTGACGTCAAACATCCGGGCAAACTCTCTTTGAGTGGGAATCCGGGTGCCTATTGCCCAATGACCATTAGAAATTTTATATCTTATATAATCTTTGATCTGCTGATATAAAGGAATGCCGGAGCTTTTATCAGGCATCCAATTTTCACTGACGGACATGGCTTCCACCCCTGCTTAGTATCATTGGGTTATTATATACAGTATAGCATATTATATGGACATATTCGATTTCAACACTCAACTTCTCATCTGTCTAAGCTTTGACTCTACAATGGAACTCGTGGTAAGTATCACAAATATAGTATCAAAAGTGTATCTAAAAAACATTTCTTTATCTAGCAGTACCTCAAACCAGCCATGATATCCTATCAATATGGCGGACTTTGCAATGAAAAGTATATGTATGAAGCTCCTCAGCCCATTGCATCTTTCAAAATCCTTCGCTAAAACAGCCGTACCAAAAGAACAAACAGATATCAGTATAAAAAAATATAATATAAAAAGCACATAATCAATCATTACGTACCCCTCCTTTTTGTAAAGCTTATCCCCTGGTGGATTATCGCCGATACTCCTGTTCCTTCATAAAATAGGAGATAAGAAGCGCTAGGCTCTAGAATAGTATCTTCTAAACCTCAGGTAGATCTATAAACCTCAATTGGACAATGGATGCTGCTAATTCAGTATTCATATATATTTTAATATGCATAACGGTATAGGTCTCCAACCAATAACTATTATATTACACCAACCAAATAAAAGCCACACCTCAATAGAATTATTTAATACCAAGGAATTAGAAATATATAGAAAATTGTTAATTGAACTATAACCAACCAAAAACTATTTACGGCATATTGCTTTTACGTATTTATCTCATGGCTAACCACCATTAAAAACTCCATCTGAACTAAGAATGCTGTTAATATAGGATGCAGCTATGCTATAATTAATAGTAGAACTCATGCGCCGGCTATTGCCGTTGATACTTCGGCTTTTGTCAAGCGGAAGATAGGCGATGCAAGCCCTTTCAAACCAAGAATAATCAAGAATATTGTTAATAACTAAAATGGCAGAGGTAATTTTACATGTCTAACATTCTATATAGATTTAAACATAATGGAAGCTTCAGCAAGCAAGTAAAACTATATATGTCCAACACCTTCATCAGCTATCTTGTAATGTCGGCTTTCGCAAATGTGCTGCAAGGCATATATTTTAAGGGCTTAGGCTTTGAAGAAGGCTTTATAGGGAACGTTATAGCGCTTAAGACCGTATTGATTGGCTTAAGTGCTGTGCCCGTAGGAATGCTGTCGGATATTATCGGGAGGAAGCGGGCAGTAATGCTGGGAGTGATAATAAGCAGTCTAGGATATTTGGGGCAATGTGTTTTTACATCCCAGCTGCTTATTTATTTTTTTGCTTGCCTGAACGGTATAGGATCAGCCGTTATGTATGTTAATGACGCGCCGTTTCTGGCTGAGAATTGTGAGGAAGAAAAAAGAATCAATCTGTTTAGCATCAATTTTATAATAAATCAGCTTGCTTCTATTTTTGGCTCCTATAGCGGGGGAAGGATACCTGAATTATTTGGCGGCGAAAGCATAAGCATCCTCAGAGGTACTCAAGTGTTTTTCGCATTGCTTGCCTTGCTCGCGTTAGTTCCTCTATGCAAGATCAAAAATGAGAAGAAAAGTGATAGTATCCGCAGAGAAGGAAGCTTTTTCTCTCTCTTAAAAAGAAAAAACGTAGTGTTGATAATAATTTATAATATGCTGATAGGCTTCGGTGCCGGGCTTGTTATACCTTTTTTCAACCTGTTTCTTCATTACAAGCTGAATGTGGGAACCGGAGTAGTCGGCACAATAATGGCTTATTCTCAGGTAGCTACAATAATCGGTGCCTTTTTGGTGCCCTATGTTTCTAAAAAGCTGGGGAGGGTGTTTACTGTTCAGCTTTGCCAGGTATTGTCCATTCCATTTCTATTGATCATATCCATAGCCGGTAATGTATGGCTCACAACCTTTGTATTCTTCATGAGGAGCGCTCTTATGAATATGGCCCAGCCTGCCTTGCAAAGCCTCACCATGGAGATTGTAGGAGATGAAGAAAGATCGGCCTTAAGCAGCCTTATGAATTTATCCAATCATATAACCAGAGGCATCAGCGCATCGGTTGCAGGCTTTATAATGGCCAACATCAGCTATGAGCTTCCCTATTATATAACCGCTGTATTATATATAACTGCGATCTTGCTGTTCGCCAGGATCTTTGACAGCGGGAAAAAGAAAAATCAGGCAAGCATGACTGAATAGTAAGGTTAATAAAATTTTCTTGATAATTAAATAACGATGAAAGAAGGATTTTTATGCCGGTGCAAAGAATAAATAATATACTAATTTTCTAACCGGCTGTTTTAGTTCGATGCAGGTTTGAATTGCAGGAAGGCTTGTATGCTTTGCAAGTCCGGCAATTCGAACGGACTTATACAAAGGTTTCAATCAATGCAGCAGAAAAAGGAGTTGTGGATATGCATAAAATTGCAGTAATATATTCTACTTATCCTGAATTGGAAAAGATTGCACATGAATATGAGGTAAAGAAGGGTTATCATGTAGAGGTTCAAAATTGTGTTTTGAATAAAGCGGTTGAGGTAGCCAGAGAATATGAAGCCAAGGGCTTTGATGTTATCATAAGCCGTGGGGCTACCGGGAGATTGATAAGCAAAGCTGTGGATATCCCTGTAGTAGATATAGAGATAACAAATTTTGATATAATAAAGACTCTTTATAAAGCCAAGGCGCAAGGTACAAAAATGGCTTTTTATTTATATGACAGCGATTTAAGATATAATGATTTTGATTTCATAAGAAAAGTCCTTAATATCAACAAAGAGGATTTAAGCATTTATTATTTTGAGGATGTATCCGAACTAAAGGAAAAAGTGGCAAAAGCTTATTATGACGGTATCGGCACGGTTATTGGCATAGGAGCATATACAATTGAAATAGCGAAGGGCTACGGGATGAAAACTGCCATGGTTCGGTCCCAGAGCGAAGCTATCTATAATGCGTTTACCCAAGCCGAAAAAATGATTGAGGCGGTTCATGATCTTCGAAAGGTGAACAAATCCTTCGATGCATTTATACAAGAAAGCTTTTTGGGCTTAATATTTTTGGATAGCAGCAGGAAGATCACATATCTTTGCGAAAGCATATCCCGGTATTTAAAAATAAATCCAAGCCTGCTTATAGATAGAAGTATAGATGATGTGTTTAAAGATATACCATTATTTCAACCGCTGCTGGATAATAAAAACAGTTATAAGGCAAATTGCATGGGCAGTGATCTGTTTGTAAAGAAAACTACCCTGCAGAGCAATGGAGAAATAATAGGTTATGCCATCAAAATTCAATATGCCAGCTATAGCAGTGATGTTTTGAGCATGAAAGAGCTGGAAGCAGGCAATGCTAAAAATACTACAAATAAAGCAGGGTTAAAGGCCAGATATACCTTTGATGATTATATAGGAAAATCTGAAGCGGTCGAGGCCCTGATAAAAAAAGCAAAGAGCTATAGTAAGACAGATGCGAATATCCTGATAATAGGTGAAAGCGGTACGGGGAAAGAGGTTCTTGCTAATGGCGTCCATAATGAAAGCCCCAGAAAAGGCGGACCATTTGTGGCAATAAATTGTGCTGCTCTTCCTCAAAGTCTTCTTGAAAGTGAACTGTTCGGCTACGAAGAGGGCGCTTTTACCGGCGCTAAAAAGGGCGGCAAAATAGGAATTTTTGAACTTGCTCAGAGAGGCACGGTATTTTTGGATGAGATTTCTGAAATAACTTTAGCGGCTCAGGCCCAACTTCTCAGAGTAATTCAGGAAAGAGTGCTCATGAGGGTGGGAGGTAATAAGCCCATACCTGTGGATGTGAGAATAATAGCTGCGACGAATGCAAACCTGGCTGAAAGGATTAGGATGGGGCAATTTAGAGAGGACCTTTATCATAGACTTAATGTATTGAATCTCCATATACCTCCTTTAAGGCAAAGAAGAGACGATATACCTCATTTGATCAACTATTTTATAGGAATGCATATGAGGAATAAGTCCATAGACATTCCCAGTATATTCATGAAAAAGCTGCAAAATTACGAATGGTACGGAAATGTCAGGGAATTAGAAAACTTTGTTGAAAAATTCGTGATATTATCTCAGGATACCGAAGATTCTTTCAAGCTCCTGGAGGAATTGTATTTTGACCTCATAAGCTCTGAAATGCATGCATCGACTTTCTGCGATGATAAGATAAGCATAAATATAGGGACTATGAGAGATATGGAATTGGAAATAATAGAGGCTTTGTCTCAGAAATATCCCGAGGATAAGGCATCTCTGGCAAGAAAGCTGGGCATAAGCAGGACAAGCCTTTGGACTAAGCTTAAGGAAATAGAAAAAATTAAATAGCTTTAAACCATAAGAAGCCATGGAATAGGAAATGGCATCCTTTCCATGGCTTTTCTATTACATTAAAATGTCGAAAAATGATGAAAAAAGAAAAAATTTATAAAATTATGCGAATATTTATGTTTTGGCATAAGATATGCATTATATATGTGTGTGAAGTGCTTCAAGACCAGTAATGTTGAAGTTGGCATTCGTTCCGGAAGGCGTCTTTATCAGCCCTTATCCATCACAATCGGCAAGAACTATTATAAAAAGATAATGTTCAAAATTTGAAAAGCACCGTTCAAAAATCGGACGCAGGCGAAATTTAAAATGAAGGAGGAAATACAGTGCAAGTTTCGACACCAATTTCAAATGCTTTGTTAAAAGAGCTAAAAGTATATGACACTCTCGAAATTACAGGGGTGATATATACGGGCAGGGATGCGGTCTTGCCTAAGATAGTAAAGCTAATCGAAAACAACAGGCTGAATGAAATAGGAATAGATTTAAATGGCTCTGCTGTTTTCCATACGGCGGTCAGCGTAGCCGGGATAGGGCCGACTTCAAGCAATAAGCTGGAAATTGAGGGCTCTATACCGGCGCTATCAAAAGCAGGCGTAAAGATTCATATAGGAAAGGGCAGCCTGGGAAAAAATACTGTAGAAGCCTTGAAGGAATATAATTCTGTTTTTGCCGTTACGCCACCGGTCACAGCATTGCTTACCTCAACGGTAGTTGATAAAAGGATAGCAGCTTTTCCCCAAGAAGGAATGGAAGCATTACACATGCTCCAGGTAGTAAAATTTCCTGTAATTATTGCTGTGGCACATGGTAAATCAATATTCGATAAATAAGGGGTGAGAAAAATGCTTAAATATGATGACGTTGTAAATAAAACGGCAGAAGCATTGGTTAAAGCAAGTACTGTCTTTAGGCCGGACCAAATTGAAGCTTATGAAAGGGCAGCAGCTAATGAAGATAATCCCCACGCTAAATGGGTTCTGGAAAGCATATTAGAGAATGCAAGAATAGCACAGGTTGGTATGTTGCCGCTGTGTGATGACACAGGCATACCCCATGTATTTTTGGAAATTGGTGATGAGTGCGAGGTGCCTGCGGGTTTCTTTGCTGCTGTGGAAGAAGGCATAGCAAAGGGCCTCAAGGATCTTCCAGGCAGACCTATGGCTGTGCTGGGAGATGATAAGCAGCGAATAAGCCAGTCGGCAGGGCTATCTGATGATCCATGGGACCTCAGTATGGCACCTGTTCAAATGAGGCGCACATCCGGGAGCAAGATAGCATTGACGGTACTGATGCTGGGCGGGGGTCCTGAAATAAGGGGCAAGACATTGCGGGTATTCCACAAGCATTCTGTGGATACAGTTTTGGATGAGATGATAGCATGGGCAAAAGACGGAGCGCAGAAGCTTGGGTGCTTGCCGTGCGTTTTAGGCTTCGGAATAGGGCGTACTAATGTTGAGGCTGCTTCTTTAGCATTGGAGGCTATGAAAAATGGGAATTTCTTGGTTCAGTCGGATATGGAAAGAAGAGTTACTGAAGCTGTTAACAAAGAAGGCTATGGGGCTTTAGGGCTGGGTGGCAAGAATACGGTTTTAGCCACATTCATAAAGGTCGGCCCTCAAAGGGCAAGCGGAGTCAGAGTAGTATCTCTCAGGGTAGGCTGCTGCTTTGATCCTAGAAAGGCCACGGTGGTATTTGAATGATAATTCGCTAAATAATCTCATGCAATCAGTTTATATAAATTTGATTGCATTGTAATAACCTGTTGTGCTAACTGATATAAGAGTGCATTGTGAAGGAGCTTAGAGTTTGTTAGCGCAGTATAGGATCAGTTGCGTCAACTGTTTGAGCCTATATGCATTAAATCAGAAAACCACATAACTTACTTGATCCTTAATAGTAATAACAAACGTTGCATGCGAGTTTTGACGCAACCCTATACAAGCTTACAAAGTCTTAGCTTCGGAGCATTCGCAATCGTTATCAGTTAGCACAACACCAATTATAAGGAGGCAAGAATCGATGATAGTATTCAAAAACGGTACAGTCATAACAGGTGATGGTAAGACATTGCTGGAGAAGGGCCATGTAATAGTGGAAGGAACAAAAATTGTGGAAGTGACAGAGAAGCTTGATCCTTCTGCCGAGCAAAACGCAGATGAAGTGATCGATTGTACAGGCAAAGCGATAATTCCCGGTATGATCAATCACCATCAGCATGGAGTGACCTTCGGCCCCATATTTGCAAGCGGTGCTGAAAACTATGGAAGGGAAAGAATCCTTGAATTGCTGGACAGAAACCTGCTTCAAGGCCATACAACAGTATTGAATGTTGATGGATTTGTAACCATGGATGAGGTTGAAGAAACACAAAAACATCATCCCATAAGGATAAAAACCGCTACTACACACGCCCCTATTAATCTGCAGGCCGGAATGCTATGCGATGGAAAAGGCTTGACTGAAAAACACAAAAGGATGACAGTTGAAAAAATGCTTGAAGACGGAGCCGTATGTATCGGAGAGGTTGGCGGAGGCCATACCCTTGGCGGCGGAGGACAGGATTATCTTTATATACCAAGAGCAGTAAAGAATGAAACAGGAAGGGATATTGATTATCTCCAGGCAAGAGCTATGAAGCTTTCGGTTTTAGGAAGATATATAGAGAAATCCTATTACGACAGGGACAGGGTAGCAAAAGCATTAAAAGAACACAACCTTGACAGCTTCCTCACCCCTGAGCAGACAAGAGACATTGTTTATAGAACAACACTGGCGTCAGTACAAGTAGCTTTAGACGGATATATGGAAGCAGCAAAGCTGGCAAAGGATCTGGATGTCCCGCTGATGTGCCATAATGCACCTACATCAATGAAAATAGTTCATGAAGTGGCAAAGGTGGGGGTTAAAAAATTCATAGCCTGCCATTCCAACTATTTGTTTACAAAAGACGAGGCTGTTGAAAATACAAAGAAGCTGAGACAGTATCCGGGCGTGATCATTGATGCTGCAGTACATGATCCTTTCGGTGCCAAGAGGTTGGTAGCAACACCGGATAACTTATTTGCCTTCTATGAAGAAGACCTTATAGACATTATCTCTACAGACTTTGCGGCAGGAAGCTTTGATTCGATGCTTGAAGCTATTGAGCATGCCGTTGAGAGAAAGCTTGTAAGCCTTCCAAAGGCTATAGCTCAAGGCACAAAAAATGTTACAGAAGCGTTGCCGTTGCTCGCACCGAATTTAGGCCTGCTGCAAAAAGGCTATACAGCGGATATATTGGTTACCGCTTATCCTCAGGTATCAAAGGTTGAGAGGATATATATCGATGGCAGGCTGGTCGCTAAAGATGGGAAACGGTTATTAAACTCTAAATCGTAATTTATAAAAAATGTGACATAGTCCAAGGTTACGGAGAACACTGAAGGACACGGAATTTTACACTAAAAAGCACTGAGAGATTTTTATAAAATGTCGTAAAAGCCTAGCATTGCGGTCATTCTGAGCGTGAGCGAAGAATCTTTACCAGCACGAAAAGATCCTTCAGTCGTTCCTCCTTCAGGATGACATTAAAGCAGGATTTTATAGCCATTGCAGCGGAAGATTCCGTGTTAATCCGTGTTCTCCGTTTCCCCCTTATGCTTTACATTTTTCACATATAGCATAACAGATCAATAAATAATTATAGGAGGAAGACAGCGATGATAGTAAAAAAAGTATTATGCACAGAAGGTTTGACAGGATTCTACATGGATGACAAAGAGGCAATAAAAGAGGGGGCTAAGCCGGACGGTTTTATATACAGAGGCGAGCCCAAAACTCCCGGTTTCAAAACAGTAAGACAGTCGGGACAAGCCGTATCGGTAATGTTTGTGCTGGAAAACGGCGACATAGCCTATGGAGATTGTGCGGTGGCTCAATACGCTGCAAGCGGCGGAAGGGAAGTCCCAAACACAGCCCAAGCCTTGATCAAAATTATAAACAGAGAAGTAATTCCTTATTTTGAAGGCAAGGACATAAAAGAGTTCAAAAAGACAGCTGAAGAATTCGACAAGAAGCTGTTCGACGGAGTAAGGCTGCCTGCTCCCATAAGATATGGCGTGACACAGGCCATATTGGAGACTGTGGCTAAAGAACAGCATATTACAATGACCGAGGTCATTGCAAATGAGTACGGCCTTAAACTGGAGCTGAAGCCTGTTAGGATCAATGCCCAGTCAGGCGATGAAAGATATACAAATGTTGATAAGATGATCTTAAAACAAGTCGGTATGATGCCTCATGGACTCATAAACAATGTAGAAGACAAGCTGGGCAAAGACGGCAAGAAGTTCCTTGACTGGGTCAAGTGGGTAAAAAATAGAATACAGGATATCGGTGACCCGAACTACAAACCGGTAATGAGATATGACGTATACGGCTGCATGGGTAAAGCTTTCAACAATGATCTGGACAAAGTTGTGGAATATCTTATAGAAGTAGAAAAAGCATGCCAGCCTTATGAGGTATTTGTTGAAATGCCTATAGACTTAAAATCCAATGAAGAACAATTAAAGGGAATGAAATATCTCCGCAAAAAACTTGACGAAGCCGGTTCAAAATTGAAGCTTATAATCGATGAATATGCAAACACCTATGAAGAGATAGTACAATGGGTCGACGCAAAAGGTGCTGATATGGTCCAGGTAAAGACAATAGATCTAGGCGGAATCAATAATATAGTAGAGGCAGTTCTGTACTGCAAGAAGAATGGGGTTCTGGCATATCAAGGCGGTACCTGCAACGAAACAGACAAATCAGCCCTTGTATGCGTGAATCTGGCAGTGGCTACCCAGCCCTTTGCAATGGCAGGCAAGCCGGGAATGGGTGTTGACGAAGGCGTCATGATAGTAAATAACGAGCAGCAGAGATTGCTTGCAATACTTAAAGCAAAGAAAGAAGGCTTAATTTAATAAGAGGAGATTGAAGTATGATACAGGTTAATGTAGAAAAGTGCATGGGTTGCAAAGCATGCGAAAAGAACTGCCCTATGGATGCGATCAAGATTATTGACAAAAAAGCGAAGGTCAGCAAAGAATGCGTAAACTGTAAAACCTGCATTAAGGTATGCAAATTTGATGCTCTCTCAGAAGTAAAGGCGCAAGAGGAAATAGTGGTCTGTACCAACTGCGGTGTAAAATGTGAAATTCCTAACGGATTATTTGGAGCCTGCAAAAGGTTCGTTAATGATAATGGAAGCTTAGTAAGGAGCAGACCCTTGCAAATACCTGAAAAAACACCTGTAGACAAAGAAAAAATAGCTATCAGCAAACCTTTGATCACTGCTGTAGGGGCCGGAGCAAGCTATCCGGATTATCATCCGGCCCCTTACATAGTGCAGGAAAACATAGATGATTATGATGTTGTTACCGTAGTTACTGAAGCTCCGGTATCCTATAGCTCTATGATGGTCAAGATCGATACAAACTTCTATATAGGCGATGAAGGCGCTTTGGTGAGAAGAGACGGCAAGGTAATGGGAATAGTGACTACAGAACAGTATGGGTCTCACATCATTATCATAGGCGGAGTCAACAGGGTTAAAGGGCCTGATGGAATGTTGGTAGTAAAAACCATGACTCAGCTGGGCAATAAGGAAAAAGTTATCTTAAAGATAGATAATGGAGCAGTCCTAGAGTTAGAAGTAGGTAAGGCGCCTATAATAAACGGCGTGAAAGACGAAAAGATGAGAGTCGGCTGCGGCGGGGCATGCTGCGGTTTGTTCGCCAAACATTTGGGTCAATTGATTGATGAGGCGATAATACTGGACCACCACATTACAGGCTTGTTTACCAAACATCCGGCAGGAGCTGAGCAGCTTCCATACAGCGGCGTAACTCCTGTAGGCAGGCTGGCAACGCCGGGAAGGTATTTCTTCGAGCATGGAGACGGATGGGGCGGCACAAATATCAAAGAACCTATAGAAGCAATAAAATCCATAGATATGAATTATGCAAAACCTGGAATGAAAATACTTGTAGCAGAAACTACCTGGAGAAAGGTCGCGTTGTTCAGCGTTAACGAAGAAGGGAAGCCGGTTCAGATACCTCTGACAAAAGAACTTGAAGAGTTCAGAAAGCTGGCGGCTGATAATTGTGAGGACAGCAGGGTGTCCGCTATGTATTATGCCGGGGTAGGCGGCAGCGCCAGAGCAGGAGTGACCGTGGACCCGATCAAGCTGACTCAAGCCGTGCATAAAGGCGATGCAGTATTGACCATTGCAGGAGCTCCTGCATATGTGATGCCTGGGGGAGGAATAACCTTCCTGGCGGATGTGGAAAAAATGGTGGAAAAGCCTTTCAATTATACAGCATCACCTGCGGTAGTCGCTCCAATCGAATATACCATAGTGAAAGACAAATATGGAGATATTGGAGGACATATAAAAGCTGTAAGAAAAATGGATGAAGTTATCAAAGAAGACCGCTATCAAATAATTAGACTAGAGAAATCTAAGTAAAAAAAGGCAGGTGTATAAATGTTATGCTAAAGTACTTAGCTAATATAACGAAAGAAGGTCAAAAGAGAAAACTTACCGGAAAAGATAAAAGAATAATCAGCGCCGTAGCTATAATAATGTCGCTTTATCAGCTTTGGCAAAGCACTTTTTCCAGTATACAGCCTTTGCTTCATTACAGTATACATTTAACTTTTATCCTAGTATTAGGCTATATGCTTTATACACCATATGAGGGCTGTGACATAACCAAGATACCTAAGCATGATTATTTGCTGGCTATAATGGCAGCATTATCAGGTATATATTATGCTACTCAGATACCCAGATATCTGCTGAGATGGCCTCAAGTGGACCCGCTTCTTGCGTTGGATATTGTTGCAGGCATTATTATTGTTCTATTTGTGATTGAACTGACAAAAAGGACAATGGGTTCTGTACTGCCATCTATTGGGGTAATATTCCTCTTGTATGCACTGTTTGGTCATCTGATACCCGGTTATATAGGGCACAGGAGAATAGTTCCTATAGATGTGCTGGATCAGTTGGTATTTACCACCAATGGAGTATTTACTTCACCTATAGTTGTGGCATCCACTTATGTATTCCTTTTTGTCTTGTTTGGTTCTTTCTTCGCAAACTCAGGTGCGGGGGATTTCTTTTATAAATTCTCTATGTCAGTAGCAGGACGGTATACAGGTGGTGCAGGTAAGGTTGCTGTGGTTGCCAGCGCACTATTTGGCATGATCAATGGCAGCCCCACAGCCAACGTTGTTACTACAGGCTCTTTTACGATACCTATGATGAAGAAGGTAGGGTATGATTCTAAGTTTGCAGGAGCTGTAAATGCAGTAGCAGCGACAGGCGGAGGAATAATGCCCCCTATTATGGGCACAGCAGCCTTTCTGATGGTAGAGATGGCGGGCATTCCCTATATCGATATAGCGGTTGCTGCGGCTCTTCCTGGAATACTATTTTACCTGGCACTTGGCTTCATGGTACATTTCAGAGCCAAAAAATTAGGTTTGACCGCAGTGGATCCCAAAGATCTGCCGCCCGTCGGCAAAACACTGAAGGAGGGCTTTCCCTTTATTCTCCCTTTGGTAGTTCTAGTTGCTATGCTTATAAAGGGCTATACACCTTCACTCGCAGCTGTTGCCGGCATTGTATCCGTAATTGCAGCAAGCTTTTTTAGAAAAGAAACAAGGATGTCGATGGAGAAAATATTGAAATCCTTAGAAGATGGAGCTCTTCAATCCGTCATAGTATCCTTATCCTGTGCCATAGCAGGCATAGTGATCAATGGCCTGATGATAACCGGATTGGGTGGCAAGATAGCAAGTCTTGTATTAAGCGTAGGCGGAGGCAATATATTTGGCGCCCTTTTAATAACCGCAGTTTTATGCACCATATTAGGGATGGGCATGCCTGTAGCTGCAGCATATGCACTTACGGTGTCACTAGCCGTACCCTCCCTATATGAGCTTGGAATACCTCCAATGCCTGCACATATGTTTGTAGTTTATTTCTCGACATTATCCGCTATTACACCGCCTGTTGCCGTTGCGGCTTATGCAGCAGCGGGCATTGCCGAAGCCAATGCTTCGAAAGTAGGCTGGTATGCTTGCTGGATGGGCATAGTATCCTTTATCGTACCTTTCATTTTCATCTATCAACCGGTTCTACTGATCAATATAAAGACATTCAGCCTTCACACTTTATTTGTAATGTTTGGATGCATGCTGGGCGTTATTGCCATGGCTGCAGGCATGGAAGGCTGGCTCAGGGACAGGGCCGGAAAAATTACCCGTATAGCGCTGTTCATATCAGGATTAATGATGCTATATCCGGAAACTATGACTACTGTTGCCGGACTGATTGTATTCGCTGCAATATATGCTTATCAAAGAATCAAAATAAAAAATAATAGTTTAGCAGCCTAAACTATTATTATAAAAAAATTTATGAAAGGGGTATCTTATGAAACGAAAATTTACAAAACTAATAAGTGTGATCCTTTCCATTATCATGGCGATGAGCTTGGTAACAGCATGCTCAGGGGGAGACAAGGCTCCCGCAGAAAAATCCGGTGAGGCTGCCGAATTCAAAGTACCAGATAAAATCGATGTCACGATTGTAGGGGGCTCCATTGGAGGCGCCTGGGCTGCAATAGGAGAAGGTGTGGGAGAAGTTATACGCAGAAGCTATTCCGGCTCCAATACAGCATATGAAGTTGGACAAGAAGCCGCCAATATCGCTCTGGTCTCTGCCGGAAAGATTCAATTAGGCATAGCTCATACAGGTCTTATAAAGATGGCTTCCGAAGGCAAGGCACCTTTTAACAAAAACATGGACAACCTGAGAGCTTTAACTGTTTTATACGGTGAGGCTGCACAGCACTTCCTCATCAAAGCAGATACGGGGATCAAGAACTTTGATGATCTAAGAGAGAAGAAATATCCCTTGAAGCTTAACCTCAATACTGCAGACTCCTTTATGGAGATAGTGGGCAAAGAAGCATTGAAGGCAAGCGGTATCACCTACGAGGATATAAAGGCTTGGGGTGGATCGGTTGATTTCATGTCAATGGGTAATTCCATCGATTTGATGAGAGACGGAAAGTTACAGGCATATAGCAATGTCATTCAAGTTCCGTCAAGCCACATAGTAGATGCTTCCACAAATTTAAAGCTGGACCTTCTTCCTTTGTCGGATGAAGCCATAGAGAAGGTAAATGCAGAACTCGGAACTTATAAAACAGTAATACCGAAGGATAAATATTCTTTCCTTGAGAATGATGTTCCTACTGTAGCAGCAACAGTTATCCTATTTGCAAGCACTGATCTTAGTGATGGAGAAGCTTATGCGATAGTTAAATCATTAGATGAAAACCTGAGCTATTTCAAAGGCATACATGCTTCCCTGGCTGATCTGGATTTAAAAAAGATGACAGAGGTTTCACCAGTGCTGCTGCATCCCGGTGCTGAAAAATACTATAAGGAAAAAGGCGTGCTCTAGAATATGAAAACGAGGCTTCATTCAGTGGGGTTTCAACTCCACTGAATGTTAGTCGAGTCCATACTGGACTTAGCCGCCCTTAGGCACACGCCGCCTATAGCGGTATGGGCCTTAGGGCGAGTTAGTTCAGTGCTGCACTCTTATATCAGCTGGCACAACAGATTAGGTCAGTGTTAGCAATCCAATCGGAAGGGAATCGGATTTGATTTGGATGAAAGATTTAAAATAATAAAAGAAGGCAAGGTATTGGTAGACCACGGACCCATAACCATGGTTATCGAGGCGGGGCTCAGGGAAGAACCTTATACCTATGCAGCTGTTGCTGGTGCCAATAAAGCCTTGGAACTGTTGGAACAATTAGCAAAGGAATTATATGTAGCTAAAAAGTATATAACAGGAATTGGATATGATGAAAAAAATAAATGCTCCTTAGCGCTCAAAAAAATGATAGAGTCAGTGGAACGATTGGATGAATCTGACTTTACTCCAATGGCTTCTGTAGCAGGCACATTTTCGGATCTGGTCAAGGAAAAAGTGTTCGAAGCCGGTGCTGACTATGTAGTTGTAAATAACGGAGGAGATATATCATATCAAATGCCTCATAATCGTGAATATATGAGGATCGGTATAATAAGCGACTTATCAGGCAATAAGCCAACACACGTGATCAGGATAAAAGGCAGTAGTGAAATCCATGGTGCTGCTACAAGCGGCTTTGGAGGCAGAAGTCTGACTAAAGGTATTGCGTCAGCCGTGACAGCGCTGGCGGCCACAGGAAGTCTGGCAGATGCAGCTGCGACTTCCATAGCCAATGCAACATATTGCGAGGACGCCCCTATTGAGAGATGTTTGGCGGAAGAATTGGATTATGATACGGATATCAGAGGTGCGATGGTAACAAAGAATATTGGGCATATCAAACAGGAAAATATTGAAATTGCCGTTAGAAATGGCTTAAAGAGAGCAAAGGCCTTATTTGAAAAAAAAGTGATACTGGGTGCAGTGATTTTCCTCAAGGATCATATGGCTGTTTATCCTGAAAATTCAGCAGATTTCGCTATCAGTGCAATATACTAGGCAAAAATATTATTACGGAGGTATATGCATGAAAAATGATTGTTCTTATATTGGATGCAAGCAAGATTTTATTGATGCTAAGGAAAAAGTAACCGGAAAAGCAAAATACTTGGATGATATGAATTTTCCCGGTATGCTTTATGCAAAGATACTTCGTTCACCACATCCTCACGCCAGGATTTTAAGCATAGATGTTTCAAAAGCGGAGGAACTGCCTGGGGTCAAAGCAGTAATAACTGCCAAGGATTGCCCCGCTAATAAATTTGGCATGGAGATAGCCGATGTAACCATGCTGGCTATAGATAAGGTAAGGTATGTAGGAGATGAAATCGCAGCTTTGGCAGCAGATTCAGAAGAAATTGCGGAAGAAGCCATAAAGCTTATAGATGTAAAATACGAGCTGCTTAATGTCGTAGATGATGTAGAAAAAGCCATGCTCCCGGAGTCAGCATTAGTTCATGAAAATATAAAAAACAATATAGTTAAAGAATATCACATTTCAAGAGACAATGTAGATGAGGATTTTTCCAGATGCGATTATGTATTTGAAAGCGAATTCAGTACTCATAGAGTGTCCGGCTGCTATATGGAACCCTTCGGGGCTGTGGCAAAGTGGGAAGAAAATGGAAGGCTGACCATATGGACCGGGCTGCAATCCTTGTTCCAGGGAAGAAATGAGATAGCAAAGGCGTTAGGAATTGAACCCAGCAGGATAACTGTAAAATCACCTTTCATTGGCGGAGGCTTCGGAGCAAAAATATGGATCAGAAACTTCCATCCTATTGTTGCAGTGCTGGCTCAAAAAACAAATGCACCTGTAAAATATGTACTGACCAGAGAAGAGGAAATGCTGACAACCAGGCCAAGGGTAGCGCCAAAGATCAAGCTGAAGCTGGGCATGATGAAGGATGGGACTTTGGTATGCAAGGAATCAAAAATAATAGCGGACAATGGTGCTTATAGCTGGGCCGCGCCTAAGGTGCTGCTTAATATGGCCATGAGAACGGATTGCCTGTATAGATTTAAATCAACCAGGACAGATGCCTATCTGGTTTATACAAACCTTATACCTACCAGTGGATTCAGAGGTTATGGCAACAGCCAGATGCATTTCGCATTGGAATCCTTTATAGATACATGCTGCAGGCGTATAGGACTCGATCCTGTGAAAGTAAAGCTTAAAAATGCGGTACAGCGGGGAGACTTGACATTGCACGGATGGAAAATAAAAAGCTGCGGTCTTACCGAGTGCATCGATAAAGCATATAAATATATTCAAGAAAACAGGCTCCCTAAAGAGGAGCAAAATGGACGCATTAAGCGTGGTATCGGTATAGCGTGCATGAATCACGTATCCGGCAACAGAGGCGGAACGAAATTTGACGGTTCTTCCGCTATGATACGCATACACGAGGATGGAAAAGTATTTGTATTTTCAGGAGAGGCCGATATGGGGCAAGGTGCAAAAACAGTGTTTGCCCAAATTGCTGCGGAAGTTCTTGGAGTCGATATAGCCGATATTACGGTCATGCCTCTTGACACAGACATCAGTCCATTTGGGCTGGGCACTTACTCAAGCAGAGTAACTACAGTAGGTGGAAAAGCGGTATATCTGGCCGCGGGAAAAGTTAAAAAGCAAATAATGGAATATGCTTCAAAAGTATTGGAAAAGCCAGAGGATAAGCTGATCATAAAGAATGGCAGGATAATGTTCATGGAGGATGAAAATATCGGCATTACTCTCAAAAAGCTATGCGAATCCGGGATAAGGACCAGAGATGCCATCCCCTTTACTGCCTATATAACTTATGACCCGCCCACAGAAGGCACGGATGCAAGCTTCTACGGAGATTACTCCAGTGCATATACTTATGGGGCACACGGGGTAGAGGTGGAAGTCGACACAATGACCGGAAAGGTAAAAGTCCTCAGGATTGTAGCTGCTCATGATGTGGGGAAAATCATAAACAAGAATGGCGTCCTAGGGCAAATAAACGGCGGAGTCGCACAGGGTATAGGCTGGACTCTGTATGAGAATATGGTGTTTCAAGACGGCAAGCCCCTTAGCAACGGTTTGAAAAACTATATACTGATGACCATAAAGGATATGCCTGAAATTGCAAGCGTAGTGGTTGAAACAAATGACCCCATCGGTCCTTTTGGCGCAAAGGGCATCGGGGAGCCTACTCTTATACCGACAGCTCCTGCAATTGCCAATGCTATTGAAGATGCCATAGGAATAAGAATCAAGGACTTACCGATAACCTCAGAAAAGGTATTCTGGGCAATTAAAGAAAAGGAAGAGGGTGGCAGGTGATGAAGGTTGATAGGTATCTCATACCAAAAAATGTGGAGGAAGCCATTGATTATCTTTGCCGGTATTCCGGAAAGGCTAAAGTGATTGCCGGTGGCACAGACCTAATGCTTTGGATTAAAGAAGGAAAAGTCCAGGCGAATGCATTGATAGATATTACAGAGATAGATGAGTTGAGACACATTGAATTTACAGAAAGCGAAATGATCATTGGTGCAGCTGTTACTCATGCAGAGATAGCTTCTAATGAAAATATAAAAAAATGCTTTCCTTGCCTGTCGGATGGCTGCAGGTACGTGGGATCTCCTCAGATAAGGAATATAGGTACAGTCGGAGGAAATATCGTTAGTGCTCAGCCTGCTGCTGATTCGGCCATACCTCTTATAGCTCTGGGCGCCGTATGTGAAATTTTGACGGAAGATGGTCTGAGGAAGGATCCACTGGAAGAACTATATGCAGGAGTCGGAAAAAGCAAGATTGACAGTACACGAGAGATTCTTATCAGGATAATTGTTCCAAGGCCTGACTCCAGATATGGAACTTCACTGACCAGATTCGCACCGAGAGAAGCACTGGCCCTCCCTATAGCAAATACGGCAGTGAAACTGGAGATAGAAGATAACATCATAAAGGATATAAGGATCGCTATGGCGCCTGTTGCAACCACCCCCTTAAGACCTAAAAAAGCTGAACAATATCTGTTGGGCAGAGATATACAAACGCCGGAGATTTTTAAAGAAGCCGCAAAAATAGCCGCCGGCGAGGCTAACCCCAGGGATAGCCTGCTTAGAGGGTCAAGCAAATATAGAAAAGCTTTGGCAGAGGATCTTGTAAATAATGCCCTTGGTAATGCAGCGAAAAACATATTGAAGAATATGGAGGTGCTATAAGTATGCAGGCACTGACCTTTAATATAAATGGCAAGGATGTTACGCTGTCAATAAATGCTTGGGATACCTTGGCTAACGTGCTAAGGAGAAATCTGGCCCTCACGGGTACGAAAAAAGGCTGCGAAGAGGGGGAGTGCGGAGCTTGCACAGTCCTTTTGGAGGGCAAGCCTGTAAATTCATGCATTGTCCCTGCAGCCAAAGTTGAGGGGAAGAAAGTAGTTACTATAGAAGGTTTATCACAAAATGGTGAATTGCACCCTATACAGGAAGCATTTATTGAAGCGGGTGCTGTACAATGCGGTTTTTGCACCCCCGGAGTCATCCTGTCGGCGAAAGCTCTGCTGGATCTGGATGAGATGCCCGGTGAAGAAACTATAAAAGATGAGCTGTCCGGCCACCTCTGCAGATGTACAGGCTATGTCCAATTCATAGACGCGGTAAGGATTGCAGCAGAGAAACTTCATAAAAAGTAATGTGATTTAAAAGGTACACTGCCAGAGATGATGGAGATTGGAGGGAAGCATATGCAAAAGGTTGGACTATTTACGCCGATAAAGATAAATACATTGGAGCTGCCAAACAGGATTATAATGTCACCAATGTTTTCAAATTCAGCAACTAAGGATGGATTTGTTACAAATAATACTATTAAGCATTATGTAGACAGAGCCAGGTCAGGTGTAGGCCTTATTATGACAGAGCATACAAGTGTAAGCTCAATATATATTCACCCTGGAAACAGGCTTCAGATCAGCAGAGATGAGCATGTCAAAGGGTTTAAAAGACTTGTTGATGCCGTTCATCAAGAGGATTGCAAAATAGGACTTCAGATAGCCCATTCCATATATGGAGCAGGTTTAAAGCCATCTGATTTGACCAACGAGCAGTGCTATGAAATAATTGAAGACTTTGTCAACGGAGCAAGGAGGGCAAAGGAAGCGGGCTTTGATGCCATAGAACTTCATTACGCACATACCTATACTATGGCAGATTTTATTTCAAGAAGGACTAATACCAGAACTGATGAATTCGGCGGAGATATCTATGGCAGAATGTTTATTCATATTGAAATATTAAAGAGAATAAGAGAATTGGTTGGCAAAGATTATCCTTTATTTGTAAGGATCAGTGCAGAAGAATTCATTGTAGGCGGGAATACTCTTGTTCAAACCAGAATATTCGCAAAGGAATTGGAAAAGTACGGTATAGACTGCATGGATGTATCAGCCGGTGTAAGATTTGATGACGGAGGACTCAAGGGATATAGCGACCAAAGGGGCAAGCCTACCATAGAATATCCGGACGGTCCGAATGTATATCTGGCTGAAGACATAAAGAAACACATATCTATACCTGTAATAACTGTGGGCAAGCTGGGGAATCCAGTAGTAGCAAAGAGTGTAATCGAAGAGGGCAAAGCAGACATGGTGGCTTTGGCAAGGCCTTTGATTGCAGATTCTATGTGGGTCCGCAAGGTAAAGGAAAACAGGTATGACCTTATAAAAGAATGCCTGTACTGCACAGAATGTTTATACGAAAGACATGATCCCGAAGCGTATATACACTGCATGAGATACACATGTCAAAATGCATGTCCGGCCAATGTAGAAGTGCCGGTTTATATAGATTTGGCGTCGCAGAAGAGATATAAAGAGGCATATCAGGTCATACAATCAGAAAATCCGCTTCCTCTTGTATGCGGAAGGGTTTGCCATCATCCATGCGAATCTTTGTGCAACAGGGTTAAGATTGATGAGCCTATGTCGATAAGAGGGATTAAAAGATATGTTACCGATGCTGTGCTTGAAGAGTACGGCAAGCTGCCGTTGCCTGAAATGGAAAAGCCGAATGGGAAAAAAGTTGCTGTGATAGGCTCCGGGCCTTCCGGTTTGTCCTGCGCTTTTTTTCTTCAGAAAAAAGGCTACAGTGTTACAGTATTTGAGGCTTTGCCGGTAATCGGAGGCATGCTTTCCGTGGGTCTGCCCGCTTATAGATTGCCAAGAAATCTCTTGGAGAAAGAGTTTGATGTGTTCAGGGAAATGGGAGTAGAGTTTGTAATAAATAAACGCCTCGGAGCTGATATGTCTATAGAGGACTTAAAGAGCATGGGTTATAAGGCTGTATATATAGGCGTGGGAACTCATGGGGACAGAAAGCTCAACATACCCGGTGAAAATGCCGAAGGTGTGTTATCCGGTGTAGAATTTTTAAGAAAGCTGAATTTAGGGGAAAACATAAGCTTTAAGGATAAAAAAGTTGCAGTTATAGGCGGAGGAAATGTAGCTATTGACGTAGCAAGAAGTGCATTGCGCCTGGAAGCGGAAAAAGTTATGCTGTTCTGCCTTGAAAAAAGAGAGGAAATGCCTGCACATAGATGGGAAATAGAGGATGCAGAGAAAGAAGGCGTAGAAATCAACGTTTCCTGGGGCCCAAAAGAAATTTTAGCAAAAAACAATAGGGCTGCAGCAATAAGCTTCAAAAAGTGCCTGGATGTTTTCGACGGTGAAGGCAGATTTAATCCAAGCTTCGATGAATACAGTACAAATACGGTTGAAGCGGATTATATAATAGTTTCTATTGGACAAGCCATGGAAAGAACCTTTAATGAAAAAGAAAATCAAAAAGTTGAACTGAGAGGCAATTACATCAAGGCTAGCTTCGGAGGCTACACAAATATACCCTATGTATTTGCAGGAGGAGATTGCGTAACGGGTCCGGATTCTGTTGTCAGGGCCACAAGCGAAGGGAAATATGCGGCGGCCTCTATAGATAAATACTTAGGCGGCGATGGGCAAGTAATATCGATAAAGAAACATAAAAGAGAATTGTCAAGGCCTGTAGATGAAAACAAAGCAATAAGGCAGCCAATGGAAAACATGGCATGCAAGGGTATAAAAGACTTCTCTGAAATAGAAAAAGGATATGAAGAAGAATCAATGTTAAAAGAGACAAATAGATGCTTAAGATGCGATGTATTAAAATGCAGCAGGCTGTAAGGCGCATGCAGAATACCAGGAGGGATAGCAATGAAAGAACTTAAGATCTTATCGCCATGTGGAATTTTGGGCTATGGATATCCTAAAGAATCCTTTTATAACGGTTTAAGCAAGAAGCCTGACTTAATAGCCGTTGATGCAGGCTCCACAGATGCGGGTCCTCATAAATTAGGTGCGGGAGTAGGCATAGTAAGTAAAAAAGCAGCCAAAAAAGATTTGGAATTGATGATACAGGCGGGATATGACTTAAATATCCCTGTAATAGTGGGCTCTGCAGGAGGTTCAGGAGCCAAGCCTCATGTCGACTGGACCATGGCTGTCATAAAAGAGATACTTGAAGAAAAAAAGCTTAAGATGAAAACCGCCATAGTATGGGCAGATATTGATAAGAACTATATTAAAAATAAAATGGCCGAAAATAAAATCCATCCCATGAACTATGTACCTGAGTTGACCGTAGAAGACCTGGATAAGACAAACAGCGTAGTAGCTCAGATGGGTCATGAACCAATCGTAAAAGCTCTGGAGGAAGGCGCTCAAATAGTCATAGCGGGCAGAGCCTATGATCCTTCGGTATTTGCGGCATATCCGATAATGAAGGGCTTTGATGCAGGTCTGGCATATCACTTGGGCAAGATACTTGAATGCGGTGCATTATGTGCCGAACCCGGCACTACCAAGGATTGCATGATGGGTTATCTAAGAGAAGATCATTTTCTTGTAGAACCCCTAAATCCAAAAAGAAAATGCTACATCAGCTCTGTAGCCGCGCACACACTATATGAAAAGGATCATCCGTACTACCTTCACGGGCCAGGCTTCGCATTGGATCTATCTGATTGCAAGTTTGAGCAGCATGCAGATGGAGTGGTAAAGGTATCAGGAAGCAAATTTGTAAAACAGCCTTATGCCGTTAAGCTGGAAGGCTCCGCAAAGGTAGCATATAGAACTTTAGTAATAGGCGGAACGAGAGACCCTATAGCTATACAGAATATAGATGATATTCAAAACGATATCAGGGAGCAGGTAGCAGCTTATTTTGATGACATTCCGAGATCAGAATATCAGATTTTATTCCACTTGTATGGCAAAAATGGGGTAATGGGATCGTTAGAGCCTGTACAAACTCCGGCTCACGAGTTAGGCATAGTCATGGAAGTCATTGCCTCAAGCCAGGAACTGGCAAACACCATTTGCTCCAGTGCAAGATCCACATTGATGCACTTTCCCTATAAGGGAAGAAAAGCTACTGCAGGCAATATAGCCCTGTTGTATTCACCTTCAGATATAGAATTCGGCCCGGTATATAAGTTCACTGTATATCATCTTATGGATATAGATGATACTTGCGAACTATTCCCAACAGAATTTGTGGAGCTTTAAAAAGGAGGCTTTAGCATGACAGAAAATAAGACTTTGTATGAGCTGGCGAAGGTGCTGAGGAGCAAGAACTCCGGTCCCTTCGAGCTGACAATGGATGTAATATTTGACAATAGAGATTATTACAATAAGGTTAAGGATTCAGGGATCATAACAAAAGAGTTGGTCTGCAAGCTTTATAATATTGAAGAAAAGGATATTTCCACTTTGGTATTTTTCGACCCTGCGATGGCATTTAAGATTACTATCAGGAGACCCATCGATTCAGGCAGCATAGGAGAGACCGATGTATACGGTGCCCAGCAGCACGCGCCATTGATGGGAGTATTGATACCAATGTAATATATGACCCCCTGACAAATAATGGTTGACTGATTATTGCTTCTCAATATCAGCCAACCATTATTTTTATTATACTTCCTAAATCCCTTGTGCGGCGAACTTCGGCATGTTCTCAAGCTTGCAAAGCTCATTATCTAAAAGGTTCAGGAATAAACCAACATCCGTAACGATTCCTAAAGCCTGACCGCTTCCCCTGTCGCTGAGCTTTGTTACTACTGCAGAGTTGATGTCCACACATATCATCTTAATTTTCGCAGGAAGCATATTGCCGCTGGCTATGCCATGCAGCATTGTGCCGAGTATCAAAACGATATCGGCTTTCCTAAGCTGATCATTGTAAGCGTTCTGAGCTTCTATCATATCGGTGATCGTATCCGGAAGGGGACCATCATCTCTTAAGCTTCCGGCAAGCACAAAGGGCACATTATGCTTCACGCATTCATACATGATGCCAGAACGGAGCACTCCTGCTTCAGCGGTTTTCTTTATAGAGCCATATCTCATTACTTGGTTTATAGCCCGCATATGATTCCTATAGCCGTTGTGAGTTACCTTTCCTGATTTAGCACATATCCCCAGGGAAGTACCAAAAAGGTTTTTTTCTATATCATGTACAGCAACTGCATTGCCTGCAAGAATGCTGGAGATATATCCTCTGCGGATGAGCTGAGACAGGTAATAATCGCCTCCTGTATGGACGACAACCGGTCCTGCTACTACTGTCAAGCGTTTGTCTTCATTAAAAAGCTCACCGGCCAGCTCCTTTATCAGCAGCTCATTTCTCCTCTCGGAAGAAACGCAGTTATTCATGAAGTTAAAGGAACCGTCTGAATCGGCCTCTTCATTATCCATGACAAGTTTTACACCTGTATCGCCGCATACGACCATATCTCCTTTTTTGATTTCTCTCAATTTTTTGCATGAAGCAATTCCGTTGTCCACAACTATAAGAGCATCCATCCTTTGATTATGAACTGTGAGCCATTTGTTTCCATAAAAAATTTTAGTCGTGTAATTAGTGGTTGAATAAAAATCGTCGGGAACATTTTTATCCTTTTCAGAAGCCTTTAAAATTACTGATTTTTGAGTGTTGACATCCATCATAGTATTTCCTCCTCTTAATTCAAAAAAATAAAACCCTCATCCCGGACAAGGGACGAAGGCAATTCGCGGTACCACCCAAGTTGAATAAATAAGCTTAATACATCTATTTAAAAATGAATGGTCTTTTGTTCAACCTGATAAAAAAACCTTCATCCCAAACAAGGGACGAAGGTAATTCGCGGTGCCACCCAAGTTAAATAGATAAGCTAAAAAAGCATCTATTCCTCTCAAAGCCCATAACGCAGGCGAAGCGGACAAACTTTTCATTTGCAGCTTGGAGGGCGGGTTCAATAGAAATAATCTTGGAAAACCTTTCAGTCGGTGAGTCTTCCTTCCTTTTAGAATCCTTCTATTTACTGATCCTCTTCATAGCCATTGATATTTATGATTAAGTATACAAAAGAAAGTATAAATTGTCAAATAGTTTTTGAATTGAATTTATATAAATTTTATCTCATATAATTTACAGAAAGATATAAGGGGAGGTCAGCAGATGTGGAATTGTCCATTGTATAGAAGATGTTTACGGTGTTATTACTACAATTTAGGACATAAGATGATGAGAGCTTATCGAAAGGAATTTACTCTGGATGAATTGGCTATGTATAATGGAAGCGGAGGCAGGCCTGCATATGTGGCTGTAAATAGTATTGTTTATGATGTGAGCAATGAAGCTTTCTGGGGCGGAGGCACACATTTCGGGCTTTATGCGGGCAAGGACCTGACAAGTCAATTCCTAAGCTGCCATGGCAATCCCAAAATATTGAGCGTACTGCCTAAGGTTGGCATAATAAAGGCTTAGACTCGGAGGTGTGTTGATGAAAAATCCTGTTCTATGCCCTGTTGTTGATGCTAAAAATGTGACCGCAGCAAGAATAATCGATTTAGCCATAGAAAAGAGCCGGCAAATGCCGGAGAGCAAGATGAATCTGATATGGCTTGAGGCTGCGGGATGTTCAGGAAATATCATATCACTCCTGAATGCGGATAATCCGGGTGTGGGATACCTGCTGAAAAGCATGGTGAATATGACTTATTCCAACAGCTTGATGCAGGCTGAGGGTGAAATGGCTTATGAAAAGCTCGCAGATACTCTTAACACGGAATTTATTTTAGTTGTTGAAGGGGCAGCAGCAACAAAGGACAACGGAAATTACAATATTATAGCCCGCCATGGCGGCAGATTTATCACTGCATTGGAAGCAATCAAAGCAGCCGGGGAGAAAGCTAAATACGTGTTGGCTGCAGGAACCTGCGCCTCTTACGGGGGGCTGTCGGCAGCAGAGCCGAACCCATCAGGGAGTGTCAGCATAGACAATGTCCTAAGCAGAGAGGTTATAAAAGTTCCGGGCTGTCCAGGCCATCCCGATTGGGTTATCGGCACCATTGCCCACCTGCTGTACTTTGGCAGGCCGGAGCTTGATGAGCAAAACAGGCCTGTAATATTCTATGGGATCACTATTCATGACCGCTGCACCAGGAGGTCGTATTTTGACCGGGGAATATTTGCAAAAAAGCTGGGTGATAAAGAATGCATGTTTAAAATAGGCTGCAGGGGGCCTGCTACCAAGACGGACTGTCCTGTAAGGCAGTGGAACAGCTATGTGAGCTGGCCTATAAGGGATAATACCCCCTGCATAGGATGTGCTCAGGAAAGATTCCCTGATGGGATGGAACCTTTTGTGAGATATTGAACGAGTGGAGGTGCATCATGGCAGAAACCGTAATCATCAATCCGGTTACAAGAATAAGCGGTTTTATGGAGATAAAGGTGGAGATAGAAAACCATATAGTTGCGGATGCGAAATGCAGCGGTCTTTTGTTCAGAGGCTTCGAACGCATGCTTAAAGGCAGGCCGCCTTTAGATGCAATATATTTTACAGAAAGGATCTGCGGCATTTGTTCGACGGCACATTCCATGGCTTCGTCTTTGGCCCTGGAAGAAGCGCTCGGAGTACTTCCGGAGCTAAATGATAAATATATCAGAGACTTTATGCATGGATGTGAATTTATACAAAATCATATAAGGCATTTTTACCAGTATACCTTACCCGATTATGTAAGAGGAGTGAATATATCCGCTCTGAGGTATGAATCCCATGACGATTTCAGATTACCTCAGAAGCTGGATAATTTGCTGACCAAGCATTACTTTGAATCCCTGGAATACAGCCGGATGGCCCATGAGATGCTGGCGGCCTTGGGCGGAAAGGCTCCGCATAATCACGGCATATTTGCCGGAGGGGTCACGGTGGATATGGAAGCAGATAAATATATAAAAGTGAAATCAATATTGGATAAAATAATTGCCTTCGTTGAGATTGTCATGATTTATGATGCAAATATCATTGGAGAGTATTACCCTGAATATTATTTTATGGGAGAAGGGTATGGGAATCTTTTAAGCTATGGAGTTTTTGATTATCAAGACAAAGAGATCAGATATATAAGTCCAAGGGTGTTTTATGACGGAATATATGAAAAGGCTGACCTGAGCAAGGTTACAGAAAGCATCTATAGCTCCTGGTACAAAGCTCCGGTAAATGAAAGGCAGCCGCCGGGGCAGCCCGTTGAGGAAGATTTTCACAAGGATGATGCGTACACATGGGTGAAATGCCCTCGCTATGAAGGGCTGCCAATGGAAGTGGGCCCCCTGGCAAGGATGTTCCTGAGCGGCGATTACAGAAGAGGCATCTCTGCAATGGACAGGACCATGGCAAGGGTATTGGAGATTGATAAAATAGGGCATATAATGAAGGCCCTGCTGAATAGGATAGAATTGAAAAGGTCATCCCAGAGAATATATGACATTCCGCAAAGCGCAAAAGGCACGGGACTTATTGATACAACACGGGGTGCTTTGGGGCATTGGATCGCCATTGAGGATAAAAAGATTTCTAATTATGATATCATAACTCCCACGGCCTGGAACTTATCTCCCCATGATTCAAAGGGCCTTTTGGGGCCGGTTGAAAAGGCTTTAGCAGGTACAAGAGTCGAAGATATAAAAAATCCTGTTGAGCTTGGAAGAATTGCAAGAACCTTTGACCCCTGCGTATCCTGTGCTACCCATGTTATAAGCGATGAAGCAGAGCCCTTCAAAATTAAGATTGTATAAGCCCTATGCATAAGAAGGTAATTGCAATAGGGAACAGGATCATGGGGGATGATGCTATAGGCTTATCGGTGGCTGAACAACTGGAGGATTTTTTAGTAGAATCCGGCTTTGAAGTTGTATTGGGAGAGACGGATGTTGAATATTGCTTGAGAACAATAAAAAAAGGAGATTTTATAATAATTCTGGACGCTGCCTGCAGTGGAGAGACACCGGGAACTGTGAGGCTCATACCTATCGAAGAAGCAATGATGAGATGCGGTAGATGCAATTCCCAGCATGAAGCAAACCTGTTGCTTTGGCTGAATATATACGGCATTGAGATTAAAGGCGCCGTATTGGCTATTGAGATTTATGACATTGAGCCGAATTGGGGATTGAGCCGGGCCATGGAGGAGATTCTGCCAATAGTTTGTGAGAGGGTGAAGGATAAGATTATATTTATTTTGGGGGAGGGATATCATGCATGATACATTTTTAATCAAGGGCATATATGAGGAATTAATAAAAATATGCGATAAGTACGATATCATAAGGCTTGATAGGGTTGTCATGGAAGTCAGCAGAAACAGCCATATTGACGAGGAGGAGTTTATTGAATTTCTAAAGGAGCAGAACGATTCAATAATGGGAGAATGGACAACAGCGGATATAAGAAAAGAGGATATTGAGGAAAATACGGCAATAATATATGTTCTGGAAGGAAAAAGAAATGATGCTGTCATTGAAAACTAACGATGGAAAAGAAATAAGCTGCAGCAATGTGCTTGTCAAAGCTGGGGAGCTTCTTGCGGGAGGAAATATAGTTGCAGTAAAAGGGATCAGCGGATATCATCTTGCCTGCAATGCGAGGAATGAGGGAGCAGTCCAAAAGCTTAGAGACAGAAAAAGAAGAAAAGACAAGCCTTTTGCATTGATGGCTAAGGATATGGAGACGGTCAAAAAGGAGTGCCTGGTAAGCTGCGAAGAGGAATGTCTTCTTCAAAGCTGCAGGATGCCTATTGTCTTGCTTCACAAAAAGGCTTCCTGTGACTTGACCGGAAATATAGCGCCAGGCATGAAAAGATTGGGAATAATGCTGCCCTATACTGATATCCATGCTTCGCTGTTTTGTGATGACCTGGATTTATTGATAATGACCAGCGGCAATATAAGCAACTCACCGATACAATATAAGGATGCCGGTGCAATAGCCCACTTATCGGGTATAGCTGATTACTTTCTATATCATGATAATGAGATCGATATACCTCTGGAGGATTCGGTTTTCAAAGTCTTTGAAGGCAGGGAATCCGTAATAAGAGGAGGAAGAGGCTTTGCTCCTTTTAAAATCCATATGGGGAAGGGGAGATATGAGGTACTTGCCTTAGGTTCGGAACTAAAAGGCGCTTTCAGCGTTTTAAAAGACGGATATGGATACTTGAGCAGATGCTTTGGAGACTTAGGAAATAAGGAGGTCTTTGAAATATATCAGCATGCCTTAGACAGATATTTGCAGGATATAGGTTCACAGCCTTCAGTCATTGCCTATGATATGCATCCCTATTATACCACGGCCCAATATGCATCAAAGCTGGAAGGGATAAAGGCGGCCGTCCAGCATCATCATGCCCATATGGCAAGCTGTATGGCAGAGCATAGCCTTCACCGGAAGACAATAGGGATAATATATGACGGTACCGGCTGGGGAACAGACGGTGCAATATGGGGAGGAGAATTTTTTATCGGCAGCAGAGAAGCCTTCCATAGGGCAGGGCATTTTAAGTATGTAAGCCTTCAAGGCGGCGATCAATCCGTCAAGGAGCCCTGGAGAACCGCATTAAGCTATCTGCATTCTATTGGTTATGCAGAGAAGCGGAATATTTCCCAATGGAATAAGGAAAAATCAGCCGTTGTGGAGCAGGCCCTAAAAACCGGCTATAATTGCTATGCTTCTTCAAGCCTTGGAAGGTTGTTTGACTGTGCAGCTTCCTTGCTTGGCATTTGCCAACGGATTAATTATGATGCCCAGGCTGCAATATTGCTGGAGAGCATATTGAACCCCTATGAGAAAGCAGGCTATGAATATAAAATATATGAAAATAATGGAGGACGGCTTGAAATAGATTATAAAGGAATAATTGAAGGCATAATGAGGGATATGGATAATAATATAGCAATCGGGACAATATCCTCAAGGTTTCACAATACCATATGCGATATAACGCTGGATATGGCGTTAAAGATAAGGAAAATATCAAATGTTGAGACCGTGGTATTGAGCGGCGGCTGCTTTGAAAATACGTATCTATTGAAGGGCGTTTTGGAGAGGCTGAGAGGGGAGGGCTTTGATGTGTATTATAATCAGCATATCCCAATAAATGACAATGGCATATCCATAGGCCAGTTGGCTGCAGCATCCGCCTTATACAACAGGGAGGTGCCATAATGTGCATTGCGGTGCCTGGCAAAATAATATCAATAAGCGGCTATTATGCTGCTGTTGATATTATGGGGGTTATGGCTTCGGTGTTTATCGGATTATTGGAAGATCCGAAGGAAGAGGATATGGTATTGATTCATGCAGGATGTGCAATTCAAAGGATTGATCAAGAGCATTTTTCTTATCTGGAAAAAGTATTTACTGTTATGCAGGAAGAGGTTCATTGAAATATGGGTAACAACCTTATTGCTGAGCTGATAAAGGCTATATGGACATATATGGCTGAGGTCAAAGAAATAAAAATAATGGAAGTTTGCGGAACTCATACCCAATCTATTGCAAAATACGGCATTTCCTCGGTGCTGCCTCCCGGTATAAAGCTTTTATCCGGTCCGGGCTGCCCTATCTGTGTCGCTCCGGCAAGCTTTATTGATGATGCGGTCAGGCTTATGATGATGGACAATGTCATTGTAGCCACCTTCGGAGATATGGTAAGGGTTAAAGGGACAGAAACAAGTCTGGATAATAGCAGGACAAAGGATAAAAAGCCGGCAGTTGTTTACTCGCCTCTAGAAGCATTGGAAATAGCTGAAAATAACAGGGATAGGACGGTCGTTTTCCTTGCAGTCGGCTTTGAAACCACAGCGCCTGCTATTGCAGCTATGATAAGGCATGCTGAAGAAAAATCGATACACAATATTAACGTATTGACCTCCATAAGGCTGATGCCGCCGATTCTGGAAATAGTGCTGGAAAAACATGATGGAGAGCTCGGCGGAATGATATGCCCCGGTCATGTAGCCACCGTAATGGGGGAGGAATATTTCCGCTTCCTGCCTGATAAGCATGATATCTGCTCCGTCATATCAGGCTTTGATGCCGCCGATATATTGGGGGCAATATATTTAATAGTGCAAAGCAAATGCGGGGACAAAAAGCCAGAACTAAAGAATATATATAAGCGCTGTGTCAGCTTTAATGGCAATGAAAAGGCAAAATCATTGATGGGGGAGGTATTCACCGCTTCTAAAGGTCTATGGAGGGGAATAGGCTTAGTAGGTGATTCGGCATTGGTATTAAAGGAAAGATATATGAAGTATGACGCTGTATATAATTTTAATCTCAGCCCGCGGGACCATGAAGCCGCAATGGAATGCAGCTGCGGTGATATACTCATGGGAAAAAGGAGCCCCGGGGAATGCCGCTTGTTTGATTCCGCATGCAGCCCGGCAAACCCTTATGGCCCTTGTATGGTATCGACAGAAGGTTCTTGTTCTGTATATTACAGATATAGAAGGTGATGTATTTGAACGAAGATAAAATTACTTTGGCCCACGGCAGCGGAGGCATTAGCACAAGAAATTTAATAAAAGATATCTTTTATAGGCATTTCAATAATCAGAAGCTCATCGACGGACTGGATTCTGCAGTGTTTGAAGCACAATCAGGCAGATTCGCTTTTACAACTGATTCTTTTGTAGTAAAGCCTATATTTTTTTCCGGAGGGGATATAGGCAAGCTTGCTGTATGCGGCACCGTGAATGACTTGGCGGTAGCGGGGGCAAAGCCTTTATATCTGAGCTGCGGATTGATAATAGAAGAAGGCTTTCCAATAGGAGCTTTGGATCGGATTGCTGAATCTATGGCCCGCACTGCTGATGCATCGGGAGTCAAAATTATTACGGGTGATACGAAGGTCGTTGAGAAAGGCTGTGCCGACGGAATTTTTATCAATACCTCAGGTGTTGGAATATTGGATAAAAGCTATGTGACCAAAAAAATTATGCCGGGCGATGATATCATCGTAACAGGCACGATAGCAGAGCATGGCACAGCGATATCCAGGGATCGCTATGGCTTAAAGGTAGATGGAAGCTTTATGAGTGATTGCGCGCCAATAAACCATATCATTAAAGCTCTCCATGGGTATATGGAGAGCATAAAGCTGATGAAAGATCCTACAAGAGGCGGAATTGCCACTGCTCTAAATGAAATTGCAGAACACGCCGGAAAAAGCATACACATATTCGAGGAGAACATCCCCATAAGAAAAGAAGTACAGGCCTTAAATGAACTATTAGGAATAGACCCTTTATATTTAGCCTGCGAAGGAAGGGCCGTAATTGTAGCTGATAAGGCGGAATCAACTGAAATACTCGCTCGAATCAGAGTCCTTGATGATGGCAAGGAGGCCCAGATAATTGGTTGCGTTGAAGATGCTGAAAACACAAATGTTTATATAGAAAATTTTTTTGGAGGAAAAAGGATACTGGCATCCTTGGAAGGGAATATGCTGCCAAGGATATGCTGAAGGCTTGAAATCATGTATTTTAAAAAAAATTTTTACAAATAATATTATTGCGTTACAAAAAAATATTATGGAGGTATGGATTTTGAATGCAGGAGTAAGAAACAAAATATCGGGCGAAATTGAAGAAATCAAGGCGGACGGCATTATGGCAGAAATAAAAATGCGCGGCACATGAGCCGGCGATGCATTAAGATTTACGTCCGTGATGACGAAGGAAAGCTTAGATGAGGTTGGTTTTCAAAAAGGCGATAAGGTCGATGCATTGGTAAAGGCTATAAATGTCGTGTTTGTAAGGCACTGAAAGCTGTAACGGAAGAGAATCCCTGCAATGTTTTCATGCAGGGATTCTCTTCCGTTATCTTAATTTTTGATCGCATAAGAATCTATAAATATTTATACTATTTCAATAGAATATATGATAAAATATTAGGCAGTGATGGGGCTCACTGTAAATGCTTTAGGCTGATGGCTCCTATTTTAGTGTTTCTTTACTAAAATAGGAGTTTTTTCATGTGAATAGGATTGCAAAGTAATTTTTTAATAAATACATTAACATATAAAAGAAAGGGAGAGATCTCAATTGGATTTTAATTGTGAAGTTAAAAACATGTACTGTGTAGCAAGAGCAGCTGGTCATGGTTCTGCTCCTATTCCCCAAGAAGGGAATTGGACAAAAGCGAAGGAAATAAAAGATATTTCAGGTTTAACCCATGGCGTTGGTTGGTGCGCACCTCAGCAAGGAGCCTGCAAGCTTACTCTTAATATAAAAGATGGGATGATAGAGGAAGCACTGATTGAAGTTCTGGGATGCTCCGGTATGACCCATTCATCGGCTATGGCGGCGGAGATATTGCCTGGTAAAACTATTCTTGAAGCTTTGAACACAGATCTTGTATGTGATGCGATCAATACCGCTATGAGAGAGCTATTTTTGCAGATCGTATATGGTAGAAGCCAAACAGCTTTTTCTGAAGGAGGGCTTCCTGTAGGAGCAAGCCTTGAGGATTTAGGCAAAGGGCTTCGAAGCCAGGTAGGCACAATGTATGGTACTGCTGCTAAGGGCCCTAGATATCTGGAGCTGGCAGAAGGCTATATTACAAGCATTGGGTTGGATGAAAACGATGAGATAATCGGTTATGAATTTGTGCATTTTGGTAAAATGATGGATATGGTAAAAAACGGGGTCGACGCAAATGAAGCATTGGCGAAAGCAAAAGGTGCTTACGGAAGATATGGTGAAGCGGTAAAAGTTATAGATCCCAGGAAAGAATGATTGTAGGAGGTCAGCAGAAATATGGAATTATTTGAAGGTTATGAAAGAAGAATCAATAAAATCAATGATGTTTTAAATAAATATGGTATTGATTCTATAGAACATGCAAAAAGAATATGTGATGAACAAGGAATCGATGTATATGGCATAGTTAAATCCATCCAGCCTATATGCTTCGAAAATGCATGCTGGGCTTATATGGCTGGTGCAGCTATAGCTATTAAGAAGGAGTACAAAGAGGCAGTTGGTGCTGCAGAGGCCATCGGGGAAGGCCTTCAAGCATTCTGCATACCGGATTCTGTTGCAGATCAAAGAAAAGTGGGTATCGGACATGGCAATCTTGGTGCAATGCTGTTAAAAGAAGAAACAAAATGCTTTGCATTTCTGCTACAAGATTTCAGCATCCTGTCGCAGGCACTTATAAGAAGGAATGTTATGAGTCAGGCAAGAAATACTTTTCAGTAGCATCGGGAGGAGGCACCGGGAGGACCCTCCATCCTGATAATATGGCAGCAGGCCCTGCATCCTATGGCATGACGGATACAATGGGAAGAATGCATCCTATGGCATGACGGATACAATGGGAAGAATGCATTCTGATGCCCAGTTCGCTGGTTCATCCTCTGTCCCGGCTCATGTTGAAATGATGGGTTTCATAGGAATGGGCAATAACCCAATGGTTGGCGCCACCGTCGCAGTTGCGGTTGCCGTTGAAGAGGCCATGAAAAATAGATAAAGCCACATTATTAAAAATGCAAAATGCATATGCTGATATAAAGCTTATAAAAGATAACTATCTATCATGAAGGTTCCATTATATCACTCTGACAACAATGAAAAAGGCATTCGCTTTACCTCAAGCGGATGCCTTTGCTGTATGAGCGATTTATTTTAATACATCTTTGATGCTTTTTATGCTGCTTTGATAGAGTATATAATAAGAAACCTTATCTATAAATTTGCTGTAACCTTTTAATGTGTGATACTCAAAATTATTTCTCAGCTTATAACCGCTGATAAAATAGGACGCCATATGGGAAGCATCCATATCTGTTTTGATCTCATCGCGGATAGCCAAGTAAGCTTTGGGTATCAGAGGTACATTCTCCAGTTTTAAGAAGCTGCTCTGCAGATCCTTTATGAACTCCTGCTGCCTGTAAACCCTGCCTATGTCTCCTTTGCCATCGCTTCTATATCTCAAATATTCGAGAGTCTGTATCCCATTGAGCTTGATGCTGCCTTTTTTTAGCGTAAAGCATTTATTAAGCTCCCGGTCCCTTATCTTTATTGTCTGGGGAATTGTCACAGTGAATCCGCCCAGAGCGTCCACACCTTTTTGTATAGCTCTGAAATTAAATACGAGGTAATTGTCAATCTTTGTGTCAAGAAGATTTTCTACAGTAGATTTACATAGTCCAATGCCGCCGAAAGCATAGGATGCATTGATCTTGTGGGTGCCTTTCCCTTTTAGCTTTATCAAAGTATCCCTGGGTATGGAAATAAAATTGACTCTCTCATTTCTTATATTCACCAAAATAATTGTGTCGGCTCTGGCCGGTTCGTTCTTTCTGGCATCTATTCCTAATATCAATATATTTTTATTGATTTGACTTGGGGTCGGTTTAAACGGAAATTTAATTTCACCTTGAGCAGATTTATTGTCCTCGATGATTTCCTTATCTTCCTTATTTTCTTTAACTTCTTTGGTTTCCTTGACTTCTTTGGCCTCCGGTACTTTGGTCTCAACAGCATTTGCATTGATTTTGCCGGTACTGTTGCAGCTGCATGCAATAAGCATGATAAGTAAGGCTATGATAACAGCACGTGCCGGTTTTTTTATATGAATAGTCATTTTTATATTTGCCACCTTTCAGAGATTAACTATCGAATAAAATGCTTAAATATATTATTTGCAGAAAAGATATTTCTTTTCATAAACGGCAATGCCAAAAAATTCATGTGTTTTTGCAAAGAAAATGTTGATGTTTTTGCGTCTAAGATATTAAATCTGTTGATTTTACATTAAAGGAGGATTTTTCGTGATAAATAAAAAGCTATTGATAGCAGCAGTATTGGCTATGAGCGTATCAATCAATACAGGCTGCGCTAATGTTGATAAACCGGCGGCACCGGGAGGTACAAATATCACTGAACCGGATAAAAGCCAAAATGGTTCTGGCTTTGACGAAGCCAGGCAAGAGAGCATCATGAAGGAATATGAAACCATTATTGCTAAAGAAAACAATATTTCCGAATATATTTCCTTCGCAGATAAGAATATCAGCGCTTTATCGCCGGAGAATGCTTCTAAGCTAATAATCAAGCTGGAAGGAATACAAAAGGATTATCTGCCTAATCTGGAAGATAAATACTATACTACCGGTAATATTCAAAGCACCCTTGAAGAACTGTACAAGCCTGAATATGACTTGTCAAGCATTGATGCGGCTGATGTTAAGGACGAAGAGGTAAAAAAGGTCCTCGAAGAGACCATAAAACTAGGCTATAAGATAGAGACAGCGGAAGGCATGTTTTTCCCGATCATTGATTACAGCTTCTATGAAAAATATTCTTCCTATGCAGCTGTCGATATCAAGGACTATATAACCCTTATGACAGCAGAGTCTGACAAGGTGCCTGCAAAGGATGCAGCATTGGTAATAAGCTGGGATGAATTGTTTGACAGAGCCTTCAAACAAGAGAAGTTTTTGTCACAGCATAAGGATTCGGCAAAGTACGAAGAAGTGAAAGACTTATATAAAAAATATGTGACCTTTGCGGCATACGGCTTAAATAACACTCCGCTTTTTGCCTATGAAAATAAAAAGATGAATGCTGATGCTAAGGCTGCATATGAAAAGGCCGTTGCACAGGACAGCAATCTGGCTCAGGTGCTGAAGGCATACTATGAAGCTATAAAAAAAGATGGTTTTAAGCTGACTGATAAGGTAAAGAGCTATCAGGGCGATTTGATCAAGAATGAAAAGTTTTTGCCGTAATAAACTTTTAAAACATTGAATAATATTGAGTATGATGCTAAAATTAATAGCAAATAACTAGAATTTTTGAGGTGTGAAATGAGGAACGTGTTTTAACTATTATTAATCGAATATTTCTTGAACCGATGCCCGCAGATGAATTGTGCGCTTTCACAGGCATCGTTGAGAGATGATGGTTAAAACACTTATCATATACTGAAGTTACTGTTGTTTGTATAATTGCATTTTGCAAGTTTAATGCTGCAGCCGAGCACTAAGTGTTTTGCTGCAGTTTTTGTTTTTCCATCCTCTCTCTACAAACATTAAGGGAGATGATATTTTGAATCTGAATTTTGAAAACATAAGCAAATCCTTTGGAGAAAGGGAAATATTGATAAATGTATCCGGACGCATCAGCCAAAACGATAAAATTGGGCTTATCGGTGCAAATGGCATCGGTAAAACCACTCTGGCTAAAATACTATCCCGCAATGATACCCCTGATTCGGGCAGGATCACCTGCTCTCCTACAAACATGAAGGTTTTTTATATCGACCAGCATCCTGTATTTGAATCAGGGGCGACAGCATTTAAAGAGCTTTCCAAAATACTGACGGAATCGAATAAGCATATGGGTGCCGAATATATAATAAATAAGGCTTTGAACGCCTCGGGCATAAAAGAAGATCTGTGGGGCCAAGATATCTCAGAGCTAAGTGGGGGCGAGAAGACAAAAGTGGTGCTCTGCAAGGCAATGCTGGCAGATTATGATCTGCTTGTTCTTGATGAGCCTACCAACTATCTTGATATGGAAGGCCTCCGGTGGATAGAGGAGATGCTTAATAATATCGAAAAGCCTATGCTCATCATATCACATGACAGGTATTTTCTTGATAAAGCGGCAAATAAAATATGGGAGATGACCTCAGGAGGCATCAAGGCTTATGAAGGCAACTACACTTCATATAAAAATCAAAAGGATATCGAGTTGAAAAATGTAGAGAAGGAGTATGAAAAACAGCAAGTAAAGATGGAGCATCTGAGAAGGGCAATAGGCGAAAGGCGGCAATGGTTTGAGAGGGCACATAAAGCAGCAGGGCAAAGTGACTTTTATCGGGCCAAGGCCAAAAAGCATATGAATGTTCTGAAGGCAAAAGAAAAGGAATTGGAAAGGGTAGAGCAAGAGAAGGTTGAAAAACCAAAAAAAGTTGCAACCCCCGCCTTTGATATCATTAATAAGAACATAGTAAATAAGAAACTGCCGCCTTATTTGATACAAGTTAGAAACCTGAGCAAATCCTTCGGCGATAAAAATATTTTGGATTCGGCCTCCTTCAATGTGACGCGAATGGATAAAATAGCTCTTATAGGGGAAAATGGAGCAGGCAAGACAACCTTATTGAAAATAATTAATGATGATGACCATGAATATGAAGGATCGGTGGTCGTGAGCCCTTCAACAAAAATTGGCTACTTTGCACAAGAGCTTAATGGCCTGGATTATGACAAAACCGTACTGGAAAATATAATTATGGAAGGTGCAAGCGAAGCCGAAGCAAGGCTCCTGCTGGCATGTCTCTTGTTTAAAGGCGATGAAGTGTTTAAGAAAGCAGGAATTTTGAGCATGGGAGAGAAGTGCAGGGTTGCATTTGCAAAGCTGATCATCTCAGGAGCCAGCCTGCTGATATTGGACGAACCAACCAATTACATGGATATCGAATCCAGGGAAAAAATAGAAGAAGTGCTGGAGGATTATTGCGGAAGTATTTTGCTGGTGTCGCACGACAGGTATTTTATAAGCAAAATTTCAAACAAAATAATCAAAATAGAAAATCGAAAATTAAAGATATATGAGGGCGATTATGAGCATTATCTGGAAAAGTCCAGAGAGGAAAAAGCAATAGATGAAAGCCCTGTAAATTATGCGAAGATCAAGGAAACCATCAACCTTTTGGAATGCGAGCTGGCTTATATGGGGGGCAGATTGGATGGAGGTTTGGATGAGGAGGAAAAAAATAAGTTAAATAACAAGTATATTGAGACAGCGAGACAGCTAAATAAATATAAGGATATGATCAAGTTAAGGAATTAACGACCCTTGAATAATTAGGCAAATATGGTACAATATTTACAAGAAAAGGACTATTTCCGGGCAGCCAGGCTTTAAGCCTGCTGCTTTTTACTATGCGACATTCATACATATTTCCCGGGAAAACGCATATTATGTCAAATTATGCCGCTGCTGAAATCATTCGATTGAGGAGATGAATCCATGATAATTGATATCCCCGGCTTTGTAGAAAATATATTGCAAAGATTATCTGACAACGGGTATGAGGCTTATCTTGTAGGCGGATGCATCAGAGATATATTGATGGGAAGATCTCCGAAGGACTGGGACATCACTACTTCAGCCATGCCTGACGAAGTTTTGAAAGCGTTTTATGATAAAAGAGTTGTCGCTACCGGTGAGAGATACGGCACTGTGACGGTGATATACCAAGAGGGAAAGGCTGAAGTCACGACCTTTAGAAGCGAAGGTGCCTATAGTGACGGCAGGCACCCGGATTGGGTCCGCTTTGAGAAGTCCATAGAAGAAGATTTGAGCAGAAGAGACTTTACTATCAACTCTATAGCCTGGAACCAGGGCGAAGGCCTGATAGACCCATTCGGAGGGATCAAGGACATCGGTCAGGGACTGATACGCACTGTGGGCAATCCTGAAGACAGATTCCGGGAAGATGGCTTAAGAATGATCAGGGCTGTAAGATTTGCGGCAAACCTTGGCTTCAGCATCGATAAGCTTACGCTTACAGCAGTAGAGCAGCTTGCAGGGATGATCGGCATGATAAGCGCCGAAAGGGTGAGAGAAGAGCTTTTCAAAATTCTTATAGGACCCAATCCGTCTTATGGGATAAAAACTATGCTGGAAGCAGGGCTGATTAAATTTGTGCTGCCTGAAATACTGGCTACTGTAGGGTTTGAACAAAACAACCCTCACCATGATAAAGATGTATTTGAGCATACCCTGTGTGTTCTGGAGCAAACCCCTGATACTCTTCACATCCGCCTGGCGGCGCTTTTCCATGACGCAGGAAAGCCGTACTCCTATACATTGGACGATGAAGGGATAGGGCATTTCTACGGGCACAATGAAAAGGGGGCAGAAATTGCTGTCAAGGCGCTTAAACGTTTGAGGTGCTCCAACAAAATAATAAAGCAGGTTGCATTATTGGTGGACTACCACATGCGACATTATAGAAGCAATGAAAGAAGCAAGCTGAAGAGATTGATAGGCGAGATAGGAAAAGAAAATATATTCGATTTATTAAGCCTCCAAAAAGCCGATGCGATGTGTAAAAAAAAGCAGAAGCTTATAGCTGCAGCAGCAGAGATGGAAAGCACGGTGAGGGATATAATCATTAAAAATGAGCCTGTAAATATTGAGGATCTGGCAATCAACGGTGATGATCTAAAGCATATAGGGTTTAAGCCGGGGGTGCAGATGGGCGAAATCCTAAATGAGCTTTTGAACTGTGTTATTGAAGAACCCGGATTAAACAAGAAGGAATCTTTGATTCATATTGCTCAAACAAAATGTACAGGTCAAATTACTGATTGATGTAGAATTTTACATATGTTATATTTCAAATATATATTCAATCCGATGGGTTGTAAGTTTCATCCGGAGGTCAATATTAAAAAAGGGGGATTTATCATGTTCAGAGAGATGAGAAGAGACAATAAGGCTATTACTCATGAAGCAGCTATAGAATTATTACATAAATGCGAGTACGGCACTTTATCAACTATAGGCAGTGACGGCTATCCTTATGGAGTGCCTTTGAACTATGCATGCAAGGATGATGCTCTTTACTTCCACTGCGCGACGGAAGGCCACAAGCTTGACAATATAGAGAAAAACAGCAAGGTTTCCTTTTGCGTAGTCGGTGATGCTAAGGTGATACCGGAAAAGTTCAGCACAAAGTACGAGAGCGTCATAGTATTCGGCAGGGCTAATATAGTAACGGACGACAATGAAAAGAAGGCCGCTCTTTTTGCGCTGATCGAGAAATATGCGCCTGATTATACGGAAAGCGGCAAAAAGTACATATCAAATGATTTTAACAAGATAAAAGTAGTAAGGATAGACATTGAACATATTACGGGGAAAAAAGCAAAAGAATAAGCAGTCATCGCTGCTTATTCTTTTTGCTTACTTTATCTTTTCAACAAAATTCTTTCCGAATTCTTTGCATCTGTTTAGTGCTTCTTCATCAGGGTTCCACAATTCCTTGATAGGTTCGCTTACCACTGTAAAGCCCGCTCTGGCCAGTTCATCACTGATGATTTTAGCGGATTCTCCGCTCCAGCCATAGGCTCCAAAGCCTGCACCCTTTTTATTCTTAAACGACAAGCCCCGCATCATCTCCAATAATCCCATGACGGCATAGGATAGTCCCTTGTTTATGGTAGGAGAGCCCACCAATACGGCTTTGGATTTGAATACCTCTGTCAATATGTCGTTTTTGTCGGTATGATCTGCATTATATATTTTAACGGTGACATCCTTATCTGCTTCTTTTATGCCCTCCAATATATATTCAGCCATTCTTCTGGTTCCGTGCCACATGCTGTCATATATGATGGTGATTTGATTCTCCTGATAATTATTTGCCCATTCAAGATATTTTTTTACTATCTGTGCCGGATCTTTTCTCCATATTATACCATGACTTGGACATATCATATCCAAAGGAAGATTTAAGCTCAAAACTTCTTCAACTTTCTTTGCCACAAAGGTGCTGAAGGGCGTCAAGATATTTGCATAATATTTCATGGTTTCCTGGAATAATTCTGCCTGGTCCACCAAATCATTAAACATTGGTTCAGCGGCTAAATGCTGTCCGAAACCATCATTGCTGAATAGGATATTCTCGCCGGACATGTAGGTAAACATGGTATCAGGCCAGTGAAGCATCCTTGCTTCTATGAAGGTCAATTTGCTCTCTCCTATGTCCAGCACATCGCCTGTTTTTACGGTTACAAAATTCCAGTCTTGATGATAATGTCCCTTTAAGGATTTCACTCCATTTGCAGTGCAGTAGATCGGTGTGTTTGGAATCAGCTTCATCAGCTCCGGCAAAGCACCGCTGTGATCGATCTCTCCGTGATTGGCAACTATGTAGTCTATTTCATTCAAATCGATTTCTTTTTTCAGCTCATCGATAAATTCTTTAGCAAAGGGCTGCCATACGGTGTCGATCAGCACTGTTTTTTTGTCACGCACCAAATAGGCATTGTAGGATGAGCCCCTATGAGTGGAGTATTCTCCTCCGTGAAAAGTCCTTAATCCCCAATCCGTTTTACCGACCCATGTTACTTTTTCTGTAATTTTAAATCCCATGTTACTCCTCCTTATATAATCAAAAATTTTATCAACGCTAAAGTCATCCAAGTATTTTAGCTTTATTCGATGGCTAAAGGCCACTAATTTGATAATAACATATACAATAACTATTATCAATTGCCACAATCCATATTAAATTATGCTTGTGCAAAATTATCAATTGCACCAAAATACTACAACATCTCACATATTTATGCAAAATATGCGGGGAGTATTTGAAAAATTCTGAATAATAGATAAAATAGAATTAACACGGATATATAGTTTTGCCACTAAGTTATTGCTATTAAACATGACCTGTAAAATTATTTATGAGAGCGAGGTAATAAAATGCAGGCAAAAAAAAGTATAGTCGGGAAGATACTATTTAGCAGTTTACTTATGGTGCTATTAATTTTTACAGCTATTTGCTATTTCAATCTTAATACCAACCAGAAAACCTTGGAAGGCTATGTTGCTGAAAATATTATATCTGATTCAAAGCTCATAGCCGAATCAATAGACAAATTTTTTTACAAGAACGGTATTATATTAGAGCAAGCTGTAAAAAACGGAATTTTTAAAGAGTATATGAAGATAGCCGACAACAGGGAGACTCTCAGTGCCTTTGAAGGCTACGACGCAGTTATTAAGGAGCTCAATGCAATAAAAGAACTGGATTCCAACATTCTTTCCATATATGTGGGGCCCAAAAAGGCCGATACTATATTAGCCCAGGACGGATGGGTAGGTCTGGATGATTTTTCTTTAAAGGAGAGGGTATGGTATAAAAGGGTCGTTGAAAAAAATGGGTTGATATATAGCGGAGCTTATGTAGATGCGATCACCGGCAAAATGGTGATTACCATAGCGGCACCAGTTTATGATGGGGGAGAAATGCTGGGCGCCATCGGTGCGGATCTTGCAATAGACAGCTTGCCGGCGATCATCGGACAGTATGAGATAGAAAATGACGGATATACCTTCTTGCTGGACAACGAAGGCATGGTTCTATATCATCCGGATCAGGAAAAAGTATTGAGCGAAGTATTGCCTGAGCTTGAGGGCGATATAGGTGCCATAGGATCGAGGATGATTGCCGGGGAGAGCGGGTATGGAACCTATGATCTGGATTCATCTAAAAAAATAATTGCTTATGCGCCGATCAAATCAAATGGCTGGTCTATAGGAGTTACCGTTGAAAAGAACAAGGTCATGTCAGAGGTTTATAAATCGACCAAGCAAAATATTGTCGTAAGCTTAATAAGCTTGATCATAATAGGCTTGGTATTATTCATGATCACAAAAGCAACCTTGAAACCTATTCCTCCCCTGCTCAGCAACATTCGTGCGATTTCTCAAGGAAATCTAACCGTTAGGGCAGATATAAAGACAAATGATGAGATAGGAGAGATCGCTTCGGCTATAAATCAAATGGCAGAGGCTCAGCAAAGGATAATAAGCAGTGTTATAGACACCTCAGAAAACATCACTGATGCGGTGAACAATACGGAGAGCAATATCAGAAAATGGAATGAGAGTGTTGAAGAAGTATCGGCAACTACCGAAGAAATATCTGCCGGGATGGAGGAAACGGCAGCAGCAATGGAAGAGATGAATGCGAATTCTCACGAAATAGAGCAGGTTTTGGATGGAATATGGGAAAAGGCCAGCGCCGGTGTATCTTCTGCAAAGGATATAAACAGCCGTGCCCTGGGCTTGAAGGAGGATGCATTGCAGTCCAAGGAGAGCGCATATAAAGTATTTTCTAAGACAAATGATAAGCTAAGGAGTGCTATTGAGGAATCAAAGACAATAAACGAGATAAGGATTTTGTCGGACTCTATATTATCGATTACTTCTCAAACCAATTTATTGGCCTTAAATGCAGCAATAGAGGCTGCCAGGGCAGGAGAGGCAGGCAGAGGCTTTGCTGTTGTAGCTGATGAGATACGAAAGCTTGCAGAAGACTCAAAGAATGCTGTTACGAAGATTCAAGAAGTAACTCAGGGCGTATTGGAATCTGTAGATAAACTGGTTGACAGCTCCAATGAGCTTCTGGATTTTGTAGATAAAAAGGCAATAAAGGACTATGGAATCTTGGTCAATACCTGCGAACAATACAGCAAGGATGCTATATATTTCGAAGAACTGGTAGGAGATTTCACCTCTTCCTTCTCTATGCTGAAGTCAACCGTGCAAGGAATGGTAAAAGCTATAGACGAGGTAAGCCTGGCAACTAATGAAGGAGCGGAAGGAACAACAAATATAGCTAAAAAATCAAGTGAAGTGATGGAAAGATCAGCTGATGTTATACAGCAGATGCGATATACCAAAGAACATGCCGATAAGCTTGTGGAGATGGTTTCAAAATTTAAGGTATAACGTATGAAATTAAATCATATGCCGGCAATTTTGTTTGATGATACTTCAAGGCCGGTTTATTTAAGCGATATGAGGAATAATAAGATAGAAAAGAATTTAGGAGGTGTATGGATGTCAATAAATAAAGATATGACCATAGGAGAAATAGTAAGAAAATATCCGGAAGCCATTGAGATTCTTATGAGCTTCGGAATGGGCTGTGTAGGCTGACCGTCGGCACAAGCGGAAACTCTGGAAGAGGCAGCCATGGTTCACGGTTTTAATGTAGAGTCATTACTGGAGAAATTAAATGAAGCAGTGAAGCAATGATTAAATGGGTAAAGAGCAAAGTTGCTCTTTACCCCTATTTATTGTCATATATAAGTTTAGCTTCAGAGCCTTCCAGCAAAAATATTCTCTCAATATCATCGCTGACCATTGACGAAATCTCTTCGGAGGCTCTGAATTTAACACATACACCGCAGCTGGAGCTGAGCTTTCTTGGAACCGGCATGGTTTCTGAAGGTATGCCCTTCCCTGATAAAAATCTGCTGTATTTTATTGCGCCGAAATGTGTAAAAAAAGTCACGATATACTCCATGGTGGTCCTACTTGGTCAGGATGAGGATATAATCGCTGCCCTTTTGTGCAACCTCCACTTTATATCCGGAGTTTCCAGCAAAGCGGCTTATATTTTCTTTTGCTGTCGTATTGTCAACCAGCACTTCCAGACCTTCGGGACTTTTTAAAAGTGCTTTTTTTGTCATTAGAACAGGTTCTGGACAAGATCTTCCTCTTGCATCTATTGTACTATGCTTCAATTTGCACATCCTCCTTCATTTTTAAGTCAGCAGACTTCTCAATATTGAAATACGCAATAGCGAATACCACAATAAAACCAAGAACTACCGCTATTTGTCCATTTGGTGTAGGGCCATTGGCAGATGAGGCCAGCTTGAAATTATGAGCAAAGGCGGCACCAAAGGTAAGCCCCATTATAGTTATCACTGAATCTATATTACCTTCGGAGGCCAGTATCAGCTGTCTTAACGGGCATCCTCCCAGCAAGACTGAGCCAAAGCCGGCTAAAGCCATGCCAAGGAAATTCCATAATCCATCCGTATGGGCTATAGGTTGAGCTGCAAAGCCAAGCTTGAATTGTCCCAGGATTATGCTGCCAATTAATGCTGCAGCTAATATGGCGATGAAGCCGGAAATAAGATGCCAGTCCTTAAATAATATCAGGTCTCTTATGCCGCCTACCGTGCATAATCTGGTTTTCTGAGCCAATGCTCCTACTATAAGTCCGGCAGCCAAAGCTGCTATGATAGGTGCATGAGCCGCTCCCGGTCCTTTTTCGCTGAAGATGAGAAGGGACGGAACAGCAAGCAATATAACGAATAATGCGGCTATAACACCGGGGAAAAGTAATCCCTCAAAGGTTGGGAGACTATATGTTCTTTTCAAGCTAAAGCCCTTGTTAAGAAAAACTATGCCAAGGAATATCCCGGCTGTGAAGCCTGCCAGTCCTACTATAGCATTTAGATCGCCGCCTGCAAGTCTCAGTATCATTCTTAAGGGACAGCCTAAGAACATTAAAGCACCGACCATCACTATGAAGCCCAATATAAATCTGGAGAAGGGTGCAGATCCGCCGCGCACACTGAACTCTTTGCCGGCAATGGCCATTAAAAAAGCGCCGATGACAAGGCCTATTATCTCAGGACGTACATATTGCACCACTTCTGCTCTGTGAAGTCCTAAGGCGCCTGCAATGTCCCTGATAAAGCAAGCTATGCAAAAACCCATGTTGCCGGGGTTGCCCAACTTGACTAATAACACAGCTATAATACCGACTACGGCCCCGGTAAAAATAATTCCTTTATTTTCTTTCAATTTTCATACCTCCTATAAAGTATTGCAAATTAAGTATATTACAAATCGTTAAATAATTGTCATTCAATATATCTATAATCCGATATGGGACTATAGAAACTATCAATGCATGATTTTGTAGATAATAGGATGGATTTGTAGTAATATAAAATATAGGAGGGATCTGCGTGGAGCGAGTATATTTGGATAATGGAGCTACATCATATCCTAAGGCGCCAGGTGTAGCTCATGCTATGATAAATTACATAGAAAATATAGGCAGCAATATAAACAGAGGCGGCTATAAAAGTGCCTACTCGACAGCCGAAGTAGTCTTGGATGCAAGGGAAAGGCTATGCAGTCTTTTTGGTTATTCAAACAGTAAAAATGTAATATTTACTCAGAATATAACTCAAAGCTTAAATTTCATAATTAAAGGCCTTCTGAAGCCCGGAGACCATTGTATTGTTACTTCTATGGAGCACAATGCAGTCATGAGGCCTGTGATGCAGCTGCATAAAAAGGGTGTAGAATATACGAAGGTTAAATGTGACATTCAGGGGAAATTGAACCCCAATGATATACTGGAATGCATAAAGGATAATACAAAGGCAGTGATAATGACTCATGCTTCAAATGTGTGCGGTACGATCATGCCCATATCTGAAGTGGGAGAGCTGTGCAGGCAAAACAGCATCAAATTTATTGTGGATTCTGCACAAACCGCAGGGGCAGTTGAAATAGATATGAAGAAAATGAATATTGATGCCCTGGCTTTTACTGGCCATAAGGGACTTCTAGGGCCTCAGGGCATAGGCGGCTTTATCATCACCGATGAAATGGCGGACCTAATGGAACCCTTGATATCGGGAGGGACCGGAAGCATGTCGGACTCTGAAGAAATTCCGCCCTTCATGCCGGATAAATTTGAATGCGGTACTATAAATATACCTGGTATTTTCGGATTGAACGAGGCTTTGAAATACATTGAAAAAGAAGGTATAGAGAATATCAGGAAGGCAGAAATGGAGCTTACTGGTTTATTCATTAACGGCATTAAAGCTTTAGAAGGGGTAAGGCTTGCAGGATTAGACGGAATTGAAGGCAGAACAGCTGTCGTATCAATAGATTGCGAAGGAAAGGATAATGCAGAGGTATCCTATTTGCTGGATAAGGACTTTGGCATAATGACCCGATGCGGGCTTCATTGTGCACCTTCGGCTCATAAGACTCTGGATACCTTCCCCCAGGGAACTGTCCGTTTTTCTTTCAGCCACTTCAATACGGAGAAAGAAATAATTTATGCTCTGGATGCATTAAATAAAATATTAAATAGCATATAATCCGTTATAATAAGCTGTATGGGAAGTCCCCATACAGCTTATTAGCTTTCGGCTTTAATTATTTGAAGGGCTGTTCCAATAAGGCATGCCAGAGCCATGGCATCCGCCTCTTCCCATCATTCCATATCCGAATCCGTTTTCTTCATGCCATTTTTTCATCTGCTCAAGGCCCTGTTTATAACCTTCAGCTTCCTTTTGAGATATGGCACCATCCTTTTGGGCCTGGTCTATCTGATCGGCTCTCCAATCCATCATATCCTTGAACCATTGCGGTGTTTTATCTTCGGCAGCAAGAACTATTGATGACAAAGCTATAGCCAAGATGGAAACAATGGTTATTATAAGCAGTGTCCTTTTCATTTAAAAACCTCCTCTAATTTTTTACTGAATTCATTATATATAAATATTATGAAGAAAATATGAAGGTATGGAAGGCTCCAAAATTTATCTTTTAAGTTATAATATAAATTAACGGCAAGCTTGACGCTTAATAATTTTGGCATGATGGGATAGAATATTAACCATATATGATTAATTAACCGAGGAGGAATGAACTTGATAAAAATAGGAACAAAAGCGCCTGATTTTACTTTGGACAGCACAAAAGGCAAAGTCTCAATGAAAGATTATGCAGGAAAGTGGGTCGTATTATTTTTCTATCCCCTTGACTTCACTCCTATTTGAGGAAGCGAGGTGCCGGAGTTTAACCGTAGGTTAAAGGATTTTGAAAAGTTCAATGCTCAAGTCATAGGAGCAAACCCTGACAGTGTATATAGCCACAAAGCATGGTTGGAATCCATAGGAGAAGTAGATTACCCGATTTTATCGGATTACACAAAAAGTTTGTCAAGGAGCTATGATGTCCTGGATGAGGAAACAGGCATAGCCTATAGAGGCACATTCATAATAGACCCTGACGGAGTGATAAGGTATGCCTCGGTTCATGATTTGTCCATAGGAAGAAACGTTAATGAGATACTTAGGGTTCTTGCTGCGCATCAAACTCAGAAGCCGTGCCCCGTAAACTGGGAGGCAGGGAAGCCGACGCTTTAAGCTTTTGATATTTTAGATTGATTGCAGCAAACGATTAATATTTTGATGTATTTGAAGAGGTTTAACATGCAATATAAAGATACGAAAGAAGCTCTGTTTATAAAAAGGCCAAATAGATTTATCGCCCATGTCTTGCTTGACGGAAAAGAAGAAATAGTACATGTAAGAAACACGGGAAGATGCAAAGAAATCCTGATGGAAGGGACAAAGGTGATATTGGAAGCATCAAAGAATCCCAACCGAAAGACTGCTTACTCTCTGATAGCAGCCTACAAGGGGGATACGCTCATAAATATCGATTCTCAAATACCCAATGCCGTCGTATTTGAGGGTGTGAAACAAGGCAAGATTCCATTGATTTCTGGTGTAAAATACTTGAAGAGAGAAGTGACTTATGGTAATTCAAGGTTCGATATGTACTTTGAAAAGGAAGACAGCAGGGGCTTTATTGAGGTCAAGGGCGTGACCCTTGAAGATGGCGGGTTGGCAATGTTTCCAGATGCTCCTACCGAGCGGGGGAGGAAACATTTGGCTGAGATGAGCCATGCTGTTTCCCAGGGTTATGAAGGTTATGTGATTTTTTTGATTCAGATGAAAGGTGTGGAAGCTTTTTCTCCAAACTTTGTCATGGACCCTGATTTCTCAGAGGAGCTTAAACGCTGCTCGGATAAAGGCGTGAAGGTCTTGGCATATGATTCCATTGTGAAGGAGAACGAGATAACGATATCCCAGGCGATCAAGATAATTGGAATATAATCTCAGCATAACATCGATTGCAGAATTAGATAATAATATTGAAAATATTAATGGAGGTAGATATAAAAATGCAAGGTAGAGTAGGTCATACAGATAGTCATCTTCCCGGAGTAAAATGTGTAGTCGATACATGCCACTATCATGCTTCAGATGATCACTGCACAGCTTCAAGCATTGAAATTCAGCCAAGAAATGCTAAGAACACTGAAGAAACAGATTGTGCAACCTTTGCTCCTAAATAAATAATCGGAAATCAATAAGCTGCCCACCGGGCAGCTTATTTCATATCAAATATATCATCATCTAGTGGAATTCCATTTCGACCTCGTTGTCGCATCCAGGGCAAGCGCCCATTATTTTGCCGTTTACATCGAAAAATTCCATATCATCTCCGCAGCGGAAGCATTTCAAATTCAGTTTTTTATTATCAAGATACTTTCCGAGAAATTTTACATTGGAGCCCCTTGCGACCATTTTAGAGTATGCTTTGCTCTCATTTTTATTCTTTATCAATTCATTTTTTGTCGTTATGAAATTAATATTTTCAAGCTGGAGAGTTTTGCGGGCATTCTCCAGAGAGCGGATTTCATCTGTTATTTCCATGATCCTGTCTTGATTTGCTGCAATTTTATCGTTTAATTCCTCGATAACATCGACTTCCTCATCATAGTTGAAATACAGCCTGTATGCCTGCATATGATTTTCCTGATGGTTGAACTCAGCTTCACAGAATCTGCAATGGTCCATAAAAGGTATATCATTTTCATCTACATATGTGTTGCCCAATTCATTACAGTATGGGCATTGTATTATATATATTGCAGATATATAATCTCTTTTTTCCAATTCATTAAACAGTCTTTCGTGTTCAGTGACTGTAAGGTCAAGCTCCTTGACCACATCAGGGTATAGCACATCGTTTTCGGAATATTGTTCTAGTATCTTAATGAATTTCTCGGATTTCTTTTCAGGGATAATATTTTGCCTCTTTAAGAACTCAATTAAATTCATATAACACCCTCCAATACAATATTTGTAGGTCAATATTGCTGTATAAAGTATAACATGAATGAAAATTCAAAACAATATTCACCGTTTATTAAAAAAATATTGACACCAAATTTAAATTAGATTATACTGTATAAAAATGCATAGCAGTATAAAGATTATGATGGGAAGAGTAATTTGGGAAGGTAGTCATAGCGAGTCGGCGATGGTGAGAGGCCGATACGATAACCCATTTGAAGAACATCCCGGAATTTCTAACCGAAATCTTAGGATAGTAGACTTAGACGCAGCCAGGACGTTATACCTGGGCGATATCGAATACAGGTTATTCCGTATCGGCAGAGTGAACCATGTGTTAATCAGGGTGGTACCGCGGAAGCAATGCCTTTCGTCCCTTTATTTCAGGGATGAAGGGTTTTTTTATTTAATTTTTCAATATTGGAGGGCAAAAAAATGGGAAAGGTTACTTTTATAAGACCTAAGGGTTATAGGTCTATGCATGATGTTCTGGAGACACAAATAGCTATCAAGAGGATTAAGGATTATTTTGAAAAAAGCCTGTCGGAGCAGCTGAATCTTACAAGGGTCTCGGCGCCTTTGTTTGTTACTACAGATACAGGGCTGAATGACTACTTAAACGGCGTGGAAAGGCCTGTGTCTTTTGATGTCAAATCCATAGAGGGGAAGAGGATAGAAATAGTGCAATCTCTGGCCAAGTGGAAGAGAATGGCGCTTTACAAATACGGCTTCAAGCCTTATGAGGGTTTATACACGGATATGAATGCAATTAGAAGGGATGAAGATCTTGACAATATTCATTCCATCTATGTGGACCAATGGGATTGGGAAAAGATAATAATGAAGGAAGACAGAAACATTGATTTTCTCAAAGACTGTGTAAGAAAGATTTACAAGGCCTTTAAGAATACGGAGAGATGTATGCAAGGCATTTACAAAGACTATGAAGAAATACTTCCGGATGAAATAACTTTTATAACTTCTCAGGAGCTTGAGGATATGTACCCGGATAAAAGCCCCAAGGAGAGAGAGAATGCCATTGCAAAAGAAAAAGGTGCGGTATTTATTACAGGTATTGGCGGTAAGCTGAAATCCGGTAAAAGACATGACGGAAGATCTCCCGATTATGATGATTGGATGCTGAACGGAGACATACTTTTCTGGTATCCTGTTTTGGATATGGCATTGGAATTATCTTCTATGGGAATCAGGGTGGACAAGGATGCTTTGCTCAGACAGCTCAAATTGTCCGATTGCGAAGACCGGCTTAAGCTTGAGTATCATCAAATGCTGATGGAGGATAAGCTTCCCTTGACCATTGGAGGAGGCATAGGCCAGTCAAGGATATGCATGTTTTTCCTCAGAAAGGCGCATATAGGGGAGATACAGGCTTCCATATGGCCCCAGGAAATGATAAGCATCTGCGAAGCGCATAAGATAGCGCTGTTGTAGGGGGCGCCTCAGCGCCCACCCTTACAGCTTTTCCGGCTCATCATAGCTGACGCCGAAGGTCTCTGCGGTGACCTTTTTCATCCTTTGGTCATTCATAGGCCTATCTCTGAAATCTGTCGGAGAATCTACGATCTCATCTGCGGCCTCAATTCCTTCTGTTACTTTGCCGAATGCAGCATAAGCACCATCTAAATGCGGTGCTGCTTCTACCATGATGAAGAATTGGGAGCCTGCCGAGTCGGGATGCATGGAACGGGCCATGGAGATGACACCCCTGTCATGCTTTAAATCATTTTTGAATCCGTTGGATGAAAACTCTCCTTTTATAGAATAGCCGGGGCCGCCTGTACCTGATCCTTGAGGGCATCCGCCCTGAATCATAAAGCCGGGGATGACCCTATGGAATATGAGCCCATCATAGAAGCCCCTGTTCACAAGTGATATGAAGCTTTTTACAGTATTCGGAGCTACATCCGGATACAGCTCGATTTTTATAGTTTTTCCATTTTCCATTTCGATTGTTACAATTGGATTAGTGTTCATGCAAAATCTTCCTTTCATATGTATATCAAACCTATTCTATAATAAATGGAGGGCTATGTAAAATATATTATGCGGCAATAAACCGGAAAATATATTATAATAATATAGTAACTTTTAAGCTATATATAACGTTAAAAAGATTTTACAGCAATAATGTTATCCTGACTGATATAAGAGTGCATCGTGAAGGGGCTTAGAGTTTGTTAGTTTTGACGCAACCCTATGCAAGCTTACAAAGTCTTTGTCCCGGAGCTTTCGCAATCGTTATCAGTCAGCATAACAGCTATGTAGAATTTTATTGCAACTTATATACAATTGATTCGGGAGAGTTGTTTATGTCTATGGAATGGGGTAACAAAAGATATTATAGCCTCAACTATTTTTTGAGGCAGAAATTCGGAGAAAAGATATTTAAAATATCCTTAGACGGCGGTTTTACCTGTCCCAACAGGGATGGAAGGGTATCCAAAAACGGGTGCATATTTTGCAGCCCCAGAGGCTCCGGGGACTTCACCATGAAAAACAAAGATCTGTCACTTCAATTTGAGGAAGCCAAGGCTATGATGCAAAAAAAATGGAGGAGCGGAAAATACATAGGATATTTTCAAGCTTATACAAATACTTATGCGCCTGTTGATGTTTTGAGAGAAAAATATAATACCATACTTGAGAAGGAGAATGTAATCGGTCTGGCCATTGCAACAAGGCCTGATTGTTTGCCGACCGACATCCTTGAATTGCTGGAGGAATTGAACAGCCGTACATATTTGTGGGTGGAATTAGGGCTGCAGACCATTCATGAAGATACAGCCAGGCTGATCAACCGGGGATATGCTATGGAGACCTATGTAAGCGCGGTTGAAGAATTAAAAAAGAGAAATATTGATGTCGTCACCCACTGCATATTGGGATTGCCCGGCGAGACTAACGTCGATATGCTTGAAACCGTCAATTTTGTTGCGGGTACAAAAACTCAGGGAATCAAGCTCCACCTTCTCCATCTCATGAAAGATACACCTATGGTGAAACTATACGAAGAAGGCACGCTTAAGCTGATGGAAAGGGATGAATATGTGGGTTTGGTAGCGGACTGTCTCGAAAAGCTTCCGCCGGATATGGTGATACACAGGCTTACCGGAGACGGACCGCGGGCTACCCTTATAGGCCCCTGGTGGAGCCTCAATAAATGGGAAGTGCTGAATGCAATAGATGATAAGCTTGTTGAAAGGGATAGCTGGCAGGGAAAGAAGTACGGATTATAGCTGAACCTCTTTCCCTGATTTAAAATCAACATACTTCTTCTGAGCATCTTTGAAGGCGACGAGAACAGCTCTTTGGGATGAACCCAGATATCTTTTTTCTACTTCAGCTCTTATTTGCTCATAATCATGCCTGATGCTTTTTCCGATGAATATGGTTTTTATGAACTCATTTGTAAGAGGAAGTATGGAATTGCATTCCACATCGATTATTTCTTCGGTCTGGCTGTTGACGACGAAGCCCATAAAGAATGCCCCGTATACATGAGTTATGGGGTTGTTTTGCTGAGATTTGGAATTTCCTACTATATAAGTAGTATCAGTAGTATATTTCAAATTTAATCCCTCCTCTTTATATAAGCTATCATAAAAATACTATTAATGTAAGAGGAATTTTTCAAAATATATAGAATATATATTTTAAGGTTGGGATAGCCTCAATGGCAGTAATGCCATTGACTTTTCTGATCGTATTTATGTCGCAGCATTTATTATCGTAAATGAAGTTCGGCAGAAAGAGTTATCATAGCTTTTTCTTCCGAATTTTTTGTTTATAAATAAAGCCTAGGAGGGATTTGATGCTTAAAGATGATATATTAAGCTGCTTTGACGGGATGAGTGCAAAGGTTTCCATAGTGCTGAAGGATTTGCTTAAAGAAGAAGCGGTGCTTGAATTGGACGCAGCAAGGGTGGTTCCTTCTGCCAGCACCATAAAAATCCTTATAATGATCGAAGCGTTGAAACAAGTTATGGAGAGCAGGCTTTCCCTTGAGGAGATGGTCTTCATCAAACCTTCTGAAAAGGTTGATTTCAGCATAATATCGGAGCTGGATGTGGCCTGCTACAGTATACGGGATCTCATAACCCTTATGATCATCATAAGCGATAACACTGCTACCAATGTACTTATAGATATTTTAGGCTATGACAATATCAATGCTCAAGCAGAGCGGATGCAGCTTAAAGGTACGGCTTTGAACAGGAAGATGATGGATTTTGAAGCTGCAAGGCAGGGAAGGCAGAACCTGACTACTGCCCGGGATATGGCTTATATGATGGAAGCCCTTTATAAAGGAAGGATACTTGACAGAAATATGTGCGATCTGGCATTGAACATTTTGAAGAGGCAAAAGCATAAGGATTTGCTTAAAAGATATATTGCTGAGGATATTGTAGTAGCACATAAATCGGGAGACTTGGAAAATCTTAATCATGATATAGGTATTTTTTATCTGCCGGATGCAGTTTATCTGCTGGGAGTATTTGTTACCGAGGCAGAAAGCAATGTATTGGCAAAGCATATCATAGGCAAGGTTTCTGAAACAGTGTATGAGCATTTTTGCGCGAAAATTTAGGAGGTGGCCCAATGAGAATTGTTTCCGTTGAGACGGAGCTGATTTCCATGAAATTAAAAAAACCGTTCAAGACGGCACTGAGGCAGGTATCTGTTGCAGATGCTTTAATAGTAAAGCTTACCGCAGATACAGGAGACATAGGCTATGGCAGCGCTTCTCCCACAGCCGTAATTACAGGTGATACCAATGAATCAATAGAAGGTGCAATTAAGAACTATATAGCACCTTCGGTAGTAGGAATGGATATCGAAGAGCTGGAAGCCATAATGAGAAAGGTTGAATCCTCGGCAGTTCATAATACGAGCGCTAAGGCTGCAGTGGATATAGCGCTTTATGACCTTTTCGCCAAAAGATTCAATATACCCTTGTACAGGTTATTCGGAGGTGCGCGGAAAGAGATCGAGTCAGATATAACCATAAGCGTTAACTCACCTGAGGAGATGGCTGCGGATGCGATAAACTATGTCAAAAATGGATATAAGACATTGAAGACTAAGGTAGGGGTAGATGGCAAGCTGGATATCAGGAGGGTTAAGGCCATCAGAGACGCTGTGGGGCCTGATGTACAGTTAAGGCTTGATGCCAACCAGGGATGGACACCGAAGGAAGCTATAAAAACCATAAGGGCTATGGAGGATCAAGGCTTTGATATTGAGTTGGTGGAGCAGCCTGTGAAGGCTATTGATATAGAAGGGCTGAAATATATTACCAGCAATGTTGAAACCCCCATTATGGCAGATGAGGCTTTGTTTTCTCCCCATGATTGCTTTATTTTGCTCAAAGAGAGAGCTGCCGATATACTGAATATAAAGCTTATGAAATGCGGCGGCCTTCACAATGCGCAGAAGATAAACGCTATGGCGGAAAGCTGCGGGGTAGAGTGCATGATAGGCTGCATGATCGAAAGCAAGGTGGGCATAGCTGCAGCAGCTCATTTTGCAGGGGGCAAATTGAATATTACCAGAGCTGATTTGGATGCTGTTGACTTGATAGAAAAGGAGCCTATTTCAGGTGGAGTAGAGCTCTCGAAAAACAAATTAATACTCAGTGATGGAGCAGGACTTGGCATAAAAAACATTGATTTTGACGGAGGTGCCTTTGATGAATAATAAGCTTGCCATTACCAGAAAGAATGTCATACCTTTGAAATTGAAGCCTTCCTTTGACAGCGAAATTGCGGATGAGAGCTTATACGGCATGGTGCTGGAGCTGGTAGAGGCCCTTGATGACGGATGGTACAGAGTTAAAGCACATTACGATTATGAGGGCTATGTCCACGAAAGCAATATTTTAATCGATAGCAATAGGGCAATTGAGTGGCAGGAAAATGCAGACTGCTATATATCCGGTAGGATAGTCGATGTATTGGCCGAACCGAAATATGCCAGCTATCAGCTGGAAACACTGACAATGGGAGCATTTGTCCATATGACAGGCAGAGAAGAAGAAAGATGGGGTGAAGTTGAGCTTATAGATAAAAGAAGGGGCTGGATTCGCAAAGAAGTATTCAGGAAGATGCCTTGTTTTGATTTGAAGCGGGATGAAGAGGCGGCAAGAAAGAGCATCATAGACACAGCTTTTGCCTACATGGGAACCCAGTACAGATGGGGAGGCAAGAGCCCTATGGGTATAGATTGTTCAGGATTTGTATCCATGTCATATATGCTAAATGGTATAATAATATATAGGGATGCCAATTTGAAAGAAGAATACATGAAATCCATTTCATTGGAACATATAAAACCGGCAGATCTGATGTTTTTCCCGGGCCATGTGGCCATGTATATAGGTGAAGGAAATTATATTCACTCTACCGGCCGGGAAGGAAGGGTATTGATAAACAGCATCAATCCGGGAAGTGATGATTATAGGGAAGATTTGCACAAAATGATAAATGGAGTGGGAACTGTATTTGGGAGATAAGGCATAAATTATTTATTATTTATATGAAAGGGTGGTATATGTGAAAAAAATTTATGTATCTGTTGACATGGAAGGTATCGGAGGCATTGTCAGTCCAAATCAGGTAGGAGTAGAAAACAATGATTTATATAGGGAAGGCCGGCAGCTTATGGCTGAAGAGGCCAATGCAGTCATAAAGGGCATAAACGAAGGCGGCGGCATTGCAGTTATTGGGGATTCTCACGGCGATATGCTCAATATACCTATCGGAATGCTGAAGGGAGATTTCTTACTCGCCTGCGGTTCCGATAAGACTCTTTCAATGATGGATAGCATCGATGATACTTTTGACGGAGTAATTTTTATAGGGTATCATGGAAGATTCGGAACTCCATTTGCGATAATGGATCACACATATAGCCCGTCTATATTATACAGCTTCAAGATAAACGGAAAGGAAGTAGGCGAAGCGGAAATAAATGCTGAGGTAGCAGGCTATTTCAATGTGCCTGTATTGATGCTTTCAGGCGACGACACCACTGTAGCACAGGCAAAACAGTTCTTCCCGACCATTGAAACCGTGGAGACCAAGAAAGCCCTTGGAAGATTCTCTGCATTATGCAGGCCTGTGGAGACTGTAAGAAGTGAGCTTCGGGAAGCTTCCAGAAGAGTGGTGGAGGATATAGAAAAATATGGATATTTATACAAATCTAAGCCTCCTATTAAAATAGAACTGGTATGGAATACACCTGCTATGGCTCACAAGGCCACCTATGTGCCCGGTGTAATCAGAGTAAGCGAGCGCGTCACGACCTATGAGTGCGACGACTATATTCAAGCTTTTAAAGTATTCTCTGTCCTGAGGACATTGGCGTATTCTGTAGCCGATTCGAACTATCTGTAGGTTATATAGAATTTTTATTAAAGTGAGAAGGTATATTTAAAATCACATAGAATATATAAATAACACATAATATTCTGAATATTACGCAATGCATTTTGATAGTTGAATAAAAAATTATTATCTATGCACTGCTGCTTTGGATACAATTCCAAGTGTTCAAAATCCAGTAGAAAATAGTCTTTATTTTCTACTGGATTTTTATTAAACATTTTTTCTATCTGTTATATATTCACGTAATATATAAGCCAATAAAATTAAGAGGGGGAAATATGATGAAAAGAAAAACTTTGTTGCTTGTTGTTTCCATGTTGCTTATTATCAGCTTAGTTTTTACAGCATGTAGTCCTAAAGCCTCTACTACAGATAATGCGCAGGCAGAAGGCCAAGGATCAACAGATGAGAAAATGGTTCTTAATCTATCTTTGGATGCTGAGCCACCTCAAATGGACCCTCAAAAAGGCAGTGATTTGACATCGATTTTTGTTTTAGGACATACTTTAGAAGGCTTGACCAGAGTGTATGATGGAAAAATACAACCAGGTATGGCAGAAAGCTGGGAGGTTTCCTCTGACGGTATAACTTATACTTTCCATTTAAGAGATGCAAAGTGGAGTGATGGTGCTGTTGTAAAAGCCCAAGACTTTGAATATTCAATAATAAGGCTACTTGATCCTAATACTGCTGGAGCTTACTCTGAAATAATGGGTTTCTTAATTAAAAACGGAGAAAAATTCTATAAAAATGAAGTTGACAAAGCGGAAGTAGGAGTAAAGGCTATAGATGAAAAAACTCTTGAAATACAATTGGAGGCTCCTACAGGATATTTCCTGAGAGTTCTCGGATTTTTACCTTATTGGCCATCACGCAAAGACATAGTTGAAAAATACGGGGAGGAGTTTTCTTCAGGATCAGACAAGATGGTTTACAATGGTCCCTTTGTTGTTCAAGAATGGAAGCATGAGGAGAAAATTGTTCTTGCTAAAAATGAAAATTACTGGGATAAAGATAAAGTTAAAGCAGACTTAATAGATCTTGTAATCATACCTGATCCCAAAACGGCTATTAGCCTATATGACACCGGAGAGTTGCTTTCTGCATCAATACCAAGTGATATGAGTGAGATTTATATACAAAAGGGTGAAGCAAAGTTTATGCCTAATGGAGGCGCTTATTATCTATCCTTTAACTTTAATAACAAGGATAAAAATATGTTCGGGATTCTTAATAATAAAAATTTCAGGAAAGCGATATCATACGCTATAAATAGAGAGGATTTTGCAAAATCAGTAGCCAAAAATGGAGCACTGCCGGCGACCAGATATGTTCCTCCGATAATTGCAGGTGCTAGTGATAAGTATACAGCTGAATCGCCTTATGATCCACTTCCCCTTAAGGCTGATGAGGCAAAGGCAAAAGAGTATTTAGGGCTGGCTTTGAAAGAACTGAATACGACAGTAGAAAAATTGCCTACATTTAAGCTTCTAACAAGAGATGATGCAATAAGAAGAACTCACATGGAAGCAGTACAGGATATGCTTTCAAAGACTTTAGGCGTAAAAACTGAGATAGTTCAGGTACCCAAAAAGCAATATTTCCAATTGCTTGATGATGGCGATTTTGATATCGCCTATGGCAACTGGTTCCCTGATTATGATGATGCTATGACCTATATCGATGTATACTTAACCGGAAATGGGGTAAATAGAGGCAGATTCAGCAATACAGCTTTTGATGATATGGTTAAGGCGGCTAAGTCTACGCCGGATCTAAAGCTGCGGGGCGAAAAATTATTTGAAGCCGAAAAAATACTTTTAGATGAGCTGCCTATTGTTCCTATATTCTGGGGCTGCAATGCATATGTACAATCAGATAAACTAGTTAATTATGTAAGGTCTTTGGTGGGAGCAGATCCCGACTTAATTTACACATATATAAAATAAATTTCCATCGCAAGGAAGTCTTTTTGGACTTCCTTAAGTTTTTTGATACAGCACCGATAAGTAGAATGGTATGTATATCTGGGCACGAGTTTTAGAACTCAGGATGCATGTATTCCTCTATGACCCCGCTAGCTCTCGTAACTCGTAACTTTTATATATTTCGCTGCAGTAAAATAGCATCCATGTATAGACTAAGTATGCTTATATAAAAATTGTCAATGACCCTTATGAGCTGAGCCTTAGAAAAGCCGTATGTGAGGCACGGACGCCGAGCAAGCTTCCCAGGTCACGGATGACCTTTGGAAAGCGTTAGGATTTTCTTAGGCTCAGTGAATTAGTGTCATCAATTTTTATATACTATACGTGACTATACATGGATGCTATTGCTTATGGAGTTTGCCATTGATATTAGGGAGTCCTTTTGGACTTCCTTTTTGAGTATATGCTACTATATACTCAAATTTGCTCTTGTGCTATCATTAGTATTAATAAAGGATTTGGGGATCATTAGGAAGCAGGGGTGATGATTTTGAAAGAACCTGATATAGATGGTGCAACGATAAGAAAAAATAAAATTCCTATTTTAATTTATACCCCTGAATGGATACAACTGTTTTCTAATTTTAAATCAAGAAGCATGCAGAAATCGATAGCAAAGCTGGAAGAGCTTCTCGCAAAGGAAAAAAATCTGGAGCAGGAGCTTAAGGAACTGGAAAAAAGAAAAAAGATTTCGATGAATAAAATACTCCATCTTTCAAACGAGCTCAATGAAAATAATAATGAAGCCTTTTTAGGACCGCTGAAAGAATCCCAAAAAGAGATCCTGCACATAAACCAAAGGATACCATTGATATTGGAAGAGCTTGAGGCATTGCCTTCTGCAATAGACCAAGAAAATGCCATACTATTGAAAGAAACTGTGAAGAGAACCTATGAGCTTATCAATGAAAGCAAACAGGAAGCCGATGAGATGCAGCAGGATATAAGCAGGATCAGAGAAGCCCTGATGGAACTGATTCAAAAAAAAGTGGATATGGATGAGCGGGTTAACAGGCTTTATTCATATTTGCACGGCATTGTGGGCGTAGACGAAATGGATAAATTGGATGAAAGCTTGCTGAAGGCTTGACGGACAAATATAAATGATACTGGAATAAAAGCAGAATTACTATATATAACGCATTAAATATTCTACATAGCTGTTATGCTGACTGATAACATTATTGCTATAAAATCTTTTTCACGTTATATATAAATGCTATTACAATTGAATATATATAATATTGTACGACGGTGTACAATATAGAGCGATGAAGCTTCCGCTGCAAGACTATGTCTTGATAGGGAAGCTTTTATGTTTGGTGTAAGAGGGGATGATAAAAATGGGGTAGAGAATAAACAAAGAATAATACAAGAATACGTTCCGGGCAAACAGATCACCCTTGCCCATATCATTGCCAGCCCGCAGCATACGATTTATAAAAAGCTTGGGATAAGCGAAGACAAGCAGGCAGCCCTTGGCATACTCACCATAACCCCCAGTGAAGCGGCCATTATCGCTGCCGATATTGCAACAAAAGCAGCCTCAGTAGAAATCGGATTCTTAGACAGATTCAGCGGTTCCCTGGTGATAACAGGGGACATCGCAAGCATTGAAGCTGCTATGAATTCTATAATAGAGCTCCTTCAAGGACAGCTTTTCTTCAATACCGCAAACATAACGAAGTCTTAGGTGAATCGAATGAAAAGCGTCATACTCATCGGTAAAAGCGGCGCCGGCAAAACCACATTGATTCAAAAGCTGCTAAACCAGCCTTCAGAAAATAGAAAGACCCAGTCCTTGGAATTTTTCTCGAGCATGATTGATACCCCGGGAGAGTATCTGGAGAACAAAAGCTATTACAAGGCATTATTGGTATCATCCATAGAATGTGATGCGATTTTGCTGCTTCAGGACCCTTGCGATGAGGTATGCTTTTATCCGCCGGGTTTTGCAACGATGTTTAATAAGCATACCATCGGAGTCATAACAAAGATAGACCGCTATGAAGGAAATATTGAAAGTGCAATGAAATGCCTGACAAGCGCAGGAGCGGACAGGATATTTATGATCAGTTCCTACACCGAAGAAGGATTATATGAACTAAAAAAATATTTGGAATATTTATAGTGAAACATATATATAAATCAGAAGAGGGACATAATGGCTGCTGTGCAAAGGGGCAAAGTTAAACCAATGTGCAAAGGGGGTACTATTATGAGAAGGATAGTAATAGCCGATGATGAGCCTATTACTAGAATGGACCTATGTGAAATACTGCAGGAAAATGGGTACTTGGTTGCAGGTGAAGCTTCAGACGGTTTTGATGCGGTAGAAATGTGCAGAAAAAAGAAACCTGATTTAGTTTTAATGGATGTAAAAATGCCTTTTTTGGATGGCATTAAGGCGGCAAAGGTCATTGTAAATGAGAACCTGGCCCTGTCGGTGATACTGCTTTCCGCATACAGCGGAAACGAGTTTGTTGAGCAGGCGAAGGAGGCCGGAGTAATGGGTTATCTCATAAAGCCTGTGGATGAAAAGACTTTGCTGACTTCTATAGAAATAGCTGTTTCAAAGGGAGAAGAGCTGAAAAGAATAAAGCAAGATTACAATAGGATGAAGGAAAGCCTTGAAAACAGAAAGGTCATTGATATCGCTAAAGGACTGATGATGAAAAAGTATGGCTTAAATGAAGACGAAGCCTATAACCACATGAGAAAGCTCAGCATGGATAAGCGCTGTCCCATGAAGCAAATTGCAGAAACGATATTGGTCAATGAAAGGGAAGCCTTATAAATGGTTATAAAAGAAATACTCAATGAGTTATGTGAAATACACACGGATCTTAAGCCGGATGATATCGGCAAGCTGGAAAAGATGGCAGAAATCCTGCCGATAATCGCTGATCTGGTTAAGGCGGATGTCTTCATAGATTGCCTGACGAGAGACCCAAATGTAGCTATTGTAGTGGCAGAAGCAAAACCATCCATGTACCCTTCCATGTACAAATATTCTGTGGTAGGGGAATTGGCTTTAAGAGAGAACGAGCCCGCTGCATTGAGGACCCTGGAAACCGGCATGGTCACCAGGGATTTGAAGGCGATAACTCAGGAGAATGCCGTGGTAAAGCAAAGCGTAGTGCCCATAAAAGACAAGGGCGGCAAAACAATAGCCGTTCTCATAATGGAACAGGATATCACAGAGGACCTCAATCACAACAGGCATATGGAAATATTAGCTGAAACGGCTCAGCAGCTGACTGAAACCTTGCTTTCCTTTAAGGATGCAGATGGAGAGAACAGCATTACCTATCATCTTAATGATGCTATTGTAATATTTGACGAAAAAGGTATCACTACATATGCAAACCCCGTTGCAAACGAGCTGTATAGAAAGCTGGGCTATAAGGATGATATAATAGGCATGCATTTTAACAATCTGGTTTTGGACGGCAGCACATTTAATTCCGTTGTATTGGAAAGAAGCTGCAAAATATTTGATATAAATGTAGGAAAGCTGGCTTTGCAGGTCAAATATGCAGTAACTAATAATAAGGACAAGATCAAAGGCCTAACGATGCTGATCAAAGATATCACAGAAGTAAAAGAAAAGGAAAAGGAGCTGATACTCAAATCCTTTGCGATAAGGGAAATACACCATAGAGTCAAGAATAACCTGCAGACTATAGCGAGCATTCTAAGACTGCAGTCACGCCGGATAGACAACGAACAGGCCAAAAAATTTTTCAGCGAGAGCATAAACCGGATATTGAGCATAGCAGTAACACATGAAATACTTGCTCAAAACGGAGTTGACGATGTAGATATAAAGACCATCATTGAGAAGCTCAAGGACTATATTATAAGCTACGGAATGGTGCCTAATAAGGATATAAGCCTTGAGGTCGCGGGAGATATAATAATGATAGATTCCGATAAGGCTACTTCCATTGCTTTGGTGGTAAATGAGCTTTTGCAGAATTCCCTGCAGTATGCCTTCATCGGCCGGAGCAGAGGCCGCATAAAGGTGAATATTCAAAAAGGCATAATGTATTCGAACATCTCCATCGTAGATGACGGTGTGGGCTTTAGTGTCAAATCCATAAGGCCGGGAAGCCTGGGCCTTAATATAGTAAAGAGCATTGTAAGAGATAAGCTTAACGGAAACCTGAACATCGATTCTTCTGCCTACGGCACCAGGATAGAATTTGATTTTAAAAATGAATAGGAGTACATCGGAGTACTCTATGTAGGGCAAAGAAGCCAAAAGGATATAATATATCCTTTTGGCTTCTTTGCATACAGCGACCTTTTTTAAAGGGGGATGAATATTGAAAGAAGAGATATTAAGCGTGGGAATTGATATCGGGACATCAACTACACAATTGGTGTTCAGCAGTATTTTGATCGAAAACACAGCCTCGGATTTTTCAGTGCCAAGGATAGAGATCAAAGAAAAGAAAATAATCTACGAAAGCAAGATATATTTCACTCCTCTGATAAATTATGAAACCATTGATGCAGCAAGGGTTAGAGCAATAATTGAGAATGAGTATGAGAAGGCGGGGCTTTCACCGGGACAAATAAGCACAGGCGCAGTCATAATCACCGGTGAAACAGCGAGGAAGGAAAATGCTTCTTCAGTGCTGGAAAGCCTTGCAGGGCTGGCAGGAGAATTTGTTGTCGCTACTGCAGGACCGGACTTGGAAGCAATAATAGCGGGAAAGGGTGCCGGAACGGAGCGCCTCTCCAGAGATGAAGGATGTGTGGCAGCGAATCTGGATATAGGCGGAGGAACAACAAATGTCGCTGTATTTAAAGATGGAGAGGTTATTGATACCGCATGTCTTGATATCGGAGGAAGATTGCTCAGGTTGAGTAAAAATACGCAAGTTGTTGAATATATAGCGCCAAAGATAAAAAAATTGGCAGAAGGCGCCAGAATAAGTATAAGGGAAAATCAAAGCGTCACAGTAGGAACGGCTGAAGCTGTTTGCGCGGAAATGACCAAAACCTTGGAAGAGGTTCTGGGCTTAGCCCCAAAATCAAAAGCCCTGGAAATGATGCTGACGGGCAGGGATCTGCGAAGAAGCTATGCCATTGATTACATAACCTTTTCCGGAGGCGTAGCGGATCATATTTATAATCCCGGGGATGGGGAAATATTTAAATTCGACGATATCGGTATTTTGCTTGGAAAAGCTATACGGAAATCATCGATCCCGCAGAGGATCAAGATGAAGAAGCCTTATGAAACCATCAGGGCTACAGTGGTGGGAGCGGGTGCTCATACGGTGGAGATAAGCGGCAGCACTATAACCTATACAAAAAAATGCTTTCCGCTTAAGAATATACCCATTCTGAAAGCATCCCATGAGGATGGACCAGAAATCACAGAAAGGCTTGCTGAAAGCATATCTCAAAAGCTGGAGCTATATGATTTACAATCGGGAGGCCAGCAAGTTGCATTAGCTTTGAAGGGGGTGAAGAATCCTGCATTCTCACAGCTGGTAACCATAGCAGAGAGTATAATCCGGGGAATGGGAAAGCATCTGGGAACTCAGGAGTATTTAATAATAGTGGTGGAAAATGATATGGCCAAGGCTCTCGGCCAAACACTGTACTCTAAGCTGCGCGGCGAAAAGCATGTAGTATGCATTGACGGCATCAGCGTTGAAAACGGAGATTACATTGACATCGGTAAACCTTTGGGCGATGGGAGAGTCGTACCTGTAGTCATTAAGACCCTAATCTTTAATTTTTAGTAAAGAGGTGATTAGATGAGACTAAAAACAAAGCTTTTCGGACATGTATATCAGTTTAAAGATGTTAAAGAGGTTTTGGGAAAAGCAAATGAGGAAAGATCCGGTGACAAATTGGCCGGTGTATGTGCAGAAAGCATGGCAGAGAGAATAGCCGCAAAGGATGTTCTGAGCCATCTTACCTTGTCCGATCTGAGAAACAATCCTGTAGTTCCCTATGAAGAAGACGAGGTCACAAGGGTCATTCAGGATGCTGTCAATGAGAGCATATATGGTGAAATAAAAAATTGGTCTGTATCTGAGCTTAGGGAATGGCTCCTTTCAAACGAGACGACTGCTGAGCAGATCAGGAGAATAAGCAGGGGCTTGACCAGTGAAATGGTCGCAGCGGTTGCAAAGCTGATGAGCAATCTTGATTTAATATATGGAGCAAGCAAGATCAGAGTAACTGCCCACTGCAATACCACCATAGGCCTGACCGGGACTATATCCTTCAGGCTTCAGCCCAATCATCCTACAGACAATATTAAAGGAGTAGAATTATCCGTGTATGAAGGCTTGAGCTATGGCGTGGGAGATGCGGTTATCGGCCTTAACCCTGTTGAGGATACTGTTGACAACGTTACGGCAGTTCTCAATTTGTTTGCCGAAATAAAAGAAAAGTGGAAGATCCCCACGCAGAGCTGCGTTTTGGCTCATGTGACAACGCAGATGGAAGCCGTGAGAAAGGGTGCTCCCAGCGATCTCTTTTTCCAGAGCATAGCAGGATCTCAAAAGGGTAATGAAGCCTTCGGCATATCTGTTGCATTGCTGGATGAAGCACATGATCTGGTTACAAAATGCGGAACCTCGGCAGGCCCCAATGTCATGTATTTTGAAACGGGCCAGGGTTCGGAGCTGTCCTCTGATGCCCATCATGGTGCGGATCAGGTCACTATGGAAGCGAGGTGCTATGGACTGGCAAAAAGATACAATCCCTTTATGCTGAACACAGTTGTAGGATTTATCGGGCCTGAGTATCTATATAACAGCAAAGAAGTGATAAGGGCCGGTCTGGAAGATCACTTCATGGGAAAACTCACGGGAATATCCATGGGGGTTGATGCCTGCTATACGAATCATATGAAGGCCGATCAAAATGATATAGAAAACCTGGCTGTACTGCTTACCTCTGCAGGCTGCAATTATTTCATGGGCATACCTCATGGAGATGATGTCATGCTCAACTATCAGTGCACAGGGTATCATGATGCTGCTTCGCTCAGGCAGCTGCTTAAATTAAGGCCCTCTAAAGAATTTGAGGCATGGATGGAATCCATGGGCATATGGAAGGATGGTCAGCTGACAGGAAGTGCCGGCGACGCATCGATCTTTTTAAAATAATCCAGAGGGGTGAAGTGAATGATATCTGAAATTGAATTGAGAAAAATAATCGAACAGGTAATAGCGGAAATCGGAAGCGCTGCTCCGGCAAAGGAATCAAATGACAGCTCGGAAAGCTGCTGCAATTTAGATGCTTCTCAGGATGCCGCAGATGAGAATATAAATGATATAGCAAAAATAGAGCTTAGAAAACAGGTACTGGTGCCAGAGCCGGAAAATCTCCAGGGCCTGTTGAAGATGAAGGAGAGCACTCCTGCAAGGATTGGGGTATGGAGAGCAGGACCGAGATACAAAACAGAAACCATGCTGAGATTCAGGGCAGACCATGCTGCAGCTCAGGATGCGGTTTTTACGGATGTATCGGAAGCCTTGATAAGCAAGATGAATTTGTTCGCAGTAAAGACTAAATGCAAGGATAAGGATCATTACCTGACCCGTCCTGATTTAGGAAGGATTCTTGATGATGAAGCCGTGGAGGCTCTAAAGAGCAAGTGCACTAAAGCACCGCAAGTTCAAATCTATGTTTCCGATGGTTTAAGCTCTACTGCGATAGAAGCCAATGCATCAGATATTTTGCCGGTCATAATCCAGGGGCTGAAAAACTATGGGATATCGGTGGGAACTCCGTTTTTCTTAAAATATGGAAGAGTGCCTGCCATGGACCATGTTTCAGAGGTTCTGGGAGCAGAAGTAACCTGTGTTTTGATAGGCGAGAGGCCGGGGCTTGTCACGGCAGAAAGCATGAGCGCATACATAGCATATAGAGCAAAGGTAGGGATGCCTGAGGCCAGAAGAAACGTGGTTTCCAATATTCACAGGGGCGGAACTCCGGCAGTAGAGGCCGGAGCCCATATAGCGGATCTTATAAAGCTGATGCTTGATAAAAAAGCCAGCGGCTTGGACCTTAAGATATGAAAGGTCAAATCTATGAAGTTGGAGGGATGATAGATGAAAAATGATCCTATTAAAGCGACGGTGCTGAGCGTAAAGATCATATCCAATGTGGACCCGGACATGGCTGCAGAATTCAAACTGGAGCCCCATCAGCGCAGCTTGGGCATGCTTACGACTGATATAGATGACGTGTCCTATACAGCTTTGGATGAGGCTACCAAAAAGGCGGATGTTCAGGTGGTCTATGCAAAATCCTTTTATGCAGGTTCAGCCAATGCCAGCACAAAATTAGCGGGAGAATTCATAGGCATCATTGCAGGCCCAAATCCTGCGGAAGTTAGGAGCGGCTTAAATGCGGCCGTTGAATTCATCCAGAATGACGCATGCTTTTACAGTGCCAATGATGACAATACCATACCATATTATGCACACTGCATATCCAGAACAGGGTCATTCTTATCTAAGGTAGCAGGTGTGGAGGAAGGAGCTGCAATAGCATATCTCATAGCTCCTCCTTTAGAAGCCATGTATGCCCTTGACGCAGCCCTGAAATCTGCAGACGTAAAAATGGCAGCCTTCTATGGACCACCATCAGAAACAAACTTCGGCGGCGGGCTGCTGACAGGCAGCCAATCAGCCTGCAAGGCCGCCTGTGACGCTTTTGCAGCTGCAGTTCAGTTCGTAGCGGAAAACCCGACCAAATATTAGTAAGTGATTCAAAATGGAAAGCCTTAATGATCAAACCGCACTGGGCATGGTGGAAACCTATGGCTATATAGCACATATAGAGGCTGCAGATGCATGTTTAAAAGCTGCCAATGTAAGATTGATAGGCTCTGAAAGAGTAAAGGGCGGATATATGCTCATAAAGGTCATGGGAGATGTGGGGGCAGTAAAAGCTGCCATTGATGCCGCCAAAGCTGCCGTAGAAATGCTTGGGCTGAAAGCAGTTACTCATGTCATACCCAGGCCGTCACCGGATGTTCAAAAGCTCATTCATACAAAGCCAAGAGATGATAAAGCAGACAACTCTGCTGTGAAAACGCTGAAAAATGACAGAGATGATGGCAGGAAATCAAATAACGATGATTCATATCCTGACATAAACAAATTATCTAAGATGAACGTGGCAAAGCTCAGGATGATTGCCAGGTCGCTGGAAAACATTTCTTTGGATAAGAACCAGATAAACTTCGGCAAAAAGCAAGAGCTGATAAATGCTATACTGGATTGCTTGGGAAAGGAGGGAAGAGCAGATGGAGATAGTTGATGGAGACCTGAAGTCAATTCAAGAAGTGAGAACTCTGGTTCAAAAAGCAAGGATCGCCCAGCAGGAGTTTGCATCCTTTGATCAAGCGGAAATCAATGAAATAGTGAGATGTATAGCTGAAGTGAGCTGGTCAAATGCAGAATACCTTGCAGATCTGGCCGTAAAGGAAACGGGCTTCGGCAAATATGAAGATAAGGTAATAAAGAACCGATTTGCAAGCAGGAAGCTGTACGAAAGCATTAAGGATATGAAAACCATCGGTGTAATAAATGAAGATAAGGACAGAAAAATAATTGAGATAGGAACTCCTGTAGGTGTGATCGCCGGGCTTGTGCCTTCTACGAATCCCACTTCAACGGCGATCTTCAAAGCTTTGATTGCAGTAAAATCGGGAAATGCGATAATCTTAAGCCCTCATCCCTCTGCAAAGGGCTGCATAATGGAAGCTGTAAATATTATGAAGGATATGGCCGAAAAGCTGGGAGCGCCGGAGGGCTTGATAAGCTGCATGAGCTTCCCCACTGCTGAAGGAACTGCCGAACTGATGAGACTTTCTTCCCTCATATTGGCTACGGGAGGCTATGCCATGGTGAAGGCGGCATATAGCTCCGGAACTCCGGCTTTGGGTGTAGGCCCCGGAAATGTACCTGCTTTTATCGAGAGAAGCGCCGATATTCCCAAGGCGATAAAAAGGATATTGGACAGCAAAACCTTTGATAACGGCACCATATGTGCATCCGAGCAGGCAATAGTTACGGAGGATTGCATAAAGAAAGATGTCAAAAAAGAGCTGGTGAGGCAAGGAGCCCATTTTGTATACGGGGATGACCTGGAAAAGCTTGCACAACTGATAATAAAGCCAAACGGCGGACTAAATCCCAGGATAGTGGGGCAGCCTGCAGAGCGGATTGCTGCCATGGCCGGCATTGATGTGCCCAAAGACACCAAAGTCCTTGTATGCGAACAAGCAGGAGTAGGAAGGGATTATCCTTTCTCAATAGAAAAGCTGTCACCCATATTGGCATTTTACTCCGAGGAGGACTGGCATAAAGCTTGTGAAAGATGTATAGAGCTTTTGAAGCACGGCGGATTAGGGCACTCCCTCGTGATACATTCACGGGATGAGAATGTGATCAGGGAGTTTGCACTAAAAAAGCCCGTATCCAGAATGCTGATAAATACACCCTCTTCACAAGGTGCAATAGGTGCGACAACAAATCTTCTGCCGTCCCTCACATTGGGCTGCGGCGCCGCCGGGGGAAGTGCCACATCGGATAACGTGGGTCCTATGAACCTCATAAACATAAGGAGAGTAACTTATGGGGTGCTGGAGGCCGAAGACTTGCGCGGCGGCAAAGAGGACGGCTTAAACATAGACAACATTGTAAAGCTGGTATTGGAGAGATTAAGCAAAGAAAATCATGATTAAAGAGGAGGAATATGAATGTCTAATACAAACGCATTGGGAATGATCGAAACCAAAGGTCTGGTAGGAGCAATAGAAGCGGCAGATGCCATGGTAAAGGCTGCAAATGTAACCCTTATAGGAAAGGTCCTTGTAGGAGGAGGCCTTGTATCCGTTATGGTAAGAGGAGATGTAGGTGCAGTCAAGGCCGCAACTGACGCCGGTGCAGCAGCTGCTGAGAGAGTAGGAGAACTGATATCAGTACATGTCATTCCGAGGCCTCACAGTGAAGTGGAGATGATCCTGCCTAAATTAGAAGGCTAATAAACCAGTATAAATCAGGGGGACTGGTGCCCCCTGCCTCATTTATTCATAGAAGGATGTGAAGATATGAGTGTATTGACGGAGACTTCACTTAGAGTCGAACTGAGGAATAAAAAAGTAAGCCAATACTTTGTGGAACCTGATGTAAAGATCACGCCTTCAGCCAGACAGTATTTAAAGGAGAGGGAAATAGAATTAGTCGTAAGAGGCAGAGAGTCAGCCAAAGCCGCGGAAGACAAAACGGAAAAGGAGCAGAAAGAATGCATCACGCCCAAGTATTCTGCGGTGTTTGGGGGAGGCTATTTCACAGATAAACCCGAATACATGACCCAGCTCCACGGCAATAAACTGGTGCTTAAAGATCATCCTCGCATCGCTATGAGGGGGAAGCTGGACAGCCTTCAAAGCAAGATCATGGAAGTGCAAGTATCCGCCTCAAAGCAGAAATATATGGGTATAGTAAAGGATCTGGAAGAGGCATTGACTTTGTGCCGCAGCATCATGAGAGCAGAGGTATTGAATGAAGCCCTGCCGGAGGTGGAGATATTGGATCTGGATGAGAAAAAGCTGAGAGAGATGTCCCATAATCCGCAGAAATATTTTAACACAAAGCATATACTCCCCTCCTGGGAGATGGGCGAGACGGCTATATTGCTGAACAGCATCAGAAGCGCTATGCGCGAAGTCGAGATCGCAGCGGTTAAAGCCTTTAAAACCGAAGAAGGCGTGGACCGGGTTGACATAATAAGAGCCTTGAACAGGTTGAGCAGCTGCATTTACATCATGATGCTGAGACAGATTACCGGATATTACAAGGAAGAGAGGTAATATGGTGGATACCCTGGAGCTTATAGTTGAGAAAGTGTTGAGGAAGATTGAGGAAGCCAAATACATCCCCATTGAAGCCTCTGCAAGACATGTGCACCTCTCTCAAGAGCACGTAGACAGCCTCTTCGGAAAAGGTTATGAGCTTGAGAAGATCAGAGAATTGTCCCAGCCGGGTGAATATCTCTGCAAGGAAAGATTGGATATAATCGGGCCGAAAAGCGTGCTGAGGAATGTTGCCATACTTGGACCCGTAAGGGGAAGCACTCAAGTAGAGATTTCGCGCACCGATAGTATCGCATTGGGAGTAAATGCTCCCTTGAGGCTTTCCGGAGATCTGGAGGATAGCGAAACATTGTTTATCAGCTGCTGCAGAAAGGTTATTGAAGCCGGAAGCAGCACCATAGTTGCCAAAAGGCATATTCATATGACTCCGGAAGACGGCATTAGATATGGGCTTTCGGATAAACAAATCGTGAGGGTAAGGGTGCACAGCGTTAGGCCATTGGTATTTGAGGATGTGATAATAAGGATTACAGAAAAGAGCCGGCTGGCTATCCATATAGATCACGATGAAGCCAATGCCTGCGGCTTTGTCGAAGGTGCAATGGGAGAAATTATATAAATACCGGGAGGTTTATGATGGAGGATTTGAGCAAGGCTGATTCTTTGATCATGGAGGTTGAACAGACCCTGACCGGAGAATGTGCTTTTGAAAGAGAAGGAGAGCCAAAGGTGGGGGTGGATTTAGGGACCTCACATGTAACACTAACTGTGCTGGATTGGAAGGGGAAACCTGTTGCATGCGCCATGGAATCGGCAAAGGTCGTCCGTGACGGTCTTGTTGTGGATTACTCGGGAGCAGTCAGCATCGTCAAAAGCTTGAAGAGGGAAATAGAGCAAAGAATAAGCGCTGATATTTCCAAGGCAGCTATAGCAGTACCTCCGGGAACAGGAAAAAGGGACAGCGACACCCACCGCTATGTGGTAGAAGCGGCGGGAATAGAAGTGGTATCCGTAGTGGATGAACCTACGGCTGCCAATAAGGTGCTATGCATCAAAGATGGTGCTGTCGTTGATATTGGAGGTGGAACCACAGGATTATCAATTATTGAGGGCGGCCGAGTCGTATATACGGCCGACGAGCCGACGGGAGGAACACACCTGTCTTTGGTAATTGCAGGGAATTATAAGATCAGATTTGAAGAAGCGGATGATATAAAAAGGGACAAAGCAAGGCATAAGGAAATAACCCCTCTGGTGCTTCCCGTGGTTCAAAAAATGGCCTCCATCATCAATTGCCATATAAGAGGCTTCAAGGTAAGGGATATATATCTTGTCGGGGGCACATCCTGTTTGACCGGCATAGAGGACATCATCGAAAGAGAAACAGGGATCAAAACCGTCAAGCCATACAATCCGCTGCTGGTTACACCTGTCGGTATTGCGCTTAGTTGTTATTAAAGGGAGTGATAGTTTGGATACGAATATCTTAATTGATAGAGTCGTCAAGGAGGTCATAAAAAGAATAGAATCAAGCTCCCCCAAAATAATGCTCATAGGGAAAGGTGAGCTTGCCGGAGAAGAACTGGGTAGAGCAGCCATATGCCATACATGCTGTGAAGGCTATTCAGATGATATGCCCATAGATGATTACGATTTTATAATCATCCGGGGGATGTCGATATTTGAACTGGTGAGCTCTGCCCTGCTGGTGCCGGGCACTAATGTCTCAAAGCTGATTCTTAAAGGGAGATTGACAGGCAAAAAGATTTATGTTGAAAAGGACAGCATGGAATATAAAAAATATGAGTCAACCATTGACAGGGGCTTGGAAAAACAGCTGGAGCACTATGAAGATTGCTTAAAAAGTTATGGAATAAAAATGCTTAAGGCACAAGAAATAATTAAGGATATCAATGACAATGGCGTAAATGATAACTCAAAGAATGAAGAAAGTTCCCGGGATGATTGCAAATCAAGGGATCAGTGCAGATTGGATAAGAAGCTTATAACTGAGCAGGATCTCAGAAGGCTGGCACAGCAAGGGCATAAAACAATACAGATAAGCAAAGGAAGCATTGTGACCCCGCTTGCCAGAGACTTTATGAAAACAAACAATATGTCCTTATTTAAAGAATAATGCCTATGCAAAGGAGATATAAGGATATGATAATGGCAAAAGTAATAGGTAATGTATGGGCAACAAGGAAGGATGACGCTTTAAACGGCCTTAAGTTCCTTGCAGTGAAGCCCATGGATTATTGCAAGGAAGGAGACGCTCCCACATTTATAGCGGCAGACATAGTAGGTGCAGGAATAGGGGAGACTGTTCTCGTGACAAAGGGAAGCTCGGCAAGGAAGGTCCTTGGAAAGGATGGCATACCTATTGATGCCGCTATAGTTGGTATCATCGATATGGTAGAGGTAGAGAAGGCATATCCGGAATAGGCCTGTGAGGTGATATGATGGAAGAATTAAGAAAAATCTACAATGCAGGCGTAGTGGGTGCAGGCGGTGCCGGTTTTCCCACCCACAAGAAACTCAGCACCAGGGTGGAATACTTCATCATCAACGGAGCAGAATGTGAACCGCTGCTGCAGACAGATAAGCATATAATGAGGGAAAAGGCTGACGAGCTCATGCTGGGAATTGAGAAGGCCGCTGGGCTGGTTCAGGCTGACAGGATCGTATTTGCTCTTAAAAAGAAATATTCGGATGAAACATACCACCTCAAAAAAGCTGCAGAAAAGCTGAATATGAATATGGAATTCTTCTTTATGGACAGCATATATCCCGCCGGTGATGAACAAATATTGGTATTTGAGGTTACAGGCCGCACGGTACCGCCTGGCGGAATACCCATGCAGGTTGGAGCGGTAGTGAGCAATGTGGGCACACTGCTCAACATCTATTATGCCATGGAGGATAAGCCTGTCATAAGAAAGTATGTGTCCGTATTGGGAGAAGTCAATGATCCTGTAATCCTTGATGTACCTATAGGCATCAGCGTGAGGGAATGCATATCCGCTGCAGGGGGCAGCAAGCTGGACAGCTTTCACGTGATCCTCGGAGGCCCTGTTATGGGAAAGATCATTGCGGCGGAAGAAATTGACAAAAGGGGCATCACCAAAACCGATGGAGGAATAATAGTCGTACCGTCGGACCATCATCTGATCCGCAAGAACGCCCTCAGCCTCCGGCATATGATAAATCAAACCAGATCGGCCTGCATTCAATGCAGCTATTGCACTGATATGTGCCCGAGATACCTGATCGGACATCCTTTGAGGCCCCATAAGATAATGAGAAAGATAGGATATAGTGAAGAGATAGACGAGAGCTTTATTGACTCACTGATATGCTGCGAATGCGGTATCTGCGAGCTATATGCCTGCCCCATGGGAATATCCCCGCGGCTGGTAAATGTATATGTGAAGAAAAAGCTCAGGGAAAAGGGAATCAGATTCCAAGACAACGGCAGCGGCATTAAGGATTTAAGCCTCAGAGAACATAGAAAAATTCCGGCAGCGAGGATGTTTTCCAGGATTGATATGAACAAATACGATGTAAAAAGGCCTTTGGAGCTGAAGCGGGTAGATACCGATACTGTTTCTATTTCGTTGAAGCAGCATATCGGGAAAGCTGCGTCTCCGCTGGTAAATGCGGGAGATAGAGTTTATGCGGGACAGCTTATAGCTTCTGTGGATTTTGAGGATGTTGGTGCCAATATACATGGAAGCATAGATGGGACCGTGATGAAAATTGATGATTTTATAATCATACAGAAAACCAGCAATGGGGTGATGCCATGTTGAAATCTATTGGAATGATTGAATTGAACAGCATTGCCAGGGCTGTTGAAACTGCTGATGTCATGATGAAAGCAGCCGAAGTGGGGCTGGTATTTTCAAAGCCTGTATGCCCCGGAAAATTCATTATAATGATAAGCGGAGATGTGGGTGCCGTAAAGGCATCTATAGCTGCAGGACTGGACAGAGCAGGCCAGTTTGCAGTAGAAAATTTCATAATACCTAATGTCAGTGCTCAGGTATTGAATGCCTTCAACGGAGCAAGCCCCATAGAAAAAGTGAATGCCATAGGTGTAATGGAATTTTTTAATATTGCAGCCTCGGTAAAAGCTGCAGATAACGCGGTAAAGGCAGCACAAGTGAGTCTGCTTGATATAAGGCTGGGTATAAGCATTGGCGGCAAATCCTTTGTGGTGCTGTCCGGAGACGTGAGCGCCGTAACGGAAGCGGTTGAGTCCGCGGCCAGAGAATCCATAGAAGAAGGAACCCTTATCAATAAAGCAGTAATTTCTAACCCATCGGAAGAATTATTTATGAGTTTGCTATAAAAATTTGTAAAGGGGGAAATTAAATGAGCATCAATGAGATTATTGTCTATATCATGGTAGTTTTCATGGTTTTGGGTGCTATTGACAAGATAATAGGAAACAAATTCGGCCTGGGGGAGAAGTTTGATGAAGGCTTTATGGCTATGGGTTCTTTAGCCATCGCCATGGTAGGAGTCGTATCCCTGGCCCCCGTCCTGGCAACCATACTGAAGCCTGTCATCGTCCCCGTATATACGGCATTGGGTGCTGACCCAGCTATGTTTGCTACAACTCTCCTTGCCTGTGATATGGGAGGATATCCGCTGGCATTGCAGCTTGCTCAGACTGAAGAAGCAGGGCTGTTTGCCGGTTTGATTCTGGGCTCCATGATGGGGCCTACTATAGTATTTACAATCCCTGTAGCATTGGGGATAATACAAAAAGAAGATCATAAATATCTGGCCACAGGCATTTTGGCCGGTATGATCACCATTCCCATAGGCTGCTTCGTCGGCGGCCTTGTAGCAGGCTACAGCATTGGTATGATCACGATGAATCTTGTACCGATAATCATTGTCGCTTTGCTGATCGCATTGGGCCTATGGAAGATTCCGGATAAGATGATCAGAGGCTTTAATGTTTTCGGCAAAGGCGTGGTATGGGTCATAACCATAGGCACGGCTGCTATAATCATTGAGACGCTTACCGGTATAGTTGTGATTCCGGGCATGGCACCTATAAGCGAAGGCATACAAATAGTAGGCTCCATAGCTATAATGCTGGCAGGCGCCTTCCCAATGGTGCATTTCATTACCAAAGTCTTTAAAAAGCCCCTCATGAGCATGGGCAAGGTATTGGGGATGAATGATGTGGCAGCGGCAGGCATGGTGGCTACCCTGGCTAACAATATCCCCATGTTCGGACTGATGAAGGATATGGATGAAAGAGGCAAGGTACTGAATGTTGCTTTTGCTGTAAGCGCAGCCTTTGTATTTGGAGATCATTTGGGCTTTACCGCCGGTGTAAACCGGGAAATGATATTCCCCATGATAGTAGGCAAGCTCGTAGCCGGTGTAACTGCTATAGCTCTTGCATCCTTTATCGCACCTAAGAGCGGCATAAGCATAAAAAAGGGTAAAAGCCATGCTGCCTAATATTGATAACACAGCCTTAATAGATGCTATAGCAAAAATAGTGATGGAAAAAATGCAGCCTTCTAAAGCAGAAATGATGAGGGAAATAGATAAAAGCGGCATAATCAGCATCAAGGGCTCGACTGTAAAATGCGAAGCCTTTGATACAGGAAAGCCCGGCGATCAGGTTTTTCTCAAGGATATAGTAGCTCTGGAGGAAAGCCCCCGTCTGGGATGCGGCTTCATGGAGATGAAAAAGAGCTCCTTCCCCTGGACCCTTAAATATGACGAAATAGACTATGTGATAGAAGGCACTCTGGAGATCATCATTAATGGGAAAAGGATAAAGGGTAATGCCGGCGATGTTATTTTTATACCCAGGAACAGTTCCATTGAATTCTCAGCCCCCGATCATGCACGGTTTATTTATGTCACATATCCTGCAAATTGGGCGGAGCTATAAATGTGGTGTTTTGCACCACATTTTTTTCTTGATGCACCATATAATATTGACAAAGATGAAATTTTGCGATAAAATCACATACAATATTATAAAAGTGAAGAATGGGAATAGTAGAGGAATACGAAGCTTATAGAGAGCCATGAAACGGTGGAAAATGGCGGCGTTCAATCTTCAAACTCGCCCAGGAGCTGCTGCCTGAAAATAGTAGGGCAAGACGGCGCCCGCCGTTATAGGGCTTCAAGTGGATTATTAAATGATGATCAATTAGAGTGGTACCGCGGTTTGCTCCGTCTCTTTGCAGGAGACGGGGTTTATTTTTTTATCAATATGGATGGAGTGATAAGCATGTATAACGTAGAAGTCGATAGGAAATGGCAAAAAAAATGGGAGGAAACCAAGCTGTATAAGTTCAATCCTGATAGAGTGGATAAGAAGCTTTATTGCCTTGAGATGTTTTCCTACCCATCCGGTGCAAACCTTCATGTAGGACATTGGTATAATTTCGGACCTACAGACTCCTGGGCAAGATTCAAGAGGCTCCAGGGCTATGAGATATTTCAACCTATGGGTTTTGATGCTTTTGGCTTGCCGGCAGAAAACTATGCAATAAAAACAGGGATACACCCTCATGATTCTACTATGAAAAACATTCAGACAATGGAAAAGCAGCTCAAAGAAATGGGAGCGATGTTTGACTGGGATTATGAAGTGGTTACCTGTTTGCCCGAATACTATAAATGGACCCAATGGATATTCCTGCAGCTTTACCATGCAGGCCTTGCCTATAGAAAAGAAGCGCCTGTAAACTGGTGCCCCAGCTGCCAGACAGTTTTAGCCAATGAGCAGGTAATAGACAGCCATTGCGAGAGATGTGATTCGGAAGTTACTAAGAAGAATCTTACTCAGTGGTTCTTTAAAATAACAGCCTATGCAGAAGAGCTTTTGCAAAAATTGGAGGAGCTTGATTGGCCGGATAAGACAAAGAAGATACAAAAGAATTGGATAGGCAAATCAGAGGGCGCTGAAATAGAGTTTAAAGTTGAAAATTCCGATATAGCTTTCAAAGTCTTTACCACCAGAGCCGATACATTATGCGGAGTAACCTATGTGGTGCTGGCTCCCGAAAGCCCAATAGTGGATAAGATTGTGTCCGGAGATTGCTGCAATTCCGTAGAAGAATATAGAGAATGGGCGAAGAAGCAGAGCGAGATAGACAGATTATCCACTACAAGAGAGAAAACGGGTGTGTTCACAGGAGCCTACAGCATTCATCCCATAACCGGCGAAAGATTGCCGATATGGATTGCCGATTATGTACTGGCTACCTATGGCACCGGATGTGTAATGGCGGTGCCGGCACATGACGAAAGAGATTATGAGTTTGCACAAAAGTTTGATCTTCATATCAAGAGAGTTATTGAAAGCGCTGACGGCAGCGATGCTCCACTGCCTTATGTAGAATATGGAGTATTGGTCAACAGCGGTGAGTTTGACGGAATGACATCTGCAGATGCCAGAATGAAGATTGTAGATAAACTGGCCAGAGAGAACAAAGGTGAAATAAAGATAAACTACAGATTGAGAGATTGGCTGGTATCCAGACAAAGATATTGGGGCTCTCCTATTCCTGTAGTTTACTGTGAGCATTGCGGGACAGTGCCGGTACCGGAAAAGGATCTGCCTGTGCTGCTTCCATATGATGTGGAATTTACTCCCGATGGAGAATCACCGCTCAAAAAGTGTGAGGAGTTTATAAACACCACCTGCCCCAAATGCGGAGGGCCGGCTAAGAGAGATGCGGATACATTGGATACCTTTGTTTGCTCCTCTTGGTACTATTTAAGGTATCCGGATAATAAAAATGCTGACGAGGCATGGAACAAGGAATGGATAGACAAGATGCTGCCTGTGGATAAATATGTGGGCGGTGCAGAGCACGCAGCAATGCATCTTTTGTATGCCAGATTCTTTACTAAGGCATTGAGGGATTTGGGATATTTGAAGTTTGACGAGCCCTTTACATCTTTAAGGCACCAGGGCGTAATACTCGGCCCTGATGGTAACAAAATGAGTAAATCCAAGGGTAATGTTATTTCCCCGGATAGTTATATAAATGAATATGGTTCAGATGTATTCAGATTATACCTCATGTTTGGCTTTGCTTACGAAGAAGGAGGACCTTGGAGCGACGGAGCTATAAAGGCCATTGCAAGATTCTTGAGCAGAGTCGAAAGAATAGCTGAGAGAGTGCTCGAACTGAGGGGTACTAATAGCAGTACCGAAATGGCAGCCGCTGAGAAGGAATTAAATTATGAAAGACATAGAGCAATAAAGGAAGTGGAAGCTGATACGGAGGAATTCCATTTCAATACCTCCATAGCAAGGATGATGGAGTTTTTAAACGCTTTATATAAGTATGACCAGGAGGTAGAAAATAAAAATGTTGAATTCTTTGAAGCGGCTTTGGCTGACTTGTTAAGAATATTAGCTCCCTTTGCACCTCATTTTTCAGAGGAAGTTTGGGAGCAGCTTGGTTATGAATACTCGATCTTCAACCAGGCATGGCCTAAATGGGATCCAAAGGCTCTCATAAAGGATGAGATTGAGATAGCGGTCCAGATCAACGGCAAAGTAAAATCCAGGGTGATGGTGCCTTCCAGCGGCGATCAAAAAGAGATTGAAGCGATAGCAATGGCTGATGAGGAGGTCAAGGAGGCTGTTTTAGGCAAACAGATAGTCAAGGTTATAGTTGTAAAAGGAAGATTGATCAATATAGTGGTTAAATAAAATTTTATGGCCGGTGCAGATTTTGCACCGGCTGTTTTAATCCCCGATCTTATAATGGACAGTCCACTGAACCTTTCTCAACACTTCAATAAAAGAAAACAGGTTAAACCACCCTAACTTTTTTTCATTATCATCAAAATACGTCCACTCATCAAGAAATTTATAATTCGGATTCCACTCTTCAAAATAGAGGCTGTCAGGTATACCGAATGTAAATACAGCTCCGCCGGTAATCCCCAATTGATGTCTCAATTTCCATTGCATATAACGGTTTTTCATTTTGTCTACCCAATAGCGGTTAGTGACCTCGCAGGCGATGTCAGCAGAGCCCAGCTCGTGATAAATCATAGCCAGAAGATCTTTAACATCGGGCTCTGTAAGATACATAAAAACACCTTCGGCAAGGACAAGATACGGCCCGCCTGTTTTAACAATTTTTGTCCAAGTATTATCCAGAATCGAGCCTTCTATAAATTGGCGCCTTGCATTTTCCTTCATAAACCGGCGTCTCAGTTCAATCACTTCCGGAAAATCAATATCAAACCATATTACTTTTCCATTGTCGACCCGGTCAAACCTCGTATCCAAGCCGCATCCCAGGTTAATCACCGTACCCATGGGATTGTTTTTTAAAAAATCATAAACATACCTGTCAAATCGACGGCTGCGGAGAGCCATAGTAACCGCTAGCTTAGGATTATACTTCCCATTCACAATTTTTCTGTGAATTGGATTATCTGAACCGGCGACTTCTTTTTTTATAATTCCGATCATTTCCACAGCCTTGGGATCGTGAATGATCGGATTACAGCTTATGCTTTCAAGCGCTCTTGCATATAGTGTGATAAGCATTGTGCTTGATACTTCAAGCATTGAAAAAAGTGATTTTTCCATCATTTTTCTCCTAATAATTCTACTATTTTGCTTTGGTCATATTTGTTTTTGTTGAAGTAACACAATAGATTATCATATTTATTAAGGAAACAAAGATTAATGTATGAAGTATTATATGATATAGGTCAGGTATATAAATATGAGAAGATGATATCAATTTTATTGTATCAGCAAAATAATTCATCTTTTCTTGTGAAGGGCCCAAAATAGTAAAATACCAATGTGCTAAAAACTGGGTTAAAAACCACATAAACAACCATGCCGTAAGTAAATATTTCTCGATTTTATCCTTAAAAATAAACCAAATAAATAACACTAAAAATATAACAAAAAATATGGCATCATCTCTATAAGACCTGGTAACTAAAATATGGCTATTAATACTCATTCCAACCATATCTAAAAAAAACCACAATAGCAAACACAAATTAGAAACAAAACATATTTTCTTGTTCATTCCATTCCTCCTAGATTTCCTGCTTGTAACGCCTACTAAATTATACCATATAATATAGCGGGATATAATAATTTATTTGATGCTGGATTTCAAAGAAGCTGTATAGTCCATGTGACATAGCTTCTGGAACTCCAGTCTACGGATGGAGCCTGCCGAATTTACAGACCTCCTTAATGGGAGGTCGTTTTGTTTATATCAATGTTATTCTTTTACCATATCCGCTATGTAGGAAAGGGCATTTTAGATGATATTAGCGTCAAAAAGAGCATCGTGTGATAAGCAAGGATTGACTTATTGTGGTAAATTATAGATAGGAGGTGTTGATATGCACGCTTGGGAGTCTATTCAACAGGCTATTGATTATATTGAAGAAAACCTAACAAAGGACTTGTCGATTGAAGAACTTGCGCAGGTAGCCGCATTATCGCCTTTTTACTTTCAAAGGCTGTTTCATCGACTTGTAAAACTGCCGGTACGCGAGTATACAAAGATGCGGCGTTTATCAAAAGCGTGTGAATTGCTTAGAGATACAAACCGAACAGTGATAGATATTGCCGAGGAATTTTGCTTCTCCGGCCATTCTAACTTTACACGAGCTTTCAAAAGTATTTTTGAGATAACACCTGAACAAATGCGCCATGTTAGAACTATGTTGAATCAGTATGTAAAGCCTAATCTTTTGCTGAACTATGTAATGATTGATGAAAATGTTCCTTTAATTGCAGATGGGATTGTGTTAGAAGTAACACGTAAAAAGCTGGATGTTCCAAAACCTATTATCGGCATTGCTAAGGAGATTCCCCTTACGGATATTATGGGCGGACAAGACAGTGGTATTTCCGTAACCGGAACTATGTGGGAAGATTTTCATTCTCAAAAGTCGTCTATTTACGGTTTGCTGCCAGATGGCAAAGAATGTGGTGTTGTCTATGCAGGTAATGCCAAAAAGGGATATTGTATGTATCTTGCAGGAGCTGAAGCCAGCGTAGAAATTGAAACCGTATCAGAAGATTTTACCATTTTTACTATGCCGGAAATGGAATACATTGTTTGCGGTTTTGAGGCAGAATCATTTGAAGAGCTTGTCACTTCAACGGTATATAAAGCACAGACTTTTATGGAACGCTGGATGCATAAGCATGATTTAGCAGCAACAGATTTTGCTGTTGAACTTTATTATCCTATCAAAGAAACATCAGCATATATGGAAACTTGGCTTGTCCCGATATCGATTGAATCATACGAGGAGGAATATGATGGAATGGAGTTGTAAATACGGTGCGGATAATAAGCCAAACCAACAACAAATTATTAATTTTGTCCGAAGCAGTTTGTGGGAAACCCTAAATAATCATCTTCATCAGATTTACATGACTGAACCAAAATACAATTACAGCAATTGCTCTATGCAACCCGGATGGAACGTAAAATATAGTAAAAACGGCAAATCTCTCTGTACGCTTTATCCTATGGAAGGGTACTTTATTGTCCTTGTAGTCATCGGAAGAAAAGAAATGCCCGAAGCCGAGTTTTTAATTCCCTTTTTGTCAGAATATGCCCAGAAAGTATTTAGGGAAACCAGAGTCGGTCAGGGCGAAAAATGGCTTATGCTGGATGTGCAAAATTTCAATACGGTTTTAGATATTATGAAACTGCTTGCACTGCGGATGAAGCCTAAAATAAATATAGAAATGGAGAGTCAGTATGTCCAGAATATCCAAAATCACCTTGAAGCAACTACCAGAAATGAACGTTTTGTCTATTCGCAAGACAATTAATTTCTTTAGAGAGTATCCTGATTTCATGGCAAATGCGGGTAGAGATATTCTTGCGCTTATTGAAGAAAAGAAAACTCTGCCCAGTAGCGGCCCCATTGTATGTTTTCATAACATTGAGCTTGAAACGCTTGATGTGGAAGTAGGATATGAGATTGCTCTTCCTGTTGAACCGAGAGGGGATGTAACAGCGCACATACTTCCTTCCCGCATCATTGCAACAACCATAGATCGTGGTCCCTACGAAAAGCAGGATGCTACGTTAGATGAACTGATGAAATGGATATCTGAAAATAGTTTTGTGGCAAACGGAGGCATCTATTACCATTATTTGAACGATGAAAAACAGTCTCAAAACGAGTATCTTACTGAAATGTATATTCCGGTAAATAAATTACAATAAAATAGAAAAAAATGTTGCTCGGTGGGTAGTAGCTATGCCATAAAAGTTGTATTACCTGTGGGACAGCGGTTTTGAGAAAATCAAAGCCGCTGTTCTCTATATTATCAAAAATTTTATGATTCATAGAAAAGTATAATTCTGCTTTAGTATAGACTCCCTGTAATGTTTTTTTAGGAGGATAATTTTAACTATATGTAGAATATTATTTCTAACGACTTAAGGCATCGGAGGAATTAAAATGATCATATATGGAATAGGAACAGATATAATTGAAATAGATAGGATAAAGAAAGCCATGGAGAGATATCCGGGGTTCGTTGACAGGCTTTTTACTGCTGATGAGCTGGCATATTTGGAAGGCAAGGCTTTAAGCCCACAACATGTTGCAGGAGGCTTCTCGGCTAAAGAAGCGGTGTTGAAATCCATAGGGACCGGCCTTCGCAATTTCAAATGGAAGGAGATCGAGATAATCCGGGATGTCAAAGGAAAGCCCTTTGTAAGATTGAACGGAAAAGTGAAAGACTATGCTGATGGCAACTATATAGGCGATATTCACATAACTATATCTCACAGCAGGAATTATGCTACCGCAACAGCTGTGGCTGAGATTTCTATTGAAAAGAGGTGGATGGATATTGAGAGCATGCTTGTCGGAGCAAATGAGATGCGCGGACGAAGTATCAATTAAAGAATTCAGCATATCCGGCATTGTTTTAATGGAGAATGCTGCTTTAGGGATTGTAAAAGAAATAGAAAAAGAGATTGAGGGAGGACGCCTGCCTAAAGAGGGGGAGGCTTCTTTGATCTGCGGAACCGGAAATAACGGCGGCGACGGCTTTGCGGCAGCCAGGCATCTCGCATCCAAGGGATGGAGAGCAGTGGTGTTTATATGCGGTGACGAGAAAAAAATAACCGGGGATGCTTTGGCAAACTTAAATATAATAAAGAAGCTTGGCATTCCTATTCTCAGCATGGAGGATTCAAATATAGAAGCCCTGGATATCATGTTCGGCAGAAGCCATATGATTATCGATGCCATGCTGGGAACCGGTTTTAAAGGAAGGCTTAAGGGCAATTATGAGACAATAGTAGATAAAATAAACAAGCAGCGTAAATATGTGCTTTCCATAGATAGCCCTACCGGCCTGAATTGTGATACCGGCTTTGCAGAAGGCAGTTGCATCAAAGCAAATAAAACGGTTGCTTTAGGGCTGCCTAAAATAGGGCTTGTTATAAATGATGGCCCTTATTATTGCGGAGAGCTTGCGGTATGCGGATTATCAATTCCTGAGCAGGCTTATGATAGAGTAGGGATCAGCAGATACTTGACGGACAGAGATTATGTCAGCGGCTGCATCAAGCCCAGAAAGGCTCATGGATATAAGGGGACCTACGGGAGAATATTGATAGCGGCAGGTTCTAAAGGAATGGAAGGGGCAGGGCTTTTAGCCGCCAAGGCAGCCTTGCGGAGCGGAGCAGGAATTGTAGAACTGGCAGTACCTTTGTGCTCATTTGATGCGGTTCGGGGTGTGATACCTGTGGTGATAACCCGGGGGCTGACGGATGATGGAGAGGGATGCCTGGCTTCAAAAAGCAGCGGAGAAATCATGTTGGCACTCCGCAACGCCTCAGTTTTTCTCATGGGACCCGGGCTGAGAACATCTTCTCAGGTTAAAGAGGCCGTTTTTGATGCGGCGATAAGTTGCAATAAACCTGCTATCTTTGATGCGGATGCATTAAATGTGATATCTGAAGAACCGGCTATTTTGCTGCAAAGGCCGGAATCGACCATAATAACCCCTCATCCGGCAGAAATGGCAAGGCTTATGGGTATCAGCACAGGCGAGGTTCAAGGAAACAGACTGGAGGCAGCGGAGAGCTTTGCGAAGAAGTACAGGGTGATCGTGGTGCTGAAGGGATATCGCACGATCATTGCATCTCCCTGGGGAGAGACCAGGATCAACCCCACCGGCAATCCGGGCATGGGCACAGCAGGCTCCGGAGATGTGCTCGGAGGCATAATAGCAAGCTTTTTGGCCCAGGGAATGAGCCCCATGGAAGCGGCTTCATGCGGTGCATATATACATGGTGCCGCCGGTGACAGGGCAGCGGAGAAATACGGACAGTGGGGAATGGTTGCCTCTGACATAATCAAATATATACCGCATACAATTATGGATATAGGGGGAAAGTAGAGGAGGTCTCTAATGCGGCAGAAGGTTTTATCCATAATTGTTATAGTGTCTTTGCTGCTTGGAGGATGCATGTTTTCCGCACCCAGCGCTGAAAAAGTATTAAAAAAAATGGAAGATGCACCCGGCTACAGCAGCGAAGCAAGGATGGCTGTTAAAAATAACAGAAGCGTATTTTACTACAATCTTAAGCAGTATTATAAAAAACCGGATAAATTCCGAATAGAGTTTTATGATGACAATCTGGTGATGAAGCAAATAATGATCTACAATAACGGGCAATGCGGCATTTTTCATGTCGGTATTGATAAGCCTTTCAAATCCGATACCTTTGCAGGGACTAAGGAACACAACTCTTTTCTATCTGCTTTTCTTGAAAATTATAGAAATGCACCGGATGCAAAATGGACTGTGGAAGAGAAAGATGGCAGAGATTATTATGTTTTTCAATGCAGCGTTGCAGGCAATAATCCCTATTTTAAAAAAGCCTTGCTGTATGTAAATCCGAAGAATGCTCAGCCATTGCTCTTAAACGTATTTGCTGAAGATGATTCAAAGACATTAGAAGTAGAGTATAAAACCTTTTTATACGGTACTGAAACAGACGATTCACTATTCGACATAGAAGAACAAAAATTTTCTTAATATTTTGATAAAGATATACATACAAGTGCTATAATATTATTGAAAATGCAAAGGAGGGTTTATGGATGTACAATATTGATCTTATAAGGCCTGCCTGGGCGGAAATAAATTTAGACAACTTAGCCGATAACATGAGGGAGATCAGAAGGCTGGCGAAGGATAGTGCCCAAGTAACAGCTGTCATCAAAGCTGACGGATACGGGCACGGAGCAAAATATATTGCTCAAACTTTGTTGGAAAACGGGGCGGACAGATTTGCCGTATCAGGATTGGATGAAGCTCTGGAATTAAGAAAATCCGGCATAAAGGAACCAATTTTGATTTTAGGCTATACTCAGCCTGAGAGGGCTAAGGCTATTGTTGGCAATGATATTGAGCAAGCGGTGTATTCTTATGAATTGGCCAGGAGCCTTTCAATGGAGGCAAAGAGGCAAAACAAGACAGCAAAGGTTCACATAAAGCTTGACACAGGCATGGGGAGAATAGGGTTTAAGGCTGACGAGACTGCAGTAACCCAAATAAAAGATATATATAATCTTCCTAATTTGATAATAGAAGGCATGTTCACTCACTTTGCTATTGCGGATGAAAAGGATAAAAGCTATACTGAAGGACAGTTTGACAAATTTATTCGAGTTGCTGATAAACTGGAGAAGGAAGGAATATTTATTAGGCTGAAGCACTGCGGAAACAGTGCGGCTATAATAGACCTTCCCCAAATGCACCTGGATATGGTCAGGGCTGGCATAATACTTTACGGCTTGGCGCCATCAAAGGATGTGGAATTGGACGGAATAAACCTGAAACAGGTTATGTCTCTAAAGGCTAAGATTACCCATGTAAAGGAGATCGATGCCGGAGAGAGCGTCAGCTACGGAAGAAAATTTATAGCTTCCCAAAAAACCAAAATTGCATCATTGCCATTGGGCTATGCGGACGGTTATACCCGAATGCTGACAGGAAAGGCTCAAGCCTTGGTGAATGGCATCAGGGTGCCGGTAATAGGCAGGATATGCATGGATCAATGCATGATAGACGTTACAGGTATTGAGGATGTAAAAGTAGGGGATGAAGTCGTATTATTTGGCAAACAAAAAAATTCCTTTATTTCTATAGATGAAATAGCGGAAAAGCTTGGGACTATTAATTATGAAATTGTTTGCATGATTGGCAAGAGGATTCCGAGAGTATATGTAAAAGATGGGAAAATAGTAAACATAGTAAATCAAATTTCCCCCTATGGAGATTAAAACCTTAAAAGACAGCATGTTGGTAAATATTATATATAGCTTAAATGTAAAAGTTGGTATATAATAGTCTACATATGGTTAGCATAAATTCAGAACACTGTTGTCTTGAGGACGAATATTTTTATTATTATTTTCATACATATTGGATAAGACGATAGATAAACCTGGAGGTGCTAGTGTGGCTGAATGTAAAAGAATAGTCGTCAGTTTGCCTGATAGCCTTTTAAAGGAAGTTGACAACATAATTTGTACTGAACAATGTAATAGAAGCGAGTTCGTGAGAAAAGCAATGAAATTTTATTTGAGCGAAATGAAAAGGATGAATTTTATAGAAAGCATGAAAAAAGGTTATCTGGAGATGACTGAGATAAATATTACACTAGCAGAGGTTGGGCTTACTGCTGATTATGAGACTATATGCAGGTATGAATCAAGGCTTGCGGAGTGTGAATAATGTGATTGTAAAAAGAGGCGACATTTTTTATGCAGATTTAAGCCCCGTTGTTGGTTCTGAGCAGGGAGGAGTCAGACCTGTACTTGTTATTCAGAATGATATAGGCAACAAATATAGTCCTACTATCATTGTTGCTGCTATTACTTCGCAGATTAACAAGGCAAAACTGCCTACTCACATTGAAATCAGCGCGGAAGAATATGGCCTTACTAAAGATTCTGTTATTCTTTTAGAACAGATAAGAACAATAGATAAGAAAAGATTAAAGGAGAGGATTGGACATCTATCCGATGAGCTTATGAAGAGAGTGGATGAATGCATCCAGATAAGCTTTGGATTGGCCGATTACACGATATAAGGGCGAAAGCCCTTTTTCTA
>NZ_JAJEKE010000005.1 GCF_024363565.1 Lutispora saccharofermentans | reverse complement strand
CATAAATACGGAGAGATTCTTGGTATCACTATATAATGTTACCTCCTCCTATGATTCAACTTTGAGAAACGATAAGCATGCGGATTTTGATACTGCGCTGTCATATTTTCAAAATAAGGGGATAATCACGAAAGATGAGATCGATGGAGACAAGCCTATTTCACGCCTGGAAGCAGTGAAATTGCTGATGAAAACATTGGGCTTGTTTAAGGAAATAAAGCTTCCGCAGACAAATGAGAATGCTTTTAAGGATTTAAACAAGATGAATGAAGAAGATATTGCTTATACTCTGGAAGCAAATCGTTTAGGAATAGTGAATGGGCATATCGATGGAACATTCAGACCAGATATGGCTATATCACAAGTTCAAGCTATATTGCTTCTGCAAAGATATAAAGGAGAGCTGCAAATGAATAAAAAGCCAATCCCCTTTGCGGTGCAGAAAAATCCCAATGCATACTCCGGACAGAAGGAAGCGGTAAAGGTAGAAATAAAGGATGATAAAGTGCTGATAATGATTACAAGGGAGTTCCCTACATCCGGTTATAGTATGAGCATAGAAAAAATTCTTGAGTCTTCAAGCGGGAACTATGATATTTATCTGAAGATTAACAAGCCGGATTCCAATCAAAAGGTTCTGCAGGTTATTACATACAAATCTGTAAAGGTTGAAATAGATAAAGCTATATTAATGGAACCTTATAAATTTAATGTATTAGACACACTTCCGGATCAAAGCAGAGGACTAAGCAAAAGGGCGAATGCGTCAATCAGCCAATTTCTAAAGAAAGGGGAGAGATTTTAAAAAAAATATGCTGATTGAGTAAATTATATTAATAAGGGGGAAAAGGATTGAAAACCAAGAAAATATTTTCGCTAATGCTTGCATTTGTTATGCTGTTTAGTATGACAACAAATGTGTTTGCAGGTCCCTCTGATAAGTTGAACAGTGAAATTTTGGGGGGTCATACAAAAGCACGCCCGGCCGATGAGAAGATCGGCAGAAGCATTACACTGGATCCAAGAGCTAAAGGGCTGAAGGATAGTGACAAGGTAAGAATCATTGTAGAGCTTGGAGATAAGCCGCTTATAGAATATGCAACGGAAAAGAATGTAAAGCTGGATAAGCTGAGCAAGACTGAATCTCTAAAAGTAACAGAGAGCTTGCAAGATAGGCAAGCGACAGTTAAAAGCAATATTAAAGTCAAAGGCATAGATATTGAATATCATCAAAGCTTTACAAATGTAGTAAATGGTTTTAGCGGCACTACGACCTATAAGGAAGCTAAAATGCTTGAAGCAGTACAGGGCGTAGAAAATGTATTCATAGCAAATGAATACACAAGACCGGAACCGGAAATGATTAACAGCAAAGATCTTGTAAGGGCCAAAGAGACATGGGGTAATCTGGGATACAATGGTGAGGGTATGGTAGCCGCAATTATAGATACGGGCATCGATCCTTCACATAAAGATATGGTTCTTACAAATGAGTCAAAGGCAAAGCTGACAGAAGCAAAGATTCCTGATAAGCTTCCCGGAACTTATCGAACACCAAAGGTGCCATATGGTTATAACTATATGGATGAAAACCTAGAGATATTGGATTTGGGACCTGATGCTTCAGAACATGGAATGCACGTGGCAGGAACAGTAGGAGCCAATGGCAATGAGAACAATGGTGGCATTAAGGGTATTGCACCCGAGATACAATTACTGGCAATGAAAGTATTCGGAAATAATCCCGCAATGCCTTCTACTTTCGGAGATATTATAATAAAGGCTATAGATGATTCCGTTGCACTTGGAGCGGATGTAATAAATATGAGCTTGGGCTCGACAGCTTCATTTGTAGAGGATAATCTGGAGCAGGCAGCAGTGACAAGAGCAGTGAAAAACGGTGTGCTTGTATCCATATCGGCAGGAAATTCTGCATACTTTGGATATGGTTGGGATTATCCATATGCATCGAATCCAGACATAGGAGTTGTGGGATCTCCGGGATTGACCGCTGAGTCAATTCAAGTTGCATCCGCAAATAACAAGCTTTATCTGTATGAGAATACTGTAACTGTAACTGATGCTGTATATGGCTCAATAAATATCACGGGCTATGGTAAAGATAGCTGGGAAGATAGACAATTGGATGGCGAGCATGAACTGGTAGCTATAGGGGGTGACAAGTATGGTGAACCCGATTGCTATCAAGGTATAGATGTAACAGGAAAAATAGTGCTTGTACAGAGAGGAAAAGGCATTGCTTTTGTTGATAAAACAAAATATGCTGCAAAGGAAGGTGCTGCCGGCATAATAGTATACAACCATGATGATAAAGCGACTTTCTACTATGATCAAGGCGGATGGGACATACCATTTATGTTGATTGGGAAAAAAGATGGTGAGGAACTTGAGACTGCATTGGCATCAGCCGGTGGTTCTATAAAGATTGATGTTGCAACTACAGATGAAAGTATAGATCCGACATCCGGAACGCTATCCGATTTTTCATCGTGGGGGGCGACTCCGAACCTGGACTTTAAGCCTGAGATCACTGCACCAGGAGGGAATATTTATTCAACCGCACAGAATGACGGCTATCAGTATATGAGCGGTACCTCAATGGCTGCACCTCATGTGACCGGCGGAGCGGCCTTGGTATTGCAGAGAGTTAATAAAGAATTCCCTAACCTTTCGGGAAAAGCCAAGGTGGAAATGACTAAAAATCTGATAATGAGTACGGCACATCCAGTTGCTGATGCGGGATTGTATAACGACTACTTTGGATTAGGCAATTACACCTCACCGAGAAGGCAAGGCGCAGGAATGATGGACATCTATGCTGCTGCGACAACTCCGGCTGTCATTACTGATAAGGCAACGGGACTCAGCAAGGTCAACCTTAAAGAGATGGGTGACATAACGACCTTTACTTTAGCAGTCACAAACTTCAGTAATGCAACGGTTGCTTATGCTGTGTATGGAACAGTAACAACTGATTTAGTTGATGAAGATGGTTATAACTGTACGGAACCTCAAGGTGTATATGAGGATGGTACTACAAGCGATGATGAGCCGTGGCTTGGGAAGTTCCCGATATCCTTCACTTCTAACGGTAAAAAGATAAAAGATTTGGAGGTAAAGACCGGAGAAACGGTAAACTTTGATGTTACAATCGATCTGACTAATGCCATAGATTGGTATGACAATATTCCATTGGAAGAAATATTTGAAAATGGAGCATTTATAGAAGGCTTCGTACAATTGTGCAACATAAATGGTGATGCCAATAAAAATGATTTAAGCATCCCTTATATGGGATTCTATGGTAAATGGGATCAGGCATCTATTATAGACGGTACAGTTTATGGCAATGGAGGTACACCCTTCTATTTAGGTTCGCTTATGGCTTGGGAAGACATGAGGTCCGGAGATTTATTTACGCTTGGACTTAGAGAAGACGAACCTGGAAAGGAAGTGTTCGAAGCCCAAAATATTGCATTTTCGCCCAATGGAGACGGAGCAGCCGACAATGTTATCCCTGTACTGTCTTTCTTGAGAAATGCCAAAGATATTGAGATGAATATACTTGATGCAAATCGCAAAAAGATAAGAAGCTTGGCTATGGAGAACAACATTGTAAAGAACTATTTTGACGGAGACAGTGATCCTATATACAGAGTAAATGATCTGTGGCGTTGGGATGGAAAGGTAAATAATAAAATAGTTTCGGAGGGAAATTATTTCTACGAGATCAAGACGAAGATTGATTATCCAAATGCAGAATGGCAAACGGTAACATTCCCAGTGAGAGTGGATAAAACGGCTCCGGTTATAGACAGTGTTAATTATGATGAAACTAAAAATAAGCTTGAAGTCGTTGCAAATGATGGAAAGTATTCAATGATGATGTATCAGTTATACAAAGGCAAGAAGCTTTTAGGTTTATATGACGAAAACGGTGAGTTTGTGGGCGATAGTAGTTATAACGGAATATTTGATACTTCAATGCTTAACCTCGAAATAGGCTCTCACGATGTATCGGTAGTAGCATATGACTATGCATGGAATAAGGATGCGAAAATTATCACAATTCAAGGGACTAAACAGCCTGGGACGGTGCCGGTAGATCCCTCAGAACCGACTCCCATAGAAGAGCCTAAGGGAGCAAAACCGGGAGACACAACGATACCGACAGTTATGCTAACTGATCCGGAGTTTATGGAGATGTACAATACATCTGAGATAGTGTTTGAGGGCTATGTAGAAGATGAATCATCTATTGATATATTTAAAATCAATGGTGCACCTGTCAATCTTAACTGGGACAGTGAAGACGGTGTATGGTATTTTGCTACTACATTGAATCTGAAGGATGGTTATCATTCAATAAGAGTAGAAGCAAAAGACTCGGCAAATAACGAAATCGATTTCCTGCATAAGGTATTCGTAGATACTACAAAGCCGGTTATTACTGTTACTAATGGAGATGTCGGTTATACAACAGCCAGCAGCATAAAAATATCGGCAAAAATAACGGATAATTTACCGATTCTGAGAGTAAGGCTTAATAGTGATATGCTGACAAATATAGAACCCAATATGGAATTCTTCGAAAGCTTGAAGCCTGCAGAATACATTCTAAATCATAATGTGATGCTGCAGCTTGGAAGCAATAAAATTGTTATTGAAGCGGAAGACGGCGCGGGTAATGCTGTGACTAAAACGATTAATATAACAAGAGAAAAGCCGTCCGACGGTAAAGAGGATGGCGAAGGAAACGGCGGCAGCGGAGGCTCAGGTGGAGGCTCAGGAAGTCCATCGGCAACCACACCGACTACTCCGACTACACCACCGGTACAGCCGACTGAGCCGGCACCGCAGCCTGTAGAAATGACAGACCTGCAAGGCTATGAATGGGCAAAAGAACAGATAAATGCTTTGGTTACGAAAGGAATTCTAAGGCCTGCTGAAGGTGCAAACTTTGCTCCGAAGACAAATATAACCAGAGCAGATTTCGCATACGGATTGATAAAAGCGCTGGGCTTGACAGCCTTATTTGATAGTAATTTTGATGATGTAAATGCGTCAGATTATTACTATAACGAAATTGCTATTGCAAGGGCTCTTGGTATTTTGACAGGAGTAGGCGGCAACAAGCTAAATCCTGATGCTGCAATAACAAGGCAGGATATGATGACAATGATAGACCGCGCATTGACGATAGCGAAAAAGAATACGGAAGGCAAAGCAGATTTAAGTAAATTTGCCGATAATGCGCAAATCTCAGGATATGCACAGGATGCTATCGCCAGAGTAGTAGAGCTGGGCATCATCCAGGGTGACGGAACCAATGTCAACCCGCTGTCTAATACGAGCAGGGCAGAAGCCGCCGTAGTATTATTCAGACTTTTGAATTTAGATAAATAGGCATCCGGTAAATACAGGACATACAAAATCAGTCCCATCTACGAGATAATTCTCATAGATGGGACTTACTCTAGTGCCAACCGGGGAGACGGTTTCACTTTTGGCTTTTTATACATTAATTCCTTGTTAGGCTCGTTGATTTACAGCAGAGGCTGAATAAGCTCAGCCATAAAATTTATCAATCCGCTCAAGATTGTCGAATTTTATCTTTCTTGCAACCTCACGTCCTCCTTCATTTTGAACTTGTAAGTAATACTTACAAGTTCGATTTTCATCGTTACCACCTGGCAGATGGTTACCCCAGTCCAATAATTATTGCATAAAGGGTTTTTACGGCCTTTACCATGGTTCCTTCATCAAAATCAAAGTTTCCGTTGTGAAAGGCATTCTTTATATCAGAACCCCACATGAGGTATGTAGCTAGGCCGCCGTTGTCCATGACATGCCTCATCATAAGAGTAAAATCTTCACTGACATGTATTTGGGCTCGAGATACTACATGATCATATATGCCTAAGCTTTCCACTATTGCTTTGACTTTTGATTCCAGTTCTTTTGAGCTTTCTGCCGATATCGAAGCACCTGCCGGTATGATCTCATACCTTACCCCATAGGTTTTAGCTATGCCGTCAATGATGCTTACGGCACTGTCATACATATATTTATTCAACTCGTCTGTTTCTCCGCGGACTTCTATCTGCAGCTCCGCGTATTCGGGAATGACATTGCGGAAGCTGCCAGAGGCCATCTTCCCTACATTGATCCTTGTCGTACCGTCGCTATGGCGGGGGATGGCATAGAGGCTCATTATCATATTGGCTGCTGCCAGCATGGCATTCTTGCCTTTCTCGGGAGAATTGCCGGCATGTGCAGCATTTCCGTATATCTTCACATCGAATTTATCTGTTGCCAGGAAGCCGTAGCAGCCTGCAGAGAATGAGTCTGAGCTTTTCATGGATAAACCTATGTGGCCGCCTATGATAAAATCTATCTTAGGCAGGATGCCGCTGTTTATTATTGCCCTGGCGCCCCTCACGCCCTCCTCGGCAGGCTGGAAAATGAGGACTATTTTCCCCTTCAGCCTTTCCTTTGACTGTGCCAGCAGCTTTGCAAAGACGAGGCCGATGGCAATATGGCCGTCATGGCCGCAGCTGTGAGCCAATCCGCTGTTTGTGGAGCAGAATCCTTCCGCATAAGGGACATGGCTTTCTTCATTGCTCTCGTTGACTATGACACAGTCTATGTCAAATCTGAAGGCCGTGCAAGGTCCTTCGCCGCATTCAAGAATGCCTATTGCTCCTGTAAATCCGCCCTGCATCATGGCTATCATTTCCGGGTCAGCGCCGTATTCTACGGCTTTTCTTTCATAATATTGCAAGGCTTAAGCCAATATTCAATTGCATATGGCCTTCACATTTATAAATAAAAAATATATTGACACTACCAAAGCATTAGAAGGAATTAGATTTTGCTAATGCTTTTTTCCAATGAGGGATTTTACAACTAAAAAAGATAAATTTGTGAGCATGTAAAAATATTTTTTACAAATCGTATATTTTTAAGGTCTTTTGCTGTATAATATAGTAGGAGGTGTAAAAAGTGACTATGGAATTATTGTTCGAAAATAGAAAACGGGTTGGTGAAAATATATTGAATATCATTAAAGATAATGGATATACAAAGTCTTCATTCTCAAGGCTTATTAATGTTTCAAGGCCTACTCTGGATAAATTAATTAGAGGGGAAGTTGACAATCTCGCCACCTTTAAAACCCATGTTCAAAAAATTTTAGAAAGTCAAGACATGAACGAAGAAGAATTGATGAATTATGTTCCAAGGTACAATACGAAAAAGGAACTTGTTTTTGCATTATCTGACAATGCTCCGGAGAATCATGCCCTAAACTCTGAGGCTCGAGACATATTTGGCATTTTAGAAGATATAGTTCATATGTATGAGCTGTATTATAATTAAGAAGGTGTAGTTATGTCGGAATTAATAACGGGTAAGAAACTGGAGCAGGTTATTGAAAAAAATAAACTGATTAAAGATGATATACAAAGATTAATAAATGATTTTACAGTTAGATTCAACAAGTCTGGGGTAACAGGACAAGACAAACTATCTTTTTCGGTGTTAAAGGAGAATCATTTAATCCAGATTCCTATTGATGACAAATATTGGGGTGGCGCCATTATTACAAAGGAAAATATTAAAATACCAGTTATCAATACAGCTCAGCCCCGTGTATATCAATATTTTGTTGCATGGCATGAAATATACCATTTGCTTTATGACCTCAATTTAAATGAAGAGACACATAATATTGCTGTTGATATGGACATAAATGAAAGAAAGGCAGATTATTTTGCTGCAAAAATGATTTTTGGTAATGTGTATGACTACTACTATTCGTTGGATGATGAAGATTTTATTGACAGAGTTATAAAATGCATGGATGTATATAAGGCACCATATAAGGCTGTGCTAGTAGAACTATTTGAGGAAGCCGTTATGAAATACAATGATTTGGATTTAAAAGAAAAAATTCTGGAGCATTTTGATAATAAGCCTGAAGCGTTAGTACAAAAATTTATAGATCTAGGATTAGATTCGGAGTTAGTGAAGCCTTCATATGTTGTAAATCTGGGTGGATTAGAGAAAAAAATGCAAAATGCTATGAAGGAAAACCCGGATGTCTCCCATCATAAAGACAATTATCAATTTTTACTTACACTAAAGGATAAAATTAAAAGAGAAGTGGAGGGGCTTGCCAAGTGAAAGAAGAAGATATTAACTACTTGAAAAAATATCTTTCAATGGGTAAGTCTCTCAAAGTTTGTATCTTGGATAATAACTCGATTGAATTTTTAACCTGTACACATGGGAGCATTAGCCCTGAAAAGATATTTAGTCAGTATGATATTATTCTTATTCCTCAATGGGTATGGCTTGAGATATGTGATAGTAATAATAGAGAAAGTTACATAAATGATTTAAAAGATTATTCGAAGGTCCAAATTATAGATGAAGTTGACTACTCGACGTTGGTAGATCGTAAAGAAGCAGAACTATATTATCTCTTCCTATATTGCTGCTACAATGTGAGTAGGCTTGTTAGTTTTATCAAGAAAAACATCCTAAAAAATAGGCCAGTAGAGGATTTAGACCCCTATGAAGAATGGCTTAGCATGCTTTATAAAGAAGGATTAGACCAAAGAGAACTTTCAAACGGCAGAATTCAAAGGAAGAATGCAGGAGAGATTTCAATTTCTGTTTTAAGTTATATCCTTTCCTGCTATTATAGTATAAATATTGATACCATAACTATCTTCAGCAGTGACAGGGATGCCTATGAATTTGTCTCTAAAGCTAAGGAAATGCTTTATAAAGACGAGCACTTTAAAAACAGAATGAATGCTTCCATAACTTTCAAATCAAATGACTTTTTAATTTATGAGTGGACAAGACTTGGATATGTAAAGGAGCAAAATATTAGTAAATTTGTTGATAGCCACAGGCAAACGAGAAGAATTAAATTTACGAGAAAAAAGCAGGATAATTCAATTGAAGAGCAAGATAAAGTCATAGAAAATGCTATCTTTTTGGAGATGTTGAGAGACAGTACAATGCATATAATTTTTTAAAGATTAGTTGAAGGCGGGGGGATGAGCATGATAAATCAGATAGGTGAGGTCAAAAGAACAGATCTGGATTTGCGTATTGAATATCTGGGACTGAAGACGAAGATATACCGCATTGAAGATGAGAGATTTGTTATATTGTGTGAGGATTATGAGGGCGATTTTGAGAAGCTCAAGAAGCATTTCGATGATAATATCCGCCCCATATGCTGCTGGGTTGAGTTAGCTCTAAAGGAGCCGGAGCACTATAAAGAAATGATAGAGGGCATTCCTTTAGATGATATAACGAGCAATTTTCAAGGCATATGTCTGACAAAGCCGGAGATAGACAATATGCTCACCAGCAAATTTCACTATATTGATTTTGCAGATATATCGGCTGTACCGGGGCAGCACGCCAAGTTGATAATCACTGTTTCAGATGAGACAAAAGCTGAAGATATAGCCTTGCTGGAGGATTTTCTGTCTAAAATGGAGCTGAGCTTTGAAATGGTCATAGTGCGTAAAGAATCGGATGCTCCCATAGAAGATAAAAAGCCGGGGGGCAAATGGCAAAACGGGCAAAGCCCCTATTACAGCGATCCTATATATTGCTTCACGGATAAAAGCTTTCCCTTCTCGGTCAATGATGCCGACTACTGGTTTTCCAACGTGGAAAAGATATATCAAGGAAAGATAGATAGGGACAAGCTTCCCTTTTTTCACCCGGGAGAGACCAAATGCTACTTGGATTTTACGGGCTTTAAAAATGTTAACCTGAGAAATAATATACTGCTTTATGACAAGACCTATCTTGCACTGCCCATTGAAAACAACCTGGACTCATTCCTTGAGCATCAGAATATCACAAAGAACGAATTGATCGAATTGGTGGAGAGAGAAAAAGTAGTAATCTTGCTGCCTAATACGGAATCACGGTACGACAGGAAATTGGTCATGGAGGCATATAATCACAAGAATAATTCCGTGATCAGCAAGAGGGGAATAAATGCCCTGATAGCTTGCTATATGGCAGAGGTGGAGAAGTCCTATTGTGCCGACTATCCCGAATATAGGGAAATGATATATGAGATACATCCATATCTGAAAAATACAGAGGATGAAAAAGCGATTCAGATGGCAAAGTTTATGGCCTGGCCCATTACCGCAAAGCTGGAAAGCTTTAGGATATTGAATCAGGGCAGCCCCATGTCAATAAGCAGCTTTGGGATCAACACGGTATTAGAAGAGATGATTCATTCATTGGAAAAGACTAATGAGCTCTCCTTTGAATTTGTGGTCAACTCCGGCAGCATACATATAGCTACCGCTTTGCAGGCAACTTATTTCCCCTTTAATGAGGAAAGGGAGGGCAGCAAGTATTCCGACAGCGGAGTATCGGTCGTCCTTGCAAGCCTGCTCAACAGCTATTACTATTCTTCTCCGGAGGATATGGAGCAGATAAAAAAGGTGTCGGAAATCAGCAAAAGGGAAAACAACTATATAAATCTGCTGAATTGTGATAATACGGTCAGCATCACCAGATTTGCAGATAAGGCAAAAACATATAATACGGCAACTGAGCTTGCAGGCATATTGGCGAAGCTGGAGTGCATGGATGAAAAGGAGCGCAAGGAGAGGATCAGCGGCTATAATTCGCTTCTATGCGATATTGCGGAGATCCCGGATAAGGAAAGGTGGAAATGCCTGAAATATTTCTTGGGTGCGGCGGGACTTATTCCGATCTTGCCTCCCCCTATTTCAATCGGCGTTGCTCTGGCCGATCTGGGAGTAACGGCGCTGGATAAAGCCTTGTCGAAGAGAAAGGAAGCTGAGAAAAAGCAGATTGCGTATAAGATTAATAAAGCCACAAAAGAAAAGCCGGATAAAGAGCTTGTAGACGATGTCTATATATTGGATAAGATTGCGAGAATTGCGAAGTTGCAGTAGCTAGGGGATATTGTGTTCTGGTCACTATTCTAAAAATAAGTAAGCGGATGTGACACTGTCAAAGTGCACCCACTTACTTATTTTTTATTGATTAATTCTGCGTTTAACCTGTCTTTCAACCAGTGAAGCCTCAAAAACGCCTTTGCCTGCTGATCTATTATTTATCTGGCAATAATGTTGTAACGCTCCGGTAACATAGGGTCGGCCTGAATCATGGAGAGGATACGCCTGGCCGGACCGTCCGGCATATTTCGGCCTGCTTCCCATGCCTCAATAGTTTTGGGGGATACTCCCATAAAACGGGCAAAAAACGCTTGTGTCATCCCAAGGTCATTCCTTATTTTCTTTATTTCCTCTGCTTTATATTCTCGAACTGGCTCAATATAAAGCATATTAGTGCGCAATTCACGATTGCCTTCTGCGTGCTCTAAAGCTTCATTTAAGCCCTTCATAATTCCATCATATACGCTCATAAAGATACCTCCTATCCAAAGCCTTTTCAATGCCTTCAATCAATTTTTTTATTTCATTTCTCTCTTCTTTGCTTAGATTATCCTTTTCACTTTTAGGATATGCATAAATCAGATATACAGTTGCATAGTTGACAAAATCCACATAAGTAACACGAATACTTCTGCTTTTTCCTCTACCTTCAAAAGCAAAGCGCATTTTCCTGAGCCTTCCGGTTCCTTTCATAACCACTCCGATCTTCGGGTTTTCCAATATTTCCTCTTCAAGTGCCCTCAAATCATCATCGGTTAAGTTCATGCTTCTCCATTGCTTATCAAACTCAGCAGTCAGCACAAAAGTTCTGTACATGTGGTTCACCTGTCTTTCTATTACTATTTTACCCTATTAAATAGGGTCCGTCAAGAAACGAATGAAATACTTATACCAAAGGTAAGAGGAAAGGCAATAGAAAGCTTTATGGTAGACAGTTTAAATAATAAAATTGTTACGAACGATGCAGGCATAGATATAAAAAATGTTAATTTTGGTATATTTAAAGAGGATTTTATAAATTTAAGGAGAATATTGTCATTGTGGGATTATTCAATAATTATTATTTTATATGGTGTAAACAAATTGAGAAAGGGAAGAGCGGCTTAATTGTTGTTGATTATTTAGGAAAGCTTATAAAAGTGTGCAATAATCTATATACACAATTTAAATAATTATATGGGAGTGATGAGGTTATGATTGCTCAAACATATGATTAACTTTCTAGAAGAGATAATAGAGTTAAAAAGTTTTTAATCAATAGGAAAGGGTGATATTGTGTATAAATATTATTATGTAAATAATGATCAGACTAGAAATCCTGGATGGCATCATGAAGTTCATACTGAGGAGCATGCAAAAGAATTAAATATAACCAATAAATCATACTTAGGAAACTATGATAATTGTCATGACGCTGTGAGAAAAGCAAAGGAAAAATATAGCGATGCCGATGGCTGCGCTATATGCTGCCCATTATGCCATAAAGGATAAAGAAACCAGGGGCTAACCACATATGAAAATCAAGAAGATCCCTTTTGTTGTAAGGGATCTTCTTGATTTTTATATATAGCTTCGATTATTCGAAAATCACGATAGCCTGTTTGCGTTTGATCCTGAGCAAAACGGTTTCGAGCACGCGAAAAACGTGGTTGAGATCCTTTTGCTCCAGATAGGCAGCTGCCATATCCTGGCCGATCGCAAGGTCCATATTCTTTTCATCAGAGCCCACAAGAACTGCCTTGCCCCTTCCTAAAACCGAAGATTGATATAGGCGGCCGTTCACAAGCTTGGCAACCCGATCGATCTCCAAAAGTCCGGTTCCGGGCTGCAGCCTCTGCATCTGCATATAAAGGTCCGGGCTTACCGCAAGGGCATAGGTCCCGTAAATGCTATTCTCCACCAGATAGGCGATCCCGGCGGCGATATCCGTGAAGGCATTTTCATCGGCGCTCCAATCCTTTTTCGCCATTTTTTTCGCGCCCGGCGCTGTCAGCAGGCCTTCATATCCAAGCTCGGCATTCCCAAAGAAGATCAGCTGATCCTCTTTGAGGGCACAAGCTTCAGCGGCCTTCTCCGCCTGGGAAAGATCTGTGGGGAAGCCGGCTTTTTTCGCACTCTCCAGATCTTTTGCAAGCAAGGTAAAATCATCATAAACGGTTGGAATTTCTACGAATTTCCTTCCCTGGGTCGTGATCAGACCGTCTTTTTCCACTTCCTTTACCGCATCGGCATCATCGATTGCGATATTTTGGGTGCCGATTCCCAGCGGTCCGAAAATATGTAGAAAGCGACGACCGGTTAAAATATTCCGAGCCGCTTTCACAACGGCGGAATCAATTTGTTTCCATAACGCTTCAGATAAAGGGGAAGACTCTCTGGATAAATAACTCATATTTGCAACCTCCTTTTTCGTTTAAGTTCTATGCTTTATCGATCATACTTCCTACAGTTGCGGGCTCCGAAGCACTGTCGGACGGATTTTCCGCCGAGGCGGTAATCCCAAGCTCACTCAGCATCTCGTGGACTTCCGCTTCACCCGATGCAAACAGTTCGGCTTCCTCCGGATCAAGGAGCTTAAGCAGGGTCATCAGTTCGCCGACATGAGCCTTTTCCTCATCACGGATATCCGCGATTATCTTTTTTGCGACCTCGTTGTCCGTTGCCCGGACGTGGGCATCATACAGATAAATAGCCTCAAGTTCGCCTGCTATATCCAGACGGACAGCCTGAATAAGTTCTTCCTTTGTCAGTTTGTGTTCGTTTTTTCCTTGAAAAGGATTTGGAAAAGCTGGCATGTTCTCATCCTCCAATCAATTATAAATAGAGTAGGTTTTATCACTAAAGCTAGAATCAGATTGCCAAAAAAGGGCCTCATCGCTTTTATTATGCCGAAATCCATCATGTTTATTACTAAGCTTTTTCAGATTATTTTGTTAATTATATTATACCAATAATTGGGAAAGGTGTAAATGAGCTTGTCAAGGAGCTTTTTCATATTCTCACATTCTTTGAAATCGAAAAAATTAAATATTTCTTGCTAAAGAATTGATATTGCAATGCAAATAACATATAATATATATGCAATGAATTGCAAAAGGAGATGATTACCGTGGCCAATACAACAAATTTCAGCGTCCGCATGGATAAAGATATCAAAAAGCAGTGCGAGACACTTTACGCAGAACTGGGCATGAACCTCACAACGGCCATTAACGTGTTTTTAAGACAGTCGCTTCGGGCCGGTGGTTTCCCGTTTGACGTGACAATCAACACGCCGAATGCAGTTACCATCGCCGCTATGGAGGAAGCCGAACGTATTGTCCATGACCCCAGCGCAAAACGCTACAGTGATGTAGAGGAAGCGTTGGGAGAGCTTAAAAGATGAAACTGGACATTGTCTGGACAGTACAATTTAAGAAGGACTATAAGCTGGCGGTAAAACGCGGACGTGATATAAATTTGTTGGACGATATCATTCGTCTGCTTGCTAAGGGAAAACCGCTCCCGGGGAAGAACCGCGACCATGCGCTATCTGGAGATTGGGTAGGGCACCGAGAATGTCATATTCAAAGCGATTGGCTGCTTGTGATCGTATCGAGAATACCATTCTTGTACTGACTCCGGCACGTACTGGCTCTCACAGTGATTTATTCAGTAAGTAAAGTAACGCCGCACAGGATTGAAGGTGAAATCTCATTTGAGCTTGATAGGAACCTGCAAAAAGGCAACTCTTGCGAGTTGCCTTATGCGCCTTTCTCGAGCAGCACTTTGAGGTTCCTATCCAGCATGCTGTAATAATCACCTGCACACAGCTCTTCAAGCTTTGCCTTTAGGTTTTCAGGAAGCTTATGCTCCGGGGTGCCCTTGAGTATCAGTCCTGTCTCCTGCTCATTAAAATGCGGGCCCTTTTCAATCTTTATCGAGTCTTTGTTTGCAGGACAGCACAGCTGGCAAGCCATACAGCCTACCAATGAGTTATGCCAGGATTTATCCACCCATTCCGGAAAATCACCTTTGTTTTCATTCATGTTCGTCAGGCAGTATTCGCCATGTATCAGGAATCTGTCCGGCTTGATGGCTCCGGTAAAGCAGTTTTCCATGCATGCTCCGCACTCTTCGCATTCCTTCATATCAGCAGGCTCCTGCCAATCATCAGCATCGCATTCCCAATCTGTATAAAAGGCATCCAATCTCATAAAGCTTCCCATTCCCGGCACATAGCAGATATTATTGCGCCCGTACCGGCCAAGCCCGCTTCTGACGGCCAATGCTTTTAAAGGGACTGAAACTTTCTCGACGCTGAACCCCAAGGCTGATATAGTTTCTTTAAGCAATTTTTCTGAGATATGCAGCATATTTTTATACACATATGTAGGAGGTATTGTAATTTCGAAGGTTTTCCCGCTGTAGTCAAAATATGTTTTTGTCATCACCTGGGGTGAAGCAGCTATTATTGCTGTCTTTGGATTTGGAATGCTGCATCTAGGGTTGGAGTTTATCCAGTCCAGGTTTTCTTCAAAAAACTTTTCATCAAACATTCCTGATTTGTGCATATTCAATATCTCATCTTTTAACTCAGAAATATGGCTTATATGCACGGTTCTCAATTTCATGCCGTATCCATCGAAGCGGGTCGTGATCTTCTCCAACAAACGATTCATAATAACCCCCTTTTTTGTAACCTCTCTTTTGATTTTAAACGGTTACAATGTTATAATTAAAATAACATAAGCATATGTAACTGTCAATGCTGTTTATAGGAGGTTACAAAGTGAATTTTATATGCATTGATTTTATAAATAGCGCCTGGTACAGCAGTCATAGAGAATATGGGGAGGCCCTTGCCAATCCTGAATGGGTTGCTTCTTTCACGGAAAAATGGATGATGGAAACTATAGATATGCCTGATTCAAAGGAATTAGCAGAATTGATACGGCTTAGAGAGCTTTTGGCAGATGCCCTTGCTTCCGTGAAAGCTGACGGGAAGCTATCTACCGAGGTGATAGTAACATTGAATCATTATCTTTTCTCGGGTATTTACAGCAGGAGAATTGTTAATACTGAGGATGGATACATGCTTGAGAAGGTTCCTGTAAATCAGGGCTGGGCCTGGGTGAAATCGGAGATCGCAGAGTCTTTTATCGATCTGATCAGCAATCATGAAATAGAAAGAATAAGATACTGCGAGAACCCCCAGTGCGGATGGATATTCTATGATAAAACCAAGAATCGCTCAGGGCGCTGGTGCGATGACAGCTGCAGGAATCTGATGAAGGTGCGCAGATTCAGGGAAAGAAAAAGAAAGGATAAGCTTGCGGATACAGAGATTTAGGCCAACGCAGCAGATAAAGAATTGGATGTGGAACAAAGTATGAAGCAAAGAAATAAGGCCAGCATATTTATAGCATGGCTCATGGTAATACTATGGATGGCCTTTATATTTTACATGTCTGCTCAGCCGGCGGAGGTGTCCAATGGTATGAGCATAAAAACAACGAAGATCATCATCAAGGCAGTCAACAGTATATATCCATTGGATATTGAGACCAGCACATTGCAGACATGGATAGGACGCTTTAACCACTATGTGAGGAAGCTGGGCCATGTCACTGAATATTTTGTTCTGGCTATACTTGCTGTAAACGCCTTCAAAAGAAGCGGGGCAAAGACTTATAAGCTATGGCTCTACTCCTTTTTGCTCTGCTTTTCCTATGCTGTTTCTGATGAGCTGCATCAGCATTTTGTACCGGGCAGAGGCCCTGGCTTGATCGATGTGCTGCGGGATTCCGGAGGAGCCATATTGGGCATGGGCATATATAGGGTTAGTTCAGTGATAAAGCCTGCTAGAAAATATAATTAACAATTTACTGAAACATAAGTATAATAATCGTAATTCAGTAAATGAAGCGATATCATGTTTTTAAGCAGAGAAGAAGAGCCATTCTAAAAATAAGTAAGTGGGAGCTATGTAGCTCCCACTTACTTATTTTTTATCGATTAATTCTATGACTTCTTCTATAGAATTGAGCTCAAATATATTTTCTGCCAGCAAATCCAAAACAGGAAGAGCAGCATCCCGTATCTTTTCTTGTAAAGACACAGGCAATACACCGAGTTTCTTTGTAAATTGCTTTATGAGTATTTCAGCTTTGCCTTTTTCCATGCCTTTCATTTCAGCAAACTTAAGGCTTGATATGGCGTCAAGTCTGGCTTTCTCACGGGCTGCATATTTTTCTCTCAATTCTTCATCTGCACTTATTTTTTTCAGCATTTCCATAGCTATACTCAGCTCCTCCTTTCTCTCAACCAGTTTTTCTATTTCTTCTTTTCCCGCTTTTTTTATAAAGCTCAGCCATAATTCTATGGCTTCCATTTCTTCCGGATCCTTTTGAGGATGGAATTTTTGAAGCTCTATATAGTGTATTTCTAGATCATCCAGTAATGGGAATTTTTCTTCCTTTTCCAGTATCTTATACTCTGTGTGATATCTGTTTGTTTCTTTTATTATATCAAAATCCATTATGTTTATTACTATGCTCTTCTTTAGGTTTGTATAGTTTTCAGATTCCTTTATGGTTTCGGAGTACATCTTGCTCCAGTAATATAAGCTTCTTTTCCTAAAATCGTCTACATTGTTTATCTGCATTTCTATGTTTATTCTTTCTTCTCTTTGGTTCTTTACCTTTATGTCAAATATGGAGCCTTTATCCTCTTTGTATTCTTTTATGTTGAAAGGGCTTAAGTGAATTATTTCAGTTATCTTTTCATTACCTTCAAGAGATAGTACAGAATTTAGAAAATCTATGAGTATTATTTTGCTATCTTTTTCTTCCCTGCCAAATAAGGCTTTAAATACTATGTCGCTCAAAGGGCTTAAAAGCTCCTGCTTATGATTCCCCAATTTCATCCCCCTTTCGTTTGCTAATTATATTATATCAATAATTCCAAAAGGTGTAAATCGTAATAGTCAAGTCGAAGATTTATTATTTTGTGGAGATTTGATTTTTGATCGGCGCCAGATTTTATCGCTGTGAGTCCCGTCTGTAAAGCAGGAGGTATTGAGGGAAGAATAGGAAGAACTGCATCAGTATTTTGTGCCGGGCAGAGGCCTGGCTTGCTCGATGTGCTGCGGGATTCCGGAGGAGCCATATTGGGCATGGGCATATATAGGCTGGGCTTGATGATAAAGCCTGCTAGAAAATATTATTGACACTTTACTGAAACATGAGTATAATAATTGTAATTCAGTAAATAGAGGTGATATCATGTTTGTAGGCAGAGAAGAAGAGCTAAAAACATTAGAAAAATTGTATTCCAAAGGCAATTTTCAGCTTGTAGTTATGTATGGGCGCAGACGTGTTGGAAAGACAACTTTGATAAATAAATTTATTGAGGATAAAAAGGCTATATTTTTTGCAGCGCAGGAAGCTAATGACTCTATAAATCTAGAAATTTTTAGTCAGAAGATATATAGCTTTTTCGACATACCCTTATCTGCAGGAAACTTCAAAACATGGAATGATGCCCTTGAATTTATTGCAGAAAAGGCAAAAAAGCAGAGGTTTACTCTGGTAATAGATGAGTTTCCCTATGCAGCAGAAGCAAACAATAGTATAAAGTCTATTTTACAGAATATTATAGATCATAAGTTGAAGGAAACCAGCCTTTTCATGATTTTATGCGGGAGCCAGATAAGTTTTATGGAGGATGAAGTCCTGGGACATAAAAGCCCGCTATTTGGCAGAAGAACTGCACAGATGAAAATAGAAGGATTTGATTATTATGATGCTTCTAAAATGATGCATAGTTTTAGCGACGGAGATAAAATAAAGCTGTATAGTTGCATTGGCGGTACGCCTCATTATTTGTCTCAGATTGACGCCTCTTTATCATTTGAGGAAAACATAAAGGATTTATATTTTAACGTTTCAGGATACCTATATGATGAACCTACCATGCTTTTGAAACAAGAGCTTAGGGAACCGGCGATGTATAATTCAGTTATTACTGCAATTGCATCAGGAGCAAGCCGATTGAATGATATTTCTACAAGAATTAGCGAAGATACTTCTAAAACGATTAAATACCTAAACACCTTGCTGAATTTGAGAATTCTGCATAAGGAATATCCATTCGGTGATAATATTGCGAAAAGCAGAAAGGGCATATACCGCATATCTGATAACTGCTATAATTTCTGGTATAAATATGTATTCTTGAATAAAATAGGAATTGAACAAGGCATAGGACATACTATAGCGGATAAAAATGTGTTCCCTGACCTTACGGATTACATAGGCAAACAGGTATTTGAAGAAGTATGCAGACAGTATTTAATAAGACAAAACAAGCTCAGCAATCTGTCATTTGTTGCAACACGCATAGGATCATGGTGGGGCCAAGATAACGTAGAAAAGAAACAATCCGATTTCGATATAGTTGCAGATAATAAAAGCGAAAAAAAGGTGCTGCTGGGTGAGTGTAAATGGAGAAACGAATTTGATGATGTAAAAGAAATAGAAAAGCTGATTAATAAGGCATATTTGATGCCGGAATACGAGAAATATTATTTTATTTTTTTCTCAAAAGTACCTTATACAAAAGCAGCTAAAGAATTAGAGAAAAACTATACTAATCTTAGGCTTGTAACTTTAGATGAATTATTTAAGTAAGTGGGGTAATAGTGCAGCTATTCGTATACCAAAGGCAATCAAATCATTCCTTTGGTCGGTAAGAATATTGAGGAGAATTAACATGGATAGAGATTGGAAAGAAATTAAGAAGGAATTACTTTTCAATCCGGAAGTAAAAGCCGAATATGATAATTTAGCTATTGAATACGAATTGATAAGGCAGGTTATAAAAGCCAGGAAAGAAAAAAATATAACCCAAGCAGAATTAGCCATGAAAGTAGGAACTAAGCAATCCAACATATCAAGGCTTGAATACTAAATTACAATAAAAAATACCTTCTGTTATAGGATAAGAAACTATAGCAGAAGGTATTTTTTATATAAAATTCATTAATCACGTATCTCTATAAATTTTTTGTCGTGATAAATTATTCTAATATATAGAGAATGAGAAGATATGTCAAAGTTTGCGGGTATGCAATAAACGGGTCTATTCAGTTTATTATTACGTTAATACAATGTATTAAGAAATTACTAGGCTAATGAAGCATTAAATCAAAACTAAATGCAGAAGAAAAAATTTTTCTTAATATAGCTCCAAGTAAAGGCTGCATAAGGGTCTTGAAGGTTATGCGCATAACCAGCTTTTAGCTGTAAGGCTGAAGAGTTCAAAGATAAGCAACTTTACGAAGAATATGCCATTTAATAAGTTGTATAATGTTTTATACGTACTATGGTTTGGAAGGAAATAGAGGCTAAAAGATATTTGAAGAGCGATAAGAAGAAATTAAAAGGCAATAAAATAAATGACAAATATTGACGAAATTTGCGATAAATACTTTGAAGGTAATAGTAGAAATTTGAAGAATTTATTAAATAATTAAGTAAATTGAACTATTTTAAACAATGAGCAAAAGATCAAGGATTACTTTGATGCAGTTGCTTGGCTTACTTAAGTCAAAATAAGTATTAGTTATTGCAATTAAGCGGCATTGTAGTACTGCATCTTTGATGCCAGTAATTGATACCTAACAATTAAATCTTGTATTAATTATATAAAGGAGGTGATATTGGCACTATGGATCAATCAGAAAAAAAATACAGCGAGAAGTATAGTTTTCTATATAGTGCTATTAATGATACTCAAGAAATTATTCGTTTTACAGATACAAAATCCGGGGCTGTTATTGTTGTAGTTATGGGGCTTATTGCTGGAGTAGTAACTTTAATAGATAAATATTATACATCATTAAAACAGTTGACAATATTACCTGAGATGATTGCAATTTTAGGAGTTAGTTATTTTTTAGTGTGCCTTTTCATATCACTGATTCTTTCATTGCGGTCTATCAATCCAGCAAATGATCCAAATCATCACATTGATATTGGAGATTGGTTAAATAAGCCCAAAATAAAATATTATTTATGCGGTATGACTCCAACTATGCGATGGGAAGATTATTTATGGGAACTTGAAGATTTAAAGTTTAGTATAAGTGCTAGTGAATATTATAAAATCATGGAAGAAAGTGAAAACACAGATATTTTAAAAGCACTAATTATGGAATTATTGAAGCTTTCGTATATTAGAGAAAAGAAAATGCAAAGGACCAAAGCAGCCTTAATATGGTTAGAGCAATGTATTTGTACTGCTGCACTTACAATAATAATGGTACTAGTAACTTATTATATAGAGTTTTCACCTTCATGGAGCATTAAAAATCAAAATTATAACATGTTTCTATACTTAATTGTAGGACATATAGTAGGTGATTTTCTTTTACAGACTAATTGGCAGGTTGAAAACAAAAATAGAATATCCATAGCCCTGATAATCCATAGTCTTGTCTATGTAATTGTTGCATATCTATTTTCCTTAATAGCAGGAGGATTATCCTTAATAAGTATAGCAGTAATTTGTTTTTCTCATGCCTTGCTAGATAAAGGAGATATTGTTAATTGGTGGCTTAAAAAAGTAAAAAAAGAGCAGACAGATAATGTGCAAATGAGATTTTTAGTCGATCAGAGCTTACATGTGCTTGTTTTATTTATTGTAACTATTATTAATTAAATGGAGGGGAGTAGAGATGGCAAATACAATAAGGTCATTTAGCGAAATTTACAAATCTATTTATGACAAACCTTCTCAGTGGCATGATGCTGTATTTGCAGAAACGAAGTCAATAATTAATAAATCAATATCTACTGGTTTAGGGCATCCCCAAGTTACAGATGTTGAGATAGGCGAGACAATACCGGGGAGTCTTATTGTTTTCTTTATGGATATCCGAGGCTTTACAAAGATGTCTATTGCACTCGATAATGAAGAATTAGTTAAAATCCTACAAGCAATTACGGCGGCTTCAATCATTAGTATTAGACAGTATGGCGGATATGTTGCAGAGTTTACTGGAGATGGAGTTATGGCATACTTTGGTCAAGGCTATACTACTACAGAAAAAGATGCATTTAACTCTTTGAGGACCTGTTCCTTTCTTATGCACGGTATAAAGGAAGTAGTAAACCAGTATTTAGATAAGTTATTAGACGAGACTGTTAAGGTTGGTATGGGTATAGAATATGGGAATGTGCTATGGACAAGAATTGGGTTATTAGATATAAATCAAGTTAAGCCGATATCTGAAGTTTCTTTTGTTGCCGGTAAAAATTCAAGCCATGCAAGTTCATGGGAAGTGATAATGGGCAAGAATATTGCAGACTGGGTTCCAGACACATACAAAGAGGAATACGAGCCATACTCTTTTCAAAAGGATAATAAGAAATATACTTATGAAAGGTTCTCTTTCAATTGGGAAAGTTTTTACACTGAATTTTGTGAGGACTCCTATGAACTTGAGAGAGCCTTGATTAGCAACAAGTTGCCGGCTTTAAAATCCATAACAGTTTTAAATGATGGTTCCCCTGTTGAAGCGAATGCAGAGAAAAATATCAATAAGGGTCCTCGCCCTCTAAAAGACCGGCCGTTTTTTAGGTGATATTATGAAGTGGTATGAGTTTGATAAAAATAGGGTTGTTCTAGAATACCAAAGTATGCAGAGCAAATATCAAAGATTCATTTTATGCAAATATGAAGGTAAACTTGCATGGGAAGGTGAAGTTAATTTAATTCCTGAGGGAATCGAAGCAGCACCGTTAAAGGTAAGATTAATATATCCTGATGGTTTTCCAATCATACCTCTTAAAGTCTATCCACTTGAGCCGGAATTACCCAAAGAGATGTGGGGACATAAATGGCATAGGTGGGAGGATGGTAACTTATGTTATTTGCAACCTAAATTATGGAATGTGAAGTATACTACAGTAGATGTAGTTGAAAAAATTGAAATTTGGTATTTTAATTTCTTGGCATTTCTATTTAAACTAATTGATAAAATGCCTGATGAAGGCATGGCTGATGTACCTATAAAGGGAGGTGCATAACTTGGCTTCGTGGTACTGTATGCTGATTGGTGAAGAATTAATAGATAAAATGAGAAAATGCGATATATCGTGGGGCTATATTGACGGATTTATTAAAGGTGATGTCTTAGGTGCATTTAGTGTTGATCTGGGAACAGGAGATATGGAACCGTGCCTTGCTTCTCTTAAAGTATCGAAACATAGACTCTGTAATAACAATTATAAAGATAAATTGGCTTATTGGGTAAAAGTAAAAAAAGGTTTAATAAAGAAAATAAAAAATTGGGATATGTTATTTGAAGAATTAACTCAATGGCTACCGGAAGACTTATTTGAGATGATTCAGGAGTCAAAAGCAGAATATTTATTATTTGTTGAAGAAGATTCAAAAGAGATACTACTTGCTTTTTTTCTTGAGTTAAAGGGAAAAAAATTAATTTTACCTGGGGAAGTACAAGCATTAGAGGAGAAGCCTAATCCGTTTAAAAGAATAGATGGATTAGTGCCGTTAGAAGAAATGAAAGAGAAATCTATAGTTATTGTTGGATTAGGGAGTGGAGGATCTTCTATTGCTATGGAACTTGCAGCAGCAGGTGTAGGAACATTACATTTATTTGATAAAGATAGGCTTAATAGTGTGAATCTTTTTAGACATATATGTGGTGTAAGAGACTTAGGCAGAAAAAAGATAGATGCAGTTGAAGATGTAATTAAGGAGCATTCATTACCTACCAGTATTAAAAAGTGCGAAAATGATATTATGTCTTACCCTGAAAAATTAGTAGAAGCAGTACAATGTTCAGATATTGTAATTTGTGCTACAGATAACCCGGAATCACGGGCAATGGTAAATTATATATGTGTTAAATTTAGTAAACCACTTATTTTGGTATGTACTTTTGATAATGCAAAGATTGGAGAAATAATTAGGGTTACACCAAATAAAGCTGCTTGTTATGAATGTACAAGGATTCATCTTAAGGAGCAAGGTGCATTAATAGAAGATAATGACACCAGAGAAGGAATTTTGCCATATAGTTCTCAAGTAGAGAATTCAAATGGCAATAGTAGGGGCACTAGGACTGATGTGTTTATAGTTGCTGCGATGGCAGCAAAGGTTGCTCTTATGACAATAAAAGACGATCCCGATAATGGATTTGGTAAATTACCTTATAATTACATTGCTTGGGGAGCAGTAAGAAATATTGAGTTTATTGAGCCATATAAATTTAGACAACCATTTGGAACTAATTACTGCAATTATAACATTCATCCTGAATGCCCCATTTGTGGCTCATTAGCAGAAGAAATTAGAAATATTAATATAGAGGATAAGTATAATGAGATTATTCAGAAACTATCGGTATAAAAAATTAGAGGTTGTAAAACCACAGTTAAATGTTAGAAGGGAAGCATATGAGTTTATCGTTAAGACTACAAAGGATAGTCCCCAAGTCGAAACCGGAGGCATTTTAATAGGGAGTGACATTAAACCCTTAACAGTAAATGTAACTCATGCTTCATTACCAGGTCCTAAAGCGTATCATTCTTCAACCAAATTTCTTAGAGATACAGGATACTGCTCAAAGGTTCTCCGAGAGCATTATGAAAAATATGGTGTAGACTATGTTGGGGAATGGCACAGCCATATAGTACCATTAAGAGGGGTCAGTGGAGGAGATATTGCAACTCTCTCTTCAATCATGTATGACTCTGATTATAGATTTAATGCTTTTGCGTGTATAGTTGCTTTCTTAGAAAATGATAAGGTTGAACTTTTAGGCTACATAACAACTAAAAGATATATTTATCAAGTTGAGATACAAGTAATTGATACTATAAAATATTTGGAAAGGTAGATAATACAATAAAAAATACCTTCTGTTATAGGATAAGAAACCATAGCAGAAGGTATTTTTATTGTTCATTTTTATTCTATTGCTTCAAAGATTTCAAAAATTCGTTAAGAGATGCAAGCTGCTTCGGAGAAAGGCTTTTGGCATTATGCAGCAATTCCTGATATTCAGGGGGAAGTGCTGCATCATCTGCATTAAAAAATCCAGCCATGGATACCTCCAGAGCGTCGCAAATTTTCTGCAAAGTGCTTAGAGATGGAGTATTGACATTATGTTCTAAGTTGCTTAAGTATTCACGAGTTAATCCAACTTTTCGAGCTAATGCAACTATTGTTATATCATGAGATTTCCTTAAGTCCCTTATTCTACTACCAATATCCATAGCAGTCTCCTTAATATATGTAAGATTATACTTTACATTATTATAAACAACTTGCCTAGAAAATACAAGATATACAGAGAAAACAAAAGGTATTTAACGAAAACGTAATGTAATACATTATAATGGGTTTGATAAACGTAATATAAAACATTACAATATTATTCATTGGGGGGTGTTGATAGTGTTGAGAATAAAGGAAGCAAGAGAAAAAACAGGGATTACACAAAAGGAGCTGTCAGTGAAGCTCAATATAACTAGGGAATACTTATCTGCTCTGGAGAATGGCCACTATAATCCCTCCATAGCACTTCTAAAAAAGATTGCTCAAGAACTAAACACTTCACTAACGGCACTTTTTATTGAAAATCAAGACAAGCCAAGAGGTGCTTAGCAGGCTGAAATATTGAATTGGGGAGTGATGCATATGACTTAATTTTGTTTGCTTCATTGCTTAAAGCTATAGAAGCAAAAAAACTGTGAAGAAAATTTATAGGAGGAGTAAAACATGAGCAAAAGGTACGCAACTGCTGATTCTATCCCTTCAAGCCCATTGTTTTCTCAAGGAATTATGGCAGGTGGATTCCTGTTCACTTCAGGGCAGTTTGGCTTGAACAATTCAGCTAATCAATCAGAAAATTTGACTTTCGAAGATGAATGTGTGCAAGCATTGGAAAATATAAAAGCGATACTCAGATCAGCAGCGTATGATTTGAAGGATGTAATAAAGATAACAATTTTTATTACAGATATAAATCAATTTGACGATTTCAATAATGTTTATCTCAAGTATTTCACCACTCATAAGCCCGCCAGGTCCTGTGTGGCGGCGGCTTCTTTGGCGAGAGGCGCCAGGGTGGAGATTGAAGCCATAGCATATAAGGATAAAAGAAGCGGGAGCCATATCTTGAATCCGAGGATGTTGGAGATTGTGTAAAAAAATTATTAAGAGGTGTAAACATGAAAAAACTGATTAAATGCGGAAAACTGTTCAAAGCCTCAAATGAGGCTGTCCAACAAAATATGGCAATAGTAGTTGAAGACAACAAGATTTCAGATGTGCTGGAAATATCCCGGATAGGAGATTTGGGAAACTACGAAGTGATGGATTTAAGCGATAAATTCATTATGCCCGGCTTGATTGACTCACATACTCATTGCTGGGGCAATGGCAGCTTCAAAGAGTTAACGGTAGATGGCATGTATACGGTTTCTCCCCCGACCTATGCGTTGAGGGGAATAAAGTGGGTTCAAAATGATTTGATGGCTGGATTTACCACGATCAGAGATGCTGGAGCTCCCGGATTCGCAGATGTCGCGATAAGGGATGCGATCAATGAAGGCTATCATTGGGGTCCGAGAATGATGGCAGCGGGGCTTCCGCTAAATGCGTTGGGCGGACATGGGGATAGTCCTCTGCAGCCGCCATACACAGGCGGTGACAGGAATAATGTGAGAGCTATCATATGTGGGCCGGATCAGGCTCGTCAGGCAGCTCGTTTTAACTTCAAGTATGGTGCGGACTTTATCAAGTTTATGTCTACATATGGTGTGCTGACAACAGGAGACGACCCGGGAGCTCAGGAGATGACCTATGAAGAGGTGAGGGCAATCATTGAAGTGGCCGAATTCAGAGGAAAAACAACAGCTACACATGCTCATGGATTGAACGGCATCAAATGTGCTGTAAAAGCCGGAGTTACTTCTATAGAGCATGGCACTTTTATTGATGAAGAGACAGCGGAAATGATGGTGGAGAGAGGTACTTTCTTGGTTCCGACCCTTACAGTGAATACTCGAATGCTGTCCAAAATGAAGGAAGGCGAGATAGCCGACTATGCGATTAAAAAGGCCCAAATATGTAAAAAGGTTCATTTCACCAATATAAAAATGGCTTATGATAAAGGGGTAAAAATAGCTCTCGGGACAGACGCAGCAGCTCCATATCTTTATCATGGCACCCAGGCAGAAGAATTGGTATTGATGGTTGAAAAAGTCGGAATGAAGCCGGAGCATGCATTGATTTCTGCAACCAAGACAGGATCTGAACTATTGGGCTGGGATGATAGAATAGGTACGATTGAAAAGGGAAAGCTGGCGGACATTATCGCCGTTGAAGGGAATCCGCTGAATGATATGAATGTGATGAGAAATGTAGGCTTCGTGATGAAAGACGGAACGGTTTATAAGAATTTCGGGGAGGTAATAGTGTGAAGAAGAATATCATAAGTTTGATTTTGATCAGCACAATGGTTTTGTCTTCGCTCCTGGGTTGTACAAGCTCTTCGGTACCGGCAAACGAGACGCCGTCAAATGGCACTTCGGGCAATGAAAATCCGTTGATCAAAGACACGGGGCAAGTGGTTATTTCCTTGGCGACAGAGCTGCAAACCTTAAATACTTTTGCAATGCAAAATATCGTAACCAATGAATGCATTTCTAATATATATGACACATTTCTCAATGTAGCTGATGATGGAACCATTATTCCGAATGTTGCAGAAAGCTGGGAATGGATTGAGGATGAAAATAAATATAGATTTAAAATAAAGAAAGGGATAAAGTTTCATGATGGTTCAGAGCTGAAGGCAAGCGATGCAGCTTTTACTTTCAACCTAATGATGACAGAATACAAAGCATATCAGGCTGCAACCGCAAATCAGATCAAAGAAGTGAAACTGGTAGATGATTATACAGTCGATGTTTATTTGAACAACCCATCAGCCAATTTTCTTTACCTTTGTGCAATCAATGTAAAAATGTACTCCGAAAAAGCATATAACGAAACTGACAAATATAAAGATACGGTGATTTCTTGCGGCCCATATAAATTGGTTTCTTACGACCCTACCATAGGCGTAGAACTGGAAGCCTTTGAAGATTATCATGGAGATATAAAGCCAAAGATAAAAAAGGCTGTTTTCAAAATCATTCCTGATGCAAACACACAAGTAGTTGCATTGGAAACCGGAGAGCTGAATCTGTCCAGGAATTTTGCCATGATAGCGTTAAAAAATATTAAGGAGAACCCAAATCTTGATTTTTATTCGCATCCATGCGGGCTTGTCAACTTTATACAGTTTAATCAAAGGGACAATACCATTGAGCCTTTAAAAAACAAGAAGGTCCGCCAGGCGATCAACTACTGTTTTGACAAGGATTTCATGATCCAGGTAGCCGAAGAAGGCATGGCAGTTCCGGCCAGAAGCGTTGCCAATCAAGGAATGTTTGGCTACAGCGAGAGGATACCCTATTATGAGTACAATGTTGAAAAAGCAAAGGAGCTTATGAAAGAAGCCGGCTATGAAAACGGATTCAAATTTGATGCAATAATAACCCGTGATGGAAAAGATAAAAAGATCGCAGAGATCGCCTTAGAGAATTTAAAAGCCATAGGGATTGAAACCACCGTTCAAGTCGTTGAAAATAATGCATTTATTGACGATTTGAAAACAGGCAATTTTGTTATGGCATCCAGCCATTTGAATTTGAACTCTGATGGAGATAATGCAATGGACGTGATCAGCATAACCGGTTCGGTCCCATTCTCCGGCATCAATGATGAATGGATAGAGGAACAAAACAAGCTTCAGAAAATAGAACTGGATAGTAAAAAAAGATTTGATATTTTGGAATCCATTCTGGTAAGGACTGGCGAAGAAGCTTATTTTGCTCCTATTTATTATCCCAAGAAAAGCTATGCTATCACGAAAGGCCTAAACATCACAGGCTATGATAAGTTTGTCGGTGTTCAGCTCAAATATCTTGAATGGGCAGAATAAGCCGAGCTATCTATGACGTGAAAAAGATTTTACAGCAATAATGTTATCCTGACTGATAAAAGAGTGCATCGTGAAGGAGCTTAGAGTTTGTTAGCGAGGCATAGGACAAGTTGCGTCAACTGTTTGAGCCAAAGCGAGTTTTGACGCAACCCTATGCAAGCTTACAAAGTCTTAGCTCTGGAGCATAAGGTGAATTGCTCCACAGGAGCAAGAGAGGATGCCCTGGGGCATCTGCAATCGTTATCAATCAGCATAACAGCTATGTGGAATATTTAATGCGTTATATCTAGTTTATTGAAGGAGGATCATTATGTTGATAAATAATTTAAGCAGGTATGATAGATTAAAAAAATATATGGAGGAAGAAGGATTAGATGTCACGGTAGTCATATCTCCGGAAAACACCTTATATTTTGCTGAAACCTATATAATGACTCAAACTGATATAAGAGACAGGCTGGCAATAGCCGTTCTTCCTCTTTCGGGGGAGCCGGCGATGATTGCCTGCGGTATCGAAAGAGGCACTGTGGAGGCCCAAACGTGGATTAAAGACAAGAGATATTATATCGAATTTCAAGAATCACCGATACAATTCCTGGCAGACGTTCTGGCCGAAAAAGGGTTGAGCAAGAAAAAAGTCGGTATTGAGCTGGATTACTTGATGGCTCACTATTACAAAGAACTGGTCGGAAGAATGCCGGATGCCGATTTTGTCAGCTGTACACGTCTTTTTGACAAAGTAAAAATGATAAAGGAAGACAAAGAGATAGCTATTTTGAGCGAAGCTGCAAATATCACCAGGGAATCATTGGAGAAAGCCTTAGCAGAAGTTCACCCGGGCTGCACCGAGCGAATATTTTCAAGTAAAGTAAAAATAAACATGCTCAACGGCGGAGCGGATAAAATCTCATTTTTTGTGATGGGCTCCGGAGCCAAATCCATTCAAGTGCACGCCTTGCCGGATGATACGATCATGGAAGATGGTGAAGTCATGCGATTGGACTTTGGAGGGTTATTCAAAGGGAACTATCAATCCGATTTTGCAAGAACAGTCATGATAGGAAAGCCGAATCCAAAGTATCTGGATATTTATGACAGGCTGACTGAAGTGTACCAGCATGTTATTTCTTGTATGAAGATAGGCGTTACCGCAGCTGAGCTGTATGATATATGTTCAAGGAAATTTAAGGAATACAATTTGCCTTTTTCTACGCCTCATATAGGACATTCTTTAGGGATCGGTTTGCATGAATTTCCAATGCTTTCTCCTAAAGAGAATTTTGCTTTGGAAGAAAACATGGTGTTTAACATTGAGCCTGTGGTTGTGGCTGAAGGCCGCATGTTTCATATGGAAGATTTGATCCAGATCACACCTGAGGGTCCGAAGATACTTTCAAATCATGATTTCAACCCGGGAGTCTTATCGATAATATAAGGCTGAATCCGTTTAATACTCCAGGTGGAGCAGGAGATGCCGGTTTCCGGCTCCATCTGAGAGTCATAAAAGATATTCTATTAAGAATAGGGGAGAGCAAATGTATAGATATGTGATCAAACGCTTATTATTGCTTATACCGATTTTATTAGGCGTAATCTTTATAATTCTTTTTATTATGAGCTTCACGCCCGGAGACCCTGCCTCTCTGCTGTTAGGCCAGGATGCCCCGGAAGAAGCTATCGTTCAATTGAATACAGAGTTCGGTTATTATGATCCTCTGCCGGTTAAATATGTTAAGTACATATTTAACGCTTTGCATGGGGATTTCGGGCTATCTTACCGGACACAAAAACCTGTATTCGGAGAAATCATCAAAAGATTTCCGGTGACTTTAGAGCTTGCATTCTGCAGTGTTATTCTGACGGCTTTGATGGGGATACCCCTGGGAATAATATCAGCCGTTAAAAAGTACAAGCCTATCGATATGATTTGTACATCCTGTGCAATGGTATTCGCGTCATTGCCGCGTTTTTGGCTCGGGTTATTGCTCATATTATTTTTTTCTGTAAAGCTAAAATTATTTCCATCAAACGGCGTAGGAAGCTGGCGGCATTTTGTGCTTCCGGTCTTTACGCTTGCGGCTCCTACAGCGGCCAATATCCTTCGCCTGACCAGATCGACTATGCTTGAAACAATCCGCCAGGACTATGTAAGGACTGCAAGAGCCAAAGGGGCCAGCGAGAGGCGCATCATTTTCAAACATGAATTGAAAAATGCGCTGCTGCCTGTTATAACAGCACTCGGAGTAGAATTTGGGATGCTTCTGGGCGGAGCCATCCTTATCGAGACAGTATTCTCCATGTCGGGCATTTCTACTTTGATGATCACATCCATCAGAATGAAGGATACCCCGCAGGTCACGGCTTCCATAATATTTTTTGCTGTTTTGGTATGCATCACTATGCTCATCGTTGATATGATTTATGCCTTTATAGACCCAAGGATACGCTCGAAGTATATAAAATAGATGATTTTATTTGATGGGAGGAATATGTGAAATGACTCAAGAAGCCAACGCAGTTGCTATAGAGAAGAAATATGCAAAGAAAAGTCAAATAAAAGAGATCTGGCGAAGAATGAAGAAAAACAAACTTGCCATGATAGGGCTGGCTATATTTTGCATATTGGTAGCAATGTCTCTTAGTGCAGACTTAATAGCCGACTATCAAGAGTCAGCTATTAAGCAGAATGGAAGCCTTAGACTGCAGCCGCCTTCCTGGGAGCACTATTTTGGTACCGACCAGTATGGGAGAGATCTTCTGGCACGCATGGTCCATGGCTCAAGAGTTTCACTGAGCATCGGATTTTTCACTACGGGAATCTCACTTTTGATAGGCGGGATATTAGGGGCGATGACAGGATACTATGGCGGAATATTTGATGAGATAGTCATGAGATTGATGGACATCTTGCTGAGCATTCCATCTATACTTCTGGCGATCGCAATCGTTTCAGCAATGGGTCCGAGCCTGCTGAACCTTTTGATTGCAATAACCATATCCCAAATTCCGGGCTTTACGAGGATTGTCCGATCTACGGTGCTGACTGTGGTCGGAGAAGATTATATAGAAGCGGCCAGAGCCTGCGGTTCGAAAGATTTCAGAATTATCACAAATGATGTTTTGCCCAATGCCATAGGGCCTATCATAGTGCAGGGAACCATGTCCGTTGCAAAGATGATACTTTTGGCGGCGGGGCTCAGCTTTATCGGCTTGGGCATTCAGCCGCCTCAACCCGAATGGGGGTATATGCTGTCTGAGGCAAGAGAATATATGAGAGATTATCCTTATCTAGTTGTAATACCGGGAATTGCAATTGCCATTTCTGTTTTTTCCATAAATTTAATAGGCGATGGATTGAGGGATGCTTTAGATCCAAGATTAAAGAACTAGCAAGGGATAATAATTTTATGTAAGGAGCTAAAAGCATGGATAATAAAATAGAAAATAGACTATTGGAAATCCGCAATTTGAAAGTCATTTACAAGACTGATTCAGATACAGTATGTGCAGTGAACGGGATCGATCTAGCCCTGGATAAGGAACAGACTCTTGGAATCGTCGGAGAAACAGGTGCCGGCAAGACCACAACTGCACTCAGCATCCTGAGGCTTCTTCCACAGGATATAGGAGAAATCACTGAAGGCCAAATTATTTTTGAAGGCAAGGATCTTATATCGGCAAAAGAAAGTGATATGCGAAAAGTCAGGGGCGAGAAGATTTCTATGATCTTTCAAGATCCGATGACCAGCCTCAATCCGGTTTTGACTGTTGAACAGCAATTGTATGAAGCCCTTGAACTTCATAATACTCAAAACAAAAGCAAAAGCCAGCTTGAAGCCAGGGTTGATGAAATGCTGGAGTTAGTGGGAATACCCAAGAACAGAAAGCGGGAATATCCGCACCAATTTTCCGGAGGTATGAAGCAGAGGGTTGTGATAGCCATAGCTCTCGCATGCAGTCCGGTGCTTGTGATCGCGGATGAGCCCACAACGGCATTGGATGTCACCATTCAAGCCCAGGTGCTGGCTATGATGACAGAACTGAAGAATAAGCTTGGAATGTCGATGATACTTATAACTCATGATTTAGGAATTGTAGCGCAAACCTGTGATAAGGTTGCGGTCATGTATGCCGGCGAAATAGTTGAAAGCGGCTTAATCGAAGATATTTTCGAGAGTGAAAAGCACCATCCGTATACTGTGGGCCTGTTCGGATCGATTCCTAATCTTGAAATTGAAACCGATCGCCTAAGCCCTATAGATGGATTGATGCCCGATCCGACAAACTTGCCATTTGGCTGCAAGTTTCATCCGAGATGCCCGAAAGCAATGAAAATCTGCTCGAGGAGAACCCCTCCGAAGATCACCTATGGGACCCATAATATTGTTTGCCATGCATTCACAAGGGAGGATGAAACAAATGAAAAAAGACGACGATAATAGAAAGCCTTTGATTGAAACTGTGAATTTAAAAAAATATTTCAATACTCCTTTTGGGCTTCTTCATGCTGTGGATGACATCAACCTGAGCATAGATAAAGGCAAAACATTAGGTGTTGTCGGTGAATCGGGATGCGGGAAATCGACTTTAGGGCGTACTATTCTGAGGCTTTTGCCCCTTACTGACGGACAAGTATTGTTTGATGGTGAAAATATTTTGGGCTATGATAAAGAAAAAATGAGGCTGATGCGCCAAAAAATGCAAATGATTTTTCAAGACCCCTATGCCAGCTTAAACCCTAGGAAGACTGTTTTTCAAATCATAGCCGAGCCTTTGATAGTCAATAGGATTTATGGCTCCAGGAATGAAATCAATGACAGGGTACTTTTTTTAATGGAAACGGTGGGCTTGGCAGAGCGGTTTATAAACTCTTATTCTCATGAGCTTGATGGAGGAAGAAGACAAAGAATAGGAATAGCGCGTGCGCTTTCCATGAGTCCCCAGTTTATAGTATGCGACGAACCTGTGTCTGCACTGGATGTAAGCATACAGGCCCAAATACTAAATTTGCTGATGGATCTTCAAGAAAGGCTTGGTTTGACCTACATGTTTATTACACACGATTTGGCCGTCGTCAAGCATATATCGGACGAAATAGCGGTTTTATATGTTGGGCAGTGCGTAGAGAAGGCACCGTCTAAGGAGCTTTTTAGAAACCCGATTCATCCTTATACAAAAATACTTCTGTCTTCCATACCGGTGCCTTCGCTTAAAAGCCGCATTTCAGAAAGAGAAATAATAAGAGGAGAGGTAACTGACCCAATAAACCCCAAGCCTGGATGCCGTTTTGCACCGAGATGCAAATTTTTTAAGCCGGAGTGTTTATCAGAAGACCTATCGCTAAATGAAGTAAAGCCTAATCATTATGTGATGTGCAAACTGTTTGGATAAAATGATTGAAGCATGGGGACGGTCAAGGATCGCCCCTCTGCTTTTTCTATGACATCCCTCTGTTCAGCTTTCTTGATAGGGTAGAAGGAGTCACATCCAGCACTTTGGCAGCCTTTCTTATGCTTCCGTATTTCTTCACTGCCTGAGTTATTATGTTGGTTTCAAATTCATTGACCATTTCCCGCAGGGTCATGTTTGGGATGTACTGAATATCGCTTATGCTGCTTTCAATGCTATTGTATTTATTCTCTGCGAAATATGAATAAGAAAGATCGTCCATGGTTATTACATCATCCAAAGATATGAGCACCAGCCTTTCGATGGTATTTTTGAGCTCTCTTATATTGCCGGGCCAATTATGGCAAAGAAGCTGATTCATAACTTCCAGCCTTATCTTCTTATTTACATTATATTGCTTATTGAAATAATCCAAAAAATACATGGATAATAGAGGTATATCCTCTCTTCTTTCATTTAACCGGGGTATATGTATGGGTATTACATTAAGTCTGAAATATAAATCCTCTCTGAAGGTACCGCTTTTTATCATCGCCTGCAAATCTTTGTTAGTAGCAGCAATGATCCTTGTATCAGAGGAGGACTCCTTATAGGCGCCGATTTTTAAGAACTTGCCGTTCTGCAGAACCCGAAGCAGCTTTGTCTGCAGATTGGGAGGCATTTCTCCCAGCTCATCTAAAAATAAGGTTCCCTTTTCGGCAAGCTCGATGAGCCCTTTTTTGCCCGACCTGGATGCACCGGTGAAGGACCCTGCCTCATACCCGAAAAACTCCGACTCTATAAGGTTATCGGGTATAGCGGAGCAGTTCAGCTTTACAAATGAATTTTGGGCTCTTTTACTGTTTTTATGTATGAGCGAAGCCAGCTCCTCCTTGCCTACCCCGGAGGGGCCGAGTATTAGCACGGGAGCGTTAGAACCGGCTATTCTCAAGGCTAAATCTATGATCCTCTTCATACTTTTACTGCATGTAAATATATTTTCTATTTTAAATGGATTAAAATCCTTTGGCGGTATGATGCAATTATGGCTGTCCAAAGATTCAGCGTAATTATATGAGGCCACAATACTCACCTCTGAATATTTATATTTGATGAACACGGGTATTGTTTAAAAATAGAATCCTATATCTTTTGCAATCTCCTCAAACTCTGTAAGATGCTTCATGGAATTATCTTCATCCAGCTGACTTATCAATATGGCTATAATATTGACCAGAGAAACAGGTATTACATAGGAGTCGGTAAAAGAATAGGACTCTATCGGCACGGTATAAATCATATCCGAGAATCTGGCCAAGGGTGAAAGGTAATTGTCGGTGACAGATATAATTTTAAAATTCTTTTTTCTGAAAAAGCTGAGGATCTTTATGGTATCTTTCGGATATCTGGCGAAGCCGAAGGCTAATACCAATGTATCCCTGTCAATAAGAGATAAAAAGTCGAAATTCTCGGTTCCTCCGGAAATTATCTTTCTGCTGCGCTTTCCTATCTTGTTGAATATGTATTCCGCATATATGGCAATGGGAGCTGATGCCCTGGTTCCAACCAGTATAATATCATTTGCATTGATTATTGCTTCAATAATATTTCTAAATGCTTCTTCGTCAAAGGTTTTCTTGAATTCATTGAGGTTGTCCGTTTCTTTTTTTACTATAAAGTCCAAAATGTTGTTTACCTTCGGATGCATCATATCCATAGATATCTTGAAGGCCTCAGTAGTTTTCATACCAACCATTATGACTTCTCTTAATTCCTTTCTGAAATCATCATAGCTGTTGTAGCCCATCTTGGCTAAGTAGCTTTTTACATTTTCCTCACTTGTTTCTGCAGCTTCCAAAAGCTCGGACAAATTCATATAAGAAACCTTTTTGCAGCACTTTTTAATATATAACGCGATTTTTTTCTCTTCCCCATTGAAGTTCAATGTCTCATCAATAAGCTTATTAAGGAATTCCTTCTTATGATTCTTATAAAGCTTCATATATTGACCTCCCCTTATGGTTTCTTAATATATTCTATATAACCATTAAGAATCCTTTGTAAAAAGCGTTGTTTTTACGTAACATGTTGCAAAAATGCAACACTTATTTTATCTATAAAGCGTCTGATGCATTGGAAATGCTTAGCGATGCTTATGGCACGGAAGTTGCTCCTACATATATTGCAGCAGACAAAAGTTAACATCTTTTTAAGGAGGTAAAAATATGGCCTATATAAAAACCATAGGTTTTCCCAGGATGCACAAAGAAGAAAATGAGAGAAGAGATTTTTTGCCATCACTTTTTGGAGAGCTAGGCTCCTATGGTAATATTGAAATATTTGTGGAAAAAGGCTATGGCTCTGCAATGGGTTTTACAGAGAAAGACTATCTGGCATATAACCCCAAAATAAAGTTTGTCGATCACGATGAGATATATATGAAGGATATGGTAGTTGTCCTAAGAGCTCCTAAGGATGAGGAATTAGAGATAATGAAGCCCGGTTCCGTACTGGTATCTATGCTTCATTATGAGACTCAGGAGTCCAGGGATAAGCTGCTTATGGACAAAGGAATAAAGTGCTTTTCAATGGATGGCTTTAAGGATGACAGGAACATCAGAATGCTTGTCAATTATGCAGGTACATCCAGGGCGGGCTCAAAAGTAGCTTTTGCGGAATTAAAAAAGAGAATGAAAGGATTCTACAGCTCCAGTAGAAGACCAATACAAATCACCATAATAGGAATGGGAGCAGTAGGGATAAACGCCGCTAAAGCCTTTGAAGAATTCAGCGATGAGGAGTTCTATTATAAGAACTGGGAGATGCCTGGTTTTTTGATAACTATGCTTCCGAGGAATATTACGAAAAATGAGAAATACCTTAGGAAAATATTATCCCATACTGATATTTTAGTGGATGCAAGCAAAAGGGAAGATGCGACACAGATAATCGTGGCTAACGAAATGATTGAAGCGATGCCGGAGCACGCAGTCATATTGGATCTTTCTGCCGACCCCTATAATGATAAGCTTCAGCCTATACAGGTAAAGGGTATAGAAGGAATCCCAACCGGAAATATAGATAAATATGTGATAGAAACCAACGATGAACTTTATGATACCATACCCGAAGGTGTCGGATCCAAAAACAGACGTCTTGTTGTAAGCTGCAATGCATGGCCTGCGGTAGAGCCTAAAGAATGCATGGCAATCTACAATGAGCAGCTCGCTCCATTTTTGAAGGTGCTGATGACCAGGGACATTGATGATCTTGACATAAACAGTGATAACTTGCATGAAAGGTCCCTAGTAAGGGCTTCACTAAGCTATTTCATGCAGAACAATTCTAATCAGGCTTTATAGTATGTTTATCTGCATGACAAAATATAAGGAAGGAGGGAATGAGCCAAATAATGCATATAAGGATATTCAAGCATTCATAGTCATGAAGCTATAAAAAAGGAGGTTTATTAATGGAACATTTTGGGTTTCTCTCTATTATTCCCCCAATACTTGCAATCGTTCTTTCGGTATTGACCAAAAACGTTCTTCTTTCGCTATTTGCAGGCCTGCTGGTAGGAACGACCATCCTTAGCTCCTGGAATCCCTTTGTAGGCTTTTATATTTTCATCAAGGACTATATATTTGTACAAGTAGCCGATAGCTATAATGCTCAATCTATGACCAATATGCTCATAATAGGTTTATTTGTGGCTATAATAACACAATCCGGCGGAGCCATAGCTTTTGCAAAATATGTTTCCCGCTGGATAAATACAAAGGCCAAAGCAGAATTGGCAATGTGGTTTGGAGGACTGTTCATATGGTTCTCTGATTCTGCTAATGCACTCTTAGTCGGGCCTATATTTCAGTCCATAGGTGACAGGCTAAAGGTATCGAGGGAAAAATTTGCATACATACTGGATGCCACTGCTTCTCCCGTTTGTTCTACGATCCCTATTATAAGCTGGGGTGTATACATCATGGGGCTTATAGATAAAGAATTTGAAGCTCTGCAGGTGACCAATATGACAAGCTGGGATGCATTTATAAAGGCTGTGCCTTTCCAGTTTTACAGCATTCTAACAGTGCTTATGGTTGGATATATGGCATATACTCAGTTTGATTACGGCCCGATGCTGAGAGCTCAGAAGAGAGCAGAATCAGGCAAGCTATTGAGAGATGGAGCAGTTCCCCTAAGGAATACGAAGCAGGTTGAGCTTCCGGAAGGCGCTGAACCTAAGCTTATTACCATGATACTGCCTTTGATAACCCTATTAGGATTAATGTTTTTCATATTTATATTGAACGGATTCCCCTTCGAGCCTCTCAAGGGCAATATAATAAGGGTTGGCATAGCTACAGGCTTCCTCATAGGCGCCTTGGTATGTGTATTGCTGTCTGTAAAATACAAGGTCATGACATTCAAGAAAGCTCAGGATATCGCTATGGAGGGCATGTCAGATATGATATATCTCATGGTGGTCATGGTGTTTGCCTGGTCATTGGGATCATTATGCAAGAATCTGGGAACAGCTGATTATATAATAGAAGTCAGCAAGGATTTTCTCAATCCTGCACTGCTGCCCACGATATTATTTACAATTGGGGCTGCAATGTCACTTGCGACAGGTTCATCCTGGGGTCCATATGCCATACTTATGCCCATTGCCATACCAATGTCCATGACTATGGGAGCGCCGCTATTCGTAACCATAGCAGCGGTAATCAGCGGAGGTCTCTTTGGAGATCATTGTTCACCTTTATCTGATACTACGATACTGGCTTCTATGGGTGCTGCATCAGACCATATAGACCACTTCAGAACCCAGTTTCCGTATGCTCTTACAGTAGCAGCCGTATGTGTTCCATTATACATAATAGCCGGTTTCTCACAGAAGACATTTATTATTATTCCCGGAGCCATAGCCTTGGCTATAGTTATATACTTCCTGCATAAGCTGTCTATGAATAAATATAGTAAAGAAATTGCCCTAAAGTCTGACAATATGCCGGCATAATACAATTAAAAAGCAATAATAAAACATCCTCGGAGCAAATCCGAGGATGTTTTATTGATAATCCTAAGGCTTTACCAAACTAGAGAATATAATTTACTGAAACATAAGTATAATAATCGTAATTCAGTAGATGGTTGATAGCATGTTTATAGGCAGAGAAAAAGAGCTAAGAGCATTAGAAAAATTATATTTCAAAAGTAATTTTCAACTATCTGCGGGCCATTTCAAATCAGCCTCATGGTTGATTGACAATCCGTATATACGCGTATATACTATATATAAGAGTACTAAGAAAATTTTAAGGAGATGGTTTATATGAATACTAATTTATCTAAGTGGGGTAATAGTGCAGCTATTCGTATACCAAAGGCAATATTAGACGAATTAAAAATTGATAGTAATAATTTTGAAAATATAAGTTTTGATATTGATGTAGAAGAAGGCAAATTGATCTTAAAAAAGAAACAAGAAAAAACAAAATTTGAACTTTTGGCTGAAAAATCAAAGGGAGAAAAAATAAATCCAAAAGAGGATATTAACTGGGGTAAACCTATCGGGAAAGAAGTGTGGTAATTATTATGGCTAAATCAGATAAAAATAACTATTGTGACTTAGAATTTGGAGACATAATAAGAATCAACTTCTCGCCATCGAAAGGACATGAGCAGAAAGGCTATAGACCAGGGCTTGTAATATCAGATCCTATTACCCAAAAAGAGTTAAATGGAATAGTAACAGTGGTACCAATAACAAATTCAACCAGCACTTTTTTTACCAGGGTAAATTTAGATAAATGTAATATTACAACTAAAGGCGATATATTTATGGACCAAGTTAAAGCTTTGGATTTAAGTGAAAGAGAATTTGAATTTATAGAAAAGGCGCCTAAAGAGATATTAAATAAGTGCAATATTATATTTAATGCCATCTATGAAAAGCTGCTTGAATCATGATCAAAGACAATCCAACATGTCAAGGCTTGAATGCTAAATTCCAATAAAAAATACCTTCTGTTATAGGATAAAAAACCATAGCAGAAGGTATTTTTTATTGTTCATTGATGATCGTATTAAGACCCCGGAAATAGAGAAAAAACTTGACAAAATATTCTCCAATGATAAAATTGAATTATATTCAACATATTTAAAATATTATGAATATAATTCAACATGTAGGAGGTGAAAATTATTACGCTGTTTGAGAAGAGGGTAAAGGAATCCACATTAACCAAGACTGAAAAGAAAATAGCTGATTATTTTTTAGAAAATCTGAATAATATTTGCTTCATGACGGCAACCAGCATATCCATAGAGGTTGGAGTAAGTGATACATCGATAATCAGATTTATTCGTTCTTTAGGTTATTCAAGCTATTCAGATTTCCAAAGAGAGATGAAGGAAGAAATGGTCAGGCAAATAAATGATGCTGCTAATTCAATGTCACCTGCTAATAAATATAAAAATACAATTGAAAGTCTTAGTAAGAATAACCTTATTGACAACCTAATGGAGCAGACATTTAAAAACTTACAGAAAACTTTTGAACAATTGAATTATGAAGCAATTAATGAGGCTGCCAATATTTTAGTTAAAAGCAAGCACAAGTATATTATTGGGTTCAGAGGTTCGGCAAGCTTGGCAAGTTTTATGGGAGGAAAGCTTAGATATTTATTACCTAATGTAAGTATATGCACCCATGCGGATAGTGAATTAATAGAGCAAATAATTGATATTGAAAAAGGTGATTGTATATTACTTTACAGCTTTCCAATACACACAAAGCTATGCACTTCTGCTATAGATATTGCACATTCAAAAAATGCAAATATAATAGTCGTAACTGATAAAATTACTTCTCCTATTGCAGCTAAAGCAGATATAGTTTTACCTACGGCTGTTGATGGATTGGGATTCTGTAACTCTTACGTTGCACCCTTATGTTTAAATGATCTGATCTTACTTGTTATTAGCGACAAAACAAAGAATGAAGCAAAAGACAGAGTCAACGATTTAGAAAAGTATATTGAAATGCATGAACTGCATTAAACGGTAGCAGGAACAGATAAAAAAATAATTAATACGGCCAGGTATTGAGTTAATTTCTATCCGTCCACGCTATGTTGATTATAGCAAAGAATATTATTAAAATAAACATTTTTTCTTACAGCGAAAATCGGAATTAATAAATCTTGTACTTGTGAATCTAGATAATTAGAAAGAGGTAATAAGAATGGCTAAAGTTTATGAAAACATTTTTTCAGAAGAGTTAACTAAGCAAATAAGAGACAGATTTTATTTCGTTGATAAGGATGATTTTACTGATAAAAGAGTGTACTTTGAAAATTCAGGTGGTTCTCTCAGACTAAAAAGTGTGGTAGAGGCTTCAAGTTATGTCATGCGTTTTCCTGAGAGCTCTACAAGGCCGAACAAAGCAGCAAAATTTCTATTGGAAACTATAAATGGCGGGAAAGATGATTTCAAGAAATTTATAAATGCTTCAAAAGGCAGTATAGTAACAAATTTTACGGCTTCGAGGGTTTTATTCAATATTACTGAAGCTATATTATGTAATGCTCCTGGTTCAAATGTGGTAACCACATGTCTTGACCACCCGGGTTCTTATGATTCCGCAAAATATTATTGTAACAAATACAATAAGGAGTTTAGAGAGTGTAAAGCTAATCCGGTTACCGGCGGGATAGATGTTTCTGAAGTATTAGACAAAGTTGACAAAGATACATGTTTATTAAGCATGATATATACATCTAACATTACCGGTGCGGCAATGGATGTCGAAGCTATTATTTCAGAGGTGAGAAAGGTTAATCCATCAGTATATATATTATTGGATGCGGTTCAGCGTGCACCTCACGGCGTCATTGATTTTGATAAGCTTCAGCTTGATGGAGTAGTTGTAGCACCGTATAAGTTTTTTGGGAATAGAGGAATTGGCCTTGGATTTGTTTCTGAGAGAGTAGCTTCATTTCCTCATGAAAAAATAACCGGAAAAAGCCCTGATGTATGGGAGCTTGGCAGTGCAGATGCTTCTGATTTTGCAAGTTTCAGCAAAATAATAGAGTACTTATGCTTTTTAGGCTCGCATTTTACTGACAGTAAGGATAAACGGACTCTTATCGCAACTGCAATGCATAAAATCGAATTTCAGGAAAAGTTCTTGCTCTATTCTCTTTTAGAAGGGACTCCAAATGCAAAAGGGTTGAGATATATTGATGGAGTTACCGTTCACTTTGATACGGAAGATTTAGCCTCAAAAGATTTGATCATTGCAATTTCATTTGATAGTATGGATTGCTCTTCTGCAGTTCGCTTATACGATAAAGAAAATTACATAGTATTTGAAAGGCTTGCTTCGAGCCCCTATTCTAAGAGGATGATGGACGCTTTTGGACTAGAAGGCATAATAAGAGTTTCGCCTATGCACTTCAATGATCTTGAAGAAATAGAGGGATTCTTAATTGCTTCGGAAAAAATTGCGAAAAACAAATATGTTTAAAGAGGTGCATATAATGAAAATACTGGTAGATAAAAAGTATTTACCGTTGAGGGCGGCAATAGGCTTCATTATGGGTATTATTGTCGGATTGCTTTTTACGGATTTTTCTATATGGGTTAAACCTTTTGGAACTGTGTTCATGAATCTGATTAAAATGCTAATTATCCCTGTTGTTTTCTTTAGCGTTGGAAGCGGTATAGCAAGCATGGGTGATGTCCAAAAATTAAAAAGAATTGGCGGCAAAATAATGCTTATTTATACAGTCATGACTATTTTAGCTTGCTTTATAGGAGTAGTAGTTGCTAAGGTGATGAGGCCTGGTCTCGGTGTTGTATTAGATAATGCAGCTAAATTTACTTCGGAAGTGACTACACCTTCCATCGGGGATTTCTTTTTAGGGATGATTCCTTCAAATGTTATCTCATCCATGGCATCGGGTGACGTTATGCAGGTAATATTCTTTACTATACTGTTAGGAATAGCATTGGTCATGCTTGGAGAGAAAGGGAAAATGATAACAGATCTTATGAACCAAGGTGCAACAGCATGCTATAAAATTCTTGACATAATAATGATCTATTCGCCAATAGGTATATTTGCCCTTATGGCAAACGCTATAGCAGTTTATGGAGTAAATATATTTGGCGTTTTGGGGAAATTTATACTCTGCGATTGGCTTGGAGTTGTTCTGATTTGGATAGTAATAATGTCTATTCCTTTGGTGCTGTATACTAAAATTGATTATAAAAAATTTGTCAAGTCTATTTCCAGGGTATGGATGATGACTCTTGCTACAACAAGCAGTACCGGTACAATTCCGGTTACTTTGGATGTTACTGTGAATGAACTGAAAGTCCCTGAATGGATGGCATCATTTACTATTCCTTTGGGAGCGACTGTAAACTTAACAGGTGCGGCATTGTATAAAACTCTATTGGCCTTTTTTGTTGCTGATTTTTATGGCTTAAGCTTGACTGTAGAGCAGATAGCTATAGTGATTACTATATCAACAATAATGTCGATTGCAGCTCCAGGTATACCTGGTGGTGGCATTGTTACAGGGGCAATATTTTTAAATCTCATGGGATTACCATTCGATTTAATGGGACCTATAGCTGGGTTATACAGGCTTATAGACATGGGGCACACTACTGTAAATGTTTCGGGAGATGTAGTCGGCACACTTTTGCTGGCAAAGAGTGAAGGTGTATGGAAGGCAGAAGATTTTAACAGGTCCAATATAGAAAAAGTAGCTGCAAAAGCATAAAACTTTATAGGATACGGAGCGGGATAAATGGGTCAGGCCAGTTCTCCCGGTCGCCATTCTAAAAATAAGTAAATGGGTGCGTTATAGCACCCATTTACTTATTTTTTATCCATACTTATTATTTCAAGTATAGCTTTAAGCCTTCGATAATATTAAATTTAATGTATAAGATTATAAAAAAATGTGAAAAATTTAATAAACTATTTTATATAAATACATTAAATTTTGATTAATTTACGATTATTTAACTAAAATACATATTATTTTATTAAAGAATTAATGATTCCAGAGATTTATAATATAATTATATAAGGGGGTGGATTCTGTGTTAGAAGAAGAATTATTGGAATTAGTCAAAAGGGTCACTTCTCAAAAATGTGAAAAGCAGCATATAGAACTAAAGAGAGCAAGCGGAGGTACTCCATCGAAACTTTATTATACCCTGTCAAGTTTTTCAAATCAGGTTGGCGGCGGCATAATTATTTTTGGCATTGATGAGGATGCCGGATATAAAGTAGCAGGCGTTTATGATGCTCAAGAGCTTCAAAAGAAGGTGCTGGAGCAATCCTTGCAAATGGAGCCGGTTGTGAGGCCGTTGTTTACTGTCGTTCAAATAGAAGATAAATTGGTGGTCAGTGCAGAAATTTCTGAATGTGACATCTATGATAAGCCATGCTTTTATAAAGGGGCAGGAAGGCTGCGCGGATCTTATATTCGTGTTGGGGATTCAGACCAGCCAATGACAGAATATGAGATATATAGTTATGAAGCATTTAAAAGAAGGATACATGATGAGCTTCGTGCTGTTGATAGAGCAGCGCTGCAGAACCTGTCAAAGGATAATGTAACAGAATATCTGATAAAGCTGCGCAGACAAAAACAGAATCTAGTTAATCTTGAGGACCGGCGAATACTTGAAACACAAGGTATTATTCAAAACCAGCTTCCTACATTGGCAGGGTTAATGCTCCTTGGTGAATACCCTCAAGAATTTTTTCCGCAGCTTAGTGTTACTGCAATGGTAGTGCAAGGCAGGGAAATAGGGGAGCTTGGTGATGATGGCGAGCGCTTTGTAGATAATAAACGGATCGAAGGCACCATACCGCAGATGCTGGAAGGAGCATTAGCTTTTGTGCGCAGAAATATGAAAGTGAAAACCATAATAACTGAAGATGGGCTTCGTGCTGACAAACCCGAGTATCCGATAAAGGCCGTGAGGGAAATTATATTAAATGCCCTTATACACAGAGATTACAGTATGCATACAGATCGTTCTCCAGTGCGTTTAATAATGTATGAGGATAGATTAGAGCTGGAAAACCCAGGCGGCCTATATGGCAGGATAACTGTGGATGATCTAGGTAAGGCGGCTGCAGATACCAGAAACCCATATATAGCGGGAGCTATGGAAATTATGATTGACACTGAAAATCCCTTTTCGGGTATTCCTACTGTGAGAGCAGAGCTCAAAAAGGCAGGTATGCCGGAGCCGGTGTTTATTGATAGACGGGGAGTATTTAAGGTCATATTTTATAAAAAGGCTAATGCCGAGAATAAAGATATAGATATGGAGATGAAAATTTTAAATTACTGCATAACACCGCGTTCAAGAGAAGAACTTGCAGAAAAATTCGGATTCGAAACACCTGCTTATTTTTTAAAAAAATATGTTCAGACATTGATTGAAGAAGGAAAAATAAAAATGACTATGCCTGATAAACCAAAAAGCAAGTTCCAAAAATACTATTCATAGCAGCAGAGAGATGACTAAATCTCATTCGAAAACTTCTTTAGAGCAAACTTCTCTAGGGAAGTTTTTTTATTTTTAGAGTTATCAAAATAGTTTGACAATAATATAAATTAGTAGTATTGTTTAGATATAGAGCGAGCACTCATTCTATGAAATAAAATACAAGCCTTCTATCGTGCAAATAATGAAAGACATATCGAAGCAAAACACAAAAAGCCATTCTTGAAAAGCTATGTTCAAAAAAGACTCACAGCAAATGCAAGCTTACAAAGTCTTAGCCTTGAAGCTTTATACTCGTTATCAGCTACCACAACAAAATAAATTAAAGGGGGAAATCATATGCCTGACGAATTGACCAAGGCGTGCATAAACCTCCATTCTGTGTTAAGAAACCTTGAGGATTTATGCCAGCTGGATCAGGAAGCGAAGTCACTCATCTCAGCCAAGGACATCTCCATTTTGTTCTCTGCAAAGGATGTGCCGGAAGCACTGCTTTCCTTCAAAAACGGAAAGTGCACCATGTCAAAAGGAGCAGGACCCCATGATATCAAGCTGTATTTCAAATCTCCCCAGCATTTCAATCAGATGATGGAAGGGAAAGCGAACCCCATCCCGGTAAAAGGAATCACAAAGATCAGCTTTCTAAAAAATGAATTCACCAAGCTCACAGACAAACTTGCCTACTATTTGAAACCCACAGAATCACTCCTAAAGAACCGGAATTATGCAAGCATCAATACCATACTCACTGCCTATACCGCTTTTTTTGCCCTTGCTGAAATAGGCAACAATGACAGGATAGGCAAGCTGAATGCCCACAGGATACCTGACGGCATAATAGCTGTGTCCGTATTGAACGGCGGCCCTTCCATAAGCATCAATGTAAGAGGCGGCAGGCTTGAGGTCATAAAAGGAGCAGCCGAAAAGCCCAGAGCGATCATGGCCTTTGACTCCCTGGATACGGCCAATGGAGTCCTAAACGGCAAGCTGGACAGCTATACCTGCATAGGAGACGGCAGGCTGGAGATAAAAGGCTATATACCCATGATTGACAACATGAACAAGCTCCTGGCTCAAGTACCGGCTTATTTGTCTGAATAAAAAGGAGGGAAGTGTATTATGGAAACCTACAGCTATAACAAAAGGGATGAATATTTCAAAAGAGCCGTAAAAGTAATACCCGGGGGAATATACGGGCATCTGGGCCCTGCATCGGGCTGCTATATACCTGCCAATGCATATCCTTTCTTTTCCGAAAGGGCCAAGGGAGCATACTTCTGGGATGTGGACGGCAACCGGTTTATAGACTATATGTGCGCATACGGCCCCAATGTGCTGGGCTATAATGACGAGGAAGTGGATGCAGCGGTAGAAAAGCAAATGAAGGAAGGCAACTGTGTGACAGCACCCTCAACCAAGATGATCGATCTGGCAGAGCTCATGGTGGACACTGTAGCGATGGCGGACTGGGCCTTCTTTGCCAAAAATGGAGGAGATGTCACCAGCTTTGCAGTCATGATAGCCAAGGCAGCCACAGGCAGGAAAAAGACAATAATGGTAAAGGGCGGCTATCACGGCGTTGCCCCCTGGACCCAAAAGCTGGGCTACCCGGGTATCATAGATGAAGATGTATCCAACAACATATATGTGGAATGGAACAAATTTGAGCAGATAGAAAGAGCAGTAGCCGAAAACCCGGGCCAGATCGCCTGCTTCATAGCTACACCTTACCACCATCCTATTTTTACGGACAATGCCATGCCGGAGAAGGATTATTGGCAAAAGGTAAGAAAGCTCTGCACAGATAAGGGCATAGTCCTTGCCATAGATGATGTGCGCTGCGGCTTCCGTCTGGATATGGCGGGCTCGGATCACTATTTCGGATTTAAGGCGGATTTGATGTGCTTTTGCAAAGCACTGGCCAACGGCTGGAACGTTTCAGCCCTGTGCGGAATAGATGCATTGAAGGATGCAGCATCCTCGGTCATGTACACAGGCAGCTACTGGCTGTCGGCAGTACCCTTCGCAGCAGCCATAGCATGCCTGACCAAGCTGAAAAAGATCAACGGGCCTGAGTACATGCTCAATCTGGGGAAGAAGCTGACCGACGGCCTCAGGGATATAGGCAAAAGCCATGGCTTTGACCTGGTCATCAGCGGTGCTCCGTCGCTTTGGTATATGAGGATAGCCAATGATGATTCTTTAATGCTGCATCAGGAATGGGTAGCTGAGTGCGTGAGAAGAGGAGCCTTCTTCGCCAATCATCATAACCTTTTCATCAATTGTGCCATGACGGAGGAGGACATAAAATATACCCACGGAATCGCAGATGATGCCTTCAAGGCAGTGAAAAAGAGACATCCTGAATTAGGATAGGGGGAGGATAATATGCCATTAAACCAACAACAGCTAAGGGCTCTGGAGGAAAAAGCCAACGAACTCCGAAATCTGTGCGTCGATACTGTGGTATGGGCGGGAAGCGGCCATATAGGCGGCAGCCTGAGCTCTATGGACATACTGACCATACTGTATTATAAATATATGAATATTGATCCGAAAAAGCCGGAATGGGAGGATAGGGATAGATTGATCCTCAGCAAAGGGCATATAGGCGTGGGCTATGCGCCGGTATTGGCGGATAAAGGATATTTTGACAAGGAGCTGCTGAAGGAATACAACCACACGGGCTCCAGCCTGGGCATGCATCTGGACTCCAGAAAGGTCCCCGGCGTGGATGCATCAACAGGCTCTTTGGGCCACGGGCTGCCTATAGCAATAGGCACTGCATTGGCGGCAAGATTGCTGGACAAATCCTATATAACCTTCTGCCTGCTGGGAGACGGCGAATGCGACGAAGGCTCCGTGTGGGAAGCTGCCATGGCCGCTGCCCACTACAATGTGACCAATATGATAACAATAGTTGACAGGAACCGCTGCATGATAGACGGCCCTACAGAAGAAGTCATGAAGCTGGAGCCCTTCGCAAAGAAATGGGAGGCCTTCGGATTCATAGTGAAGGAGGTAAACGGCCACAGCTTCCCGGAGCTTTCCCGGGCCATAGAGTATGCCTTGGGAGAGAAGAAGGCTCCCGTTGTGATAATAGCCAACACCGTAAAGGGCTGCGGAGTAGATTTCATGGAAAATGACTACCGCTGGCACTATGGAGGGCTGGACTCGGAGAAAATAAAGCAGAGCAAGGAAAGCCTTGCAAGATACTATGAAAAAAGGATGAAAGGGGTGTAAAATATGGCGGGATTGACATATACAATGCTGGATACTGCTAATCTTTCTACGGCTGAGCTATACGGAAAGGTATTATGCGATATGGGAGAAATCCATCCTGAGATAGTAGGACTGTCTGCGGACCTGGCGAAATCCACAAAGATCGGGCTGTTCGGCAGCAAATTTCCCCACCGCTTTTTCAATGCGGGCATAGCCGAGCAAAACATGTTCGGCATGGCTGCGGGAATGGCAAAGGCAGGGCTGGTGCCCTTCGTTTCCACCTTCGCCATATTTACCTCCATGCGCGGGCTTGATCAGGTCCATACGGATATATGCTATCAGAACCTGAATGTAAAGATGATAGCTACACATGCAGGGCTTTCCTTTGGTCAAGCCGGCTCTACCCATCACTGCACCGAGGATCTGTCCATAATGCGCGCCATGGCCAACTGTAAGGTGATAGTGCCGGCAGACGGCATAGAAACTGCAAATGCCGTGCAGGCAGCCTATGAGACCCCGGGTCCGGTATACATAAGGATAAACAGGGGCTTCGACCAAAAGCTCTATGAAAACACTGAGTACGGCTATAAAATAGGCAAGGCAGTAGAGCTTGCAGAAGGAACGGATCTGACCATAATAGCTTGCGGCTCCTGCGTATATCAGGCGGTGGAAGCTGCAAAGATACTCAATAGCACAGATGGGATCAAGGCAAGGGTCATAAATATGCATACCATAAAGCCCATAGACAGCGAAGCCATACTGAAGGCGATCCGTGAGACCAGAAGGATAATAACCGTAGAAGACCATAATGTCATAGGGGGACTCGGCAGTGCCGTGGCAGAGGTGGTGGCCGGCAGCGGCATGACCTGCGCATTCAAGATGCTGGGCATTCCCGACACCTTCTCAATAATAGGGCTCCATGAGGACCTCATGGCTCATTACAAAATCGATACCAACGGAATACTGGAGAATGTGAGGGAGCTCATGGGCAAGGACTTCGAGGAAGACGAAAACTGGGATGATGAGGTGTAGCTTATGACTGCGTTTGATGATATATATTCAAGCAGGATTTTTTTAAATGCCGTGCTCCCTCTTGTAAAGGTTATCGTTGAGAATGATGAAAGCCTGGGCAAAGGCTTTCAAGGCAAGAATGCCAAGATACAAATAAGTGCCAAAACAGACGGAGGAAAGGTCGGAACTCACTTCATAATAGAGGATGGGATATGGACAGTAAAAAAAGGAATAACGGACTCACCGGACATTGAGCTGGAGTTTAAGAGCATCACTGCCTTCAATGACTTTTTCAAGGGCAAGAGCAAAAAACTCCCCAGGATCATCGGTCTGAGAAACCTGGGACTCCTAATATCCACTTTTAAGGCCCTTCTCAAGATGGCAGCCATGCTGGGAGCCAAGGAGCCGCCTAAGAAGGATGAAGACAAGGAGCTCCTCGTTAAGCTCTATTTTTACCTGCTGTCTGCCGGCATAAGCCAGCTGAACAAAGCAGGGCATCCCGAGATCTCCAAATGGGCCAAGAAGAGCCCGGACAGGGTATATGCCTGGGCAGTCAGCGGCAAGCCGGAGCTCTGTGCATATATAAGGGTGAAAGCAGGCAATACCAAATCTGCCAGAGGCCAATACACGCGCTCCAAGCCCTTTTTCACCATGCGCTTTGACTCTGTAGACAGCGCTTTGGGCATATTGCTTCAGACAGACAACCTCATCGAAGCCACTATAAAGGGCCGGCTCATAATGGAGGGCGCCCCCGAATTCGGCGCCCAGATAGGCGAATTCATGACCATGGTAGGCGACTATGCTAAATAAGAGCTGTAAATAGGGAACGGGAACCACTGAAAGACCGGCTTCCTTGTCATCCTGAGGGCTGTGCCCGAAGGATCTAATTTGAGATTCTTCGAGCTGTGCTCTCAGAATGACCAGATATGTTTTCGTTTATTGTGGTGTGGGTAACACATGTTAATTCTCAATGCAGTGAAGAACCTTAAGTACTAAGTGATTGGTATATAACCTTTTCGCGATTTTTAGTGGTTTCAAAAAAAGACCCGAAAGGAATACCCAAATGCTAGAGGCTAGAGGCCAGTGGCTAGTGTCATATCCCGAAAGGAATACCCTAAGACTGGAGACCAGTGACCGGCGACTAGCGACTAGAGACTATAAAACAAGGAGTTGTTTTCATGAAAGTGCGTTCTTTAAGCCATGCAGGGCTTACAGTATCAAGCTTTGAAAAAGCAGTGAAATGGTATCATGAGAGCTTTGGCTGCTGGCTCATATCGGAGCAAACCCTCCCCAGGGAGCAGGTCAAGGAGCTGCGGGAGCTTTACGGGGTAGAGGATGCATCGGTGAGACTGGGCTTCTTAAGATTCCCCAAGGGCGGAGTCATTGAAATATTCGAATTCACTCCTTTGCTTCCGGTGGAAAAGATGCGGTGGAACAAACCGGGGCCTACCCATATAACATTGGATGTGAAGAATGTGCCCAAATGGTATGAGCATCTAAAGGATAAGGGAGTATATTTCTTCTCTCCGCCTCAGGATACTGACGGCAACAAGTGGGTGTTTATGAAGGACCCGGACGGCAACCTTATAGAGCTCATAGACCTGAAGTTCAATTATCCGGCCATAAGGATACTGGGAAGCTTGATAGGCAAGATTATGGCCGGGGGAAAATTTAAAAAATATTATACGGAGTAGTGTTGGTATGGAAGAGAGACAAAATCACAAGGTAAAAGAAATAATTGACGGCCTGGGAGACTGGTTTTCAGACGAAGAAAGGCTGAAACAGGGAAGGATGACAGATGAGCTCTATCCCTATGAGAAGCTTTTTGAGCCCATACAGATAAATAAGCTGAAGATAAAAAACCGCATAGTGATGGCTCCCATGGGCAATGTATCCATGGCAGACGAGACGGGAAAGCCCGGCCAAAAGATGATAAAGTATTTCATAGAGAGGGCAAAGGGCGGAGCAGGGCTCATAACCAGCGGCATGACTCCCGTATCATGGAAGGCGGACCCATCCTATGGGGATCTGGACTCTACAGGGATCTTTCCGAGGATAGACAGCCACAGGACTGCCTATTCCGGTTGGAGGGCCATAGCTGAGGGCTGCCATGCATATGGAGCCAGGTTCTTCATACAGCTTGCACCGGGTATGGGAAGGGTAGGCAATCCGGAATGCCTGACGAAGAAATACAGGCTTCCCATATCATCCTCCTGGAACAACAACTGGTATATACCCCAGATACTATGCAGGCCCCTCACCGACAGGGAGTGCAGGAGGATAATAAGGAATACGGGGGAGATCGCAGTCAATGCGAGGGAGCTGGGGATAGACGGCGTATATCTTCATGGCCACTCCGGCTATCTTATAGAGCAGATGACAGACCCTGCCTACAACAGGAGAAAAATGGGAAGGTATAAGGACTGGCAAAGCTTCGGACTGGATATGGTAAGAGAAATAAGGAGGAGATGCGGAGCCTATTACCCCATACATTACAGGATAGACCTTTCTCTGGCCCTCAGAGAGACCTACGGGGAAAAGATGGATGAGGATAAGATACTGAAGAAGTTCAGAAACGGCCGTACCGCAGATATGACGCTGGACTATATGGAGAACCTTGTAAAGGCAGGGGTGGATGTCTTTGATGCAGACCTGGGCGGCTATGATAGCTGGTGGCTCCCCCATCCGCCTAACGGAATGCCTCCCGGGGTATATATGGAGATAGCCAATCTGGTAAAGGAGCATTTTGATAAAAGGGGGATAGTATCCAATGCAGGCTTTCCCATACCGGTAATGGCTGTGGGGAAGCTGGGCTATCCTGATCTGGCAGAGAGGGCATTGAGAGAGGGAAAATGCGACATGATAATGCTGGGCCGTCCTCTACTCGCGGACCCTTACTGGCCTCAGAAGGTTTATTCGGGCAGAGTGAAGGAAATAATACCATGTATAGGAGACCATGAGGGCTGCCTGGGGCAGTTTGCCGTCGGAGGGCATCCCCATTGTGCGGTAAATCCCAGGACCGGTTTTGAAGATGTTTATCAAGATGATATGAAGCCTGCGGAGAGGAAAAAAAAGATAGCGGTGGTGGGGGCAGGGCCGGCAGGAGCTGTATTGGCCTGTACTGCCGCCAGGAGAGGGCATGAGGTAGTGCTCTACGATAAGAATGACAAAGCAGGAGGCATGCTCATTCCGGGTTCACGTCCCAAAATTAAGTTTGAAATAGCAAACTATATGGAGTATATTAATAATGAAATAAGGCGGATCTCAAGGGATTATAAACTGAAGACCCTTTTCGGTACTGATGTAAACCGGGATATGCTCAAGGCCGGCAGCTTCGATGCCATAGTGACCTGCACCGGAACAAAGCCTTCAAAGCCACCGCTGCCGGGGATAAATCTCCCCTATGTCATAACGGGAGCAGATTTTCTCAAAAATCCTGAGACGGCTAATAAGGCAGAGAAGGTGGTGGTCATAGGCGGCTCCGATGTAGGCTGCGAAGCTGCTTATATGCTGGCTTATGAAATGGGCAAGAAGGTAAAGGTTGTGGAGATGACCCCTTACTTTATGAAAAAGACCTGCACCTCCAACAGATTCTTCATGATACATCACCTGGAGGCTGCGGGAGTAGAGCTGATAAACTGCGCCAGGCTCATCGGCATAGACGAAGGCTTAGTGGAGATCATGAGGAACACATCGGACACCGTGCCTGACCCGTACATAACATGGACCCCTGCCCTCGCGGACAATATAGCAAACCCTTTCGTGAAGGGGCTGGAGGAGGCGGAGCGGCCCATGAAGCTGGAAGCGGACCTGGTACTGATATGCACCGGTGCCATACCCGATGATAGGCTTTACTACGAATGCATTAAAGAGCATACCGCTCCCGAGATATACAACATAGGCGACTCCTTTACCGGCGGCAGGGTACTGGAAGCCGTAAAGGCGGGCTACGCCCTGGGTACCACAATATGAACGGAGGCTAAAAATGATACAAAGTGAGAAGCAGATATTTTATAAAAGCACCTTTGAAAAAATATCCGAAGATAAGAGGGAAAAGATATTTGAAGTAGCCATATCCGAGTTTGCATCAAACGGATACAGCTCCACAAATATAAATACCATAGCCAAAAAAGCAGGAATAAGCATCGGCTCTATGTACAGCTACTTTGCATCCAAGGAGGATTTGTTTCTCACTATTGTTGATAAAGGCTTTCACCTTCTGGAAAAAGCATTAGAAGAGATCCATCCGGATGAGGGCAACATCTTTGAAATAATAGAGAGGCTTTTCAGGGTTACCAGAGAATATGCGGAGAATTATCCCGAGATGAACCAGATATATCTCGATCTCAGCACTCAGGGCCTCTCCGGCTTATCGAGCAGGCTGTCGTGGCAGATGGAGTCCATCACTGCAAGGCTCTATGCTCAGATCCTGAGAAAAGCCAAGGAGCAAGGCGCAATATCCCCTGATATCGATGAGCAGCTGGTATCCTTCTGCCTGGATAATCTTTTGGTGATGTTCCAATTCTCCTTCACTTCCGATTACTACAAGGATAGAATGAAAATCTTCCTTGGCGATGACGGGGTGAGAGACGAGGAGAGGATAATAGAAGGCATAATGAAATTCGTAAGAAAAGCTTTGGAGAAATAACAATATTTATCACTGAACTAACCCGCTCTAAGACCCCCGCCTCTATAGGCGGCGGGTGCCAAGAGCGGCTAAGTCCAGTATGGACTCGACTAACATTCAGTGGGGGTTGAATCCCCCTCTGAATGAAGTCTCGTTCAACATATGCAGCTATAGGTGTTCTTTATGAAAGAGCACCTATTTTGTCATTTTAAGGCAAAAATATATACTCATAATATAAGCAGTTCTGGAAACCTTTTCACATCTTTGGGCGTCTATATATATTGAAAGCGCGTTTTACAACATAACCAACAATTTTATAGACAAACGCATTTTACGGTTTGTTTTACATAGCACACTAAGCTTGATAAAAACTTAAAATTATTCTGAAGGAGGTTTTTTAATGAAAAAACTGCTGGCATTTGTGTTGGCCTTTACAATAGCTTTTTCTGTCATGGGATATGCGCCTGGCTATGCGGCTTGGGGTGTAAGCCCTGAAGCGAGCACCCTCGCCGATATCGGCATGCTGGAAGGCGATGGCCACGGAGTTACATGGGAATATACCCAAAAGCAGATGAACAGATTTACTGCAGCCATATCCATCCTCAAGCTGAGAGGGCTGTATGAAGAGGCATTGAACTATGGAGGTACTGCAAATTTTGCAGACAAGAATGAGGTATTGTGGGCAGACGGCCGGGCCATACTGGCTTACCTCAAGGCAAATCCCGACCTGGGCTTCATAGGAGACGAGAGGGGACGTTTCGGACCCTATAACAATATAAACGAGCAGGCATATTACAAGGTCCTGCTGGAAACTCTGGGCTACAAGCAGGAGGTAACAGGGGTCAAAGGAGACTTTACCTGGGACAGCACTCTGAAATTTGCAGAGTCTATAGGCTTGAAGCCATCCAAGGAAGCAAAGTTTACCATAGATCTGCTGTCCAAGGCTACTGTATCGGCTTTGAAGGCAAAGACTAAAGCCGGAAAGGTTTATATCAACGTTTTAGTAGACGCAGGCAAGATCAGAAGATCCACAGCCATCTCTGCCGGACTTATGAAGGATATCATAGATGTGGAGGCAAAGAGCGCAAAGGCTGTGGGAAATACAGTGATAGAAGTGGTTTTCACCAAAAGCATAGACAGATATGATGGAGAAAATCTGGATAATTACTCTGTCCAGGGCTTGTCAATCAAGTCTGCAGACCTGATCGGAGCAGATACGGTAAGGCTGACGACAGCGAGCATGAGCGCAGGAAAGCTGTACACATTGAACGTGGGCAATACAAAGCTGAAGTTCACCGGAGTAGCAAAAGCATCAGGCTCACCTAGGATAAAAAATGTCAAAAGCGAAGATGTTGAGACAGTTGTTATTGAGTTTGACAAGGAATTGGATTTTGCTTCTGCCACTGATGCTTCAAATTACAGCATATCAGGTATTGATGTGGTAAAGGCAGAGCTGGAAGGCAAAAAAGTTACTTTATCCACTTATGGCTTGGTAGGAAGAAAGCAATATACGGTGAAGGCGACAAATATAAAATCCATCGACGGTGTGGTTTTAAGATCTGACAGCAGATCCTTTTACACCAGATTGGACACTACCGCTCCTTCGCTCAGAGATGTTAAGGCCGAGACAAACCAGCGAGTGGTAATAAAGTTTTCCGAAGCTATTACCAGAGACTCGGCAGAAGATGTGGGCAACTATCTGATAAAAACCGGCGGTACAGAGCTGGGCATCTTGGAGGCCCAACTGGTTGGGGATGATGAAGATACGGTGGAGCTCACCACAGAGACCCAGAAAGCCAGTGCCAGGTATGAACTGAGCGTAGAGAATATAAGCGACAAGACAAAGGCTGCCAATGTGATGAAAAAAGCGGCTAAGAAAACCTTCTACGGCATGAGGGTGGATACTTCCGCACCTCAGCTTTCCAAAGGCGATCTCAAGGCCTTGTCCAGGAACTATATCCAGGTGGTATTCAGCGACAGCAGCAGGTTTAATGAAGCTACCGTATTGGATGCAAATAATTATGAGATTACCAGGAATGACAGGTACAAGGAAAGCATCTATGTAGAGAGCGTGGAAAAGGCATCCCATGCAGATGGCAAATACAAAGTCATGCTTCGCGTGGAGGATCTGGAAGTAAACAGCTCTTATACTGTGACGGCTTTTAACATAGAAGACGAATTCGGCAACGTAATGGAAAAGAACAACAGCGGAACCCTGAGGGTATCCCGGGATGATTTTGCGGCAGCTACTGTCAAGAATTATAAAGTAGTGGGCGGCAATAAGATTGAGATATACTTCACAAAGCCCTTGGATGAGAAAAGCGCTGAGGATATCGCAAATTATGAGATAAATAACGATATAGGCTCTCCCATAGGGGCCGAATATGAGGATGAAAAGGTTACGCTGGAGACCGCATCCATGACGGAAGGAAAGATATATAAGATAAATATAGACGGAGTGGTGGATGCTACAGGCAATAGATTGAAGCTGAGCTTTGAATTTAGAGCCATAGCAGGGGAGAATGACCAGCAAGGCCCTGAGCTCCAATATGTCTATACAGTGAATAAGTATGTAGTGGCTGCAGTGTTTGATGAGCCTGTGAGCTATACAACAGGCGGCAGTGATGCGACGGCTATGGTCTTAAAGGCCGGGGACAAAACCATCAAGCTTTATGCCAAAGCCACAACAGATGATGGAAGGACCATAGAATTTTCCAATGTGGAAGAAGGCAAAACTCTATCGGCTTATGGAGCTTATACCATAGTCAAAGAAGATTCCTTAAAGGGCATAAGGGACAAATCGGTGAACAGGAATGCTTTTGACAGGAGCTATTCATGGGATTATGGCATGGATATATACGGCAACGATGAGGATCCCGAGGTTCCCGAGATATTATATATCACCCAGAGGGACGGCAAAACCTTTGAACTGGAAATGTCAAAGGAAGTAGTGGTGAAAAACAGCAAAGCAAGCACAATAGGCAGCCCTTCCGCCACCTTTGATGTAAAAGTGGAAAGAGAAGATGATAAGCTGGTGACCTTTACTATCAGCTCCACTAAGTATATTGACAACAACAAAGACTACAAGGTAGATTTGAGCAAGGTATTGACGGATAAGCACGGCATTAAAGCTCAGAATACCGATAACGGCTACACCATGCTCTACGGCGAATACAAAGATGAGGATAAGCCGTATATACTCACTGTTACCGCTATAGACAGATTGACAGTAGAGATCGAGTATAACGAGGCCATAGGATATGAAGGCAGATATACCATAAAGAATGCGGATGATTATAGCAAATATAAGACTATAACCAATTCCCTGAAGAAGATCGACAAGAACAAGGTCATATTGACTCTGGGCCAGCCTCTTGAGGGAAGATACGAATACATTCTGATAATAGATTCCCAGGCCAAAGATTTGGTAGGCAACATCAGCGAAAATATAAGGGGAGAAGAATTCTACTTCACTGGCACAGACCTGGCTCCCGTCAAAGTGCCTGAGATGGATGATCAGATTGCGGCAGATGCGGTTATCAATAAAATAGCCGCACTGCCCACGGATATAAAGCTTGCAGACAAAGAAGCGGTGGAGGATGCGGCAGCCAGATATAATGAGCTGACATCAAAGCAAAAGCAGCTGGTCACCAATTACAGCAAGCTGTCTGAGTCCCAAACGGAGATATCCAGATTAGCGGAAGAGCAAAGAAAGGCGGAAGAAGCAAAACGCTTTGAAGAGGAGCAAAACAGGATCAAGGAAGATAAAGCAAAAGCAGCGGCAGTGGAAAAGAAGATCAATGATCTTCCAGTGGCAGAGATGCTAAAGCTGGAGAACAAGAAGGCCATAGAAGAAGCAAGAGAAGCATATAAAGCTTTGACAGCCGGACAGCAGGCCTATGTAACTAACTATACAAAGCTTGAAAATGCTGAGAAAAGAATAGCAGCATTGGAAGAAGAACAAAAGAAAACTGAGGAAGAGCAAAACAAGATCAAAGCTGATAAAGAAAAAGCAGCGGCGGTGGAAAAGAAGATCAATGATCTTCCTGCCATAGATATATTAAAGCTGGAAAACAAGAATGCTGTAGAAGAAGCGAGAGAAGCATATAAAACATTAACAGCTGAACAGCAAGCCTATGTAACTAGCTATACAAAGCTTGTAAATGCAGAGGCAAGAATAGCAGAATTAGAAGAAGAGGCAAAACACCTTGAAGAGGAAGAACAAAGAATTAAAGAGGATAAAGCAAAAGCAGCGACAGTAGAAGAGAAGATCAATGCCCTTCCAGCGATAGAGATATTAAAACTGGAAAACAAGAATGCTGTAGAAGAAGCAAGGGAAGCATATAAAGCATTGACAGCCGAGCAGCAAGCTTATGTAGTAAATTATCAGAAGCTTGTAGAGGCTGAAAGAAGAATAGCAGAATTAGAAGAAGAAGCAAAGCGCCTTGAGGAAGAAGCAAACAGGATTAAGGAAGATAAAGCAAAAGCAGCGACAGTAGAAGAGAAGATAAATGCTCTTCCCGAATCCCTGGTACTTGAAAATAAGAAAGCTGTAGAAGAAGCAAGAGAAGCATATAAAGCATTGACAGCCGAGCAGCAAGCTTATGTAGCAAATTATCAGAAGCTTGTAGAGGCTGAGGCAAAAATAATAGAATTAGAGGAAGCTAAACAACAAGAAGAAGAGCGAAGAAAAGCTGAAGAAGAAGCTAAAAAGGCAGCAGAAGCTGCGGCAGAGTATGCAGTAAAAGCCTTTGAAGCTGCAGCCGGAGAAGAAGGAATAGGTGTCCAGTCAGCAGCTCTGGCAATCCGTGTTCAAGAGCTGAAGAACTCCCTTGCTGTCTATCTGGGACCTCCTGCAGCTCCTGAAAAAAGATCTATTGTGAATATGGCAATGGATGCAGCGAAGAGGACTTCGGATCAGGCTGAGGCAATGATCCAGTCAGCCAGAGCCTTAGAAGCTCCTGCCTGGGAGGCTGTGGGCAATCTTGAGGAAGGCAGCTTAAAGTCCGCTTTGAATGGAAGGATTGCAGCAGCAATAGCTAAGATTGAGAAAGCAGCGGAGACATCAGAACTTCTCAACGGCGAAATATTGACAGTGAAGGACGTCCTTGACGTTGAAGATGCAAAGGCATGGCTTACAGCCGAGAAGTTCCAATTTGGTCCGGTATACCCTGCGACTTCGAATGAGCCAAGAATTCTAGCTCTCAAGCCCCATGCAAACGGAGCAATTTACAAATATATAGAAGTAGGCAATATGGTCGATGGAAAGTTTGTAAAATATGATGCTAAGAGAGATGGAAGTAGTTCACTCTTAGAAATTATGAAAGAAACCGGCAATGTAAAGGTCACAAGAGATATAGCTGATGCTGACATGATACTGAAGGTTGAAGTGGCAAAAGGAAGCAGCGTTGGAATGAAGCTGTTCAAGATAAACATACCCACAGATCCAGCAAAGCCTGTGACAATAGAGGCAGTGCAAGAAGCTACGGCTAAATAAAAAGCATAAAAAAAGAGGTTGTCTCTTTAAGAGGCAGCCTCTTTTACATGGGAGGAGCATAGCAAACAAAATAGCATACTGCTATAGATATTTCACAAATGCAAGTTAAAGCATTGATGCTATAAAAGAGATCATAGCCGGGCATAAAGTTGACATTATTGCAATTCCTCAACCATACGGTACCCTACACCAACCTCTGTAACAATATATTTTGGTTCAGCAGGATTTATTTCCAGTTTTCTTCTTATGTTTGCCATGTTAACCCGAAGTGCTTGTATTTCACTTGAATAGGTTTCATTTATATAGGGCCCCCATACTTCCTTTATAATAAAATCATGGGTTAGCACTTTACCTATATATTTAGAAAGCAGCACGATGATTTTATATTCAATAGGAGTAAGATGTATTTCTTTTCCGGCAACTGATACAATTCTTTTGCTATAATTAATTTCCAGATCTCCTAAGGTAATTTTATCGGCTTCAGACGGGCCTCCAATGGAAATCTTTTGATGATGCCGGAGTGCGGTTCTTATTCTCGCCAACAGCTCAGAAGTCCCAAAGGGCTTTGTAATATAGTCATCTGCTCCTAAATCAAGGGCTTCCACCTTCTCACGCTCATGACCGCGGGCCGATACAACAACGACAGGTATATTCGTCCACTGCCTGATTGTTTTTAATACTTCTATTCCATCCATATCGGGCAAGCCTAAATCTAGTAGAATCAAATCAGGGCAATAAGAAGCTGTCATCGAAACAGCCTCCTTTCCCTTTGCTGTTTTAATTACATTAAAATCGTTTGAAGATAGTATTGCGGAAATAAAGTTGCATATGCCTTCTTCATCTTCCACTATTAGAATTGAAGTTTTATTATCCATAGCTTTCACTTCCTCCCAGCGGCAGTGTAAATTTAAAAACTGCACCGCCTTCTTTTTTATTGGTAGCTTCCATTTTACCATTATGAGCCTTTATAATGGACATGCATATGGACAGGCCTATTCCCAAGCCTCTTGATGAGTCGGAGCTTCGTTTCCTGTTTGGACTATAGCTCTCAAACAAATGAGGAAAATCCTGATCTGAAATTCCTTCTCCATGGTCAACTACTTGAAATACAGCGTCATTACCGTCTTTTTTTACTTCCACTTCAATAACAGAATCCTCCGGTGAATGCTTGACAGCATTTTCAATAAGGTTTATGAGGACCTGTTCAATCAGAGTCCCATCCATGGGAATCATCAAAAGTTCATCGGGAGCTTTTGCAGTAATCTTACGGTTTTGAAATCTTTTACGAATGCGGTTGATGGCTTCGGCTACGATTTCTTCAGCAGCCTCCGGAGTTTTTGTGACATTCATAGTCCCTTCATTGATACGTGTAACAGAAAGGATATTCTCCACCATGCGGATAAGCCACTGGGAATCCTCTTTAATATTGGAAACAAGCTTATCATGAGTCTGTTTATCAAGGCAATCGCCGCTTTCAAGTATGGCGGAGCTTGCACCTGAGATGCAGGTGAGCGGGGTGCGCAGATCATGGGAAATTCCTCTAAGCAAATTACTTCGCATTTTTTCCTTTTCCGATTCGATTATTATCCGCCGTTGTTCATCGGATAAGCATTGGCGCTCCAAAGCCATTGCTACTTGTGAAGCAAGCATATGCAAAAATGCACGGCTGCTTTGGCTGAGCTGTCCCTTAGCACAGGATAAGCCAATTACTCCCAGCACGTTTCCTTGTGAGATAACAGGTATATAAAAAGCACCTGCTCCCATAAGGGTATCCGTACCCGCACCTGCGTATTTTTGATTGATGAATACCCAGTGGGCGACAGCACGCTCATCTTCCGATAATAGGAAGGAGGCATCCGGGTCTGCGGATGACTGCATAAAAGCATATTTTGAGCTGTTCTCCGGGTCTTGCGTGTAAAAAATTGCGGAGCGGTCAAAGAGTTTTGTAATATAGTCATTTGTCAGGTTCATTATATTTTCAAGTCCTCTTGTTCCTAAAAGTTTTTTATTAATTTCATACAATACCTCCGTACGGTGTTCTCTTTCTACGGCAAGACGTGCATGTATTTTTATGCGGATGGTAAGGGCACTTGTTATCAAAGCCACAAGGAGCATTATGAAAAAGGTGATAGGATATCCGGGCTGTATTGCATTAAAGGTATAATATGGAATCGTAAAAAAGAAATTAAATGCAAGCACACTTAGTACGGAAGCAACAACACCATAAATATATCCCATTGTGATCCTTGAAATCATAAGTACGGACAGAATATAAACCATTATAATATTTTGATCGCCGATATCAAAAGCTTGAAGAACCATGCAAAATAGGGTGGCTGCAGTTAAAAGCCCAAGGGTTTTCAATGCATCAGTCCATGAAAAAAGCAGATTCTGCTTTTTTGCTCTTCTCTTTGGATTCCGATAGTTTTTTTGTGTCGTATTACCGGGGATAATGTGTATTTCTATGCTGGGTAGGAGAGAGATAAGTTTATCCTCAAAATCTGTTTCAAACAGGCTTTTCAGTGTTTTCTTATTCCTGCTTTTCCCTATGACAATGTTGGTAATGCCTGAAAGCTTGGCATATTCTGCGATAATGGCTGCAATATCATCTCCGTTCAGTGTTATTATCTCAGCACCCAATCGCTCGGCCAGATCAAGATTGATACGAATGTTTTTCTTTTCTTCTTCCGTAAAATAGCGGCTCTCCATGTTTTCTACATAGGCGGCTATCCATGGTGCATGAAAGGCTTCAGCTGTTCTTGCCGCCCAACGGATGCACTTGGAGGAAGACGGTGAAGAACTGACACAAACCAGCAGCTTGATGCTGGCCATTTTTTCTGTCATACGCCGTTCGTTCTGATTTTCATGGCTGATTCTATCCGCAGCCTTGCGCATAGCGATCTCACGCAGAAGGCAAAGATTTTCTCTGGTAAAAAAATTTTTCATAGCTGTTTTAGCTCTTTCAGGTTTGTAAATTTTTCCTTCATCAAATCGTTTTAGGAGTTCGTCAGGTTCGATATCTATGAGCTTAACATTGTAGGCATTGTCAAAGATATAGTCAGGGACTGTTTCGCGAACAGTAACTTTTGTGATATCCTGAACCAAATCATTCAAACTCTCAATATGCTGAACATTTATTGTTGTGCAGACATCAATTCCGGCATTGAGAAGCTCTTCTATGTCCTGATATCGTTTTTTGTTGCGAACTCCCGAAGCATTGGAGTGAGCAAGCTCATCAACCAGAATAAGTTCGGGCTTCCTGCTGAGTGCCGCATCTAAATCAAATTCTTTCAGTTGAATATTCTTGTGATTTATGATCTTTGGAGGCAAAACAGGCAATCCGTTTAGCAGCTGCATTGTTTCAGGCCGGGTATGGGGTTCTACATACCCGGCCACAACATCAATACCGCTTTTTAACTGATTCTGGGCATAATCAAGCATAGCATAAGTCTTGCCTACACCGGCTGCATAACCAAAGAAAATTTTAAGTTTACCTGTTTTTACGGATCTGTCGGCGCCGATGCTTTCCAGAATAGTGTCCGGATTGGGACGCTGTTCATAATTATTTACCATAAAACCCCTCCTTTTTAAGTATGTCATTACACTGGCTCTAAAGCAAGCCATCAAGTGATAAATTCACTTTTAATACATTTACAGCCGGTTCACCCCAAAATCCCAGGAATCTTCCCGTGGTATATTTGCTTATAATTTCTCTGATTGCATATTCACTGAGGCTTCTTTCCCTTGCAATACGCGAAACCTGATACTCAGCTGCCGCCGGTGTAATATTAGGATCAACGCCGCTGCCTGAAGCAGTAACCAGGTCCATAGGAATTTCCGCATCATTATCGGGGTCAAAGGAATGCCACCAATCGATTCGTTCCTTTACAAGCTTTTCCTGTTCTTTGCTTACAGGTGACAGATTCGTTGTACCCATGGGTCTGCCTATTAGATACTCCGGCTTCGTAAACTCTTGAGCGATCAAAGCAGAACCATAATCTTTGCATGTTCCGTCTCTTAGTGTGATAGTAATGATGCTGCCATTAGCCTGAATAGGGAATACTGTCTGAGCAATAACGGTAACGATGCCCGGATAAATGATCCCGCATAGTACTGTCATGATGATGTAGCACAAAAATACCTGCTTGAGAGCCTTAAGATTTTTTTTCACATTATTTCACCTCACACAAGACCGCATGCGGTCAGTACTATATCAATAAGCTTAATTGCTCCAAAGGGTGCAAGAATGCCGCCTAACCCATAAATCTGCATATTCCTTTTTAAAAGCTTTCCGGCCGGCATTTCATCATATTTTATTCCCTTCAAAGCCAAAGGGATCAGTGCGACGATAATCAGTGCATTATATATAATGGCTGACAGGATGGAACTGGTTGTATTTGTCAGTCTCATGAAATTGAGGGAGTCAAGTTGAGGATAAATGCCAAAAAACAGTACAGGTATGATAGCAAAGTATTTTGCTACATCATTGGCAACACTAAAAGTGGTCAGTGCTCCCCTTGTCATTAGCAGCTGTTTCCCTATCCTTACGATATCAATCAGCTTAGTTGGGCTTGAGTCTAAATCCACCATGTTTCCGGCTTCCTTGGCAGCTTGTGTGCCTGTATTCATCGCCACTGCCACATCTGCTTGTGCAAGGGCCGGCGCATCGTTAGTACCATCGCCTGTCATAGCTACAAGATGTCCCTTGGCTTGATAATTACGAATAAGATTAAGCTTTGCTTCCGGCGTTGCTTCTGCAAGAAAGTCATCCACACCTGCCTCTGCAGCGATGGCTGCAGCGGTCATAGGATTGTCGCCGGTTATCATGATGGTTTTTATGCCCATTTTTCGCAAATCTTCAAATCGATCTTTTACACCGTTTTTTATGATATCTTTGAGGTAAATAATACCTAATACCTTATTGTTCTTAGCAACCACAAGAGGTGTTCCCCCTTCTCCGGCAACTCGTTTGACGATTTGATCGCATTCATCCGGATAAATTCCGCCTTTATCCAGCACAAATTTTTTTATGGCTTCGGCAGCACCTTTTCGGATTTCATTGCCCTGATAGTCAATCCCGCTCATTCTTGTTTTTGCAGAGAATTCCACGAATGCAGCGCCTAGCTTGGACAGATCCCTTCCTCTGAGGTTGAAGCGGTCTTTTGCCAGTATTGCTATGCTTCTTCCTTCAGGAGTTTCATCCGCAATTGAGGAAAGCTGTGCAGCATCGGCAAGTTCATGCTCTGTCACTCCGCCTAAGGGGATAAATTCGCTTGCTTGTCTATTTCCCAGTGTAATAGTACCTGTTTTATCCAATAAGAGTATATCCACATCTCCTGCAGCTTCGATAGCGCGTCCGCTCAGAGCCAGCACATTGGCCTGATTCAAACGGCTCATGCCGGCAATGCCGATGGATGAGAGAAGGGCTCCAATAGTTGTGGGTGCCAAACATACAAGCAGTGCAATTATATTAGTTATGGAGACGGCGGAACCTGCTTCAGCCTGTTTGCTTGCAAAATCTGAAAAGGGGAGCAGTGTTGCGGTTACAGCAAGAAAAATAACGGTAAGAGTTACAAGCAATATCCGGAGCGCAATCTCATTGGGAGTTTTCTTCCTGGAGGCACCCTCTACCATGGCAATCATTTTATCGAGGAAGCTTTCCCCCGGCTGGGCTGTTACCCGAATAACCAGCCAGTCGGATACCAGAGTAGTGCCTCCCGTTACAGCACTTTTGTCACCGCCGGATTCACGTATGACGGGAGCGGATTCGCCTGTGATTGCACTTTCATCTACCGATGCGGCTCCTTCGATTACTTCTCCATCCATGGGTATTTGTTCACCGGCTTTTACATATACAATATCTCCTTTTTTTAAGGTGTTGGACAATACTTCCTCATAATCTTCTGCATCAGCCGCCGATTTCAGTTTTTTGGCTTTTACATCTTTTCTGGACTTTCTCAGGGTGTCGGCCTGAGCTCGGCCTCTGCCTTCAGCCATGGCTTCCGCAAAGTTGGCAAAAAGCACGGTAAACCACAGTATCAAAGCGATAGCAAGTGTGTAGAACGGGCTTTCATCTTTGATACCGGCAAAAGATAGCAGATATAGCATCGAAGTTAATGCAGCTCCTATATAGACTACAAACATTACGGGGTTTTTAATCTGAGTTTTTGGCAAAAGTTTAACGAAAGACTGCTTAATTGCATCAACAAATATATTTTTTTCTAAATTTTTACTATTCATATAGCTCACCTCATTTAACAGTGGTAAAATAATCCGCAATGGGTCCTAATGCTAAAGCAGGAAAAAAGGTAAGTGCACCTATTATCAGGATTATTGATATTAACAGTCCTACGAACATAGCATTGCTTGTGGAAAGTGTCCCTTCGCCCGGGGCTACGGTCTTTTTACATGCAAGGTTTTCTGCAAGATATATAGCTGCTGTCATAGGCGCAAAGCGTGCTATGAGCATAATGATTCCACCTGTAATATTTGTAAAAACCGTATTAGCTGCATAGCCTCCAAAGGCGCTGCCGTTGTTATTTCCCATAGAAGTAAAGGCATAAAGAATTTCAGAGAAGCCATGGGCTCCCGAATTTGTCAGCCAAGAAGGCGCCTCAGGCATTAAGACTGCGGCAGCTGTTCCCAATAATGTAAAAAGCGGCGGAACGAGTACTATAATACACACCATTTTCATATCAAAGGGTTCAATTTTTTTCCCCAAGTATTCAGGAGTACGACCAACCATTAATCCTGCGATGAATACGGTAAGCAGGACAAAAGCCAACATCCCATAAAGTCCGCTGCCTACACCTCCGAAAACTATTTCGCCAAGCTGCATCAGGAACATGGGAATCATGCCGCCGAGGGGTGTAAAGCTGTCGTGCATGGAGTTAACAGAACCATTAGACACAGCGGTAGTTGCGGCGGCCCACAAGGATGAAAGTCCCACGCCATGGATAATTTCCTTGCCCTCCAAGTTGCCGGATGCTGCCGCATCATCAAAAACGGGTGCTGTATATTGTTCACAGAAAGTAACAGCAGCAAGGCATATAACGAACAAGATGAGCATCGCCGCATAGATTGCTTTGCCTTGCTTGCTGTCCTTCACCGCCTTACCGAATGAGACACATAGCCCGGCAGGTATCAGCAAGAGTGACAAGCATTGAACCAAGTTGGAGAATGGTGTAGGATTCTCCAATGGAAAGGCTGAATTTGCTCCGAAAAAGCCGCCGCCGTTTGTACCAAGCTGCTTTATGGCAATCTGGCCTGCAGCCGGGCCTAAAGGTATGGTCTGAACCGCACCGTTTTCCAGCAAAACAACATCTTTATAAGGACTCAGGGTTTGGACCACGCCTTGAGAGGCAATAAGGAGCGCTGTAATTAACGAAAGAGGAATCAAAATATAGAGTGTGGTCCTCGTCAAATCCGTCCAAAAGCTTCCGATGGTTGTTTTCTCTTTTAAAATCAATCCTCTCATCAAGGAAAACAACACGGCAATTCCGGTTGCTGCCGACACAAAATTCTGAACGGTCAGTCCCAGTGACTGGGATAAATAAGACAGAGCAGTTTCGCCTGAATAAGCCTGCCAGTTGGTGTTGGAAACAAAGCTTGCTGCCGTATTGAAAGCAAGATGCCAGCTGGTTCCCTTAATTCCCTCGGGGTTAAGAGGCAAAATACCCTGAAGCATTTGCAGCACCCAAAGAAAAACAAGGCCGATGCTGCTGAAGCCAGTTACTGAAAAAGCATATTCTTTTGCTCTCATTTCCTTGTCGGCTTGAATTCCCATCAGCTTATAGATCCTGCTTTCCATGGGAAAGAGCAAAGGAGTCAAGAAAACCTTCTGCCCTGCCATAACTTTATACATATAAATTCCCAAGGGAATAGACAGTATTATTAATATGACTATATAAAATATATCTTGCAGTATAAAATAGGTCATAATTTTTCACCTCTGAATAAAACATAAAATAGGTAAACAAACAATCCCAGTCCAATAAATGCGGAAATTGCTAAAACCCTTTCCATATAAAAATCACTCCTTTTTTTTCTTACACAAATGCATTACAGGGTTATCATAATATGCAGGGTACGTATCTTCAGTTTCCTCTTCCGGCTGGTCACCAAAATCAATAGGGATTCTTTTCAGGTAGTACTCAAAGGTCGATATACGCTCCAGATTCCGAATTGCAGGCTTATATGTTGGATCAAGGGCATAGGCTGCCCTATAATGCTTGCGGGCTAGATTATCTTTCATTAAGAGCTCTTCAAATATACCATACAAATTGTGAACAACAGAAGAATGCGGATTTATAAGCATAGCTTGCTTGATACTTTCTTCTGCCTGTGGATAGCTCCTCTGTTTTAAGGCATTTATAGCCGATTGGATGTAATTATCGTATGGCTTTAAATTATCTGTCATGGGTTTCACCTCACTTAATTTTCTTTAAGGACTATAAGCATTAATCTCCAACCATTGAATGTCTCCTATCAATTTAATTATAATTATTTCTTCATAAAGATGGCGTAAAGGGGAAATATGGTGAGATAAAGAATGTATAAAGAAGAGCTTGAGAAGTACACCCAAATATTATATCTTTAGTGTATAGCAGGCAAAATGCCGTTAATATAAATGCCGGCCGGATAATTGCCGTATCAGCAGCATTATACTTTCTATCAACATATTTAAATGTACAAAATATTCATAGGCTAGCAAAGGGGAAAAAGAATTGTATTAAGGACTTGATAGATAGGATTGAATAATATAAAAAAATCAGATATATGAATTTTTACAGCTATGAAATGCAATATATTTCATCTGTATCTACATCAAATTCAAATAAAATACTAAGGAGACTTCAAAATGAATAGCAAGCAAGCTCTTTCACCAATAATCAAGCCCAAATTCATAAGGGGAATCGAAGACACATGCACGAGAGCCATTGAAATCGAAGACGAAAGCAGCATCAGGGATATCTATATATCGGATTGCAAAGTCGATAGGCAGGCAGCTGATCAAATAAGCTTTGAAGGTGTGATTTTCAATAAAGTGGACTTCAAAGGTGCTAGATTTAATTCTCTGGAGCTTACAGATGTAAGGTTTGAAAACTGTGATTTGTCAAACGCAAACTTCAGCGGTGCAATTATTCATAGGACAGAGTTTATAGATTGCAAGCTTGTGGGCATGAACCTCAGCGAGGCAACGCTCCAGAACATTTATATGAAAAACTGCAATGGTAAATTTGCTGTAATGAGTTTTATTCGAATGAAAAATGCGGTATTCTCGGATTGTATGTTTGAAAACAGTAACTTTCAGAGCAGTATCTTTAATAAGGTGGAGGTCAGAAAGTGTAATTTCAGACTGAGCCAGATGTCAGGAACCAGCTTATCAGGAATAGATTTGACTGATTCTGATGTTGAAGGATTAGGTATAAGGCCTGAAGATCTTAGAGGTGCGATAGTTTCCCCTATGCAAGCGATAGACTTTTCAAAATTATTAGGGCTTGTTATAAAAGCTTCATAAGCTGCGGTGGGTATGTGTTAATTGGCCTTATTACTGTTTAACAATATATCGGCATAAGGAAGGAATAATATAGTAGAATAATAGGGATACGGAGTGATTAAAAAATATGATTGCAAACATATTGGTTGTGGATGATGAGCAGTCTATTGCAGACTTGATTGAGCTATATCTGAAGAATGAGAATTATAATGTTTTCAAATTTTATAATGGGCAGGATGCTCTGAATTTTATCACTGAACTAACCCGCTCTAAGACCCCCGCCTCTATAGGCGGCGGGTACCAAGAGCGGCTAAGTCCAGTATGGACTCGACTAACATTCAGTGGGGGTTGAATCCCCCTCTGAATGAAGTCTCGTTCAATGAAAATGAAAAACCGGATATGGCTATTCTAGATGTGATGCTTCCTGATGTGGACGGCTTTTCAATTTGCCGGCGCATTCGTGAAAAACATAACTTTCCGGTCATCATGCTAACAGCTAAGGATGAGGAAATCGACAAGATTACAGGGCTTACGCTAGGTGGCGACGATTATATTACTAAGCCCTTCCGGCCGCTTGAATTAATTGCCCGAGTGAAGGCGCAGCTCCGCAGGTTTACCAAATACAATACTGTCGAACCGCCACAAGAGCAGAAAATAATCGAGTTTTCCGGTCTGATTCTGGATAAGAACACCCATGAATGCATGCTTAACGAAAAATTGCTCTCTCTTACTCCTACAGAGTTTTCTATTTTATGGGTACTGGCTTCCAACCGGGGACGTGTGGTAAGCTCTGAGGAATTTTATCCTATATTGACACCCCAGGGAAAACAGGCGGTGCAGGACTGGGCCTATCTATTGCAAAAGAAATTGTAACAGCTCATAGCGGCAGTATTTATGTACAAAGTGACGACGTTCAGACTATTTTTACAGTTATTCTGCCCAGCATAAGAAAATCTTAAGCTTTTCATAAGCCGGAATTAAAACACAACTCCTTCATTTATGGTTCAATAGACCATATGAAGGAGTTGTGTTTTAATGAGTCGAAAAAGAAAACCCAAATATATCAGAATCTTTGTTTTAACTTTGTTCATTGTCTTTTTGGCAAATGGAGCCTATAAAACTGCCAGTAACTTTCTGCCGTTTATTTTGAGCAGGCCATTTAGGGGTATTTCCTCTCCATTACGGGGTCCGCAGTCTCAAGACTCATCGCCGGCAGGTATAAAGGAGCCGATAAGCCTCAACTCTATAAAAGAAGAGCTGTACAGCCCATATGCAATACTGATTCGCCTTAAGGATAATAAGGTAGCTTTTAGAACCAGGAGTGAGGAAAGAATCTATCCGGCATCTCTGACAAAAATAATGACTGCAATAATAGCAATGGAGAATATTTCTGATCTGAAGGAGTCGGTTATTCTTCCGGAGAACATTTTCCCGAGTCTATATGCAGCTAATGCTTCGATGGCGGGATTCTTGCCCGGTGAGAAAGTTACTGTGATTGATCTACTGTATGGAACGCTTTTGCCTTCAGGCGCCGATGCTTCCATGGGACTTGCTCTTCGAGTTTCAGGTTCAGAAGATGAATTTGTAAAGCTGATGAACAAAAAGGCAAAGCAGCTTGGTATGAATGATACTCATTTTACAAACGTATGCGGCCTTTACGATGATAACCATTATACTACAGTAAAGGATATTTCCGTGCTGCTTGAATATGCGCTGAAAAATAAAACATTTCGTGAGGTTTTTACTTCTGCACGCCATTCCACTGCGGGCACCAATATGCACCCCGATGGAATCACTTATTACAGTACTATGTTTGAAAAAATGGATACCTATGAATTTGACGGGGGAAGGATCCTCGGCGGTAAAACCGGCTATACCCGTGAATCCGGCCTGTGCCTGGCCAGCTTGGCTGAAAAAAACGGAAACGAGTATATTTTGATTACCGCAGGAGCTCCAGGTGATCATTTGACAAAACAGTATCATATCATGGATGCATTTATGGTTTATGGGAAGTACCTAAAAAAATAAGATATCCATAAGAAAATCTTAAGATATATATAAGTGATTATTTAAACACTGCCTTAGATATTCTGGATTATCTCTTGATGACAGATGCTTCACCTTTTAAAAAGGCAATTATTGATAGTAAGGCAGGCACTCCTTATACTACGGCAGGCAGCGGGAAACAGCTCAGCTGGAGTCTGATAATGGAAGCTGATGAGGATTATGGCAAAGAAAAGCTTCAAAGAACTGTTCGAGGGATACTGACTGATATAGTAGAAAACGGTTTTGATCAAGAGCTTTTAGAGTCAGTATTTAATTCCTATGAAATGACAATACGTGACGATGTGATTTCTAAAGATAAAGGCCTTAGAAATATTATTACAGCAACAGATGCCTGGTTATATGATGAAAGCTTTGAAGAAGCTTTTTCTAAAAATGCTCAAATTGGTAAACTGCGAGCAAAAAGTAATGACAAGTATTTTGAGCAGATAATTCAAAAATATTTTTTGGAGAATAATCATTCATCTTTAGTAGTCTTAAAGCCAAAGGTAGGCCTGCAGGAAAAGCTTGCAGAAGATTCTAAAAATAAATTTGCAGAATTAAAAGCGGGCTTATCTCAGGAAAAAATGAATGCAATAATTAAGGAAAACCAGGACTTCTTAAAATGGCAGGAGAAGACTATCCAAGAAAGAAAAGCAGCAGAGAATAATCTTGCCGGATTAAAAAAAGAAACGGAAGACATTCCGACGATCATAAAGGAAATTAATGGGGTTAAGGCCTTAAATCATTCTATATTTACAAATGGTATAGGCTATATACATTTTTACTATGATACTAAAAAGGTTAGCCAAGACCGGCTGATGTATTTAATCTTATTAACTAAACTTCTTGGAAGAGTTGATACTGCAAGCTACGGTTCCTCCAAACTGGATAATATGGTGAAAACCTATACAGGCGGTATTGACTTTGGTATTTATGCTTATGAAGACAGTAAGAAGCATGGCGAATATTATCCTAAATTGCAGGTATCCATGAGCATCTTAAAGGAAAATCTCGAAAAAGGATTTGCTTTATTAGGTGAAATAAAGAATAACAGTAAGTTTAGTAATAAGGAAGAATTACATAAATTAATAAGACAAATAAAGTCTTATAATAAATTTGAATTAGAAAACAATCCTTTATCGTATGCTGCATCTCAGGCTTTATCATGTCTTTCACCCAAGGAAAAGTACAACAGCCTGAGTTCTATTCCTTTTTATATGTTTATTTCAGATATAGACGCCAATTTTGAGTTAAAGGCCGATGAGATAATAAGGAATCTGGAGGAAGTAAGCAAAATTGCCTTTGATAAAGAAAACTTGATTGTGAGTTATACAGGTGGGGAAAATGATTTCCTTCAGTTTGAAAAGACCCTGGAAAATTTTATAACTGAGCTGAAGATTAATAATCTGCCTAAGCAAGAATATGAATTTGAATGTTCTGAAAAAAATCAGGCTTATACATCGCCGGTCAATGTTCAGTATATAACCAAAGCCGGTGATTTTAAGAAGCTTGGCTATGAAGAAAGCGGCAAGCTTGCCGTGCTTAACAGAATAATAGACAAATATCTGTTTGAGGAAATCAGGCTTAAGGGCGGCGCCTATGGGGAAGGCGCCTGGATAGATGAATCCACAATTGTTTTTTATTCCTTTGATGATCCTGATTTGAAAGAAACCATTAATGTATTTAATAATGCCGGCCTTTTTTTAAAAAGCTTTAATCCAAGCCGTGAAGAAATGAATAATTATATATATAAATCAATAGAATACATAGATTTTGAACTGGAACCAAAAAACAAAGGATGGGTATGGGACAGAATGTATATAACAGGGAAAACAAAGCAGGATATACAAAAATATCGGGATGAAATTTTTGATACAAAAGCAGAAGATATAAGGAATTACGCGGAATTAATCGATGAAATTATGAAGCAGAATAATTTATGCGTAATAGGTAACGGCTTAAAACTTAAAGCAGAAGAAAGCATGTTTGACAGCATAAGTGATGCTTTAAACAAATAAGTTCAGATGGAGTTATAAACTCCATCTGAACTAAGAACACTGCTGATAAAACAAAAGAAGCTAATCTCCTTTTTGTACGAGCACATATTTTTAGATTACGATATGATTTCACCATAGCACAAGAAGCTGGGGGTTACTTATATGGCATAAGAGTTATAAACGGAGTTGGGGATAACCTTATCAGTGGGGCGGGACAGGCCCAGATAGTTATGACTGTTCCGGATTAGTATACTACCTGTTTGGCAAGCTTGGTATAATATTGCCAAGAGTAGCAAGGTCCCAAGCAAAGGTCGGAGCGTATGTATCCAAGGAAGATTTAGCATATGGAGATCTGGTATTTTTCCCAAGGATGGGGTCAGGCTTGAATAATTAACTTCTTCGTCATGGATATGAGGATAAACAAGAGAATGAATAAGTTAAAATAACTAATGAATCATATCAATATTTCGAAAGTGAGCAATTTTATGAAAGCATGCATCTTACTATTATGGTACAATTAACCATATCTCAAATGAAATCGGTGCAAAGGAGGTGGAGTATGGATAAGTATGTTAACTTTGTGAATCAGATTCCCAAAAACATCATGGAGAAGGTTGAAAAGTGCTTATGCAGCGATGTTGCGCTTTTCAGGCCAGAAACCTTTATTGCAGGGAAGCTTATGCATTCAGAGGACTTTCATATGATTATTACATCGACAACTCCACCCGACACCTATGTAAACTGCAAGCTGCAAAGTTTCAGCAGCGGGAAAATTGTTGTTTTCAATCCGGGAGATACCATACTTTGCACCGGAGAAGGAGTAAAGAAGCGATACCTTTCACTGCTCATAAAGCCTGGGTTCATCAATAGAACAGCGGAAGAAATGGGGCATTCAGGCCCGGTAAGGTTCTTAAAGATTCTAAACCCATATTCGGGAGAACTGATGCAAGCGATCAGCACCTTTGACAGGGAAGCGGAACGTGCTGACACTTTTCCTCTGATGTTGGATTGCCTAGCCGCGCAGATCGTTGCTTTGCTTTTGCGGGAGTTTAAAACGAATTTTAAAAGATTTCCTGAAAAATCTCCTGATATGGACACCTGCATCGCCCTGTCTGTGGAATACATGGAGGCATTTTACAATGCAAATATCAAGATTGCAGATATATGCGACGAGATCAATATCTCTCCCTTTCATTTTATACGGACCTTTAAGAAAAAGATCGGAGTTTCTCCCCATAAGTACCTGCTGAAGATACGCATACAAAAGGCCAGGGAGTTTTTGAAATCCGGCAGGTACTCCGTTTCGGAGACGGCGATGCTGTGCGGTTTTGTAAGCATGCCTCATTTTTCAAGCACTTTCAAAGATATGACAGGGTATTCTCCTGCCGAATATAAAAAGAATATCGGTTCAGCCTTAGAATAGCAATTTTTAGTAAGTATGATGAGCAATTATTCCAAAAGAATAGTTGCTTTTTTATTTATACTGGATGTGTTGGGAAAAAGTAGCAATACGAAGTGAGGTGAGGTGAAATGTTATGGTATCATACCTGCGAAACACATCCTGACGCAATCATTTATAAGCTTTCTGAGAACAGCTTGGTTTTGAGCATAATAAGTGCCCAACAGCGTGTACTCCTTGAATGGGGAGAAATATCCGACTGCTATGACTTTTTTATACCTTGGGCCGGAGAGATGTATCTCCGTGCAGGCTATACAAGCCTGAAAATAGAAGAACCGGAAATGGTATGCGTCAATCCCTGGCAGCTGCGCCGGCTTTTGGCCTGTGGGAAGGATTCAAGCCTCATAAGAATAACATGCAAGGCTGCATATATCAACAGCTTGTATTTAGAGCTTTACGGAAAATGTCTGAACAGATTCCGGAATCAGCCTATCCCTGTTGAAAACCGAGTATATACGGTCATTGACAATCTGCTTTGTGAAAGCCGCGTTGAGTCTCCGGGGAAACATCTCATGCTGGATAATCTAATCTATGAGCTTTTCATCAATGTTTTGCGGCATGCTGTACTGGCAGCTGCAGTAGTGGAAGAGAAGCAAGGCTTGTGCTTCGCTTCAGCCGAAGCCATTGTACGATATATTCAGAAAAATTATGATAAGCCCATTACGAGCAAAGCCATAGCGGAGCATGTCAACATCAGCAAGTGCCGCATGTCAAGACAGTTTAGAGAGTTGGTAGGCATTAGCCCCAGGGAATACCTGGCGGAACTCCGAATAGCAAATGCAAAAAGAATGCTTGTGGAAACCGATTTGGATATCTTGAAAATTGCGGGTCTTTGCGGCTTTGTAACCCACAGCCATTTTTCAGATGCTTTCAAAAAGAAAACCGGATTATCTCCGGGAGCCTTCAGAAAGCAAAGCCGAGTATCTCCAATAGCATAATCAAGAAAAGGTGCTATGAAGAGAATTAGAGATTATATGACTGCGATATAAACGAGACTTCATTGAGTGTTACAAAATGAAATCTTATATGGGAGGAATCATAATGATGAAAATAAATAGAAAAGGGCTTTCTAAGTTTCTTGCCCTGCTTTTGGCACTGGTCATATTGATGACCATGACCATGAGCGGAGTGAGTGCCTATGCCCCGGGGGGAGACGCACCGCCTGCATATCCGGCTTCTTTGCCCACTGTCTCAGAGGCTGTATATGGTGACACCACGCCGCCGGCTTTTGCTGAAGGGGGTTTCCCGAAGAACAACCCGCAATCACCCGGATCGCGGCAGATTTATATTTACTTTAAAGCGCAGGAACCGTCTTATTATCATGCTGTTCTGTTGGAAAATAACGCTGTACCACCCAATAAAGAGCAGGTTGCGACCGGAACGGACGCGGCGGATCAGGCGGCTATAAAGGCTTTTGGCAGCAAGAGCATGGCCACCGATATGACCATTTCCGACTTTGTACCTCAGCATAGCACTGATTATGACGTCTATGTGGTGCTGAGAGATGATGCCGGCAATCTGTCGGAGCCGGCAATGGTGGACTTCCCTTCGCCGCCGCCCGCAGATTTGCTTGCTTCCGGCTATCCCATGGCGGGGGCTGCCCAGCCGGATGGCAGCAAACAGGCAGAGGTAAAGGTTAAGCTGCAAAATATTGGAGACGACTATAAGGGCAAGGTATATTGGGTGCTCCTGCCTGAGGGCGCCGCCCGACCAAGCATTGAACAGGTTGCAGCCGGCACAGACGGCGACGATGCTGCCGCAATCGCCTCAGGGAGCCCGGAATTCAGTCCGGGAAGCGAAGAGAACTTTCTTGTAACCGGAGCTGCCGGAAATATACAATATGACCTCTACATGGTGGTAGGCGACACTAATTACGCCAATCCGCTGGGTCGTTGTACTGACGTTATCGAGCTAAAGGTAACTACCCCGCCGGATATCGCAGGGGAAAAGCTCTGCGAAACCGGCGGCACGGAATATGCGACACTGCAAGAGGCTGTGGAAGCGGCGGGTTCCACAGCAACCATCAAGTTGCTCAAAAGCTTCACAACCGTTCAAGGTGTTATCATCGACAGGAAACATATCACCTTTGACCTAAACGGACATACCCTCACGATTGATACAACCGCCAACGAAGGGCTCAAGGTGACTGAGGGAACCGTGGCGCTTGCCGGCGTTGGCAAGCTCAACGCCACCGGCAAGCTTTACGGCGTATGGGCGAACCAGGGCACCGTTACGATTGACGCCGCCGCCAGCGGCAACGACGGCATCGGCGTTTTCGCCATGGGCGGCTCTAAAGTAACGGTGCGCGGCAACGCCACCGGGCAGAACAACGGGGTTTATGCCACCGATTCCGGTACCATGGTCACAGTAAACGGAAACGTCACCTCCACAGATGGGCAGATTCAAGGGGCGGTCTATGCCCTGAATCAGGCCGAGGTAATTGTAGGGGGCAATGTGTCCGCTACCTCCGGCTACGGTGCTCATACCTCTGACAGCGGCGTCATCACCGTGGAGGGCGACATTTACGGCATCCGCGCCGGCGCGCTCACCGAGGGTGCGGGCGGCAGCATCACCGTTAAAGGCGACCTCTCCTCCTACAACCACTGCGCTGTCATTACAGGCGGCAGCAGCGGCAACATCACGGTGGAGGGCGCCGTCACACCCCAAGGCTCGGCCAGCTATGTGCTAATCAACAACGTAAAGCTGGCACAGAATGAGGGCGCGCCCGATCCTGCGAAGCCCGGCTATCTCAAGTACAGCAATTCCGGCGCCACAGGCGTCGTATGGGTCAAAGATCCGTCCTCCGTCATCGCCGTCTCGAACGTGACCGAGCTGAAGGCGGCGCTGACCAATGTGGTCAGCGGCGGCACCATCCGTCTGACGGCGAACATCAACTACACCGAAAAGATCGTGGTGGACACGAAAAGCTTCACCCTCGACGTGGGAACCTTCACCCTCAACCTCAATGTGTCCGCGCCCGGAACGGCGGTGTACGCGCTGGAGCTCAAGAACAGCGGCAATCTTGCCCTGGCGGGGACCGGGGAGTTTAATATCAACGTGACCGGCGCTAATACCTCCGCGGGCGTCTATGCCAAAGCGGGCTGCTCGGCCACGGTCACCAACGTCAAAGTCAATGTCGCCAACGGATCGGCCTTCGGAGTCTATGCCAACGGCAACGGCTCCCAGATAAACGTGTTGGGAGATGTGGAGGTCACCGGCACGGAAGGCGGCTGCGGCGCGAAGACCTGGGGTACCGGACAAATCCGAATCGAAGGCATCATGACCGCGCCCATTTATATCAACCTGAACAGCGTTTACAAGGCCAAGGGCTCGGGCGAAGTGGACAACGGCTACCTGAAATATTCCGCCGTGGCAAACGGGCCGGGGATCGTTTGGGTTAAAATCGCGCCAGCGGTCTGCGAAATCGTAGACGGCGCACAGTATGACAACCTGCCCGAAGCGCTATCCGCCGCCGACGGCAAGACCATCAAATTGCTGGATGATATCTCGTTTGATAAAGCCGTTTCCGGCGACGGTGCTGTTAAGATTGATAGCAAAACGATAACGCTTGATCTAAACGGCCACAGTCTCAGCATCTCAAATTCGTTGGGACATGGTCTTGCGGTGGTGAATAATGCCAATTTGAGCATAACTGGCACAGGGGATTTGAGCCTTAATGCTAAGTTTGCCGCATTGTATGTTACAGCATCCGCCTTTAGCTCCGGCGGCAATATCAACGCAAGCCTGGAGAGCAGCAGAACTGTGGGAATTGACGCCTCCTACCAATCCACTGTGACTGTCCAAAAGGGCTCCATCACAGGTGCGTCGGGCGGCATATACACCATCGGAAGCAACAACAGTGTTTCTTTCAACGGGTCAATCATCGTAAACGGCCAGCCCGCATGGGAGTGTCACGGCATAAATCTAAGCGGCAATTATACCGGCAATATCGTCCAGGTGAACGGTGATATCAACATCGCCAGCGGTCTTGGCGCGGGTATCTATGTGGAAAACGGCGGCACCGTGACGGTGGGAAGCCAGCAAAATCCCGCCTCGGTGACCAGTACCGGCAGCGCCGGCATCTGGACCCGTCAGGGTTCTACCACATCCGACATTACGGTCTACGGCGATGTAACGGGCAAGGCACGCGCCATTCACGCCACCGGCGATGCCGATATCAAGGTGCTCGGCAACGTCAAATCTACCTCGACCTTGGCGTCGGTCTTTGCGGTGGAGGGCTTGGCCAACTCCGGTGATACCATCGCTATTGCCATCACCGGCAACGTGGAGGGGCCAAACGGGGTTAAGTACCACGGCAATGACGGTACGATTTCCGTCACCGGCAACGTGACCGCCACCGGCAGCGCCGGCGATACAGTGGGCGTTTACGCCTCCTACGGCTCGGTGTCGGTGACCGGGAACGTAGCTGCCCTCAACGGCATCGGCGCGGAGGCAGGCGAAAACGGTGAAATCACCATTGACGGCAAGCTTTCCGGCAAGGTGTTTGCAAAGGTATATTATACAATAAAGACGGAGAACGATAAGACTCTTCCTACCACCAAGCCGGGCTATCACACCTACAGCAAAGATACTGCAATTGTCTGGGTAAAGGAAAGCACTTCGGTACCCAAGCATGCACTGATAGTAGTAAACGGTACAGGCAGCGGCAGCTATGAGGAGGGGACTGCCGTAACCATTACCGCAGATGCGGCACCCGATGGACAGCGATTCAAGGAATGGAACATTACTTCATCCGTTATTTTTGTAGAAAGTACGAGCAAAACCAGCCAGACGGCAAAATTCACTATGCCTGCTCAGCCAGTTACAGCAACAGCTATCTATGAAGCTCTGCCCGTGAATACCTATTCAATCACCGTCCAGGATGACGGTAACGGTACGGCAAGCGCTAACGTAATTTCCGCACAGGCGGGTACGGAAATTACCATGGCCGCCACGCCTAACATCGGTTATCGCTTCAAGGAGTGGCAAGTTATCAGCGGCGGGGTGAACATCGTAGAAAACAAATTCACCATGCCCGCAGAGAACGTAACTGTAAAGGCAATCTTTGAACCAATTCCCGCAGCACTCTACAATGTGGCTGTAAATGGCAGCTATGCGGGAACCAGCGGGGCGGGAAGCTATGCACAGGGCGCTGCCGTTACTATCAACGCAGGCAGCCGAAGCAACTACAGCTTTGCAGGCTGGAGCTCTTCCGGCGGTGTGGCCTTTGCCGATGCCAACAGCAGCACCACTACCTTCATCATGCCTGACAAGGATGTGACTGTCACAGCCGCATGGAGATACAGCGGCGGCTCAAGCGGCAGCGGTGAATCCTCCGGTGATAAGGGCGGCTCTGTTTCTTCAGCTGTGCCTGAACAAAAGCCTGCAGCCCGAGTGCTGGACTCAAATAAAGACGTTATAAAAACAATTCCCATAATAATGGATAAAAGTAAGGGAGTTTTCACAGCCGCGCCGGATTCACCCTCTTTGACCGCTGCATTTGATAAATCAAAGGCAGATGCCCAAGGTGTAAGAACAATAAAAATTGATATTCCTGATATGAGCGGGGCAAAAGCATATGAAGCTGTGCTTCCGGCAAGCTTTTTCACCTCGGGGAACGGAAAGAAAAGGATTGAAATAAAAACCGGTATCGCATCAGTAGAAGTGCCTGACAACATGCTGACGGATACGGCGGGGATGCAAAAGGTATCTCTAATTGTGGCAGCTGTCGATAATGGCAGCTTGCCTGAGAATATAAAGAAACAAATAAATGGCGGGCCTGTAATGGACCTGAGCATGAAGATAGATGGCAAGCAGATATTGTGGAATAATGAGGATGCCTCTGTGAAAGCAGCCATACCCTACAAGCCTGCAGGAGAGGTAACTGGCAATTTGGAACATATAGTCATCTGTTATATTGACGGCAGCGGCAATATGATTACGGTTCCAAACGGACGGTATGATCAGACTGCCGGCACCATGACCTTCAGCAGCACCCGTTTCGGCCGATACGCAGCAGCATATGTTTACAAGACCTTTGATGATCTGAGCATGACGGAATGGGCAAGGAAGGCAATTGAGACAATGGCCTCCAAGGGCATCCTGACCGGTACCGGGCTCAATACTTACTCACCTGCCGGCAACATCACCAGAGCCGATTATCTTGCTTTCCTTATAAAGACTCTGGGATTGACAGCCAGCTTTGAAGACAACTTTGAGGATGTAAAGTCAGGCGCATATTATTACGAAGCCATAGGAGTCGCTAAGAAATTAGGCATAGCTGCAGGCAGCGGAAATAATCAGTTTAAGCCTCAGGAGAGCATTTCAAGGCAGGACATGATGGTGCTGACAGCCCGGGCACTGGAAAAATTCAAAAAATTTAAGGTCATGGGAAATACCTCGGCGCTGGATGGATTCAGCGACAAGGGAGACATCTACGATTATGCCGCAGAAAGCTTGGCAGCACTGGTCCGGGAAGGTTTGATCACAGGTTTCGGCAATAAGCTGAACCCTCATTCCCGGGTGACCCGTGCCGAGGCTGCAGTATTCCTATATCGCATATACAATAAATATTGAACGAGACTTCATTCAGTGAGGGATTCAACCCCCGCTGAATGTTAGTCGAGTCCATACTGGACTTAGCCGCCCTTTGGAACCCACCGCCTGTAGAGGCGGGGGACTTAGGGCGGGTTAGTTCAGTGTTAAAAATGTTTTAAGGGGCTGTCCTTCGGGGCAGCCTCTTAAAACATTCTATATCGCCTCTATGCTCATATGTTTTGGCCCAGCCTAGTAAAATATGGTAGACCTTGGCTTGCAAATGGAGTAATATAAAATTATTATACTGAACAAAAAATTAGATTTTAGGAGGATGCTATGTCGGATTCAAATATTGAAAAAAGCTTTGATCTAAACAGTGCTGTGCAGCATTTGGCTGATTCAATCAAAATAAAGACGATATCATATCCTGATCATGAGAAAATGGACTTCAAGCTGTTTGACGAATTTTTGCTGTTTCTTGAAAACACATACCCAAATATAAAAAAAGCCTGTAAAAAAGAGCTGGTAAACGGATATTGCCCCATATATATATGGGAGAGCCAGGGGAATAGCAATAAGCCGGTTTTATTGCTGGGCCATTACGATGTGGTTCCCATAGAAAAGGATTCAGAGGCCGATTGGGAGGAGGCTCCCTTTTCCGGAACCATAAAGGATGATCATATCTGGGGGCGGGGCTCGCTGGATGACAAGAATCAAGTCATAGCGGTAATGGAAGCGGTGGAGCATCTTATAAGCAATGGCTTTAAGCCTGAGAGAGATATTTATATGGTATTTGGATTTGATGAGGAAATAGGAGGAATGAGGGGAGCCGAAGAAGCAGCCAGGATCTTCAGAGAAAGAAATATTGAATTTGAATGCGTAATCGATGAAGGCGGCTGCATTATAACCGATATGCTGGAAGGCCTTACCGTACCCGCAGCCATAATCGGCATTGCCGAGAAGGGCTCGACCAATATCAAGATAACCGTTGAAGATAAGGGCGGCCACTCATCCATGCCTCCCGGAAGTACTGCGATCGGCACCATAGCCAGGATCATATCCAATGTGGAGAATAACCCTATGCCTGCCAGGCTCACCATGCCTGTGAAAGAAATGCTCAAGACGATGGCGCCTTATATGAAAGAGAAAAAATTTGTCTTAAAAAATATTGACCGTCTCTTTCCGATCATCAGTTCCATGCTCGCCAAGAGCCCTCTTACCAATGCTTTGATAAGGACCACCATAGCCTTTACGATGAACGGCGGCGGAGATGCTCCCAACGTACTGCCGCAAAAAGCATGGACTGTAGCCAACCTGAGGGTCCTTCAGGGCGACAGCGTAGATTCCACCTTGGAGCATATAAAAAAGGTCAATCCGGGTATCAATTTTCAGATAGAAAAGATGCTGGCTGAGGAACCCTCCGAGATATCTTCTATCGATTCGGAGCCCTACAAAATACTGGGCAGTATTATTAATGGGATATATCCGGAAGCCGTGATCGTGCCTTATCTAATGATCGGAGGAACTGATTCGAGGAAGTATCTGGGCTCATGCAAAAATATATATAGATTTTCAGCGGTAATATTGACCAAGAAGGATAATGCTTCTATACATTCCAGCAATGAAAGAATATCCATAATAAATTTTTCTAACATGATCTGCTTTTATATCAGGTTTTTATCACTGAACTAACCCGCTCTAAGACCCCCGCCTCTATAGGCGGCGGGTGCCAAGAGCGGCTAAGTCCAGTATGGACTCGACTAACATTCAGTGGGGGTTGAATCCCCCTCTGAATGAAGTCTCGTTCAATGAGGTATCAAAGCGAGTAATTGTAAAATTGCAGTTTGGTTCAATATTGTTTGGAGGGGATCAGAGTATGAACGAGAGAAATATAAGCAAAAAGACATTTGCGTCCGCTATATTGATTTTAGTGGTGCTTATACTTTTGTCAGGCTTGTTGACATGGATCATACCCACCGGGTCTTATGAGAGGGCCATAGTAGATGGAGAGCAAGTTATTGTTCCAGGCAGCTTTAAATTCACTGACCAGGAAAGACTGCCCGTATACAAATGGGCGGCAGCACCGGTTTCGGTTTTATGGACTTCAGACGGTGTATTGATTATTGCCATCATCATATTTTTGCTTGTGATCGGAGGAGCAATCCATGTGCTGAATGAAGCCCGGATATTGAGCACCATAATCACCAGTGTAGTGAAGAGATTTAAGGATAAAAAGTACGTGCTGATGGGGCTCATCGTTTTTATTTTTATGTGTCTTGGCGCTTTCATAGGTATTTTTGAAGAGATTGTTCCGCTGGTACCGCTTATGATAGCATTGGCTATAGAGCTTAAATGGGATGTGCTAACCGGCCTTGGCATGTCTTTGGTGGCCTGCGGCTTTGGCTTTTCTGCAGCTGTGACCAATCCCTTTACCATTGGGATCGCCCAGGAGATTTCCGGCGTGCCCATGTTTTCCGGGGCAGGGTACAGGCTATTAATTTTTTTCATAACCTACATAGTCCTGATGGCTTTTTTAATGCTTTATACAAAAAGAATAAAGCCTGAAGCTCAAAGCACAGTCGATTCCGGGGTCAGGGCGGAAGGAGCTCCCATAGATAACAGGAAAGGCGTGATTTGGTTTGCAGTGGTGACCTGCTTCATGGTATGTCTGGTGCTGCTGTCACCTGTAGTTCCTGCAATAAGTGCATACAACCTGCCTATAATCGCCTTGCTGTTTATTATTTCCGGAGTGGGAGGAGGCCTTCTTTCCGGCTTATCCCTTAGGGAAGTAGGGCAAAAATTTTTCAAAGGCGCATTGTTTATGTCTCCCGGCATCGTGCTGATACTCCTGGCATCGGGCGTCAAGCATATCATAGCCACAGGCGGCATAATGGACTCTATTTTGTACTATGCATCTGGCTGGATTGCATCCTCCACCAAGATAAACGCTGTATTGGGGATATACTTTCTGGTCCTCGTATTGAACTTTTTTATAGGCTCCGGCAGTGCCAAGGCCTTTATAGTGATGCCCATAATAGCTCCTCTTCTCGATATGATAGGCATCAGCCGCCAGCTGGGCATATTGGCCTTCCAGTTTGGGGACGGATTCAGCAACATAATGTACCCCACAAATGCCGTGCTGTTGATTTCCCTCGGTCTGGCCTCGGTGAGCTACCCCAAATGGTTCAAATGGATTTTTAAGATTCAATTGGTCATGGTGATCCTTTCAATAGGCTTGCTGTGGCTGGGGCTTAAGCTGAATTATTAGGTGACAATGGGATGTTTCTTTAGCTGCTATACTTGCTTTTTCTCAAAAACTTTGATATCTTATGAACAGGAGGCGATTGTATTGGCGGATGAATCCTTATTAGTCAAAATACTTGAAGAAATAAAACTGATGAGAAATGATATATCAGAGCTAAAGACTGATGTGTCAGAGCTTAAAATGGATGTGTCTGAGTTGAAAAGCGGACAGCAAGAGGATCACCAAATATTGAAAGCCTTAGAGCACAAGGCAGATGTTAATAAAGCAGAGCATGATAAAATGGCTATGGATATATCACAAATACAAGGCTATCAAAAAAATATAAGTGAAAGTATTGATGCTATAAAGGAGATTATTGGCAGACACGAAGTTGATATTACTGTTTTAAAGCGCAGACCTGTATAGATTAGGCATTACCCTTGATTTATTCAAGGGGTTTTTCTTTTTAGAGATTTAATCGATATTTTATATAGCATCTACTTGACGTAGGGCATTAAAAGATATATAGTTAAAACAAGTGGTCGACCGGTCGTCCACAAAGAGGAGGAAAAGAAAAATGGTAAAGGGGTTCCGTGATGCTCCCAACATCAGAGGAAATTTAAAAGAATTTGTTGTTAATTATATCCGAGAACAGATTTTTGAAAGCAGGGGGCTCCACCCCGGTGATCGGATAAATGAAAGAGAATTGTCCCGTACATTGGGCATCAGCAGGGCACCAATACGGGAAGCCTTAAAAGAATTGGAAGAGCAGGGCTTGATCAGTTCTATCCAATATAAAGGCTGGTTTGTAACAGACTACCACGAGGAAGGATTTTGGGAAATCACTAAGCTTCGAACTCTGCTGGAGTATAGCGTCCTTGAAAAGGTTATAGCTCTGGGAGGCCCGAGCGTCGAAGAATTAAATCATCTTGAATCGCTAAACAGGGATTTGCAGGAGATAGTGGATAACCCTGATTTGGGAGATAAGAAGTTGTTCAAGTTTTGCGAGAAGGAAATGGAGTTCCATATGTATTTATGTTCCCTGGCGAAGGATCACTGTTTCTGGACGCAGAAAATCCATAGGAACCTTTCCTATCAGATAAGATGTTCCTTTGAAGTATGCTTGCATCATGAGGGGCAGCTGAAGGATAGTGTCGTATCTCACGATGTGGTGATCCAATGCCTGAGAAGGAAAGATCTGGCGAGATTGCGCGAAGAGATGTTCCGAAAGCTTCAGAAGGAGAGCTTCACTTCTCCGGAAAGCTAGCACTAAAAGGCCAAAGGGCTAATAAAGTGCGGATGTTATTTAACAATATTAAAAAATAATCAGGTTGATAAAAGAGGCCCGGACCGCCTGGACAGCATTACCGAGCCTCTAAGGACAACACCTGATGGTATTGCGTATCTTTGATTATAGCACATTTTAAAAATGTATACAATTACCAAATTCAACTTTTCCTCCCCTTTATACCATCCACTAGAGAAAGCTGAAAAAGAAAGACATGTCTTACCTTCTCAAAAAAAATACATAGTTATCGTCCGTATATAGAATAACAACAAGGAGGCATAAAAATGGAAGAGAACAAACTAAACTGCACAAATAATAATCCAAAAGAAAAAAAGAGCAGAATTGAAAAGATCACTCATGCTATTGAAAAAGTTGGAAACAAGCTTCCTCACCCTTTCTGGTTATTCACCATATTAATTTTTGTAGTTCTCATATTATCCAAAATATTTTCGTCTATGGGGGTATCTGTTATGGCCACAGCGCTGGGATCGGACGGTGCACTGGTCCAGCAGGAAGTTGCCGTACAAAACCTTATGACTGCGGAAACCTTTAATAAATATATGGGGTCGCTGACAACGACCTATGTAAATTTTGCACCTCTTGGCCAGCTCATATTGATGGTTATGTCTGTAGGCTTTGCTGAAAAGGTCGGGTTTTTCTCTGCATTGATGAGAAAAATGGTTGTAGGCGCACCAATATCTACTTTAGTTTTCATTCTTGCATTAGTCGGAGTTAATTCGAGCATAGGCTTTGGTGCCGGAGTTGTTTTTTCTATGATGATTGGGGCAGCAATGTTCAAGGCGATTGGAATGCACCCATGGATTGGAATCATAATAGGCTATGCTTCTGCTAATGGCGGTTTCACGGCCAATTTCAGCGTTACCAGTGTGGATACGATGCTGTCCGCTATAACTACTCAAGTTGTTCAAACTAATGGGATTAACGCTCCAAGCCATCCTCTGATAAATTATTACTTCATTTTTGCATCGACAATAGTAATCACTCTGGCCACTGTTTTCGTAGCCAAAAAGTTTCTGATCCCCTATCTCTCAGATGATAGTACACAATTGAAAACAGATAGAAGCGAGTTGGACAAGCATAAAATCACTTCTGAAGAGGTCAGGGGTCTTAAATTTGCAGGAGTGGTCACACTCATATTTTTTGCAATCCTCCTTATTATGACCTTACCTAAGGGTGGAATCCTCCGCAATGCCGAAGGTGGTTTTATTCCTAATTCGCCCTTGTTGCAGCAGATTGTCACAATATTATTTTTCCTGTTTTTCGCTATTGGTATTGCTTATGGGAAAGGTACCGGTGCGATCAAAAAATTATCTGATATACCTGATATTATGCAAGGGTCTTTAGATGCAGCGATCACTTTCATGGTAGTGGCTTTGCCCGCATCTGTGTTTGTACAGCTCTTCAGCGATAGCAAAATGGCTACCGTTATGGCTGTAAACGGTGCAGAGATGCTGAAATCGATGAATATTTCCGGTATGCCGCTTTTCTTCCTGGTAACTTTATTCACTTTGTTTATGAATATGTTTATCACAAGCAATAGTGGTAAATGGGTCATGTTTGCACCTTTTTTAGTGCCTATGCTGGCAATGCTTAATATCAGCCCGGCCATGGCTCAAATTTTGTACCGCATAGGGGATTCCAGCGGCAACATTATTTCTCCTGTAGAGCTGAATGTTCCTATTGCACTGGGATTGCTGGAATCTTATAAAGTGCGAAAAACAGATAAAGCAGGTATAGGTTCATTGATATCTTTGTGCCTGCCCTTTACCGTAGCATTTTTAATCGCTTTCTATATCCTGGTTGCAATCTTTTACTATTTTGATTTGCCATTGGGCCCTGGAGCTAATATTTTCATAAACTATATATAACGCATTAAATATTTTACAGCAGTAAGCTTATATTAACTGATAAAAGAGTGCATCGTGAAGGGACTTAGAGTTTGTTAGCGAAGTATAGGAAAAGTTGCGTCAACTGTTTGAGCCAAAGCGAGTTTTGACGCAACCCTATGCAAGCTTACAAAGTCTTAGTCCCGGAGCTCTCGCAATCGTTATCAGTCAATATAAAAGCTATGTAACGTATTTATTGCAACTTATATAACATATTCATAGGATTAAAATGGTTATATAGAAGCTCTTCGTTGAAGAGATCCTGCAATAAGAGAGGAGAAACAAAATTATGATAAAAATAGATCTAACAAATAGGCTTGCTTTAGTGACCGGTGCCGCAGGAGGGCTTGGAAAGCAAATATGCACTGATCTGGCCCAATGCGGTGCTGATGTGGCTCTTGCGGTGAATAATTCGATTGCTGAAGCGGAGAAGATCGCTGAGGATATAAAGCAGATGGGGCGAAAAGCTGTTGTAGTGCATGGAAACATTGCATGCTCCAAAGCGGTAAAAAGGATGGTCAAGGAAGCTCTGGACTACTTCGGTCGTCCTGCGGATATTTTAGTTAACAACGCGGGCTATTATAAGGAGTATGGTAATATCACAGAGGTGACTGACGAAATAATTGATAGAACTATAGATACAAATCTTAAGGGCGCATTTTATATGTGCAGGGAGGCAGGTAAGGCTATGGCATCTTCCGGTATAAAAGGCCGCATAATAAATATTAGCTCAGGTGCAGGCCACAGCGGAAGAACAAATCATGCCCATTACTGCGCTTCCAAGGGAGGACTGCTTATGCTGACCAAAGCTGCCGCTCTTGATCTGGCGCCTATGGGAATAAACGTCAACTCAATATCCGTAGGTTTTGTAGATGTAGGGCGTTTTGATGATGGGGATTTGCTTGCTGTAAAAAGGGACATACTCCCTCGCATATTGCTGCGAAAGCCTGGTAAGCCCAGCGACATTTCCAACATGGTCTGCTACTTGGCGTCAGATTGCGCCGGATGGATCACAGGCAGCGATTTCCGTATAGACGGCGGTGAATCTGCCGGACGAGTCCCCTATGAATATTGATCACTATTTTTAGAAGCTACTAAAAAGGAGGTTTTCAAATGAAAGTTAAAGGGATGGAATCCAAGCTGCTCGCCGACGTTAATCCCAATCTCTTGATGAAGCATACTGAATATATTTCATCATTTGATAGAGAGTCCGGCAGCGACGGGGAATGGCAGGCAGCGAAATACTTTGAAGAAGTGATGACAGGCTATGGATTGGATGTTCAGATCAAGTCTATTGAGAATCTTATCAGTCTTCCCATATCTGCTGAAATTACATTGGGTGATGGGCGCAAGGTGCCCTGCATTACCCAAAGCTACGCAGCTTCTGCTAAACCGGGAGGATTGAAAGAAAAAGCAGTCTTTTATCCCGAATGCATGGATGTCAAAGGCAAGATTGCAGTGCTCAAAGGCTTGGCCTCTCCTGGGGCTTGCTATGATCTGGAACGCATGGGTGCTGTAGGGCTCATATTTATAAACGGCGGAGATTACCCGCACAACATGGCAATCAGCCCGATCTGGGGCATGCCTGTTCCCGAGTCTATAGACTTATTGGGGAAGATACCCGTCGTATCTGTAACCAAAAAGAACGGAGAGTTATTATTAAATTATCTTGAAAACGGTTCCAAAGAAGTTACGATCGAATCTGAGGTTCACACAGACTTTCGTCAAGTGCCTCTTTGCATAGCGAATTTAAAAGCCGCTGCCCCTACAAACCGATATGTTTTGTTTAACGGACATGTGGATTCTTGGCATAAGGGCGCAACTGACAATGCGACGGCAAATGCGGCCATATTGGAGATAGCCAGAGTTTTAAAGGATTATAGAGATCTGATTAATATCAATGTACGCTTTGTATGGTGGTCAGGGCACAGCAATGGGCGTTACAGCGGAAGCAACTGGTATGCTGATCACAACTGGGAGGATATTCACGAAAATGCTGTTTTGAACGTTAATATAGATGCTATCGGAGCTGCAGGGTCAACCAGCTATCGCTCCGTTGATTCATCTGCTCAATGCTTCCGCCTTGGATTTGAAGTAATAAAGGAGATGACCGGGCAAGAGCCGCGCTACTCAAGAATCCAGCGAAACGGCGATCAGTCGTTTTGGGGCCACGGGGTTCCTTCTCTCTTTCAGATCCTTTCACTTCAACCGGAATCTGCTCAGGGGAAAGACACTTTTGTCCCCGGACTGCCATGGTATTGGCATACAACAGAGGATAAATTTGAGTATGTCGGGAAAGAGGAATTGACCCTGGATACCAAGATATATCTGGCTTCGATTTGGCGTTTTATCAGTCAGCCTGTTTTGCCATTTTTCTTTACTGACATGGGTCAAGAAATATTGGCCAATCTGGATGATTGGCAGAAGACAGCCGGTCAAGCTTTTGATTTATCCCCTCTGAAGGAAAAAGCTATGGTATTAAACCGGATGTTCCATGACCTTGATAATGAGATCTCTCGAGTAAACGAAATGGAGAAGCTCTCTGAGGCTGATAAAGTGAATGCTTCAAACCTCAATGACTGCATTATGTCCTTGAACAGGATCATAATTCCGGTCCATTATTGCCGCAAAAGCCCCTTTGAAGCGGATCTTGCATTGTCAGCCAAGCCTTTTCCGGGGTTAACCGGCCTGGAAAAGCTTTCTGCTATGGACCATAACAGTATAGAGTTTAAAGCCTTAGAGCGCCAGCTTGTACGGGAAAGAAACCGAATTTACCACTATCTCAAAGAGACTATAGACTTGATTAAAAATTGGCAGGATAATAGGAGTAATATATCATGAAACACAACGTTATTTTCGGGGCCGGAGCTATAGGGGGCTCTATGGGTGCTTACCTTGCCCGCTCAGGGTTTGATGTTCTTTTTGTTGACCAGGCAAAGGAGCATGTTGATGCTATAAATCGCAATGGGCTGACTATTGAAGGCATTGACGGGGAGTTTACTGTATCCGCCGCCGCGGTGCTTCCATCGGAACTAAAGGGTCCATTGGATGTGGTTTTTTTAGCGGTAAAATCACAGCATACTGCTATGGCCATGGAAACCATAGCGCCGCTTTTAGCCGATGACGGATTTGTAGTCAGCCTCCAAAACGGTATCAATGAATATACTATTGCGGAATACGTAGGCGCTGACCGGACAATTGGTGCTTTTGTCAACTGGGCAGCAGATTATATAAGCCCGGGACGGATCAAGTTCGGCGGGAAGAGCAACTTCATCATAGGTGAATTGAATGGAATTTTGAGTCCGAGGCTGCTGACACTTCAGAAGGATCTTCAAGCCTTTCTTTCTGCTCAAGTTACAAATAATATCATGGGATATCTCTGGAGCAAGCAAATCAACATCAGCGTAATGTTCGCTACAGGCATGACGCCCCTGAGCATCACTGAAGGGCTTGAGTATCCTGATACTCAAGACGTATACACAGCTCTTGCTCTTGAAGCAATGCAAGTTCCGGAGGCTCTCGGAGTGGAGCTGGAGGCCTTCGATGATTTTGATCCCGGACTTTACAGGCAAAAACGTTACGGGGATGCCCTTAAAAAAACAGCCGACCATTATAGGTATATGCTTAAAAATCGAACCGGACTATATAGAGACCTTGCAATACGTAAAAGGTCATCGGAAATCGACGGTACTGTGGGGCATACTGTAATAAAGGGTGAAGAGCTTGGACTCTCCCTGCCATGCAATAAAAGAATGGTGGAGCTCGTTCATGAGATAGAAAAAGGGCATAGAAGCATGGGTATCGAAAATGTATTTGAGTTGAAAAAAAATTTAGGTTTGAAAAATCTGACTTAGAGGAGGTGTCCTGCTTGGCTTCAGAAGTTCTTCAAAAGTCGCTGGACTTGAAAGAGTATATTGTTCAGGCAAAGCGCAGGATTCACAGAGAACCTGAGTTAGAAATGCAAGAGTTCGCCACGACAGCATTTGTGAAGTCTGAATTGAATAATATGGGCGTGGAAATTGCACCCCTCAATCTAGAGGTAGGTGCAGTGGGAATCATAAAGGGGCAAAAAAAGGGGAAGGGCGTTGTGACAGCCCTTCGTGCAGACATGGATGCCCTGCCGATCCAGGAGATGACGGATGTAGCAGATAGGTCTATTGTCCCTGGAGTCATGCATGCTTGTGGGCATGATTGTCACACTGCTATGCTGCTGGGGGCAGCAAAATTGCTGATGTCCCTGAGAGAACATTTTTCAGGAACAGTGAAGCTCATATTTCAGCCGGCTGAAGAAAGCTTCAACGGTTCGGAATACATGATAAATAATGGGGTCCTGGAAAATCCTGCAGTAGATTATATTTTAGGGCTTCACGGAGATTCTTCTCACAAGGTTGGGGAGATAGCGCTGCGAGAAGGAATGTACATGGCTTCCTCTGATTTATTCACGGTTAAGATTACAGGAGTGAGCGGTCACGGAGCATACCCCCACAGCATCGGCTGTGATCCTATTCTGGCGGCTTCAAATTCTGCAATGGCCATTCAAAGCATCATCACCAGACAGATCGATGCTTTAGACAGCGTGGTAATTTCAATTTGCGAAATTCATGGAGGCACAGCGAAGAACATTATTCCGGAAACAGTTGAGTTCTCAGGAACTGTCAGATGTCAGAACAAGCATACAAGAAACACTATGGAAAAGCGGATCTATGATGTTATCCAGGGTGTTGCTTCAACATACAAGTGCAGAGCTGAATTGGATTATTATTATGGAGTTCCCCCTCTGGTCAATTCGCCGAAAGTTACGGAAATTGTCCGCAAAAGCGCAGAAAAAATCGTCGGACCAATGAAGGTCAAAGACATAGAAATTCCGGCGATGGGGTCCGAGGATTTTGCCAAGTATCTTGAGGTCGTACCGGCAGGAGTTTTTGCACGATTGGGAATAAGCTATTCTGACAGGAGCATTCCAATTTTTCATAACGATTGTTTTGTTTTCCCCGAAGAAGTGCTCCCTTATGGAACGGCTTTATTTGCTCAGTTTGTTCTTGATGTGAACCGGTGAGCATTAACTTTTCATAGCTTATATATTTAAGAAGCAAATAGTCTGAATGCCAGGCTATTTGCTTCTTTTTCATATTAATGTTCTATTTGCTGCCGATATATTGATATGATAATATAAAAAATAATAAAGCTGTACTCATACCACTTAAATTATTGATATTAGGAGGTATTGAAATGAAGAGCAGGATTTATTTAGAAAAATTCACATCGGATGAAGACTTTGAATATTATTTCAGCCTGGTTTCCAATGAAAAAGTGATGGCAATGGTTACTGAAAGAGCAATCCCTTTGGATGAAGCAAGAAGCAATTTCAAACTGCTGCTGGAAAAAAATAAAAGACACAAGGAGTTTGGAATCTTTAAGGTTTTTGAAACATCTACTAACAGCTTTATAGGTCTGGGAAAGATGGCAGTAGATAAGGATAAACCAGATGAAGCAGAACTGGGATATCTGTTGCTTCCTGAATTTTGGGGAAAGGGCTATGGAAGTGAGATTGCAAGGCTGTTATTGGAAAAGGCAAGAGAATCAAAAGTATTGCGCCGGATTACGGCAATAATAGACCCTAAGAATACAGCATCAAAAAAGATACTTTTAAATAACGGTTTTATATCAGAAAAAATATGCGAAATTGATGGTCTGCCGGGCGAAATATTTGGTAGGAATCTATAAAAAAGAAGGATTATCTTGGTAAAGTAGAGAGAACAAAACTCAAAGCATAAGCTAGTTGGTTGGCAATTATAACAAGATACAGTATGATACAAGTAAGGAAATATAATAATGCATTTGCAGAAGAAATATTATCAGATCTGGTTGAGAAAGGAATGGTGATATAGTAATCATATTTATGGCTGGTACAAGAGAAAACTTCTATAAATAGCTTAAACGATACATAAAATGAGTCACCGGTTTCAAACCGTCCCCCTGGTCGGGCCTTGGATCAATAGACACCATGCGAGACAAGGATAATGGAAATTAAGGAGCAACTCAGAATAGGAGTTGCTTTTTGTTTGTGAAAATTCAAATATATGAAAATAAATTATCAAATCATATAAAAAAATAAAAATATTTTACAAATTCTATTGACAACTCGAAGTTAGAAGTCTATTCTTATTATTAAAGGCAGGGGATAAATATGAAAAATAATATTTTTTCCATAATTGATGACAAATATGATAATTTATCCAAGACCCATAAAAAGATAGCTGATTTCGTTAAAGAGAACATACATATCATACCTTTTTTATCTATCAAGGAGCTGGGCGAAAAATCTGATGCCAGCATAGCCAGCATAACAAGATTTACAAGAGAGCTGGACTTTAACGGATATGCCGAGTTTCAGAAAAAGGTGAGCGAGCTGGTCCAAAAAGATGTAGTGCCGATGAAGGAAATAAAGAGCTCCATCCTATCAGAGGAAGACAACAGCACTTTGAAAAGGATCATTGACTTGAATATCGGCTGTCTCACTTCTCTCTATAATGATGAGCTGGAAAAAAACTTCAACGAATCTATTCCGATGATAAGCAGCAGCAGAAAGCTGTATATAGCAGCTTCAAGGTCTTCCTATAGCGTGGGCTACTATTTATACTTTATGCTGAAGGGCTTTATTGAGGATGTCGAGCTTTTAACAAATGGTACGAGCGATATTTCAAACAAGCTTTCTTATGTTCAGGACAAAGATTGCTTAATATCCATAAGCTATGCCAGATATACAAAATCAACCTTCGATATTACCTCTTACTTTCATGATAAAGGATGCAATATAATCGCGATAACCGACAGCTACACTTCTCCTATTGCATTAAAAGCCTCAAAAGTTCTTTTAGCCAAAAACACTATCGGCACATATTCCTTTGTAAGTGCCATGACCATAGCAAATTCACTGGTTACCGTATTAGGAAAGGTAAATAAGGAAGATACACTGAGAAGATTGGAAAAACAAGATGCCATAGCTTTAGAAAGCGGAATCTATTTGTGATATAACCCACTCTGGTATATGAATAAGCAAAGGAACTAAAAAATATAAGTTGAACCCCACATCCAAACAAATATTAAAAAGTTCCTTAATTTATTATACCCAAAAATAGGATATATTTCAATAAATTTTTGGGCGTAATATTTGCTTAGGTGATTTGCCGGAGAGGTTGCTTTCCTCATGGTAAGCACATTTATAGGTGTATTTGGCATTTCCGGTGCCGGTGTTGCACAGGCAAAAATGACCCATGAGCTGTTTCTGCCGTTAGTGCAAAGCATGAATATAGATATGAGCATCTGGGCTCTGGTAGTTCTGGTTTCCTGTCAGGTTACTTTCTTCGTGACCCCAACAGTCGATATGGTCGGACAGATGGGTCTTGCAAGGTCAAAGGACATCAAAGCCATGCTGAAGAACGGGTGGGTGCTCACTGTCATCACCTTCGCATATGTGCTGATCAGGTCAATATTATACACTATGTCTTAAAACGGCTTGAATTTTATATAAACTATATGAAGTTGGTATTTTGAGAGGAGGATAAACTTTGATTAATGTTGCATTACTGCAGACTAATATAAAATTTTGTGATGCTGAATACAACCACTCACATGTCAGGGAACTGATCGATGAGGCCATGGCTGCCGATAAGCGCCCGGATATGATTGTTCTTCCTGAGGATTGGAGTTCAGGTTTTTCGGACGAGATGTTCCACCATATGGAGAATTTCATTGAGCCTGTTGATGGTCCGTCAGTCACGGTTCTTAAGGAATGCGCTAAAAAACATAAAGTATGGATTGTCGGCGGTTCTATAGGCACCCAATTTGAAGACGGCATGCGCAATACAACCTTCTTGATCAACCGCGAAGGTGAAATCGTCGGTGATTACAGCAAGATGCATCTTTATAGTGATATGGATGAGGATGTTCCTTACCTGCACGGGACTGAAATGAACGTATATGAAACTGAGCTTGGCAAGCTGGGCTTTATGATCTGCTATGATATACGCTTCTGCGAGCTGTCCAGGACTTATGCACTCCGCGGTGCTGACGCTATTGTTGTTACATCTAATTTCCCGAACCCCAGAGTAAGCCACTGGCGTACACTGCTGATGGCCAGGGCCATTGAGAACCAGATGTTTGTTATTGCCTGCAATAGAGTAGGCCCGAGTCCCATGGGCACCTATTGCGGACATTCGATAATAATTGACCCTTGGGGTAATGTAATAGCTGAAGGCGGCGACGAAGAAGAAATAGTAACCGGTACCGTTGATTTTAATGAGATCCAAAATATCAGAAGCATGATCCATATGTTCCGTGACAGGAGGCCCGAAAGCTATCCAAATGATATGCTATTGCCTAATAAATAAGATGAAAAAGTAAATAAAATAAGACTTACACATTTAAAATTTAAATGTGTAAGTCTTCATACTAAATTATTAGGAGGCAGATTATGTGGTATGGAAAGATAGATGAATTAATAAATAGATTAGACGGAGAAGCAAGTGTATTAGTAAAAAACTTAAGCACAAATGAAGTATATAAATATGATGAAAATAAAATTTTTCCTTCTGCAAGCATGATAAAGGTTCCAATTTTATTGGAGCTTATAGATAGAAGCTGCGAGAGAAAAATCAACTTGGATGATGTAGTGGAGCTTAAAAAAGAGGATATTGTTCAAGGCTATGGCATTATCAAAAGCTTAAGCCCGGGAATCAATATGACATATCGGGATTGTGCCTTGTTAATGATAATCCTTAGTGACAATATTGCAACAAACAAATTAATAGAAACTTTGGGCATGGATAGTATTAACGAGAAAATTAGAGAAATCGGCATGGAGAATACTATTCTGCAGAGAAAGATGATGGATGCGGGAGCCAAAAAGAAAGGTTTGGATAACTTTATCTCGGCGGCCGATTTGCTGACTATTTTTGAATATCTATATTCCCATGAAAAATACAATATAGCCGTTGATATATTGAAAAAGCAATTGTGCAACGATCTCTTACCTGTTCTTATTGGCGGCAATATTGAGTTTGCACATAAAACGGGGGACTTGCCCGGTGTAAGGCATGACTCGGGAATAATGTATCTAAAAAGCCCTATATTTGTTGCAGTATTGACTAATAACCTAAAAAATGATTGTGACGGAATAACATTTAGCAACGAAATAGGTAAGATCGTATACGATCATTACAAATAATCTGGAGGACAAGATGAATAAAAGTATTATTAAGGATGTTCAAGTAAAAGCTATCGAACTGCCGTTAAAGAAACAATGGAAAATATCCTTATATGCTCAAAGCACGAGGACACATGCAGTTTTAAGAATAATCACTGAGGACGGAATAGTGGGCTATGGGGAAGCTGCACCGTCTCCCGCATTTATGGGGGAGACGGGTTATACCATAGAGCTGGTAGTTAATAAGTATTTAAAGCCTGTGTTGATAGGTCAGAACATTTTTGATGTTGATACAATACATGAAAAGATGAACTTTGCTATTTATGGAAACTATGCGGCTAAGTCAACTATAGATATAGCCTTGTATGATGCCATGGGAAAAGCACTGGATATGCCTGTGTACAAGCTGTTAGGAGGAAAGTACAGGGAAAAGGCAGAGTTAAGCTGGGTTATAGGAATGCAGGATCTGGACTCATCAATTGAAGAGGCTAGAGAGAAGTTGTCTGAAGGCTATAAAGTTTTAAAAATAAAGGTAGGCAACTCACCTGAAACCGATTATAAATTGATTGAAAAAATAAGAAGGGAATTAGGCGGGGATGTAGCTTTAAGATTGGACGCAAACCAAGGATATGATTATAAAACTGCCTTGCTCACATTCAGAGAGATAGAAAAATTTGGTCTTGAAAGTATAGAACAGCCTGTACGCAGATGGGACATAGAAGGTATGAAAATGCTAAGGCAAAAACTTCAGACGCCTATAATGGCGGATGAATCTGTTTCTGATTATCACTCTGTAAACAATATAATCAGAGAGAGGGCCTGTGATATTGTCAATGTTAAGGTAGGTAAAGTGGGCGGGCTTACAATTGCTAAAAAAATAGCTCAGTGCCTGGAAGCAGCAGGGTTGACAGCTACTGCAGGGAGCAACCTGGAAGTGGGCATAGGATCGGCTGCCAGCATACACTTTGTTGCAAGCACGAATATCGTTTCTGTACCTAATGATCTGCTGCTTGGCGGACCCTTACATCAATATGATATAATAAGAAATAAATTCCAGATAATTGACGGATGCGTATTGGTGCCTGAAGAACCCGGGCTAGGTATTGAAGTCGATGATGATATTTTTAAATAGATTGAAGGAGCTGCAATGAATAATATAACAGATTTAATTCAGCATAGCTTAAACGGAATATCAGGAGAGTTAAAGGAATTGAGGCAAAGCATACATGCAAACCCTGAATTAGGATATGCGGAATATAACACAACCAGTTTGATCAAAAACTTTCTTGTCAGCAACGGCGTTGAGTTTATAAATTTTGATAATCTTACAGGCGGATTTGCACATATAGATTGCAAAAAAGAAAAAACCATATGCTTCAGGGCGGACATCGATGCTTTACCTATAACAGAGAAAACATGCGTACCTTTTCAGTCTGTGAACGAAGGCTTGATGCATGCCTGCGGGCATGATATGCATGCAGCTATAGCTGCCGGTACAGCCGTAGTGCTTAATTCTTTGAAAGAATATCTAAAGCATAACATAGTGGTCATTTTTCAGCCGGCAGAAGAATGCAATCCCGAGGGAGGGGCGAAGCTCGTTGCTGAGCAAGGCATATTGGAGGAATATAACGTCTCTCAAATGTATGGATTACATGTCTGGCCCAAATACAAAGTCGGTGAAATTGCAGTAAAACCAGGGGTTATAATGGGTTCGTCCGATAAACTCTCTATAGAAGTCATAGGTAAGAAATCGCATGCGGCCGAGCCCCATGGCGGGGTTGATGCTATTTCAATATCTGTTGATATTATAAATGCTATTGAGCACAAACTAAGGAGAGAAATTGATCCTTTTGATACTTCTCTTATCTCAATAGGTTCGATTAAATCTACCGGCAGGTATAATGTCATATGCGATAAAGTAGAAATTGAAGGCACTATAAGAACCATTTCAGAGGATGCCCGATCATTTATACATCGCAGGATCAACGAGCTTGCAGCAGGGATAGCCGGCTCATATTGCGGGAAGTCTATTGTAAATATTAACAATGGCTACGCAGTTGTGAGAAATGACAGGAGCTTAAGTGAGGTCTTCATAAGATTTGCTGAAGGTTTTCTGGGTAAAGAAAACGTGCATACGGATATTCAGCCCAGTTTGATCGGTGAAGACTTTTCCTTCTATTGTTCAATAGTTCCTTCTTTATATTTTTTCCTGGGCTGCGACTGTGAGCATCCGCTTCATAGTGATAGATTCCTGCCGAAAGAAGAAACATTGTATACTGCTGTAAACTTCTTATGCAACTTTTTTTTAAGCGAATAAGGAAATCTATGATATAACAATCATGGCAAGATGATCATCCGGAGGGGGGAGCGGTACGGCTTCCCCTTTTCCTATGCTGTCTTTGGGAATTATTCATATATTTGCCTTTTTCCTAAATATTTGATATATTATGAATTGTAAAACAAATATAATCTGTTGCATCTTGTGGAAAAAGGAGATACTTTGATGAAAATAAGCATCCGGGACAAAATTATTTTGATAATGCTCGTTGTCATAGTAATATCCATCACATCTATTGGAATACTGGCTTTCAATAACGCAAAAGCCATAGTCCTAAATGAAGCAAAGCAAGTCAGTTTTAAGTCTCTGGAAAATGCAAACGATTATTTTTTAAGAAAATTTATGGCGGATATGGAGCATGTGGTAAATTTTTGGGCGGATAATGAAGCGATAAAAGGCTATGAGAGCAAGCCCGGTCAGCCCAAAATGGTGAGATCCATACCGGGCCACTTTCAAGAGGTATCAGACCAGTGGATGGGTTTTGTAAGCTCAAGCCCTTATATAGCATGGATATACCTGGCACCCGAGGAGGATGGCTCTATTTTTATAACGCCGCTGGATACTACGATGCCCGACGATTATGACAGTCGGAAGCGAGATTGGTATAGAGAAGCCGTACAAAATAGAGGAAAGGCTGTGTGGTCAGATCCCTATCTGGATGCGGGGGAGGTAGGAGGAATCGTAGTTACGGTAGCGAGAGCCGTAGAAAAGGAAGGGCGTTTAGTAGGAGTAGTCGGAATGGATATAAAGCTATCCAGATTTTCTAATATTATCAATGATGTCAAATATGGTGATGAGGGTTATCTCATGCTCATCAACAGCAAGGGAGAGATATTTTCTCATCCGGATAAGCAGATGCTTATGACCAATATCAGCCGGGACGAAAGCCTTGCGGCACAGCTTACTTCCAGCGAAGGCATCAAAATCATGGATCATGAAGGGAAACAAAGGATAGTAAGTTATTTGACGGTGCCCGAGACAGGATGGAAGCTGGTAGGCGTTGCGCCCCTGGATATGGGCAAGCTGTTGGCACCTATTAAAGACAGGGCAATGCAAGTAGCTGTCGCAAGCATTCTGGTTACCTTTATGATCGGCTTGCTTCTTTCACGGATCATCACCAGGCCGCTGGATAACATAATGAATGTAATACATAATATTTCACAGGGAAAATTAAGCGAGCATGCTGATATAAAGTCAAATGACGAATTCAAAGTCCTGGGCAATCAATTTAACAATATGGTAGACGCATTGAGAGAGCTCATTGAGGAGAGAAACTTAAATGTAGAAGAGCTGACCAAGATGAACGAAGAGATAAGAAAGAACTATCTGTCCACCGTACAGGCCCTGGCCAATGCAATTGAAGCCAGCGATAAATATACAAGAGGCCATTGTGATAGAGTATCAAGCATCTCTATGACCATTGCCAGGAGCATGGGGGTAAGCTCCGAAGATTTGAGCAAGCTGGAATTTGCAAGCATTTTGCATGATATCGGAAAGATAGGGATTTCTTCGGATCTGCTGAATAAAGAAGGCAGGCTTAGCCAGGAAGAATATGAGGCAGTCAAGCAGCATCCCCGGATAGGACATGATATATTGTCGGATGTAGCCTTCCTCAATGAAAGCAGAGAGATATTGCTGCAGCATCACGAAAGGGTTGACGGCAAGGGTTACCCTCAAGGCCTGAAGGGCGACAGGATCGCACTTTTGTCAAAGATCATTTCCGTTGCAGATGCCTATGACGCAATGACCAGCTCAAGGCCTTACAGGAAGATACCTCTTACAAAGGAGCAGGCCATTGAGGAGATGCTCCGCGCGAAAGGCACTCAGTTTGATGAAAAGGTAATAGACTGCTTTGTGGGTCTGCTGGCGGCATCAGATACAATGTTTTAAATATACCCTTGAATGTATAGAAAAAACCAGCATCAGGATTTTGATGCTGGTTTATATATTTTAACATTTTCCTCCACAAATGGTTCTTTTTCGACTATTTTAGGAATATTCAATATATTAATACATTGATTAAAATAATATTTATATATATACTGTAAATTGGTAAGCTAAATATTTCTATATTTTACCTTATAACTGAATATGGGAGGTATGCATGCATGAATATTCTCATAGCTGGACCCAGAGGCAAGATGGGAAGCCTTATTACCAGGATAGCAAGCAAGAGAGCCGACATGAAAATAGTAGCAGGTGTAGCACCTAAAGGGAGGAATTATATTGGACAAGATATAGGAATGGCTGTTGGCACGGGAGAAAGGTTGAATGCTTTTGTATCAGATGACATAAATTCGATTATAGACCAATGCGATGTGATCATTGACTATACCACAACAGAGTTTTCCATGGAGGTAATGGAAGCCGCATTAAAAGCAAATAAAGCTGTGGTTTGCGGAACTACCGGTTTTTCAGAAGAGCAGTTTTGCAGAATAGAAGAGGTATCAAAGCACATACCGGTTTTATATGCCGCCAATACATCCAGAGTGGTCAACCTTATGTATAAGCTGTTGGAGTTAGCCGCAAAAACAATAGGAAATGTATCTGATATCGAGATAATTGAAATGCATGATAAGCATAAAAAGGATGCTCCGAGCGGCACATCTTTGGAAATGGGACAAGTAATCGCAGAAGCTCTTGACCAAGAGCTTAAAGATATTGCCGTTTTTGGCAGAGAAGGAAGGGGAGATAGGGTATCAGGAAGCATAGGATATCATTCTTTAAGAGCCGGTGATATATCCAGCAGCCATACGGTTATGTTCGGACTTATGGGAGAAAGGCTTGAAATAACACATCATGCTTATAACTGGGAATGCTTTGCCCAGGGAGCCTGTGAAGCAGCAGCATTTTTGTATTGCAAGGAGCCGGGATTGTATACGGTAAAAGACGTTTTAGGAATAAAATAATAAATATGGGATAGGGGATGTTTAGCGTGAAGGCAAAGATATTGATAGTTGTTTGTCTTATACTTATTTTGCTTTTTAGCGGAGTATATTTTGCTATTCAAAATACCGTCGATTCGGTATTACATATGGTCTCACCGCAATACATTACATCATCTCAGGAATTGGACAGCTTTATAATCCAATTCAATTCGGCAAATCAGAGGCCTTTAATATTAGTGATAGCAGGTTTAATGGTTGCGACATTGCTATTGGCCTTTGTGTTCTTTGCTTATTTTTTTAAGGCTATAGACAGGTTCAGAAACAGCATCATGGATATTGCAGACGGGCAGCTTACAAACAGAGCGAAAGATATATGGATTATAGAGGGTATAGGAGATAATATAAATAAGATCACAAACAACACGAAAAAGGTTGTATGCGAGATTGCTGCCATCACACAAAAGATCAAAGATATGTCTGTCAATCTGAGCAAAAGCCTTGAACAAAACGAAGTCGCATCTCAATCAATAGCCCAAACCATAACACATATCGCGGAAGGCAGCTGCGAACAATCGGAGAGGACAGCATCCGCAAAAATAAGCACACAGAATATGGCTGATAACTCTAATAAAATAGTGCAATATGCAAAGAAAACGCAAAACATTGCAGGCGAAATGATGGATCGTGTAGAAGAGAACAATAAGTCAATCAATTTATTGGTGGGAATAATGAAGAGCACTGCCGCCGGAAGTATTAAAACAGCAAATGATATTCAAGAGCTGGGAGAAGAAGCCGTAAAAATAAACAGCATAACTGCTGCTGTGACTGAAATAAGTGAAAGAACAAATATGCTTGCATTAAATGCCGCAATTGAGGCGGCAAGAGCCGGTGAAAGCGGTAAAGGATTTGCCGTGGTAGCTGATGAGGTAAGAAAGCTGGCAGAGCAATCGGCGGACTCTGCAGATGAGATAAGGAAACTTATTGAAACCATAATCGGTAAGATCAATGTGATAACAAAAGAAACACGAGATGGGGCAGAGCAGATTTCACAGGATATTTCGCAGGCTGACAAGACTAATGAGTCATTAGAGCAGATCATTGAAGCAGCAAAGGCTACGTATGATGCCGTTGTTCAGATAATTGATTTGGCTGATGAATCTAATAAGATGGCTGAAGATGTTGATACTATGATGGAGAAGATAAATATCAATATTCAGGAAACGGCTGCAGGGGCTGAGGAAGTATCCGCATCAGCAGAGGAGCAGTCGGCTTCAGTTCAGGAAATGTTTGAAATGGCTAATAATTTGAACGACATGACCATTGAAGCTGACAGTTATTTAAAATCATTTATCAATAAAGTAAAAATAGGAGATAAAGAAAAGAAACTAATAAATGAAAGCTTTGGAATTTTAAAAGATATAAATTCAAATATAAATTCAAAAGGGATTTCCATTGACAAAGCTTCACAGGCTCTTAAAGATATGAGCTTAAAATATAAACAGCTTGAGTACATAGGGATAATCAATTCAGATGGAGACATGGTATCAGCCAGTGTCCCTATAACCGGCAATAATAATTACTCACACCGCCCCTATTTTAAAGAGTCTATTTCAGGAAAAGAATATTATTCAGAACCATATATATCAAATGTTTCATTTAACTACTGTATAGCAATTTCAATACCTTACAAGGATGCATCCCAAAATACAAAAGGTGTATTGATGGCAGATATCTGCATCGAAAAATAAAGGCTTTGGCTTGCATAATTACAATAAACATGCGCTTAAATTTACTTGTTAATATATTCTGGTGGTGATTTGTATGTTTTATAATCAATCAATATTTATGCGTGTATCTGAAATAATGGATAGAGATGTGATAAAAACAAACTCTGATATATCCATAAACCATGCTGTTGAAATGATGCTTTCAAATGCAAGAGATGAAGTTATTGTGGTAAAAAAAGACGCAGACAAAGAATATATTGAAGGTATGCTCACTAAGACGGATATATGTAGGCTCAAAAAAGAAAAAATTGATTTCACACAGCCGGTTAAAGACTATATGAGCACAGAAGTTTGCACCATTTTGCAATCGGAGAAGGTGAAATCTGCAAGGGATATTATGGTCAGCAAAGGAATAGGCAGATTGCCTGTGACAGATGGAGCTGAGGTAATAGGTATTGTAACATCAAAGGATCTTCTTGACACTTTTTATGTTGCAGTAGAAGATATAGTGCTGCAGCTCAGTACTATCCTCGAGAACCTCCACGAAGCAGTATGCGTTGTAAATAATGAAGGGGTAGTCAGCTTATGGAATCAGAGTTCAGAAAAGCTCTACGGCATAAACAGCAGCGAAATCATCGGCAAAAATATAAAGGAAGTTTTCCCCAACGCCTTGATAGCGAAAGTGATAGAAGAGAAGAAGCCTTTTAAAAATCATACCCATAGGCCCAAGGAAGGCTCTTATGTGGCAATAAGCGCGGTGCCTTTGGTGTACGAGGGCAAGATGGTAGGAGCGGTATCCACCGACAGAGACATTACAGAGATAAATAATCTATCCATGCAGCTCGAAAGTGAAAGATCAAAGGTCAAATTCCTGGAAGAGCAGATGAAAAACATTACAGAAGCAAAGTTTACTTTTGGGAATATCATTGGAAAAAGCAAGACCATAGTCAATTCCATCACATTGGCAAAGCAGGTAGCGAAATCAAATGCCAGCGTACTTATCACGGGAGAGAGCGGCACGGGCAAAGAAGTATTTGCAAGGGCTATACATCAGGAAAGCGGAAGACAGGGGCACTTTGTCCCTATAAACTGCAGTGCCATACCATATAATTTGTTTGAAAGTGAACTCTTCGGCTATGAAGGAGGAGCTTTTACAGGAGCACTGAAAAAGGGCAAGATGGGGAAATTTGAACTGGCCAATGAAGGCACTCTCTTTTTAGATGAAATAGGGGATATGCCGATTGAGATGCAAGCCAAGCTCTTGCGTGTTTTGCAAGATGGTGTGATCACCAGGGTAGGCGGTGACAAATCCATAAATGTTGATGTAAGAATACTCGCAGCTACCAATAAGGATTTAAAGAAGATGATGCTGGAGGAGACTTTTAGAGAAGACCTCTATTACAGATTATGCGTGGTTTCTATACCGCTTCCGCCGCTGAGGGAGAGAAAAGAGGACTTGCCGGAGCTTATAAGAAGCTTTTTTTCGGAGTTCGGAGAATATAATGAAATACATGAAATAGAGATTGACCCTGAAGTGATGAAAATACTCACCGATTATGAATGGAAGGGCAATATAAGAGAGCTCAGGAACATGGTGGAAAGGCTTATAATCCTATCTCCGGACGGGAAGATAAAAAAGGATATGCTTCCTGATGAAGTTTTTAACAAAACTTTTATAAAAGATAGCAGGGATTCCAGGCAGGGCATAGGCATGAATTATGATTTGAAAAAGGTCATAGCCGATGTAGAAAAGAGGAGTATAAAAGAAGTGATGGAGATGACCGGCGGCAATAAAGCAAAAGCAGCAGTAATGCTGAATATAGAAAGGGGAAGCCTTTACTATAAGCTCAAGCAGTATGATTTAAAGGAATACTTATAAATCCATATGTGAAAAATTTGACACCATGTAAAATAAATGACACTCGCTTTTCCAGGTAGGTCCTTAGTAGGATGTATTGATAAAACATATGATAAGATAATTCTGTATAGAAAAAATTAATAAGCAAATGTAAAATATTTGACGATTTTCCTCATTTGCTTTCCTTTTTCAAAGAACAATTCAGTTGATAAATTTATTTTTTTAATAGGAAATGAAAAAGATAGAAGCTATTGAAAGCCTTTGTTTTCAATAGCTTCTATCTTTTGATTAAGCAGTATTTTCAGATAAAAAAGAATGTATCAGAAATTTGCAATTTTTTTAACAATGTTGGCACTGAAATTGCAAGATATATAGGGCGGAATAGTTTGATTTACTTTTAACAAAGGAGGTGAGAATGATGGAACAGGTTACACTGTTGCTCAGACAACATGTAGGAGCCCCATGTTCACCAATTGTAAAAGTTGGAGATGAGGTTAAAAGAGGACAGCTTATAGCAGCCCCAACCGGCCTTGGTGCCAATATCCATTCCAGCGTTTCAGGTGTAGTAAAGGAAATAAACGATACAGCAATAGTTATAGAAGCCTTTGATGAGCAATCCAGAGATTTTATCCCGATAAAAAAAACCAAGGATCATTTGGAAGCTATAAAAGAAGCGGGCATAGTTGGTTCAGGAGGAGCTGGTTTTCCAGCCCATGTAAAGTTTAAGACGGATCTTTCGCGAGGATGTATTATCGCAAATGCTGCTGAGTGCGAACCGATTTTGCTGCATAATATTGCATATTTGGAACAAAATCCGGATGTGATCATCAGGGGAATAAAATACCTTATGGAAATTACAAAGGCCAAGACAGGATATATCGCAATAAAGGTTAAAAATCTTAAGGCAATAAAAGCTATAAACAAGGTCTTAAAGCCTGAGGACAACATATCAATAAAAATATTGCCCGATATGTACCCTGCAGGAGATGAAAGGGTAATAGTAAGGGAAATTTTAGGAGTGGAATTAAAACCGGGAGAACTGCCCAGTGTTGCTAATGCTGTTATATCCAATGTTGAAACTGTCAAGAACGTCACCTTAGCGATAGAACAAAGGAAGCCGGTTATTGATAAAGATTTGACGGTAGTAGGAAGAGTAAAGAATGCTCTGAAAGGCAAAGTATTTTTGGATGTACCTATAGGATATCCCGTTAAAAAGTATATAGAAGCAGCTGGCGGCTATGTAGAACCGCATGGCGAGATAGTTCTTGGAGGGCCTTTTACAGGGAAACATGGAGAAGAAACATCACCGATAGTAAAGACTTTAGGTGGAATCATAGTAGCAATGCCATTTCCAAAAGAAACCAGAAAAGTAGGAATACTTGCATGTGAATGCGGTGCTCAGGAAGAAAGGTTGAGGGAGATTGCAAAGGCTATGGGAGCCCGAGTTGTTGCAGAGAGAAAATGCAAGAGAATGGTTGAAGTAAATGGAAGATGGAGATGTGAAAAGCCTGGAGTATGTCCGGGTCAAGCATCCACCGTTTTGGATCTGAAAAAGGAAGGTGCAGAGGTTATTCTGACAGGAACCTGTGGCGACTGAACGAACACGGTAATGACTGTAACTCCTAGGCTAGGAGTTCCAACATATCATAGTACAGATCATGCGCTCAGAGCTGCGGGTCATAAGCTGGTTAGAAAGACTAAAGCATAACCTTCTGGAGAATCAAGAATATATTAAATATTTATTTTTAATATAAAATCAATTTTCATACTTAAAGGAGGTAAAATTTATGTCAATGTCGGCAGAAAACGCTCTACACCATAAGAATGATCCCGCAGTTGTATGCTGCAGAACTGAAGCAGGCACTGTGATTTCTGCAGATAATCTGGAGGACCCATCAATATTTCCGGATTTGGTAGACTCAGGATTGTTGAATATTGATGAAAGCACTTTAAAAATCGGACAGGTATTGGGAGCAAAATTGATTAAAACCATTGATTCATTGACGCCTATTACAGCAGATGCAGTAGAAGGTGTCAAGGAAGTCGAAGAAGAAGACTCCAAAAAAGAATCGGCAGCAGAATCAGCACCAGCTATGGCAGCGGCAAAGCAACCGGTTTTTGTACCTTCGTCAAATGGCGGAGTGCTGAAAATTCATATTGGAGAAGGCAAGGATATAAATCTTGAAATACCAATGGGGGGACAGCCGGGATTTGCAATTCCCGCAGTGGAGTCAGCACCTTTGGCAGCACCGGCAATAGAGAAGGAAGCAGAAGCCGCCGGAGAAGTTAAGGCTGTAAGGAAATTGATAAAGAAGCATTTCAAGATAACCGAAGTAAAGCGAGGACCCGAAACCAAGATTGAGGGAACCACTCTTTATATCAGAGAAGGCATTGAAGAAGATGCAATAAAAGCAGATAAATTGGTAAAGAAGTTCAAGATAGATATAATAACTCCCGATAAGTACAACACTTATTCCGAGACAATAATGGACGTTCAGCCTATAGCTGTAAAAGAAGGCGAGAGCAAGCTGGGAAGCGGAATAACAAGGGTTATTGACGGAGCTATTATGATGGTAACAGGCACTGATGAGCTGGGAGTGCAGATTGGCGAATTCGGTTCATCAGAAGGGATATTAGAAGAGAATATAATGTGGGGAAGGCCCGGTGCTCCGGAAAAGGGAGAAATTTTTATAAAATCAGAAGTTGTGATAAAAGAACATACAAATATGGAAAGACCGGGACCACTTGCTGCTCATAGAGCAACTGATGTTGTAACTCAAGAAATCAGAGAAGCCCTTAAAAATCTTGATGAAAGCCTTGTTGTTGATACGGAGGAATTCGTTCAGAACAGAAGGCCGGGCAAGAAGAAAGTTGTTATAGTGAAGGAAATAATGGGTCAAGGCGCAATGCACGATAATCTGATATTGCCTGTTGAGCCTGTAGGCGTGCTCGGCGGAAAACCCAATGTAGACTTAGGAAATGTTCCGATAGTATTTTCACCCCTTGAGGTATTGGATGGAGGTATTCATGCACTTACATGCATAGGGCCTGCATCAAAAGAGTGCTCAAGGCACTATTGGAGAGAACCTCTGGTCCTTGAAACATTAAATGATGAAGAGGTCGATTTGGCTGCGGTTGTGTTTGTGGGAAGCCCGCAGATCAACTCGGAAAAGTTCTATGTATCCGAAAGAGTCGGTATGACGGTAGAAGCAATGGATGCAGAAGGCGCTTTTGTAACCACTGAAGGTTTCGGAAACAATCATATAGACTTTGCCAGCCATATTGAGCAAATCGGCATGAGAGGAATACCTGTTGTAGGCATGTCCTTCTGTGCAGTGCAGGGCGCACTTGTCGTCGGCAACAAATATATGACCCATATGGTCGACATGAATAAATCTGAGGCAGGCATAGAAAATGAAGTTTTAGGCTGCAACACATTGACTAAAGAAGATGCTTTAAGAGCACTTGCCATGTTAAAAGCAGCTATGGCCGGCGAACCTGTTAAAGAATCAGAAAGAAAATGGAACGTCAATGTTAAAGAAAACAACTTAGAATTAATGGAAAAGGTAACAGGCAAAAAGATTGAAAGAGCAGAAAATGAAACCGCGATACCTATGAGCCAAAAAAGAAAAGAAAAATATTCTACAAAGTGATTAAAGGTAAATTATGAAATACGGAGATAAGATAATATATATGGAGGGCATCATTGTAGAGGTTCACGACGGTTGTGTGGCCTTAGATTTAAAAGGAAGGTTAGGCTTTGTAAAGGTCCCGATGAGAATGCTCATTACCGATTATCCTCTTAAAGTAGGACAGGAAGTTGGATTTAACATGAGCTATCTGGAAGTGCTGAGCCCTGATGCCAATGAAAAGTATGTAAGCAATATTGAAAAAAGAAATAAATCCGATAAGGAGGTAGAACTATGAGTTTAACAGTAGTAAAAGGAATGCAGTCTGAAATATATGTTCCTATTACACCGCCGCCAGTTTGGACTCCTGTAAAAAAAGAGCTTAAGGATATGACGATTGCTATTGCAACTGCAGCTGGTGTGCATGATAAATCAGATAAGAGATTTAACCTCGCAGGGGATTTTACGTACAGATTGGTTAGAGATACAACCCCTTCAAGCCAATTGATGGTATCTCATGGCGGATACGATAATGGGGATGTCAACAAGGATATCAACTGTATGTTCCCTATAGACAGAATTCATGAGCTTGCAAAAGAAGGCTTTATAAAAGCTATAGCTCCTGTTCATGTAGGTTTTATGGGAGGCGGCGGAAACCAGGAAAAGTTCAAAAATGAAACCGGCCCTGCCATAGCAAAGATATTGAAGGAAGAAGGAGTAGACGGAGTCTTAATGACAGCAGGCTGAGGTACTTGTCACCGCTCTGCCGTGATTGTGCAGAGAGCGATCGAGGAAGCAGGAATTCCGACTATTATCATTGCTGCTCTTCCTCCTGTAGTAAGACAAAACGGCACTCCGAGAGCAGTTGCTCCGCTAGTGCCTATGGGGGCTAACGCAGGTGCTCCAAATGACAGAGAAATGCAATACAATATTGTAAAAGAGGCTTTGATTCAACTGACCAAGATAGATCAGCCCGGTAAGATAGTTCCATTGCCATACCAATATGTAGCTAAAGTATAAAACAGTATATAGCCATATTGCAAAGGAATGATAACATGGTTGATAACGATAAAATTGAAATGAGAAGATTGGTGATCAAAAGTTATCATATTACAGAAGTTTCATTTGCAGATAAAACCGAGATCACCGGTAAAAGTCTCAGCTTAAGAAAAAATATTATCGATGATATTACCCGGGATGAACCATTGATCAATGATTTGAGCATTGAAATAATTATGCCTGGTGAACACGACAGATGGGTAAACAGCATTATGGACATAATGCCTATATCTGCCAAGGTGCTGGGCCGCTTAGGAGAGGGAATAACACATACTCTTACAGGGGTATATGTAATGCTCACCGGTGTAGACAAAGAAGGAATCCAAGTAGCTGAATTCGGATCTTCTGAAGGCAATCTTCAAGAACAAATGATCTTAAACAGGCCTGGTACTCCGGGCGATAAAGACATAATAATTCTTGTCGACGTTACCTTAAAAGCCGGAGAAGGTCATTACAGAACCGGGCCTACCGCAGCTCACAGGGTGTGCGATAAGCTTGTGCAAGAAATAAGAGAAAAGCTTAAAAAACTGAATGGAAAAGATTGTACGGAAAGACATGAATTCTATGATGTTATAAAGCCAGGCAGAAAGAAAGTTGCAATAATTAAGCAGGTGGCAGGCCAGGGAACCATGTATGATACTCAATTGTTCGCTAAAGAACCGTCAGGTTTTGCGGGGGGACGCTCCATAATAGATCTGGGGAATGTTCCTGTAATAGTAAGTCCTAATGAATACCGTGACGGCGCCATTAGAGCTATGCATTAAAGGGTGGTGTTATAAATGGGAGTAGGACCTTCAACTAAAGAAACCACTTTGCATCATTTCAGAGATCCCTTGCTTGAGGTTGTATCTCAAGACAGCGATCTGGATCTTGCGGGAGTGATCATAGTAGGCACCCCACAGGATAATGAAGACAAAATGTTTGTCGGTCAAAGAGCAGCAGCATGGTTAGAGGCAATGCGTGTGGATGGAGCGATAATTTCAGTTGATGGTTGGGGTAACAGCCATGTGGACTTTGCAAACACCATCGAAGAAGTTGGTAAAAGGGGAATACCGGTTGTAGGCATGAGCTTTATAGGTACTCAAGCACAGTTTGTTGTTAAGAATCAATACATGGATACCATAGTAGACTTCAATAAATCTGCTGAAGGTATTGAAACGGAAGTCGTAGGCGAGAATACTGCTATGGAAATTGATGCGAAAAAAGCTCTTGCAATGCTGAAACTGAAGATGCGAAAGAAGATCGGCATATAAATAAGATGCTTGCGGTTTTTTAGATTTGAGTGCAAAAAAAATGCGAAGGATATCATACAAAAAGGAAGCTAACCAATGATATGATATTCTTCGCCTACACAAAGTTAGTAAGCTGCGATATTGAATCTGGTACATTCAATATCTGTTGCAGATAAAGCCGTATTGGCTTTGCTTAATGAATGAGGATATTTTATGTCTCTATAGTTTAAAATATCCCCAAATAATGTACAAAGCAATTTTAATTTACTGTAAAAATAACACATAAATTAAAATTATTGTACACAGAAGTATTATAGCATGAAAATATCGCATAAGCAAATGGGGAAAAAACAAATAATATCAACTATTAGAGCCATATCAAAACATAATATTCTCATTTTTAAGAGTCCTATAATTTGGATTAAGCTACAAATTATATGTTGAGTATGTAACTAAATACTATCTAAATATTATTTCAGGAGGAATAAAAATGAGATTTGTAAAAAGCTTACATGCAGTGGATTCTCACACGATGGGAGAACCAACCAGGATAATAATCGGCGGAATACCTCAAATTCCAGGTAATACGATGAGTGAGAAAAAAGAGTATTTAGAAAAAAATATGGATCATATAAGGACTGCAGTTATGCATGAGCCCAGGGGACATAACGACATGTTCGGCTCGATCATAACTCAGCCTACAATGCCGGAAGCCGATCTTGGGATAATATTTATGGACGGCGGCGGATACCTTAATATGTGCGGACATGGCTCGATAGGAGCTGCCACTGCTGCAGTGGAAACAGGCATGGTTGAAGTTAAGGAACCCTATACTCAAATCAAGTTTGAGGCTCCGGCAGGCCTTGTAACGGCCAATGTCAAAGTGGAAGACGGTAAGGCAAAAGAAGTATCTGTGATCAATGTACCTGCATTTCTATATAAGAGAGACGTTGAAGTTGACTTGCCAGGCGTGGGAACAGTTACATTTGATATTTCTTTCGGAGGAAGCTTTTTCGCCATTGTAAAGGCTTCTGAGCTTGGTGTTGAGATTGAGCCTAAAAACGTCAACCTCATAACAGAAAGAGCGATGGCACTTTTAAAGATAATAAATGAAACAATAAAGGTTCAGCATCCAATAAAAACCCATATAAAAACCGTTGATCTGGTAGAGATATACGGGCCTGCCAAAAGCCCTGAAGCATCAATGCAGAATGTAGTTGTATTCGGTGAAGGTCAAGTTGACAGATCGCCATGCGGGACAGGCACAAGTGCAAAAATGGCAACCTTGTATGCAAAAGGCCAGCTAAAAATAAATGAACCTTTTATATATGAAAGCATAATAGGAACAATGTTCAAGGGAAGAATCCTTGAAGAAACAAAAGTAGGAGATTATACTGCAGTAATACCTGAGATTACCGGAAGCGCTTATACCACAGGCTTCAATCATTTTGTCATTGATGAAGACGACCCAGTCAAGTACGGTTTTGTACTAAGGTAAAAAAGAAATAATCCAAAATAGTGTGTTAAAAAAGAAGGAGGATTAATTTATGGTAAAAATTATATTGGGTGCACTAGGACTATTAACACTAACTTTCTTAGTTTTTTTCGTGAAGGACTATTTCGAAAACAAGAATAACCTATCAAAGACTAACTGGGCAGGCTTATTAGGTGTTGGATTCATTACTAATTTCCTCGATACATTGGGTATAGGAAGCTTTGCTCCTACTACAGCATTATTTAAGTTCTTCAATATGGTACCGGACAGAGTAATACCGGGAACGCTGAACGTTGGTGATACTGTACCGGTTGTATTTGAAGCTTTCTTGTTCATCGCAGCTATAACCGTTGAACCAATAACACTTGTCACTATGTTAGCGGCATCAGCTATAGGCGCTGTTGTTGGTGCAGGATTTGTTTCCAAGCTTCCGGAAAAGAAGATACAGATAGGCATGGGATTTGCCCTTTTAGTCGTTGCATTCTTTATGTTAGCCGGCCTCATGGACTGGATGCCTATTGGCGGCGAGGCAATAGGCTTGACAGGCGGAAAGCTTATATTTGGTATAATAGCTAACTTTATTCTTGGCGCATTGATGACCATCGGTGTAGGATTGTATGCACCATGCATGGCTCTTGTATATGCTTTGGGTATGAGCCCGAGAGTTGCTTTCCCGATAATGATGGGTTCATGCGCATTTTTAATGCCTGCAGCAGGCATGAGATTTGTAAAAGAAGGAGCTCACGATAGAAAGGCTTCAATGGGTCTTACAATTGGTGGTGCAGCAGGTGTCTTTGTAGCATATTACATTGTAAAATCACTGCCTTTGACACTCCTCTCCTGGTTAGTTACAGCTGTAGTCATATATACTGGTATTGTAATGCTAAGATCTGCGCTTGTATCTTCTAAAGCTAAGGCGGATGAAGTTGCCAGTGCAGAATAACAGTAAGTTCCTTATGTAGGCAGCTTGGTATATAAGCTTGCTGATGTAATAGTATAAGCTGTGGATAATCACCTGGAAAGAGAAGGAAGCAGTCGTGCTTCCTTCTCTTTATATTTCCTTATAAGTCATTTACAGAGAAAAGCTGTTGAGATAGAATGGGCATAAGGAATACGGAAGAATATACGGAGGCAGGTATGAAATATATATGTTATGCAGCCTATAATGAAGATTTCATTCCTCTGGCAGAGGGGATATTTAAGAAGATGGGGAAAGATGTGGATATTCAGATTTATGACCCGCGAAATCCACAAAAGCTTATCGAAAGCGGGATCAAAGTGGCTCTGGCACGTGGCGGAACTGCAATGAAAATAAGGAAAGCCCTTGATATACCCGTTGTTGAGATCCCTATTCCCTTTGAGGATATGATCCAGGCATTGCTTAAAGCCAGCAAAATGGGGAAAAATATCGGGGTGATAGGGTACAATAATTTACTGAAGGGTCTGGATCTGCTGAATCCTATATTAAATGTCAATATCAAACAAGAATTTGCAAACAGTGAAAGCGAAACGAGAGACATGATATTAAAGCTGAAGAATGACGGTATAGATGTGATCGTCGGCGGGGTAGCCCAGACTAATATAGCAAGAGAATTTAATATGAACCATGTCAGAATTGATTTTAGCGAGAAAGCATTGGTATACGCTTATAATGAAGCAGAATCAATATTGCAGACCATATTTTCCAACATAAGGAAAAGCGAAGAATTGAATGCAATCTTGGATCATACCAAAGAAGGCTATGTTGCCATCGATAAAGACGGAAATATTACTTTAATAAACGAAACAGCATTAAAGCTGATTCCGGAATATACCGAACAATATATAGGCACTCCTCTTGCCAATGTTTTCCCTGAACTTAGAAGTCTATTGGAGACTCTAAAAACAGGCGAAGAAAGCTTGCAGCAAATAGCTTATTTAAAAGGCACCACCGTTTTATATGATATGATTCCTCTGAAGCTTGACAGCAAGGAAGTAATAGGTGCTATAGCTACATTCAATGATATCAATACTATTACTAAGGCGGAGCATAAAATAAGGGATAAAATATTGACCAAAGGGCTATATGCTTCATATACCTTCGATAACATAAAAGGCAGGAGCAAGGCTATGAAGGATTCCATAAGCAATGCAAAGAAATTCGCGGCTGCGGATTCTACCGTATTGATCATAGGGGAAACAGGGGTAGGCAAAGAATTATTTGCTCAAAGCATACATAATGCGAGCTCCAGGAGATTAGGCCCGTTTATAGCTGTAAATTGTGCGTCGCTCCCGGAAAGCATCTTGGAGAGTGAATTATTCGGTTATGAGGAAGGCGCGTTTACAGGCGCGAAGAAAAATGGAAAGGCCGGCTTATTTGAGCTTGCTCATAATGGAACCATATTTTTAGATGAAATAAGCGAGATGCCGTTAGCTCTTCAAGGACGATTCTTAAGGGTGCTTCAGGAGAGAAAAGTGATGCGCCTCGGAAGCGACCAGTTCATACCTATAGATGTGAGGGTAGTATCTGCAACAAATAGAAAGATTAAGGATTTAGTTGCAGAGAACAGGTTCCGAAGCGACCTGTTTTATAGATTGAATGTGTTGACTTTAGTTATACCGACCTTGAGGGAAAGAAAAGAAGACATATATGAATTGGCAAAAGAATTTTTGCTCTATTACTCGAAAAACAAAAAGATCCATGTGACAGAGGATGGAATTAAAGCTTTGCAGGAGTATGGCTGGCCGGGAAACGTCAGGCAGCTGCAGAATTTTATAGAGAAGCTCAGCATAATCAATACTTCTGATATAATCGATGCTTATGCAGTAAATGCAATGATAGCAAAATATGAGCCAAGCTGTGAAGAAATAAATGGAATTAAGCGTAGTGATGCCAAGCCTTATATAGCAAAAGAGGAAGTGGAAGAGGCATTGAAGCTTTCCAAAGGAAATAAGAGCCGGGCTGCTTATATGTTGGGAGTTCATAGAAGCACCCTATGGAGGCTCATGAAAAAATATGATATATGATATTTTGAAATGTTGCAAATAGTGTTGCATATGTCTTATATAAGACATATGCAACATTGTTTTTTATTTTGAATCAATCCCTTTTATAAGCTTTTCAATGACAAACAGTTGGTATAAGAGGGATTCAGGGCAATTCATCTTTTTTTTATCTGCTGGTCATGACTTTGGTATGGTTGTTGCTTTATATAAATATACACATATAAAAATTTGACGAGGTGTAATTATATGATCGACTTAAGAAGTGATACCTTAACTTTACCAAGCGAGGAAATGCTGAAAACAATTCTTTCTGCCAAGCTTGGAGATGACGGAAGGACAAACCAGAAGGGAAGGGGGGAAGATCTCACTGTAAACGAGCTTGAGGATTTAGCCGCTATGCTGACGGGCAAAGAAGAGGCCGTGCTTTTTTCTTCGGGAACTTTAGCCAACACGACTGCTGTTTTGACCTATTGCAATCCGGGTGATAAAGTCCTTGTGGATGAAATGCAGCACATTTATTTAAGCGAAAAAGTGGTTTTTGAAAAAAGTGTAGGACAATTGATTCCTGTAGCTTACAAGCTGAATGAAAGAAAAACCCCTGATTTGAAAAGCCTTAGAGATCTGATGCAGCAAAATGATATAAAGCTGCTATGCATCGAGAATACCCATAATTTTTCCGGAGGCACATGCACTGATTTAGAAGAGCTTAAAAGCATACGCAATCTGGCACAAGAATTTAACATACCGATCCATATGGACGGTGCAAGATTGTTCAATGCAGCGGTAAGCCTTGGTGTAGAAGCAAAGGATATATGCCAATATGTGGATTCCGTTATGTTTTGCCTGTCAAAAGGCTTGGGTGCCCCTGTGGGTTCGCTTTTATGCGGCAGCAAAGACTTTGTAAAAAAAGCGAGAGGGAAAAGAAAGCTGTTAGGGGGAAATATGAGGCAAGCCGGCATAATAGCTGCACCCGGGATATATGCGTTGAAGCACAATATTCAATCACTGAAAGAGGACAATGCCAATGCCAAATATGCGGCAGACAGCCTTAGAGATTTGAAAAAGACAAAGGTTCAGGAAAATGTTCAATCAAATATAGTTATGCTGGATGTAAGCCAAACCGGCTTGACTGTTGAAGAATATTGTGCAAGAGCAAAGGAAAAGGGCTTGTGGATCCGCCCTGTGCTCAATAATAAAGCTCGATTGGTTTTTTACAGAGGGATCAGCAGGGATGATGCGGCTCAAGCTGTCAATATTATAAAAGAAATCGATGATCAGCTTTGATTAACATCTATTAAAAAGTATAATTAATAATATGTGAAAGGTTGTGTTTACATGAAGATTGCCGGAAAGAAGATCAGTTTGACCACACAGATTTTTCTAGCAATGATTTTAGGTGCAATTCTGGGACTCATTATCGGGGAACCTATGACTAAACTGGGATTTATAGGCAATATATGGCTTAATTGTATCAAGATGATAGTTGTGCCTATGGTAATCGTTACTATAATCACGGGAATTACCTCGCAAAAGGATGTTAAGTCGCTGGGACGCATCAGCGCGAGGATCATGAGCTATTATATCCTTACTACTTTGGTTGCCTGTGCTGTCGGCTTGGCTGTGGCCTTGCTCATTAAGCCCGGTACAATGGCTAACTTTACCGGATTGGCTTCAAAAGAAATAACCGGCTCTGCTGATATAACAATAGCGGATTTCTTTATGGGCATGTTCTCATCAAACATGTTTAAGACCTTCTCGGATGGCAATATTTTACAGACATTGATAATATCGGTTTTGGTAGGCATTGCAATTCTGAGGATGAAGAATGAAGCCTTTAAAGAAACTGTGATCAACGGGTTTAATGCACTGAGTGAAATGGTATTTTCACTTATTGGTATGGTCATGATCGTATCACCTATAGGGGTGTTCTTTTTGATGGCGGAATCCTTCGGCAAATACGGCGCCGGTATTTTCACCAGTATGGCTACATTAGCAGGCACCTATTATTTGGCATGTTTAGCTCACATTGTTTTGATCTATGGCGGGGTGCTCTGGTTTACCTCAGGAATCAATCCTATCAGATTCCTTAAGGATAGCGCGGAATTATGGATTTATACTATTTCTACATGCAGCAGCGTAGCTTCTATTCCTGTAAATATGAAAGTAGCTAAAGAAAAATTTGATGTTCCCGAAAGCATATCCAGCTTTACCGTTCCTTTAGGTTCACAAATGAATTATGATGGCAGTGTTATACTTTATGGATGTGTTATTGTATTTATCAGCCAGGTTGTAGGAGTGCCGATCAATATAGGGGTTATGCTCAAGGTCATCTTCTTGTCTGCCATATTATCCACCGGAGGGGGAGGAATTCCCGGAAGCGGCATTGTCAAGCTGCTTGTTATGGTGGAAGCCTTTGGTCTCCCGACTGAAATCGTCGGTATCATTGCTGCATTCTATCGCCTCTTCGACATGGGAACAACAACTCTTAACTGCTTAGGAGATCTGGCAGGTACGGTTTTTGTATCAAAGATGGAAGAGAAGTTTGCCGGCAAGAACAAGGCTAAAGTCACGGGAGCATAGATTAAATATATATCATCTATGAGAGTGGATTTATAAAGAAAACCAGCATCAAGAACCGATGCTGGTTTATATATTTTATGACTCGGCAGTATCCGCCAGTTCAGCCGAAATAAGGTTTCCGTCCTCGTCATATTCTGCCTTTTGCATATATTTCCCGGTGTAACCCCATAGAATAGTAAAGAATATGGCTCCCCAGCATCCAAATACATAGGGCAGGTATGACCAGGATCCTACGCCTAATGACGAAATGACCAAAAGACCACCGCCGCTCCACGGACACATGCCGCCGAAATATGCGCTTCCTTCCGTTATTGTTCTGGAAAGATTTATTATATCCAGGTTTTTCTTCCTATAAGCTTTGTCATACATTCTGCCGTTTAATATTATGGAAACATAAACACTGGAGCTCAAATATACTGTGATTATTGATGTGATAAGAGTGCACAATACCAGAGAACCGGTGCTTTTGATGACCTTAAGGAGTTTCTCCATGATTGCATCAAGCACGCCGATCTTTTCAATAAGCCCTGCAAAGGTGAAAGCAGCGAACAGCAGCATAACGAGGCCTGATATTGACATGGCTCCACCTCTGGATAATAAGGAGTCGATAACCTTGATATCAGTATTTGAGACATAACCGTTCCAGACTATTTTTGTAAGCTCGCTGAAGGTTTTTCCCTGGAATATCATCGCCTCAACCATTCCTATGCCAACACCTATGGAAAGCACAGGCAATATGGAATACTTCATAGCGGCCATAATAAATACAAAGATGACGGGAGCGAGCAGCAATATATTGAAATCAAAGTTTGAAGAAAGGCCGTTCATTAATTCCGTGACAGTGGTAGTATCAGCACTGGTGCCTGTGGGCAGCATAAAGCCCATTATCAGAAAGCCGATGGAAGCAAGTATTGCACCATAGCCTGATGTCGGGATCATGCTGGTAAACAGTTTTATGATGTTCTGACCGGTGGATGCGGCAGAAAGGTTAGGAGTATCGGAAAGAGGTGACCATTTATCACCCAGGAAGCATCCGGACACTATAGCTCCTGCAGCAATATGCAAGGGAATGCCGAGGCCGGTAGCTATACCCCCAAGAGCAAGGCCAAGGGATGTAACAATAGCCCAGCTGGAGCCCGTAACCATGCTGGCGATTGCCGTGAGCAAGAAGGCTGCAAACAGGAATATGGAGGGATGTATGATTTTGAGGCCAAGATAGATCATATATGGGATTGTGCCGCTGGCTATCCATGACGCACTGACAAAACCGACCAGCATCAGAAAGTATAAGGCCGGCATTGCCGTTTTAACTACGTCCAATACATTTACGAACATATCGTCCCATTTAAAACCGAGGATCATACCATAGACAGCGCAGACTATGGCGCAATATAGAACGCCCATGGCAGTAGGTGCCTTGGCGACGAGTGCAGTCCAGATCATTATGCCGACAATGATTATAAGCAGCATCATAGCTTCTATAAATGTGACTTTTCTAGGAATTCTTGGTGCTTTATTTTCTTTTACATTATCTTTAGACATATATATTCCCCTTTCAATTATTATATATTGTGCATGATAATAAAATACAATATGGAGAACACAACATTATTGGGCCGGCAAAATTTTACCGGCCCTGTATAAGTTATATTAGAAGTCTGTCTCCATGAGCGGCAAAACTGTACCGATCTTTTTTTCAACAGCTTTTTCGTATACATACTGGCCTAAAGATATATCCTCTGCTGCAATTCCTACATTAAAGGCAAGGATGGATTCATTGTCGTTTTCTCTGCCCGGTTTGCCATTGACAAGATCGCCAAGCTGGCAATAGAATTCAGGCAAACCTCCTGCAAAGGCTCCGGTTGTTGCATATGATGAAGTTTGATTGATATCGTCGGTGATAACCTTATTAACTCCATGTATGATTTCTGCGGGCCAGGCTCGTCCTGCTTCAAGGCCTGCGCCAAGCATACCGGGCTTCAGTGCATCTGCCGGAATGATAGGCTTATGCAGCTTTTGAGTGCATGTTACAATAATATCCACATCTTCCACTGCTTCGGCGATAGAGGTAAACTTTTTGATCTTGACGTGGCTTAATTCTGACATTTTTGAAACATAATCATCAAGCACGTTTTCCTTGATATCAACTATATGGCACTCCTCAAGCGAAGGAAGAACATGTTTGATTGCAAGCAAATGCATTCTCCCCTGCACGCCTGCACCTATGATAGTAATTTTTTTGGAATTCTTTTTTGCACAATATTTTGCGGTAATGGCTGTGGCGGCAGAAGTCCTAACGGCTGTTATCCAACGGCAATCCATGACGGCTGTCGGCACACCTGTTTCCGGGCAGTTCATCACTTGAACTCCCAATATTTGCGGCAGATCATGCTTGTAATTTTCCGGATAACCGCTTACCCATTTGATACCGCAAGCATCCATTTTTTTAAGAAAAACAGGCATTTCATGGATAAAGGCATCAGGGCGGGTATGGATACCGCGCTTAGGAGGATTCTCGATGGTATCGTTAGCTTGCTCGCTGACGGCCATCTCAACTCTTTTAATGATTTCCTCCCAGCCGATGTCTAAAGATAGGATGTCCTCTTGTGACAAATAGAGAAGTTCGACTTTTTTCATAGTACTACCTCCATAACATTAATATTTTTGCATAACAAAAAATATTGATATATGTGAAGGTATAATATATAATAAAAAGATAAGAGAAGGAGGATGGTCTTTTCCTGTATATATGCCGCCAAGCTGGATACAGGTCAAGAACACCTTCTTTTTATTATTGTATTATACCGTTCAGACTCAATTGATCCAATGTTACCTGATTGTGCTTTTCGATTGCTTCAACACAACCATTGACGTCTCCGGCTTTTAACAGGGCAAGGATACGAGCATGTCCTTTAAGAGCTTCAGAATCGTCCGCTGATGTAAACATAAAATTGTCATAAAAGAAAAGGTAAACATTGCTCCTCTGAATAAGCTCATTGACGTACTTTTCATAACAGCTGTTTTTTGAAGCTCTTACAATCGTCATATGAAACTCATCATTTAGTTTTGTAAACAGGTAGAAGTCTTTGCTTGCATGCGCCTTAGCTCCTTGAAGATAAAGGTCCTCCAGCACATCCAGCTCCTTATCGGTTATATTGGTGCAAGCAATTTTTATGGCAGCTGCTTCCAAGACTTTTTTGCACTCGAACACTGACTTTATCTTATCGGGGGTTGGGTTTGATACAAATGCTCCCCGATTTGGAATTATAGTAATAATTCCTTCATAGCTTAGCTGCTTTAGAGCTTCTCTGATGGGAGTCCTGCTTATGCCGGTTTCTTCCGACAATTGTGATTCTACAATCTGAGTGTTGGGAAATAGTTCCTTTCTAATGATCTTGTCTTTTATCAGATTGTAAATATGATCTTTAGATTGCATCTTATCCTCCTGCATCTTATCACCTCCTGCTTAAAATATTACCCTTGCTATTTTAAGCACTTAAGCATAGCATGGGGGACATAATTGAATATTCTATAAATTTGTATATCATTATATCACATGTATACAATAATGTATACTATTTTAGATTGTTAATTTTTAAACTTTTGGAATATTAAAAAAAAGCCACAGGGGACGTTTTAGTTAAATCTTAAGCTCTGAGACTATATTGGACAGTCTATCTGAGCTGTTTTTTGCCTTAAGGGCACCTTTCATTACATTTTGTGACTTTTCAGCAATGGCTGCGGACTTTTCGGCTATATTTCCTATTCCAACAGCTCCCTGGTTGGTAGCAGAGGTTACTTCGCCTATGGCCTGCGCCATATTATGTATTGAAGCCATGAGCTCTTCTGCTGTAGAGCTGAAATCCGTTATCATATCATCTATATTTTTTACATCAATATTATAATCCTCTGTAGCCTTCAGCATAGTTTTATAATCTTTTTCTACGTCGTGAGCCATAAAACTCAAGAGCTCGTTGGAGCTTGAAGCCAGATTATCAACGGAGGATACTACGGCATGGGTTATGTTTTGTATTTCTGTTGCAGTGCTTTTCGAGCCCTCAGCGAGCTTTCTTATCTCGTCTGCTACAACTGCAAAGCCCTTCCCCGCTTCCCCTGCTCTTGCGGCTTCTATTGCTGCGTTTAGAGCAAGCAGGTTCGTTTGGGATGTAATTTGAAGTATGGCATCAGTCAAAGAATTTATTTTTTCTACTGCTTTAGATTCGGTTAAAGCTGCTTCAAGCTTGTTTTTCGCCTCATTGAATTTTTTAATGGCATTTTCGTGGGATGCTAAAAAGCTGTTTCTCATTTGGCCTGTACGATTGCTTATATCATTAGCTGTAAGGGCTCCTTCCTGAGATTTAGAAGCAATATTGTCAACAGCCCTTTCTATTTCTACTGAGGAAGCACTCATTTCTTCTGAAGAAGCAGAGGTTTCTTCCATACTTGCTGATAACTCCTCCGTGGTGGCGGATATATCTTCGATATCTGCATTAAGCTGTTGAATGTATATGCCTGCTTCGTCAACAGCCATATTTGCATTGGCTGATTCTACCTTTACATTTTCTACGATGCTTCGCAGATTATTTTGCATTATTTTTAGGGATCTTATGAGTATCCCTGTTTCATCTTTAGATTTAGCATACTTTTCAGCTATTACAGGTGTTAAATCGCCGGTAGAAAGTATTTCAAGATGCAGGGCTGCCGCTTTTATTGGTTTGCTTATGCTTCCTGCAACTATATATCCTGTGGCAATTGCTACTATTAGAAAGAGTAAAGAAGTTGCAAGTGTATTTCTTTTCAGGTCGTCCAGGCCGGCCAGCACTTCTGGTTTAGGGGCGGCTACTGCAAGAGACCATCCGGTTCCTTCAACGGGTGCAAAGCCCAGATACTTTACCTCCCCTCTGAATTCATATTCTCCTGCGCCGGTCTCGCCTGCTATCATGCGCTTGTGCAGCTCTGCCAGGGGGCCCAAAGTAGGGTCGGATTTGAGATTTTCAAAGGTATTATTGCGATTTAAAACCAAAGATTCATCCTGATGAGCAATATTATAATCCAGCTCATCAATCATGAAGGCTGCACCGGACTTCCCAAAGGTTATCGATTTAGTTATTCCACTCAAGCTGTTCCCGTCTGCTACGGCCACCATAACGCCTACAGTAGTAGAAGCTTTCTTTATAGGCACAGCATAGAAGAGCTCAACAGATTTTCCATCGGCGCTTACAATAGGTGAAGTTACCACTCTGCTGCCACTGATTGCCTTTTTAAAGTAGTCCGTATTGCTGATCCCCAAGGTAAAACCGTCATTATAGTATATTTTGCCGTCTATACCTGCGATGCCTATTCTAAGATATTCATTCCTTGTGGCTTCTCTGTCAAGGACTGCTTTTTTTTCTTCCCAAGAAATGCTTTGATCCATAATTATATCATTGGATGCTATTATTTCCAGAGAGGTCAAGAGCCCGTCAATTCTGTTTTCCACTATTCCGGCAGCTTGAGTAGCCAGCTGCGGCAGAGTCTCGTTCACCTTTTCAATTAGGGCTTTTGATGAAGAAGAATATGATGCCAATCCAAGACCTAAACATACCACTAAGAGAAGTAAACCGAGAATAACCACAATTTTTGCTTTTAAGCTTTTCATTTAATACACCTCCATTCATTATGTGACAAAAATAGACAAATTTTGCACACATCTTATTTTATCATTACGATTTTAAACTTTAAAGGTAAAAAATGCAAAATTTCAAGTAATTTAGCGTAATTTAGCGAAAATTGTTGAAATATATTTCATTGTGTAGAATAACCCGCCAGGGACGATTCCCGGTGGCTCATTTTCTCGCAGATAAACGCCCTTCGCATATATTTGCTTTTTTGCTTTTATATGATAGAATCTGGGTAGGAGTGGAAATATTATGCGGTATAATAAGGGGGTTATTTAAAATTGAGGCCAATGATCGGATTGACCACATTTATCGAATCAAAGGGGACATCCAGGTATAGTTCTTTGTGCTATACGTATATCGATGCAATAATCCGGGCGGGGGGAATTCCTGTATTGATTCCCATAACAGAGGATAAAGAATGCCTGCTCAAGTACGCAGATGCCATAGACGGCATAATATTTACAGGCGGAGAGGATGTATCGCCTTTATATTTCGGTGAAAATCCCATAAAAGAAATCGGCTCCATATCCTGTGAGAGAGATGCCTGTGAGATGTTTCTGTTTAAAGAGGCCTATGATCTGGACATGCCTATTCTGGGCATATGCAGAGGATCCCAGCTGATCAATGTTGCTCTGGGCGGCAGCCTCTATCAGGATATCAATGCACAACTTAAGGACTCTTTAGGCCACAGCCCGGAAAGCGGCCCCAGCGACCAGGTTTATCATATGGTAAAGATAGAAAAGGACAGCAAGCTTTATAATATATTTGAAAATGATACAATTGCCATAAATTCCTTTCATCATCAGTCGGTGAAGGAGCTTGGCAAAGGCTTGAAAGCTGCCGCCTTTTCCTATGACGGCATAATCGAGGCTACGGAATCCTTAGAGAAAGACTTCGTCGTAGGAATCCAATGGCATCCGGAAGCCCTGGCACCCAAACATCCCATATTTATGAAGCTTTTTGAAGAATTTATAAGTCAATGCAGATAGAAACAGGCCGTCGGAGACGCGTAAAGCTGATCCGACGGCTTTATTCCTTTCAATTTTACATTATTATTACAAATATCCTTCTTAGCGTTTTTTATGCTTTGCTCCACATAGTATAAATTGGGTGGAAAATCATAGAAGAAGATAAGGAGGATTTTTATGAGAAAGTTGCTTGCTTTCTTATTAGCCTTTACCATAGCCTTTTCTGCAACGGGTTATATGGACAGCTATGCTGCAGCATCAGTGAGTGCTGAAGTAAATGCCCTTGTAGAGATTGGCATGTTGGTAGGAGACGGAAATGGGGTCACCAGGGAGTACACACAAAAAGAGATGACAAGGCTTACGGCGGCGATATCCATACTAAAGCTGAGAGGGCTGTATGATGATGCTGTTGATTACGAAGGCTACGCTAATTTTGTGGATAAGGATGAAGTAAAATGGGCAGAAGGAAAGAATATAATGGCTTATTTGAAGGCCAATCCGAACTTGGGGTTCATCGGAGATGAGAGAGGACGGTTCGGTCCCTACAATAATATAAGCGAACAGTCCTACTACAAGGTTTTATTGGAAACCCTGGGATACAAACAGGATGGGGCAGGGGTGTCAGGGGATTTTTCCTGGAACGATACCTTCAAATTTGCTGCATCCATAGGCTTGAAGCCGGCTAAGGCAGGTATATTCACCATCGATCTTCTGGCTAAGGCTACTGTAGCAGCACTGAAGACCAGCACCAAGGGAGGCAGGATATATATCAATGTGCTCATAGACGCAGGAAAGATAAGGAGAGCAAGAGCTCTGGACGCAGGCCTCATCAACGATATGACGGATGCAGAGGTAAAGAGCGTCAGGGCTGTGGGAAATACTGTGGTAGAAGTGGTATTCAAAGAGGAAATAGAGCGATATGAGGGAGAAAACCTTGATAATTACTCTATAGAAGGATTGACAGTCAAGTCTGCGGCTTTAGCAGGGGAGGATAGGGTAAGGCTTGTGACCTCGGCTCAATCATCAGGGAAGCTTTACACATTGAAAATAGGCGATGAGAAAATAAAATTCACAGGAGTTGCAAAGATATCCGGCTCTCCCAGGATAAAGAGCGTCAAGAGCGAAGACGTTGAGACGGTGATAATCGAATTTGATAAGGAGCTGGACCTTGCAACAGCGACGGATATTTCAAATTATTCAATATCAGGCGTAGAGATAGATAGAGCAGAGCTGGAGGGCAAAAAGGTCACCTTGACCACTTATGGCTTGGCGGGGAGAAAACAATATACTGTAAAGGTAAGAGATGTAAAATCAATAGATGGCGTGGCGCTGAAATCCGATAGCAAATCCTTCTACACCAGATTGGATACCACTCCTCCATCCTTGAAGGATGCAAAGGCGGAGACAAACCAGCGGGTTGTGGTGAAGTTTTCTGAGGCGGTGACGAGAGCTTCAGCAGAGGATATGATGAATTACCTGATAAAAAGCAGCAGCGGAGAGCTTGAAATCCTGGAAGCAAGGCTGACCGGCGATGATGAGGATACTGTGGAATTGACTACGGAATCCCAGAAGTCCGGAACCAAATATGAACTCACTGTAGAAAATATAGTGGATAAGACAAAAGCGGCAAATATTATGAAGAGGCCTGCCAAGAAAACCTTCTATGGCATGAAGATAGATACAACGCCTCCTCAGCTTTCCAAAGCCGATTTGAAGGTGCTGTCCAGAAACCATATACAAGTGGCATTCACCGACAGCAGCAGGATCGATGAGGCTGCGGTCCTGGATCCGGGCAGCTATGAGGTGGCCAAAAATGACAGGTACAAGGAAAGCATCTATGTAGAAGATGTGGAGAAGGTTTCCTATGCTGACGGCAAATTCAAGGTCATGCTGAGGGTAGAAGACCTTACCATCAGCAGCTCATATACCGTGACGGCTTATAATATAGCCGATGAATTCGGCAACACATTGGAGAGGAACAACAGCGGGACTGTAAATGTTGCCAGGGATGATTTTGCAGCAGCTACGGTCAAGGATTACAAGGTTGTGGGTGGAAGCAAGCTGGAGATATACTTTACAAAGCCTCTGGATGAAGAAAGTGCAGAGGATATATCCAATTATGAAATAAATAATTCTATAGGCGCTCCCATAGAAGCCGTCTATAAGGATGAAAAGGTCACATTGGAAACAGGAGCCATGACAGAAGGCAAGATATATAAGATCAGCATTGACGGTGTGAAGGATCTGACGGGGAACAGGCTGAAGCTCAGCTTTGAATTCAGGGCTATGGCAGGAGAGAACGACTTTCAGGGACCCAGGCTCGAGTATGTCTATTCAGTCAATAAATATGTGGTGGCAGCAGCCTTTGATAAGCCTGTGAGATATACGGCAAGCGGCAATAATAGAACAGCTTTGGTTCTGAAATCGGGCAGCAAAACCATAACCCTTTATGCCAAGGCTATGGCAGATGATGATAGGTCCATTGAATTTTCTAATATAGAAGGGGGCAAGACCATATCCGGATACGGTGTTTATAAAATAGAGTATAAGGAATCTTTCTGGGGAATAGAAGATAGGACGGTCAATAAAAACAAATTTGACAGGGAAAGCCTGCCCTATTTCGACATTGAAATATACGGAAGCGATGAAGAGCCGGAAGCTCCCGAGATACTATATATCACCCAGAGGGACGGCAAGACCTTCGAGATGGAAATGTCAAAGGAGGTAACGGTAATCGATAAAGATATCAATACCATAGGCAGCCCATCAGCTTCCTTTGATGTAAAGACGGACGGAGAAGATGCCAAGCTCGTGGCCTTTATCATAACCTCGCCCAGGTATATAGATGACAGCAAGGAATATAAGGTTGACATAAGCAAGATATTGACGGATAAGCACGGCATCAAAGCAGAGAACACCCACAGCGGCTACACCATGCTATACGGCGAATACAAGGACGAAGATAAGCCTTATATACTGACTGTCTCTGCCGTAGATAGGATGACGGTAGAGGTCGAGTACAGCGAAGCCATAGGCTATGAAGGAAGATATACGATTAAGAATACGGATGATTATGCCAAATACAGGACTATAAGCAATTCACTGAAAAAGATCGACCGGAATAGGGTCATATTATCTTTGGGCCAGCCCTTGGAAAGCAGGTATGAATACATCCTTATCATAGAATCCCAGGCCAAGGACCTGGTAGGCAATACAAGCGAAGACCTCAGAGGGGACGAATTCTACTTTATGGGCACTGATCTGGCCCCTGTGAAGGTGCCGGACCTGGATGAGGAAGAGAACCGGCTTGCGGCAGAGAAGGTCATGGTTAAGATTTCAGACCTGCCTCAGACAATAAGGCTGGCTGACAAAGCAGCGGTAGAGAGTGCTTTATCAAGCTATAATGCGTTGACCGAAAAGCAGAAAAGATATGTGGACAATTACGGCAAGCTTGAGGCAGCGAGAGTCGAAATATCCAGATTAGAGGGTGATAAAAATAAAGTTGAGGAGGATAAGCTGAAGGCAGCGGCTGTAGATAAGAAAATCAATGAGCTGCCGAAGCTTAGGAATATAAAGCTGGAGAATAAAAGGGCTGTGGAGGATGCGAGAGCAGCCTATGATGCCCTGACAAATGCCCAGCGCTATTATGTAACAGCTTATTCTAAGCTCACAGCTGCAGAGGCAAGAATTGCGGAGCTGGAGAAGGAGTATAAGCGGCAAGAAGAGGAAAGAAAGCGTATAGAGGAAGAGCGAAAAGCCGGAGAGGAAGCAAGGATAGCTTTGGCTGATAAGGCAGTAAAGGCATTGGAGGCCGCAGTGCATGAAAGTCTGGAGGTCAAGGTTGCGGCCATGATGAGCCGTGCTGCGGAGCTTAAGGCGTTAACGGACGCATTGGCACTGGTGAATGAAGCCATAGAGCAGGCTCAGGCGGCCGCTGCGGCTGCACAAAGCCTGGTCGATGCTGCTCTTGAAGCTGTCGGCAAGCTGGAGGCAGGAGCCGTTAAGGCGGCGCTGGAGGCGAGAGCCGGGGCTGCAATAAATAAAATAGAGAAGGCAGCTGAGGCTATTAGAGAAGTCAGAGATAAAATATCAAATGAAAAAGATATGCTTGATGTGGAAGATGCCAAGGCTTGGCTGATAGCGGATAAGCTGGTATTCAGCCCCGTATATGCGGCCCATCATAAAGAGCCGAGGATCTTAGCACTTAAGCCCCATGCAAATGGAGCAAGCTATAGATTTGCAGAGGCAGACACCGTGGTTTATGGAAGATTTGCCAGGCCTGGAGGAAAGAAAGAAGAAAAGACGGCATCTCTGGAAATAATGAAGGGCACCGGAGATATAAAAATTACAAGAGGTAAATATGATGCAGCCATTACCTTCAAGGTTAAAATTTCAAAAGGAAAAGCCATGGCTGAGAAGCTGTTTAAGGTGAATATACCTGCAACCGGCAATGTGACGGTAGAAGCACTCTAGAAGGCTCCGGCTGAAGCTTTGAGATCCTCCTCCTATTTACAACGGGTGAGGTCTGATATATAATGGCTTTGTGTGGAAAACCCAGCAATTTAAAGAAACACAATCATTATATAGCAGGAGGAGAAAGACTTGAAAAAAACATCAATTATAGCTTTAGTGCTGGTATTAGCAATGGTTTTTGCCGGATGTACCAGCAATGAGCTGAAACTTTACAATGCTGTTAACAAAATGCAGGATGTTACTTCTATGGAGAGCGATATTTCTTTTAGCTTTACTATGACGGGAGAAGGCTTCTCTGAAGAAGAACAGAAGAATCTACAACAAGTAACCAGTATGATGAATCCTCTGGAAATTAATATGCACCAAAAAATGGTACAAAATAAAGAAAAGACTTCTGCCAGAGGAGCAGTAGATACCAATTTAAGCTTTTCAGGTATGGCCATGGACATGGAAGTATGGGTTGATACAGATATGTCCGGCGATAAACCTAAATTAATAGAAATCATCAAGATGCCGCCGCTTATTATGAATTCTATGTATCCGGAAGATAATACTAAAGAATATTTAGTATATGATTTTTATAAGATGATGGGTGAAACTCAAGAACAGATCAATGTTAATGAGGTTTTTAAATTCTCTAAGGAAATGCAGTCTCAAATTGCCAAGTTCATCAAAGATTCTCAGGAAAAATTCAATCCTGGATTTGAGGTAGCAAAATATAAGGAAAAAAGAACTGTTGATGGAAAAGAATTATCTATTTACGAAGTGAAATTAGATGACGCAGCTTTCAAAAATCTTGTAAGATATACAGTAAATTATGCAATTGATAGCAAAGATACTATAGAGTTTATAGAACAGTATATAAATTTAGTATCAAAAATTGTAGATACAAATGCAAAGCAAGAGCCGCAGTTAAATCAAGAAAAAGTCAACCTGGAATTGGATGAATTAAAAAAAGAGCTGCCGAGTTTAAAGGAAAAGTTTAACACCTTTATGGATACTTTCAAAGACGTAAAGATTATAGGAGATAAGGGTATCGTACTGGAATACGGTATCAATAGCGATGGATATATTGCTCATGAAGCCGGAAGCATTCCATTGGAAGTTAATATTAAAGCCATAGGGAAAGCCATGGGAGAAGAGGAGCCGGCGAGCAGCGGCATACTGAAGCTGGATATGAGCTTCAGCACAAAGGTTTATAATATAAATGCTCCTATGCAGATAGATATGCCAGTGGTAAATGAGAGCAATTCCATAGACATAACAGATATTATGAATAAGAGCATGAATACGAATACAGAAGTGAATATGAGCACAGATATGAATTAATTAAAAAAACCCGGAAATTCCGGGTTTTTTATTTTATCACTGAACTAACCCGCTCTAAGACCCCCGCCTCTATAGGCGGCGGGTGCCAAGAGCGGCTAAGTCCAGTATGGACTCGACTAACATTCAGTGGGGGTTGAATCCCCCTCTGAATGAAGTCTCGTTCAAGCTTCTTCCAGCATTTTTATAACGTAATTTGGCAGGGCGAAGGAGGCTTTGTGAAGCTCCGTGTTATAATACTTAGTCTCCAGCCCCAGGCTGTTCCAGGCTTTATCATCCAGATCCTTCACCGGGTCATATTTCTTTGATGCAAATCCAAAGAGCCAATGCCCTGAAGCATAGGTGGGTATATGGATCTGGTATACTTTGGCTATGGGGAAAAACTGCTTTATTCTTTTATGAGTTCTTTTCATTAAGCTTGCTGTATTTTCATAATAAGGGCTTTCATGCTGATTCACCAGTATGCCGTCATCCTTCAAGGCTTCAAAGCAGTTTTTGTAGAATGCTTCTGTGAAGAGACCTTCTCCCGGGCCGATAGGGTCTGTAGAATCAACGATTATCAAATCATATTCCTTATGCTTGGTGCTGATAAACTTTATGCCGTCTTCATAAAAAAGCTTCACTCTTGGATCATCCAGCTTTGATGACGTCTGCGGCAGGAAGTCCCTGCAGCACTCAACCACCCTTCGGTCTATCTCCACCATTTCAATGCTTTCAACAGTGCTGTATCTGGTCAGCTCCCTTACAGAGCCTCCATCACCGCCGCCGATGACCAGAACCTTTTTGATATTGGGATTGGCAGCCATAGGCACATGTACTATCATATCGTGATAGATAAATTCGTCCCTTTGGGTAAGCATGATTATGCCGTCTAAAGCAAAAACTCGTCCGAATTCATAGGTATCCAGGAAATCTATTCTTTGAAAAGGGCTTTGTTCGCTGAATATATGCTTATCTACTTTCATTGTAAAGCGCACATTATCCGTGTGCTCTTCTGTAAACCAGAGTTCCATCTCAAACCTCCTCAACCGATTATTCTTCCATACGGTCATAGATGTTAAGGCCGTGATATATTTCTATCATTTCTTTTGAGAGATTATTTCTTATGCTGCGTCTTTCCTCAGGATTCAAATCATGAGGGTCTGTATTAAACAGATAGTTGTTTAAATCGATTTCCTTTATCATCATCTTGGTGTGAAATATATTGGAATTATACACGTTTACATCTATTGCATCGTATCTTTTCAGAGTCTCATTGTCTATATAATTTTGTATTGAACTGATCCCATGGTCCATGAAGTATTTATGCCCATTTACATCCCTGGTAAAACCCCTGACCCTGTAATCAATGGTTATTATATCTGAGTCAAAGCTGCCTATGAGAAAATTGAGGGCATTTAATGGCGATATTTCACCGCAGGTTGAAACATCAATATCTACTCTGAATGTAGAAACATCATTGTCCGGATGGCTTTCCGGGTAGGAATGAACCGTAACATGACTTTTATCTAAATGCGCCACAACACAATCTCTCAAGTGCGACAGATCACCTTTGTTGCAGGAAGGATCGATCGAATTACAGGGCATTCCGTCTTCTGTAATGAGGATTGCAACACTCGCCCCCTGAGGATCATAATCCTGCTTGGAAATATTGAGTATATTGGCCCCTATTATTTTGGTCACTTCGCAAAGGATATTTGTCAAGCGCTCCGAGTTGTATTGCTCGTCGATATAGGTAATATAGTCATTTTTGTCCCTTTCAGTTTTAGCATAACAGATATCATAAATGTTAAAGCTCAAAGTTTTTGTCAGATTATTAAATCCGTACAGACTTATTTTTTGGTTCAACCCTAACATCACGACCCTTTCCTTCTGATTTGTATATAATGTTAACATAAGGTAGGCCATTAGTTCAAGTCATTGCTTTACCACTTTTTCCAAATCGCTGCAGGAAAGGAGCTTTGCATATTTTTGATTGAGCTCCAGCAGCGAGGCTTTTTGTTTGTTACGGAGGATAGACAGATTACTAAGCTTACTATCATATTCATTTTTAGAGATCATCCTGGCTTCATATTTTATTCTATATAATTCTATGCTTTGTTGTTCTTCCAATATTTCTTCTTCAATGCTGCTGATCTCTTCGAGGTTATCGTTTATGCTCTCTATCATCTTGTCGAAGTCCTTGCCGAAGGAAGCAAGAGCCTTTTCATAATCTGATCCGGCAGCTTCAAAATCTTCCTTAGCCTCTTCATACATTTCGGTCATATCATATCTCATGGAGTCTGTGAATTTGTCCAGGTCATATTTCAGATATCTTTCTTCTACCAGGTCAAAATAAACTTTTTTCGAATATCTCTGATTGCTTTTCTGATTTAAGCTTGCATCCTTCTTTATCATATCCTTTTTTATTTGCTCCAGATCCAGCCTTTCCAGCGGGACTACAGTATCATTGAGGGTTATGACTATGTCTTTTTCATTTTCGCGGCCAAGGAGGGAATTCAGGTTATAATAGGCTTCGTCCAGGGCCTTCTGTTCCTTGTCCAGTCCTTTGATCTTGCTTTCCAGATCTGCTTTCTTATTTTTGTATTCCGTTTTGGATATGAGGTTTTTGTCCAGCCTAAGGTCCAGAAGCTTTAGCTCTTCTTCCCAGACTTTTTTATTGGCATTTGCCTCTTCCATAGCCATTTCGGCATTTTCTATAGCTATTACGGCTGATCTCAGGTTCAGCGCAAGGTTGATCTTTGCATTTTCCCTGTCCAGTATGGTCTGCTGATAGCTTGAATAGGCATCTTCTACCTTGACATAAGGATCGACCTGGTCCGTTATGAATTTTTTAAAATTTCCTACATTGAATTTTACTTCTGCAGGGGCAGCTTTCTCTTGTTTTTCATAATTGTCGTAGGCCTTGCTTATTGCATTGTCCTTGGATTTATATTCTGCGGAGTTTTTGAGAGCCATATCAAAGGCTTCATCAAAGCTGTAGCGGAATTTAGGCTCTGCATTGGCTGCCGCGCCCAGCAGCAAAGTAAATATAAGTATAAGCGGAAGTATTCTATATTTCATTCTATCACTCCTTTAGTCAGTTTCTAGCCTCTAGCCTCTGGCCACTAGCTTCTGGCCTCTGGCTTTGGGTATTCCTTTTGGGTCTTGGGGTACGGAAACCACGGAAATACACTGAAAGACACTGAAGGCTTCACTTTTATAAAACACTGTTAATGTCATCCTGAGGGAGGCACGACTGAAGGATCTTAAACCCAAGAGGAATACCGCAGTATATTTTATTGTGCAATGCTCACGGGTATAAGATTCTTCGCAATGCTCAGAATTTGCATGTGGTACCCACACTACGATAAACGAAAACATTTCCTGTCATTCTGAAGGAGCAAAGCGACTGAAGAATCTTAAATTAGATCCTTCGGGCAGAGCCCTCAGGATGACAACAAAGCTGGGCTTTCATAACAATGACAAGCTATGCTAAATAGAGGCTATATTAACCCTTCTGTGTAGTTCCGTGCAAAAATCCGTGCAAATCCGTGGTTTCCGTCCTCCACGACCCGTAAGGAATACATGCACCCTGAGCCCTGAGCTCTGAATCCTGAGTTCTGGGTCATAAGGATGACCCGTTATTCTGATCTTAATGCCTCAATAGGATTGAGGCTGGCCGCTTTATAAGCCGGGAACAGGCCGAATATTATCCCCACAAGCAGAGATATTCCAAAGGCTATGAGCGCCCAGGGGATGGAGTATACGGCCGGAACTATGTTTAGGCCTCCTATGACGAATCTGATGATGGAAAAGCCCAGGAGGAGCCCCAATATGCCGCCTATGCCGGTCACAACTGCGGACTCTATCATAAATTGGGTGAGTATGTTTTTTCTCTTGGCCCCTATAGCCTTCCTGATGCCTATTTCCTTTGTCCTTTCTGTGACGGATACAAGCATTATATTCATGATGCCGATGCCTCCCACGATGAGAGATATGGCGGCTATGCCGCCCAGAACAACCATCATGGAGCCTGTAACCTGGTTTAAGGTATCCAGCATCTGGGATTGGTCAAATACCCTGTAGGTATTTTGGTTTTTGTAGATTTTCAGTAAAAAGGCCTCCAGGCTTTCCATGGCTGTTTTTACTTTATCGGCGCTTGCTGCCTCCACAGAGAAATTCCTGATGGCGGAGGTTCCGGTCACCAGCCTGGATGAGGTTACAGGGATTATTATCTGGTCGTCATCGGACCGGGTCGCACCGCCCGCCCTTTCCTCCAATACTCCTACAACCTTAAATATCTGGCCTTTTATTTTTATCTTTTCCCCTATGGGGGTCTTGCCCTCAAATATTTCATTTACTATTGCAGTGCCGACTAATGCAACATTTTGCCTGTAGTCCACATCGAAATCCAGGATAAATCTGCCCTGGGTAACATGGACATTTCTTATGCTTTCATATTCAGGCGAAGTGCCTATGATGGTGGTGTCCATGTTCTTGGTGCCGTATTTGACCTTTGCACTGGTGCTGGTTTGGGGAGCTACAGCCCCGATAATATCTGAGTTTTCTTCTGCAAATTGCTTCAAATCCTCATAGGACATATTCCTGTTGCTGTTTCTCCCTGTAATATTTATCTGAATGAGGTTGGTGCCTAATTTCTGTATGGAGTCGGTGATATTTTTAGTACTGCCCTGGGCAAAGGCAACTGCGGAGATAACGGATGCAACTCCGATGATGACTCCAAGCATGGTGAGGAAGGATCTGCCCTTGTTGGATCTAATGCTCTTGATGGCCATTTTATATGCCTGAATAAATCCCATTTAAACCACCTGCCTGTCTTCTACTATTTCACCGTCATGGATTCTGATGACCCTGTCGGCTTGGCGGGCAATATCATTATCGTGGGTGATGAGTATTATAGTATTGCCCTTTTTGTGCAGTTCTTTCAGCAAATTCATTATTTCTACACCGGATTTTGTATCCAGGTTTCCGGTAGGTTCATCGGCAAAGATGATGGGAGGATCATTGATAAGAGCCCGGGCTACAGCCACTCTTTGCTGCTGTCCGCCGGAAAGCTCATTGGGCTTGTGATCCAGCCTGTCTCCTAAGCCTACATTTTCCAAAGCAGTCCTGGCTTTCCCAAGCCTTTCTTTGCCGCCTATACCCAGATATATAAGGGGGAGCTCAACATTTTCCAGGGCGGTGAGTTTTTGTATCAGATTGAAGCTTTGAAAAATAAAGCCTATTTTTTTATTTCTTATATCAGCCAGTTCATCATCATTGAGATTGCTGACTTCCTCGTTGTCCAGGATATAAGTGCCGGAGGTAGGGACATCCAGGCAGCCCATCATGTTCATAAGGGTAGATTTGCCTGAGCCTGAAGGACCCACTATAGCCACAAATTCATTTTGCTTTATATGCAGGTTTATATTTTTCAGTGCTTGTATACTTATTTGATTTATCTGATAGGCCTTGCACATATCATATATCTGTATCATACATAAATTACCTCCAATTACCTTCCTTGCTCCCTGGTTATAGTTACAGGCATTCCTCCCGGCATCCCGCCTCCGGTTCTGTTGTACCTGTTTTGAGAGTTTGCAGAGCCCGAACCGGAGCTTACCTGCGGAAGTATCACTATATCCCCTTCCTTCAAGCCGCTTATGATTTCTATGTATTCATCATTGTTTATGCCCACCTCTACAGTTTTTGGGGCTGCTCCTGCATAGTAGCCACCGGATTGGGGCCTGTTTACGGATCTTGTTTCTGAGCTGTTGTCAGAAGCTTGTTCTTGAGTTCCGCTTTGCTGTCTCACAGGAGCCTGCTGTCCTGAAGACGCTTGCTGGTTTGTCCGGTTCTGCCTGTTGCTTTGAGCGCCAGGCTGAGCCCCTGCTTCATCGCTCTTCACAAAAACTATATTGCTGTTTTCTCTTTTTTGTACAGCTTCAATAGGTACATATAGTGCATTTGTTTTTTCATTGACTATTATTTCTCCATTGGCATTCATGCCTACCTTCAGGCTGCTGTTGCTTTCTGTCAGCTGCACAGTTACCGGATAAGTGGTCACGCCGTTGCTGGAGGTTCCTTCCTGAGCAATTTTGGTCACTATTCCCTTCAAAGGCTTGGCAGAGGTTTCCGGCAGTGCATCTACGGTGACGTTTACGGCTTGATTTGTCTGTATCTTTGCGATATCCAGCTCATCGACGGGTATCTGGAATTCCATCAGATCATAATTGGACACCTTGAAAACTGTCTGGCCTGACTTCACTCCATCTCCCTTTTTAACCTCGCTTATTGACAGTATGCCGCTTATTGTGGAGTAGATTTTGTATTCGGACAGTTTGGCAATTGCGTATTCAAGCTGGCTTTCCATGTCTTCTATATTAAGATTCTTTGTTTCCAATTCTATGGAGAGATCATCATTTGTGATATTTGCCAGTACATCTCCTTTTTTTACATATTGGCCTAGGGCTGCATCGAGGGTTTCAATGAGGCCTCCTGTTTCAGTTTTTACTGCGATGCTGTCCATATAGGAGAGCTTGGCGCTTCCTATGCTTTTTAATGTTTGACCGGAGACAGCGATTTCTGCGCTGGCTATCATGGTATCGTCCAGGTATCCCGGGTTAGCTATGGTAAACTCCACATTATATGGCTGGGCTTCTTCTGTGTCTTCTGCGGTGGAACTTATGAAGGATATGGTCCCCTCAAGCTTGTTCATCTCGCTTAAGGAGCTGTCAAAGCCATATATGACAGCCTTTTGGCCCGGCTGGAGCATACTTTTATAGGCGTTGTTAAAAGGAAGCAGCAGCTTTAGCTTGCTTTTGTCGGTTATTGTGAGCAAGGTGCTGTCTTTGCCTGCATTGTCGCCTTCTTTGAATTTTATATCTGCTATTTGACCCGATATGGGAGCGATGATCTGGCTGCTGTCCAGGGATTTTAATATCTGGTCTCTGGATAGCCGGGCCTGGGCTATGCTGTTTTCCAGCTTCTTTACATTGAGCCTGGCTTCTCCGCTGTCCAGCTCCATGATGAGGCTGCCTGCTTCTATACTGTCTCCGTCCTTAAAGTATATCTGGCTTATGGTGCCTTCTACATTTGACAGAGCGGTGAGGGTGCTGGAGGATGCCAGCGTGCCGGAGCCGCTTATGGACACCTTAAGATCGCCGCGCCTTGCCGCAGCTGTCTGCTGTATGATTTCACCTTTGGTTGAAGCTTTTGATTTAACGTAGTAAAAGCTTATCAATGCCCCTATAGCTAATAAAAGGAATATAAATATGGCTTTTGAATTCAATATTCTTTTCCTTCTGGTTTTTATAATAGTTGCAGTATTTGGTGTGCTCAATTATTTTACCTCCCTAACGATAGATTCGTTGTTTACATTCTAACGGCACAACCTTAAAATTTCCTTAAAATCCATATCTTTTATTTGATTTAAAAAGATTCAACTCTTAATGTATTATTAAGCTTTTTGATTTAAAATAAAGGAAGAGGTGATTTCATGAGATTGTTATTGATAGAGGATGAAATTGCGTTGTCTGACGCCTTAGTCTTCATGCTGAAGAAGAAGGGATACATGGTGGATGCGGCTTATGACGGTATAAGCGGCCAGGAAATGGCGGAGACTGATTCCTATGATCTGCTCATAGTTGACAGAATGCTGCCGTATAAAGAAGGGGTAAGCATTATCAAAGACTTGCGGATGAAGGGGATAAAAACTCCTGTTCTCATATTGACGGCTAAGGATTCTATAAAGGATAGAGTGGAAGGATTGGATGCAGGAGCAGATGATTATTTGCTCAAGCCCTTTTCTACGGAGGAATTGCTGGCCAGGATAAGAGCCTTGTCCAGAAGGCAGAGTGATATTATTGAAGGGGAGAGCATCCGGGTGGGAAAGGCAGTTTTAAGGCCTTTGCACAAGGAGGTAAAGGCAGGAAAGGAGACTATAAGGCTGACTCTTAAGGAAACCCAGCTGCTGGAGCTTTTGCTCAGGAACAGAAATCAGGTCATAACAAGAGAGCAGATAATAAATAGAGTATGGGGCTTTGATTCTGAAGTGGAGATAAACATTGTCGAGATATATATCCATAATCTCCGCAAGAAGCTTCCGCCTGAGCATTGCGGCTTCACTATAGAGACCGTAAGGGGCATAGGCTATTGCATTAAGGAGGGGGAGCATGTTTAGGAGTCTCAGGATCAAGCTGACCCTAATAAATATAATTGTGTTGGGCTTAATACTTACATTTGTGTTTTCAGGCATATATATCCTCATGGCAAGAGGCATGATGGCGGAGACGGAAAGGACCATGAGGCTGATCGCGATGCAGAGCAAAATAGCAGAGAGGGCTCCGGAAGGCCTTCCCAGGAAGCATATTCAAGGCAGCTTTTACGTAAGGAAGGACCGAACAGGAAATATTACAGTAAAGTCTCAAAACATTCCTGTGGATGACGGCGAATTGGACATATTGCTGGAAAAAACAGAAAAGCAGAGCAGGGATGAGGGAGATGTAAAGATAAACAATGAGGCCTATAGATTTTTGAAGTCTTTTTCTCCGGATAAGAAAAGCCTCAGCATAGTATATCTCAATATTCAAAGAGAAAAAGAATTTTTGACCCGGCTCGCAACAATTTTTATAATAATAGGGCTGGGAAGCATGGGACTTGCCTTTTTCGGCAGCTTGTTTCTGGCGGATAAGGCATTGATACCGATAAAGGAAGCCTGGGAGAAGCAGAAGAGCTTTGTGGCCGACGCCTCTCATGAGCTCAGGACGCCGCTTTCCTCGATACGGACAAATCTGGAGGTAGTATTGGATAATACTGAAGAAAGCGTAGAAAGCCAAAGAAAATGGCTGAATAATATATTGTTTGAAAACAAGAGGATGTCAAAGCTGGTCGATGATCTGCTGCTCCTTGCAAGGGCCGATTCCAAGCAGGAGAACATGATCATGATACCTTTCAGCCTGGACAGGGCCATAGCAGAAGCGGTATCGCCACTTGAGCCTATTGCAGCCAAGAAGGGTATCGAGATCGATATGCAGCTGCATGATCAGATAAGCTTAGCAGGCGATGAAAGCCATATAAAGCAGTTGATAGTGATACTTGTCGATAATGCGATCAAATATTCTGCCGCCAACGGATTGGTGGAGGTGGAGCTCAATAACCACAGCAGCTATGCAGAAATATTGGTGAGCGATACAGGAGAAGGCATCAAAGAAGAAGAGAAGGCTAAGATATTCGAAAGGTTTTATAGGGTGGACAAAGCGAGATCAAGGGAGAGCGGAGGTTCCGGCTTAGGACTGTCTATAGCTCAATGGATAGCAAGAGAGCATGGAGGGAGCATCAGCGTTTCCAGCGGCAAAATAAAAGGGAGTGTATTTAAAGTAACGCTTCCCAAAAATCAGAGTAAAAAGCGCAAAAAATAGATAGAGCCATCGGGGACGGTTAATTTCCGATGGCTCAAAAATAAACTATTCTTTTACAACCTTTTTCAAATCGCTGTATATGAGAAGTTCTGCATATTTCATATTCAGGTCCAGCTCCAGCTTTTTAAGCTCGTGTTCCAAAAGCGTGATTTTATCTCCCAGAGCATCGTATTCAAGCTTGGACATCCTTCCTGAGTCATATTTGAGATCATATAATGAACGATTTTCTTTTTCTTCCGCTATTTTTTCTTTGGCATCTTCTATGTCCTCATAGAGATCCTCGATATCCTCAATCATATCATTGAAGCTTTTTTCGAAGCGGTCTATAGCGTTTTCATAGGCTTTATCAGCAACTTCATAGTCTCTTTTTGCTTCTTCATACATTTCTTCCATGTCATTTCTCATCGTATCGGTAAATTTGTCCAGCTCATATTTGTCATAGCGCTCTTTCATCAAACCATATTTATAATCAGTAAGTCTTCTTTGTTCATACTTAGCATTTAAGTCTGTATCTTTTTTTATAATATCCTTTTTTATCTGTGCCAGGTCCAGCTTATCCAGAGGTATTACGGTGTCATCCAGCTTGACTTCTATATCCTTTTCATCCTCTCTGCCCAGGAGGGTATTGAGCTGCCTGTAGGCCAGATCCACTGCTTTTTCTCCATCATCATCAAAGGCTTTAAGCTCATCCTTGATCTTGCGCTTGCTGTCATTATAGTCATTTCTGCTTATGAGGCCGTTCTCATATCTGATTTCAAGAAGCTCCAGCTCATTTTGCTTATTTCTCTTGCCTATATCTGTTTCTGAATAAGCCATCTCTGCTTTTTGCACACCGATGACGATACGTCTGAGATTCAATATTATATCTCTTTTGATGTTTTCTTTGCTTAGGACAGCTGACTGATAGCTGGTATAGGCATTTTCCAGTTTAATCTGAGAGTCAACCTGTTTATCCACAAAGGTTTTGAAATTTCCCGTATATCTGATTTCTTTTGGAGTAACTTTTTCTTGTACGTCATAAGCATCACTGGCTTTATCTATTGTACTATCCATGCCTCTATAATTTGGTGCATTTTCTATTGCCATTTTTGCCGCTTCCTCGAAGCTGTAGCGGAATTTTGGTATCCCTGCATAAACGGCTGTATTGGCAAATATAAGAGCTGCACATAATATACCGCATATAATTTTTTTCATAAATTTCCCTCCTTATTCGTATCTCAATGCTTCTATGGGGTCAAGCTTAGCGGCTTTGTTTGCCGGGTATAATCCAAAGAATATACCTACCGCCGAGGAGAAGGCGACGGCTGTTACAAGTATCATAGGTGATACGGCAGCCTTAACCTTTATCAGGGGACCTACTAAAGTTCCCAATCCTACACCCAGCCCCAATCCTATTGTACCGCCAATAAGGCAAAGTATCAAGGACTCTGTAAGAAATTGGAGAAGTATATCCTTTCTCTTTGCTCCCAAGGCTTTTCTTATGCCTATCTCCCTGGTCCTCTCGGTAACGGAGACCAGCATTATATTCATGACTCCTATTCCGCCGACCAGAAGGGATATGCCTGCGATGGCCCCTATCACGGCAGTGAAGGTACCTAATACATTGTTTATCATGTCAAGCTCCTTGAAGCCTTCCTCTGCGTAGTACACATCCTTGCTTCTATGGGAATTCTCCAGAAGCTTTACTATTTTTTTTGCTGTTTCGCTTAAGTCTGCAGAATTGTCGACTTTTGCAGTCATATATGACAAATTGTAGTCGAATATCCTATCGAGCACAGTGATGGGCATTACGCCTATAGAGGGCGTATAGCCTCCAAACATGCCTGCTACTTCACCTTCATCTGATTTCAACACTCCTATTACGGTTAAGCTTAAGCTTGTATCTTTAAATTTCGTCGATACTTTTTCTCCTACTGCATCAGTCCTTCCAAAGAGCTCTAAAGCTGCTTTTTCATCGATGAGTATGACCTGTCTGCCGCTTTGTATATCTCCGGTAGTCAGAGGGCGTCCGTGCAGGATCTCCGTTCTGGCTATTTTAAAGTAATCTTCTGTAGTGGTCTCAATGCTTATGTCTTTGCTTTTCTTGCCTGCCTTTACTTTATCATAAAACCCGTAGGAGGGGATTATGCCCGTAATTTCCGGCAGTTTGGATTTCAGCATTTCTATATCATCCATGGTAAAATAGTCGCTGTCCCTGACTTCTTCGGCCATGCTGTTGACCCTTACATTTATGGTGCTCTTGCCTATTTCCTCAAATTGCCCTATTATAGCATTCTTGCCGCCCTGCCCTATGGATACTATGGTGATCACCGAGGATATGCCGATGATTATTCCCAGCATGGTGAGAAAGGTGCGCATTTTATTGGATCTCACGCTGTAGAGAGCTGATTTGAAGCTTTCTATAATATTCATATCCTCGTCTCCCTCGTTATGCGGTTCTCCACCGGCTTATCCGATATTATTTCTCCATCTCTGAAGACCACATTTCTCTTGGTGTGAGCTGCTATATCGGCTTCGTGAGTTACCATCACTATGGTCACACCTTCGGCATTGAGGCTCTCAAATATGTCCATGATTTCTATGCTGGATTTGGTATCCAGATTTCCTGTAGGCTCATCGGCCAAAAGGATGGCCGGGCTGTTTACAAGTGCCCTTGCTATTGCCACTCTCTGCTTCTGACCGCCGGAGAGCTCATTAGGCTTATGATGGACCCTTTCACCCAGGCCGACTCTTTCCAATGCTTCCTTGGCTTTCTGCAGCCTTTGGGAGCCAGGTATCCCCGCATAGACCATGGGCAGCTCCACATTCCCCAGGGCGGTGAGGCGCGGCAGCAGGTTAAAGGCCTGAAAGACAAAGCCTATTTTCTTATTTCTTATTTCTGCCAGTTGGGTATCGTTCAGCGTAGATACATCTTCTTCGTCCAATATGTATTTGCCGCTTGTCATCCTGTCAAGGCATCCTATGATGTTCATCAGGGTGGATTTGCCTGAGCCGGAGGCACCCATAATGGCTACATACTCATTTTTATTTACATTCAGATTTACGGATTTCAGGGCTTCTACCTGGATAGAGCCCGTATCATATACTTTCTTAAGGTTTTCTATTTGAATTATCAAGCTACATCCCTCCGATTGTCTTAACTGTCTCTCCATCCTGGAGTCCTGCAGGCGGACTGGTAATGTACTTTTCACCTTCTTTGAGACCGGTAGTTATCTCTATTTCAAAGTCTGTTTCAAGGCCTGTTTCTATGATTCGCTTTTTGGCTATATTGTTTTCGAGAACAAATATATACTTCTTGCCTTCAGCATCGGTTTGCACTGCTTCAAAGTTGACCGCAATACTGTTTTGCTTATCCTGCAGCACTATTTCCGCATCAGCCTCATATCCGGCTTTGATCTGCTCATCCGCATTGCTCAGCGTTATTTCAGCCAAAACCTTCGTTTCCTTGTTGGTTCCTGACATTTCTACGATAGCGGACTCGCCGATTTTAGTCACCTGGCCTTCGTATATTTTGTCCAGGCCTTTTATTTTTATGGTTGCTCTCTGGCCTTCCTTGAGGCTTACAGCATCATATTGGCTTACCTTTAGCTCCACCTTGTACTGGGATTGGTCATAGATGAGAATGCTGCTTCCTGCCGAAGGATATTGATCATTCTTAGCATCTATTTTTACTATGGTACCGCTTATATTTGCTTTGACATTGCTGTCTGTTATATTCTTTTGAAGGCTTTCCAAATCTGCATTGGACATTTCTATTTGCTTTTCCTGCTGATATATTTTATCGTCAAAATCCTTCAGGGAATTTTGGGCGTTATCCAATGCCAATTCCATATTCATCATAGTGGTCTGAAGATCATCCAAGGCGGATTTTGAGCTTTCAAATTCATTCTTGGAGATGAAGCCTGCCTCATAAAGCTTTATGTTTTGCTCATGCTTCCTTTTGGCATCCTCATATTTTGATTTTGTGCTTTGCAGGTTAAGCTCAGCTTGCTTTACCGAATTTTCCATGGTTTTCTTTACGGTGCTGTTATCATCGTCTTTAAGCTTTTCAAGCTCTCGTTTTGCCAGATCCAGGCTTATCCTGCTCTTTTTCAGCTGGCTGTTCAGATCGCTGGCATCAAGCTTTACCAGAAGCTGGCCCTTTTCTACGTCCTGTCCTTCCTTTACCAATACTTCCTGCACCTTTTGCGTTGATGGCAGCATAATTTCTTCCGATTCATTGGCTTTTATATTTCCGGCTATGGATATGGATTGCACCAGGCTCTTTTTAGCCGCATCAGCGGTATTTACGATTTTAACGTCATTTTTTGCGGATAAAGCTGCTCTGGATGCAAAAAAGACAGCTATTATCAGAATAACAGCTATGATTATTACGAGTTTTTTTCTTTTTTTCATTGCACGATTCTCCTTTGGCTATGTGATTCAGCATTTTTAGTCTCATATTTATATACGATTAGATCAGGGAAAGGTTTCAATATTTTCAGGAATATTTTATCCGCGGCAAATTTGTAATATAAACTTAAAACAGGGCTGCTGCCCGGCGATTGAATGTTTGCTTCCGGTGATATAGAATATAATTGGGAGAATAGTATGGAGGTGAGTTTTTGTCAAAATGGAGCTTTGAGAAGGCTGTAATATTTACGTTGATATTGATCTTTCTCATATCTACCACCAATATTTACATTCAGTTTACCGGTATGAATTCAGATCGTAAGGATAATGAAGCCTCTGATATTAATCCGTGGGAAGAGAGCCGCTCCATAATTGCTCTGGTAAATGCAGACAAGCTATACAGTCAGAAGAATTACCGGGAGGCTATAGATGAATATAGTCTCAGGATTCAGGAAACCTACTCATTAAATCAAAATCAGAAGGCCTATGCGTTTTTCATGAGGGGTATGTGCCAATACCTGCTGGGTGATTACAGCGTAGCTCAGGACAGCTTCTCATCTTCGATAAACTATGAACCTAACAGCGCGGTGGCATACAACAATGCGGCAGTGAGTGCCTTTTATGCAAAGGATTACATTTCTGCACTGGAGTATCAGAAAAAGGCAGTGGAGCTCTTGCCGGCGGTAGAATACTTTTATAACCTGGGCAGAATATATGAGGCCCTTGGGGAGTATAGATCAGCAGTGGGAAGCTTTATGTCTGTGGTGAAGGGAGAAGAGAACATAACCCTGGTGGACCCGGTGAGGGTCCACAATAGAGCGGCTAATTTGGAACCCGATCTGAAGGAGAGGGAGGAAATTGCCAAGGGGGTTATAGTGTCTCTCAAGCTGAGGAACTATGAAGAAACGCTGATGATAGAGGATACGGATATGGATATCTTGGATACCGACTTCACGGTTGCGGTCTACGACAGCAGTGAGGGGAAGAGGCTCAGCGTGAAATACGACAGAGAGAAGAGCGATCCCTACCATCTGATTACCAAAGTAGCCTGGAAGGTAGAAAGCGGCAGCAGCGTGCTGTATAGAGGAAGCAAAGACAGCTTTTCAATGGGAGTTTTCGAAAACAATAACTATAAGATCACCTTGACCATAAATTATAAGGGCAGTGAGGAAAAGGAAAGGAAGACCTTTATACAGGTTACGGGAAAAGGATTTAAAGAGGATAAAGGAATTGAGACATTAAAGCCCAATGAGCAGTATAGCAAGATTTATGAAAATGCGGCATATGAGCAGCTTTTTGATAAGAATTTCAGGCTTACTACCAGGGGCTATTATGACAGATTCAATGTTATGTGGACCAAGGACAATATCTACAGCGAGATTATGACGGTGGATTACAGGGACTCAGGAAGCTCTCTGCGCCTTATCAATACTCTGAATAAGGGTGCAGGCATCAGGGCTAATTTGAGCACCTTGCTGGAAGATAAGGATTTGAAGGGCAAAACGGTGAGCATCAAATTCTGGGCCAGAAAGATTACGGCTGAAGAGAACATGAGTGTAAATGTGAGAGTAGGCAAGGTAAGTTACCCCTTCAGGAATTTTGATCTCCAGTATAAGTGGAGGCAGGTAACCATGGAGTTTAAGATACCGAGGGATGCAAACAATTTTACCTTCAGCTTGAGCATTAAGCCGGGACAAGAGATAAAGCTGGACGGATTTGTTATCGTTGTGAAGTAAAATACCCGGTGGGATTTTGCCCACCGGGTATTTAGATGTAGATTCACATTGAGATAAAAAAAGGCATATGGTAAAATATTCTTGAGACCGTTGCGGATGTGGTTTGCCTCCTTTTTACTAAGGAGGTGAGGCTATGATTGAAATATCTGATGCTCTAGATTTAATATTTACATTTGGGATATTAATTATAGCTTTGCTGAGTTTTCATCAAAAGAAAAATTAGCAAAAAGAAAACCACCCTGCAAATGCCCTGCAGGGTTGGTTAAGACATTTAACTAACAAGTTGTGAGGCAACCACATTTGTGGCGGTCTCTCTGTATATTATTATACCAGATTCAAATTATTAATCAATAAAATAAGTAAAAATCAAGAATACCCGGTGGGAAACCCACCGGGTATTTAGATGCTGTATATTATTCAGCAGGGTTGAAGCCCTGTAAGAAGAATAATACTACGCGGTCTCTTACAACATATATGTCGGTTGTGTCTGCAGGTTTTGCGAATTGTACATATCCTGCTGTCATATCTGCTGCTTCTACTTTTTCATTGTTTGCTCCAACATATACTGTGTCGTTAAGCTTCATACCATCGTATGATACTTCTATATTGTCGCCGTTTACAACTACTGTAATGTTGTCTTCAACTATACCTCTGAAGGAGCATTCATAGCTCCCGAATGTCAAGGTGTAAGTTGCACCGCTTAATAGAGCTTTTGCTGCAGGTATGGAGTTTATTACAACTTTCTTAGTTCCTTCTGCTACATTTACTCTGGTGTCTTCTCCGCCTTCTACTTCTTTCAGGTCAAGCACTACATCTTCTCCGTTTGCTATCTTAACTGCATATTTGCCTGCATCCAAGCCAGAGAAGGAGTTGATTTCAATTGTAGTACCGTTTACTACATTTACAGTTACATAGTTGCCGACTTTAACTGCGTTTGTACCATCAAAGGTATATTCAATGTCTGTTTCGCCTTTGTTTCCTGCGAGGTCTTGTGCTGCTGTAGTAACTTTAATAGTGTATACTATTCCTGCTTCAAGATTCTTGGACAAAGCAAGTGTAACAACATTGTCTACAGGAGCAGCTGTTAGGTTGGTGCCTATAGTTTGTTCTTTTCCATTGTTGTCATAGTAAGTTATTGTGTATTTTCCGCCGTAGTTCAAATCTTCATTGTAAGTTACTTTAACTTCATTTCTGTAGGTTGCTTCAACTTTTTCGATATATGGTGCTTCTTCATCTTCAAGATCTGCTACCAATTCAAGGTTCTTTTCATCACCATATTCAACGCCTATACCATGGATGCTCTTTACTGCTGACAAGTCTACTATATATGTCTTGCCAAGTTTAAGCTTGGATGTGCTTGAAAGGATTACTTCGTTTTTAACATCCTTGCCGTCTACTTGAGCATAGCTTGCTGTTAATCCTGCTGCATTTACAGTGTTTTTATCCACTCTGTCGCTGAATATCAGCTTGAAGGATTTTACTGAAGTCTGTTCGCTTCCGTCAAGAGTTATCTTTTCAGGAGCGTAGCTGTCACCGTAGAACTCAAGAACGTTATCTTCACTGTTAACGTCCAGAACGTTTCCTGCAACGTCTTTATAAGTTCCTACAAAAGCTAATGTGTCTTTGTATTCTTTGTCTTCCAATACTTTTGAATCATCAAAGGAGAATTCAAAGGTTGTATTGTCTTCATATGCAACTTTTGCAGTCATTGTTTTGCCTGTTTCTACAGTAAGCTTTAAGTCAGCTATATTAGCCGGAACTTGCATTGGTTCGCTGAATATTACTTTAACAACCTTGTTGTTAAGAGCTTCTATGCTTTCTACTGTAGGAGCTTCGATGTCATTAGCTGTGGATACTCCAACGAATGTTGGTTTAGCATTTACGGCATATCCGGCTAAGTCTACCAAGTCTGTTATAGTAAGCTTATATGATTTGCCGGCTGTTAAGTCGGAACCCATTGTCAAAGTCAATGTCTTTGCGCTGATGGAGTATTCAGCCTTAACAGGTGCTCCCATGTTGCCATCTACGCTGTACTTAGTTATGTCTTCAGCTACAGCTTTGTTGATATCTTTTGTGAATAATACTTTAACTACGTTTTTGTCACTAGCCCATACTTTTGAAACCTGAGCTGCAACTACATTCCTAGGGCTGAATGTTTTTGCTTTTTCTGTTGTCTTTATTTCATTATCATATTCGTCTTTAACGCCTGATACTGTTAATTTGTAAGTTTTAGCTTCAAGATCGGAAACTGTAACTAAAACAGTTCTAAAGTCTTCTTTTTCACCAGGTATCTTTTCTACTTTCACAACTTCAACATCATTGTTGAATGAGTAGTTGTTCACATCCAATGCGGATTCTTCGTCAAGTCTGGTATTGCCTTGCTCTGTAAAGTTAACTTTTACGATGTTCTTTGAAACATAGTCAAAGCTTGCAAATGTTGGGGCAGTTTTGTCTTCGCCTTTGCCTGTGAAGGTCACTTTGCCTTCTTTAACCATTACGTTGCCAACTACTGCTCTGTCAACTACATTGCTGACAACCAGTTCATATCTTACGCTTGTCTTCTGAGGTGCTGTTGTGATTTCAACTGTAGTCTTAGTTGCATCACTCTCAGTTATATCCTTTATAGAAAGGATTTCTAATTCAGCATCTTTACCGGCTTTGATTGTGTAATTAGCTAAATCTACAGCTGATTCTTCAGTTAATAATTCGCTGAATGTAGCAGTTAATCTGGTAAATGTTTTTGTAGAAACTCCTTCAAGCTTTGGTGCTACTTTATCAACTCTGGCAAAGAAGGATTTGCTGGCTGATCTTAATACGGCACCATCAACTGATGCTATGTTCTTTACTTTTATAGTATGGGTTTTGTTAGCTGTGAGGCCTTCAGTAGTAAGAGTTACTTTGTCAACATCAAGCTCTGCTTTAACAACTTTAACATTAGCTATTTCATAGTTTTCAACGTTTGTTGCTGATGCAAAGTCAAGAACTTTGTCAAAAGTTAATTCTACTCTTTCTGTATCTGTGCCTTCTACTTTAGTTAAAGCAGGAGTTCCTGTTACCTTTGCTAAGCCTGCAAAGCTAACTTTTTCTTCGCCTATTTCCAAAGTATATACTTTACCTGCTGTCATAGCTGCTGTTTCAAGTCTTACTGCATCTTCTGCCACTAATGTTGCTGACTTAACTTCCAAGCCTGCTATTTTGTAGTTAGCTTTGTTTTCTGCATAGGATGCGCTGACTTCGCCGTCAAATGTAACTTCAACTGTTGTGTTCCCTATAGCCTTTACAGATTCAACGTTTGCTGTTAATTCTTCATAAAGACCTGCTGCTATAGCTTTTTCTTTGTCAACCTTACCTGCTTCAACTAAAGCATTGATAAGGATCTTGCCATCCTTCATCTGAGCCTTGAAAGCTGATACTGTCAGTTTTGCAAGAGCGTCAATTGTGAAAGGATTTGCATTTGTTGCATTTAAACCGATTGTTCCTGCGAAAGAAATAGTTTCTTCCCAAGCAAAGTCACCGGCTACTTCGGCTGTAGTTTGCTTGTATCCTAATGTTTCAAGCAGTACTTTCACATAGGATTGCTCATCGATGTTTGCAAAAGGCATAAATTTGCCTGTTGTTGGGTCGCCTGCAAAGCCTAATCCAGGATTAGCTTTGAGGTAAGAAAGGACGTTTTTGCCTTCTTCCCATTTGAGATCTTGTGCGTCTGCGAAATTAGCTTCACCTTTGAATGCTAATGCATCTGCATAAAGTCCCTTTAATTTTAAAAGTGATATTGCGGCTGTGAACCTGTCCATTTCTTTGGCTGTGTATTCAGGAGTCACGCCGTTGCCGTCGCCTTCAAGCATGCCAACCGTGGCAAGCGCCTTAGCTTCGGAGCTTATTGCTTCTTCTGCAAATGCTACTGTGATAGTAGAAAACATCATAGCAAATGCAAGGACAAGCGCGATGATTTTTTTGCTCATGTTGTAATTTTCCTCCTCGTGTTTAAAGAATTGTTTTGTCTTATATGACAGTTAACATAATTCTACACACAAAGCTGAATTCCTTCCTGTGTAATTGAACTGTAATAGATTGTAACAAGCTTGTAATGGGCTATTAGTGAAATGAAGGAAACATTATGTAAATATTTTATGTAAACTAAAACTGCAAATTTAGGTATGCCAGGCTGTGAACGAGATTTTTTAGAATCGATGGGAAGATGATCTCTAGACAAAATATTTCTTAAAAAATAAAGTGAAAAGAAGAAGGAAAAGATATATTCCTGAATCTTTTATTGAATTACCTATGATATTTTGTTAATATGTGGTCGAGGGGTGAGTTTCATGGAAGAAAAATTATTGAAACTTTTTCAAGACTTTTATAATGAATTCAAAGATTTTAAGACTGAGATGACAGATTTTAAGAAAAGCACAGAAAGAAGATTGGATAAAATAGATTTTAGGCTTGAAGGCATCGATGATAAAGTATCAGAGGCTTTTGAGGCCATTGAAGCCCATGCTCAGATAAATAAAGAACAGCATAAGGAAATTATGAATGAGCTTAAAGGCGAATTAAATATAGTTCAGCTTGCAGTGAAAAGAGCAGCTAAATAAGTCAAAGTACATAATATAAAAAAAGCGCGGGTGACCGCGCTTTTTTTAATTGGTGGATAATTCAATTTCATCCATATTCAAGTTTTGGTTGTTAAGATCCTTTATAGTCGATCTGCCTGTGTTTGTGAGCTTTATGCTTACCGTATCATTGCTGCGCAATGTATTTCTCAGTTTTATTTTTATCGTTCTGCCATATACCTCTACAGAATCTGAAGAGCTTTTCGAATAGTAAGCACCTGCGATTTCGAAGCAGTCCATGCTGATGCTTGTATTCTTTATAGGTTTATTTGTAATAAAGGTTATGGTCTTATTGTCCGGACCTACAGAATACGCCATTATGCCGAAATCCGACAGGTCTACATCGCTGCCTTCAAATTCTACTTTTCGGTAATCGGAGCTTATAGCCAGGCCTTGAAGGTCTTTTATGCTGGTATTCACGGACAGTTCATAGTTATAATCTGTCGATAAAGCTCCATTGGATGAATTCAGATATATAGTAGCAGTTTTTTTGTCATCAGAGAGAACTATCCCTGATACCACGATTGACGAACCGCCGCTGGGTGTCCTTCTGATTGAGAAACCGGAAGACCCGGGGAGAACTACAGGTTCACTAAAATCTACCGTAACAGTATATTTGTCTAAAGCGATTACGTTCTCAACCACAGGTGCCTCATTTGAAGATGAGTTGCCGGCAAATTCTTTATATGAGAGATTTCCAGAGGTCACTATGGAGCTGTAGCCTGCAGCATCCTTTATTCCGCTTCTGGCTGTCAGCTTATAATTGACATCATCCCTCAAAGGCGTACCGGAGCTCAAATATAAAATGACTGAGGTAGTTATTTCATTATATTTCACAGATGCATCCGCAATTCTCACGCCGCTGATGGTGAACTGGGAAGGGCTTATGCCTGTTACCGGCTTGGAGAATGTGACTTCTACAGCGGTGCTGTTCATGGCATATGCATCTGTTATATAAGGTGCTTCGTTGGCTTGGTTTGTGCCGGAAAAAGCCTTGATGTTTCCATCGCTGCTCTCATAAAGCCTGTTTATATTGGATACCCTCACCTCATAAATTTTGCCGGATTCAAATATCTCCGGTTTTGTAGAAGAATCTGTTTTAAATTGAGCCCTTACTGTAGACTTATCGGCAGAAAAATATTTTTGGTATTTCAAGCCTGTGGGAACGGCATATTGCCTTCCGTCTTCCGATAATATAGTTACTTCCAAATCCTTCAGCTCATCCTCTGTAAGCTCTTTGTCGAAGAATATATCAATGGTAGACACATCATAAGCATTTATGGCATGTACGTTCAAACCTCCGAGATCAGAGCTTCCAAAGCCGATGAAAGATTTTCTGGCAACCTTATCATCGGTGCTTATGGTTTTTCCGGAATAGTCAGTTACATTTTTTACAGTTATACTGTAGATTTTACCGTTTTCCTGAGTCTTGGTCAGCAGGGTTACTACCGTACCCGTAGCGTCGCTGTCTAAAGTTGCTTTGGCTGCATATCCCAGGCTGCTGTCCAACTCATAGTTGAACACATTTTCTGCTGTTTCTTGATCTACTCTTTTATTGAAAGTAATGATTACCGCACCCTTACCGCTTTTCACTGAATATGACAAAGGGGTCGTATTGCTCGGCTTTCCGATAAAGTAGGCGGTGTAATAGCCTATAGCGTTGCCGTTTATGTCCTGTAGATTGCTGATCTCCAGCTTATATTTTTTGTTTGATTGATCTTCTGTGATGAGGGTTACCGTCTTGCCGCTGCCATCCAATATGGCTTTTGTTATTTGAAGGTCATTATCAATAATATAGTTCTCGATATTTTCCGCTGAAGCCTTGTCTAATCTCTTATTGAAGGTTATTTCCAATTCATTGCTGGAAAATGCCACTACAGAGGTTGTCAGTTTAGAGGAGTCGCCGGAGGCTCCTGTAAAGCTTCTGGTTATGTCGTATATTACATTATCGGCTAAGTCGGCGATGTTTCTTATAGTCATTTTGTATGAGCTGCCTGGATTTTGAGTTGAGGTTGTCAAGGTTACTTCATTTTCTATTTCATCCAGGACAGCTTCTTCGATGGTCAGGGCATTTCCTTCTATTATATAGTTTTCTATTCTTTCGGCTGTTATTCTATTTACGGGCTCTGTGAATTTAACCAGAATGCTTTTGTTGCTGTCTGCTTTTATAGTATATACAGAGGGCTTTATTATATCTTTCGGCATACCGGTGAAGGTTTTTTCAAGATACTCCATGGTATTGCCGGATATATCTCTAACATTTTGTGCTGTGAGCCAATATTTGTAGCCTTCTCTTTGAGGCGCCGTGGTCAGAGTTACGACTTTACCGGTAGGATCGAGCTCTGCATTATATATATATAGATCGTTTTTGATCGTATAGTTGCTTACATCTTCTGCATCGGATATTTGTACTTCTTCATCAAAGCTGAGCCGGATCACGGTGTTGCTGATGATCTCCACTGTAGCTTTTGGCTTTTCCGTATCCTTCGGCAAAGCTACATATTTTATATTGTAACCCTTTATTGCCATTCCGTTTACAGGCGTATCCATGTCTACAGATAGTTCATAGGCGGTAAAAGGAGCCACATCAGCAGTGGTTATATACACTTTCTTACCTATTACCGATGCATCATTTATGGTTATCTGCCTGTCTCCGGTCTCTGATACTATGCTTATGTCATCCTTGCTGACGGGGATTTCCTGTTCCAGCTCCAGTACCAGCTTGTTATTTGATATTCTGTCGAAGCTCAAGACCTTTACGGGAGTAATATCGATTTTGAAGCCTGCCGCCACAGCTTTTGCTTCATCTATTATGCCTTTTTCTGTCATTATGGTTATGAGTTTTTTTGTTTCTCCCTTTGGCTTGGTGTTGAGAGCGCTGTATATGGCTTTTGCAACATCATTGACGGTAAAGCCTGTTTGCTTTTCAATGCTTGATGCGCTTGTTATGAGATCTATAGTTTCGGAAAGCTTGAGAGTATCTCCATAGGTAAAATCCAGGTCCTGTTTATAGCCCAAGGTTTCAAGCATTACCTTATAGAATGCTTTGGCATCAATGAATTTATTGGGTGAAAACTTGCCGTCGGTGCCGCCCACCCAGCCCAATTCAGGGTTGTCCTTGGCATAAGCGAGGTAATTTCTTCCTACTACCCATTGCAAGTCTTTGGCGTCAATAAAGTTATTGTCACCGTCATACGTAAAGGCATCCTCGTCAAGGCCTTTGATCCTCAGAAATATAATAAGAGCTTGGAGCCTTGTAGGAGTGGAAGCCAGATAGGATGATGTGACGCCTTGCTCTGCGTCGGGGCCTACCAGGATTCCAAGAACCTCACAGGCTTTTGCTTCTTTGCCTATGGTGTCGGCGAAGACAGCAGAGGGTAATATGCTGCCTGAGATAAGTATTACTGCCATCAGTAGTGCTGTCAATTTGAATTTTTTCATCTTTTTCCTCCTCCATTGTCAGATTTTAAGAACTTTTCTCCTGGAAACATCGTCAAAAACTATATATCTTTCTAACATTTAGTATATATGTAAAGGGGTCTCGGGGCAACTCTTTATGTTAAGACGTAACATAAATGTAAAAGTTGTCGGACTTGGAAAATAAAGAAGGAAAATAGGGGAGAAGAGGAGAATATATATATATTTGAGCCGCTAGCTTCTGGCCGCTGGCCTCTAGCTTTTGATATAAGGGCACGAGCCTAAGGCCAATGAGGACGAGGAATACCCTGGCTCTCATAACTCGCAACTCGAAACCAAAAACATAGGAGGGATTTTTTTGAAATACAAAAAAATAGCAGCAATTTTAACAGCAGCAACAATTTTTATCAGCACTACGACCGTGGCATTTGCCGAAACTCCCTTTACTGATATCGAAAAGAATTGGGCTAAGACCCATATTATAAGCGTTAATGAAAAGGGGCTCATGAACGGGACCACATCGGACAAATTCAGCCCGGATACTGCTGTGAACAAATATTCCGCCATCATAAGCATAGCCAGAATGATGGGTATCGCTAATATGGATTTGAGCGAAATAACTGCCAAGCATAAAGAGCTTTTGGATAAGTATAAGGTGCCGGATTATGCACAAAAGGAGACCGCCTTTTGTCTTGAAAAGGGCATAATCCAGGGTGAGATTGAGATGGACAAGTTTGGAGCCCAATCTCAGGCAACGAAGCTGGATGTGTGTGTTTATCTAGGCAGGGCTTTCGGTGTCCAGCTTGATACGTCAAAGCCTCCGGTTACTCTCTCCTACAAGGATGCATTGGCCATACCTTCGATGTACAAAATATATGTGGATCATATGATAAAGATAGGTGTAGTAGACAGCAAGGGCGATGCAGAGGGACTCTTCAGACCCGATACCCCGGTGACTCGTGCGATGTTCGCCAAGATGCTAGACCTAGCAAGCGCTGAATATGTCGCTACCACTGTAAGCACAGAACCGCCAGTTGTTTCTGTGCCAAGCGAGAATACTCAGACACCCCCCGAGGATGAAGAGAATATAGACACTCCCATCAATAATACAGACAACGGCACAAAAACAACGGCAAAGGACAAAGGAATAATAGACACCATTACATATACCAGAAATGCTCAGCCTAAAATATTGCTGGAGAATGAAAGCAAAAACCTGGTAGAATATACACTGCCTGCAGACCTGATTAAGGAAAATGTCATAATAAACGGACAACTGTCGGATATATACTCTTTAAGGCCGGGCCTTTATATTGAGATAGAGGTGATATCGGGAAAGATAGAAAAAATTTCTACTGTCGATATGACAAAGCGCGTGAACATCCAGGCGATAGTAAAGCAGGTAGATCCTTTAAATTCATTGATGTTCGTGGATGTATATGATGCAGAAGACGGCACGGCAATAGAAAAGAAGGTATTTATGAGAGATGCAAAGATAGGAGATATGTCCTTTAATCTTTTGTCTATGGATGCGCTATCTCCGGGACAGAGCATTAACCTTATAGGAATAGAGGATATGGAAGGCATTAAGGCTCAAACGGTTATACTCAATCAATAAGACTATAGTAAAAACTAAATATCATGCCTCTGTGGTTTTAATGCTGCAGAGGTTTTATTTTATCTCGGGAAAGTATACTATATATAATAGATAAAGTTTTTTGGCGGAATTACAAGAGGAGGATTCTTTATGGATTATAGAAAAAGATATGAAGATTGGATAAATGGAGAGAATTTTGATGATGATACTAAAAAGGAGTTAATAGAAATTTCCAATGATGAAAAGGAGATCGAGGATCGCTTCTATAAGGATCTCCATTTTGGTACCGGCGGCCTTAGGGGTGTGATAGGAGCAGGGACCAACAGGATGAACAAATACACAGTAGCCAGAGCTACCAAGGGGCTTGCAAACTATATAATCAAGCAAAATGAAAAGGAACCCTCTGTGGTCATAGCACATGATTCCAGGCACTTTTCAAAGGAGTTTGCCCGGGAGGCTGCAGGAGTGCTTTTATCAAGCGGAATAAAAGTATACTTGTTTGAAGACCTCAGACCTACACCGGAGTTGTCCTTTGCCGTGAGGCAGACAAAATCCGCAGCAGGCATAGTGATCACTGCCAGCCACAACCCTCCTGAATATAACGGGTACAAGGTTTATTGGAAGGACGGAGGCCAGATAGTATCTCCCGTAGCCGAGGAGCTCATGGAGGAGATAAATAATATAACGGATTTCTCAGAGATAAAATGCCTGGACGGCTGCACCTTAGAGAGCTTTGACGATCTCCATCATCTCGGAGAAGAGATGGATAAGATATATATCGATAAGGTCAAATCACTATCGCTGAATCCGGAAGCAATAAGAGAAGCGGCGGATTTGAAAATCGTATATACTCCCCTTCATGGTTCAGGAAACATGCCTGTGAGAAGGGTTTTAAAAGAAATAGGCTTTGAAAATGTTCATGTGGTTCCGGAGCAGGAAAAACCTGACGGCTCCTTCCCTACGGTAAAGTATCCAAATCCTGAGGAAGTTGAGAGCTTCAACCTTGCTTTAGGCATGGCAAAAAAATTGGATGCGGATTTAATATTGGCCACGGATCCGGACTGCGACAGGGTCGGAGTCATAGTAAAAAAAGACAATGCCGGCTATCTGAAGCTTACAGGAAATCAGACGGGTATTCTGCTGGGGCATTATATATTTGACTCCTTAAAAGAAAAGGGCTTGCTGAGAGAAGAAAGCTTCATGATAGATACCATCGTGACGGGAAGAATGACGGAAAAGATTGCAAAGAGCTTTGGCATAGAGGTCCTATCGACCTTGACAGGGTTCAAGTATATCGCTCAGCAGATCAAGGAGCAAGAAGACGAGGGCGGGAAGCATTTTGTATTTGGCTATGAGGAAAGCTATGGATATTTGGCAGGCAATTTTGTCAGAGACAAGGATGCGGTCATAGCCTCAATGCTCATATCTGAAATGGCAGCCTATTACAAGAACAAAGGTATGACGCTCTATGATGCATTGACTAAACTGTATGAAAAATATGGCTATCACATGGAGGAGCTGATCTCGCTGGTGCTCAAGGGTAAAGAAGGCGCTGAAAAAATCGGCCGTATCATGGACAAAATGAGGAATAAGCCTCCAAAAGCTGTGGCAGGCTTAGCGATATCCGAGGTAAGGGATTATATGATATATGAAGGACCCATAAAGCTGCCCAAGGATAATGTGCTGTATTTTGTTTTGGAGGATGGAAGCTGGTTTGCTATGAGACCTTCCGGCACGGAGCCTAAGTTGAAGATTTATATAGGAGTGGCGGATTCGTCGCAGGGTGCCGCGGAAAATAAGATGAAGCTGCTGATAGATGAGATAAAAGGTTTTCTGGGTGCGGCGCGCTAAATATTTCACATAAAAAAAAGGATTAAAGGAATATGTATTGAATATATATATGCGCATATATTGGGATTTGTGTATATGTAGAAAAAAGCATATGTAAGCAGTGATATACCGTAGGGATAGGGCTCGCCACTGCCTGCAGCCCTTGCGGTGGTCAGCAAAAAAAGGAGGTATAACAAATGGAAAAAGCTGTTATCAGGTTGAGAATGAGTGCCCATGATGCCCATTATGGCGGCAATTTAGTAGACGGTGCCAGAATGCTGGGGCTTTTCGGGGATGTAGCTACGGAGCTCCTGATCAGAAATGATGGTGACGAAGGCTTGTTTTGCGCTTATGACATGGTTGAATTCCTTGCTCCTGTTTATGCCGGTGATTACATAGAAGCAGAAGGCTATATAGAGAAGGAAGGAAATACTTCAAGAAAGATGAAATTTGAAGCAAGAAAAGTTATTCATTCCAGACCGGACATAAATGATTCAGCTGCTGAAGTCCTGGAAACCCCCATAATCGTTTGCAGAGCCAGCGGAACTTGCGTAGTTCCTAAAGACAAGCAAAGGAAATAGCTGATTTTGCTGCAGTAATTAATTGATGCATATGTTGTGTTGACTGATAACGATTGCCAAAGCTTCGGGACTAAGACTTTGTAAGCTTGCATAGGATTGCGTCAAAACTCGCATATAGCGTTTGCCATTACTGTTAAGCTTCAAGTAAGTTATGTGGTTTTCTGACTTATCTATGTTTAGGCTCAAACAGTTGACGCAATTTTTCCTATACTGCGCTAACAAACTCTAAGCCCCTTCACAACGCACTCTTTTATCAGTCAGAACAACAAGGGTAAAATTAAGGTTATTGTGGTGGAATCGATAGTCTATAATGCATTCGACTATTTATGTTTAGGAGGTAAAAAAATGGATAAACTAATAATAACAGCTGCTTTGACGGGAGCTGAGGTTACCAGAGAGCAACAGCCCAATCTGCCCATTACACCCGATGAAATTGCAGAAGCTGCTTATGAGGCTTATCAAGCGGGGGCTTCTCTAGTGCATGTACATGCGAGGAAGCCTGACGGAACTCCGACTCAGGACATAGAGGTCTACAGAGAAATCAAGGAAAAGGTTGCTGCCAAATGCAATATCATATTTCAGCCGTCCACTGGCGGCGCTGTATGGCATACTGCTGAGGAAAGAATACAGCCTGCGCTTTTAAAGCCGGAAATGGCATCCTTGACAGCCGGTACCTGCAACTTCGGGCCTGATGTATTCATGAATACCCAAGAATACATGGAAAGCTTTGCAAAGGTGATGATGGAAAACGGTGTAAAGCCTGAGATTGAGATATTCGAAAGAGGAATGATAGATAACGCTCTTAGAATGGTAAAAAAGGGACTTTTAAAAACGCCTATACATTTCGACTTTGTCATGGGAGTTCCGGGGGCCATCATGGGAGAACCCAGAGATCTTATGTACCTGGCCAACAGCATTCCCCAGGGCAGCACCTGGACTGTGGCAGGCATAGGAAGATTTGAGCTTCCTTTGGCAGTCATGGCGATTGTCATGGGAGGACATGTAAGAGTGGGCTTTGAGGATAATATATTTTACACCAAGGGCGTAGTAGCCGAGTCCAATGCTCAGCTGGTAGCAAGGATCGCAAGGATTGCCAAGGAATGCGGCAGAGAAGTGGCTGCACCTGACGAAGCAAGGCAGATTCTGGGATTAGTAAAATAGCAGAAGGATATCTGGATTTGATGTAGAAATTATAAGGAAGGGGGGATATGGAATGGTATTTGATACAAATATCAGCGCTTCTTTGAGGTGCAAAAAATGTGGCAGATTTTTCCTGGGTGATATGAGCTTTTTTGAAATGAAGAATGCAGGCGGAAGCTGCATAAGATGCGAATGCGGAGAAGTGCTAATGACAGTAAAAAGCCATGACTCCAAAACCTTCCATGTTTATATCCCTTGCCTTATATGTGACAAAGAGCATTCTTTTGTATTTACATGGAAGTCTATGCCCTGGGAAAAGGTAAAGATACTAAATTGCCCGTCCAGCTCCTGCGATATAGCCTTTATAGGCGGCCGAGCCCCTATCAGGAGCTTGACGGCAAAGCGAAAGAAGGATATGCAAGAGCTTATCAAGTTATTGAGCAGCAGCTAGGGCATTTCTATGCTTCCAAAAAAGACCCGAGGCTTGCGACACAAGATCCTGAGCTCTGAGCTCTATTAAATTCGGAGGTAATTTTAATGAAGCTTTTTATTGATACCGCTAATGTTGAGGAAATCAAAAGAGCGAATGAAATGGGTATAATATGCGGTGTAACTACAAATCCCTCCCTTATAGCAAAGGAAGGCAGAGACTTTAGGCAGGTAGTGACTGAAATAGCTGAAATTGTGGATGGGCCTATAAGCGCTGAAGTCATCAGCATGAGAGCAGAGGAGATGGTTCCTGAAGCCATCGAGCTTTCAAAGATACACAAGAATATTGTAATCAAAATACCAATGTGCGAAGAAGGCTTAAAAGCTGTAAAGATACTTAAGGATAAGGGAATAAAAACCAATGTCACCCTGATTTTTTCTGTAAATCAAGCCCTATTGGCTGCTAAGGCAGGAGCTTCCTATGTAAGCCCCTTTGCAGGGAGAGCGGATGACGTGGGGCAAAGCGGCATGGATATAATACGGGATATTGCTTTGGTTTTTGACATATATCATATGGATTGTGAAATAATAGCTGCCAGCATAAGGCATCCGATGCATGTCACAGAAGCGGCTTTAGCAGGAGCTCACATCAGCACAGTACCTTTCGATGTAATCAAGAAGATGATTTCGCATCCTCTCACAGATATAGGTATAAACAAATTCTTAGCCGATTGGGATAAATTCAGCAAGCGATAATTAATTAAATATGATGATGTACTAGGGAGCGGCCCCGGTGCCGTTCCTAAATCTGCAATGAATTCTTTACTCATCATTATGGTTGTAGCAAAGAATCTTAATATTATTAAAAAAAGGAGGTTTCACTGTTGATAGATAGAGATTTAGCTTTAGGTCTAGTCAGAGTTACTGAGGTTGCAGCATTAGGCAGTGCCCGCTGGATGGGAAGAGGCGACAAAAATGCCGCTGATCAAGCTGCAGTAGATGGGATGAGAAAGATGTTCGATACACTCAATATCGATGGTGTGGTAGTTATTGGAGAAGGTGAAATGGATGAGGCTCCAATGCTTTACATAGGAGAAGAGTTAGGAAAAAGAGGACCTGAGGATGTAAAGGTGGATATAGCCGTTGATCCTCTGGATGGTACAAACTCAGTGGCAAAAGGCCTTCCCAACGCCATATCTGTCATAGCCATTGCAGAGAGGGGATGCTTGCTGCATGCTCCCGATATGTATATGGACAAGATCGCAGTAGGGCCAAAGGCGAGAGGCTCGATAGACATAAACGCGTCCGTTGAAGAAAACCTGAGAAATGTTGCTAAAGCATTAAATAAAGATATCAAAGAAGTCACTGTTACCATGCTGGACAGGGAAAGGCATGAAGGCCTGGTTAAGGAAATAAGAAGAGTTGGCAGCCGTATTAAGCTTTTCAGAGACGGAGACGTAGCAGCAGCCATAGCTACCTGCTTTGACAAAACCGGTGTAGATGTGCTGATGGGTATAGGCGGCGCACCTGAAGGCGTAATAGCTGCAGCAGCGCTGAAGTGCATGGGCGGTGAATTCCAGGGCAGGCTTTATCCTATGAATGAAGAGGAAAGGCAAAGGTGTAAGACCATGGGGATCTGTGATGTTGACAAAGTCCTTCACCTTGATGATCTGGTAAAGGGTGACGATGTGTTCTTTGCCGCAACGGGAATATCTGATGGAGAACTGCTCAAGGGCGTTTTGTATTTGGAAAACAATATTGCTGTTACCGATTCAGTTGTAATGAGGCTGAAGACCGGTACTATAAGGTTTGTAGAGGCTACCCACAATCTTTCAAAAAAGCCTCAGTATATTAAATATGCTTAATCAAAGATTAGAAGCTTCTAATGCCGCAAATAAAGGAGGTGACGAGTTGGAGGAATTGATGAAAAAAAACATAACGGATCTCAGAGAGATGGCTAAAGCTATGGGAATAAAGAGCTATTATAAGCTGAAGAAGGAAGAATTGGTAAAAGAAATATTGGACATGATAGAAGCTGCAAGGGTGGCCCAGAATATACCAAAAACAGCGGAAAAAGCTGAAAAAGGTCCGGAACAGGCTGAAATAGCAGAGACCAAGCCCGAAGCAGCTGAGAAGAAGACTGAGGAAAGTGAAAAAATCAAGTCAGTGGAAGAAGAAAAATCCCAGGAAGCCGAAAAAAACTTGCAGGAAGAAGAGAGACCTCTGAACGAAGAGGAGAGAAAATTCTTCGAATCCAAGGATGTGGAAAAAGGCGGAAGGGCAGACGGAATATTGGAAGTCCATACAGAAGGCTTTGGCTTCTTAAGATCTGACAACTATCAGTCAGGAGACAGAGATATATATATTTCTCCATCACAAATACGAAGATTTAACCTGAGAACAGGAGATCGGGTTACTGGTATAACCAGAGCAGCCAAAGAAGGCGAGAAATTCCAAGCGCTGCTCTATGTGCAGGGAGTTAATGGGGATAACCCGGAAACGGTGATAAGAAGGCCTGATTTTGAAGATTTGACTCCCATATACCCTAAAGAGAAGTTAGCTATGGAATGTGAGCCAAGCGACCTTTCTACAAGACTGATCGATTTGTTGGCACCTATTGGAAAGGGTCAAAGAGGAATGATTGTTTCCCCACCTAAAGCAGGAAAGACAATTCTTTTGAAAAAAATCGCCAACAGCATCACTACAAACTATCCAAATATTGAATTGATTGTGCTTCTGATAGATGAAAGACCGGAAGAGGTTACAGATATGAAGAGATCTATCAAAGGTGATGTTATTTATTCCACCTTTGATGAAATGCCTGATCACCACTGCAAGGTGGCTGAGATCGTTTTAGAGCGGGCCAAAAGGCTGGTGGAGCAGAAAAAGGACGTAGTAGTTCTATTAGACAGCATAACAAGGCTTGCCAGAGCATATAACCTGACTATTGCACCCACAGGCAGAACATTGTCCGGTGGTTTGGATCCTGGAGCGCTTTATAAGCCTAAGAAGTTTTTCGGAGCTGCCAGAAATATAGAGGAAGGCGGCAGCCTCACCATACTTGCAACAGCTCTGGTTGATACCGGCAGCAGGATGGATGATGTAATATTTGAAGAATTCAAAGGTACAGGAAATATGGAAATACATCTTGACAGGAGGCTGTCTGAAAAGAGAATATTCCCGGCTATAGATATGAACAAGTCAGGGACAAGAAGAGAAGAGGATCTTCTCACTGCCAAAGAATATGAGGGTGTATTGAATATGAGGAGAACGCTCAGCAGCGGCAATAATGCGGAAGCGACAGACTCTATCATTACCCTTATGCAAAGAACAAAAACAAATGATGAATTTGTTGAGATCATAAGGAAGCAGTTGATAAGATAGGGCAAGCATAACTGGTCTGGAAAGACGAAAACCACGGAATTACACTGAATTAGCACTGAAAACTACGGTTTTTATGATCAAATCCTGCCATTCTGAACGCAGTGAAGGGTCTATTACTCATGCAAACGCGTTTGATTCCATTAAAACAAGATCATTTGAACCGTAGTGATTGATTGCCTTTTGTGTTTTTTCGTGAGTTTTTCGTGTTTTTCAGCGGTTAAAAAACTGAAGTACAAATAAATTTTGTATTTATGTTATAGCGAAACTCTTTTGCTACAAATCAGTCCTATGTGAAAAACGATCTATCAAATACAGATTTTGAAAGGGTTTAGGAAATGATAGTCAAGGATCTATTTGATTTAAATGATGATTTCAGGAATTGTAAGCTTATCGTGGGCAAAAACGGTCTTGATAAAGAAATTAAAAAAGTTGAGATTATGGAAGTGCCTGACGGTGCTTTTTGGGCAAAAGAAAACAGCATGATTATTACTATGGGATATTCTTTAAAAAAGAATGATATTACAACCGACAGCCTTGTGCAAATGCTTATTGATAAAAAGGTATCGGCGCTGGGAATCAAGCTGGGCAGATACATAGATGAAATACCTCAAAGAGTTCTGGAATATGCTGATAAAAACAACTTTCCAATAATAAATATTCCGATCAATATGTCATATGATCAAGTAATAAGCCCTATAAATCAAAAGCTGATGGATTCCGTCAGTTACGAAATTTTTGTAATCAAAGAATTAAAAAAAGAACTGAGAAATATTATCAGGCATAATTACAGCCTGGAGTCTATAATAAATTTGCTGACATCCTATACCAATAGGAAAGCCGCCATTCTTTGGGCCGATAGCTGCAATTTTATTGCGGGGAATTATACAGACAGACTGGAAGCGCTAAGTGATGCTATAAAGAAAAACATCAAATCAATTTACGAATGCAACGAAGAAAGGGTAATCACCGTAGACGAAAAGAATTTCAGAGTTTTTAAAATAGAAACGGTAAATAGCTTGCAGGCTTTACTGTGTTTGGAACAGGCGCAGGGTGATTCTTTTTCCAATACCGATTATGAAATAATTTATGAGTTTATTCCCGCAATTACTATTTATCTTCTTTCCAACAACGAAATGATTCTGGGTGATTATAAATCCAATGAAGAGTTATATTTTAATGCTCTATTGGGACAATATCGCAGTAACGAGCTGAAATTAAATGTGGACGCATCGTTTTTTAATATTTCCATTGAAAAAAGTCGCTTTTGTATAGTTTTAAAAATGAAAGATAATATAGACCCGAAAAAACTGCTGCAGGTGACAGGCAATATATTGGATAAAAATGAAAACAACTTTTTTTTAAGGATAAAAGATAATAAACTGATAATAATTGCAGAAATTCAGAAGCCAACAACAAATTCCCGCTATCTTGAAGGTATGATAGCAACCGTTTGCGATAAGCTGCTGGCGTTTTTCCCCTATAACGAGTTTTTTATCGGAATAAGCAATGTCTGCAACAGTCTTATTAACCTTCACTACACCTTTCATGAGGCAAACTTTGCTTTAAAAATGGGAAGAAAATTATATCCCGATAAAAACACTTATTTTTACGAGGATTATATGGTTTACCATTTGTTAAGTGAAATTTCAGGCCACCCCACCATTTCAAAAATATATAAAAACACCATTGAAAGAATTAAAAAATACGATTCAAATTATGAGCAGGAATGTTTAAAAACCCTGTATGCACTGGTGGAAAACGATTTTGGCATAGGACAAACCTCTAAAAGCTTATTTATTCACAGAAATACACTTTATAAGCGGATAAAAAAAATAAATTCCATACTGAATTTTGATATGGACAAATCCGATAATAGGCTGCTTATTCAGCTAGCCCTTAAAATAGATAAAATGCTTTCATAACCATATTTATTAGCCGGTGTGCAAATGTTTTCTCGCTTTTTGAGATGAGAGGCATCTGCACACCGTTTTTTTGTATCCACTGAAAAAAATTTCCCCCTGGCATATAAACTATAAACTAAAGCTCATTTCATAACAAAATGCACACAAATAGCATTGAATTAATTAAACAATCATCCGATGACTTGTTAAAATAAATTTGCTATATTTTATACACAGAATGAAATTCGTTGAACATTTAATATTCGAGGAGGAAATCATAATGAATTATCCCATCGGAATTGAAATGACTGAGAACTATTTATCCTTTGAAACTTCCAAGGCGGCAATGAAACTAGTTCGTGATTTTATGCTGGTTAAGGAAGGGGAAAATGTGATTATTACCGCTGACACATCCTCTGACAGAAGAGTTGTGGAAGCAATTGCAAATGCGGCATTCACGGCGGGTGCCAACCCTGTGGTGCTTTATTACCCCACAACGGGAAGAGCCTTTGAGGAACCATGTCGCCCTATTGCCGAGGCCGTAGCTGCAGCCGATGTATGGATTGAAATGGCTTACTATTGCGTAATGCACACACCTTGCTTCCAAAAAGCCATGGAAAACGGCGCAAGGTATACCTGTCTCACAGGCCTTGATGTAACAATGATTACAAATTGCATAGGAAAAGTAAACTACGACGTTCTTATCGAATTCGGAGAGTATCTCACCAAAAAGATGGAAGCTTCCGATGAAGTGATTGTAAAATGTGCCAATGGCTCTAACCTTGTAGCTTATAACAGAGGCAGAAGGGTTAAGCATTCGGGGCAGCGTGCAACCAAGAAGGGCTATCCCGTTATGATGGGCGGACAGGTAAGCTGGTGCCCCATTGAGGAAAGCATTAACGGCAGACTTGTTTTTGACGCAGCATTATTTCCGCCTGCCGAAATCGGGATTATAAGAGAAAATGTGGTTTTGGATATAAAAAAAGGCAGAATTACAGATATTACGGGCGGAGCAGAAGCTGAAATCTTCAAGAACTGGCTGGAAAGCTTTAATGACCCCAATATGTACAGATTGGCTCACTACTCTATCGGCTTTAATCCCGGAGTTACAAAGGCAACAGGCAGGATTGTTGAAGACGAAAGGATTTTCGGTTGCATAGAAATGGGCTTCGGAAGTCAGGGCGCAAGCTTGATGGGGGCATTTTGGGATGCTGCTTCTCATACAGATGGCGTATGCTCAAAGCCAACCATACTGCTGGACGGAAAGCCCCTTGAAATAGATGGTAAATATGTAGATGAAACATCGATTGAATTCTGCAAAAAGTTAGGCGTTGCAGGATATTAAAAGGAGGAGGCTTATGAAAATAGGTGTCTGCCAGCTAAGCGTTATAGAAGGACAGTACGAAAGAAATATTGAAGAAATCGAGAAGAGCATAAAAAACCATATGGAAGATAAGATTGATGTTCTCTGCTTTCCAGAGCTATGCATAACTGGTTATAATTTTGATATTGTAAAAAAATCTCCCGTGAATGAAAGACAGGTTTTTTCCGATTTAGCAAGAAAATACAAACAAAATATTTTTGCCGGCATAGCTATCAAAGAAGGGGAAAAGTACTTTGATGTTGCTGCAATATGGGATCAAAACGGAAAGTTGCTTTGCGAGTACAAAAAAATCCATCTTTGGGGCGAAGAAAGAGACTTCTTCACACAAGGTGACGAAGTTAAGATCTTTGAACTTGACGGCTGGCGTATAGGTATCATGATCTGCGCTGATTTAGGCTTTGCCGATTTGCCTAAAATTATGGCCCTCAGAGGCTGTGATGCTGTTCTATGTCCTGCCGCATGGTTTTCACCTTTTGAAGAAATGTATAAGCTTATGGTTCGTGCAAGAGCTTGTGAAAATCAGGTTTACTTAGTGGGCATAGACAGAGCTAAAGGTGATGTTGATCTTTGTGGAAACAGCTGTATAAGCAATCCTTTGGGAGAGATTATCGCGCAGTCAAACACCATAGAGCAGGATTATTTTGAGGCAGACTTAAATCTTGATGAAGTAAAACAGGGAAAGGTAACTATTCCTTGGTTAAAAATGAGACTTCCGGAAATTTACGAAAAGGAATACAACAAATAAAAGGAGGCTAACAATATGTCAGAAAACGCTAAGGTACAACCCAAAAAAGAAATTGGCGATGACCCTATGAATCCCGTACCCCTTGACCAACGTCAGCATTGGGGCACTCCGGCTATGATTTTCGGTGGCTTGGAATTTAGTATTACCATTTTAATGGTTGGTTCAACATTGGTCAACTCTTTCGGTTTTAAAAAGACAATTCCTATAGTTCTGTTTACTTTTTTGGTATTAACATGGATAGGAAATTCTATTAGCGGTTTTATTGGCGCTAAAACAGGCTTGGCATCAACAATTATTGCAAGGCAACCTTTTGGTGCACAACAGGCAAAGTTTATTATAGCTATGGTTGTCGGCGTTATTAGCTTGGGCTGGTGGTCCATACAAACCTCTCTTACGGGAAATGCTATCTGTGCCATGTTGGGAATAGATTATACTGCGGATAAAATGATGTGGACAATAATAACAATCATAGTTGGTCTAACTTTTGCGATTCCGTCTATTATCGGTTATTCATCTATGAAATGGACAGATATGATCGCTGTGCCTGCGGGACTTTTAATTGTTGTGGGAATGATTTTCCTTTCACTTAAGAATCACGGATGGTCTACCATATGGAATTACCAACCCCCAAATCCCGGAGCTATGTCCTTTGCAGCTGCGGTTACCTTTATTTTAGGCATGAATGTTTCTCAGTGGGTAATTTCAGCCGACTATACAAGATATGCCCATCCCAGAGTAAAAGATAATGTACTTATTCCTTTCGGAATTATCGGTGTGGGTGTTCCTCTTGTTTTTGTTGGCGCAATGATGGCAATCGGCGAAGGTACATACGATATTGTTGCTATTATGATTGATTTGGGCTTCCCACTCTGGGGATTTTTGGTACTTTGGCTTTCCGCCTGGACAAGCCAGTTGGTCAACAACTATTCTATGGGTCTTTCCTTCTCTAATATTTTAAATATTGAGTCAAATAGGGGCAGAGCTATTGTAACCTTTGTTTCAACTCTCATAGCTTTGGTAGTATCCCTTATGGGCATGATGGATCACTTTATGGGCCTTTTGACAATGGCGGCTCTTATTTATCCAGGAATTGCCGGTGTTATCTTTACGGATTTTTTTATGAGAAAAGGGAACTGGGTTGATAAAGAGGGTTGGAATATGGTTGCAACCTTAGCATTAGTTGTTAATATTGGCGTAGGCTATCTGACCACTTATATTATTCCCATAGGCATTCCTCCTCTTCAATCACTTATCATTACAGGAATCTTTTATTACTTTGGAATGAAAATCAAGGCAAAGAAAGCACCTGATAAGTTTACTGATGGAATGGTTTTTGATTATTAATTTAGCTACATTATCAAGGAGGTAGTTATAATGGAGTATCCAATAGGAATTGAGATGACTAAGGATTATTTATCCTTTGAAGTAAGCAAGGCGGCTTATAAGCTTGTTCACGATGTTATGCTGACAAAGCCCGGTGAAAATGTTGTTATCACAGCAGATTCCAGCTCAGATCGGAGGGTTGCAGAGGCTATTGCAAATGCAGCATTTACTGTGGGAGGAAATCCTGTTCTTATCTATTATCCCACATCCGAGCTGGCTTATTCCGAGCCTATCGCACCCATTGGCGCTGCGGTTTCACACGCAGATATCTGGATTGAAATTGCATATGCGTCGATCATGCACTGCGAATCATTCAGAAAGGCTCTTGATTTTGGATGCCGTTATATAAATCTTACCGGTCTTGACGTAACCATGCTTACAAACTGCATCGGAAAGATTGACTATAACCTGCAGGTTCAGCTGGGCGAAACAATCAAGAGAATTATAGAGGAAGCTGACGAAATTCTGGTAACAGATGATAATGGCACAAATCTTCACGCCTATAACAAGGGCAGAAAGGTAAGGCATTCGGGACAGTTTGCAACTCAGAAGGGCTATCCCATCATGATGGGCGGTCAGATTAGCTGGAGCCCCATTGAGGAAACCATAGAGGGAACTCTTGTATTTGATGCGGCACTTTTCCCTCCTACAGAACTGGGAATGCTGCATGAGAACATAAGATTGACCTTTAAGGAGGGTGTAGTTATAAGTATCGAGGGAGGAAAGGAAGCAGCAATATTCAAAACCTGGCTTGATTCCTTTAACGATCCCAATATGTATAGAATGGCTCACTATTCTCTGGGATTTAACCCTGCTGTTACAAAGCCAACAGGCAGAATTGTCGAGGACGAAAGGATTTTTGGATGTATGGAGTTCGGAATCGGCAGTCAGGGCAAGGCTATTATGGGCAAGTTCTGGACCGCTGCTTCACATACAGATGGAATTGTTTCAAGGCCCTCCATTATTTTGGATGGTGTTCCCTTTGAAGAAAAAGGAAGATATGTCCACCCCGAGGTTGTCGGCATCATAAAAAAAATGGGCGTAACAGGCTATTAAATAGTTAAAAAAGCGAAAAGCCGCCATATATTTTGTGGCGGCTTTCGGATTAAGGAGAGCAATATGGAATTAAAAGAAAAAATTATTTATTACCTTAAGCAAGTTGTAAAAATTCCCAGAGCGTCGGGAGACGAAAAAGCCATAAGTGATTATCTTGTTAAATTTGCTAAAGAGCATGGGTACAAGGTAACTCAAGATGATCTCTATAATGTGATAATTGAAGTTCCATCAACAATTCCGGACTATGCTGGCCCCTCCGTTGTTCTTCAGGGCCACATGGATATGGTCTATGTGAAGGAACCCGACAGCCCACATATATATGAAGAAGGCATTGACTGTACAGTTGACGGTGACCGTATTTATTCCACGCAAAAAACTTCTCTTGGTGCCGATAATGGAGTAGCCTTGGCTTATTTTCTCACAATAATGGATTCAAAGGAAATACCTCACCCTCCCCTTGAAATAATAGTTACCACACAGGAGGAGGTCGGGCTTATCGGCGCTCAATACTTAGATTGCAGCAGCATTAAATCAAAATATTTTATAAATCTTGATTCCGAAAGTGAAGGCGAATTCTTCACTAGTTGTGCAGGCGGAGTGAGAAACTATTTCACTGTTCCCATGGGAGAAAAGCATCCTCAAAAGCTTATTCCCCTAACCATAAAATTGCAGGGCTTAAAGGGCGGACATTCAGGAACTGATATCAATTTGGGCCGTGGAAATGCTATTAAGCTTTTAGGCAGAGTTTTAAAGGAAGCAAACGGCGATGATGTTATGCTTTCCTCCTTTAAGGCAGAGGGTAAGGCAAATTCAATTTCCACTGCGGCAGCGGCAATTGTGGGAGTAAATCCATCAAGGCTTTGCGAATTTAAGACCAAAATAGCAGAAACAGCAAACCTTATCAAGAATGAATTGCAGTATACTGATACGCCAAATTTAATCATCGAAGAAAACAAAGATGAGAACGCTTATAAATATTATGATAATGACTCCAAAAATAAGCTTCTTAACGCTTTGGAGCTATTGCCCTTTGGCGTAGTAAGCAAAAGTTTTTCAATAAAGGGCCTGACTGAAACTTCTGTGAACATAGGATCCGCAGAAGAAAATAACGGTGAAATCAAATTCTTAAGCTCCGTTAGAAGCTGCGTGGCAAGCAGAAAATATGAGCTTCTAGGAAGAATTGATACAATTGCCAGAGTCTTAGGCTGCAAATCCGAAGCATTTAACGACTATCCCCAGTGGAATTATAATCCCAATTCCCCACTAAGGGAGTTGGCTTTAAGGGTCTATGAGGATATGTTCCATAAAAAGGCGGCCACCGCCTCCATTCACGGCGGCTTGGAATGCGGATATTTTGACAGCAAGATAAATGATGTGGACATTATTTCCATAGGCTGTAATCTATATGATGTTCACACTTCCAAGGAACAAGCTTCCATACAGTCACTTTATAATGTTTGGGATATGTTGCTTGAAATATTAAAGAGACTGGCAAGCTAAGCTTGCGAAGCATCATCTTTATTCTCTTTACACGTTGATATATAGTAGTAATAGGTATATCTAATTTTTTTTGCAATTTATATTTGCCTAAAAAAACATATTATGCTATAATGTAAAAGTTGAAATTCGTATATAATATGATTTATATAGTCCATCAGAAAGAGGTGAGTAGTGTGAAAGAGGGTATTCATCCAAACTATAGTGAAGCAGTTGTAAGATGTGCTTGCGGAGAAACTTTTACAACAGGTTCTGTTAAAAAAGAAATAAAGGTTGAAATCTGCTCAAAATGCCATCCATTCTTTACCGGAAAACAGAAATTTGTTGATACCGGTGGTAGAGTTGATAGATTCAAGAGAAAATTTGGACTTAAGGAAGAAGCAACAGAAGAATAAAAATATGAGGTTAGAGTACCAGCTTTAACCTCAATTTTTTTATACAACTAATAGGACCCAAAAGGAATACATTCACCCTGAGCTCTGAGTTCTGAGCTCTGAATTCTATTACATGGGGGTTTTACATATGAGCAAGCTGTATTTCAGATATGGTGCAATGAACAGCGGCAAGTCTACCAATTTGCTTCAGGTGGCTCATAATTATGAAGAGAGAGGCATGAAGGCGATAATCATAAAGCCGATGACGGATACCAAAGGCGGCGAATTGCTGGTATCCAGGCTGGGCGTCACACGCAAAGCAGATTATCTGGTGCGCAAGGACGACAATATATATGATATTGTAGAAAAGTGGATAAAATCCAATGGAGAGCTTCATTGTCTGCTTGTGGACGAGGTACAATTTTTGAAGGCTTATCATATAGACCAGCTTTTTCTGATTGCATGTCAACTGGACATACCTGTGATATGCTATGGACTTAGAACCGATTTCAGAATGGAAGGCTTCGAAGGCAGTACAAGACTTTTGCTGATAGCTCACAGCATTGAAGAGCTCAAAACCATATGCAAATGCGGCAAAAAGGCGATGTTGAACGGAAGAAAGATTAACGGTAAATTTGTTTTCGAAGGAGAGCAAGTAGCAATAGAAAACGTAGGAAATGTGGAGTATGAGGCTTTATGCCCCAAATGCTATTTTAAATACAGAGCGGAGACTTCCCGCAGGTAAAAAGATGAGTGGTATCCAGAAGAGCTGGATACCACTTTATTACTATTATAATCAAAGAGCAGAAGGTCTTTGAACAAAATGTATAAGATTTCCTTCCAAGTCTCTGAAGAAAAAGGTTTTTACTCCTTTTGCATTTGCTTCCAAGGCCTTTTCGATCTTTACTTCGTTTTTTAATCTTTCGTATTCGGCTTCTATATTGTCACTGCCAAAGGCAAGATGCCTTAAACCCTGATGCTTATTGCTGCATATTTCATTGCTAAAATCTGCAGAGTATATTTCCATCAATCCCCCATCAGGAAATTTTAAAATAAAAGTAGGCTTCTCCTTTTTATTGTCATATACTATTTCCAGGTTGAAATGTTTTATATACCAGTCTTTTAAGGGCACTGTATCTTTGGCGCATATGCCTATATGTTCTAAAGAAAGCATAAGCTATTGACCTCCCTATAACACATTTTATCTTTGTACCCTGCCCGAAGCGTCGCCTTTCATCAGGTTCATCACTTCATCAACGGACATCATATTAAAATCACCTTCAATAGTGTGTTTCAAACAAGAAGCAGCTGCTGCAAACTCTAAAGCGGATTGGTTATCCATACCCGAGGAAAGCCCATATATGAGGCCGCCGCAGAAGGAATCTCCACCGCCAACACGGTCAACGATATGAACATCATATTTCTTTGATTTATAATAGTTTTTGCCGTCATATAGCATGCCCGACCACCCGTTATCAGAAGCGGAATAGCTTTCCCTTAAAGTGATGGCAACATATTTTAGACCAAATCTATCATACAGCTCTTTTGCTACTGCCTTATAGCCTTCATCACACAACTTGCCTTCAGTTACATCTGTTTTTCCGGCTTTTATTCCAAATACCTTCTCTGCATCTTCTTCATTAGCAATCACAACATCACAGTGCTTGACGAGCTCGGCCATAACTTTGCCCGCTTTTTCTGTGCTCCATAATTTCTTTCTATAGTTTAAATCAACGCTGATTGTGGCACCTGCTTCTTTTGCAGCCTTTAAAGCATCTAACGTGATCTCGACGCAATTATCGGATAATGCAGGGGTTATTCCTGTAAAGTGGAACCATTCAGCTCCTTCAAATACCTTTTTCCAATCAAAATCTTCTCTTTTGGCCTCTGCTATAGCAGAATTTGCCCTATCATATATGACTTTGGAAGGCCTTTGGGAAGCTCCCTTCTCACAAAAGTATACGCCTATTCTGTCTCCGCCTCTGACTATGTAATCGGTCTTTATACCGAAGCGTCTCATTTCATTTATGGCGGCTTGTCCTATTTCATGAGCGGGAAGCTTTGTTACATAATGGCTATCCAGGCCATAGTTTGCTAAAGATGCAGCCACATTGGCTTCTCCTCCTGCAAAAAAAACATTAAACTTATTTGCTTGAACAAATCTTTCATATCCGATAGGAGAAAGCCTTAACATTATTTCTCCCAATGTTACGAACTTACCCATAAGATTACCCCCTATTTTTTATACTTAGCTACTTCTTCTACAAATTTTTTAGCTGTTTCAGTTACTAATTCATAATTTCCCGATTTAGCACCCTTTGTAAGGTTGCTGCCGGTGGCAATGGCTACTGCTCCGGCCTCAAACCAGTCCTTTACATTATCGATATCTACCCCGCCTGTGGGCATAAAATTGGCATATGGCAAAGGGCCCTTGAAAGCCTTTATTATTGATGGCCCGAAAGCGCTGCCCGGAAAGAGCTTCAATATTTCAGCGCCGTACTCCATGGCCTCCAGAGCCTCCTTGACTGTCATAACACCGGGAAATGAAGGGATTCTATAGCGATTGCAAATTTTTAAAGTTTCGATGTTCAAATTTGGGCTTATAATATACTGAGCACCGGCTAACATACACGCCCTTGCGCTCTCAGGATCCAGTACCGTGCCTGCACCGATCAGGATATCTTCATTTTTATAAGTCTCAGATATCTCGTTAATTATGTCTAAAGCTCCAGGCACCGTCATAGTAATTTCAATGGCTTTAATACCGCCATTCTTTATGGCATCAACGATCTTAATGCCTTGCTCCTTTGACTCGGTTCTGACCACAGCAACAATACCCAAGTCTGCTATTTTTCTTATTGTTTCAATTCTTCTCATAAAACCGACCTCCCATAATTGAACGTAATATATCAACCCATGAAACATAGCGTTACGAATAAGATGTTTCAATGGGGTTGATACAAAACTAATTTTTACGTTTCATTAAGTGAAACGGCGTACCATTATATTAACCTATTCTATTTGAAATCGAAAAATCCTTCAAAATTTTTAAAAAATTTTAAATCTGTTTTTTCTCGTTTATGACATAGGCAATTTCATTAATAAGAAAGTTACCTTCTATCCTGGAGTTGACACGAATAACAAAGTAAGCCTGGATTGTGATTATTCTAACACAAAATTTGTAATATTTAAAAGATTTGTTGTATATAAAAGAAGGATTTAATCGAATAATGACGAATAGAATATATGATTTGGAAACGGCGTTCCATCATACGATACAAATAATACTATGGAGGGAAGCATATGGCGTATATAAACATGAGCTGTGGACAAACATTTCTTTCGTATACTGCTTTAAGGAGAATGGGGCAGCAGGCAAATCAGCCTATTTATTATCCCGCATATTTTGAAACTGAAGAAAAAACGGTAGAGATGTTAAAGAAGATTTATAAGACAGACAATGAAGTGCTCATTATTACTGGTACTGGCACCTATGCAATAGAAATGGGATTAAGGAGCACTTTTGAAGAAGGAGAAGCAGTTCTGGTAATAAATACTGGAATTTTTGGAGCAGTGGCTAAGAGTATACTTGAAATTATCGGTGTTACTCCAGTTGAATTTAAGGTTGAATATGGTAAGGAAGTAGATATTGAAAAGGTAAGGGATATTATTAAAAAGAATAAGAATATTAAGGGCCTTTATGTAGTACATGATGAGACTACAACGGGCGCCATGCAGCCTGTTGAGGAGCTTGGGAAACTTTGCAAAGATTTGGACATCATATTTGCCGTGGATGCAATATCTTCTATAGCAGGAGTAGAACTAGAGACAGACAAGTGGGGTATTGATCTATGCTTCGGCAGTGCACAAAAGTGCATGAATGGACCTCAGGGGATTGCATCTATTGCTATTAGCAATAAGGTATATGAAAAGATAAAGAACAGGAAGACAGAAATAAGCTCTCTTTCTTTAGATCTGGAGACATGGAGAAGGTATCATGAAATCAAGGTAAAGAAATATCATCAGTGGTGGAAAACCGGAGGGGAAGAACCTAAATTTACTGCAAGGGCTCCTCATGAAGTATCTTTGCCGGCAACTTTGGTATGGGGCCTGCAAGGTGCTTTGGAGGATATTTTATCTGAGGGCATGGAAAAAAGAATAAAACGTCATAGCTTTGCAGGAAAAGCAGTAAGAAATGCCATGGATGCACTAGGCCTTGAAAGGGTAACGAAGGATGAAAAGTTAGTTTCAGACGTTGTAACAGTTGTAAGACTGCCTAAAGGTATTTTAGAAAGAGATTTTAGACAGTACATGCTGGAGAAATATTTAGTAGCCTTGGGCAATGGCGAAATAGGGCCTGATAATGTAAGAATAGGCACAATGGGCATATCTGCATCTCCAAAATATATATTGCCAACCATATCTGCACTAGGCAATAGTTTGAAGCATTTTGGTGCAGAGGTTGATACTGGAAAAGCTCTTAAAGAAGCCCATGATGTTCTATGTGCGTTTGAGTTTTAGCCGAAAGGAGGATTATTTTTTGAAAAATGATGATGAAGAAAAAACAACCGTACGCTCATTGGAGAGAGGCGTAACAATCTTAAATTATTTAGCGGAAGATAAAGGGAGGCCTAAGGGCATTACCGAGATTAGCAAGAATATAAATCTTGCAAAGGGTACTGTCCATAGGCTTATAACAACTCTCCAAAAATGTGGCTATGTTGACAAGGATTACGATGAAGACAAATATCATTTAGGTCTTAAGCTTATGGAACTTGGAGGTATAGTAAAAGAGGCTTTGGACATAAGGAAACAGGCGGAGCCAATCCTAAAAAAACTAGGGGAAGCTACTAAGCTTACTGTTCATCTTGCTCTATTAATAGATAGTGAAATTGTATATATCGATAAGGTTGAAAGCCAAACAAGCATTCAAATGGCTTCATATATAGGACAGAGAAGCTATATTCACAGTACCTCTCTAGGGAAAGCTATATGTGCATATTTACCGGAAGAAGAGACAGTAAGACATCTTAATGTTAAAGGTATGCCCAGATTGACGGATCAGACTATTATAACTGTTGAAGATTTTAAAGAACATCTTAAAGAAGTAAGAGCAAAGGGCTATGCCGTTGACGAAAATGAGAATGAAGAATCTATAAGATGTATAGCATCGACGATTTTTGATAATTCAGGTAAACCTATTGGTGCAGTTAGCATTTCTGGAACTGTAATACAGATTACAAGGGATAAAGTAGAAGAGATGTCAATTTACGTAGTAAATGCTGCTAAAGAGATTTCCAAGAGAATGGGATATGTGTAATCGGTTAGAGTTTCATTAGAATTGGAGGATTAGTATGAGAAAATATGTTTTTACAGCTTCTGATATTGAACCTTTGCTTGAGGGTCTGGCAATTGTCGGCACAGGCGGAGGAGGAAGTCCGAAGCTAGGAAAAGCTATATTGGAAAATGAATTTAGTATAAAAAGAGAAATAACACTGATTGACCCGCAGGATGTGCCTGATGATGCCTTTGTTATAAGCGGTGGAATAATGGGTTCAGTTAGTATTCTAGATAGAATGGATACTGGAAAGCTAATCAAAGGATGGGAAAAAAGGTTTGAGCTTATTGAGGCTGCAAAAGCCATGTCTGCTTACAAGGGCAAGGAAATTGACTATGTTGTACCTTTTGAGGTAGGAGGATTGAATACACCTGTAATACTATCTCTTGCTGCAAGAATGGGCATTAGTACTATTGATGGTGATTCAGTTGGAAGATCAGCACCGGAGACCCAAATGGCAAGCTTCTTAGGTCATGGTATATCTCTTGTGCCTATGCCTTTAGTTGATACCATGGGAAACACTATAATAGTTTCTGAGCAGAGCAAACCAACCTTTGCTGATGAAATAGGAAGATGGATGATAACAAAAGGCGGAGGTATGGGTGCCAATAGTCACTATCCCATGAGTGGAGCAGAGCTGAAAAGGTCTGTTATACCAAATACTATAACTGGAGCAATCAAAATAGGCCGATCCCTGATGAAAGCAAGAAAAGAAGGCAGCGATCCAATCAGTGCAGTTATAGGACAACTTGGAGGAATAAAGCTGTTTCAGGGCAGAGTTGAAAAGCTTCAAGGTGAGGACAAGGGTGGCTTTTATATAACAAATGTAGTGTTAAAGGGAAGAGCCGATTTTGCTGGGAAAGAAGCAAAATTAGTCATAAAGAACGAAACTATGGCTCTTTGGATTGACGGAAAACTTAGAACGGTATTCCCGGATTTGGTATGTATGTTAGATGAAAAGGATGGAAGCGGCATACTAAGCACAGACATCGAAGAGGGAAGAGATATGGTATTAGTAGGACAACCATGTCACGACAGACTAAGAGCAGTGCTTAAAAATCCTGAAATTGCAGAAGCTTTTGGAGGCTCAAGGTATGGACATCCTGAGGTTTCATTTATTCCTATGGAAGAGTTGAACAAGGCTTAACAAGGATGATATATGAGTTTATTTGGTAGCAGACTTAAGGGGGTGAGACAGGTGGATAGCAAATCTACCATCAGAAAAAGTAAAGGATCTAGTTTTATTCAATGGATTTTTAAATCAGAATTCAGTATTTCGATTTTATCATTATTGATTTCTCTTGCCGTTTTGGCATTGATGTCCCTTATATATGGTGCTGACCCTTGGGCAGTAATAAGTTCTCTATTTCAGGGTGCATTGAGAGGTAAAAGATCAATAGTCTTTACATTGATGCAAATGGCGCCTCTAATACTTACTGGTTTAGCAGTATATATACCTTATAAAGCAGGCTTTTTCAATATAGGAGGCCAAGGTCAGCTTGAGATAGGAGCCTTAGCTGCAGTATTTGTAACCACTAATATGAAGGGAAGCCCTTTTGTTGTAATAACTGTAGCGTTGTTGGTTTCTATGGCAGTTGGTATAGTAGCGGTTTTGATACCTCTGTTTTTAAAGGTTAAAAGAGGTGCAAATGAAGTTACAACTACTATTATGATGAATTTTACATGTGTAAATCTTGTGTACGCACTAGTTACTAGCGTGATGAAAGATCCCAAGGCATTTTATGGTGCTACAAGGGCTGTTCCTGCCGAATATCAGCTTATGGCATTTCCATCAGCTACAGGGGTACACATAGGTGTATGGCTTGCTGTTTTGATAGCTCTTATAGCAGCATGGCTTATGAAAAATTCCGTTACAGGATTTCAGCTAAAAGCTGTAGGCTATAATCAGCAAGCTGCAAAAACTGCAGGAATTAATGTAGGCAAAATACTTAAAGGCTCAGTTATTGCCGGTGCTGCTTTGGCAGGTCTTGCAGGAGGAATAGAGGTTATGGGTGTTACCTATAGAGTAGCTGAAGGTTGGGCTTTGCCTTGGGGATTTACAGGTGTATCTGTTGCATTTTTAGGTGCTAATCCTTTGGGCATTATTCCTGTGGCATTTATACTTGCAATACTTGAGACAGGAGCAAGGTATATGCAGGCCATGACAGGAGTTCCCTCAGCAATGATATCTATTATGCAGGGTATACCCGTAGTGCTTTTTGTATGTCTTAATTCATGGTTTATGCTTAGAAAATTAAAAGGTAAGAATTGAAAGGTGTGATGATGATGGATGCAAGCTGGGGTATAGATTTTTTACTTGCTACCATAAGGGCAGCCACGCCGCTTATATACTGCGCTTTAGGCGTATTAATTGCAGAGAGAGTAGGGGTTTCGTACCTTGGAGTTGAAGGTATGATGTTAACCGGTGCTTTAACTGCAATACTAGGGACGATTTTTGGTGGCAGTATATGGGCAGGAGTGCTAATAACTCTAATAGTAGGAATAATAATGGGGATAATTATAGCTGCAATTACAGTATATCTGCCCACGGACCAAGTAGTAGTGGGAATAGCTTTCAATCTTGCTGCATTGGGTGTAACAAGCTATGTGTTTAGACTTGCAGGCAACAGAGCTCAAGAGATGATTCCTATGATGAAACCTCTGATATTCCGATTTTCTCCTTTTGAGGTTATGGCTTTTATACTTGCAGTGTTTATGTGGTGGTTTTTATTTAAAACGGCGCCAGGACTCAAAATGCGCTCGGTTGGTGAAAACGCCCATGCAGCAGATGCTGCAGGTATAGATGTTATAAAAGTAAGGTTTATTACACTTATTATAGCCTCAGTGCTTTCCGCTCTTGGTGGTGCGGCTTTAACAGTTGGATGGGTGAGGGTATTTACCGATAATATAACTCTTGGAAGAGGATTTATTGCCTTAGCAGCTGTTTATTTTGGTAAATGGAATCCGATACTATCTTCTATTGCAGCTGTAATATTTGGGGCTGGAGAGGCTCTGGCTTTCAGATCTCAGGCATTGGGAAGTTTCTTGAATTCTTATTACTATTTCATGCTTCCTTATGTACTTACATTGCTTGTTGTTGGATTAACCGGCCAGACAAAAGGCCCGGCTGACGTAGGCAAGCTGTATATAAGGAGGTGAACATTGCTATTTAAATATTTACTGGTTTTGACATATGTATAAAATTTTAAGGAATGAAAAGGGGGATATTAAATGTTAAAAAGAAAAAATTTATTGCTTTTAGTAGTTTTGATTCTTTCGCTTTCTATGGTTTTTGCAGGTTGTGGAGGAAATAATAATGCTGCAAAGGAGCCTGAACAGAAGGAAGAAGATACACCTAAGACTGTTAAGGTAGGCGCTATGTTTTCTATACCGGATCCTGAACATGCAGGAGGATGGGATAGAGCTCATTATAAAGGCTTGATGATGTTAAAGGATGAATATGACTGGGAAGTTTCCGTAGCTGAAAATGTTCCCTATCCAAAAATCAGTGAAACTGCATTGAATTACTTAGATAAAGACTATGACATGATAATATATCCTGATAATGGGATGATAGAATCATGGAAAGAATTATCACCTAAATACCCGGATAGATGGATGATGATGACATCAATGGCGGACGAGCTTCCTGATTCACCTAAGGTTGCAGCCTTTGCACCAAATTTCTATGAATATGGAAATATGGTTGGCATAGCAGCAGCTAAGGCAAGTAAGACAGGTACAATAGGTTTACTTGGAGGTTCACCTATTCCAGTTTTGAAATCTTTGTTCAGCGGCATAATAGAAGGAGCAAAATATGTTAATCCCGATGCAGAAGTCATAGTATTTTGGGCTGGAGATTGGATGGATACTGCAAAACATAGAGAAATGACACTCTTAGAAATACAAAAGGGAGCAGATGTAATATTTACTGTTACAGGACCTGCTGCAAAGGGTGTATATGAAGCTGCAGAATCTAAGGATGCAAAAGTAATAGGATACTGTTGGGATCTTTATGAAGACAATCCTAAGGCTATAATGACAAGCCTTATGCTCGACACTCCTATGATGTATAGAGAAGTTGCTGAGAACTATACAAATGGAACTCTTGAAAAGAAAATATATGACTTAGGTTCAAAGTACTTTAAATTTGCAGATTTTAGGGGTAGCATACCCGCAGAAGTGGAAAAGGATATATTAGAAACTACTGAAAAATTTAGAAATGGCGAAATCGAGATTCCTGTTAACATTCACGAAGAAATTATGAAATAGCAAGAGTTGTAATATTGCCAATTACATGTAGATGACTACAGATCTTAAGAAGAAGGATTATATCTTGATGCCAAGAGATTTGTAGTCTCTCTTGTATCCGGCAAAATACTTAGCTGGAGGTGAGTTTATGACTGATGATGCAATATTGGCACCGGAAATTTTGATGGAAGATATAGCAAAGAATTTTGGAAATGTACATGCACTTCAAAATGTGTCTTTTCATTTAAGCCCAGGAGAAATTAGAGCTTTAGTAGGAGAGAACGGAGCTGGAAAAAGTACACTGATGAATATTCTGTATGGCATGTACAGTCAAGATAGCGGTGTAATAACAATAGGTGAAGAGAAAATACAGGATAGATGGTGTCCTAATGCGGCGATAGCTAAAGGCATAGGTATGATACATCAACATTTTTCTCTAATTTATAGTCATACAGTCTTGGAGAATATAGTTATGCCAACGCTTAAATGGAGTGACTTTAAGCCGGATTGGAAGAAATATGAGGAAAAAATTGAAGGATTGCTGTCTGAATACCATTTTGATGTAAGGTTAAAAGACAGGGTGGAGAATCTTTCCATAGGTGAAAGACAACAGGTGGAAATACTAAAAGCCTTATACCAAGGGGCAAAGGTGCTGATTCTTGATGAACCCACGGGTGTGCTTACACCTCAACAAGCAGAGGCTCTTCTTGGCTTCCTTGTAGATTTAAGAAGCAAGGGGTTTTCTGTAGTATTAGTCACCCATAAACTAAATGAGGCTATGCAGATTAGTGATAAGATTACTGTGCTAAGAGGTGGAAAACATATAAGCACTGTACAAACCGATAGCACAACAATACCTGAGATTGCGAGAATGATGGTAGATAGACAAATGTCTGCTCCTGTGCAAAGATGCCAAGATGTAAAATGTTCCAAGAACGTTTTGGAATTAAAGAATGTGTCCGTAGAAAATGAAAATAAAAAGATTGTCGTAGATAATATAAGTTTTACCATAGGTCAGGGTGAAATAGTAGGTATTGCTGGAGTAGCTGGAAATGGCCAGGTGGAGATGGCTGAAGCTCTGGTGGGCTTGAGAGATCTTAAAGAAGGCAGTATACTGCTTGATGGAGCTGATATCAAAGGCTGGAGTGTCGAGAAAAGGCGTAGTGAAGGGATAGGCTATATACCGGAAGATAGGCATGAAAATGGAATGATAGGAGAAATGTCCATAGCTGAGAATTTGATTCTTGATTGCATGAAGAGAGAGCCTTTTTCTAAAAAGGGAGTAATACAACACAAGAATATAAAAGATAATGCAGAAAAGGCAATAGTAGACTTCAATGTAAAGACGGAAAATGGCTCCACCCCTATAAAAAACTTATCTGGAGGTAACCAGCAAAAGGTAATTCTTGCAAGGACTCTTATGGAGACACCAAAGGTTATAGTTGCCTGCCAGCCTACAAGAGGATTGGATTTTAGTGCTACTGAATATCTTAGAAAAAAGCTGGTAGAAAGTGCTGAAAAAAATGTAGGAGTATTGCTCATATCCAGCGACCTTGATGAACTTTTTGAATTGTCGGATAGAATAATAGTTTTATACCGCGGTAAAATTATGGGAAATGTCAGAAGGGATGAGGTTGACCTTCAAAAACTTGGCCTTATGATGACAGGTTGTGGAGAAGATAAAATTAGTGAAAATAAATAGTCGGAGGTTATATTGTGAAACAGCTTAATGTACTTGGAATTTGTGGAAGCACTAGAAAGGGTAATAGTGAATATTTATTGGATCAAGCTATTCAATCTGCCAATGAAGCGGCTCCTGATGTAGTAAAATGCACAAACTATTCGGTAAGAGGAAAAAAGTTTGGACCTTGCATTGCTTGCGGTAAATGTGGCGAAAATTCAGGAGAATGCATAATTAAAGACGATTTTCAGCAGTTGAGGGACCTTTGGATAGATGCAGATGTAATTATATATTCGGTACCGGTTTATCATATGGGAATGCCGGGACAGTTAAAATGTTTTATTGATAGATTGGGTAATTCTACATTCGGTAGATACAAGGGACTTTATGAGCCAGGCTTTGAAAAGCTGCCGAAATTGTTAAAAGTTGTGGGCAGCATTGCTCAAGGTGTACACATTTGCTCCGGTCAAGAGCATACATTAACAGACCTAATAAACCATGCCCTTCTAATGCAATGTATTCCTGTAGCTGGGGATATGTGGCAGTCATATATCGGAGGAGGCGGCTGGACATCCAATGATGTGGATAGAAATGCACTGAAAAAACAAATAGATGCTAATCAATACGATGCTCAAGTTGCCGTGCAATCAGCTAAAGACGTAGGACGCAGGGCGGTAGAGATTGCACTTATGTTGAGAAATGGAGCAGCAGCAATGGAAAATGAGCTTAAAAAAGATGCTTCTTATAAACCGTTTCTAGATAGGGTAGAAGATCATAGTTGAGTGGAGGTTTAGACAGTGCTTACGGTTAGAGTTGATGAATCAAAGTGTACCGGATGCGGTCTTTGCAAAGCAGTCTGTTCTGTAAGTCATGGATTGCATTCAGATAAAAAGCGAATCTCAGATCTTCCTAAAGCTTTGTTATTTATAGAACCGGAAGCAGAGGGGAGTAGCATCAGTATATGCAGACACTGCGAAAATCCTGTATGTGTAAATGCTTGTGTTGCTCAAGCGTTGAAAGTTGATATAGGTAAGGGAGCAGTAATTGTAAACAAAGATAAATGTGTAGGATGCTGGAGCTGTATTATGGAATGTCCTTTTGGTGCCTTGAGAATCCATGATACTGCCTTTAAGTGTGATGGCTGTGGTGACTGGGACAAGCCGATGTGCGCCAGCTTTTGCCCTACAGGGGCATTAACTGCCCAGAGAAGTCCCATAGGCATGACTTCAAGCAGGAGAAGAGAGAAGACAATTATTTCTGGCTATAAAGGGGTGAAGTAGATGAAAAAATATGTCATCTTAGGTGGTAGTATAGCAGGACTTACTGCAGCAAGAGCTATTCGTTCTATAGATAAAGACGGCGAAATAACTATCATTTCCGCAGAAGAATTTCTTCCGTATTCTAAGGTGTTGCTTACCCACTATATAGCCGGACATGTTAAAGAAGAAAATTTATATATTACCGATGAACAAGAGTTAAGACATTTAAACGTCAATATAGTATTAGATACAATTGCAAATGACATAGATATGGATAACAATGAAGTGATTTTAGATAATGGAGTTAAGTTGAAATTTGATGCTTTACTCCTTGCCACTGGAGGAAATCCTGTAATTCCAAAAGATAGAATACAAATAGGCTGCGCTGCCACAGGACTTCGTACTCTTAGGGAAGCACGAAGAATCAAACAAACAGCCAATAACAAAGGCAATATTATTATAACCGGTGGCGGACTTGTAGGGATTAAGCTTATTTGTGCTTTATATGAGGCAGGCTGTACCGGTGAAATGGTTATAAAATCAAACTATATATTGTCCAAAATAGCAGACGAAGAGGCGGCATTAAGGATAATGAATCATTTGCGTTCAAAGGGATTAAGCATAAGAACCGGTATAGATATTAAAAAAATAGAAGCAAATGAAGATAAAATCACTGTTTTATTAGATAACGGACAGCAAAAGGAATATGCTATGGCTGTTTATTGCAAAGGTGTTAGACCATGCACCGACTTTATTAACTGTGCGGACTCTAAAAAAGAAGTCTTGAAGGTTAATGAATATATGATGACACAAATGCCAGGAGTTTACGCTGCCGGTGATGTGGCAAGTACCTATGAGATAACAACAAACAGTTTCAAAAATGTAGCTATCTGGCCTCATGCAGTGGAGCAGGGCAAAATTGCAGGTCTCAATATGGCAGGGGAAAAGATTAGATATAGAGGTTCTCTTTCGAGAAATGCTTTGGAAATTTTAGGACTTCCATTTATAGCGATAGGTACAACCAATTTTAGCGGTAATAGAGAAGATTTTGATTGCGATGTTAAAGCAACTAAGGATTCCTATAAAAAGTTTATATATAAAAAGGGCAAACTGGTAGGAGTTATACTTTTAGGTGATGTTTTGGAGGCAGGAAAACTTCAGGCAATGATTAGAGAGAATAATAACTATTTATGTGAATAATCAACATGAATAGAGGAGGTAGAAAAATGCATGGAAAGGTAATAACTATTGATCCACAAAAGTGTATAGGTTGCAAGCAATGCGCAATGAACTGTTCTTATAAACATGAAGGAGTGTATTCTAAAAGCATGGCAAGGATAAAGTTTGTAAGCTTTGAAGAAATATGCCTGACAGTTCCTGTGACTTGTGCCTATTGTGAGGATCCGGTTTGCGAAAAAGTTTGCCCTACAGGTGCAATGACTAGAGATCCAAAAACCGGTTTTGCAAAGGTTGTTGAAGAATTATGTATTGGTTGTAAAGAGTGTGCCAATGCGTGCCCAATAGGAGCAATAGATATGCATCCGACGAAAAAGGTTCCATTAAGATGTGACCTTTGTGGCGGCGATCCCCAGTGTGTAGAATACTGTCCGGGAAAGGCTCTTAAATATGAGGATATAAGTGTAGCAATGAAGGACAAAAGAAGGAAAAGGGTTATGGGGATTATAACAGACCAATATGGGGAGGTGCTATAATGCGTAAAATTGCAGGTGATATTTTACATGTTGACCTTACAACCGGCAAAGTTTGGAGGGAACCTATAAGCAAGGAAAGACTACTAATGTATATAGGTTGTAGAGGTATAAATGCAGAATTATTATGGAAGCATGTAAAACCTAATACAGATCCTTTGGGACCTGATAATGTAATAATATTTGGTACCGGACTTTTGACAGGTACCGCATCTCCAAGTTCAGGTAGAACAACAGTTACATGTTTGAGTCCCGCTACAAATTTTTATCTTAAGACTAATGGTGGCGGTTATTGGGGAGGAGAACTCAAATACGCCGGTTATGGACATGTAGTGGTTCATGGAAAAGCTGACAAACCCGTTTATATATGGATTGATGATGATAATGTTGAAATAAGGGATGCTTCTAAGTATTGGGGAATGGATGTAAGGACACTGGACAAAGCCATTAAGGAAGATATTGGAGATGAAGAAGTACAAGTAGCATCAATAGGACCCGCCGGTGAGAATTTGGTGAGATTCGCGTCCGTAATGTTTTCCATATATAATGCAGCAGGCCGTGGAGGCGCTGGAGCGGTAATGGGGTCAAAAAATCTTAAGGCAATAGTTGTTAGGGGTAGTGGTTCAATATCCCCGGCAAATCCAAAACTTTTCCATGAAAGAGTAAAAGCAGCTAAGGAAAGTTTGAAAAGCGACTCAGGTTATGAAGGCATGGGTCTTTACGGTACATCGGGAAGTTTGTATGGCATAAATGAACTTAAAGTTTTTCCATCCTACAACTTCCAAAGAAGTGCTGCTGATGATATAACACCATATACAGGACAGAACTTTACCAATGGTGGATATTTAAAGAGAAAAGTTGGCTGCTACAGCTGTATAATTGGCTGTCATAGATATAGTACTGCAGATAAAGGCTCTTTTGCCGGAGCTTATACCGGTGGTCCAGAGTATGAGACTATGAGTGCCTGCGGTTCAGGATGTGGAATTTCAGATACCAATGCGGTAATCAAAATGAATGAGCTTATAGATATTTATGGCATGGATACTATTTCAGCCGGATCAGTAGTACAGTGGGCAATGGAATGTTACCAAAGAGGAGTAATTGATATTGATGATCTGGATGGGATTGACCTAAGATGGGGCAATGCGGAAGCAGCTGTAGAAATGATAAGGAAGGTTGCCTTTAGAGAAGGATTTGGTGATATACTGGCAGAAGGGGTCAAGAGGGCATCGGAGAAGGTTGGAGGAGACTCATATAAATGGGCAGTCCATGGAAAGGGATTAGAACAGTCAAGAGTGGACACAAGATCTGCTAAAGCCTATGCACTTGCCTTTGCAGTAAATCCTAGAGGTGCAGACCATCTTCATACCGAGACCTTTGCTGAATTTGGAATGGGTCCTGATGCAAGAGAAGTAATAAAGAAGATAACAGGGGATGAAAACCTGGCAAATCCATATTTGACAGAAAAAAGAGCAGAAATTGTGAGATGGCATGAGGATTGTTATGCTGCAACAGATTGTTTGGGTTTTTGTTCTTTCACTTCAACAGCGCTATATGGTATAACTCCTGAGATTATGGCAGGGTTATTCTCAGCTGCTATAGGAGTAGATGTAAGCGAAGAGGAGCTTATGGAAATAGGACGCAGAATAGTAACTTTGGAAAAATGCTTTAATGTAAGGCAAGGGGCTACAAGAAAAGATGACACATTGCCTTGGAGGCTTATGAACGAGCCTACTCCTGACAGGCCGGATGCAGATGATGCCGTGAACAGTCAAGAAGAGCTCGATGGCATGCTTGACAAGTATTATACACTTCATGGATGGGACAAAGAGACAAGCTGGCCTACGGAAGAAGTACTCAGGATGTTAGACCTTGATTATGTGGCAGAGGAACTGAAAGAAATGAATATAGCTATTAAATAGTAAAATAGACTGGAGGTAATGATAATGCCTAAGATGGCGCAGATGGTAGTAAATCAGAAAAGATCAGGTATTAGAGAAATAGTAGAATTATCGCAGGGTATAGAAGGAGTATACCATATGGAAATAGGTGAGCCCCTGTTTCAAACTCCTATGAATATTATTGAAGCAGGCTGCAATGCTTTAAAAGAAGGGTACACCAAATATACTCCTAATGCAGGCTTCATGCCTCTAAGAAAGGCAATTAGCGACAGGCTGAATAATGATTATAAATTAGCTTTGAAACCTGAGAATACAGTGGTAACTACTGGAGGAGTTCAGGCTATAGCTAATGCAGTAAGGGTTTTGACGGAAATTGGAGATGAAGTTTTGCTTCCAGATCCGGGATGGCCTAATTACGAGAACATAATAATGAGTACAGGAGCTGTACCTGTAAGGTATACACTTACACCAGAAAATGGGTTTTTACCTTCCTTTGAGGAATTAAAGAAGCTGATAACACCAAAGACAAAGGTTTTGATTGTAAATACTCCATCCAATCCTTTGGGAGTTATTTTCCCTGAGAAAACAATGAAAGAGATTGTATCCTTTGTAAAGGAAAATGATTTATTCCTGATATCTGATGAGGTATATGAAAAGATTGTTTTTAAGGGTAAACATGTTAGTGCATTGAATTATGATACTGACGACAGGGTAGTGGCAATATATACCATGTCCAAAAGCTATGCTATGACTGGTTGGAGGGTAGGATATGCTGTGGCATCAGAGGATATTATTGCTCAAATGACCAAAATGCAGGAAGCTTACGTATCCTGCACTCCTGCAGTTTCACAAAAGGCAGCTGAAGCAGCACTTACAGGTCCACAGGACTTTATTGAGTCTGCCAAAGAATCTTATCTAAAGAATAGAGATATTGCAGCTTCTATTCTCAATGAATATGGTATAGACTATTTTATGCCTGAAGGTGCCTTCTACATGTGGATAAATGCAAAATGCGAAGATTCTACAGGGTTTGCAAAGGAGCTTCTACTCCAGAGGAAAGTTGCTGTTGCATCAGGAAGGACTTTCGGACCTTCGGGGAAAAGCTTTATAAGGATTTCCCTGGCATCACCGGAGGAAACTGTAAAGAATGGCGTAAGACTTCTTGCTGAATATATTAAAGAAAAAAATTTATTGTAGAGGTTTTTTCTATGATTCAAGTCACAGTAAAAATCGGAGGCGGATTATGCGGGATAAATAAGCACGAATTTTTTTACCACGAAGTACAGAAAAATACATCAGTGGAAGAATTTCTAACAATTCTGTCCGAGCATGTAGGAGATGATGTATTAAAACCTACTGTGATTGTGGTTTTAAATGGAGTTAAGCTTTCTCAAAGAGAGATAAGAGAGCGTAAATTAGAAGATAGAGATATGATATCGTTATTTGGTGCCTTGGTGGGGGGCTAACCCCACTCAATCTATTTTTAAGGAGAAATGAACATGAAAGAAAAGAAGGTTATAGCAAAAGTAATAGAGGTACGAGGAAAGGGCTGTGACTTGGGCATAAAACTTGGAGATGAGTATGTTATTGACATAAATAAAAGCGAATTTTGTGGATGGGCTTATAATGCTTTGTTTCCTTATGCCTTCTCGTTGAAGTTTGGAGGAACCTTCCCATGGGAACCGGAAGGCAATACAACTTGTGTAGCATGTCCCGATCCATATAATACTGTAGTTTTCAAATTAATTGCTTTGGATGAATAGAAGGTGTGTAAATATGAAGAAGGAAATGAAAGAAAGCGAACTTTTCAATAGCGTTTTCTTATTGCAGCCCAGCCGGCCCATACTATGCACTACAAAAAATGAGGATGGCTCAGATCATGTAGCACCCTTCAGCTGGATAAACCCTGCATCTCATAAACCGCCAAGGGTGGCTCTGGCATTGCTGAATAAGCCTAAAAAACAAAGAAGCCTTGAGAACATTGAAAGAACAGGTGAGTTTGGAGTGAATATCCCCGATATGTCAATGGCTGAAAAAATGGTTGAGTGTTCTTATGCAACCAAGCTTGGAGAAAATAAATTTGACCGCTCCGGATTTACCAGAATGCCATCTGCTGATATTAAGGCCCCATGTATAGAAGAGGCCATGGCAAGCTTGGAATGTAAAGTGCTGAATATGATGGATGCAGGCGATCACACTCTGATAATTGCCGATATAGTTCATGCGAAATATGATGAAGATGCATACAGCTCCAATCTTCTCATAAACACCGGTAAGTTTAGGCCGGTTATCCATGTTCAGAACTTCAATCTGGAAAAATCCCAGCTACATATTTTTCTTTCTTCCGGCAGCACTGAGACCATAGAAGTGTCATATCCATGCAAAGGAGAAAAAAACTAAGCAGCTTATAAACAAAATGAAGTGCACAGAGAAATAATGAAAAAATTATGGAGGAAGAGAATTGCCTGCTGATAGAGCTTTGCGGAGGATTTGGGGAAGAAGGTGCACGTACAGTAATTAAAGCGGTGGAAGGTAAGATTCCTGTAGGACATATCGAATATCTTCCGGAAGCCCGCGAAAAACTGTCAATTCTGCCAATATAGATATTTATTTATGAACTGTATTCATCAAATAAACTATTTAGTCAGGAGTTGTTAATCATGTATGGCACATTGGAATATTTATGTCCTACATCTTTGCAAGAGTTATTTCAACTTATGGAAAGTTATAAAGATGAAGCTGCTATTTATGCAGGAGGTACAGATCTTTTAGTATTGCTCAGATCCGGTAAGGTTTCTTTTAAGTATTTGATCGATGTTAAAAAGATACCTGAACTTAACGGTATCAACGAAACAGAAAAAGTTATATCTATAGGAAGTGTGAGTCGTTTTATAGATATTCAAAATAGTTTACTGGTTAATAGGTGGGCAAAAGCCCTTTCTCAGGCTTCTAATCAAGTCGGAAGTGTGCAGATCCGCTTTAAAGGCACTCTAGGCGGCAATATAAAAACTGCATCTCCTGCAGGAGACGGGCTTAATGCGGCATGGGCTTTAGATGCTCAAATAGGGCTGTTGTCTGTCAATGGGGAACGCATACTACCGCTTACCGAGTTCATCCTTGCACCCAGAAAAACAGTAATTCTACCGGGAGAAGTTATTGCCAGGATTTATATACCGAAACGTGAGTGGAGCTATCAAAAATTTTTCAAAGTAGGCCGCAGGAATGCTCTGGCTATTTCTGTCGTTAATGGTGCAGTGGCCTTGGAAGTCGATAAAAATGGGATAATAAAGGATTCTCGCATATCCCTTGGATCTGTGGCACCTACACCTCTGCGCATTACAAAGGCGGAACAATTGCTTATGGGGAAAGAGCTTCATGAATTGGCGCTTGAAGAGTTAGCTCGGATCGTGCAGGAAAGTGTAAGCCCGATCTCCGATATTCGCGCTGGTGCAGAGTATCGTGCATATATGGCAGGTGTATTGGTTAAGAAACAAATAGTAGAATTCTTGGAGGAGTTTGTAAAATGAGTATTTGTTTTATATTAAACGGAAAAAATGTTGCTACTGATTCTCCGGCGGATACTACATTGCTGAAAGTATTGCGGGAAGAAATGCACATGTATGGCGTAAAAAGAGGGTGCGAAACCGGAGAATGCGGTGCGTGTACAGTTTTGGTAGACGGTGAAAATATAAATTCTTGCATGATGCTTGTCGGCGAAATAGAAGGAAAATCTATTACCACAATAGAGGGTCTTACAACAGATGGTGAATTGGATCCTATACAGCGGGCTTTTGCGGAGAAGGGCGCAGTACAGTGCGGCTTCTGCACTCCAGGTATGATCATGTCTGTTAAAGGGTTGCTGAACCGCAATCCCAATCCTACACGGGCAGAGATCAAAGAGGCGCTCAGCGGAAATCTCTGCAGGTGCACAGGTTATGAACAGATATTTGAAGCTGTGGAATCTCTCATAGAAGGGAGGAAGAGTAATAATAATGGATAATGTCATGCCATATAGAAGTGATATTATGGATAAAGTGACCGGCGCAGCTAAATATAGTGAAGATTTTTACATGGAGAATATGGTGTATGCTAAAATTCTTTGGCCAAGTGTACCCAGAGCAAGAGTCATAAAAATAGATATTTCGGAAGCTCAAAGAGCACCCGGAGTAGTAAGAATAGTAACGCGTAAAGATATTACAGGTTCAAATTTAAGCGGCATGTATCATATTCAAGACCGCCCTATTTTAATCGGTGAGGGGGAAGAGGTAAGGTTTTCAGCAGATGCTTTAGCATTGGTAGCAGCAGAAACAGAGGAAGAAGCAGAAAGGGCTTGCAAGCTGATAAACGTAGAATACGAGGAACTTCACGCCATACATACCGTTGAACAAGCTAAGGCAGAAAATCAGCCTCCTTGCTTTGAGCATGAGATCAAAAAAGGTGATGTAGAGGCCGGCTTTTCTAAGGCTGCTGCTGTTGTTGAAGAAGAATATACAAATCCTTATGCAGAGCATGCCTATATTGAGCCTGAGGCCGGATATGCTTATATAGATAATAACGGAACAATAAATGTATGTTATGGGACTCAGGACATTACACAAAATCACAGGATGGCCTGCAAGGCATTGGGTTATCCCTATCATAAGGTACGCTTACACGTGCCCTATGTAGGCGGAGGATTCGGAGGCAAGCATAGTATGTCGGTACATGTTTATCTGACATTGCTGGCCCATGTGGTCCGCAGGCCGGTGCGCCTCGTATGGACAAGGGAAGAATCCATAAGCTACAGTTGTAAAAAGCAGCATATGATTACGAAAGCCAAAATGGGTCTTGATGCGAACGGTCACATCTGTGCTTTGCAAGTACTTAGCGAGGGATCTGCAGGTCCCTATTACGGCAATTATGAAGGGGCCTTGCTTTCCTTCATGAATGGAGTTTGCGGGCCATACCGTTACAACAATTTAGATATTGCAGGTAAAATGTATTATACAACAGGTTCAGAAATAGGCTCTTTTAGAGGCGTTGGTACACCGGATGGCACCTTTGTTATTGAAACCCTTATTGATAAGGCGGCAAGAAAGCTGGGAATGGACCCGTTAACCGTTCGCCGGCGCAACTGGATGCAAAAGAAGGAGGAATTTGCCGCACAATTTAAAGGAGCCATGTCCCGCAATATTTCAGACGATTGGATCATAGCTGAAACAATGGAAACTGCGCTTAAAGCTGCAGGGCCGCTGCCAAAAGCTGCTGCAGGCAAGAAAGTTGGCCGAGGAATAGCAAATGCTATGCCGGCTTTTGCTATTGGCAATTCGCCCCTTCATAAAGGTTCTGTTGCAGAGCTGACCATGTTTTTTGACGGTTCCTTGCTGGTCAAGCTGGGATTCCCGGAGATCGGACAGGGAATCACTGATGTTGCGGTAAAGTTGGCTGCTTCAGCAATGGGTACGGATGAGGCCCAAATAAGCGTTATGTTAAGCGATAGCCATCTTACGCCTAAGGCGGGTGCATTGGGCTTTTCACAAGCGACTGTTACTGCAGGCAACGCTGTGCTTGATGCGGCTGAGAAGCTTAAAAGACTTCTGGAGGATATTGCTCGAGAATACTTGAACAGTCAAGACGAGGCCATATATTATAAAAGAGACGGATTCTATAATGGGGATGGCATTAAATTGGTTGATTGGAACGATTTCGCTGATTTCTGTTTTAATGAAGTGAGATCTCTTACAGCTCAAGGTTGTGTCGTTGGGCCTCCGGAAGATAACGGGTTATATGGTGTCACGCCAATTTCAACAGTAGCCGATGTGGAAATTGACGAAGAATCGGGTGAGATAAAAGTCTTGCAGGTAATAAGCTGTCACGACATTGGCAAGACTATAAATTACCAAAGCGCAAGAGGTCAAATCTTAGGAGGCGTGATAATGAGCATGGGTGTGACAACGATGGAAGAATTCATATTAAATAAAGGACATGCTTTGACTCCTTCATTTGCAGAATATGTGATCCCTACGGCAATGGATGTGCCCGAGCACAATAAAGTTGTTTTTATAGAAGGAAATTATGGGAACGGATGCCCTCAAGGAGCAAAGGGCGTGGGTGAGCATGGGATGTATGCTACCGGAAGCGCCATTTCCAATGCCATATTGGATGCAGTGGGAGTGAGCATGACCCAACTTCCCATTACCCCTGAAAAGCTGTTAAGAAAACTGAATAGAATATAACAAGCGGAAGGTCAGATTGCCTGGAGGTGAATGCAGATACCGTTGCTATACCCTAAGAGCCGGCTTAAGCCGACTCTTTTTTTCTATTTGGTTGTATTTCCAATGCTTTTGAAGTAAAATATTATTAACAAATAATGTAATAAATTTTTTTGAATAAGCATGTTAAAAACCAAGGGAATCTATACTTTCCTATGGATCATTGACTATTGGAAGGAGGGAGCGGATGATGGAAAAAGACTTGCAGATACAGGTGGAAAACCTGAGCAAGAGCTATCAGATGGGTGAAGTGGAGGTCAAGGCTTTAGATGATGTAAGCTTTGAGGTCTATGAAGGGGAGTTTGTAGTCATATTGGGGCCCAGCGGATCTGGGAAAAGCACCCTCCTCAACATAATCGGAGGCATGGACTCTCCCAGCCAGGGGAAGGTCATAGTCGCGGATGAAGAAATAACGAAGTACAACGATGCCAAGCTTACGGCTTACCGCAGGAATAAGGTGGGCTTTGTCTTTCAATTCTATAATCTCATGGCAAACCTTACAGCCAGAGAAAATGTGGAGCTGGCTGCTGAAATCTGCAAGGATGCCATGAACATAGATGAAGTAATAGAAGAAGTGGGCCTTTCAGACAGAAAGGATCATTTCCCCTCCCAGATGAGCGGCGGAGAGCAGCAAAGAATTGCCATTGCCAGGGCTGTTGCCAAGAATCCCCTGCTTATCCTTTGTGATGAGCCTACCGGAGCTTTGGATTTCCAGACGGGCCTCCTCATCCTTTCACTGCTGCAGCGAGTCAATCGAAAGCTTCATAAAACGGTCATAGTGATAACCCATAATATGGCCGTCGGCGATATGGCAGACCGGGTGATCAAAATGAGAAGCGGCAAAATAACAGAGATCAGGGAAAATCCTGAGCCCATACCTCCCGAAAGGATTGAATGGTGATGAAAAAGCTGGATGTAAGACTGCTGCGCATGATAAAGAATTCAAAGGGTCAGTTTATTTCGGTGGTTGTTATTGTAATCGTTGGCTTGAGCATTTTTATTTCCTTCAGCACCACTGCCATAAATATGAGCAATGCCGTTGATTATTATTATGAAGAAACAAAGTTAAGCCATATTCATGTACAGCTCATGAAGATACCCCAGGCTGCGGTGCAGGATATAAAAGCTATAGAAGGGATCACAGAGGTCCAAGGCAGAGTCGCCTTTGACGTTCCTATTAAGACCCGGGATAAGGATGAAAGGGTAAGAATAAGGATTATTTCCATTCCTTCCGGAGGCGGAAGCGTCAACAGGCTTTACTCAGAGAAGCGCCTCTCCAATGAATTGACTGAAAACAGCCTGATTTTGATCAAGCAATTTGCCCAGGCGAGGAATATCAAACCGGGTGACATCATAGAGCCCTATATAAACGGCAGGACTTATACTATGAAGGTAAATGATATTGCATCAAGCGCAGAATTCGTTTATCTTATGGAAAATGAGCAGTCAATGATGCCTGCACCGGATAAGTTCGGCGTAGCTTATGTCAGTGAAGAATTTGCCCAGTCCATATATGGGTACAAAGGCAGCTATAATGAACTGCTCATAAGGGTAAAAGATGAAGACAAGATTGACGATATAGCAGATGAATTGGGAAAAAAGCTCGACAAATACGGTATACAGAGGATAATAAAGAGAGAAGATCAATTGAGCAATAAAATGGTGACAGAAGAGCTCAGAGGCATAAATACAATGGCAGCGGCGATCCCCGTGCTTTTCCTTGCAGTTGCAGGCATTATAATTTCTATAATATTGTCCAGGATAGTGAGCAATGACAGAATGGCTATAGGAGTGCTCAAAGCTTTGGGCTACAGCAATATGGAGGTGCTTTTTCATTATCTCAAATTTGCATTGATCATAGGGCTTACCGGCTCAATTTTGGGGATCATATCGGGGCTTCTATTGGCAAAGCTTCTGACGAATATATATGTTTTTTATTTTGAGATTCCTCTGTTAAAGGTCGATATTCATTATATATACATAATATATTCCATAATTCTCACAAGCATATTTTGCATCGCTTCCGGCTTTGTTGGAGCCAGACATGTACTGGGGGTCATGCCCGCAGACTCAATGCGCCCGGAGCCTCCAAAGGCAGGAAAGCATATATTGCTTGAGAAAATAAGCTTCCTATGGCGAAGGCTCTCATTCAGCTGGAAAATGGTCATAAGAAACATTATGAGGGTAAAGCGGCGATTTATGTTTTTGGTTTTGGGACTAGCGCTGGCATATGCCATAAATACGGTGCCTCTATATATGGGAAATAGTGTGACTTCTATGTTTTCCATTCAATTCGGCGAATTTCAAAAGATGGATTATGTGGTAGAGCTGTCACGGCCTATGAACGAAAATGTAATAAAGGATATGGCCCGCTTATTGAAGGATGCCAAGCTGGAGCCAAGGCTGGAGTATCCTTTTGAACTGAAGAATGCCTGGCGGAAGAAGACCGTAAGCATTATAGGAATCCCGCGGGATACAGAGTTTTACGAATTTACGGATGTAAACAATAATATAATAACTTTGCCCCAAAAAGGCATATTCCTTACAGAATTTTTGGCAAAGGCTTTAAATGTTAAAAAAGGAGATCATATAACGGTCAATAACTTTATCCCAGGGAAGGATGATGTAAGCCTGGAGGTCAAGGGAATCATCAGGCAGTATCTGGGAGCAAATGCCTATATGGATATAGAAAATATGAGGGAGACTTTGACAGAAAAGAATATGATCACCGGTATATCAGCTATGTCAAAGGAGGATTTGAAGACCGAACTGGAGGATGCACGCAATATATCTTCGGTCAGCTCAATCGGTGACATGAGGAAAACCTTCGAAGAATATCTTGATACCATGGTAGTCAGCATAAACGTATTCATGTTTTTTGGAGGGATTTTGGGCTTTGTGCTCATTTATAATTCTACAATAATAAGCATTGCAGAAAGGCGCATGGAGCTTGCAGCTCTGCGCGTAATGGGCTTTGATAAGAAAGAAATATTCTGGATGCTGGCCAAGGAAAACTCAGTAATGGTCGTCATCGCTATTTTGCTGGGAATACCTCTGGGTATAGGAATGATCCAATCTATGGTTCAGACTTTCAACACGGAGACATATACATTGCCGTTGATCCTGACCCCTGATATTTTTATAAAAGCTGCATTAGCTACTGTTGCATTTGCAGTGATTGCCCAATTGGCTACCTTAAAGAAGATCATAAATCTCAATTTCATTGATGCGCTGAAAAGCCGCATATCGTAAGGAGGGAAATATATGAGAGGCAAGAAGAAGCTTATATGGATGGGACTTATAATAATGATCATATCGGCAGCAGCCTACTTTGCTTTATTCGGGGGTAAAGCGGTTTCAGTGAATCTGGCTAAGGTCCAAAGAGGAAATATACAGGAATATATTGAAGAGAAAGCATCAGTGGAATTGGAAAACAAGGCTGATATCTATGGCCTGCAAAGCGGGGTTGTGACCCTTGAAGCAGTGGACGTGGGAGATAGAGTAAAGACGGGAGATGTACTGCTCAAAATACAAGATGAAGAGCTGCTCCTAAATATAAAAGCGCTGGAGCTGCAAAAGCAAGCTGCCGAGGCAAAGCTGGAAGAGGCAAGAGAAGGCATAAGCCAATGGGATTTGCAAAAGCTGGAGGCTCAGGAGAAGGCGGCTCAGATCGCCTATGAAGAGGCGAAGCGGGTGGCGGAAAACAATAAAAAGCTTTATGAAGCCGGAGGCATAAGCAGAGACATATATGATAGCTCAGTTGCCGCTTTGGCTTCTGCAGAAGCCAGCCTGGAAGTCGTCAAAAGCAGCCTGGCAGCAGCTCAGGAAGGGTTTTCGCCCAATATAGAAAAGCAATTTAAGGCTCAGATCGATGAAATACAGATCCAGATAAACCATCTTAAAAGCAAGCAGAAGGATTATATAGTAAAGTCTCCCATAGACGGCATAGTGATGCTGGCGGAAGCCCCCCAGGGAAGTGCCGTTCCCCAGGGCAAGCTGATATTCCAGATAGGGAATTATGATGATATGTTTTTGACAAGCGATATTTTGGTAGATGATATAGCCAATGTGAGGGAAGGCTCCGAAGTGCTGATCAGCAATGAAGATTTGGGCATACCTGATATAAAGGGTACTGTAAGAAAGATATATCCCCAGGCTTTCAGCAAAATGTCGGATCTGGGCATAGCCCAAAAAAGGATAAAAGCGGAGATAAGCTTTGATGAAGCAGTAAATAATTTAAAGCCCGGCTATGATATGGATATAAAGATAGTTATCGCAAGCTCGCAAAATACACTTATTGTAAATGAGAAAGCAGTGTTTGACCATGAGGGCAAAAGCTATGTTTTCATAAATAACGATGGTGCGGCCAAGATGGTACAGATCGACAAGGGCCTGGAAAGCGATGATGAGATTGAGGTATTGAAAGGATTGAATGAGGGGCAGGAGGTAATCCTCTCGCCGGATGAAAGCATAGAAGAAGGAACCAAAATCAAAAGCTAATAAAATAGCTATAGCGTCTTGATAAGGCACTATAGCTATTTTTTATTTAAGAAGCATTGGGGACATTCTGCAGGCCTATCCTAAGCATCATCCCCATACGGCAATAAAATAGCCTTCCTGCCAAAAAACTTCTTCCATATATATAGGGTTACAATAATCAATATGGGCATATATATGTGCCTACCATAAGAAATACCTGCAGCAACATAATGGATAACAGCCAAAACCGATATGGCAAGGAATAATGGTATAATAATAAATCCCTGGCTTTGGGCGGTCACCTCAAAAGCTTCAGAAAAAGGCAATTGCATTTTCAAAATCTTAAAGCAGATTGCAATGAATAATATTATGTTTAAAAATACTAGGATCAAATCTATAGCTATCCTGCCTTTAAAAATGATCATAAATATTATGCTTTCAAAGATATATAAGGGAACAAGAAGGTTAATAATAACTGCTTTTAAGGTGCCTTTATATATATATCCTGCATCATCAAAAGGCAGCATCCTATAAATCCAGGCCCCTTTATATTTATCGGAATACCCTATAGTCATGAGTATGGTGGGAACTATCAGAGCAACAAAATATATGTTAAAATACATTTTCCCCTGAGCTAAACTTTCCCATCCTGCATTTTTAAATTTTGTTAATAAAAAAACTAATGGAAGGATCAGAGAAAGACCCAATGAAGGATATACTTTGAGCTTAAAATTTCTTTCACTTCTCATCATATCGGCAGCAAACCTGAAAAAGATTCTTTCTTCTCTGGTTCTGCAGAATATTCCCGACAAATAATAATTAAATCCTTTGCTCCTGACCTTAACATTGCCGCTGCTATCATTCAGCTTTTGCAAGTTTCTCTCAAAAGAAGGCGTAAGCTTTATATACAATATTATTGATAATACGGGTATTATCAAAGCTAAAGCTGAAAATAGCGTTATATGAGAACTATAATTGTTGTTAAGTATCAGTTCAAAGGGGCCTCCGAACCACATGGATGGAATTAAAGACTGCCACCACCTCGGAACGAAGCTGATATTCATCATATCCCTTAAATCAAACAACCTGCCTATAAGCTGGTACCCGATGGATAGGGCTATGCTTAAAATTATTTGAACATAATTGATGATATCCTTCAGCTTTTCGCCGTCGAAAAACTTGAGTATCAATATATACAATAGAGCTGTCAAAGCCACTATAAATAAATCCATCAGAATTATTTCTGATAGGAATATAATAAAAAACAGAAAACCCTGCCTATATAAGGATATGAGCAATGATGGCCCTGTGAAAGAAAATGTTATATAAAACATGTATATAGTTATATGAAGAGTTTTGGCCATGCTTAAAGTTTTGCCGTTTACCGGCCTTGATAAGATTATATCCTTATCTTTTAAATCTAATAGTACGGAAGAAAAATCCGAAATCAAAATGGTCATCATCATGAACATCAATATCCCAAACAGGAAACTCATTTGAAAGAGATAATTCCCTTTTGAAAACACAAAGGGAACTAACAGTATTCCCAATACTCCATAGAACAACAAAGATTTGGCAATGCTATTGCTTTGGTCGCTTTTCTTTTTAGAGGAATTATCCTTCATCACTGTGGGGACTCTTCTTTCATCCATAGCAAGCTTGACCTGGAGTATTCTTCTCATGATCGAATAATCTACACCAAGCTTTTCAAATATAGCTTTAAATTTATCCAGAAGGATTAATATTCTAAAATCTTTCATTTTCTATACTCCTTGAACTACAGATACGATTTGTGCCGCAATGTCTTTATGCTCATTGAATCCGGTGAGATCATTGAATATCTCTTCCAGCGAACCCTCCATAGATTTCTCTTTCAATTCGTCAAAGGTTCCGTCGGCAACGATTTGCCCGCCATTGATCAGTATTATCCTGCTGCTTATTTTCTCAACTACTTCCATTATATGAGAGGAATAAAATATTGTCTTGCCTTTGGAAGCCAATTCGGTCAATACTTCCTTGAATACCATAACGCTATTGGCATCCATGCCGCTTAGCGGCTCATCTAAAAATAAAATATCCGGGTTGTTCAGCAGGCTTGATACTATGACTGCCTTCTGCCGCATGCCCTTTGAGTAGGAAGATATCCTTGAGTCATATACCTCTTTTAGTCCAAACAGCTCCATCAGCCTCATCGCCTTCTCATCGGCTTCATCATGGTCAAGCCCATAGAGCTCCCCTATAAAGGTCAAGTATTCTCTGCCGGTTAAATTGTCATAGATATCTGCTGTTTCAGGCACATAGCCTATTTTTTTCTTGTATTCTGCATTTCCGTCAGATATATTTCTGCCGAAAATATTGATCTCCCCCGTATATTTTCCCATAAGTCCCAGCATTATCTTAACAGTGGTGCTTTTGCCGGCGCCATTGGGCCCAATATAGCCTATTATTTGCCCGCTGTAAATATCCAGATTTATTCCCTTTAGCACCTTTTTATCGCCAAAGCTTTTTTCTAGACCCCTTATGGTTATTATAGGTTTATTGTGCAATTCCATATATTCGCCTCTCTTCATTGATTATCTCATTTAACATCATTATACATTAATAGCACTTTGTAAGGAAATGGTTAGCATATCTTGAATTATTTTTATATTATTCTAATTTTCAGCAATCTCTTGATTAGACGCATAAAGGCGGAATTTGTTTCTATGTATGCATGGTTCATTATTTTATAATTATGCTGTATAATCTATTAGTAGCATAACATATATCTTTGCCATCCTGAGCCGAAATGCATAACTGTCTGGAAGGAGGACATAAATGAGAAAAGAAGGTCAAGAAAATAAAAGAAATTGGAAAAGGATTATAGGTATCATACTCTTCATTACTTTGGTATCTTCAATAGCATATACTATTGTCAAAATCATTGTTGCACCATCCGGACCGATTGGCACGGAGGCATATGAAAAGGTTAAAAGTGATTACGTTCTGATGCTTTTGCAATGCATATTAGGGCTTATTGTTATGGCAATACCGTCGATTATTGAACGCAGATGGCTTATTGATATCCCAAACAATATGGAAGTTTTATATTTTATCTTCTTATATTGTGCAATATATCTCGGTGAGGTCAGAAATTTCTACTATATCATCCCTTTTTGGGATACAATACTGCATGCTTTTAGTGGCGCAATGCTCGGAGCTCTTGGATTTGCTCTGGTCAGCATCCTCAACGATTATGAAAGCACGAGATTTCATCTGAGCCCTTTTTTCATAGCTTTGTTTGCCTTTTGCTTTGCCTTGACGGCCGGGGCTATATGGGAGATATACGAATATTTGATTGATGGGATATTCGGGCTTAATATGCAGAAGTTCGCATTAGAGGACGGAACTCTTCTTATCGGCCATGAGGCCCTATCCGATACGATGAAGGACATCATTGTTGATGCGGTAAGCGCATTGATCATTTCTGTGGCGGGATACTTTTCAATTTATAAGAAATGCAAGGATGATTGACGAAAAAAATCTGGCCGCCGGGGGGGATGGCAGCCAGATTTTTTATCACGCTTGAGCTGGAACAGGCGGTACGAATACCCTTTGCGCCAATTCTTGATCCAGCGCATATAATGCGCTTACATTTTCACCTATCATTTCAAGCTTCTTCATTATGTTGAAGAAGGTTTCTTCTTCCTCAGTCTGCTCATCTACAAACCACTTTAAGAAGCTTATAGTAGCATGTTCTTTTTCTTCCGTTGCTATATCCATTAAGTGATAAATTCTGCCGGTTACAAATTGTTCGTGCTCCAAGCCCGATTTAAACACATCATGCAAGTTTTTAAAATTTGCTTCAGGTTTATCTAAGCCTTCAATGATTACTTCACCATTCATTTTATTTATATAGTCAAAAAACATTTTCGCATGGGCTCTTTCTTCCTCAACCTGTACCTTGAAGAAATTTGCAAAGCCATTCAAATTCAATGAAGCGCAGTAGGCTTCCATGGCAAGGTAAAGGTGGGAAGAGAAGTATTCATAGGTTACCTGCTTGTTCAGTTCTTCAAAAAGTCTTTTGCTTATCATATTTTTGCCTCCTTTTGTGCTTTCGATTATATTTTACCAAATAATAATGATTATTACAAGAGCATAAGTGTTATTTAATGCTTTGCTATTTCTAAAACAATAGGAAAACATTGAAGTTATTTGTAAATATTATACCATTTATGGAGAAAAATATAACTTATGCAGTAAATTATTAAATATTCACTTTTTGTTTATAATGGTATATAATTATACTACTTGTACTATTTGTTAAATTGTGGGCATAGTTGGTGTTTATTGGAGGGAAGTTTATGGAATTATATGTACATACACTTGGAGACTTTGACATCAGCTTTGGAGGACAGTCCTTGCTAAAAGAATCAAGCAGATCCTATAAGTTATATAAGCTCTTTGAATATTTTATAACTTTTAGGGGTAGAAAGCTGCTGCCTGAAACAATAATTGAAAACTTATGGCAGGGTAATGAATCTAACGACCCTAAAAATGTATTGCGCACGCAAATATTCAGGCTGAGACAAATTTTTAAAAAAATACTCCCGAAAGACATAGATGAATCAAAGTATTTTAATATAAGCTTTAGTAATGGATATTACTGTTTTGAAATAGGAGAACTGGCAATACTTGATGTTGCAGAATTTGAAAAGTATATCAGGCAAGGAGACAGCAAAAAATCCGAGAATATAGATGACGCAGTGAAGCTGTACAAAAAAGCACTGAAGCTGTATAAGGGGGCATATTTATCAGAGAACTCCTATGAGGTATGGCTTGTTCCCATAAGAAATCATTACAGCAGATTATATTTGAAAGCTCTTTTTAAGCTTATAGAAATTCTTAAGGAAAAAGAAGAATATATCGGTATAGTTGAACTATGTGAAGAAGCAATTATTATAGAGCCCTATGAGGAAGCTATACACATATATTTGATAGAGGCTATGCTGAAGGTGGGTCAAATAAATAATGCCATGAGTCATTATGAATATATAACTTCGTTACTTAGTAAAGAAATGGGTATTAAATCTTCTCCAGGTTTAAAAAATATTTATAGAAAAATACAAGACTACTATGATGAAAAAGGCGAAACGGACATTGGAAATATTAAAACAAGACTAGAGGACAGCTCCCTTAATGGAGCTATGTTATGCGATACGGATTATTTTAAGTTTTTATTTAATATTCAAAAAAGAAAAGAATTAAGAGATGGAAAATCAGATTTCATAAGCCTTATTACTTTGAGATGTGATGATAAAAACAGATGTGATATAGAAGAATTAAAAAAGAGGGTTAGGATAATGACAGGAGTGTTGGAGAAATCCTTAAGGAAGGGTGATGTCTTTTCCTTCTGGAATGATACTCAGATTATCATATTGCTTCATGATGCAAAAGAAAATAGCTTAGGGGAAATTGAAACAAGAATAAAGAAGAATTTTTCCGGCATAGTTAAACCTGATAGCTTTAAAATAAGCATTGAGTTTCTGCCACTGACCTCAGAGAAGAATGTAGTATAGAAAGTCCTAGAAATAGGGCTTTTTTTATTCCTTTTTTTGTGTAATTCAGATGTGACCGAAAAGAAATCAAAATATAATTGGGAAAGAATACGAATGTAATCCAACTAAACAAATTTTGAAACAGGCGAATGATATAGTGTAATCAATAGCTTGACCAAAATATTGGAGTCAGGGGTGAGAACATGATGGAGTATCCTTCCAAATATGATTTTTTTCTTAGCTTTAAAGCCCTTATCAATGATGATGGACATTTTGTTGACTATATATTGGTAAGCCTAAGTGATAATTTTCAAAACGCTACAAATATAAAGGCTGAACGAATACTGGGCAGAAAAATATCTGAAATAGTATTGGAATATGAAAACGATGTATTTGGGATAAAGGATATTTACTACAACATGATACCAAAGACTAGAAGAAAGTTTGAAAAGCATATATACGAATTAGACAGATGGTATTCAATCAATATTTTTAGTGATGATAGAGACTATCTAATACTTTTTTATAATGATATTTCAAGAATCAAAAAATCAAAGGAATCGTCTGCCGACCACATAAGAAATCGGGGAGAAATATATGATTTAGAGGAGAAGCGGGAGTATTTTGGCTATAAGGATAAATTGACAGGCCTTTACAACAGAGACTTTTTTGATGAGGAGCTTTCAAGACTGGACAGCTTTAGACAATTGCCCATAAGTGTAATAATTGGTGATCTAAACGGACTTAAGCTTATAAATGATGCTTTTGGTCATGACATGGGCGATAAAGCTTTAAAAAGGGTAGCTGAGATAATGAAGAGGGCTTTCAGAAAAGAAGATATAGTCAGCAGGGTGGGGGGAGATGAATTTGTAGTTTTGCTTCCCAAAACTACAGAAAAAACTGCCTTGTCTATAGTAAATAGAATAAAAGAAGACTGCATAGCAAATCCTCTTGACTTTATCAAAATAAGCATTAGCTTTGGAGCAGCAACTAAAAAAAATGGAGAAGAAGACATATTTGAGATTTATAGAAAAGCCGAGGATAGGATGTATTTCAATAAGCTTACGGAGAGCAAAGAAGCGAAGCTGTCAATGATCAAGTATCTTAAGGATAGGCTAGAGGAAATATCCTTTGAAACAAAGGCACATTATGAAAGGCTCAAAGGCCTGTGCCTCATGTTGGCTGATAAGCTGGGCCTGTCTGATATAGAAAAGGAAGAATTAAAACTCCTATGCGAGTTCCACGACATTGGTAAAATCGGTATTCCATCACAAATATTGCAGAAAGAAGGTGCTTTGAACAGTGATGAATGGGAAAGAGTGAGGCGTCATAGCGAGATAGGCTACCACATCATAGGAGCATCGAGAGAGACATTGGCAATAGATGAATTGATACTTATACACCATGAGAGATGGGATGGAAAAGGTTATCCTGGACTTTTGAAACAGGATGAAATACCTCATACAGTTAGAATATTTGCCATTGCAGATTCATATGATGCTATGGTAAATGACAGACCATACAAAAGCGCAATAAATAATGCTGAGGCTTTAAGAGAAATAGAGAGCAAAGCAGGAACTCAATTTGACCCATATCTGGCAAAAATCTTTGTTCAAATGATGAGAAGAGAAGAAGTAGCCATATAAGGGAAATTTAGTTTTTATGCTTAATTTCGATAGAAATGAAAAGGCAAACCTAGCGAAAGTTAGGGACGCAAAGCTATGAATCTAAAGCTTACTAAGCTATGATTGTCAGGCTGCAATGTTATTTAATATTGCAGCCTGATTTTTTATAGAAATATCAAGAATTGCGAATTCAGCTTATTAAAGAAGGAGGTGAAAAAATGAAAGGAAAGTTAAAAAAATCCATCGCATTTCTGATGGTATTAGTAATGATTTTCAACGTGGGCATTGCAGCATTTGCTGATGAAACTATTCTGAGTAATTTAAATCAAACACAAGGTGATAGCAGCGGAGAGGGAAAGCAGACCACCGTTATTGATGCAGTTTATGGAGGGCATCCGGGAGGCCCTGCGAATCCTATTCAACAACCTGTAATACAGAAGGTCTACGAAATTAAATATTTGCTTAAAGAAACAGATGAACCAATTCCAGGCTTGGATGTGGTAACAGGTTCCGGCGATGTAGGCTCTACTATAGAGATTACTCATCCGGAAGTAGAAGGATACCAGGTTTTAGCTGATCAACCCATTAGTCTTGTAATAAACGAAGATGAAGAATTGAATAAAGTTGTAGTTTATTATGAGAAGATTGAGGCAGTTATCGAGAAACCTATAACTTTAACTTCTGAAATTGATGGAATTACTATTACAGTATCTGCTGATGCCGGGGTTATACCTAATGATACAATTCTTTCAGCAAGACTCATATCTGATAATGAATCTTTGGATTATGTAGAAGCAATTAGGGAAAATGAAGGAATTAATTTAGGACAGTTTCTAGCATTTGATATTACTTTGTTAAGCGGGAATGGTATCCAAATTCAGCCAAATGGAGAAGTATCAGTTAGTTTTTCCGGCGTTGAGTTCACTAATGATTTAGATGAGATTTTGGTTTATCATTTAGAACCTACCATGATTAGCAGGAATAAAACTCAGGAATTTAGAACGATGTCTGTTCCAAAAGCCTCAACTGATGGGATTAGGGTTAACAACATGCCAGCAAGAGTTCATAATGGAGTAGTTAGATTTAGCACAGACCATTTTTCAATTTATTTGGTTGGTACTACTGCAGCGGCAACCTATGAATTTTATAATGGCAGTGATCTAGTAGACACACAGATTATTCTGAATGGAGAATTTTTAGTAGAACCCAAGACTCCGGAAGCATCAGCAGGTAAAAAATTTATCGGTTGGGTTGTTGAAGGTGAAACGGCTCCTATAAATTTTGCTGAATCTAGGAATGTTACAACAAATAGCATTATAAAAGTAAATGCAGTATTTGAAGATGTATGTTATGTATACTTTGTCTATGATGGTAATGTAATAGCTACAAAAGAAATTGAACCTAATACAAATGTCGATCCTTCAAGCGTTCCTTTGGTTGTAAATAAACCAGGCAAAGCATTTTCACATTGGTCAACAACTATTGATGGGACAGAGTTTGATTTCAGCACAATAATTACACAAGATACTACATTATATGCTGTGTTAGCAGATCGTTGGAAGGTTACATTTGATACTCAAGGCGGAAGTGCTTTATTACCTAAATATATCATAGGTGGATCTTCTATAGGAACAATTGAAGCTACAACAAAATCCGGATATACATTTAAGCACTGGTCGCTGACATCTAATGGATCAGCTTATAATCTTAACTTACCAGTCACATCGGACATTAAGCTCTATGCTGTATGGCAGGCTAATACTAATACTCCATATACGGTAGTATATTGGCAGGAAAATGCCAATGATGACGGGTACACTTACAAAGAAACTGCTGCTAAAACAGGGCAAACCGGTGCAAACGCGGGTTATGACTCCAGAAGCTATACAGGGTTTCATCTTAATTCAACAAAGACGAATGCAGTGAACGTCACTATATTGGGTGATGGATCTGCTATTAAGAATGTGTACTATGATCGTGATAGATATACACTCCAATTTAAGAGAAAGAGTAATAATAACGTACTGCTAACATTTAATAGCATTAAACAAGGTGCGAATACTTCATATTGGTGGAATCAGGCAGTTAATGCGTATCCTGCATATATATGGTACACTACTAAAAATGGTAGCACATTCTATACATCGGCACCTGTTATGCCAAATGCCAATCTTACAGTCTATGGAGCAACAGCGGGGAATACTCAGTATGCCATCTTCTATTTGGAAGATGTCTCAGGATATCCTCAGGTACGTGCCCCTTATTACTTTACTCAATCATCAATGTACCTAACAATAGAAGACTATATTGCTATTCCCGGGTTTACTGTAAAATCAACGCCGAATGACGGCTCGCAGTATTCCACATACAATAGTGCTACGGGTAAATATGAGTTTAAAATTAAATACACAAGAAATAAATATAATATTACTTTTCAGAAGAATGATTCAACAGGTAATGCCACGGTTACGAACATTCCATATGAAGCAGATGTTTCCGACAAAGCATTAGGTGAGTACACGGTTGATGTTACAACCCGCAGCAGTGACGGTTATATTTTTAAAGGATGGTATAATAACGAGGCCACGGCGGGCGATGCTTTTGTATTTGCAGGCGCCACTATGCCGGCTGGGAATCTGATACTTTACGCAAAATGGGTTCCTCCGGTTCACAACGCAATAGCTCATGTGACACAAGGAACAGGTGGTTCAACTAATACTTTCACAGTTGACCATGGTGCGACTATTGTTGAAAGTGAATTAATAAAAGACACACCGGAAGGATTGAGTGAAGCTGATTTCCTAGGTTGGTATTGGTTTGTAAATGATACATTTGTTCCATTTGACTTTAGTATGCCAGTTTACGATGATTTAGAGCTGTTCCCTGTGTGGAATGTAAAAATCTACAAAATAACCTATGCTGTAAATGGTGGAAATGGAAGTATTGCTGATCCAAATTCTTACTGTATGGGTACAGCTGCAGTTGTTTTATCGGCAATAAGCATTACACCACCAACAGGTAAAGTATTCATTGGGTGGAAAGAATCGGCAAGTGGAAAGATTTATTATCCAAATGATAAGCTTACTATTACCGAAAATATGATCTTGACCGCTCAATGGGGAGACATAGTACCAGAAACAGAGTTAACCTATGATGCAAATGGCGGTGTAGGTGGTCCGATAGTTGTTCCCCTAAAAAATAATGCGACACATGAAGTTTTGGGAAATACTTTCATTCGTGAAGGCCATGAATTTTTGGGATGGAACACTGAATCTGATGGAAGCGGAACAAGCTTTAGTCCAGGAGCCAGTATAATTGTTGGAAATGGAGATCCAGTTCCAAATGTGCTTTATTGTCAATGGGTAATAAACAAATACACAGTAACCTATACTGCAGGTGAGAATGGAAGCATAAGCGGTACAGCTGTTCAAACAGTAAGCCATGGAGAAAGCACTACGGAAGTAACTGCAACTCCAGATGAAGGCTATCTATTCGAAAAATGGAGCGATGGAAACATTAACGCAAAAAGGCACGAAGGAAATGTAACGGCAAGTGCAGCCTACACAGCAAACTTTATGAAGGATACAAGTAAGTGGCATAAAGTTACCTTTAATTCCGGAGGCAACGGAATATTAGAAGGACCATTAGAATTCACTGATATACTGGATGGAACTGCCTGGGAAGATGCAGTGACAGTACCTGGATATGAAGCAGATCCAGGGTATGCGTTTGATAAATGGGTACCTAAGTTCCCAAATTCGGTAACACAAACTGCAACCTATACAGCAGTATTTAAGAAGGATGATACTCAAAAGTTTGGCTACACAGTAAACTATTATATAGACGGAACAACAAATACAGTACCTGGGATAGCAATAAATCCATATGTAGGGACAGCT
>NZ_JAJEKE010000037.1 GCF_024363565.1 Lutispora saccharofermentans | reverse complement strand
GTCAATTTTCAAATTAAACTAGGAAGTTTTTCTCATATTGTAACTGGAAGTAATGGTCCTTTTTTATCAAATTAAAATAGAAATGTAAAATTAAATTAGGAACATTCTCAAATTGCGCTAGGAACATCTTTAGGCATATAATTTCTAGCCATTGCAAGCCTTGTAAAAGTATGATATAAATAAAGCACCTTGAATATTTGCTACTCAAAGTGCTTTAGCTTTTTATGCCCCAAGCTCAATGTTTGCTTGGAAAACAGCCTCTTCGTCTACGGAATCGGCTCTTTTCGCGGCAGAATACATAAGTGCTGCAGTGGCAATATTGTTGATTACCCTTGGAGCCCCTCCGGATATATTGAAGATAGCCAGAACTGCTTCAGGGGTAAATACTTCTCTGGAGCATCCTGCAATCTTCATCCTGCTGCTTAAATAGTCTCTGCATTCTTCTTTGGTAAGTCCCTGCATTGAGTATCTCATGATAATCCGTTGTTTTAACGGGTAACTGCTGGTTAGCATCAACTTGTTCCGTATTTGAGGTTGTCCCGATAGTATTAAAACAAAAGGATTGGCAGAGTCCATCTTAAAATTGAACAGTATTCTTAAATCATCTAGTATTGCGGTAGAGGCCATATGTACTTCATCTACAATAAATACCGGTGTAATTCTTTGTTCGTAGTAAAGTGAATTTATGGACGACTGTATTTCAAAGAACATATCTACTTTCCTGTATCTCTTTGTAGTTCCAAGCATTGTGCACAGACCTTGATAAAAATCCTTTACAGTCAAAGTTGTAAGCGGAAGATAACATACCTTGTAAAGTGACTTGTTGGCATTTTCGGCAAACCTTCTTAAGCAGGTAGATTTCCCGGTACCAGGCTCACCAACAATAAGACCAATCCCTCTATTGTCCAGCATGTATCTTAGCCGTTGTTCCAGCTCGTTTAAATCATTGCTCTTAAATAGCTTATCTATTTCAATTTCCTTGTCAAATGGATTGAAAGTAAGTCCATAGAATTGCTTAAACATTTTCTATGCCTCCTTGAGCTAATTCTGTAAATGAAATTGTATTTTTAGGAGCAGATAAACTATCCTCCGATGGCTGCGGTATAGCTTTTGTTTCTGCGGCAGCTTTCTTCCGGTTCCCAGGAAACCGTCGCTGTACATGGGCATTGTCATAGAAACGTACACGTTTCGCTTCTCCAATGTGTTTCCCGTCCTCATATAGCTTTAGATTCTTTGTTTGATCCAAAAGCCACTCAGGTTCATAACGCACCTCAAGGCGTTTCCCAGCAAGGCATGAATCTGTTTCAAACAAAATATTCTCTACCTGTATAGTTGCATCATGGCAGACCTTGCGGCTAATCCTCAATAGGAAGTTCTCATTAAACTGATTTCTATCAGTTACCAGCTTTACCCTGTCAATGTTATCAATAAAGCTCTGATGGGGTGTCTTACCGTTTAAAGCTGAGTGTTCTTTTTTTTGATAGTCACTGCCGAGCCATTTCTCATATGATTCATTCAAAGACTCAAGACTAACAATATCTTTCGGGGTCAAATTGCTGAGAAACCTCATACGGACAGTATTAAAATATCGTTCGATTTTCCCACGACCCTTTGGGACATAT
>NZ_JAJEKE010000036.1 GCF_024363565.1 Lutispora saccharofermentans | reverse complement strand
GAAGATAATCGAAAAGTAGCTGGAAAAATTATAGAAAGTTAATTTGGATAAGCAAACAGTAATTAGATGGTAATTTGAGTAATGAACTTTGAAAACCGCATATTGTTACGGGATAAGGATATAAAAAAGGGTACAGCAAACAAGCCTAAAATATGGCTTAGTAAAATATTCAGAAATAAGTGTTTATGCAGCCTGTTGTTCTATGAAGGAACAAAAACTGAATTTTTTGTGCTTTACCCAAGCATCCAGGTGAATATTAATTACTGCAAAGGTAGCTAAAGACATTCTCATCATTGCACTCCTGGAATCGTAGCTTTCAATTGCATAGTCAATAAACATACGCTTGTTTGAACGCTCCACAGAAGTTCTGCTTTTGAATTTGGTTTTAAAAGTATCTGAACCTCGAGGTATAGGCGGAAACATTCTAGGATCATAGTCAGGCTTAATATAAATGACCCTGCCATATTTACTAGAAGAGCATTTACATTCTTTTGGCGGTTCTTGACCGTTTACAGCAAACCAGCAGCGGTATTTGATTCCCTTAGGCTTTGAATATCCCCAACTTACAAAGGGTATACCGCCCTTACAAATAGGATTGCCCTTATCATCAAAACAAAGTATATCCTGATGGGGATAATTAAACTTAGCTTTTGTTCTCGAATCCAGAGAAATAAAAGGGAGTATATCGTAGTGCTTTAAAAGGTCATAGGTAGGATAATTATCCATAGCTCCATCAGCGATAAAGCTTTTAAAACGCAAGTTTGGATAAATCTTATGGATATCTTCCAGTGCAAAAACGGTAGTAATACTATCATGGCGGCTTGCTTGTACCATCTTTAGATAAATAGGAAGGTCATAAGGGCTATCAGAAACTGTTACATTGAAAAGTGTATTTCCAAAGAACCATTGCTCTCTATAGCTATCCCAACCCCATCTTGCATCAGGATCAGAAAAGCGCCTGGGACACTTACAGTTATAGATACCTTGGGATTTACAGTCACAAACTTTGACGCCATAATGGCTTGCCCCTGAATAAAAAGTTGAACCATCAAAAGCAACAGATAAATCATTTACATTGCCTAGAATACCCATAGCAGAAGAAGTATCTACAACTAAACGAGCGATAAGTTTTTGCAAAACGATTTCAGGACAGAAATTCCTAAGCTTACCATTTATAGCTTTAGCGACAAGTTTTTTAACTGTACCGGAGTGTTTGGGAGGTTGCTTCTGGCCAGCTTTAAGCTTTTTCTTTGGTTTGCTTACAAAGCGCTTGACTTTAAGTTTGCGATTGATATGAATTTTATGGTCACCTAGCCATAAACGTACAAGAAAATCATAGTACGAAGCTGCAGATGGCGCGTTATTGAAGAAACCACAAATATCAAAAAGCAAAGGATCTGATGCTACCTTTTGAGCCCATTTTGTGATAGAATAATCCTGTTGATCAAGCATTAATACAAGCGAACGTATTATACCTTGCTGATTTATGGCGGGGCGGCCTAAATCAGAGTACAAAGGCTTGATGACAGGAAGCAGGCTATCGAGGTTCAAAAGATAGAGTTTTGAAATACTCTTATCCAATGAAACCAGCCTGCTTCTTTGTATTTGTTGGTGAAGCAGCATTTTCAATCGTAATCTTTCTTGATATTTAATATGAGGAATCCAATCTCGTAACATAATTACCTCCTGTAAAAGAATGTTATTGTAAACTTACAAACTAATTCTATATTAGGAGGATGTGGGTCTATCAAGTGAAATGGTTTCCAATAGAAGATTATAGTGGTAAAGTCACTGGAAAAATTGAAAACAATTTAGTTAAAAAAGTAGGGGTGAAGCAGAAATGTTGAACCTTGAAATATATATAACTCAAGCTCTCTGAGTTTTCGAGAGCGTAC
>NZ_JAJEKE010000035.1 GCF_024363565.1 Lutispora saccharofermentans | reverse complement strand
TGATAAAGAAGAACATATAGTGTTATAAAATTTGAGATATATTATTTTTCACAAGGTTACAATTTTGTTACAAAAAAATTATGCTATTGCTAAAATAAAATATTAGGAATATAATTATAATGGAAATAATATGGAAGGAGGTCGTGAACATGAAAAGAATAGCAGGCAGATTTAACAGAACAGCCATAAATGGCATAGTATTTTTTGCACGACCTTTAGCCTTAAACTGGAGCGCTATGTAGACATATAGCGTAACATCCTGATTAATAGGCCATAGGTATGTGCATACCTGTGGCTTTTATATTTTTTGCAACCCGTTTGCTATTTATTGAGCCACAGTAAGTATTTTATCTGTGGCTTTTTTAATGACTTTTTAGAAGGTGGGGTAGATAACTTGAAAAATTTTAAACTATTATGGGCTTTTATGAAGGGCAACAGACTCCTTTATTTGGCATCCATAATAAGCATTGGCTTTGCCACCGTATTCTCATTTATGTCTCCATTGGTCATCCGGTATACCATAGATTCGGTGATAGGCGGCACCGTCATGGATGCGCCGCCATGGGTAATGAATATTATTGAGGCTGTGGGGGGCCATGACACATTAAGGCAAAACATATGGATGTGCAGCATCGCTTTGGTATTATTGGCCATTATAAACGGTATATTTACTTATTATAAAGGGAAATGGTCTGCAGTTGCATCCGAATCTATAGCACAAAATATGAAGGATGCTCTTTATGACAGATTGCAAAATGTAAGCTATGGATATTATGTAAAGGCCGAAACAGGGGATTTGATACAAAGATGTACATCTGATGTAGATACGGTAAGAAGATTTTTGGCAATGCAGTTTGTGGAGGTAGGCAGGGCAATTTTCATGCTGGCAATGGCTATAGGCATAATGTTTTCTTTGGATGTGCGTATGACCTTTATAGCTATGTCGGTAATACCTGCAATATTTCTGTTTTCCACCCTTTATTACATGAAGATAAAAGAATCATTCCTGGAATGCGATGAGTCCGAAGGAAAGCTGACATCCATCCTACAGGAAAATCTTACAGGAGTAAGGGTGGTAAGGGCATTTGCCAGGCAGCCTTACGAAAGAGATAAATTCGATGAAATAAATTTGGACTTCAGGAATAAGGTATCCCATCTGATCGAATTATTAGCCTGGTACTGGTCTTTCTCAGACTTATTGTCCATGCTGCAGATGGGGATACTGCTGGTATCCGGTGTATATTGGACGGTATCAGGACACATGACCCTGGGAACCTTAGTGGTGTTCACCACTTATGAAGGCATGCTGCTGTGGCCTGTGAGACAGATGGGCAGGATTCTCACCGATATGGGAAAAACCGCTGTAGCCATGGGCAGGATAAAGGAGATATTGGATGAGCCGCTGGATAAAGACGAGGAGGAGGGCTTGAAGCCTGAGATACAGGGAAACCTTGAATTCAGCCATGTTCATTTTCAATATGAGGATGGCAAGGAGGTGCTTCGAGATATAAGCTTCACCGTCAATAAAGGGCAGACCATCGCCATACTGGGGCCCACAGGCTCAGGCAAATCTTCATTGATGCATCTTCTCCACAGGCTCTACGACTATGATAGCGGCTCTATAAAGATTGACGGAGTGGAGCTTAGGGATATAGACAAGAAATGGATAAGGGAAAAAATAGGCATAGTGCTTCAGGAGCCTTTTCTGTATTCTAAAACCATAAAAGAAAACCTTAAGATGGCTCAGGAGGAAGAGGACGAAGAAAGGATCTATCAATCTGCCAGGATAGCCTATGTCCATGATGTGATAACAGGCTTTGAAAAAGGCTATGACACATTGGTGGGAGAGAGAGGGGTAACTCTGTCCGGGGGACAAAAACAGAGAGTGGCAATAGCAAGAGCCTTGATAAAGGATTGCCCTATCATGATCTTTGATGACTCCCTGAGCGCTGTTGATACAGAGACGGATGCAGCCATAAGAAAAGCTTTGAGGGAGAGAAGGAAGGACGTAACCACCTTTATCATATCCCACAGGATAAACACCTTATCCGAAGCAGATGTTATATTGGTCATGGAAGACGGCAGAATAACAGAAATGGGCGATCATGAAGCTCTGGTAGCGAAGCCCGGACTTTACAGAAGGATCTGGGAGCTGCAAAACTCCAAGGAGGATACGCTTACAGCCTAGAGCTTACAGCAAAGATATGGACTAAAACAGGAGGTGACATTATGACAGCCAATCAAGAACAGGATTATACTAAAAAATTGGATTTTGGACTTTGGCGCAAGCTGTTTCAATATATAATACCTTATAAAAAGTATGTAATGAGGCTTACCTTGGTCATGATGGCGGTGGGAGGCATTGACGTAATCTTTCCCATCATGACGAGATATGCCATAGATAATTTTGTATTAAAAGGCGATTTGCAGGGTTTATGGATCTTTGCAGGAGTTTATGCCCTGCTTGTATTGTTTCAATCTACCAATATAAGGCTTTTAGCCCTCAATGCGGGCAAGATCGAAACAGGGGTGGTTTATGATATCAGGCATAAAGGCTTCGATAATCTGCAGAGCTTATCCTTTTCCTACTATGATAAAACTCCCGTGGGGTGGATGATGGCGAGGATGACTTCAGACGTGCAAAGGCTTGGAGATACTATAGCCTGGGGTTTGGTGGATCTGGTCTGGGGCTTTACCATGATGACGGGCATAGCTATAGTAATGCTCTTTATGAATCTGAAGCTTGCATTGATAAGCTTGTCCGTAGTGCCTTTTCTGGCAATAGCCAGCGTATATTTTCAACAAAAGATATTGAAGGCACACAGGAAGGTGAGGAAAATAAATTCCAGGATCACCGGAGCTTTTAATGAAGGCATAATGGGTGCCAAGACTACCAAGACCTTGGTGAGGGAAAAAGAGAATCTTAAGGAATTTAAGGAATTAACCCTGGATATGTATAATTCATCCGTGAAGGCGGCTATGTATTCAGCTGTCTATCTTCCTCTTGTGGTCGCATTGGGGAGCATAGGCACCGGCCTGGCGATGTGGTACGGAGGCAAAGCGGTAATGCTTGAGAGCATCAGCTATGGTACCTTGGTGCTCTTCATATCCTATACCATCCAGTTTTTTGAGCCGGTCAGAGACCTGGCCAGGATATTCAGCGAATTTCAATCAGCTCAGGCTTCTGCAGAAAGGATAATGTCTCTCATAGAGACCGAGCCGGAAATAACAGACACGCCTGAAGTCTTGGAAAGATACGGAGATGTCTTTGATCCTAAGCCCGAAAATTGGCCGCCTATAAAAGGAAATATAGCTTTTAAAAATGTGAGCTTTTCCTACAAGAATGGGGAAAAAGTGCTGGAGAGCTTCAATCTCAACATAAGAGCAGGCCAAAGCATAGCTTTGGTAGGAGAGACCGGTTCGGGGAAGAGCACCATAGTAAACCTTCTGTGCAGATTCTATGAGCCCGTTAAGGGAGAGATTTTGATAGACGGCGTTGATTATAAGGAGAGATCGCAGGCCTGGCTCCAGTCGAACCTGGGCTATGTGCTTCAAGCGCCTCACCTGTTCAGCGGTACGGTAAAGGACAATATCAGATACGGCAAGCTTGATGCATCTTCAGATGATATCATAAAGGCAGCAAAGCTGGTCAATGCACACGATTTCATAATGAAGCTTGAAAACGGCTATGATACAGAAGTGGGAGAAGGCGGCAGCAGGCTGTCTACGGGAGAAAAGCAGCTCATATCCTTTGCCAGGGCAATCCTTGCAGATCCGAGGATCTTTGTGCTGGATGAGGCTACTTCCTCTGTTGATACCGAGACTGAGAAGATCATCCAGGATGCCATTCAAAAGGTGTTAAAAGGAAGGACCAGCTTTATAATCGCTCACAGGCTTTCTACCATCAGATCTGCAGACAGGATACTGGTAATAAGCGATGGAAGGATCATCGAAGACGGCAACCATAACAAGCTTATGGAAGAAAGAGGCCATTACTATAGGCTTTACACCAATCAGTTCATGGAAGAGCAAGAAAATGAAATATTGGGCAAGTAACCTTTTTGTGCTGACTGATAACGATTGCGAAAGCTCCGGGACTAAGATTTTGTAAGCTTGCATAGGGTTGCGTCAAAACTCGCATGCAGCGTTTGTCATTACTGTTAAGATTCAAGTAAGTTATGAGGTTTTCTGATTTAATAGCATATAGGCTCAAACAGTTGACGCAACTTTTCCTATTGCCCCAGGGCACCTTCTCTTGCTCCTGTGTCGCAATTCACCTTGACTGCGCTAACAAACTCTAAGTTCCTTCACAATGCACTCTTTTATCAGTCAGCACAACTAAGGTTAAAACATAATTTATACAGTAGAATCAACGGGGTCTTGGCATAATAAAAGAAGGAATGACGGCATTGCCGTCATTCCTTCTTTCCCCCCTCGACTTCTTCTTCGTCTTTCAATTCTATATATCTCCGGGCACCTTGATACTTGCCCGTATATGTGCGTAAATCACTGATCACAATCTTCTTTTGAGATGAGCTGGCATGTATGAATTTGTGATCTCCTATGTATATTCCAACATGTCCGATGGTTTTGCCTCTATTGGAGAAGAAAACCAAATCTCCGGGTTCTAAATCCTTTTTATCTATGGGTGTTCCTTTTTTAAACTGCTGACTGGCTGTTCTTTCCAACTTTATGCCGTAATTCTTCATCACATAAGTTGTAAAGCCGGAGCAGTCAAACGCTTTTCCTGAAGAGGCACCATATACATATGGAGTGCCTAAGTATTTTCTGGTGAAATCAACGAAAGCACGGCTGCTTACAGCAGTTTTATCTGATTTTTCCTCTACTTTTTTTGGAAACAGCTCATTCAGCTTTGCTATTGTAGCATTATCGGCTTCGCCGCTGACATCCAATCCTTCTTTCTCCTGAAACGCTTTTATGGCTTCTTTCGTAGCTTCATCCATAACTGAGGTTATTTCCCCATTATAAAGCCCGGCGGTCTTAAGATCTTGCTGTATCGATTCTGCGAGTTTTTTCTCCGCAGCTTCTTTTTCTTTTACCACTTCTATTTGACGGGTTTTAGCCTTCATATAGTCTATGGTCTGCTTGCCTGCAATACCATCAACCTTAAGGCCGACTTCCTCTTGAAACTTTTTTACTGCGGCTTCCGTCTTATCTCCATAGTAAGTGGTATATTCGTCATTTTTAAAGTATCCTAAAAAATCCAGGTTTTTTTGAAGGGTTGTTATATCTTTATGGGTCATGCCTCTTTTAAGCGTCATATCGCCTAAATCGGCATAGGTTTTTGCACTGAAGCAAATTACAAACAATGCGGTCAATAATACTAACTTCCTCAGAAAAGCACCTCCTTTTACGAGGGTTGGGAATTGTAACACATTTGTAATAATTATAAACCATGTCCCAAATAAAAGCAAATATTTTTCATATAAA
>NZ_JAJEKE010000004.1 GCF_024363565.1 Lutispora saccharofermentans | reverse complement strand
AGCTTATTTTAACCATATTGACAATATGGGAAATATATGTAATAATACATAAAAGTGAGTATGTTTGAGCATAAAAATGCGAGCAGCATAGGGACTGCAAAAGTCCTACACGAATGGTTATGACCCTTCGGAGTCACTCTTTGGAGTGATTCTGGGGGTTTTTTATTTTTAAAAACTTCAGGAGGTGTATGATAATGTCGGATTTTATAATCAGGCCCATCAGGATTGAAGATGCAGTAGCCATCAATGAAATCAGGAGGATGGACGGAGTGAGGGAGAATACCCTCGGTATTATCAGCGATAGGGTCACAAAGACTGAGGATTTTATCAGGGGCTTGTCGGAGAATGATCATCTCCTCGTAGCCGAGTTTGAGGAAGAAGGGGCGAGAAAAGTTGTAGGACTGATAGGCATGAATGTCAGCCGGAACCCAAGATTAAGGCATTCTGCAAGCATAGGCCTCATGGTGCATCCTGATTATCAGGGGAGAGGGATTGGGACAGCCTTATTTGAAAAAATAATCGATCTTGCAGATAACTGGCTTATGCTGACAAGGCTTGAGCTTGCTGTCTTTGTTGAAAATCAGAGGGCGGTTAAGCTCTATGAATCATTGGGCTTTCAGATAGAGGGAATTAAAAAGTATGCCAGCATAAAAAACGGCAAATATGTAGATGACTATATGATGGCAAGGTACAATGTGATATAAAGGAATTTTACTTGCAGCAAAATAGGGATGCTGCAAGTAAAATTCCTTTCAATACTACACCAAGCCTAAAAGCCTGACAGTCTGTGCAAATACAAAGCATACCAAAATGCCTGCAATGGTTGGGACCAAGAAAGATACAAAGGTCCACTTCCAGCTCTGGGTTTCCTTCCTGATGGTTAGAAGGGTGGTTGCGCAAGGAAAATGCATCAGGCAGAACAACATTACGGATACGGCAGTCAGCCAGTTCCAGCCGTGGGAGATGAGCAGATCCCTCAGTGCATCCAGGCTTTCCAGCTCCATCATTGAGCCTGTTGACATGTAGCTCATGATCACTATGGGCATGACTATCTCATTGGCAGGCAAGCCTAAAATGAAAGCCATGAGTATATAGCCGTCCAGGCCCAGCAGGTATGCAAAGGGCTGCAGGAACTTTGCACAATGATCCAATATGCTTGCATCCCCAATATTGATGTTGGCGAAAATCCATATGACAAGGCCTGCAGGGGCGGCAACGGCAACGGCGCGGCCTAAAACAAATATGGTCCTGTCGAATATGGATCTCACCAATATCCTCCCAAACTGAGGCTTCCTGTATGGCGGCAGCTCTAAAGTGAAGGAGGACGGGACTCCTTTTAAAATGGTCTTTGATAGTATTTTTGATACGATTAAGGTTGCCAATACCCCCAGTACGATAACACCGGTAATCGTCAGCGTTGCTATGAAGCTTTGCAGGCGGCTGCTTGCAGCTCCTGCAATAAATATGGTCGTTATCGCAATGAGCGTCGGGAACCTTCCGTTGCAGGGCACCAGAAAGTTTGTGATTATCGCGATCAACCTTTCCCTGGGCGAATCGATTATCCTGCAGCCGATGACTCCTGCCGCATTGCATCCAAAGCCCATGCACATTGTCAACACCTGCTTGCCGTGAGCGCAGGCTTTTTTGAAATAGTTGTCGAGGTTAAAAGCCACTCTTGGCAAATAGCCCAGATCTTCAAGCAAGGTAAACAAGGGGAAGAATATAGCCATAGGCGGCAGCATGACGGATGCCACCCATGCCAAGGTCCTGTACATTCCCAATACCAGTGCGCCATGGAGCCAATCGGGCAGGCCGTATAGAATGAAAATATCCGTAAGCCGGGCCTCGATCCAGAATAAGAATTTGGCAATAATATCTGAAGGTATATTGGCTCCTTCTATGGTGATCCAGAACACCACCCCTAGAAGTGCAATCATTATGGGAATGCCGAAAGCTTTCGAGGTAAGTACATTGTCTATCCTTCTGTCCAACTCATTATAGTTTTCATTTTCAAATTTTACTGCCTTGCTGCATATATCCTCTGCAAGGGCGACTATGGAAGTCACTATTTCATCCCGCAAAGCGGATGAATCAGCTATGCTGTCTGATGAAGGCCATATGGATGCAGCAGATTCACTGCCGTAATTTATTTTTTCCGCCAGATCGAAACCTAGGTGCCTATTTATTGAGTCCAATATTGCGGCATCATTATCCAGAAGCTTCAGTGCCAGCCATCTGCTGCTCATCTTGTCTTGTATAAGGCTGCTTATTTGGGAATCCAGGTATTGTACAGATTTTTCGATCTCGTTGTTGTACTTAACCTTAGCAGGTTTTATTGCCGTTTGTTCCAGGGCTACCTTATAAACCGCATCCATCAGCTCCTTCAAACCTTTGGCACTGCGGGCATTTGTTCCCACAACGGGCACACCAAGGAGCTGCGACAGCCGATCCAGATCTATGCGGATCTTTTTTCTCTTCGCTTCATCCATGAGATTTACACATACCACAACCTTATCCGTCATCTCCAATATCTGAAGCACCAGATTAAGGTTTCTTTCAAGGCATGTGGCATCCGTCACCACCACAGTGGCCTGGGGATTGCCGAAGCAGATGAAATCCCTGGCGACCTCTTCCTCCGCAGAATTGGAAAGCAAAGAATAAGTTCCCGGCAAATCAACCAGTATAAAGTTTTTGTCCTCATATCTATAGCTGCCCTGGGCCGTTGCTACAGTTTTCCCCGTCCAGTTTCCGGTATGCTGATTCAACCCGGTAAGGCTGTTAAAAACCGTGCTCTTCCCTGTATTCGGATTCCCGGCCAATGCAATCACTATGTCACCGGGGGAGAACTTTTGTATATCCGAAGCTTCTCTTAATGCCGAAAGGCCTGTCGATTGACTTGTAAGACCCATTCTAAAAAACACCTCTAACTTTCTATATCACTTCCACCAATATCTTTGAGGCTTCTTCGGAGCGAAGGGCTATGACTGCGCCCCGGATCTGATAGGCTACCGGATCTCCGGAGGGGCTCCTTCTCAATGATTTGACCTCAGTATCCCGGATCAATCCCAGATCAAGCATTCTTCTCCTTGAGCTTCCGTCAGCGATAAGCCCTCTTACCAGAGCGAAGCTTCCGATAGGCACCATATGAAGCGGAATTATATTATTATTCATCAATACTCCTCCAATAAAGATATATTTAACACTGAACTAACCCGCCCTAAGTCCAGTGCCCCAGGGCAGCCTCTCTTGCCCCTGTGGGGCAATTCACCTTCTATGGACTCGGCTAACATTCAGCGGGGGCTGAATCTCCCACTGAATGAAGTCTCGTTCAAAAGTTAGTCAAGGGAAAATATTTTATCTATAGCTAATATATGAAGACCTTAGCAAATGTGTTACGCATATAAACGATATGAAAATGTTATGAAGATTTTTATTTCACCGGCACGTCAAAATAGAAAGTACATAACAAAAGGAGGAAGCCGAAGTGAAAGAACAAATTACTGCGGAAATCCAGAGAATAAAGGAAATGCTGTTCGATATAAACGACTTTATATATAAAAATCCGGAACTGGGCAATGAGGAATACAAAGCAGTGGAGAAGCTGACTTCTTTTCTGAAGCTGCATAGCTTTGAGGTTGAATATGGCATAGCAGACAGAGAGACTGCCTTTAGGGCGGTTTACGACAGCAAAGCACCGGGCCCCTGCATAGCCTATTTGTGTGAATATGACGCCTTGCCTGAGATAGGGCACGGGTGCGGGCATAATATGATCGGCACCATGAGCGCCGGTGCCGGAGCGGCATTGAGCAAAGTCATCGGCCAGACAGGAGGTAAAGTAGTGGTATTAGGAACCCCTGCCGAGGAAACTGATGGCGGGAAGGTGCATATGGTTCAAAGCGGGATATTTGATGATGTAGACGCAGCTATGATCTTGCATCCTGCCGAGCGATCCTATGAAAGCGGAGAGTCATTGGCTATTGATGCGGTACAATTTGTATTCAAGGGTAAGGCCAGTCATGCAGCGGCACAGCCGGAGGAAGGCATCAATGCCCTTGATGCAGCGATACAAACCTTTAATGGGATAAACGCCATAAGACAGCATGTGAAAGCCGATGTAAGAATTCACGGCATCATTAAAGAAGGCGGAGTTGCAGCCAATATCGTGCCTGATAGAGCGGTAGCCCAATTTTATATAAGGGCCATGGATAGGCAATATCTGGACAAAGTGACGGAAAAGGTGAAAAACATCGCTTCAGGGGCTGCTCTGATGACGGGTGCTTCTCTGGAAATAAGCAATTATGAAATAAGCTATGATAACCTAAGGACCAATCAAGCCCTGTCAAAGGCTTTTACGGATAACTTGAAAAGCGTGGGAATAACTGAGATATATAGCCAGAGGGATAGCTACGGATCTATTGATATGGGAAATGTGAGCCAGGTGGTGCCGGCAATCCATCCTTACATTGGATTGGACTGTCCCGGGATAAACGGCCATACTAAAGAAATGGCGGACATGACGGTAGGAGCCGTGGGCCGCGAAAGATTGCTGCAGGGCGCTGCTGCCTTGGCCTTAACAGGATACGATGTTATCACAGATACAGATTTGCTTAAAAAAATAAAAGAAGAATTTAGAAACGGCTGATGTTAAATTTATGCTATAAAATTGATGGGAATCTGTGGGAGCAGATTCTTTTTTTGTGCATTTAGAAGCTTTTTTAGAAGCTTTTTTATTTTCTCATCAAGATTTCTCGATTGAATGAGACCTCATTAAGTATTAAATATTTATATAAAAATATTAAAAGTAAAAAAAGGAAGTAATTTTCCAAAATTATACGTATAAACAAAGGAACTATTTAATGAACAGAAGGTGGATAAGTGTCTATTATTGTGAAATTCACACTCAGGAATATCAGAGAGAAGAAGCTCAGGACATTTTTAATCCTGCTGTCTATCATATTGTCCTCAGCCTTATTTTTCGCATCAACGGCTATTTCTACGACAGTAGAGATGATGATCATGGAGCAAATGCGAAAATATATAGGCAATGCAGATATTATGATAGGCGCAGGTGAACAGTCAAAAACAGGTTACATCTCTCCCAATTTATTGGATGATTATAAGGGAGGGGTGAAATATACCGCCGGTATGGTATGGGGAAGCGGAGAATATAAGGCAAGGGGCGAAACCATCCAATTAGAAATACAAGGCATTGACCTGGAAGACTTGGATGAGATGAATCCTATAATACTGGACCGTCAGCAGGACCTAAGGCCTTTCAAAGGGGATAAGGTCATAATAGGGAAGAAAATGGCGGAAAAATACAGCTTAAAGCCTGGCGATCCCTTGGGAATCAATATGTACGGCTTTAAAAAGTGGTTCATAGTTTCCGCGATTTCACAGCCCGTGGGGCCTTTTGCAGAAGACGGGGAAAGTACATATATCGTTGTTCCGAGAGAGACAATGGCGAGCCTTTATGGTCAAAAGGGTAAAGTACATTCATTGTATGTGGGTCTTGACGATCCTTCCAAGCAGGATATGATGGTGGAGGAGCTTTCAAAGGCTTATCCCATGTGCAGGGTTGAGCCTACCATATCAAAGGCCATGATAAAGAGTGAGACTCAGCAGATATCTGCAATGTTTTTAGTCATTGTAGCATTTGTTTTGATTTTAAGCATGTTTATAATATATACTTCCTTCAAAGTCATTATGGCTGAACGCCTCCCTATGATAGGAACATTCCGCAGCATTGGCGCGACAAGAAAAATGACCAATCGGGTTTTGATGATTGAAAGCATGATATATGGAATTTTAGGAGGCATATTGGGAGATGTCTTGGGGATAAGCATTTTAAAGCTTATGATAAATCAAATTACACCTTCCTGGATGACAGGCGTTGATATCAAGGCTTATTATACTTCAGGCCAATTGATCATGGGATTCGGCGTAGGTTTGATTTTAGCAATGATCAGCTCCTTTTTGCCCATCAGAAGGGTAGCCAAGATTCCCATAAGAGATATTGTATTGAATTCCATAGAGAAAAAAGTTAAAAAGAAGCGATGGAAAGCCATATTGGGCATATTATTTTTAACCATAGCTGTTGCAGGTCCCTTGATTGTGCCTGAGAGTATGGCGTTAACAGTGGATATCATATGCATGTTTTTGCTGGTGCCTGCTGTTGTAATGCTTGTGCCCTATATCACCAATGGTTTTCTGAAGGTATTTAAAGCCATATATGAACGTATCTTTGGAAATGAAGGAATATTGGCTGCGCAGAACCTGAGGGATAATAAAAACAGTTTAAACAATATCATTTTATTAGGAATGTCCATTTCGGTGCTGCTCATGATCACTACCTTGAGTCAAAGCATAATCAATGATACGGTAGATTACTTCAAGGATCATAAATATGATATATCCTTTTGGTGCTGGCCCGCGGACCGCTCCGTAGAGAGCAGGCTTCTTTCGGTGGATGGAGTTTCAGATACATATGGGAAATATGAAAAGTACGGCAATCATGAAGTTGTAGGAAAAAACACTGAAATGAGATGCATACTTGGTGTAAATAAGGCTAAGACCCTTGACTATATGGTTTTGGATATTGAGGGCGAAGCAGAAAAGCTGATTGAGGAATTGGATGAAGGAAGGAATATCATTGTTACAAATATATTTAAAGATGAATATGGAATTAAAAAAGGGGATTATTTAAAGCTAAAGACAGAAAGGGGCACATTGGACTATAAAGTAATAGGATTTATTGAAACAAATAGTTATGACGGCAAATATGCGCTTATAGGTGAGCGTTATTTAAAATCTGATATGGGGGAGAAGCAATATAGCGATATACTAATAAAAACAAATAAAGATCCTGAAGAGGTAGTAAGAAGCATTCAAGAAAAATTTAAAAATAGGTACCCCTGGGTTAGATCGGTGAAAGAGATGCTGGAAGAAAACATGGAGAGCAACAGCAAGATACTGGGAATATTTAAAGGCTTCGGTATAATGTCGCTGGTCATCTGCATATTTGGGGTTTTCAATAATTTGATAATAAGCTTTATAGATCGAAAGCGTTCACTCGCTATTATGCGTTCAGTAGGGATGAACAAAAAGCAAACTGTAAAGATGATTTTTATAGAGGCTTTTACAGGCGGCTTGATAGGCGGCTTGACAGGCATTATAATCGGCTTGCTTCTTTTGATGAATGTGGAAAAGGTCATAGAAGCATTGGGAGGCTCTATGAAGGATTTCATACAGATTTCTTGGACTTCTTTGGCCGCAGCTATGGCCGGAGGAGTTATCATCACCATAGCGGCATCTGTGGGGCCTGCCTTGAGATCTTCGAAATTTAATATAATAGATGCTATCAAATATGAATAGGAAGTGAGAGCATGGAAAATATCATTCAGGCATTAGACTTATGTAAGACATACAAATTAGGCGAAGTGAGCATAGCGGTATTGAAGGATGTCAACATTGCAATAAATCAAGGGGAGTTTGTTTCTCTTATGGGGCCCTCAGGTTCGGGGAAGAGCACTCTTTTGTACTTGCTCGGCGGATTGGATAAACCTACTTCAGGGAGTATCACCGTTAAGGGAAGGGAATTGTCGGTGATGAAGGACAAGGAAGAAAGTGAGATGAGGAGAAGGGAAATAGGCTTTGTATTTCAGTTTTATAATCTGGTTCCCAACCTAAATCTGGAGGAAAATATAATGCTTCCCATATTATTGGATGGGAAGAACCTGAAGAAGTATAAGAGCAGGTTGGATGAGATTCTAGAGCTTGTAGGCCTTGCGGATAGGAGAAAGCATACCCCCAGGGAATTGTCCGGAGGGCAGCAGCAGAGGGTAGCCATTGCCAGGGCATTGGTAAATGAGCCGGATATCATCCTGGCAGACGAACCTACGGGAAATCTTGACAGCAAAGCAGGAACGGAGATATTGGAATTATTTAAAAAAATAAATAAAGAAAAAAATAAAACCATAGTGCAGGTCACGCATTCACATGAAGCGGCGCAGTACGGCACACGATTGATAAACGTAAAAGACGGAAGGGTGTGGGAATAATGAGAAGAATACTAATAACTGTTTGCTTGACAGCAATAATCCTATTTACAGCAGGATGTCAAAAAAAAGATGGGGAGAATGCAATGGCACAGCAGGAGCAAGAACAGCCCCAGGCTCCAGTCCAGCAGACTATCCAGGCTTTTGGAGTGGTCAAGACAAAACAAGTAAAAGGCATTATGGTAGATTTGCCTGCTACCATTGAAAAAGTACATGTACAGGAGGGGCAGAGCGTCAAAAAAGGAGATGTGCTGATCACACTGAGCTTAAAAGAAATTGAAGAGCAGATCAAAGAGAAGGAAGATTCTTTGAAGATTGCCAAATTAGAGCTGGAAAAGCTTTTGGAAGATGTGGGCGATAGGAATAACGAGAATATCGATTATGAGCCGGAAATCATTCAGGCTAAAAATAATCTGGAAAAAGTTCAAATAGAGTATGATAAGCTGGAGAAGGATTTAAAGAATAAAGAAGCTATGCTGGCAAAAGGCGGAATACCTCAGAATGAGTTTGATGAATCTAAGGTAATATTGGAACAGAAACAAAAGGAAATTGAGAATGATAAGATAAGGCTGGAAGACTTAAAAAACAAGCAGCGAATATCCAATAATAAGAGTGCATTGGATATAAAAATAAAAGAACAAAATATTGTATCACTGAAATCGCAGCTTCAGACATTAAAGGATAAGATTGCTCAAAGCGGTATAAAAGGGAATGAAATCATATGCGATATCCCCAACGGAGTTATTGAAAAAATCAATAATTCAGCCGGTGACCGTTTAAATGCCGAAAAGCAGATCATGAGCATTTTGGACTTGGATACACTGATAGTGCAGGCTAATGTGGCCGAAGACTTCATCAAGGATATCAAGGTGGGAAGCAAAGCCGTCATCAATCCTTTGGCAAATCCGGAAAAGGAATATGAGGGAACCATATCAAGGATATCGAATATGGCTGTGCAGGACAATGGAGAAACAGTAGTACCTGTGGAAATAACCATCACAGAGACTGATGAGTCTTTATTGCCTAATTTTAATATAAATATCAAGATAATTGTACAGTAATATTATTCAATAATATTTGGCAAAATAAATACGAATATTAATCATTGATTTATAGATATTATAGCTGATCATACGAACATAATATAATAACATTGACAAAACATATGTATGTTTGTATAATATTAGTACAATCAGAACCAAATACATAAATGAATAATTGAGGATCACATTACTGGCGGAAATGGAATAGACCATAGGGAGTGTGAATCTTGATATGCCGACCGCCTGGGCACCAAAGTCCGGGAGGCCGGTTTTTTATTATGTTAAATCCCGGACTTTGGCTTAATAAGTCTAGGAGGGATTTGAATGAAAGAAAAGGAATGGAAAGAATTTGCCGGAGGGAATTGGACTCAGGAGGTGGACGTAAGAAATTTTATTCAAAGCAACTATACTCCGTACACAGGTGGTGAAAGCTTTTTAGAGGATACGACCGAAAAAACCGAAAGGGTTTGGAAGGTATGCAAAGAACTATGCCAAAAAGAGCTGGAGAAGGGCATCCTCGATGTGGATACAAAACGGGTTTCCGGAATAGACAGCTTTGAACCCGGCTATATAGATAAGGAAAATGAAGTGATCGTAGGCCTCCAAACTGATGCACCGCTGAAGAGAATGGTCAATCCTTTCGGCGGTATAAGAATGGCTGAGGAAGCGCTTAGGGCTTATGGATATGAGCCGGATCCCGAAATGGACATGATCTTCAATAAGTATCGCAAAACCCACAATCAAGGGGTATTTGACGTATATACGGAGGAAATGAGAACTGCAAGGTCGGTAGGGCTTTTGACAGGCTTGCCTGATGCATATGGCAGGGGAAGGATTATTGGGGATTATAGAAGGGTTCCCCTATATGGCATTGATTTTTTGATTGAGCAGAAGGAAAAGGATTTTCATGATTTAAAGGGTACTATGGATGAGGAATTGATCCGCAAGAGAGAAGAAACTTCTGAACAAATACGTGCTCTGGATAAAATAAAGAAGATGGCGGCCTCCTATGGCTTTGATATATCAAAGCCTGCCCAAAATGCTGCGGAAGCAGTACAATTTTTATATTTTGGTTATTTGGCAGGAATAAAGGAAAATAACGGAGCGGCTATGTCACTTGGAAGAGTGAGCTCTTTTATAGATATATATATTGAAAGAGATATCCGCCAGGGAATTCTTACAGAAAAAGAAGCACAGGAAATAGTTGATCAATTTGTTATAAAGCTCAGGATGGAAAGGCATTTGAGGACTCCGGAATACAACGAGCTTTTTGCAGGCGATCCCAACTGGGTTACGGAATCCATCGGCGGAATGGGCTTGGACGGCAGAACCCTTGTTACCAGGACTTCATTCAGATTCCTGCATACATTGACCAATCTTGGACCCGCTCCGGAGCCTAATATGACAGTCCTATGGTCAGAAAACCTTCCGGAGGATTTTAAAAAGTATTGCGTCAGGATGTCCATGGAAAGCGGCGCTATACAATATGAGAATGATGACCTGATGAGGGATACCTATGGAGATGATTATGGAATAGCCTGCTGTGTTTCTGCAATGAAAATAGGCAAGCAGATGCAGTTTTTCGGCGCAAGATGCAATCTGGCAAAATCCCTCCTTTATGCAATAAATGGAGGGATTGATGAGAAAAAAGGAGTGCCGGTGGTTCCCGGTATTGACAGAATAGAAGATGAGGTGCTCGATTATGAAAAGGTCAAGGCCAATTATGAAAAAGTGTTGAAATATGTAGCTGAGCTTTATGCGAACACGGTGGATATCATTCATTATATGCATGATAAATATGCTTATGAGGCAGGGCTTATGGCGCTGCATGATACGGAAGTCGGGAGGCTGATGGCTTTTGGAGTAGCAGGGCTTTCCGTGGCCGCTGATTCTCTGAGCGCTATAAAATATGCTGATGTAAAGCCCATAAGGGAAAACGGCATAGCGGTAGATTTCAAAATTGACGGAAGCTTCCCCAAGTATGGAAATGATGACGACAGGGTAGATGGCATTGCAGTAGAAATACTGAAAAAGTTCATAGAAGAATTGAAAAAACATGAGCTTTACAGAAATGCTGAACATACCTTATCTGTACTGACTATAACTTCAAATGTGGTGTATGGAAAGAAAACCGGAGCTACTCCTGATGGGAGAAAGGCCGGGGAAGCTTTTGCCCCCGGCGCCAATCCTATGCATGGAAGAGATGAGAGCGGGGCATTGGCATCATTAAATTCGGTTGCCAAGATCCCCTATAAATCTGTATGCCAGGATGGCATTTCCAATACGTTTTCAATCGTGCCGGAAGCATTGGGAAAGGGCAGTGAAGAGAGAATCAACAATCTTGTCTCAATACTGGACGGATACTTTGCACAAAATGCTCATCACTTGAATGTAAACGTGATGAGAAGGGAAATGCTGATCGATGCTATGGAGCATCCTGAGAAATATCCGACTTTGACTATCAGAGTTTCGGGCTATGCGGTCAACTTCAACCGTCTGACCAGGGAACAGCAGCTTGAAGTTATCAAAAGGACATTTCACCAGTCCATGTGATTCGGGGGGAGAGCAAATGGGAAGAATACATTCCATAGAAACATTAGGATTGGTAGACGGGCCCGGAATCCGTTTTGTGGCATTTTTTCAGGGCTGCGGCCTTAGATGCTCCTATTGCCATAACCCTGATACATGGGATATCAATAAAGGAATGGAGATCACTGCCGAAGAATTGCTCAAAAAGGCGGTCAGGTATAAAGCTTATTTTCAAAGATCAGGCGGAGGCGTCACATGCTCGGGAGGGGAGCCTCTCTTGCAGCCTGAGTTCTTAGCCGAGTTCCTAAGGCTCTGCAAAGAAAACGGGATTCACACGGCTATAGATACTGCAGGGTTTGGAAAAGGAAGCTATGACAGTATTTTAAAATATACAGACTTAGTTATTCTGGATATCAAGCATATAAATTCAGCAGGATATAGGGAACTGACAGGAAGAGATATGGGAGAGCTCGAAAGCTTTGCCATGTGTTTGAAAAAATCGGGTACAAAGCTTTGGCTGAGGCATGTGGTCATTCCGGGGATAACGGATAGTGAAGAGCATATCCGCAGCATGAAAAAAGTCATGATGGAATTTGATAATGTCGGAAATATAGAGCTGCTCCCATATCATATCCTTGGCGCTAATAAATATGAAGCTATGGGAATCCCATATAAATTAAAAGGAGTTGCACCTATGTGCAAGGATAGAACAAAAGAGCTTGAAAATATATTAAAGGGACAAAAGGAAAGTGACAATGAGACAGGTACTTTGTCCCATTGCTATCATTAGAATGGTTGAAATTGGTATTAAAATACCCTATAATATATATTGCTTTATCAAAACATTATGATGGGAGCGTAGACATGAGTTTTACAGAAGCAATTTACAGATTTATAGTAGGCGGAAGCCTTGTTTTAATAGTGAGCTTGCTCGGGAAATTGAAAAATCCTTATATTTCGGGATTGGTGGTTCTATTTCCTGTAGTAACGCTTGTAGGCTATTATTTTCTGTCACTTTCAGTCACCGGGCAGGCATTGCAAAGAGTAGTTTTGGTCAGTTTGTTCGCCGTACCTACGACGATAGCTTTTTTGACAACGGTTTATTTTACTATTGCCAGAATGCCGGCCTGGAAATCGCTATCCCTTGGCTTGTTGGCTTGGCTTGCAGCAGCATTAATATTGATATTATTGGATAGATGGTTTTTCCATATCATATTCAATAACAAATAAAGCTTTATAAAAACAGCTCTTTGAGAGCTGTTTTTTTATTGTATAAGAAAGCATAAATTTTTATGCTATACGAAAATAGCTGTAAGTCAGGTAAAATAAAATTTAACAGTATCGCAAGAGCCATGATCTGGCTGTACAATATGATAAAATATATGATGAGCGTTATAAAATATATCTAAAGCAGGTGGTAGATATGTCAAATAAAATTTTAGATGGTATTATGGGCTTGTGTGTTGCTGATGCTCTTGGCGTGCCAGTTGAATTTAGCAGTAGAGAATCACTACAGTGTAATCCAGTAACTAACATGCGTGGGTATGGTACTTATAACCTGCCTCCAGGTACTTGGTCTGATGACACCAGCATGGCTCTCTGCCTTGTTGACAGTTTGAACAATGGGCTGGATTATAAAGATATTATGGAGAAATTTCTCTTTTGGGCAAATGAAGCAAAATATACTCCTTATGATGAGGTCTTTGATATAGGCAGCGCTACAATGAAAGCCTTGATGAAATTTGCTCATGGTGAGGAGCCCTTGAAATGTGGCGGAGAGAGTGAATATGATAATGGCAATGGCTCTTTGATGAGAATCCTTCCTGTAGCTTTTTACCTTCAAGCGAACTATGGGACAGAAATCTATGATAAAGATGAGGCTGTGACCATAATTCATAATGTATCATCGCTTACACATGCACATAAACGCAGCTTAATTGCCTGTGGTATATATATATCTATTGCATCAATGATATTAGGAAGTTATGACCTTATGACAGCAGTCCAACTTGGTGTTTATAGGGCAGTAGAGTATTATAAAAAAAATAATGAGTTCGCCCATGAATTGACTCATTATGAGAGAATCTATGGTAGAGAAACTTTTGCTAATACTCCACTTGAGTTTATTAAGAGCAGTGGATATGTGGTAGATACTTTGGAGGCGGCGATTTGGTGCTTGCTTAATACAAACAGCTATAAGGATTGTGTTCTTATGGCCGTTAATCTTGGACAAGACACTGATACAGTAGCAGCTGTAGCTGGTGGGCTTGCAGGGTTATATTACGGCTATGATAGCATACCTGGTGAATGGTTATCCGTTATAGCGAAGCGGGAGTATATTGCGGACTTGTGCAATCAGCTTTATAAAGCTCTTACTGATACAAGCGTTAAGAAACTTACCTCTTATATTCCGTATTTTAAATCGGCAAAAAAAGAAAGTGTATGCTATTGGAATGCAGGCGAAAAGATTGGAGAAAAAACATATACTATGACTTATCCAGTATATGAAGATAAACTTAATGAGTTTATTCAAGCATTCTATAATACCAATCTTATTTGCTATAATTATATGGATATTATTAATGAACATGGACTATGCAGCACACAGGAAATAGCCGCGGCGATTGATACTGCTGAGTTTGGGCTTTTAAAGGCTATTCTCACAGGATTTGTTCGTCAGGAACATTTTTGCGATGGGTTGTGGGTATCAGCAATCGAAGACAAGGTGTTTTTAAAAATATTGCAAAGACTGCAGCAGTTTAATAATTCTTAACTGAAAAAGGATTTTAGATTAAATATTAAACTGAGGGGTGTAATAATATGGATAGATTATTTATCGGGAAGTTTACAATAAAGGAGCAATATGAAGGCAATTACTATCACATTAAACTCGAAAATGAGATTTCTCGGTTCAATGGATTAAAAGAAGGAGATTATGTACTGCCAAGTCATGGTGGTTATTTTGGCAAACTACTCCTGTGTAATCGCTTTGAGAAAAAAGATGGTGGAATTGCTGCTATTTTTGAAGTTATTAAAAGCTTTTCACCCGAATTAACTTTAAGCGGTAATATTGTTTGCTGCAAATATTTTAAGCCTGATATGAACCTGCTTAACAAAATTGTTAAGTCGACAAAGGGATATGGTTTCCATGAAATATCCTTGGAAGAAAACTGCCCTAATTTTGAAATAATAGATTTTTATAAATCCCAAAGAAGATTTCTTGTAGTCTTAAAAGAGATATTATCAAATACAAATATTTTTAAACCTTCCGATATTTGTATTGTTATTGATAACCTGAATAATACTGATATACAGGATATAGTAGAGTTCAATGGGCAGAAGTTCAATAAGTACGAAGCATTATGGAATTTATATCAAGAGAAAGTTGAAAATGGCGCTAAGAAGTACTCATTGCAAAAACTTCTTGAGTTTGCCGATGATAGGTATGATGCAGCTCCCAAAAAAGAAAAATATCTAAAATCAGTTTTAAGCTCTTTGGCAGATGATAAATACTTTATAGCAGATAATGCTGTAGCCCTCTATGACAATATATTAGTAGGGAGAAAACAATATAGTAAGTCCGATAAGAATGCTGCATCTCAAGGAAGCGATGGAGAAGAAGATGATAATGAAGATGAAGATTTAACAAAGTATGAGCAGTATGCAAAACTTATGGAATTCAATCCTAATCTCATTCTATATGGCCCTCCCGGGACAGGTAAAACTTATGGAGCAGAGCGTATTATTGAAGCTTTTGAAGCCTTGAAGGGGAATAGTACTTCTTTTAAAGCTTTGAATGATGAAGGCCGAGCTAAGTTCATTACATTTCATCAAGCTTATTCATATGAAGAATTTGTTGAGGGATTGCGACCGGAAACTGACGAAAACGGGAACATTAAGTATGAGGTTAAACCTGGAATTTTAAAGAGAATTGCGGAAGAATGCAGAATTCAAGAGACAAAAAAGAACATAAAAGAAAAAGTAATTTCTAATACAACTGGTAGCAGCAAGGTATGGAAAGTCTCTCTTGGTAGGAGAAACTTAGAGGAACATATTTATAAATCTCTAAAGAAGAGTGAAGAGATAGCGATTGGATATGGACCGGAAGAGAGTGTTTTAGATTGGAGCGATGAGCAAATTGACAAAGCGGACAAAACAGGTATGCTCAAAGCACTTCGCAGCAAGATGCAAATAGGTGATATTGTATTTATATTTGACAGCATCAGAACCATTCGTTTGATAGGAGTTGTTACTTCAGACTATTATTATACTGATAAAGATTCATTTGGATATGGTCATAGACGCGAAGTAAAATGGATAAAGGATTGTGAAAAAGAGCCGATTGACATCTTCCGCCTTAATCAAGAAAAACAGCTAACCCTGTCATCTTTATATGAATTAAAAATCAGTTCTGCTGATGCATTGCAGTATATTGGTGTAAAAGATGATAAAAGTATTGCATCAAGGCCTTATTACTTGATTATTGATGAGATTAACAGAGGTAATATTTCTAAAATATTTGGCGAGTTAATTACTCTGATTGAAAAGGACAAACGGGAAAACCTGCATTGCTTGTTGCCATATTCCGGTCAAAAGTTCACTTTGCCCAAAAACTTATATATTATTGGAACAATGAATACAAGCGATCGTTCTATTGCTTTACTCGATACTGCTTTAAGACGAAGATTTGCATTTATAGAGATAAACCCTGATGTCAGCGTTATTGAGAGCAACAAAACGACGATAGGAGGCTATGTATCTCATGGGAAGCTATTATCAGCGATAAATGAAAAAATTACAGAAAAAATAGATCGTGACCATAGAATTGGGCATAGCTATTTCCTTGGTGATGATTTTAACAGTAAAATGGACTTGTTTAATGTTTGGTATTATAAGATTCTCCCCCTTCTTATGGAATATTTTTATAACGATATAAACAAAGTTCGAGAAATTGTAGGAGACAAATTTTTTGATCAAAGAACAAAGGAAATTGTTATGTTGAGCACCAAGCCAAATGAGAATGGTATATCTGACTTTGAAAGTGCACTGATGAAGATATATGAAAGCAGGTATTAGTATGTCTCATAAGGTTATAACAGTATTTGAAGATAGAAAGCAAAAAGTTACATTATCTCAGACTCAAATTAATGATATACTGACCTTTCGTTCTATTATAGGAAATCAGTATATACGACTAGACTATGATGGGATATTACAAATAATGCATTATGTTGGATTTATTGCAAAAGGCAAAACACGATTACAAATATTACCCAAAATATACGATGATATAGATTTAGACAGCGAAAAAGAAATTCGTGAATCTATGGGGGTTCTATTTAATCTATTGAAAGTATCGGAATTTAATAAGGTGCTTCATTTACCCAATGCTCAAAATAATAGCCTTATGGAAGCAGAATTATTAGAAATTTTTATTTCTATATTTGCAGATCATGTTTTTCACACTTATTCAAAAAGAATGAATAGAGAGTATATTGAAATTGAGGGGAATAGCCAATTTGTCAAAGGAAGGATTGACTTTGTTAAAACTATAAAAAATAATTTTTTAAGGAAAGATTTGCACTATATATCGTATCAGAGCTTTGAGCACGATAATCTTATAAATAATGCTGTAAAAACAGTGGTCGTCAAACTGTTAGAATGCACACAAAGTGCGGACAATAAGAAGAATCTTAAAAGAGCTTTAATGTTTTTGGATGATGCAAGGGAGATTGAGCTATCCATGCCTCTGCTAGAATCAGTTAAATTTTCACGTCTAAATATGGATTTCAAACCTGTTTTTGATATGGCAAGAATGTTTTATCAAAACCTGCAACCTGAAAATTACATTGGAGATGAAACTGTTTTTTCTTTTTTGATTCCGGTTAATGATTTATATGAATATTACTTGTTTAAGCTAATAGATGGGATGGAGGGTTATGGGGCTAAACACGAATCTACTTTACATTTTGCAAAGACAGAGGATAAAAGAAATATTCTGACTATAAAACCTGACATATTGGTTTATAAGGGGGAGCGATTGATACTTGTTGTAGATGCTAAATACAAAAACCCTGGTTATGGGAATGGGATGTTTAATAACATTAGCAGAGATGATATTTATCAAGTGTTTGCTTATGGAAAAGCTTATGGCGTTAAGACCGTAGCATTGATTTATCCGCTGTTTTGTAAACTTCCTATTGAAAGCAAGACTGTGATAATCAAAGACAGCTATGGAGAAATGCATCTTCATATTATTTGCGTGGACATTAAGAATCCTGACGTAGAAGATGTAAGACAGAAGTTAAAAGAACAAATAGAAGCATCTTATTGTAGAATTTAGCAGGGGACATTATTATATAAAGAATAATAAGAGTGGGAAAGGGCAATTTTTATGAGCAAATTCACCCTCACAAATGAGCAGGCCCGCCGTTTTATGCTGCTAAAGCATGGGCTGATGGGCGAATATAAATTTACCGGCAAGCAGGGTATACTTGACTATGTGGATCAAGCGGGCTGTATTCAGTTTGACCCTATAGACGTATGCGGTAAAAATGCCGAACTGGTTTTGCAGTCCAGGGTCAAAGGCTTTACAAAGCAAATGCTTTATGAGCTTTTGTATGAGGACAGAAAGCTGATCGACTACTTCGATAAGAACCTTGCCATCATGAGCTTATCTGATTGGAAATATTTTTCCCGGTACCGTGAAGCATATAGGAGCAGCGGGCGCAGCCATGCTGAGGTCAATGCCGTATGCGAAGACATAAAGGAGATCATCGGGGAGAAGGGGGCGGTATCCTCTTCTGATTTAGACTTTAAAGATACTGTAAAATGGTATTGGAGCGACACAAAGCTGTCCAGAGCAGCCCTTGAAAGTCTGTATTTCCGCGGGGAGCTTGTTGTTCATCATAAAATAGGGACAAGAAAATATTACGACCTTGCCGAAAATTGTATTCCTGTGGAAATTCTGAAGGAGCCGGACCCTTATCCGGACGAATTTGAGCATATGAAGTGGCGTGTGCTGCGGAGGATTGCTGCCATAGGCCTTTTATGGAACAAGCCGTCCGATGCCTGGCTTAATATTTGGGAATTAAAAGCAGATGATCGCAGTGAAATTTTTAAACAGCTGCTGGAAGAAAATAAAATCATAGAGATCGGCGTAGAGAACATAAAAGAAAGGCTTTACTGTGTTGAAGGCGACAGGGGCCTTCTTGAAAAAGTATTGCAAAACCCAAAGATCAAGGAACGATGTGAGCTTTTAGCTCCTCTGGACAATATGCTGTGGGACAGGAAGCTGATAAAGCTGCTGTTCGGCTTCGAGTACAAATGGGAGATTTACACGCCGGAGCCTCAGCGAAAGTACGGCTATTATGTATTGCCGGTGCTTTATGGGGACAGGTTTGTCGGCAGGATCGAGGCTGTAAATGACAGGAAAGCCAAATGCCTGATCGTTAAAAATATATGGTTTGAAGCCGGAGTTAGACAGACAAAAAAGCTGATAAAGCAGATCAATATATGTCTTGAGAAATTTGCATCATTTAATGATTGCGAAGAAATAAAAAATCTGATGCAATAAGGCTTTATATATTTTCAATTTGAGCCGTATTTTGAAAATCATCATATATACGGCTCTTATCTATCTGGCTGTAATCTGACCGCTATTATCAATTTTAAAATATTTTACTCAATTTCACTATGAAAAAATAAGCTTGAAACGGCTTACATATTGATTTTAAAGGGCTGGTAGGCATACCAGCCCTATTTTTCATTTTATATTTTTTTGATGTCTGTTTTGTAAAATAAAAGCAGACCCGCATCAAATTTATTTTGGTGTTTTGAAGCTAATTTTATATCTTAACACTGAATGAAGTCTCGTTAAAAGAAAGGGGCGTGGACAGTGAAATTAAAAATTATGGAATTGATATCTGTGCTGCTTGTTGCGTGCATGCTGGCAGGGTGTACGGCGGATGCACCCCATTCCGGTGGCAATGGTGAACCAAGTACTGCTCCGTCGGCACCTGTAGAAGCCAAGTGGACGCTGCATGTTGATCATACTATTCCTGTAGAGAAGGACGGAATGACGGTCAATTATACATTGGTGCTAGCCGCTGATAAGCAGGGGGGTACTGATATCTGCGGGACATACCTGGGCAATGCCAATATCAAAGTGGAAATGGATGCATCCAAGCTTTCCAATGAGGTGATAAAAATGCTAGGAGGCTTTAAGATGGAGGCCTATGCCGAGGCTATGAAATTTGATGTAGTTCCCCATGATGCTGAGACCTTTCAAGAGTACTACACTTATGAACATATGGAGGGCTTTCTTCCCCCACTAAAGCCGGTAAGGGACTATAACGGCATGGCATTGATATCTCCTGATATGAAAGGAACCGGACTGCTTAATATACAAGCTCATGGCATACAAGGGGAAAAAGCAGAGAAGAATGAATCCGCGGCAGGGATAGAAGCTATCCCTATGCGCATATTGGTGAGCGATCTGGATGTATTTGTAGAGGTGCCGGCATTGAGGCTTAGCGGATATTTCAGAGGCCAGCTGACAGGCGAGCCGATTAAATAATGAAAGACTGTAAATCTATAATAGGAGGATGATCATATTATGAAGAGGTTAATTTCTATCATGTTCATATCAATTTTGCTTATAACCATGATTTCCGGCTGCGGCAGCAAACCGGCTGCAGAACAAAGCAGCGGTGGGACGGCTGAAACCAAGGCAGCGGAGGATACTGAAAAAGCTGTGAAAAATGCCATGGAAACTATGGAAACCCTGATGAACAAAGAATGGCCAAAAGATAAAGTCCCTGCCGAACTTCCGGAATATGAAGAGGGAGAGATAGTCAATTCAGGAGGAGACGGTGAGGACTTTTATATCAAGATAGACAAGACAAACGAAGATGCTTTGAACAAGTATCTAGATAATCTCAAGAGCTTAGGGTGGAATGTCGAGAGCGGCAAACAGCCTGAAGCACGAAAAGGGATCTACAGCATAAGATTTTCCTGGCAAGGAGATGAACATCTGCAAATGGTTCTTTATACGGCAGAAGAAGGCGCATGGCCCAAGGATCAGCTGCCTCCGGGTATAATACCTCCTCCAGACTGTACATTCATAGGAGAGATGGAGTTGCTTGAGACTGTGACAGGACAGGTATGGTATATGAATTATGAATGTGAAGGTATAAATGAGGAAAAAGCCAATGCTTACATTGACACTCTAATTAAAGACGGCTGGAGCGGGGATGCTTCTATGATCACCAAGACTGTTGAATGGAAAGGCAAAAAGTATGAAGCAAGCATAGAAGTATATGAAATCAATAATATCTCTGCTACTTTTACATTAAATTTAATGCTTTTGAACTAAAACTGCAAATAAAGTATTCCAAATTATAAGGGAGGAATATGTATGCACCGTAAAATATCAACAATATTATTAGCTATGATAATGATTTGCGCAATGGCTGTTACTTTAAGAGCGGATATAGAGCCTCCGGTCTCATTCGGTGCGCCGGAGCATTTCGGGGTTGGTTATTATATAAGTGACAGTTTGTATTTTACCTTCAGCGTACCGGAGGATATGCGCGACTATATAGAAAGGCGTGCGGCAGATGATCCGGATAACAAACAAAGCTTTTCACCCCACTTCCAGATAGATTACAAAATAGATAATGGAAGCTGGCATCATATACCCGGTTGGGATTCGCCGAAAACCATGCCCAATAGCAGAAATAGTAACTATTTTACCTTTGCCAACGGGAAGAGATACGTGGACAGCGACAGATGGAGCATGACCGGAATATTTGAAGAGGAAGAAAGCTTTAAGCAATTTGAAGAGCAGGGTTGGGATTATCTGAAAAGCCACTTCATAACCTTCCGGGTGCGTTTTGCAGAATCCTTTGATTATGGAGAAACCTATACTCTATCTCCCTGGTCCAAAGAATTTATCCTATCTGCAAATATAAAAGCAGATTACAATAAGCTCATAAATCATGCGCCGACTTTGCTGTATGCAGATCTGAAGGCTACGGCAAGCGGAGAACCGTATTTTGATATCAAGCTTGAAAAGCATCCCGGAGACGTACAGGACTTGCATTCCATGTCCGGAAGCTCTGTAAGAGCCGAAATATGGATGAGAAGAGCAGGAGATAAGGATTTTAAATTTATACGCTATGAATGGGTCAATTCAGAGCTTTTGCATGTGGAGGCAAGCGATTATTTTTCTGTTGATAACTCAAAGCAAAGCTATGAGGATGAGGGGTATGAAATAAAGGTATGCTATGCATTGGATCTGAGGAGATACAAGCCGGCAGGCATTGACAGCACTACTTCTGTGGATATATACGGCCCCTTCTCCAATGTGATATCCCACAATATGCCTGCATGGAGCGAGGCTTCGACCTGGGCAGCGGCAGAACTGAAAAAAGCGGATGAATACGGACTGATACCCGATTCTCTGAAAGGGGCCGACATGACAAAGCCTATAACCAGAGAGGAATTTGCAGAACTGGCAGTAAAGCTGTATGAAAAGACAACTAATATGACAGCAGTGGCTGCTTCACCAAATCCTTTTACAGATACGGCTAATGCCGAGATATTAAAAGCATTTAAGCTTGGTATAACTACCGGTACATCTGCAACCACCTTTGCACCTAAAGCGCTGACCAACCGGGAGCAGGTTGCCACAATGCTGAGCCGCGCCATAAGGGTTATGGCACCCGGTGAAGATTTCTCCGCTGCGGGAGCTCCCAGCTTTACGGATGAGAAGGACATATCCCCCTGGGCATCGGAGCATGTGAAATTTATGAGCAAGAACGGGATCATAAAAGGCGCGGACGGCAAGTTTATGCCCAAGGCTATCACCACGGCACAAACAGCAGCAGGCTATGCCACCACCACAAGAGAGCAGGCTATTGCCATGAGCGTGCGCTCCTATGAGCAGTTCAAGGATATAAGCACCGCCGCTCCATCAGGAAGCAGCACCAATTCGGTTGCAGGGACATGGGTCCTCGGTACCCTGTCCGGGGGAACATTCAATGCGGTTTCAGGGAAATATGAAGGCGGAGCCTCAGGCCTGGGACAAATATATACTTTCAAGGGGGACGGAACCTATACAGCATTGGTGATCTGGTCAAACGCAATGTATTTAACAGGAAGCTACAGCGTAAAGGACGGAGTTCTCACACTTACCGACAGGGTTGCCGAGGAAAGCGATGATGACGGCAAGAGCTGGAGCGCCGAGGAAAAGTTGCCTGACAGCTGGGCATATTTCAATAGCATAATAGAGGGATCGGAGAAGTATCTTCTGATTGGACAGGAAGGTGCAGCACCCCCCCTCGTTGATAAGGCAAACGCCTTAAAATATAAGCTTAAAGAATAAATATTTTTCGGCTCCGGGTATTGTAAGAAGCTGTTTTGATAAGATCTGGCATTTTAAAATAAAAAGCTCTTTTTGCAATGATAAGGATAAAGTTATATCTAAATTTATAAGGTATGAAAGGAGAATAAGTTATGCGATTTTGCTTTATAAGAAACCGAATATTATCCGCCTTGCTGGCGGTATGCCTCATGTTGCCTCTATCGCCCGTGACGGCGAGTGCAGAAGGAATGCCCTTGGGAAATGCAGCCCCACTGGCTGCGGGTACCGTTAGCGTTACAACTGAGGCTGAGCTAAGGGACACTGTCGCTAATGCAGTTTATAAAGACTATACAATTAACATTGATGATAACATCAATCTAATCAGTCCGCTGACTATTGGCCAAAACATTGCCCTTACTTCGGATAATGGCTCAACATTGACTGCAGGAGCAAACAACATTGCCATTATCAATGATGCGGAGGTAACATTCAACGGGGATCTTCGGATCACGGGCAGCGGCAATTCTGTAGTCCAGGTAGAGGAAGGAGAATTTACCTTGGAGGGCACAGCATCCTTGGCAGGAACGGGAGCAAGTGCCAAAACTGTTTATGTACCGGCTGGCAAGGGCGGACAGATAAATATTAAGGGCGGTACTATAACAGGAGCGCGGGGGATAGGCATAGACGGAAAGTCTGCCAGCGTTACTGTCAGCGGCGGGCAAATCAACGGGACGGAAAATGCGATCCGCCTTGGGGGAACCGATTGTCAAGCGAGTATCAGCGGCGGGACGATGAGCGGGACATATGCTGTTCATATTGGTTCCAAGGATTGGATCAATATTTCCGGCGGTGATATTACTGGGAGCGCTCACGCTTTGTATGCCCTGAGCAAAGACACATATCTGACCGGCGGCAATTTCTTCGGCAAGGTTTCAGCAGGCGCTAATGGCGCTGCCATTAACATTACTGCTGGAAATGTAACTTTTAGCGGTTCCACTCCGGGAGTGTACTATTATGATACTATTGGCTATTATAGGGCATTTCTCACGGCACTCCCCGGCGTTCCGCTCGCCGCAATCCAGGGACAGCAGTCCACTGTATCGCTGACGGGAGCCTATAACGGGGTGACCTTTGCGGTTGATGCGGCTACCAGCGCTGAGTTAGAGGCAATCTCAAGCGGTTTAGGCGGCACAGCCGCGGTAAGCATGATGCCCACGGCTGCGGGAAACTACAGTCTGGTGCTGAACTCAGAAGTCGGTGGTCAGAAATTTAAGCTGACTTTGCCGGTCACAGTCGAATCGGCGGCTCCGCCGAGCGGTGTCTGCGCCATCGGCACAACCGTTTATCCCACTTTGGATGCAGCCCTGGCTGCGGTAGAGGATGCAACCCCTACCACCATCCGGCTGCTGCAGGATATTACCGTGACCCGTGATGCTGTTGGGACAGCAATTCCGGTATTGGGCATTGCCAATAAGCAGATCAGCTTTGATTTAAATAACCATACCTTGACTATCATGAACTCTTCTAATGCCTGGGTTCAGCAAGCCCTCAAAGTTCAAAACAGTACCATCACCTTTTCAGGACCTGGTATCTGCAATGTGGAGAACTACCGAGAATACGGGCTGTATGTTGACAATAGCACTATCACTCTTGACGGTGCAGCAGAACTGCATGTAAATGGTAATGTTAACGGAGTACAGGCATGGTCGAATTCCAATGTAACTGTAACCAGTACACAGCAGAGTGCTGACTACGGCAGTGCCGCCGATGCCCGCACCAAGTCACGAATCACAGTCAAAACTGATGCCGCTGCCAAGAATTATGCGGTTTATGCCACTGATGAAGACAGCATCGTACAGGTTGATGGCAACGCAACCTCCAACAACAGCACCGGGGTATATGTGTGTGATTTGGGAGCAGCATGGGTTAAAGGAAATGTATCGGGAACCACGGGCTGTGAAATCAGTGGCGGAGGCAATATCACCATAGAGGGTTCGCTGAATGGCATCGATAAGTATATCCGCATTTCAGGACATGATTATACCTCCGGCGATATAACAACGCCTACTGGTAAACAAGGTTATCTCACTTACGGCTCAGGTAACGGCACCAGCACCGTCTGGGTGAAGGATAACACAGTACCGGCAGGTACAACAGGCAATCCGGCTTGGGAGAAAAAAGCCTCACTGCCGTCCAGCAGTCCCATAGAGGATATGAAGTATCTTAACAGCACATTCTGGGCTGTAGGCTACAACAGCACGCTGCTGAAATCCGCTGATGGCGAAACCTGGACTAAGGTGGATGTGGGAAGCGAGTTTGACCGATTAAAGGGCGTTGCCTATGGGAATGGAACCTATGTCTTAGTGGGCACGTCAGGCGACTACTCCAGCCGAATCTATACCTCCGGTGACGGAGATGCCTGGACAGAAAAAGCAGCGGCCCCACAGCAGCTTAATGATGTCGCCTTTGGAAGCGGAAAATTTGTGGCCGTAGGCGGAGACAGCAATGTTTTAATCTCCACTGACAATGGCGAAACATGGCAAAGCAGGAAGCTGAACCAAGAAAGAGGCAAGATAACGAATCTCTTGTCCATCACTTATACAGGAACCAAGTTCGTGGCCGTGGGAGGGCGATCAGACACCGGCCAGCAGTACAAAGGCAGCATTTTAACCTCTGCTGACGGTGAAACCTGGACCTGGGCCCATGGAGACGTCAATAACACCATATGGGATATCACTTATGGCAATGGGACCTTAGTGGCCGTGGGCGGTAAGGACAGTGGCCCCTCGCTCATCTGCACCTCCTCGAACGCGGAAATATGGACAGTACTCAATACTTCAATTAAAACTTATTCATCTCTTTTCTCTGTAGAATTTGATGGAACCCGATTTATTGCAGCGGGTCGCACTAATTCCGGTAACAACGCCTTTATCACAATTTCAACAGACGGTGCTACTTGGACCGAAAATACAGATGGCGGGAAAGATGGCTTTAATGCGGCCGCCTCCAATGGCACTAAGCTTGTAGCCATGGATGGCTATGGGAGCATCTATAGCTCTGCTGTCACGGGCATTGGCTGGGAATACCGCAACAATGGCAGCACCTGGACGCTGAATGACGTGGCTTATAACAATAGCCTCTTTGTAGCGGTGGGAGTTAAGGGAGTCATCCAGACTTCAACTAATGGAACTAACTGGACCCTCCAGATTTCAAAGACTACGAAAGATCTGAATAGGGTGGAATATCTGGGCGGCCAGTTCATCGCAGTAGGGAAGAATGGAACTATTCTCACCTCAGTAAACGGTAAAGACTGGACGGTTAGAACCTCGGGAACGACGAATGAGCTAAAGGGAATCGCCTACAGCGGGGGCCAGTATGTTGTAATCGGGGGAGACAGCTCCCTTGGTTCGGTGGTGCTTGTGTCGGCTGATGGCGCAAGCTGGATATCCGCAGCCAGCGGCAGCCTGGTACGCTTTGACGCCGTGGCATACGGGGATGGTACGTTTATAGCGCTGACCAAAAACGGTGCGGCATATAGATCAACAGATGGCACGAATTGGACCCAAGCCACAGATCTACACAGATTCGCAAAATACCCCACTGACATGATCTACGCAGCCGGGAAATTCGTTGCGGTGGGCGGCTCGGGAGAGGTCTATTTATCCTCCGATAAGGGTGATAGTTGGACGATAGCCGAGATCGCTTTTGACCGATACAATAGGGGCATCGCTTACTCTAATGGCAACTTCATAGCCGTTGGAGAGTTGGGAAACATTATAGCTTCGGCGGATGGCGGCATCACTTGGTATAGCCAGCCCTCCGGCTTAGAATTAAACTCCCAGTCTTCAGATAATGATATGTACACCAACCTAAACGGCGTCACGGCAGGCCCCAATTGCTTCCTAGCAGTGGGTGAGCGTGGCTTGGTGCTTCAGTCCGATATGAGCGCAGTCTCGTCAGATACCGATGCCCATGATGTGGCTGTAGCCAAGGCTGCTCTCTGGGCTAACAGCATAAAACATAATGCAGACAATAGTCTGGGAAGCATCACAATGAATATGCATCTGATGACAGAATTATCTGCATCGAGTGAAGTAAATATAAGCTGGCAGAGCAGCAAGCCTCAGTATATCGCCAGTAACGGCACAGTCACCCGCCCTGCCTTGGCAGACGGCGATCAGGTGGTCTATCTGACTGCAACATTTACAAAGAATGCGGCTGTCGACAGGAAAACCTTTATAGTGTGTGTGCTTGCCTACGAAAATCAAGATATTGAGGATGTGCAAAACGCTCTGAATGCACTTACCTTTGATAAAATAAAAAATGCTAATACAGCCTTTGATAATATCATATCCGACTTGGATTTGAGCTATGCCCCGGGCAATGGAGTAAGCATAAGCTGGGCAAGCGACAGCAACTTGATTTCAACCGATGGCAGAGTGCTCCGTCCCGGGCAATCAATGGGTGATGTGACCGTTATGCTGACTGCAACCCTCACCAAGGGCAGCGTAACCCGCACAAAGAACTTTAATCTGACGGTCAAGGCAATACCAGCCTCTCATGTGCCTGTGACAGCTATCACAAACGGACCGTCAAGTGCAACGGCGGGAGCGCCGCTTACCCTGATGGCTACAGTCGTTCCGGCGAACGCTACGATACAGGTCATCACCTGGAGCGTAAGGGATGCCGGCGGCACAGGGGCAGCTATCGACGGCGATACGCTTCGCACAACAGCAGCCGGAACGGCAGTAATACGCGCTACTGTTGCAGGAGGCGGCTCCCATGGCGCAGATTACGCCGCTGATTTCCCCGTGACGGTGAGCGCACCAACCTACTCAATAACCATCAACAATGGTGCATCAAATATGTCAACGGCGGCAGCGGGTACGGTTGTTACGATTACAGCAAATACTCCGGAATCCGGCAAGCGTTTCGAGGGATGGATATACTCTCCCGGTATTTTCTTTGTAAACGGTACGGGAGTAAAAGATACTACGGCACAATTTACCATGCCTGCCCAAGCGGTTACACTGACGGCAACCTATGAACCTCTGCCGCCCGCTATTTACTCCATCACTGTGCAAAATGACGGCAACGGTATAGCAAGGGCCATGGTCAATTCAGGTAATGTCAGCTCGGCAGCCCCAGGCACAGAGATCACACTTGCAGCCACAGCAAACAGCGGTTATAAATTCAAGACATGGGAAGTTATCGGCGGCAGCGTGAGCATCACGGAAAACAAGTTCACCATGCCCGCAGAAAATGTAACTATAAAGGCAGTTTTCGAGCCGATTCCCCCAGCATCTTACAAAGTGGTTGTAAACGGCAGCTATGCGGCAGCCAGCGGTGCAGGAAGCTATGTACAAGGTGCGTCTGTTACCATCCATGCTGGCAGCCGAAGTGGTTACAGCTTTACAGGCTGGATTTCTCCTGATGGTGTTGCCTTTGCTAATGCAAGCAGTGCCACAACCACCTTTGCCATGCCTGCCAAAAACGTGACCGTCACGGCCAATTGGAGCTATAACGGCGGCGGAGGAAACTCCAGCGGCGGTTCCGGCTCCGGCAGCGGCTACACCCCTCCAGCCGGCTGGAACATCACCACCGACAAAAAGCCCAATCAGCCGACGATAGCATCAATGGACATAAATGCCGCAATCGGCACGAACGGGAACGCTGCCATCGCCATAACCGACGCAATGACCAAGGCATTGATTGAGAGAGCACAGGCCAAGGCAAAGGCAGGCGGTGAAACTGCGGACGGTATCGGCGTTGCGCTCAATATCCTGTTCGGCAAGAGTTTGGGAAGCATCACCATTACGGTTGAAGCCGCTGCCATTGACAGGCTGGAGCGGGAGGGTGCGAAGCTGTTTGGCATGAACAACCCCCTTGTGAGCTTTACACTGGATGCGGAGGCGATCAAGGAAGTCAACAAGCGGTCAGCCGGCAATGTGAGCTTTAACGCTTCACCCATAACAAAGCTCTCTGATGCGGCGAAGGGCCTCATCGGAAGCCGGCCGGTGTTTGACGTCACCGTCAGCTATCAGAAGGACGGCAAAAGAGCATATGTCTCCGACCTCAAAAAGGGTATGATTACGCTGGGTATAGCCTATACCCTCACAAGCATGGAGAAGAGCGGCAATCTCTACGGCGTGCATGTGGATAAAAACGGCAAGCAAACCCTGCTCACGAACTCCGGCTATGATAATAAACGCCTTATCTTTTCTTGTAATAAGATGGCAGCCTACGGCGTAGGCTACAAAACTCCGCCTCCTGTATTTACCGATACTGCAAAACACTGGGCAAAGGATGACATTGACTTTGCTGCCGGTCGCGGGCTTATCTCAGGCACGAGTGCGACCACTTTTTCTCCCAATATGGACATTACCCGCCAGGACTTCCTTATGGCATTGGGTAAATTGTCCGGCGCAGACATAAGCGGTTACAAGGAAAGCAGCTTCTCCGATGTTTCAGGCGCAAATCCCGCTATGCCCTATATCCAATGGGCGGTGAAAAATGGGATAGTGCAGGGCATTGGCGGCGGGAAATTCGGCCCGGACAGCGTGATCAACCGTGAGCAGATGGCGGTTATGATGGTAAATTATGCTGAATACGCAGGCTATAAGCTGCCTGTGTCACTTCAGGCCGTCACCTTTGCGGATGATGCGAAAATCAGTTCATGGGCAAAAGAAGCGGTAAAAGCCATACAGCAAAGCGGCGTTATCATAGGTAAAAATAACAATCGCTTTGATCCTGCCGGAAATGCTACCCGTGGGGAGGCTTCGACCATCCTGCGCCGGTTTGTGGAGCTTGTCATCGGTGAGGGCATGGTGCGAAGCTGAAGCCGGGATGGACGGCAACAAAGTAAAAGAAATCTATTGGGGTATATAAGCAGAATGGTATGTATATCTGAGCACGGTTATACATACCATTTACTTATTCCCATATGTGAAATAGCATTCATGTACTGTAGGGATAGAGCTTGGCGTACCGACAAATATCATCGAATATTGACTTATATTCTTAGTTTTCATAGAATAGAAGCAATGGCTGTCAAGTTGCATAGAACGGCGACAGATATTTGAATGTAATGAAAGGAAATCCCCTATGTTTGAGATAAAAGGAAAATACAATAGCGCTATTGTATATACGGAAAATATAGAACCCGGTGCCGTGGGTCAGATTGAAACCCTATGCAGTCAGGAGTTTGCAAAAGGCAGCGTTATCCGCATCATGCCCGATGTCCACAGCGGCGCTGGCTGCACAATAGGGACCACAATGACCATTGAGGACAAAGTCGTGCCAAATCTTGTGGGCGTTGACATCGGCTGCGGCATGGAGGTCATAAAGCTTGAAGACCGTCACATAGAACTCCAGAAGCTGGATAAGCTGATCTATGAGAAGATTCCCAGCGGATTTAATATACGGGATAAGGAGCACAGCTTCAATGATGAAATAGATCTGAGCCAATTGAAATGCAAAGGCGAGGTAAATCTGATAAGGGCGAGGCGCAGCATAGGCACACTTGGTGGAGGCAATCACTTTATTGAAGCCGACAGGGACAGCGAGGGCAGCTTATATATCGTCATCCATTCCGGAAGCCGCCATTTGGGGCACGAGGTTGCGAGCCTTTATCAGGAAGAAGCCTTTAAATCCCTTAATAAGAATACCAAGGCTGACCTTGAAGGCTTGATTGCCGAATTAAAAGCTTCCGGACGTGAAAAAGAAATACAGAAGGAGCTGAAAAGGAAAAAGGCAGAGATTCTCACCGATATACCCAAGGCCTTGGCTTATGCTTCAGGAGAGCTTTTTAAGGATTATATCCATGATATGAAAATTGTACAGAGGTTTGCAGATCTTAACCGCAAGGCTATGATACAGGAAATTGTAAAGGGTATGAAGCTTAAGGCTGCTTCACAGTTTACCACTGTTCATAATTACATTGATACAGAAAATATGATATTAAGGAAAGGTGCTGTTTCAGCTCAAAAGGGCGAGATTCTTTTAATCCCCATAAATATGCGTGACGGCAGTCTGATCTGCATAGGTAAAGGGAATGCCGATTGGAATTTCTCGGCTCCTCACGGTGCCGGGCGGATTATGAGCAGAACACAGGCCAGGAGCTCATTTACACTTAGCCAATTTAAAGAAACCATGGAAGGAATTTATACAACCTCTGTAAATAAAGAAACTTTGGATGAATGCCCTCTTGCGTATAAGCCTATGGATGATATAGTAAGAAATATAGGCGATACTGTGAAAATTATAGATAACATAATACCCATATATAATTTTAAAGCAGCGGAATAGGATATTGTTGATTGGTCATAAATACAGCCCTGTAAGTAAATATTCATTAAATATTAATTTGTAGGGCTGTATTTTTTTGAATAAAAGGAACATCGGAAGAAAAGTTCTTGAAATTCAAGATTATACCTGTCCTATTAGACTTACGGCAGTTGTCATAAACCAAATGGGAGGAACTGTTTTTCAAAATATACATTTTTCATTTCCTTTTTATTGGATACTTGAAGGCAAATTAGATAGTATTTAAAGCAGATCACACAATCCACTCTTTTTTTAGCTGCCATAATCCGGCCTGCACACTTCCTACACCGTCGGTATTTCCTGACTTTATCTTTTCATGATGGCGAAATAGCCTTTTCCAGCTATCCTGCACCTGACGCTTCATGTCGGGGTAAAAATTTGTGAGGATTACATCGCTTTCATTCCGAATTCCATAGTCGGCAAGCATTTGACTGAACCGTGCCTCATCAGCCTTGGTCTCGCCGATATATTGAAGGCAAAGTATCTTGTTCCAGTCATACATATCGAAAAATATCGCTTCATCTGCTGGAATACACAGCTGCAAAATCCTGCTGTTTGTTGATTGTTCAATACTATATAAATCTCTAAAAGCCCAGTAAGGGTATTCAGCTCCTTCCGGCTTTGGAAGATACTCTTCTGCTTCCATGGCAAACCAACTGTATGCCGCTACAAAAATCGGAGCGCTTTCTTCATATTTTTTTACCACATATTGCTGCTTGGAAAAGCAAATACCATCCCGTTCAAGAATGCTCACTACAACCTCTGATTGCGAGGAATAAAGCATTACCGTATTATCTTTGTCACCCATTCCTTTTTTACCTCCCATATGTTACCATAATTTTTATTGCTGCCAATAACGATAGATTCATCGAACAATCGGCTCCAACTGTCAATGATTTTCCTTTTTATCTGAGGATAAAACTGGGACATATAGGCTTTGGCATCGCTTATCCCATATTGCTCCAGAAGTTGCCGGTGGTGTTTGGCATCTTGCTCATCTGCCGGAATATAGGAATAATTGAGGATTGTCCCCCACTTGTCGATATTCACTCTCGTGATCAAGGAGGGATCCAATGTAAGCTCCAGTATTATGGTTCCCGTACTGGGAAGCATGGTTGCCTCCCTTGTGAAAGATACCCATATGGGGAATTCTGCATCATCCGGCTTTTGGGCGGTGCCGGGAGTATTTTTTACCAGCCAATTATAAGCCTCTAACACCAAATATGCGTGCTCATCCAAATCCTTGAAAATATATTCTTTTTTAGCTATATACCTGCCGGTTTCGTCAAGTTCTTTGGCGACATTTTCATTTTGCTTCGTCCAGACTGTAATGCTGTTCATCGGTTTTAACCTCCTCTCCTTTAGTATAGAGGCCTGCAAGGCAATATGTCTATATCATTAACTTATAATCTTAACATCAATTTCCTTTGCCCTGCAATGAGCAATAAGCAATTCTTGATACTGAGATGCAATTAAATCCAATTCATGGTTGCCCGAAAAGGAATAAACTACGCTTGAAATCCGATGTATACCCGGAGAAATCATTGCTCTGCGGCTATCACTGGTCGGATTCCCAAAAGCTCCTTTTTCGTCATATAAGGTGGGGAGATGCTCAATATTCAAAATGTCCTTGCCGATTCCCAGATAGCTCTCACCGTCGGGAGCACGCTTCCATTCTACTGTGCCGGATAAACAATCCGTATCGTAAGATCCTACCGAATATCCCGTTGTGATAGAAATCAAATTATTTATTTCCACCACATTGTTGATATGATATAAACCGTTCCCTTTTACGATACGCCGGAGCATTGCTTCCGCCGCATTGCGGTATGCTGTGGGAGATTTGCCAAGGTTGCGATAGGCAGTACGGGTATCTTTGATATGTATAAGCTCGGCCAAATCCGTCATTGTATAGCGGCTGTGGATATTGTCTATTGTTTTATCCAATAAAGCAAGCAGTTCAGCAGAGCTTTCTTTAACCTCGGCCTCGTAGCTCAGCACCATCAAAGCTGCTCCCGGACGTAACTCAGACAATTCTTTTGAGATTTTGACGTCCATTTTATTTCTCCTTTTGTTATAGTGAATCAGGCTCCTGCAGGTTTTGCGCCTGCTTTTTTTCCATTATCCTTTTATAGTTTTAGTATATAATGAAAATTGTATTAAGTAAAATGACACTTTTTGAACTTTAAATTGAAAATATCTCATATATCGGAAGATGGATTGGGATTTTTGAACGAGACTTCATTCAGAGGGGGATGGGAGCCCCCATTGAATGTTAGTCGAGTCCATACAAGGTGAATTGCCCCGCAAGGGCAAGAGAAGGTGCCCTGGGGCACTGGACTTAGCCGCTCTTGGCACCCGCCGCCTATAGAGGCGGGGGTCGCCTGTGCCCTGTGGGTATAGAGCGGGTTAGTTCAGTGATAAAAGCATTTAAAAGTGTCAAAGATAATCTTGACATATGTCAATGTTTGTGTTAACTTTTATACAACTTAAAATGCAAAGGTTATGAAGAGAGAGAGTAGATATTGGCCGGAGTCGCAGAGAGAAGATGGAAGGTGCGAATCTTCACAAAGGTTATATTGAAGCAGTCTCGGAACTATGAACCGAAAAGAGTGATCTTAGTAGGCTTCGTCGGAGCTTCCGCCGTTAAAAGGAACACGGTATCGGGTTATGATAGTATAAATGGCCTCGTACCGGCAGAGTGCAGAGATGATCTCTGAATTTAGGTGGTAACACGGACCGTATAGTTCGCCCTAAGCTGAATGAAATATCAGCTTGGGGCTTTTTTATTGAAAAAAGAAAGGGGAATGGCTATGAAAGCAAATGAATTGAGAAGAATGTATGTGGAATTTTTTGAAGAAAGGGGCCATAAAGAGATAGGCTCAGCTTCTTTATTTCCTGATAATGACCCAAGCGTATTGTTCACGACGGCAGGGATGCATCCTTTAGTTCCTTATCTATTGGGAGAAAAACACCCTCAGGGGAATAGGCTGGTTGATATTCAGAAATGCGTCAGGACAGGCGATATAGATGATGTTGGAGACGATACTCATGTGACATTTTTTGAAATGCTCGGGAACTGGTCTCTTGGGGACTATTTCAAGGAAGAATCTATCGTGATGAGTTATGAATTCCTTACTGAATATTTAAGAATACCTGTTGAGAAGCTTGCAGTGACAGTATTTGAGGGGGACGAAGCAGTTCCGAGAGATACGGAAGCAGCAGAGCTATGGATGAAAAATGGGCTGAAGGAAGAGCAGATTTTTTTCTATGGAAGAGAAGAGAACTGGTGGGGACCTGCCGGGAGAACAGGGCCATGCGGACCTGATACAGAAATCTTTTATGATATGGGGAAAGCGAAATGCGGGGATAATTGCGGTCCGGCATGCAAATGCGGAAAATATGTGGAGATATGGAACAATGTTTTCATGGAATACAACAAAAATGAGGCTGGAGGATATTCAGAGCTTTCACAGAAAAATGTTGACACAGGAATGGGTCTGGAACGCGTGCTTACGATCATGAATGGATTTCAAAATGTATATGAGACGGAATTGTTTCGGCCTATCATGAAAAAAATTGAATGCCTGACCGATTTGGATTGCGATGAAGGCAATACAAGAATGTTCAGGATAATCAGCGAGCATATGAGAGCTGCGGCTTTTATTTTAGGAGATCCGAAAGCGATCGCACCGTCAAATTCTGAGCAGGGGTATATCCTGAGAAGATTGATAAGGCGCGCCATTCGTATGATAAAAAAACTGGGCATAAACGAAAATATCCTATGCAATATCGCGGAAGCAGTCATTGAAGAATATGGAGGAATTTACGCTGAATTGGTAAGAAATAAAGCCTATATTTTAGAACAGCTTGAAAAGGAATACAATTTGTTCTCAAAGACTTTGGACAGCGGTCTGAAAATGGCAGAGAGGTATTTTTCCAATCTGGATGAGGGAAGCAATCTAAGCGGCGAGTTAGCATTTAAGTTATATGATACATTCGGGTTCCCGGTTGAATTTACTGTTGAGCTTGCTTCAGAAAGAAAAATAAATGTAGACATATCGGAGTTTGAACAAAAATATAGAGAGCATCAGGAAAAATCCCGGATAGGTGCAGGTGAAAAATTTAAAGGAGGCCTGGCAGATAATAGTGAACAGACGACAAAACTGCATACAGCTACACACCTGCTGAACGGAGCTCTCAGAGCTGTATTAGGGGGCAGCGTTTACCAAAGAGGCAGTAATATCAATGCAGAAAGGCTGAGGTTTGATTTTTCTTTTCATCGTAAGATGACGAAGGAAGAATTGGAAGAAGTCGAAAGAATAGTCAATGAGGCAATATTAAAAGAAATTGATGTTGAATGCAAAGAGCGGACTGTAGAAGAAGCCAAGGCGGAGGGTGCCATCGGTATTTTTGACAGCAAGTATGGAGAAGCTGTAAAGGTATATACCATTCCCGGCTATTCAAAGGAGATATGCGGAGGCCCCCATGCTATGAATACGGGAGAGCTCAAGAGGTTTAAGATTCAGAAGGAAGAAAGCTCATCCTCAGGAGTAAGGAGGATCAAAGCAACCATCGGATAAGTTATGATATAAGGGAAGAAATATAAAATTTTTGAACCAAATCAGAAGTTATTACAATATACAGGTGAGGAGTTAATCAATATATGACCCATTAAAGTTTGAAGGCGCCGTCAAACTGAGCTAAAGGAGGAAACAGCAGATTGGATGTAGAGGAATTGAGTCATTTAATTGAGAACTACGGCAAGGATGTCTATGGATTTTGCTGCAAACTGACAAGAGATAAGCACCAAGCAGATGATCTCTATCAGGAGGCTTTTTTAAAAGCCACGGAACTGTGCCATAGAATAGATGATACCCAGAATCCAAAGATATTCCTTATATCTATAGCAGCAAATACATGGAAGAATCAGCGGCGAAAATTCGGCTGGCGGCAGAGGATCGCAAAGATGGTGGCATTTCATGATGATCTTGATAATGCACCTGATATGATCGATGGAGCCACACCGGAGCATGTTGCGCTGAACAATGAACTTCATGCAATGCTCGATATGGCTTCGGCATCATTGAATGACAAATTTAAAATACCGCTGTATATGTATTACACTGCCGGGCTGCCGGTTGAGGATATCGCTTCTGCGCTCAAGATACCTGCAGGTACTGTAAAGAGCAGGCTTTACAAGGCCAGAAAAATGATTAAAGAATATATGGAGGTCAATGGCTATGAAGGATTTTGAAAAGTTAGACCAATTGCTCAGACAGGCTATTTCTTCAAACGATGAACCGGATGACAGTTTGAACCAGCTGATTATCCGTCAGGTGAGAGAGAAAAATCGGATGAAACGGGGAAATAGGAAGAAAATGCCCGCTGCGATAATATTTGCGATACTTGTCATAGTAACGTCTGTTTCGGCATTTGCCGCATGGCAGCTGCTCACACCGAAACAGGTTGCGGAGAATTTAGGAGATAAAAGTCTTGCCATCGCATTTGAAGGGAAAGATGCTTTAGCTATAAATCAGACTCAAGTCAGCGGTGATTATAAAGTGAGCTTGCTTGGGATTGTATCCGGCAAAGAGCTCAGCGATTTTAAACATTCAGCGGAAGACATCTATCCGGATAGAACCTATGCGGTAGTTGCTATTGCTAAAGCAAATGGTGCGCCGATGCCGGGAATGGACGATCCGGAATATGACGAAGTATCCTTTCTCGTTTCACCTTTCATAAAAGGCCAAAATCCTAAAGACATTAATATCTTTACAATGAATGGCGGATACAGCGCCTTTATAAGAGACGGGATAATGTATCGAATCGTGGAATGCGACGGTATAGAAATTTTTGCAGACAGGGGTTTGTATCTTGGTGTTATTTCCAATACCTTTTATGATATCAATGCCTTTAATTTTGACTCGGAAACAGGAGAGATCAGCCCTAATGCTGATTATAAAGGAGTCAATCTCTTGTTTGATTTGCCCATTGATCCATCAAAAGGAGACTACGAAAAGGCCGAAAAATATATTCAGACATTATCCGATGAGCAGTCATCGGATCAGAAGGATATAGATGAGGAACCGGTAGATTTGGAAACTTTATTGATAGGAGCTGCGATTATTCCGGAATCCGTGCAAGAAATTGCTCCGGACAAGGAAGGCATCATCGCTTATAGCTTCGATGGGCATGAAACCAGAACTCCTTTGGAGATCTTATTTGATGAAGGTCAGGTTGGCTTCTCCAACAATATCTATATGGGCGGCGATGAACATACAAAAAACATTATTGTTTTTTCAAGAGATGCTGATGGGGTCATCAAAGGCATGACATATAGGAAGAATAATGAGGATGCAAAGAGGTGATCACTGCGGCAACAAGAAAGCATACAAGGACGCTTAAAAAAGCGTCCTTAACTTGTTGATACAGCACCGATAAGCAGAATGGTATGTATATCTGAACAGGCCGGGGGACGGAAACCACTGAAAGACACAGAAATGTTTAACTAATCCCATATCACACTACAGTAAAATAGCATCCATGTATAGACTAAGTATGCTTATATAAAAATTGCCAATGACCCTTATGAGCTGAGCCTTAGAAAAGCCGTAAGCGAGGCACGGACGCCGAGCAAGCTTTCCAGGTCACGGATGACCTTTGGGAAGCGTAGGATTTTCTTAGGCTCAGTGAATTAGTGTCATCAATTTTTATATACTATACGTGACTATACATGGATGCTATTGACTATGGGGCTTTTATGCATGAAATCAACCTGGAAGCCCTTTTTTTATTGCCAAAACAGGAAAAACACTTTATGCTAAATATAACGAGGCTAATGTTATATTGAACGAGACTTCATTCAGAGGGGGATTCAACCCCCACTGAATGTTAGTCGAGTCCATACTGGACTTAGCCGCTCTTGGCACCCGCCGCCTATAGAGGCGGGGGTCTTAGAGCGGGTTAGTTCAGTGATCAATGAATGAATTTACAAAGAGGGGGAATCAAAGCATGGAAGAAAATAAGATTGATTCGGTAGATGAATATATCATGAATAGCCCTCCTGAGCTTCATGAAAGGCTTGAAAAGCTAAGAAAAGTTATAAAAGAAGCGGCACCGGATGCGGGGGAAAAGATTAGCTGGGGAATGCCTACTTTTGTACTGCATGGAAACTTGGTGCATTTTGCCGTGCATAAAAATCATATAGGATTTTATCCTGCTCCCAGCGGAATCGAGGCATTTAAGGATGAATTAGCGGAATATAAAAGCTCTAAAGGAGCGGTGCAGTTCCCCATAGCAAAGCCCCTGCCCTTTGAATTGATAAGCAATATAGTTAAATTCAGAGCTGCCGAGAACAAAAAATCAGCAGAGGAGAAATTGGAAAAGAAGAAATAGGTTTATATGCCGAATCGGCATCAGAGGAGGAAAGTATGCAGTCACATATTGGAGAAATGGCAGCTTTGGCTACGGCCATATGCTGGACAATCAATGCGATCGCTTTTGAGTCTGCAGGTAAAAAAGTAGGCTCTATGTCGGTAAATTATATAAGACTATTCATTGCCTTCTTTTTGCTTGGAATTTGTTCGTTTATTTCCCGAGGCGTTGCCCTTCCTGTTGATGCAAATGCACACACATGGTTTTGGCTTTTGATATCGGGCTTGATAGGCTTTGTGCTAGGTGATCTGTTCCTCTTTCAAGCATATGTGGAAATAGGGTCAAGAATATCGCTGCTCATCATGTCCGCAGCACCTCCTATAACCGCATTAGCAGGATTTTTGATCATGGGAGAAAAGATTTCTATCCTCGGTCTGGCAGGGATGTTTATCACCATGGGAGGCATATGCCTTGTAATACTTAGCAGAAACCCTGCGGAGAAAAAAATCCGGTTCAATCGTCCGGTGAAAGGCATTGCATATGCCTGCATAGGGGCCTTAGGACAAGCCTTCGGGCTTATTTTCAGCAAGCTTGGAATGGGCTCATACAATCCTTTTGCGGCGACACAGATCAGGCTGATCGCTGCCTTCATAGGCTTTACCGTTATCATAACAATGAAAAATAAATGGCTGGAGATAAGGGCTGCTTTTGAAGACAGGAAGGCAATAGGCCAGATAGCCATAGGAGCCGTATTCGGGCCCTTCATCGGAGTCACATTCTCTCTTTTGGCAGTTCAATATACTGCGACAGGCATTGTTTCATCCATAACATCCGTATCGCCGGTGCTCATAATACCGATTTCAATCATGATATTTAAAGAAAAGATACTCCCGAAAGAGATAGCAGGAGCCTTTATTTCCATAGCAGGAGTGATCCTATTATTTTTATAATTTAACTCGTTATGGTAGATGATAAAAGAGTATTTCACTGAACTAACCCGCCCTAAGAACCCGCCTCTATAGGAGGCTAATACTAAGGACGGCTAAGTCCAGCATGGACTCGACTAACATTCAGTGGAGTTGAAACCCCACTGAATGAAGTCTCGTTCAATGTGAAGAGGCTTAGAGTTTGTTAGTTTTGACGCAGCCCTATACAAGCTTACAAAGTCTTAGCCTCGAAGCTTTATACTTGTTATCAGCCAGCACAACGAGTTAAATCATAAGAAAATTTAAATATGCTTAAAAAGAATAAGGAGGAGAACTAATGGATTTTGATGTTTTGGTGGATAGAAGGAATACCGATTGTGTCAAATGGGATGGACTGAAAGACATTTATGGGCGGGATGATGTCTTGCCCCTGTGGATTGCCGACATGGATTTCAAATCAAGCCCGAAGATAATTGAAGCAATAATAGAAAGAGCAAAGCATGGAGTCTTTGGGTATCCCCTGGACTCTATGAAGACTTTCCAGTCCTTTATAGAATGGAACAGCAAAAGAAACAGCCTTTATATAGATGCGGAGTGGATATTGACATGCCCGGGGATAGTGACAGCATTTTGCCTTGGAATACTTGCCTATACAAAAGAAGGAGAAAAGGTGATGATACAAACTCCAGTGTATCCTCCATTCCATTCCGGCGTAAAGGACAATGGCAGGGTGCTGATAGAAAATGAGCTCATAGAAAAGGATGGATACTATACCATAGATTTTGAAAGCTTCGAAAAAAAGATAAAGGATAACAATGTCAAGCTCTTCATACTATGCAACCCTCATAACCCCATAGGCAGAGTCTGGAGTAAGGAAGAACTGGGAAAAATGGCAGACATCTGTTTGAAGCATGATGTGAAAATATTTTCCGATGAGATCCATTCAGACTTAATATTTCCGGGAAATAAATTTACCTCTATATTATCATTGGATGAAAAATACAGAAGCATAACAGCGGCGGCCATGGCACCGAGCAAAACCTTCAACATAGCGGGGCTTTCATCCTCCATAGTGCTGATACCCGGTGGGGATATGAGGAAGAGGTATGAAAAAATCAGTGAAGGTGTTGCAATAGGAGGGCTTAACATATTCGGGCTCACTGCCATGGAAGCAGCTTATAAATATGGAGAAGAGTGGCTGGAGGAAGTTTTAAAGTACATAGAGAAGAATTCCGACTATATGGAAGGCTTTATAAAAGAAAACATGCCCGAAGTCAAATATAGAAAGCCGGAGGCTACATATTTAGGCTGGCTGGACTTTAGAAAGATTTTCTCAAAGCAGAAAGATTTAGATGACTTTTTAATAAACAAGGCCAAAGTAGCGTTAAACAGCGGTATAACCTTCGGCAAAAACGGAGAAGGCTTTGTCAGAATAAATTTAGGCTGCCCAAGGTTTGTACTCATTGAGGCGCTCAACAGGATCAAAGGTGCGCTGGCAATATGATTTGAAGAAGCAGTGAATGCAGCTATTCGGCTGTGCTCACTGCTTTCGATGTACATAGCCGGAGTTCTTTTGGCGCTTATTGGTAGAAAATGTCCGCCAAATAGGCACCATTATAAAAATGCTTTTGCAGAGCCCTTATGTTTCAAGGCTTCCCGTTATGGCATAGATATTGCTTATAATTATTAATAAGTTCAAGGAGTATCTAAAAACAAAAAGGGGGAAGGAACTATGAAAAGACTGGCAGTATGGATGGTCATTATCAGCATGGCGGCTTTAGCTTTTACAGGATGTTCAAGCCAAACAAGCTCTGAAGTGAAATACGAAGATGTTTACCGCACAACTTTTTCCACTGAATACAAGACATTAAATCCTTACAACTTGTCATCCACTTCAGCCTATACTATGGTTGCCAATTCTATCGACGGGCTGGTTGAAAACGATAAATACGGAATGATCGTACCTTCATTGGCGGAAAGCTGGAAATCGAATGATGATTACACAGTCTGGACATATAAGCTCAGAGAAGGTATATTCTGGGTGGATCACACCGGTGCCAAGACCGAGTATGAAGTAACGGCCGATGACTTTGTCGAGGGTATAAGATATATTGCAGATCCCAAAAACGGAGCCAAGAATATCAGCACTATAAGCAAGGTCATAAGCGGATTGTATGATTATTATTGGGATCTTGCGGATATTGACGACGGAGAAGATATAGGCAAGACCCGCGAAGATGTTTTGAAATCCTTTGATGAAAAAGTGGGGGTCAAGGCGTTGGATAAATATACGGTGGAATACAGCCTTGATTCGTCTACTCCTTTTTTCAATTCATACCTGGTCATCGAATTGTTCTATCCCGTAGAGAAAGCATTTCTGGACAAGGTTGGGGAAGACTTCGGCACGTCAATGGACAAGATGCTTTATAATGGTGGTTACTATATATCCACATGGGAGAGAGATAAGCTGGTAGTGCTCACAAAGAATGAGCATTATTGGGATAAAGACAATATTTTTGTCAAAGAATTGAATTTCCAGAGGGTCGGAGATGAGATAACAGGTCTTGAGATGTTCCAGAGAGGCGAGCTCACTGGATGCTCCATAACGGCGGATCAGCTGAAGGCCTTAAAGGGCAGCGAATGGGAAAAGTATATCTATCTGAAGGATAAGAATACGGTCACATTTTGGTTCACGATGAACTTCATATCAAAAAATCAGGAATTCAGAACCTTTATAAACAATGTTAATTTCAGAAAAGCGCTGCTTTATGGTATAGACAGGGTGAAGATATCTGCTCTTTACGAGCCTGACAACCCGGAATTTTTCGTCAGAAACACTATTATTCCCGAAGATACGCTGATAGATCCCAATGGTGTGGATTATACGGATTATCCCGATCTGAAACCGATCAAAGAAAATATCCCATACGATCCTGCCAAGGCCAAGGAATATATGCAAAAAGCCGCAGCTGAGCTGTGCAATCCGGATGGGACCATAAAAGGATTGTCACCTGCAAAGGTTGATATGGGGAATATAGCGGAGTTTCAATCCGATGCAAAGCTTCCCGTGGAGCTTGTTCTTGCAACGACCACAGATCCGCTGGAGACTAAAAAAGCTTTGCTCATAGCTGAAATGCTTAAGCAGAATCTTGGAGAAGAGAATATAAAGGTCATCGTCGGTTATTCCGCAACAAGCTTCCAGGACGAAGTATTTTCACCCATGAATTTTGATCTGGTTGACGATTCCTACAGCTTCCGCTTCGCAGATCCTTCGGCAAACCTGGCAAGGCTTACCACGGATGGAAGCTTGAATGAAGGCGGATATGACATACCTGAGTATGATCAGCTTGTGGGAAAGGCATCTTTGGAAAACAACATAGCGGAAAGATATAAGCTGTTTTCGGAGGCTGAGAAATATATGTTGGACAATGTATATCTGATGCCTTATATGACGGGAGGAGGCTCATACAGGATGAGCAAAGAGCTGCCGTACCAGACTCCTATGGGCGGCTTCGGCCTTACCAGATTCAAGATGAAGGGCGCCAAAATACAGGATAAACCTGTAACCATCGAGCAGTATAATGAGCTGAAGGTGCAGCATGAAAAAGAAATGGCAGAAAAATTTTCAAAGGGGAATTAGAGTTCTATGAAAAGATATATATTGAGGAGGTCGCTGCAGTCCCTTGCAACGATCTGCCTTGTGATATTTGTCGTATTTATGATGCTTAGGATGATGCCTACCTCGGGGTATTTCACCAGAGAAGATTATCTGAACATGACGGAAGAGATGAGGATGGTGTATCTCAAAAATTTGGGGGTACTTGACCCGCCCCTCACTCAATTCAAAAATTTTGTGGTGAAGCTGGCCCAAGGAGACCTTGGGAGATCTATAACCGTTTACCCCAAGCTTAGCATAACTACTATATTGAAGGAGAAGGTCGGCTACTCGGCTGCCTTTGGGTTTGCCAGCATGGTGCTCAGCATAGGCATAGGAATGCCTATGGGCATGCTGATGGCAAGGTATAAGGATAAGCTTCCGGACCATCTCGGAACGGGGTATGCCGTTATCGTCCGAGCAATTCCCAGCTTGATATATTTATTCCTGTTTCAGGTTTGGGTATCCAAGATCTTTGGACTTCCAATGCTGTTTTATAAGGACAGGCCCGAATCCTGGATATTGCCGGCCATTTCACTCTCCATATCAAGCATAGCATGGTATGCCATATGGCTGAGGCGCTTTATGGTTGATGAGGAAAATCGGGAATATATCAAATTTGCGAAGGTAAAGGGCTTCTCTAAGAAATACATCATGAGAAAGCATGTCCTGAGAAATGCCTTGGTTCCTATAGCCATAGGAATTCCTTCTGATTTTCTTTTGATCATATCGGGCTCCCTTATTATAGAAAATCTTTATTCAATACCGGGAATGGGGGGCCTTTTGATAAACTCAATAAAACAAATGGACAATAACCTGGTTCAGATTTTGGTTCTGATATATGCATCTTTATCTGTCATAGGTGTGTTTTTAGGGGACTTGCTGGTCGTTCTTGTAGACCCCAGAATAAGACTGTCGGAAAGTGAAGGCTAGGGTTATGAGAGAATTATATGATGGAATAGAAATAACGGAAGAAATGTTTGAAAGCCTTGATTATGATGAAAGGCTGTCCGAAGAGGGCGGCTATACCAATTATTCTTATTGGAAATCCACCTTCAGAACATTTTTTAAGAGCAGGCTTTCCATATTCCTGATGCTGCTTATATTGCTGCTGGTGTCATTCAGCTTTGTCTATCCCTTGGTCTCCAAAACCGATCCTAATCAGGTGACGCTGGACATGGAAGATTGGAATGCCAAGTCAAGTCCGGAGCATTGGTTCGGCACTGATGGGCTGGGGCGGGACATCTGGGCCAGGACCTGGTACGGCACCAGGAATTCGCTGCTCCTGGCTTTGACCATAGCGCTGGTGGAAGTGGGCGTAGGCAGCATAGTGGGAGCTTTTTGGGGATACGTGAGGAAGATGGACGCCATTATGATAGAGCTCTATAATATAATCACAAATGTTCCGTCTACCGTTTATTTGGTGCTTCTATCCTATATCATGAAGCCCAGCTTTACCACCATAGTTATTGCACTGGCTTCAAGAGGCTGGATAAGCGAGGCAAAGTTTATGAGGAACAAGATCCTCACTCTCAGGGAAAGCGAGTATAATGTGGCATCCCAGTGCCTGGGCACCCCTCTTGTAAGAATTGTAAGCAAAAATATAATACCTCACTTGGTAAGTCTCATCATAATGGAAGCCGCATTGACTATACCCTACTCCATAGGATCGGAAGTTTTCCTTGGCTTTATAGGGCTGGGGCTGCCTCTGGACATGGTGACCCTGGGAAATATGGTGAATCAGGGCAGAGCCAACTTCATGCTGTATCCATACCAGATGCTTTATCCTACCTCCGTATTGTGTTTGATAACCATGTCATTTTATCTGGTGGGTAATAGATTTGCAGATGCATCAGATCCTAAAAACCATTTGTAGGAGGAAAAATGCAAACAAAAATTTTTGAAGCCAAAAATATTGAGATAAAATTTAATCTGCGGGGCAAGGTTCTCACTGCGGTGCGCAATTCATCCCTGGACCTGTATGACGGAGAGACCCTGGCTATAGTGGGGGAGAGCGGCTCGGGGAAGAGCGTATTCACAAAATCCTTTGTAGGCATGCTGGACAAAAACGGCTGGATAAGCTCGGGCGAGCTGCTGTTTGAAGGCAAAGACCTGGCCCGTTATAAAACGGAAAAAGAATGGCTGACCGTAAGAGGCAAGAAAATAGCCATGGTATTCCAGGACCCTATGACCTCATTAAATCCGCTCAAGACGATAGGGGAGCAAATAAGCGAGGTAATAACCTGGCATAGAGGCACAACCAAAGAGAAAGCAAGGGAAGAGGCCGTTGAAATATTGAAGATGGTAGGCATACAGGATGCGGAGCTGAGGTATAAGCAGTATCCCCATGAGTTTTCCGGAGGGATGAGGCAGAGAGTCGTTATCGCAACTGCAATAGCATGCCGTCCCAGAATATTGATATGCGATGAGCCTACCACAGCTTTGGATGTCACCATCCAGGCACAGATATTGAAGCTGATAAAGGATGTTCAGGCAGAGATGGGCATGAGCGTCATATATATTACTCATGATCTGGGTGTCGTCGCCAATGTGGCGGACAGGGTTGCGGTGATGTATGCAGGACAGATCGTGGAATACGGACTGAGCCATGAGATATTCAAAGAAGCCAGGCACCCCTATACCAAAGCCCTGCTGCTGTCATTGCCCCAGTTGGGAGTGAAGGGCAAGAGCTTGCATTATATTAAGGGGACCCCTCCTAATCTTTATAAGGAGATAAAGGGAGATGCATTTGCACCGAGGAATCCCGATGCCATGAAGATCGATGCGCTTTTGGAGCCTCCGTTTTTCAAGGTCAGTGAAACCCATTATGCCAAGACCTGGCTGCTCCATGAGAAGGCTGTCTCTCATAAGAGATTTGAGACCTCGGAGAGCTATGCTTCCGCTGCCCTGGACGGGAAGAAATATCCCGGGAGCAATAGGGACAAAAAGGAGATTCTGGTCTCATTAAAAGATGTGAGCGTAAAGTTTAAACTAAACGGAAAGGAATTCAAGGCGGTTTCGGATGTGAGCTTTGATATATACAGGGGTGAGACATTCTCTTTGGTAGGGGAAAGCGGCTCGGGCAAGACAACCATCGGAAGGGCCATAATGAAAATACATCCCACCTCGGATGGTATAATAGAATATAAAGGCAGAAGGGTAGACACAAAGCTTAGCAAGGTCGATATCAAGCATTTCAGGCAGAAGGTCCAGATGATATTCCAGGACCCCATGGCATCCTTAAACGAGCGTGCAAAGGTTGACTATATAGTTTCGGAAGGGTTATACAACTTTAAGCTTTTCCAAAGTGAAGAGGAGAGGAAGAGAAAGGTTGAAGCAGCCATGGAAGAGGTCGGGCTCCTCAAGGACTTCTTGACCAGGTTCCCCCATGAATTTTCAGGAGGCCAGAGGCAGCGCCTGGGAATAGCGAGGGCGCTTATCATGGACCCGGAATTCGTCATAGCGGATGAGCCTATATCAGCTTTGGATGTATCGATCAGGGCCCAGATAATCAATCTTTTGAATAACCTTAAGAAGGAAAGAGATTTGACATATCTGTTCATTGCTCATGACCTGAGCGTTGTAAGATTTATCTCTGACAGGATTGCCGTCATATACAAGGGGCATATACTGGAGCTTGCAGACAGTGAGGAATTGTTCAGGAATCCTCTGCATCCCTATACGAAATCTCTCCTGTCGGCAGTCCCTGTGCCTGATCCTGATGTTGAAAGGAATAAAAGCTTGATCGTGTATGATCCTAAGATGCATGACTACAAAGTTGATAAACCAATATGGACGGAGATTAAAAAAGGCCATTTTATCTGGGCTAACAGCCGGGAATCTGAAGGATATCTAAAGGAATTGGAAAAGCTGAATAAGCAGACAGGAGGCTTAATATGGGAGGAAAACTGATAATAGCCGGAGGAAATCTCAGCTATTGTGCAGCTATGATACACAGGCGTTTGATCGAATATGCGGGAGGAGCGGATGCGAAGCTCGCTATAATACCGACAGCATCAGGGCAGGATCCTGCAAGCACCATCGAATATGTGAAGGAGCTCTGGATCAAGCTTGGCGCGGACCCTTCAAATATTATCGTTCTTCCCGTTTACGGCGAGGAAGGCAAGGGCTGGAGGGAGCCGGCTTTGGGGGATGAAGGAAGCATATTGAATATGCTTGAAGGGATCACCGGCGCCTGGTTTACAGGCGGGGATCAATATTATGTACATAAGGCCTTTGTCCGGAAGGACGGCAGTGATACAAAAGCGCTGGAATACCTGAAAAAGGTGTTCCGGAACGGAGGCGTAATAGGAGGTACCAGTGCCGGAGCAGCCATAATGAGCGAAGTGATGATCGCTTCAGGGGATAATGCTACTGCCCTAAGCTCTCCCATATTATACGGTTATGAGGATTATGATGACAGCGATGAGAGCGGTGAAGCCAATCTGAGGATCGTAAAAGGTCTTGGCTTTTTCACGAAGGGAATAATAGACCAGCATTTTGACAAAAGGCCGAGGCTCTTCAGGCTTATCAGAAGCTTGACGGACTACGGCAGCAATCTGCATATGGGATATGGCGTCTCAGAGGATACTGCCATGGTCTATGACAGGGAAACAAAGAACATTACCGTGCTGGGCAGGGGCGGAGTTTATATAATAGACTGCAGCAAGGCAGAGAAAGCCAGAGACATTGATTCCGTTACGGTAAAAAATGTAGTCGTGAACGTCATCAAAGAAGGCGATTTATACAATCATCTAGGAAACATATTCCTGTTTGGGGACAGCCAGCTTGGTTCAAAGGAAGGGATAAGCTGAGCCCCCAGGAGGAGCATTATCCCACATAGGATATATGCATACATGGCAGCCTTGGTGACCTGCTCTTCAGAGAGCTCCTTGTTTTCAAAGCTGCTGTCATATTCATCTATGTTGTAAACTCCTTTGCTTTTGAAGAATGTCACTCCATCCAGCTTCAGATAGCATATCCAGCCCAATAGGAGATAGATCGCGCCGAAACAGGATGCGGAAAATATAAAGTAGATATTTGATTTCAGGATCAATTCACCGATTATGAATGAAATGGCAAGAGATATTGATAACCCAGAGAAAAGCTTGTTGTAAAATACAAACCTCATGATAACATCTCCAACGCTATGATATCAGTATTATAGCATGATGCAAAGCGGCTGACAATGAATAAGAATGTAAAAGGTGATAGTATGCAAAATAGGATTATCCTGATAGCAGGGTCTAAAAATACAAAGCAATTTTTATACAGGCAGCTCAGAGAGTTTATACCTGATACGATGACCATAGGGGCTTATGCCAGCGAAGATGGCATAGATCCGGTGCTGAAATGCGAATTATTGATAGTTTCAAGCGCCGGAATGAAAGAAGAGCTGGATCAGATGAACATCCAATATGATTGTGAAGATATCATAATCTGTGAAAGAAGCATAAATTTTGACTTTATTGATCAGGTAGCGGATCTTCCGGTGAATGAAGAGGTTTTATTGGTCAATGATGAAAAGGGAACAACGGAGAGTGCTATAAATGACTTGATAGAGCTTGGCCTGAACCATATAAAATATTACCCCTATTATCCGGGGATCCCCAACTATAAGAAGCTGGATACCGCTATCACACCCGGCGAGCCTGATAAAGTACCAAGCTGCGTTACAAGGATAATCAACATGGGGCCCCGCATCATAGATATAAATACCTTGTACAGCATCATGGATAAGCTTAATCTTGACAACCGGGATACAAGATTTATTACAAAGAGATATATGCAGAAGATAATAAATGTGTCCAAAAGCATTTCCGCCGTCAACAGAAGCGTGCAGACATTGAACGGCTACCTCAACAATATTGTGGATAATCTGGTGAACGGCATTCTGGTTTATGATGAGCAGGGATACATAAAATACGCCAATGAGGAAATGGGAAATGTATTTTCATTGGAAAAGAAGAGCATTGAGAACAAGAATCTGAAGAATATTGTTGACAAGGTGATGCTGCAATATTTTCTTGGCACTGATGTATATGAGAATAAGTCGCTGAGTATAATGGGCAATCAGGTAAAAATGTCCAAGTTCAGGATTCCTCACAGCTCTAATATCGTGGTCACTACAAACAGGGATGAAAAGAACAGCATGAAGAAGAGCTACTATCAGGACCTTCTGCTCAGGGGGCATCTGGCCAAGTATAATTTTGACGACATAATAGGGAGCAGTGGTCCTATTAAAGATACAAAGGCCGTCGCTCTCAAATTGTCAAAATCGGAGCTTACGGTTCTCATCGAAGGTGAAAGCGGTACGGGCAAAGAGCTTTTTGCAAGCTCCATACACAATAACTCAAAAAGGAAATACGGGCCTTTCCTTGCAATAAACTTCAGCGCTCTGCCGGATGAATTGATAGAAAGCGAGTTGTTCGGATATGAGGAAGGAGCGTTTACCGGGGCAAAAAAGGGAGGAAAGATAGGGCTGTTTGAATTGGCGGAGGGAGGAACCATATTTCTGGATGAAATAGGCGATATTTCTCCAAAGGTTCAGACAAAGCTGCTGAGAGTATTGCAGGAGAAAGAGGTCATGCCCTTAGGGGGCACTGTCATAAAGGGAGTGGATGTGAGGATAATTGCAGCTACCAATAAAAATCTTTACAAGATGGTTTTAGAAAAACAATTCAGATCGGATCTGTATTACAGGTTGAAAATAGGCTATATCAATTTACCGCCCCTGAGGAATCGCTTGAGCGATATAGAGGAGCTTGTGAAATACTTTATAAAGACTGAAGTCACTGAAGATGTGAGGGTATCTCAAAGCGTGCTAAATGAGTTCAAAAAATACAAGTGGCTGGGCAATATAAGGGAGCTTGAAAGCACGATAAAATATATGCTTGCGGTTCGTACGAGCAATATCTTGACGCTGGCTGACCTTCCCGACAGGAGGTTTTTTGTGGAGGATCTGAGCTATATGGTTGCAAGTGATGATGCAGGATATGACCATATAGACGATGAGACCAGGCTTATTTTAGAAGCAATAGAAGCGCTGCAGAATGAAGGCTTTGCAGCAGGGAGGGAAAAGATAAGCGAAAGGCTCAATGAAGCAGGCCATAACATAACCCAATATCAAATAAGAACAAGGCTGGAAAAGCTTGAGAAAAAGGGTTTCATCCGCATAAGGCGGGGTAAGCAAGGGACTATTCTTACAGAAAAAGGCTTAAGATGCTTGCATCAACGGATATAAATACATGCAAGAAGGCCGGAGACTCATAAAAGGAAGCAGGGAAGTCACCAAGAAATAGTTTGACTATATCAGGAGGGTTATCGTGGTATTATTGATTAAAAACGGCGTTATACTAAGCCCCGATCATGAAGGGCAAAAGGATGTATTGACTGCGGGCGGCAATATAGAGGCAATAGATGAAAATATTAAGCTATCGGGAATTGAATGTGAAACAATAGATGCCAAAGACTGTTATGTGGTTCCCGGACTTATAGACAGCCATGTCCATATCTGCGGGGGAGGAGGTGAAGGAGGATATAAGACCAGGACACCGGAGATCACGCTGACGGATATCACGATGGCAGGCGTGACCACGGTGGTAGGGGTCCTTGGAACAGATGGGACCACAAGGACCATGTCCAATCTCCTGGCCAAGACCTATGCATTGAATGAAGAGGGTGTGACAGCTTATGCCTATACGGGGTCATACCAGATCCCCGTGCGGACAGTGACCGGCAGCATAACAGATGATTTGATACTCATAGAAAAAATAATCGGCACGGGTGAAATAGCCGTATCGGACCATAGATCATCGGTTCCTACTGTAGAGGAGCTGTCAAGGATAGCCTCAGAAGCAAGGATAGGCGGGATGCTGTCAGGAAAAGCGGGGATAATAAACCTGCATCTCGGCGATGACAGGAGGCCCCTGGACATACTGTACAGATTGCTGGAGAACTCAAGCATACCTATAACCCAATTCCTTCCCACACATATGAACAGGAATAAATGGATATTCAAGGATGCTGTTGAATTCGGGCTGAAAGGCGGATATATCGATTTGACCACAAGCACCGTCCCTAAGTTTATAGAGGATGGAGAGGTATCAAGCAGTAAAGCCATAAGAATACTCCTTGAGGAAGGAGTACATCTGAATCAAATAACAGTGTCCTCAGACGGACAGGGAAGCCTTCCCGTATTCGATGAAGCGGGCAAGCTGAAGGAACTCAAAGTCGGCAAATCATCCTCCATCCTTGAATGTATAAGAGAGCTGCATTTTGATGAGAAGCTTGAAATAGAAAAGGCTATACGGATTGCCACCTCCAATCCTGCAGAAATACTCAGGCTCAGGAGCAAAGGGCGGCTAAAAGCCGGGTATGATGCGGACATAGTTATTTTGAAGAAAGAAAGTCTGGAAGTGGATACCGTAATATGCAAGGGACGCATAATGGTAAGAAGCGGGAGAGCAATAGTGAAAGGAACCTTTGAATAAAGCTTGGGGCATTTGCCCTAAGCTTTATTTACGGCATTTGCCACGCTTCTTATGAGTCCCTTGCTGGTTTTTGTGGCTCCGCTTATGCTGTCTACCTGAAGGCTTTGTTTTTTGATGATTTCTTTTGGAAGCATCATGAATACTTCCTCATACCAGCCCTTGCTCTCGTGATGCTCAATAATTTTTATTTCTGCGATCCTGCCCTCTGTGATGGTTATCTCGGTTAGGATTTTACCGGCGAAGCCCCTGGCTTCCCCCTGATAAGTGCCGTCCCTTAAGCTGCCGAGGCGGATATCCGCTCCATGTAAGCTTCCGGCAAACAAATGGGGCACACCGAGCCATATAAATATGAAAAGCGTCAGCATCAGCGATGCATAAGCCTTTAAAGATATTCTTTTTTTTCCTAAGGCATGATGGATTCCCTGAATACCTTGAGACTTGCAGCCATCTATACAATCCATGCATCTTATGCATTCCGGAGATATGGTGTCGCTGCCGGCAGAAAGCCTTATGCCCACAGGGCATCCATCCAGGCATATGCCGCATCGGCTGCAGCCGCTTCCATGTTTTAAGGAGAACAGGCTCAGCGAACCAAACAAGGCCTGGGCTGCTCCCAGGGGGCATAAATACCTGCAGAAGAATCGGGAGAGAAACATTGAAGCCAGGAAGACAGCCATCAATATGGCAAATCCCGTTTTCATTTCAGCCCAGTTATAAGGAAGCCTGAGCAGGCTCAGAAGCGCTCTCCAGGGAGATAAACCTGCTATGATCGCCCCATATCCGAGTATGGAAATAAGCAAAATGGATAAAAGGATGGGATATTTAAAGAACAAAGGATTGAAAGCCTTCTTCACTTTGGTGTCGAATCTTGGAATCTTCATTTTGCTTCCGAGCCAGGCAGAAAAGTCCTGCATGGCTCCTATGGGGCAGAGCCACCCGCAAAAGAATCTTCCGCCTATAACGGCTATGGTCAGCAAAGCTGCGGTCAATGCTGCGCTTTTGCTGATCCCTTCAAAGGTGTAGCTGCTGTCCGTTGCAAATTGATGCAATGCACTCCAGCCTCCATATGGATTTAAATCTCCTATTCCCAAAAGCTTAAAGCTCAGCTTCCCGTCGGTATAGAGATCGTAAAGGAGAACAATGATTATAAGCGCGATGAATATGGAAGCCTGCACAAGTCCCCGGCCATATCTTGTTCTAATTTTCTTCATAGCGTATCTCATCCTAATTCTGAATTTTGCTTATCCTGAGCATATCCTTTATGGTCATATCACCTGCTATTACATCCGCTTTATTGCCTGATGGCAGCAAATATGCGTTTTTTGCTTCGCTTGATGATATCCGGTACTCTTTCCCGTTCATATCTGTCAAAACTAGCTTATCCCCATTCTCCAAGACCATGCCTGCTTCCTCGAGAGCTGCTCTGAGCCTCATCGCCTTTCCCTGGGGGATGGTCTCTTCGTCGATGATCTTCATCATTACCCCAGGGAATATGACGGCATCTGTGGTAGTGGAGAAGTGGCTCATTTCTTTTACATTCATGCCCAGCTTGAAGGCGGGGCCGATGTTCATGGGAGCATTCTGCCCTTCAGTTTTGATATAATACCTGTCCCTGACCATGCTGATGGTTTCATTTTTTATCAGTCCGTCGGAGCCTGCCATAGTGAAGAATCCATTTTGATCCACATAGTCAAATTTGGATAGTATTTTGCCTACCAGATAGGACTTGTCCTTGCTGCCGTAATATTCATAGTAATAGGGCTCTATGTTTCTCACCAATGCATCAAATATGTAAACTCTTTGTATATCCTTGGGCGAGATGTGAGTATATAATTCGATCTTGTTCACCATCTTAACCCAGTAAACCCCCATCTCATCAGGAACAACTATCCTTACAGGCTTTTCTTCCCTGGGTATTTCTTTATCGTCAAGCATGGTGGCGAGAATTATATCTCTGCTTTGAATTATATCCTTGCTTATCATAGCATAATAATTATCCCGGCCTGTGATGCCGACAGCCTCGTAGGAATCAATATCTATGCCCTTCTTCTTCAGTATATCCTTCAGAAGCGGTCCTGAAGCCCTGGTATCGATCTTTACCCCTGTAGTTTTTTGAAGTATGGTTTCCGTGGTGACCTGGGGGTATTGAGCCAAATCTTCAGTGGTGATCCTCACGGAATTATCATCAGGCCATGAGATCATAAAGCTGTTTTCGTCCTTTTCCCACATTTCCTGCGATATGAAATTTTCCACCGGATCTTTTTTCACATTGGTCTCAAGATAATTCCAGGCTCCTATGGCAGAATTCACATTGTTCAGCACAGCCTGGCTGGATACGCTGGCTCCCGTTACCTGGACTATATCCGTGGGTTTTTGGGGGTCCAACACCACCCTGTTAAGATATTCAAGTAAGCCCAAACCCTCGAATCTGTCGGTAAACCAGCTTTCCTTTATGCCGTCGGCATAAAGAGGGGTGTCCCCTTGTTCAAGAATCCTTATCCCTGCGATTTTCCTTTGTTCATTATCCATGACTATCAAAGCCTTTATAGTGCCTTCATAGCCTGTGCCGGAGGCTATAAAAGCTGACGGCTTATCATCAATGCTGTAGATCTTTTCTATGGCCGGGAAATCCTTCTGTATAACGGGATCGCCGGACGCCCCGTCGATGAGCTTTATAGCTCCGGCCTGAGGCAGGATATCCTTTATCATCACCTTTTCTTTTCGAGTATCATTCATGAACCATAGTGCAGAGGATACTACAATAAGAAACACGAGGAGTATGATCATGTAAATATTTCTTTTCTTCATATTCCGCACTCCTAATCCACTACTATTTTGGCTATATTTTGCACCCATTGAGGTTTATTCACATCTCCCGGTTCCTTCTGCCCTATGACAAGGCGGAAGGGAGCTCCTTTCTGCGGATCATAATCGCTGCCGTTTTCATGCCAGGCGATGATGACAGGATATTTTTTATCCGGATCTTGCTCGTCGATATAATCCTCTTTTAAGGCTTGCTCCAGGGTCAGCTCCTGCTTGTAGCCGTCGAAAGCGATAAAGCTTATAGTTTTGGCATTTTTATTCAAGCCGGCCTTATCTAAAACTGCTTTTACCTTCACGCCTTTAAAGTGAAAATATTCCTTGGTGCCGTAGCTGTTCAATGAAAAGAAATCATCCTCAAAATAAGCGTCCTTCATGGCTTTTATTTCATCCAGAGAAAACAGAATGGATTTTTCTACGCCTGTACCTTCTATCTGAAAGCAGGCTTTATCATCCGATTTAGAAGATTCCTTTTTTTGCGGCTCTGCCGGAGCTTCTGCAGGTGTTGCCTTAAGGACATCTTCCGGAGGCTGCTCCTGGGGGGCTGCTTCTTCGGTTTCCTTTTGAACTTCCCCGGGCTGCTCATTGGCTTTCGTTTCGTCGGCGGTTTCTGCCAAGCCTGCAGCCGAAGCAGGAGGGATTTTTGCCTGGCATGCCGTCAATAGAGATAAGGATAACAAAAGGATCAATAAAATTGAAAATACATTATTCCTGTCTTTCATAGTTCACCTCCTTAGGTATAGAGCTCAGATCTCAGAACTCAGGGTGAATGTATTCCTCCTGGGTCAGGGGAAATGTCAAACACGAAAAGTCACTGAAACTTCACAAAAAATCACTGAAAGTTTGATAACATTAAACTTGATTCCACTGCATAAACTCTGTTGTCCTGGCTGATATAAGAGTGCATAGTGAAGGAGCTTAGAGTTTGTTAGTTTTGACGCAACCCTATGCAAGCTTACAAAGTCTTAGCTTCGGAGCTCTGCAGTTGCTATCAGTCAGGACAACAGATGAAAGTAGAGTGATTGCAGTAAAATCATTTTTTCATGAATATATTGTCCGTCAAAGCATGGACTACGCCGCCATTGCTTCCTGCCCACAGCGTATCTTCTGTTACGGCTATGGAGAATATCGAGTCTAAGCTGCTGATGTCCTGCCAATCTCCGTTGGCTCTGCTGAATTTCTTGCTCACTGTTTTTGGCTTCTTGCAGAAGAATATTCCTTTGGAGCTGGTTCCGATCCACAAACTGCCTTTGTAATCCACAGCAATAGTTCGTATTTCCGCATTATCCTTCAATTCGCCGGGGAGCAGTTCCTGTCCTGTATATTGAGCTTCAATCTCTCCCTTAGGGTTTACATAATCAATCCTGCCTCCTGCATTTTCCATGGTAGAGTAAGAACCGGACTTTACTACCCATGCTCCGCCCTGGGGGTCTATGGAAATGCTTCTTACCCATTGGTCGGCAAATTTAGTATTTTTGGTGTCTGTATATGCCTTTATAGCTCCTTCCTTGGTCATATAGGCATATCCGCCGCTGTATATATTCTTTTCCGCATCTGTTGTATCAGGGTAGCATCCTATCCAGATGCCGCCTTTGGTATCCGCCGTCAGTGTGCCGACTGATTGGGCGGGCAGCCCGCTTTCCTTGGTCCAGTTCTTCCAGCTGTTGTTGGCCGGGTCAAAGCAGACCAGGCCTGAAGCGGTGGCGAACCATATCTTGCCGCTGCTATCTATTTCCACGCTCTGCACAAAATCCGATATTAGATTGCCCTTGGTGCTTTCCTTTGTATAATGGATCACTTTTCCGTCTTTGAGATAAGCGGCCCCCTTTTGATTTTGAGGCTCCATGCCTCCGAGGGTAAACCATACGCCGCCTGCTTTATCTATGGCTATATCGTTTACATAGCTTCCCGGCAAGGTCATGGCATTTATCTTGCCTGCTGCATCCAGATAAGCCGCTCCGCCTCCATAGGTGCCTATCCAAAGGCCGCCTTTATCATCGGGGGCTACGGCTCTCACTCCTGCTACAGGCAATCCGCCCTTATCCCCGCCCAGATAGGAGGTAAATGCTTTTTCGGCAGGCTCTGATGAGGGGACACTGCCGATGTTTCCGTCTACTACTACCTTGACTACATTCTTCAGGCATGCTCCCTGGTTCAAGTGAGCGATCATCCTTATGGGCCCGCCTTCGTTGCCGCTGGTGTATCCGTCGCTGTTGGTATCCGTAACCAGCGGATTCCCGTCTGCAGCATAGGAAAGCATGATTATCTTTCTGTCCAGACCGTCTGCGATTCCTTTTTCCAGAGCATCCCTTCCGAATACGGACAGAACATCTCTTGAGAATCCATCTGATGCGATAACCTTCACAGAGGTGATGTCTGCTCCGGGCTTGAGCTCTGCCTTTTGGGTGATGAGCTTCCACAGGTCAAGGCCTTCATGCTGATGCTCCCCGATATAGGTATAGGAATCTCTCAGTATTATGTCATCCATGGCTTCAAGCTCACGGAGAGTATATTTCTTCTGGTTTGCCAAAGCAGTTCCGGTAAGCTCCAGATAGCTTTTGTCCAGATACTGGCTGTAGGCAGGGCTCATGTCATGCTTCCAGCTGGTGGCTTCAGAAGCTTTGACGGTTATCTCCACAACATTTTTTAGTATGTTGGAGGAATTGATGTCTTCTGCGGACTTCTGGCCTACTATTAGGCACAGAGGGCCTCCCGAATTGTTATAGCCGGGGTCATAACCCTTAGAGTCCTTATCCGGTACAAGCGGCTTGCCGTTTTCAAGATTGCTGTGGGTTATTGGGCTTGAGCCATAGGCCAATATCATCTTCAAATCCGCTGCTTTGGTTGCACCGTTGAGATAATCAGTTTTCATGACCTCCGACAATGAGAAGGTCAGGCTTTTTCCGTCTGCAGAGGTAAATACTGCTTCGCTGGCATTGGATTGGAGTCCTACATCCGCAGAGCGTAAGAAACTGTATAGATCTATCCCTCTGTAGCGGATCTGCTGTTCCGAAGCAGTCTTCTTCACGTTATAATCGGCTGTGATCGCGAGGGTCTGCTTGTCTTCTATGTCCGAAACCTTGAAGGTCTTAGGTGCACTGAGCTTAGTTCCCGGGCCTTCAATGGTTATGGTGCTGTTTTTCAGTTCGTTATAAGGTGATTCTATGTGGGCATATTTATCGGGCTGAAGATTTATTGCAATTGAAGCAACCGCATTTATGGATTTTTCTTGGGGCATGATCATCATAAGAGGCCCGCCGTCGTTCTTCACATTGATCTTCTCGCCTGTTCCGTCCGTATAGGAGCTGACATAACCCTTAGAATCCTTATCTGATGTCATGGGGGCGCCGTTTTTAGCAAAAGCCAGGATGGATTTTTTGCTGTTATAGAATATATCATCCAGGGATACGGTCAAGGATTCTCCCTCAGAGCCTGTAAAGATCACTGTGCCTTTGATCCCGGGTATCTGGGCCTTCTCCTTCAGGAAATAGCTCAGATCTATACCCTCATACAAATCGCTGTAAGCTTTATCGCCTTTTTTGACCTCGTAGAAATCCTTTACTCTAGCCTTAACTTTTTGAGTATTGGAGATATCAGCTCCGTAAATCATATTTTCTATATCTGCTATTGTATAGCTCAGATTCTTGAGAGTGCTTCCATCCATGCCTATCACTTTTACATCTATCTTTTGAGAAGCGAGAGATTTATAATTTTCGTCCGGATTCCCGCTGTGGGTGCTGTAATTGACTTCATTGCCCACGATTATCTTATCCAGCAGCTTGGCTTGCTTTGAGCCGTTGGCATGATGGTATTCTGTTTTGCCGGATATGATGCGCAGGGGTCCGCCGTCATTGCCAAGACCGCTCTTATAGCCGTCCAGAGTATTTTTTATGACATATGGATACCCGTTGACCCCATAGGCTACCAAAACGGGATAACCGGTGGATCTTAAATCATCTTCATCCTTGGAAGCGTATTTTCCGTCATTCAAATCGGCGGGATTCTTTTCATAGTATCCGAATAAAGCAGGGTTTGCTATCTGAGCCAAAGTAAATTTGTCAAAATCCTTATAGCCGTCTGTGGCGGTAAATTGCACTACGGTCTTGGAGTCTTCGCCCTTGGCCATGGCTTCGGGGACTCCGGATTTTTTCAGGAGCTCCCACAGCTTAACCCCTTCATATTCATTGACATACCAGTAGGTTGAGTTGGAGAGGCTATATTCGGCTCTATAGCCCATGCCGCCGGCAGCGGGCTTGCCGTCTTCGTACTTGACCATATCTTCTATTTGCTTCACTGTATAATTTACTTCTCTTCCGACCTTATCTCCCGTAACGGTTATTATGTATTGAGAATTCTCTGCTTTGTCGTAAGGGGCTTTATCATGCTTATAGCCCGGGGAGTCATTCTCTGCCACATAGATGTAGGCAATATTTCCGAACTTGGTATAGTTGGGGTTCGGATCAAAGCTGAAGGCTGATTTATCATAAACAAGCTTTATACAGCCATCTTCGTTGCCCAAGGACGCATCGGCACCGGCTCCTGCATCATAGATAAAGGGCCTTGGATTGGAGCCGTCCCGGTTTGCGGTTCCATAGGCTATGATTATGGGCTTGCCCTGTGCTTCAGCCTGGGCAATTTGCTCTAAGGTAAATTCTGCTATTGTCTGTCTCACCCTGTTTTTTAAGAGCACCTTATAGGCGGAATCGGTGAGCTTTATACCGGTTGTGCCGGAGGTCATATTCTTCAATAGGTATTCAAGACGGATTCCTTCATATTTAAGGACTGTCTCTTTCCCGCTTCGAGTATCCTTATAATCTCCGTGGAAGGCACCTGCATTTTGGTTCTCCATTTCTCTGATGGAGAGAGGTATGCTGGCCGCAAGGCCGGGACCTTCAAAGGTCAATGTTGCTCCTGTTATTGCATCTATATTGTAAGGTGCATCGCCGGCAACTCCGCCGTTTGTAATGTGCTTGTAAGAGCTCTTGGAATAGTCTGTTCCGCTGGACGGAGTGACCTTGATCTCGTTGACCAGCTTTATTAAGGAGCCATTTTGGCTGTATATCCTGAAATAACCGACTATAGCCGGGTTATCCTTTGCAGTGTCACAGACTGCTTTGGAGTCACCGGAGCCGGTGCCTGCTTCATAGGCAAGTATGTACTGCTTGGAGGAATCTTTTATATCTCCTACGGTAACGGGATCATTTGCATAGCCGTCGGCAGATATAAATTCTACTCTGTCCTTATCATCATAACCCTTCAGCAATTCGCCCAAGGGTACACCCACACAGTAGTCCGCCATCGGGCCTGTTTTTTTAGTGTAGGTCCAATTGCCCGCTATTTTAGGCATGAGAAGTATTTCAGCTCTTGTATAGTCCTTGTTCCCTATTTTCAGTACAGCAGGAAGCTCATCACCCACAAGTATTTTTTGTATGGTCTTATTAAACAGGGGGTTATTCTGTTCCTCTACATGCTGCTGGCCTACCATCAAGAGGGGTGCATCCTTATCAGTCAAAGCTTCTAAGGAACTGCTTTGAGGAATTACCTCAGGTTTTCCCCTATCGCCGGCTCTTCCGAAGGCTAGTATGGTATCCACGGGGATTTTGCCATCGGCTTGTCCGCTGCCCAGCTTTGGGAAATAATATCTTTCCATACCGTAGGAAGGGGTGGTCAATACCTTGGAAGTAGTAGAATCTCCTTTATGAGAAGGGTTGAAGGTGACCTTGTAACCATCCTTGGCTGCAAAAGCTATTTTGAACAGATCATATTTGTCTTTGGTAAAGCTTGATTTGCTCAGGAGATCATCGACTTTTACTCCCTTCCCAAGATATATGCTCTTGGTGGGAGTGGTGTTTATTGTGGAGTAAAGATTTGTAACATGCTGCATTGACATGAGTTCGCTTAGAGTATACGATTTTTCATCGGTCAATCCTATGCCCTGGCCCGTAACCACCAGGATAGGCTGCTCCGTCTCAGGAGTCCATGCTTCTGCGTATACAGAACTTCCTGATACATCCGGAGCTATAAGGCCAAGAGATGAAAAAATAAGGGTAAAGGCCGTTAAGAGCGCCAATACCTTCAAGGTTTTCTTAGTGCTTGAATAGCTCATAATGTTCTCCTCCTATTTAAAATTTTGGTACAGTTTACTCGCAATGGAAATGAGCAACAAAAAAACTTCTTTTATAGCAAAAAGAAGTTTTAAAAAGTCGGTTTATTACTCCTTTTCGCACTGGAAGGCACTGCAGTTTCCTGCAATACCCTTTCGTTTTATGCATCTTGCGCGTACAATTCGTTTAGATGCATAAAATCGGAGTATTTCTGTTTATTGAGCTTATGGAAATTATATCTATATTATAACGTTAAACAAGTGTCAATGCAAGGCCAATCCCCCTGTTGTTCAATATTCCGGCTCTTCCACTATATCGGAAGCACGCTTTATATAATAGATGCCGGTTAAGCAAGAGATCATGTCCGATATGGGAAATGACAGCCAGATGCCCGTTAAGCCCATGGATTTGGCCATTATAAACATAAGAGGGATGAACACTACAATTTGCCTGTAAATGGACAAGAGGAAGGACCCTCTGCCTTCCCCCATTGCCTGGTAAAAGTATATTGCAACATAATATACGCCTACAACGGGAAAAATGGATATTATGGTTCTCAGGATTCTTATGGTATCTATAAGCAGTTCGGAATCAGCCATAAAGAAGCCTATGATATATTGGGGGAAGATCATCATCAACAGCCACACAATAGCTGATGACACAGTCACATAATCGATTGCTTTTTTTACCACATCTTTTACCTTATCATAATTATCAGCTCCGTAATTAAACGCCGCTATAGGCTGCATGGAAGAGCTTATGCCGATCACGGTAATAAACAGGAACATTGAGATTCTTGTGGTAACACCTATTATTATCAATGCTTTATCTCCTCCGTAGGACAGGAGAAGGTTGTTCAATAGCACAGCTACCACTGCGTCGGATATTTCTATCACAAAGGTCGAAAAGCCTACCAAGAGGATCTCTGAAGAGATACCATGATTAAATCTGAGCTTCCAGCCTAAATTCAAGTCCTTTTTTACATAGCTGAATTTGTGCCATGCATATAAGAAGGATATGAACTGAGATAGAACTGTTGAAATTGCTGCTCCTTTTACGCCCAAAGGATAATAGGCCACCAATACATAATCCAGTATTATATTTAAAATAGCTCCTAAGCCTGTGGCCTTAAGAGTTATTCTAGGGTTTCCCAAAGCAGTTATTATATAGCACATTACTATGGTTAAAGATTGAAATATGCCTCCGAATATCACAGTACCTATATAGTCCTTGGCATAGGGCAATATATTGATGCTTGCACCCAGTCCTATTATTATGGGATCCAAAAGGAAATACAGGAGAGATGTAATTGCAGACATTATCAGTATGGTAAGGACCAAAGAATTTTTTATTACAGCTTTTAGATCATCATAATTTTTTTCTCCCAGATATCTTGATGCCGCGGTATAGGAACCCACAGCTATCAAAAGGCCCAGGGCAGAAATAAGGCGCTGAACAGGGAAGGCTATTGCCAATGCTCCTATGGCTGTGCTTCCCAGGTACCGGCCTACATATATGGTGTCCACCATGTTATATAGCTCTATGACTAATAGAGCTATGATGGTAGGCACTGCAAATTTAATGAGAAGTTTATCTGTGTTTTCTGATTTGAATATATTTCTATTGATTTTCATGTCGATCACAACCTTTCGTCAACGGACAGACATCATTCTCAATAAAAAGTATATACATATTTGTAATTTTTTTCATTCACCAAGGTAACCGTTAAAAGGTATAAGTTTAAGCACCTGAAGTTTTTCGTAAGTCGTCGAATAAATAAAAAGCACCATGTTATAGGTGCTTTTGTACTTTTTGAAGCTGAATCAAATTGGCTCCATAGCCTTCTAAGGCTGATATTATGTTAAAGACAGGGCTCTTGCCTGCATTATAGAATTTTACAGAAGGTCCGGATGCAGTGTCAAGCAGCTTTAGTTCTTCACCAGTCAAAGCTTTAGGAGCCCCGATGGAAATCCAATTATCGTAGGTTGATCCGTTTTTTTCATTTATATTGTAAGATATGACCCTGAAATCATCGGGAAGGGAAGATAAGTTGATGGAATATTTTCGCTTCAGCATGGTTCTCATTCCAGATTTTTTGAGGGCTCTATCTTTGATCCCAGGGCTTTTCAGCTTATCGTCATAGAGGTAGAGCAGTATCTGATAGTTTCCATCACTTTCGGTTATTATATATCCGTCTCCTTTATCGATCATATTTTCTCCCAGGAGGGATAGAAAGCTGTAGGCATAGTATGAAGGTTTTTTCATACCATATTTATTTATGAGACCCTTTCCGCCGAAGAAAACGGAATTATCAATTTCCTCATCACTCAATTCGTCAAAGAGTGCCGGGCACGGCATATCCTCCTTTTGGTTTATATAAGCATCGATGATCAGCGGTATCATATAAGTAGTATCATATAGAGGATCAAGGCTTAAGTCAGGCTTCCCGTTTATATCCTTGAAGGCACCTATGGGCCAATCCTTCATCGCATCTTCACCGAAAAATCCTTCGTAATATTTTATGAACAGATCTGTATCTATACCCTCATCATCCAATATGATCTGGGGGATTATATCCAATCTCATCAGTGAGGAAAATATCTCTCTCATTTCTTCCCAATATGCCAGCTGGGCAAAGGGATCAGTTTTTTTCAAAAAAACATCGCTTATTATCCCGTATTTGAAGTTTAAATCCTTCTTCGCTTGAGCTATATATGCCATTTTCCTTTGGGAATACAGCTCTTTGCAACAACCTAAATACACGGCCTCAATCCCTGTTGTCCATGAATCCCCATGGGTATTGCCGATCAGGTCGATATCCAGCTTTATTATCCTGTTTTCAGAATGAAATCTAGGATAATACTCAAGATAATTTGCAATATGCTCCAGAGCGGTACTAATAGGAAGAGTGTCATACTTTTTCATAGCCTCATATTCTTCGGCAGACAAGTCATGCTTCTTTCTATATTGCATCGGAGTGCATCTATAGTGCTTCTTAAAATGCTTATTGAAATATCTTGTATGTGAGAATCCTAATTCCTCTGATATTTCCGATATGGTCTTATTGGTATCCAGCAGAAGCTTTATGGCTTCTTCTACTCTGGTAAGATTAAGGAAATCATTGAAGCTGTACCCTACATTATTTTTTATGCCGTAGGATAGATAATGAGAGCTGAGATATTCTCTTCTGGCAATGTCCTGGAGGCTTATCCTGTTATGATAGTTGGAATATATATACTTTATTATCCTGTCATATCTCTCAAATTGAACCTCATTATCCTTCAGGCTTTCTTCATCGTAGATGAGATAATGAAAATTATTGATGAGATGATACAGCAATTCCACCAAAGTATCTTCTATAAACTCCTCAAAATCCTCGCTTCTCTGGAACAACTCGCACAGCAGTATAGCCAGGTGCTCCCGCAATTTTTCATATTTTTCGGATTTCTGCACATCCGCATCGGAGGTTTCAGTATAAAAAAACATATTCTCTATATCGTAATATTTATTTAAAAATCCGGTATCGATATTAAATATTAAAGCCTTGTTGTTGCCGCTTCTGCCGGATATGCTGTGGGCTTCGTCACTATTGATTATTTCTATCTGGCCTTCCTTTAGAACATGGGTTTCCGTTTCTATATTGACGCTGATTTTACCTTCTACTACATAGATTATCTCCATGGCCTTATGCCAATGAATAGGATAATGCTTACAGCTATGATAATGTACATTGACAGGCAAATTAGGCGCAAACTCTATAAACTCCCTTCTCATCATATCGGCTCCTCGCTATTAAGTTTATTTTGTATATTTATGAAAGGGATGGATTTAGTACCGCTAGTAAAATTGTATCAATATAGAATAACGGGGTCAAGTTTTAGAAGCAGCGGGCGGGAAATACGTAAAATGACGTATACTTCAGATGGCATTTTTACGCAATTCGTAGGATGAGATTAAATTTTCATATTGATAGAATGAAAGTATAAATGCATATAGTCATTTGCAAAGGGGGATAAAATCATGGCGGTTGAAGTAAATATGCCGAGGCTTGGGATGACCATGAAGGAAGGTACACTTGTCAAATGGTTGAAACGGGAAGGTGATCACGTAAAAAAGGGAGAATCGCTTGCTGAAATAACTTCCGAAAAAATAACCAATGAGATTGAGGCTCCCTCCGATGGTATCCTGGATAAAATCCTGGTTGGTGAAAATGAAACGGTGGACGTTGGTGTGGTTGTAGCTTATATTGCTGAATCATCCGGCGAAAGAAGCACAGTACAGGGGGAAGCAGTGGGAAACGGAAAAGAGCAACAGGAAGCAAAAGGGCCCAAGACCATACTTGAAGAAAAACCTCTCAGTGGCCTTAGAAAGGTGATAGGGGAAAGAATGGCAGAGAGTCTGCGGCGTTCACCTCAGGGAACTATGACCACACGAGCTGATGTGACTCAAATTATAGCTTTAAAGAATGACTATGCAGAACAAGGCCATAAAGTAACCGTCACCGATATATTTGTGAAGATAGTGGGGTTAGCTTTGGAAAAGAATCCGGTTCTTAATGCTTCCATAGAAGATAACAAGCTCATTTTTTACAAGTCGGTAAATATCGGTGTGGGAGTGGGTACTGAAGAAGGATTATTTGTGCCCGTAATAAAAAATGTGGAAACAAAAAGCGTACTGGATATATCAAGGGAACTGAAAGCTCTAGCAAAAAAAATCAAGGATAAGAGCATAAACTCTGATGATATGACGGGTGGGACTTTTACTATAAGCAATTTAGGAATGTTTGATGTTGACATTGTTACACCGATAATCAATCCTCCGGAAGCTGCCATACTGGCGATAGGAACAACTCGTAAGGAAGTAGTAGTATCAGAAGACGGTACAATGGCTGTCCGGCCTATTACTACTCTTTCTCTTACTGCTGACCATGCTGTGATGGACGGGCTACCGGCGGTTAGATTCTTAACATCTATAAAGGAAATCATGGCAAACCTAAATGGGTATCTGGTTTAGGTCGGAGGTGAAAGGAAGGATCAGCGCGACATTTTTACTGATGCAAAAAACAAAATGGAGGTGTAAGGATGAAATACTCAAAAAGTGAACTGCTTAAGTTTTATGAGCAGTTAGTGCTTGGGCGTAAGTATGAAGAAAAAATTATTGCTTTTCTGGCAAAAGGCAAGCTTCAAGGTTTTTTTCATCTGGGTATTGGACAGGAAGCTGCACAGGTTGGAGTTATTAATGCTCTAGGGCCCGATGATTATCTGGTTCCGACTCATCGTTTTCATCCCGGCCTGGCAAATAAGCTTGATTTAAAAAAGCTGACTGCGGAGCTGTTTGGCAAGAGCACCGGATATAATCGGGGCAAAGCATTTACCTTTCATATATCCAGCAAGAAGGATAAAATACTGCCGGTCAATGGTATGCTAGGTGCAGGAATACCGGAAGCCGTAGGTTATGCCTGGGCCTTGAAACAAGACAAAAAAGATGCGGCTGTGGTATGTGTTATGGGTGATGGAGCAGCGAGTGAAGGAAATGTGCATGAAGGCATGAACATCGCAGCTTTATTAAACGTTCCTATTGTTTTTTACATAGAAAATAACGGGTGGGCCATTTCCAATCCAATATACGAGCAGACCAAGATAAAGGATCTCTCCATACGCGGCATGGCTTATGGCATGCCCGGGGTAACTATTGACGGCAATGATGTTGTCAAGGTAAAGGAAACAGTTGAAGAGGCAATAGCTAAAGCTAAGAAAGGCGAACCCAGCGTAGTTGAGGCCAAGACTTATCGCTTTAGAGGGCATTTTGAAGGAGACCCTTGTTTCTATCGTGATAATAAGGAGTATGAAGAAGCGCTTAAGGGCGATTGTATCAAGAGGATGGAAAAGCTCCTGTTAGAGCAAGGTGTCACAAATATGCAGCTTGAAGAAATTGCCGAGAGTGTTCAGAAACGGATAGATGAAGCCTTTGATTATGCTGAAAATGCACCTATGCCTACCCCTGAGGAAACGTTAGACCTTGATCAGGTATATGCTACAAATCTGGGAGGTGAACTGCTATGAGAGAAATTACTTTTTCCCAAGCTGTGATGGAAGCCCAAATGGAAGAAATGGAAAGAGACCAGAACGTGTTTATCATCGGTGAGGATGTAGCCAAGATGGGCAGCGCTTTTGGCCAGTGCGCAGGACTCTATCAAAAGTTCGGCTCCAGCCGTATATTCAATATGCCTATCGCCGAATCCGGATATGTTAACTTTGCAGTGGGTGCTGCCATGGCCGGCAAAAGGCCCATAGCTGAAATGCAATTTGCCGACTTTATAGTTTTGGCTTTTGATGCTGTCGGAAATCAAGGGCCAAAGCAACGTTATATGTCCGGCGGCGAGCTGAGCGTGCCGCTGACAGTGAGAGCGCCCCAGGGCGCTGGTTTTGGCGCAGCGGCGCAGCATTCTCAATGTGTTGAAGGCTGGTTTATGAATTTTCCCGGGCTGAAGATTGTCATGCCTTCAAATGCATATGATGCCAAGGGCTTGCTTAAAGCCGCTATCCGTGACAATGATCCTGTACTTTTCCTGGAACATAAGGCTCTTCTTGGAATGAAGGGAGAAGTGCCTAAAGGAGAATATACTATTCCTTTGGGCCAGGCTAAAATAGTTAAGGAAGGCAAGGATGTGACGGTTATTGCGCTTCAGGCTTTAGTTCATCAAGCTCTGGAAGCAGCTAAGGAACTGGCAAAGGAAGGGATAGATGTGGAAATTATAGATCCGCGCTCCCTGATACCTTTAGATAAAGAGACTATCGGACAGTCAGTTAAAAAGACCGGACGAGCAGTCATTGTGCACGAGGCACCTAAGAGGGGCGGAATCGGAGGGGAAATCAGCGCTGTCATAAGCGAATATTTCTTCCCTTATCTCAAGGCGCCCATAAAGAGATTGGGAGCGGCCAATGTGCCTCTTCCTTTCGGAATGCCTGAACAGTATTGTCTGCCCAATAAAAACACCATCATAGAAAGCGTGAAGGAGATTTTAAAGTAAATAAAATTTGCTATAAATGGATAGAGCTAATCAAAATGAGGAGTGGTAGTATGGTTTCTATAAATTTAAATGGTAAAGCGGCTATTGTTACAGGTGCAGCAGGAGGATTGGGTAAAGCCATTGCTCTTAAGCTTGCCGAAGCGGGCTGTTCTGTAGGGATCGCCTATCGCAGCAATGATGAAGGAGCTTTAAAGACTGCAGAAGAGATCAGAAAAATGGGTGCAGCATCAAAAGTATTCAAAGTTGATACTGTTAAAGAAAAAGAGGTTTTCAATTTAGTTGATGCTGCAGTAAAGGAATTCGGAAGGCTGGATATTATGGTCAATAATGCGGGTATTGGTCTGATGAAGCCAATATTGGATCTGACCCAGCAAGAAATAGACAATCTAATCGACATAGACCTTAAGGGCACCATTAACGGATGCAGGGCGGCCTTGAAGCATATGATTCCCCAAAAAGAAGGTAAAATCGTGAACATATCCTCAATCGCTGCCAAAATGGGGGCACCTCAAGCAGCAATCTATGCGGCAGCCAAAGCAGGGATCATAGCTCTCACCAATTCGCTGGCCAGGGAGGTCGCACAAGATAATATAAACATCAATGCTGTTTCCCCAGGTATTATCAGAACAAATATGTGGGAAAAGCAGCTCGATCTTATGACTAACAGTGGAGATGAAAAGGTAAAAGATGAAGCTTTTAAAAGCTTCTCCGGTAGCCAAATACCACTCAAGAGACCCCAGGAACCTAATGATATCGCTAACATGGTTCTATTTCTCGTTTCTGATTTAGCCCAGAATATAACTGGTCAGAACATCAATGTGGATGGCGGGAGTGTCATTTACTAAATATTTGCAGTTAAAGGACTTTGACCTGAATAAAAGTTTGCAGGTCAAAGTCCTTTGTTCTTTATCCTTGACTAAAAAGCTGATAAGGTGAAAACCATATAAGGAGGATTATGTGATGAGCGGAAAAAGTGTTGTGGATATTGCAGTATTAGGGGGCGGCCCTGGCGGGTATGCTTCTGCATTGGCAGCGGCAAGACTGAAAGCGAGCGTGACGCTGGTGGAATATGAAACCTTGGGAGGAACCTGCCTGAATGTGGGCTGTATACCTACCAAGGCATTGAACCGCTGCGCCCAAGCGTATCAAGACACAATAAAAGCCGGTATGTACGGTGTTCACGCCGATAATGTCAAACTGGATTTTCAGAAAGCCATGAAATTCAAAAATCAGACTGTCAACCAGCTTACGGGTGGAGTTCAATATCTTTTGAATGCAAACAAAGTCAATATATTAAAAGGAAAAGGGCGTCTGATTTCCAATAGCTCCATTTTAGTAACTAAGGATGATGGTAGCACAGAAGAAGTAGTTGCGAAAAACATTATTATAGCAACGGGATCTAAGGAAATTGAGATACACGGATTTCCCATAGATGGGAGAAATGTGATCAACAGTACCCATGCTCTTGCTCTTTCGGAGCTGCCGAAAAAACTGGCTATCATAGGAGGAGGAGTTATAGGAGTGGAGTTCGCTTCTATATTTAGACGGATGGGAGCAGAAGTGTCCATTGTGGAGCTTTCTCCATCCCTCATTCCAAATGAAGATGAAGAAACAAGAGAAGCCCTCAAATGGTCTCTTGAAGAAAATGGTATAAGGATTTACACCAATTGCGTAGCACAGAGCTATGAAAAGTGTGGCATTGACGGCGGCATGAGCCTGAAGATTGAACAGAAGGACGGAAGCCATGTAAAAATTGAATGTGATAAAATTTTGGTTTGTGTAGGGAGAAAAGCGTCTGTTGAGGAAATTGGTTTCTCGGAATTGGGGGGAGATATAAAAAAAGGACGCATCGTAACCGATAACAGCATGAAGACAAATTTGGACGGGGTGTATGCAGTAGGTGATGTGACCATGAGTGAACAGTTAGCCCATGTCGCATATCAGGAAGCCAGGACGGCAGTTTTGAACATCATGGGTAAAGCATACGAGATCGATTATAGTGCAGTTCCTCATTGCATCTATTCCAGCCCGGAGATCGGCAGCGTAGGGATGAATGAGCAGTTAGCCAGAAAAATATGCAGCGGTGCAGCAGTAGCAAAGTCCTCATTTCAGGGCAATGGCAAGGCCTTGATAGAAGGGCAGGGGGACGGATATGTCAAGGTTATATACAACAAGGAAGACGGCAGAATACTGGGCGGATCTATTTTGGGCTCCAAGGCTACCGAGCTCATTGCGCAACTGGCCTTGGCCGTGAATAAAAAGTTGAGTGTAATGGATGTGATAAAAACTATACATGCCCATCCTACTTTGTCGGAGGCTGTGGGAGAAGCGTGTCTGGCAGCTATAGGTCTGGAATTGCACGGCTAGGCTTTCAGGGACTTCTTAATAATCCCCATCTTATATAAGATGGCCATTCTGCTGCTCACATTAAGCTTGTTGAATATGTTGTCAATATGAGTTCTGACGGTATTGCTGCTGATATATAATTTTTCACTGATTTCTCGGTTGTTTAACCCTTTGGAAATAAGTTCAATCACTTCCAATTCACGCTTTGTAAGATTGTAAATCTGTGCTGAGCATAAAAGATCTATTTTTTCTTTAGCTGAATTTTTAACTATATAGATTTGATAGTATGTTTCAATGCCTTTATAAATACTGGGAATGATTGAGAGTGAAATTTTAAATGTATATTGTTCAAAATTAGTATAGATGCAAGAACATGAGGTGATCTCATTAAGGTTTAAGCTCGATAAGACCATATTTATAATATCCTGAACAGGGTTGGGACAAAATTTATCATTAAGAATATCCCTGCAGAATGATTTAGCAATTTCATTGTAGTTGACCAATGAACGGCTGCCATCTAGAATTACCAAACCGATGGGCAGCTGGGAGACACAATTTTCATACATAAAATTTTCATGCTTGATTTGGGAGGTTTCCTGGTATTTATAAAGGTGATAAGCTATATATTTTGATAAATAAGTTAATATTTCTAAGTCTTTGGCTCTGAAATCCCCTTCTTCTTTTGACCTGAATACGCCTATTCCTCCAACCAGCTTATTATCTACATTCAAAGGGAGAGCAACCTCATAATAGAGGTTATCCTTCTTTAAAAAATCATTATAATACTCAGTGTCTTCAAATTGCTTATAAGGCATAATATCTGATATGGTAATGGCTTTTTTTGTGAGCATGAGCTGAGTAGAGAGGTTGACGGGATGAAAGATATCAGTTTTAAAGTAGTGCTGAGTGTACATATAGCAAAGCTTGTTGCTGATATTTAAACCCAGGGGATTGGTAAACATGCCGTTTTCATCCACAAGCAAAAAAGTCAGATTATTATATTTAAAAATATCGGCCAGATGCTTTAACACTCTATACCGGTAATCTCCTTCGCTTTCTTGTATTAGAGAAAGAAACCTGAGAATATTCTCATAATCATTTGCTTGCATAAGCTTCTTATCCATGCTGACACTCCTTTGTATAGAATAAATCAGTTATTTGCTGTTAATGTTATCTTTCTATAAAAGTTCAGAGTTTCCTCTAAAAACTCAAGAATGTTTTAAATATTCTTATAATTACTTCGATCCCTTCTTATCTTTGCCTCTGCTTTGCTCAGAAGCAAATACCTGGCCATATCCTTGAGTTCCGAACCGGAGTATTTTTCATAGCTCTTCAAAAGCGTTCTCATCATGAGATGCTTTTCTTTTGTGAAGGAGGGAGCATTCGTGAGCATGAAAAAGCATAGATCAGCCAAGTCCATGCGACCATCGCCGCGCTTCATTTCCTCAAAATCAAGACCATATATCTTATTATCGCTGTATATGAAGTTTTTCAGATTCACGTCACCCTTCAGCATGCTGAAGGCTCCGGCGGATATTTGATGCAGCTTGCTCATCCATAAGGCCAACTCATCAATCCAATCTCCCGTATCAAGGCTTTCCGCCAAATCATTCACCAGAATTCCTTCGATATGCTGTAAGAACAAGCGGCTTTCATCTTTATATATCACTTCGGGTACAGACAGCCCGGCCCGGCGGAGCATATTCAAGTTATTATACTCTACAGCCAATAAGTGAGCCCTTTCATTTTCATACTTCTTCATCACCGCTAAAACAGCAGAGGAGGAGGTATGTATTTTTACCTTATATACATGATTTCGCTTGCTGCTGAATTTTTCCACTATCTCTATATCCATTATACAGGCTCCCAATCCATGGCGGTGCTTTCCACCAGATCCGTAAGCCTCTCTATATCAGTAAAGGCATTGATGACGGAAAGATTTTTAAAGCGGGATATTTTGTTGCTTATCACGCCGCTTAACACAAATACGCTGGGATGCATGCGCTCCACCACATCTTCGACAGAGGATGCGCATAAAATCTTGGGAACCTCAAAATCCGTTACCCCTTCCAGTATTACAAAATCCTGATCATAGAATTTTAATATCTCAGGCATAGGCAATCTTTCCTTAAATAAAATATCCGTTTCATAAAGGCCGCGGGCGGTAACCAGCCCGGCTCCGGCTTTTCTATGCCTGTCCGTATTGGAGCCCTCCATGTCTATGGAGAACTCTTCATAATGTATATCCTTCACTGAGCCTACGGTATAATTGCGTTTGATGAGCTCCTTTATTATGCACTCTACCGTTGTGGTCTTGCCCGATTTTGAATATCCGTAAACCGATATGACTTTCATTTCGACGGCCTCCTTAGTAAATTGCTTTGCTGTGCTATTATGGCAGGCAGATAAAAATTATGATGATCAGCATTAAAGCTGCCAGTATAACAGTATAATCTGGTCCCCTCATTTTCAATATGCAATAGTCGGTTCTGCATGGGTATGCTCTGAAGGCTCTGCATTCCATGGAAAGGGAGATGTACCTGGCCCTGCTCAAGGCTTTAGCCACAGAAGGTGTCAATATGCAGGCATACAATGAAAGCTTCTGCCTTAGCGGTATCTTATCCAGATCCGCTCCTGCCAGCTGCACTGCAGCAATTGAGTCCGAAAACTCTTCTCTAAACAAAGGCAGAAATTTCATCGCCAGAAGAACCATAAAGGCAATCTCATAGGGCAGCTTCATTTTCGTCAGGCCGTATACTATCTCCAGAGGAGGTGCGGATGCAACTATCAGGGCAGAGAATATGACTATGGACATTCTCAACATTATGGATATGCCGCTCTCCAGTCCCATGGTGGTCAGTATCCTTATATTCCCTATACTAAATATGGTTTCTCCCCCTGAAGTAAATATGCTCTGCACCAAAGCCAATACCAGGAAGAAATACCAGAGCTTTTTTAACCTTTTCACCGATGCGGATAAGCAAATTGAAAAAAGCTTGCATAAGATCATGGTCATCAAAAGCAGCCAGAAAAGAGGCCATATTTCTCTTATCAATACTGCTGCTGATGAAATGATAAACAGTATGATGATCCTGGTTCTGGGGTCCGGCCTTATCATCGGATGTCAACTCCTTTTGGGTTAAGGTTAAGGATTGTATCCACATGGTGAATCAGGAATTCATCCTCATGGCTTACTATAATATAGCCTTTGCCTTCTTCCTTCAATGCTTCGAGGCATTTATCCAGCTGCTTTCTGCGCAATATATCCAAGCCTGTAGTAGGCTCATCCAGTATGACGAATTCCACATTACGTGAAAGCACAGAGGCCAGGGCCAGTCTTTGTTTTTCTCCTCTGCTCAGCTCCAGAGGAGAGGAATCCTTATATCTGGCAAGGTCAAATATTTCAAGATAATGCTTAAGCTTATAGTCCGCATCATCCTTGCAATCCGCATTCCCATATATGAAGCTGAAGCTCATCTGCTCCCAAACCGTAGGGCAAAACAGCTGCTTGTCAGGGTTCTGAAAGACATAGCCTACTTTTTTACCTATATGGGATAAGGAAATATTATTTATATTCTTGCCATCGAGATATATTTCACCTTGCTGAGGCTTGAGAAGCCCGAGCATAAGCTTGATCAAAGTGGTTTTTCCGCAGCCGTTTGGCCCCATAAGTCCTACATGTTGATCTTTCTCTATTGCAAAGCTTATATTCTCAAAAAGCTTATTTATTCTGGTATAGGAAAAAGTCAGTGAGTTTGCTGTATAGAAGCTCACGGTTCTCACCTGCCTTGATTCTTTGTTCTATCCTGCCGTCTTTCATGAGCAGGATAGTATCGGCCATCATAAGGTTTTCAAGGTCATGGTCGATGACTATGATGGTTTTGCCTTCTCTTTGAAGCAGCTTGATCCTGTCAATGATGAGACCCCTATTATCACTATCCAGCTGTGATAAGGCTTCATCAAGTATGATGACCTCGGGATCAAGGCTCAAAATGGAAGCCATGGCAGCCAGATGCTTCTCGCCGCCGGAAAGCAGAGATGGATTTTGGCTTCTTAGATGCTCTATGCCGAGAGTTTTTAAGACTCTTTCAATCATTTCTTCTATTTCCTCATAGGAGAGGCACAGATTTTCCGCAGCAAAGGCTATTTCAGCCTCTACGGTAGGCAGAAAAAGCTGATTGTCCACATCCTGGAAGACAATGCCGATTTTTTTGGACAATGCCGGCAGGCTGAGTTCTCTTATGCTTCTGCCTTCCAACAATATATCGCCTTCCATGATGCCCGGCAGGCTTTTGGGTATGGCTCCGCACAGGCAGAAAGCCAAAGTGGTTTTTCCGCAGCCGCTTAAGCCTGCAATTGCAGTGATGCTGCCTTTTTCAATCTTCATATTGATTGAATCGAGTATCATAGGACCGGCTTTTGCATATCTGAAGGATAGGCTTTGGACTTCTAATATGGGGTTCATTCTAAGGTTACCTCAACAACATATTTGCACCAGCGCTGGCTGAAGGAATCCGATACGGCTATAAGCTGGAAGGGGCCGCTTCCTCCGTTTTTCATATTTCCAAGAGGCTTGCCGTTTTTCTCATAAGCAAGGTAAACGCTGTTGTCAGCCAAAACTTCATTGGGCGATAATGCTATTACATAGCCGTCCAGCCCTTTTACTATTATTTTTGAAGAAGACTTTATCGTCTCATCGCTTATGGAGATCTTGTTCAATGCATCTTTAAGCAGCACTCCCTTGAATTTTCGGGAAGCGGGACCCGAGGAGGAAGTATCTTCTACAGCCTTGAATTCCTTTGAGTCCAAGCCGGTGATCTCATCAAAACTAAGCCTTGCCGAGTCCTCACCGGAGACAAAGCTGATCATTCCTTCTTCATCTGAAGCCTTATTAACAGACTTCATATTGATGTAGCTCAATGAGAGTGTTAAAACCGTCAAAATTGCAATTATCGCTATAAGCTTTTTATTTTTCATCTGCATCACCCTGTTTATTTATAGCCTTAGTTATTCTAAATGCTATGAGACCTCCCAGCCCTCCCGACAGCGACGCCGCACTGAGGGAAAGGAGCATGGGAATCATAGGAAGCCGGAAAAACATTAAAGAGGACAAAAAAGTCCCTGAAACATTGGCCAGAAGGCCAAGGGTAAAAAATCCCGCCGGGCTCATGAGCTTGTCTTTCAGAAGTTTAGCCGTCATATCTGCCAAAAGTCCTGGCACGGTGTATGTGATCATGCTGATGGCTCCGTGGGTTCCGTATACTCCGGTGATCATGACTAAAAGAGCCTGCACAAGGCCTATGAGAGTACCCGTGCCTATTTTCCTTGTCATGCCCAGGCCCAAAACTATCCAAAGCATATAAAAGCCGCCGGCGGCGGCGCCTCCGGGTATATAAAGAGGGCCTGTGATTATATGGACCAAAGGCACTATTATCGGCTTTATGCCTACTCCCAAAGCGGCGGTGAGTGAAATCACCACAAGATCGAACATGGAAAATCTTTTTAAAAACTTATTCATAGGCCACCTGCTTGCAATTTAATCTGTATAATGGGTATAAATAAATCTGCCTCGCAGAAAATGCCGTGATTGCCGCCGCCTTCTTCATCATGCATGCCATGGTCTGAGGTTATTATAATATCTCCCCTATAATCCTTTATCATATCTTCTATATAAGAATCCAAGATCTTGAGCTGCTCCAAAGCCTCTTGGGAGCTTGGCCCGTACTCGTGGCCAAAATCGTCGAAGGAGTGGAAATGAACCAGTAGAATATGGGGAGGATTTTGAATCTCCTTCATAGCGCTTTCATATATTTCATCATCGATGGTTCCATTGCCGTTTTCATCTATGTTTAAAATGGTCTCAACCTCTGTCGTAAGTATTTTTATATTTCCTTCTATGACCTTTGAGGTCTTACCTTTTCCAGAAGCTCTGTCAAATATGGCAGGCACCATTAAGGGGTTTTTCTCCCTGCTGTGTATGCCCGTATATTTTGGTGTCTCTCCCGTAACCATGGATGCAAAGGCCACATCGGTAATAGGAGGATATACTGTGAGAGCCCTGGTACCCTTACCCAGGGACTCCATAAAGGGTATCCAGCCCTCATTTAAGGCTTTTTCGTATTGGTCGTAGCCTAAGCCGTCGATATATATGATTAGGACCTTGTTTTCCATGTCTATAGATTGTAATGCCTTGCTTGATATATCCGTTATTCTCTCAAGAGGAGGGTTTTGGATTATGCCTATGGGATTCTCCACTGTAAAATTATCGGTCTTCACCATTGTTTTATTGCTTATAGTTTTTTTAATTTCTTCAATCGCGTTAGCATAAAGTATATCGCCATCCTGGGTATATACGGCAAATCCCGGGATTTTGCCTTCGGTATTTTTTATTACCGGCAGCTCTGACGGCTTCAGTCTTTGAAAATTGAACGAGGCTTCATTCAGCGGGGGATTCGACCCCCGCTGAATGTTAGTCGAGTCCATGCTGGACTTAACCGCCCTTGGGCACCCGTCTTCTTCCGAGGCGGGGGTCCTAGGGCGGGTTAGTTCAGTGATAACAATGCATGACAGAAGGACCGATAAGATTACAGCTATAATGTAAGAGTTTTTTCTAGACATAAGCGTTTCCCCCGTTTATGCACTGACGGTTATCTGCCATATTTGTTAAACTCAGGCGGGATAGCTCAGATGCATTTATCGTTTTAAGATACATTCTATATATATTCATATTTTCCTTCATAAAGCGCAATTTTCTTTGTATGAAGGCAGTCAAGCTCTATCGGCTTTCAGCTATGGCTTCGGTGCGGATTAAAGCTCTTTATCTCTCCCCTTTTCTAGCTTTGTACAGATGATTTAAGCAGGCCTGTACCCCTTGAAAACTCGGCCTTTGTTATTATTTTATTAACAAAGGCTTTGCTTGTCTGTTCATTGTTTCAGAATGGAAAATGCTGTATAATTAGAAATAAATAAAATATTGTGAGAGGCTGGTGACGATCATGAGCAATAATCTATTTTTTCATAACGGTCAGGGTATATTTGAGGATAGACAGGTAATGTTCAATGGAGAGAAGAAGGTTTGGATGAGCTTGCCAATTCTTACTAGCTGAGGGAAGGGCTTTGTTGTTGACATTTCATATTTTTTCTGCTATAGTTTACGAAATAAATACTAAAGGCTGTGAAAAGAAGCAGTAAGCATTTTGGATTTATCAGAGAGAAGATGGTTGGTGAAAATCTTTAATGAAAGAATGCCGAACCCCTCTTAGAGCTGTGAACCGAACGATTATTCCAGTAAGTTTCATCGGATTTCCTCCGTGATAAGGAAAGAGTATAAGGTGTTATAACATTTTGTATTTTTGAGTGCAGAAGATTTCTTCTGAATTTAGGTGGTACCGCGATTAGTACAGTTCGCCCTAAGTTGATATTATCGACTTAGGGCTTTTTGCATCAAATAAATATATTGGAGGTTTAAGAATGAAAGTCGCAAAGCTTGTAGGAGATAGGTTCAAAGAAAGACCGGCTGATTGCGAAATCGACAGCCATGCTTTAATGCTCCGGGGCGGGTATATGAGATACGTTGCTAATGGTATCTATTCTTTATATACTCCCCTTCGCCGCATCACAAGAAAAATCGAACAAATCATCCGAGAGGAAATGGATGCAATCGACGGGCAAGAAGTTTTGTTTCCCGTTGTTTTACCGGCATCCCTGTGGGAGGAATCGGGGAGATATGCAAGTGTGGGAAGTGAGCTATTGCGTTTCAAGGATAGGAACAGCATCCCCCTTGTTTTTGGAATGACACACGAGGAAGCCGCAGTGCAGCTTGTACGTGAATATGGACAGAGCTATGCAAAGTATCCTTTTATGGTTTATCAAATCCAGACAAAATTCAGGGATGAAGCCCGTCCGCGCGGCGGCCTTATCCGGGCCCGGGAATTTATGATGAAGGATGGGTATTCATTTCATACATCCCAGGAAGACCTTCAGCAGTATTATTACAGATGCCTGCACGCTTATGAAAAAATATTTGCCAGGACAGGTATCCCGGAAGTAATATCGGTTGCATCGGATTCAGGCATGATGGGCGGCAATGTTTCCCATGAGTTTATCCTGCTGACTGATGTGGGAGAAGATTCAATTGCTGTCTGCTCGGAGTGCGATTACCGGGCCAATATGGAAGCCGCCGAAAGCATCGTGCAAAATGAAGCAAGCGAGGCTTCTAAAGAGATAGCCCTTGTACATACTCCGGATATCCATACGATTGAAGATTTGAGCGGCTTTTTGAATATACCGGAAGAGAAGTCCTGCAAAGCCGTTGTATATCAGAAAAACTCGACAGATGAGTATGTCGTCTTATTTATCCGAGGGGATTTGGATGCAAATGAAACCAAGCTCAAAAATTATCTTGGTGAAGATATCCGCCCAGCGGATATTACAGATGGATGCGGATTGAACGCCGGATTTATCGGACCCTATAATTTGAAAGGCGATTTTATAGTTCTTTTCGATAAATCACTTAAAGGCTCGAACAACCTTGCCTGTGGCGGGAATATTCCTGATCATCATTATACAGGCTTGCAGCTTGAGCGCGACTGCGGCGCCATTGAATATCACGATTTTGCCAAAATCAAGGCCGGAGGCATCTGTCCGAAATGCGGCAAACACACCATATCCATTTCGCGCGGAATAGAGGTGGGGAATATTTTTCAGCTTGGCACAAAATATTCCCAAGCTATGAATATGCAGTACCTGGATAAGGACGGCAGCTCTAAATATCCTGTCATGGGCTGTTATGGAATAGGCATCGGCCGCCTGGCGGCATCTGTCTGTGAAGCGCATCATGATGCGTACGGGCCGATTTGGCCTATGTCAATAGCACCGTGGCAGGTTCACCTTTGCTGCATACGCTCAGATAATCCGGAAGCCAAGAAATCAGCCGATGAATTGTATGAAAAATTGCAAAGCTTAAATGTTGAAGTGATCTACGACGACAGAAGCGTCAGCACGGGTGTTATGTTTTCAGACGCAGACTTGCTGGGCGTTCCGGTCAGAGTCATAGTCAGCCCACGCAACATGAAGGAAAACTGTCTGGAGATAACAACAAGGGATAAAAAGATTTCTATGAAAGTATCACTCGACAAGGCTGTTGAAGCGATTACAAGCCTGGTAAGTGAATTGACGGATGAGGCTTGTTCAGCAAAATAAAGAATTTTATTGCAAGGAGAAAAAGTTTCAGCTCAAAAACCTGCTATTGACAAAGCCTGCTTCTATGATGTATAATAATATATTATTGCCAATAATGGCTGTGAAGAGGACAGTAGCAGGAGAATGCGTATCCAGAGAGATAATCGGCTGGTGAAAGATTATTTGCAAAGCTCTTGACGAATATCACCTTGGAGCCGGATTCCTGAACCGGAGTAAGGAATTCCGCAGTCATGCGTTAAGTTGACCGAGTGGCAGCTCCTTTTGGGGCTGTAATGAGGGTGGTACCGCGTGTCCAAACGTCCCTATGGTTTTTACCATAGGGCTTTTTAATTATACAAAGTATATGAGGAGATGAGCGAAAATGAAATTTAAACCTCTTTCGGAAAAGCCTGTGGCAGAGAGGGAAAATCAGATAGCCCGATTTTGGGATGAGATTGATATTCTCGACAAAGTAGTTGCTAACAGAAAAGGAGCAAAGCCCTATATATTCTACGAGGGGCCTCCTACAGCCAACGGCAGGCCAGGCATACATCACGTCATCGCCAGGACCCTGAAGGATTCCGTGTGCCGCTACCAGAGCATGAAAGGCCACGAGGTAAAGAGAAAGGCCGGCTGGGATACCCACGGACTGCCTGTTGAGATCGAAGTTGAAAAACAGTTGAAGCTTTCCAGCAAACAGGAAATAGAGGAATACGGCATAGCAGAATTCAATGAGAAATGCCGTGAATCCGTATTCACCTATGAAAGACAGTGGAGAGAAATGACCGAAAGGATGGGCTATTCCATAGATTTGGATAATCCCTATATAACCTTGAACAATGACTATATAGAGAGCGAATGGTGGATACTGGACAAATTTTTCAAGGAAGGCTTGATGTATGAAGGACATAAGATACTGCCCTACTGCAGCCGCTGCGGCACAGGCCTGGCTTCCCATGAAGTAGCCCAGGGCTATAAGGAAGTGAAGACGAATACTGTAATAGTCAAGTTCAAAAGAAAAGATGCGGAGGAATACTTCCTGGTATGGACAACAACACCCTGGACATTGCCTTCCAACGTAGCATTGACGGTAAACCCTAATGAGACCTATCTGAAGGCAAAACAGGGCGATACCGTATATTATGTTGAAAAGAATCTAGCCGGAAAGGTTCTCGGAGAGGATTTCGAAGTTTTAGAGGAGCTTTCAGGCAAGGATCTGGAGTATATGGAATACGAACAGTTGATGCCTTTTGTGAAAGCCGATAAGAAAGCGTTCTTTGTTACCGTTGCAGATTATGTAACTACCGAGGACGGCACCGGCATAGTCCATACTGCGCCTGCTTTTGGCGAAGATGACTATAACACCGGAAGAAGATATGACCTGCCTGTATTGCAGCCTGTTGATGAAACGGGCAAATTTACTGCCACACCATGGGAAGGCACATTCGTAATGGATGCGGATTTGGATATAATCAAATGGCTGGCTTACGAAGGAAAGCTTTTCAAGAAGGAAAAGATGGAGCATAATTACCCTCACTGCTGGCGCTGTCAGACTCCGCTTCTCTATTATGCAAAGCCCGGCTGGTATATAGAGATGACAAAGCTGAGGGATCAATTGGTAGAAAACAACAATAAGGTAGAATGGTACCCGGACTATGTGGGAGAAAAGCGATTTGGCAACTGGCTGGAGAATGTCAATGACTGGGCTTTGTCAAGGAGCAGATATTGGGGAACGCCCCTCAATATATGGAGATGCGAATGCGGCCATACCACTTCCGTAGGCTCCAGAAAAGAGCTTGTAGAGAGAGCCGTAGAAGAAATAGATGAAAAGGTCGAGCTTCACAGGCCCCATGTTGATAATGTCCACCTCAAATGCGATAAATGCGGCGGAATCATGACCAGGGTCACAGAGGTTATAGACTGCTGGTTTGACAGCGGTGCAATGCCTTTTGCCCAGCATCACTATCCTTTTGAGAACAAGGAAAATTTCCATGAATTATTCCCTGCGGATTTCATATGCGAGGGCATAGACCAGACAAGAGGATGGTTCTACTCCCTTATGGCAATATCCACATTTGTGATGGGAACCTCCCCATACAAGAGAGTTCTGGTCAATGATCTGATATTGGATAAGGAAGGCCGCAAGATGTCAAAATCCAGGGGCAACACCGTAGATCCCTTTGAGATGTTTGACAAATACGGTGCCGATGCTTTGAGATGGTACCTGCTGTATGTATCGCCGGCATGGACGCCCACCAGATTTGATGAGGACGGCCTCAAGGAAGTCATGAGCAAATTCTTCGGTACTTTGAGAAATGTATATTCCTTCTTCACTCTGTATGCAAATACAGACGACATAGATCCGAGGGAATTTTTCATAGAGTACAAGGAAAGACCGGAGCTGGACAGATGGATACTCTCGAAATACAATAATTTGCTGGCTCAGGTTGAATATGAGATGTCTATATACGACCTGACAAAGTCGGTGAGAAAGATTCAGGACTTCGTCAACGAAGACCTCTCCAACTGGTATATAAGACGTTCGAGGAGAAGATTCTGGGAAACAGAGCTTACAGACGACAAGAAAGCGGTTTACAATACTACCTATGAAATACTTGTCGGCTTGACAAAGCTCATAGCTCCATTCTCACCATTTATGGCTGATGAAATGTATAAGGATCTCACAGGCGAATTATCGGTTCATTTAGCCGACTATCCTGTTGCCGACAGATCTTTGCTGGAGCCTCACATAGAGGAAAGGATGGATCTTGTGAGAGACCTGGTAAGCTTGGGCAGGTCTGCTAGGGAGCAGGTAAGGATAAAGGTTAGGCAGCCTATTTCAGAGGTGCTGATAGACGGCAAATATGAAGATCTCATATTGGATCTGGTGCCTTTGATCCAGGAGGAGCTAAACGTAAAAGAGGTTGTATTTGCAAAGCATCTTGATGAATATATGCAATTCAACCTGAAGCCGAACTTCAAGATAGCAGGGCCTGTATTGGGCTCAAAGATAAAGCTGCTGGGCAAAGCATTGGCAGCGGTTGACGGCTCAGAAGCGGTGAAGAAGCTGGAAGCGGGAGAAACCTTGAAGCTTGCGGTGGACGGGGAAGTCCTGGATGTAATAAAGGATTATGTATTGATCACCATATCTGCAAAAGAAGGCTTCACCGTAGCCATGGAGAATAATCTGTTTGTGATATTGGAGACTACTCTCACCCAGGAGCTCTTGGATGAGGGCTATGCAAGGGAATTTATCTCCAAGGTGCAGCAGATGAGAAAGAATAACGGCTATGAGATGATGGACAGGATAAAGATATTCTATGATGGTGATGATGATATAGCCAAAGCTGTCAATATCTATATGGATTATATAATGAAAGAGACTTTGGCTGATGCTGTAGAGCACACCAAGGATGACAGCTTTGAGAAGCAGGACCTGAACGGTCATGACACAGGAATGAAACTGGAAAAACTATAAGTTCTATAAGCCCTATAAGCAATAGCATCCATGTATAGCCACGTATAGTATATAAAAATTGATGACACTAATTCACTGAGCCTAAGAAAATCCTACGCTTCCCAAAGGTCATCCGTGACCTGGAAAGCTTGCTCGGCGTCCGTGCCTCGCCTACGGATTTTCTAAGGCTCAGCTCATAAGAGTCATTGACAATTTTTATATAAGCATACTTAGTCTATACATGGATGCTATTTTACTGCAGCGGAATATATAAATGGTATGCATATCCGTGTACAGATATACATACCATTCTACTTATCTGTGCTGTATCATCAGCTTAACCGGCGATTGCCGGTTTTTCTATAGCTTTATTATATCTATTGAATTCAGGAAAACAATCAAAACCAGGATAGGGGTTATATATTTTAGAATAAACAAAAACAATCCTATCAAATTGCCGTTATTCAACCGGTCATTGTTTGACAGCTCTCGCCGGAGCGACGATATATCTGCAAAATGGCCCGCAAGCAGTGATATCAACAGGCCGCCAAAGGGCAGTAAGACATTTGAGGAGATAAAATCAAACAAATCGAAAAAGCTTTTTCCCGCGATAACCGTATTTCCAAAAACGCTCATCGGATGTACTGTTGCTATCCCTATTAAAAGTATTATAGCTGAAGTGAGCAGCACCGCTTTATTTCTGGAAATATTTTTTTCTTCGGTGAAATATGCTACAGGCACTTCTACAAGGGATAACATCGCTGTTGTAGCTGCAATGCCCGTGAGAACAAAGAAAGCTACCAGCAGCAATCCGCCAAAGGGGATTTTGGAAAACACCAAAGGTATTGTATTAAATAGCAGTCCCGGCCCCTGCCCCGGCTCCAATCCGAATGTGAAAACCACCGGGAATATGGAAATACCGGCAAGCATCGATACGGCCGTATCGGATATTGCTACCTTTGCCGAGGTGCTGATCAAGTTTGTCTCATTTGTGAAGTAGCTTCCGTAGGTTATCATGGTTCCCATACCAAGAGACAGCTTAAAAAAAGCAAGTCCCAGGGCGGCTAATATTACCGGGGCCGTAAGCTTTGTGAAGTCTACATGAAAAAGAAAGCTGAGCCCTTCTCTGGCTCCGGGCAGTGTGAGTGCTCTTATATCGCATATGATAATCAATGCAAAGAGGACAGGCATAAGGGTCTTTGTTATGCGCTCGATACCATTTTTTACACCGGCAACAAGTATTGCTGATACCACTATCAAAACGATAGCCTGCCAAAGCATAGGTGAAAAAGCGCCGCCTGCAGTTGCTCCGAACTGATCGGCTGTCATCTTTGCAGCCTCCTCCACGGATAAGGAGGACAGGCCGCCGAAATCACCTTTAATCGCCTTAAACACATAAGAATACACCCATCCGGCGACGGCGCTGTAAAAAAACATAATAAAAAATGAAGCCGCAACCCCCATATAACCGATGGATTTCCAAATCGGCTGATCAGGTCGAATCCCATGAATAGCGCCAACAGCATTTTTTCTGGCTTTTCTGCCTATAAAAAACTCTGAAATCATTACAGGCATCCCTATTAGCGTAACACATAATAAATATACCAGTATAAAAGCTCCTCCGCCATTTTGGCCTGTCAGGTAAGGAAATTTCCATATGTTGCCCAGACCCACTGCAGATCCCAGAGTCGCAAAGAATACCGCCAAAGTTGATGAAAAGCCCTCCCTGTTTTGTTTTCGGTCCATTTTTTCATGCCTCCTAAATTATGACGTCAATGCTAATATATATGAGAATGCATGTATAAACACATAATGAATAGCAAAAATTAAGGGCGATTGTAAAACATTGTGCATATTTATACATAATCGATATATAAAAATTATAATATATGTTTCACAATAATATGTCAATATTTTAATACTGGTATTATCTTATTTTACAGAAAGGATATGTATAAATTGCTAAAAATATATGGTAATATTGACTTGTTGAAACCATGAGCCGGGGATGTGCAATAAAAATACCTGTTTATGCTCAGAGCAAGAGAGAGTTTTACACCCTGGCATGATTTGAAAGAGGAGGCGCTGCGTTGCAAAAGATAAAGCTTTGGACCAGACAACATGAAAATGTATTAAAAAGCATTGAAGCTTTCGGCATATATAGGCCTAAAAAGGAGTTCTTGGAGCAGAAATTCGACTCCATCTGGGAATATTATTCGGAGGTTTACAGATGGTATATAGAAAGAGCCGAAAAAATAGTGCCGAGGCCGGAAGGAGCAGAGTTCCCAATATGGCTTTCTGTCAGATCGGATATGATGCTTCAGGCTGCGGAAAATAACGTCATAATTGAACTCGAGGCACCTGTGGACAAAGTGGTTTTTACCGACTCCGAAAAATGGGGCTATGTTATGAATTATTGGTATCTGCCCATTGACAAGAGGGATGAAGAAAAATTCAACGATGAGCTGAAAAGGGTGGGCATAGGAGATGAATCTGAATTATACATGGGCCACAAAGGCAACTTCTATCCTCACTTGAGAAGCAAGATAATCAAAAGCTGGGAAAGGCTTTTTGAAGGAGGGGAGGAGATAACCCCCACTGCTCAGGCTACCCTATGGGAAATAAGAAAAGAATGGGTAACTGGCATAACCGGATATGAACGCTAAACTAAACCTCAACTCCAAAGGACGCAAAAACCTGCTTCATATAGAAGAGAGTTCTTTGCTTTGCTTCTTCCGGTGAATAAGCTGCTTGGCCCATAACGAGCCTTGTCAGCATTCCTTGATGCAGGAGTATTATCATCTCGTTGATATCTTCTGCATTTTCAGCTTTTACATAGCCTTTTTTTATGCAAGGCTGCAGCAAAGTGAGATTTCTTTCATATATATTCTGGCCCAGGAGCATTGGTTTGATGTCTTCCTCCATATCCTCCAGTTCTTCCGGAAATATGGAGTAGTAATCCTTTATGGCATTGTTCAATTTAAGGCTGTGCTTTCCAAAGAATATTCCGTTGAAAATTTTTGGCATATTATAAGCGTGATGGCAAAAGCATTCCCACACCTTAAAGTACCTTTCTACCGGAGTATGGGCGCTCTTCGTATAGCATTTCAAATCATATATGTATTCTCTCAGATATCTCAATGAAGCATAAAAGGTCAAGTGCTCCAAGTCGTCAAAATAATTGTATAATGTAGCGCTGTTGTAGCCTGCTATGTCAGCTACTTCACGGGCAGACAAGGCTTCTATGCCCCGCTCATCTATTATCTGCTTTGCGGCGTCAATAAAATATCCCATCATCCTTCTTTTTTGCAAAGTCTTCTTATCTATCTCCATTACTATATACTCCTATAAAAAAATAATATTTTTCTCTTATTATAACATGCTTATATTCTAATAATAAACATAGAAGCTATTGATTATTTCTATATAAAATACAGCTTCTATAAAAAAATAAACGAGTTAATATAATAAACACGTTTACATTACAAACTATATTATGGTACAATAAATATGTTATAAAAATAACATACTTATGCTATTCATATAGAATAGCGATGAGAGGAGTGTAGCAATGAGACTGGAAATAGGTAATTTCTATGTAAAGGACATCGTGTTTGGAGCTAAAACGGAGTACAAGGATGGCGTTTTGACCATCAACAAGAAAGAAGCCCTCGGCGTTGTTTTTGAAGATGAACATATTACAGAAGCGGATCTCCTGATTGTTAAGCCCGGAGATATGGTTCGTCTGGTCCCTGTGAAGGAAGCTATCGAGGCGAGATGCCGTATAGGCGGAGGCCCGGTATTCCCGGGAGTGACCGGAGAGCTTATGCAAGCCGGAGAGGGCAGGATTCATGCTCTTAAGGATTCAAGCATACTTGTGGTAGGCAGACATTGGGGAGGCTTCCAGGACGGCCTCATTGACATGGGCGGAGAAGGCGCAAAATATACGTATTATTCGAAATTAAAGAATTTAGTTTTGGTTGGAGATACTGACGAAGACTTCGAGAAGAATGAACAGCAAAAGAAAAACCACGCACTAAGATGGGCAGGCATGAGACTCGCCGAATATGTGGGCAGAAGTGTTGAAAAAATAGAACCGGAGGAAGTCGAGGTTTATGAATTGGAGGCAGTGACAAAGAGAACGGCAGAGGTCAATGCGCTTTCAAGCGTAGTTCTGGTGCTTCAGCCTCAATCACAGATGGAAGAGCTGGGATATAATGACTTGGCTTATGGATGGGACTGCAACAGAATGCTTCCGACCTTTATGCATCCGAATGAAGTATTGGACGGAGCTATGATCTCCGGATCCTTTATGCCTTGTTCTTCAAAGTGGTCAACATATGATTTTCAGAACTTCCCAATGATAAAAAGATTATATCAGGAGCACGGTAAAACCCTGAACTTTATCGGCGTTATAATGTCAAACCTGAATGTGGCTCTTGAGCAAAAGCAAAGGGCGGCTCTTTATGTTGCACAGATTGCAAAATCTCTGGGCGCTGATTCAGCTATTGTAGCAGAAGAAGGCTATGGAAACCCCGATGCGGACTTTATCGCATGTATCGTTGCGCTGGAAGATGCCGGGGTCAAGACTATCGGATTGACAAATGAATGCACAGGGAGAGACGGTGCTTCACAGCCTTTGGTTGCTTTGGATGAGAAGGCAAACGCTATAGTGTCCTGCGGTAATGTTTCTGAGATGATCGATCTTCCTGCTATGGAAACAGTGATAGGAGAACTGGAAGCTTTGGCGAGAGACGGGCTTTCCGGGGGCTGGAGCAATGATGCAATACTGGGTCCATCGGTTAGAGCAGACGGCTCAATCATAATGGAAAACAATGCAATGTTCTGCGGAGATATGGTAGTAGGCTGGTCAACAAAGACCATGAAAGAGTTTTAAGGAGGTGTTTTAGATGAAAAAAGCTATTTTATATATAAATCAGTTCTTTGGACAAATAGGCGGCGAGGAAATGGCCGACCATGCGCCAGAGATTAGGGAAGGTCAGGTAGGCCCGGCAATGGAGCTACAAAAACAGCTTGGTGACGAATATCAGGTCACGCATACGATCATCTGCGGTGATAACTTCATGGGTTCGAGGCAGGAAGAAGCGATAAATGCAATATTAGGCTTTCTGGAAGGCAAGGAGTTTGATATATTCTTTGCAGGGCCCGCATTCAGAGCGGGAAGATACGGCAGTGCCTGCGGAAATATATGTAAAGCCGTGAAAGAAAAGTTCAGCGTGCCTGTTATAACTTCTATGAACGAAGAAAACCCGGGTGTTGACATGTTCAGAAAAGAAATGTATATATTTGAAGGCGGAGCCAGCGCAGCAGCCATGAGAAAAGATGTATCCGCTATGGCCAATTTCGCAAAAAAGCTGATGAATGGAGAAGAGCTCCTTTCGGCTTCTGAGGAAGGCTATTTCGGCAGAGGCATCAGAAAACAGGTATACCTGGATCCTTCCGTAAATGCCGCAGACAGAGTAATAGACATGCTTCTGAAAAAGGTAAAAGGCGAGGAATTTAAAAGCGAGCTTCCCATACCTCCATCAGATTTGATACCTATAGCACCAGCTATTTCACCGGAGGAACTGAGCAAGCTTCAGATTGCTTTAGTCACTTCCGGCGGTATTGTGCCTGTTGGAAATCCTGATAGGATCCAGTCAGCTTCAGCTACCAAGTGGGGCAAATATGATGTCACAAAGCTTTATGACCTGGCAGAGGGGGAGTTTATGACAATTCATGCCGGCTTTGACCCTGCAGCAGCTAATGCTGACCCCGACGTTGTTCTGCCTTTGGATGCCCTTCGCGCTTATGAGAAGGAAGGTAAGATAGGCGGAGTCTATAAGTATTTCTATTCTACTGTCGGTACCGGTACAACACAGGCAGAGGCAGCAAGAATGGGCAAGGAGATAGCAGTAGAGCTAGTTGCTGACGGTGTCAAGGCAGTTATACTCACGTCCACCTGAGGTACTTGTACACGTTGCGGTGCAACGATGACAAAAGAAATTGAAAAGGCAGGCATCACTATAGTGCAGATGGCTAATCTGATACCTGTTGCGAAGACTGTGGGAGCAAACAGAATGGTTCCAACTATATCAATACCATATCCCCTGGGAGATCCCGGCACACCGAAGGAAGTTCAGTTCAAGCTTCGATATCACAGAGTGGGTGTGGCTTTAGATGCACTTACTACAGATATAAAAGAACAAACTGTATTTAAAGTAAAAATATAATGAAATGAGGATTACCATATGAAGGAAGTTAAGAAAGACAATACGGTGTATATTATTTCCTTGATAGTGGTATTTGCCATTGTTGGCTGGGGCTTTGCGGCCCCGGCCAACTTTGGGAGTGCTGCTAATGCATTATTTAACTCCCTTGTAGATAATTTCAGCTGGCTTTATCTCATATCAATGTTTGTGTTCGTAGCATTCTGTGTTGCCATCGGTTTTTCTAAATATGGCAAAATAAAACTGGGGCCTGATGACTCAGTACCTGAATTCAGTACGGTTTCTTGGTTTGGTATGCTGTTCGGTTCCGGAATGGGTATAGGCCTTGTATTCTGGGGAGTAGCTGAGCCTTTGAATCATTTTCTGAATCCTGTAGGGATTGAAGGTGCTACTACAGAGGCAGCCAACTTTGCCATCAAGCAGTCCTTTTTCCATTGGGGTATTCATCCATGGGCCAATTATGCAGTAATAGGTCTTGCACTGGCATACTTCCAATTCCGTAAAAATGCCCCTGGACTTATAAGCAGTATTTTCCTGCCTCTTATAGGTGAAAAGGGTGTAAGAGGACCTGTAGGAAAAGCTATAGATATACTTGCCATATTTGCGACAGTTGCCGGTGTGGCTACCTCTCTCGGTATAGGGACACTTCAGATAAACAGCGGACTTAGTTACATGTTCGGGCTTCCTACTACAACAATGGTCCAATTATCAATAATCGCTGTAATAACCATCATATATATATGGACGGCGGTAAGCGGTATTGATAAAGGAATAAAGCTTTTATCTGATTTGAACTTGATTTTGGCATTTGCCATATTGGCGCTGTCTATAATTGTAGGGCCCAAGCTGGCTATGATAAATTCTCTCACAAACGGTATAGGAATGTATCTTGATAAGTTTGTGTATGACAGCTTCCATATAGAAGCCTTCGGCGACAACAGCTGGATAGGAGGCTGGACCATATTCTATTGGGCTTGGTGGATTGCATGGGCACCATTTGTGGGCACATTTATAGCCAGAATATCAAAGGGAAGAACTATAAAAGAATTTGTTATAGGAGTTATATTGGCTCCGACTCTTGCTTCCTTTATATGGTTTGCAGTATTCGGCTCTTTGGGAATCAACCTCGGTGCAGAGGTGGCAGCAGAGGCAACCAAGCTGACTGAGACAGCATTCTTTGTAGTAATGAGCAAATACCCGTTAGGATTCATAATATCCATAATTGCAGTATTCCTGCTGGGAACATTCTTCATAACATCAGCCAACTCTGCAACCTTTGTATTGGGCATGATGTCACAGCAGGGCGACCTGAACCCAAGCAATTCAAAGAAGGTCCTTTGGGGATTGGTACAGGCACTGCTCGCATTCGCATTGCTGCTTGGAGGAGGCTTAAAAGCGCTTCAGACAGCATCCATTGCAGCAGCCTTCCCATTTGCTATAGTCATGATATTCGCATGTGTGGCGCTTGTGAAAGCCTTGAAGCAAGAATTATAAAGCTATAAAACCGGCAGCAGCTCACTAGTGTTGCATCAAGGGAAAAATGAATAATTGACAAAATGAGAACTCCTTGTAACTGGTTTATGCTAGTTACAAGGAGTACCTTTATGACCATCAATTTACTTATAAGTATAAATTAATTAATTGCGAAGTATAGACTGGCCCTGTATACACAACTACTTTTATGGAATTTTATAGGATTTATGCACTGGATAAGAATATTCCAGCTTCTTCTGCCTGTTCCAATATTTTTGTCTATGATTTATCGTCTAAACTAATTTTTCATTATCTTTTCTTCCATCGTATCAATTCCCTAATAATCTAGTATAACACATTTTTCACAGTTCAATTACAATTTTCATAATTTCTCCGTAGCGGTAAGTCCATAAGCCGATTATAGCATTATTTGAAGGTTCAACAATCTTACCCAGCTCAGATTATTGAATATTTTTTGTTTCCGGTCTATTTTATCCCGTACTTATACCGTATAAACTCCATGACCTTTTCCATTTCCTTTTTAGCTTCAGGCGGAAGATCCTCATAAGGGCCGTTTTGCGTTTGCGGAGGGGAGGCGGAATATTTTCCGTAGCGGTCAAGTACCTTATCGGCCAATTCTTTTATATTGGTCCGCCCAAGCAGGTAATCAATGGAGACATCAAAGAAATCGGCCATCTGCTTTTTTATTTCATCACTGGGAACCCTTTTGCCGGACTCATATTGAGAGAGCGTTGTATTTGAAATATTTAGCATTTTTGCCAGTTCAAGCTGGCTAAGTTCTTTTTCTTCCCTTAATCTCGCAATTCTACTGCCAAGCAAATTATTATCCATCGGAATTCCCCTTTTCACATTTTGTGAATTTAATTTGACTATAGCATATTGCATAAATTTGAGAACTTATATTCACAAAATGTGAAAAAAATATTGACTTTTGCAATAAGTGAAAGTAAAATAGAAATTGTATATTTGCTGAATGTGAAATACGGGAGTAAAACAGTGAAAAAGAGCTTGACCGAATTACGAAGCAGAAAGAATATTACTCAGGCGGAAATGGCTGAAATTCTGGGAATCCTAATCTCAACATATAACATGTATGAGCACGGACAAAGGAAAATACCCTGAAAGGTAGCTTCCCATACAGCCCCAAAATACTAAGCGTTCAAGAGGAGGATATTTTTTTGCCCACTGTTTTCACAATTAGCAAAATAAACTACTAAAAAAAAAGAGTGTAAAACTGTGCAAAAACAAATCGAATTTTACATCGATAGCAAGCGTGATGAAAGGATCAAGGCTTGGGAAGTGCTTGTTAACCTGTATAAATCATGATAAAGGAGGTAGAGTAAATGACAAAAAAAGAACAAGCCATTGCTGCGGTAGACCGGTATTCCGATGAGCTGTGTGCTTTGAGCGACGCAATCTGGGATCACCCCGAGGTTGGCTACACGGAAAAATTCGCCAAGGAAACCTATTGCGCGTTTCTTAAAAAAGAGGGCTTTTCCGTAACCGAAAACCTAGGCGATATTCCCACGGCATTTTGCGGCAGCTATGGCAGTGGCAGCCCCGTTGTTGGCATTCTTGCGGAGTTTGATGCGCTTCCCGGTTTGAGCCAGAAGGCGGAAAGCATGGTCAAAGAGCCGGTAAAGGTCGGCGGCGCAGGTCATGGCTGCGGCCATAATCTGCTGGGGGGCGGCGCACTGGCTGCAGCCGTTGCAGCAAAGGCTTATCTGCAGGACGGACATGTGGGAACAGTGGTCTTTTACGGCTGTCCCGCAGAGGAAAACGGCTCCGGCAAGGCATTCCTTGCAAAGGCGGGCGCATTTGACAGGCTGGATGCCGCATTCTCCTGGCACCCGGGTGACTGCAATAGTGTGGGGATGGGCAGCACACTTGCAAACTACAAGGTGATTTACCATTTTCACGGGAAAACCTCTCATGCCGCGATTGACCCCGAACTGGGCAGGAGCGCGCTGGATGCAATGGAACTGATGAATGTAGGCGCCCAGTTCTTGAGAGAGCATATCTCCACTGAATGCCGCGTGCATTACGCGATCACAGACGGCGGCGGGGAAGCACCTAATGTGGTGCAGGATCATGCGGATGTCACTTATCTGATGCGCGCGCCGCAGCTTCCGGTGCTGACGGATTTGTATGAAAGAGTAACCGCCAACGCAACGGGGGCGGCAATCATGACAGGCACAACCGTGGACTGCGAGTTTGTTAAAGCTTGCTCCAACATGCTGCCCAATGTCGTCCTTGCAAAGGTCATGCAGAAAAACCTTGAAGAGCTGGGTGCCGCGCAATACAGTCAGGAAGACCGCGATCTTGCTGCGGCCATCGGCGCGACCATCGCCCAGAAAGGCAGTTTCTTTCGGGTGGTTGCATCACAGGTAGAGAACAGCGATCGGCGCACTGAGCTGTTAAAATATGCAGACGATGCTCTTTGCGAAGTGGTTCTGCCTTTGGGTAAGGAAAGCACGGGGCAGGCTTCCTCTGATGTGGGCGATGTGAGCTGGGTATGCCCGGTGGCACAGATTAGTATGGCTACCATGCCTGCCGGCACACCGATGCACTCCTGGCAGGAGGTTGCGGTCGGCAAAAGCGGCATGGCACACAAAGGCATGCTGCAGGCAGGCAGAGTCATTGCCGCATCTGTCATTGACACGCTGAGCAATCCAGACATTGTCGCCGCCGCAAAACAAGAGAAGAACGCCAGAACCAACGGAGTTCCGTTTGCTTCCCTTATCCCTGATGGGGTGAAGCCCTCGATCCCCGTCATGGCGTAAAACAAATCATATATTTTCAACCGGAAGAATCTACAGCGGGGGGGCCATACATGAATACTACTTCTGAGAACAATATTAGGCGGCGGCAGGTTCTTGCCGTACTATCACTTTTGACAGCACAGCCCATTTACATGTTCTATGTAGGGGCCCGATCAGTGGTGCTGAGCCAGATCCTGACGGAATTGAACGGGATGCAGTTTTTCAGCATCACTGTCATTCTCAGCTCCACCATTATGGCGATCACACTGCCGATCGCGGGCAGCATCAGCGACAAAATCGGCAGGCGGACAACCTATCTGCTAGGTCTTGGCGGTTACTGCATCGCAATGGTTCTGTGCGCCATGGCGCTTAACACGCCGATGCTCCTTTTGGGCATTTCCATGTGCGGATTTACAAACGGGTTCACTTCGTCCGTGACATACGCGCTGGTTTCCGACACTTTTGCGGAGGCGCAGAGGCCCAAGATCATCAGTTATATTTCTATTTTAACGGCGGCGTCTTCGCTGCTGGGCCCTGTGCTGGGCGGCGCCCTGACGGATTTTAAAAGCTGGCGTCTGGTTTTTGTACTACTGCTGGTGCTCGAAGCTTTGAATTTCTGCTGTGCTGCCTTTGGCATTCCACGCATAAAGCCCATCAGCACTGCACGCAACCTAGATTATCTGGGAATCGTCTTTTTTACCCTGTGCATTGCGCCATTTTTATACCTGCTGACAAGTGCGGGCGGCACCTTCTCATGGCTTTCGCTGCAGACGGCTCTCCTTACCGCTGTGTCGCTTGTGTCACTGGCAGCTTTGGTACGGCGTGAAAAAAAGCACAGTGCACCGCTGATTCCTACAGATGTGATAAAAACACATCCGGAATATCTGATCTGCCTGATCGTTACGATCACTGGCGGAATCTGCTATTCTGGCATGAACTATCTGGCGCTTTATTACCAAAATGTTCGCGGCATGAATGCCACCATGAGCGGTATGATGACGGTGCCCAGACAGGGCGGTATGATGCTGGCATCACTGCTGATCGGAGTTTATATTAGCCGAAAGCGCAAATACCGCAGGTCCTTGCTCATCGGTATCGGCGTGTTCAGCCTGGCGGTATTTCTGATCGCCCAATTCGGCACAGATACACTGATTCCAATTCTGCTGTTTTCTGAACTATTGTATGGTGCGGCAGACGGCATATCCGCAGTGGGACCAAGTTCCATAGCACAGCATTATCTATCAAAAGATGAGGTTGGCAGAGGGATGGCATTCTCGTCTTTTGCGGGCACCTTTGGAAACTCGCTGGGAGCGGCTTTGAATAGTGCCATTCTACAGGGCGCGCAAAATTTTGGGGGAAGTTTTTGCGATGGATTGAACAGTGCATTCTGGGTTTATACCGCCCTTTGTGCCAGCGTTTTTGCGGTGATTATTCGGTTCTGGCCTGCACACAGGGGTGCTTGAACAACTGCACCGGTTCAATTTCCATATCAACATCAACAGTAAATATTTATCAAGTAAAGGAGTGCACATAATGACTCAACAAACTATATGTCTTATTGTTTTTGTCGTTACCCTTATTGGGTATATTTCCAACAAGTGGCCGCTGGCACTGGTGTCCATGACCTCCTTCTTTGTCCTGACGATTACCGGCTGTCTTTCGGCTTCTGATGCCCTTGGGTGCTTTTCTAATAGTTCTGCAATCATTATGGCTTGTATGTTCATTGTGGCTGCAGGACTGAATCGCACCCAGATGATCCACAAAGTCACAAACCTTGTCTACAAGGTGTCGGGCGGTTCGTTTATTGCCGGTATGGCCGGCTACTGCTTGGTCACTGTGCTTATTGCACAGGTCGCGCCCAGCGCGATTTTGATCTTCACCATCTGCTATCCTCTAGTAGTTGATTTCTGCCGCAAAATGGGCAAGAGCCCTTCCAAGGGGCTGTTCTCCATTGCGCTGATCTCCATCGTGTCCGTTGTGGCTTTCCCCATTGGCTCCGGCGCCACGTCCTATATTGCGAATAATGAACTGTTCGCGACCTACGGCCTTGCCTATAAGTCGCATATGTTCGATCCGTTCCTGGTAAGACTGCCTTCTATTGTCATGGCTTATATTTGCGGCGTTTTCATCTGTCCCAGGTTTTGCCCGGATTACGGCCCGCTTGAGGGCGGCGCCGATCAGCAGAACCAGCAGAAAAAAACGGTGGAAAAGAAGCCTCTGGATCCCGTCCGTGAGGTCCTTGGCTACGGCATTTTCCTGGCCGTTGTTGTGGGCATTCTGCTTGCCTCCTATATCGGCATTCCCACATGGCAGATCTGCTTTGCAGGCGCGGTGCTGGAGATTCTCACCGGCGTGCTGAGCGAAAAAGAAGCGATGAGCGCCCTTTCTCTGCCCCCCATCTTCCTATATGTCGGCTCTCTTGGTCTGGGCAACGCACTGGTCAATACTGGCGCCGGCGACTTGATTGCCAGCTTGGTTACCAAGATGATCGGCAATGATCCCTCCCCCGTTTTCGTGTATGCGCTGTTCTGGATCGTCGGCTTCGTGATGACGCAGATGATGTCAAATCTTGCCCTGTATTCGGCCCTGACTCCGGTTGTGCTGCTTACCTGTGCATCTCTGGGCTGGAACCCTATCGGCCTGCTAAGCATGGTATTCACCGCCTGCTGGACCTCCTACCTAACCCCGCTTTCCACCGTTTGCGTCCCCTTCCTGATGGAAGTCGGCGGCTACAAGCAGAAGGATCTACTGAAGGCAGGCTGGCTCCCCGCGTTGCTGATCACGGCAGTCATGATCCCCTGGACTCTACTGATGTTTCCACCGTTCTAAAAAGTACTTAGTTCGTTTTATCTCATATGCATTGTTGCCTTCTTCTATGCAGAAAACGCCCTTTTCATCCCTCGTGTTTGTCAAGCAAAAGCGAATACCCGGCAATCGTAATCTTTCGCAGACCCCCAATTCGGCCTCGGTGCCGGATTGGGGGTCTGCCCTTTATCTGCAGAGCTGATGTTGCCCAACCAGCGATGTTGTGTATAATCTCCCCGCGGATGAAATCACCGTTACCGAGGGCAACACCATCTATCATATCAATCCCCACTATGCCGAGGACGGCTCTGAGGATGTTGTCACAAAGCTGTGCCGTATCATCCTTGAATTGTTTCGCATACTGGACAAAGCCACCGGCATTTTTGCCGCGCAATGCAAAATAGTGCATGGCTGCACTTCTTGTTTTTTGATTTTCTCCTTGACAAAAGGTGCCTGGAGACAAATAAGCAGTCGGAATCTGAAAGCGTGGAGAATCAGGCGGTAACCACCGTGATGATCGAACGGATGATGTCATACTTACGAATGCTGCCTTTGAAAGAACAGAATTTGATTCGCGGGCTGTTTTTCTTTGAAATGAGCAGAGCGCAAACTGGCAGTGGAAATAGACATTCCTCAGATGACGCTTCACTATCGGAAAAACAAAATCCTGAAGAAACTGCGCAAGTTCTTGGAGAAGCACTCAGGTGCCAGGCACGTAGCAGTTATTGATAATTTTATTGCCGTTTTCATACATACTCTCGGCATCGATAGCTTATGTTCTCAAGGGGTATTAAGAGTTTTATGCAAAAAAATAAGGACAATGTACGGATGTGATCAGAAAAGCCAGCGGCTTTATCAGATAGTCAAGGCGTCTGATATGCGTCCGTTCATGCGCTATCACATATTCCGTCTCATTTACACCAAGCCCTGTAGGAACATATATTTTGGTACGAATGAATCCCAGCACGAACGATGTTTTCTTTCCGTATTCAGTTTGTCTGTTGGATAAGTTCACAATTTATCCTTGTGACTTCTCGCCTTTAAGAGGCACTGTCTTTTCTATTAATTTAATTAAATATGTGGTAAAATTTAGACATGAGGTATACTAATGCCGAACAATCATCTATTATAGAGGGGGTTAAAGTATGCAATACAGAGAATTTAACAAACTGGGGGACAAGCTTTCGGTTCTTGGATTCGGCGCCATGAGGCTGCCGCTGAATGGTGATGATCCCGGCAATGTAAAGGAAAAAGAAAGCATAAGACTGATAAGATATGCCATAGACAATGGAGTCAACTATATTGATACTGCCTATAATTATCATAAAGGCAAAAGCGAGATGATAGTGGGGAAGGCTCTGAAGGATGGCTATAGGGATAAGGTTAAGCTTGCCACCAAGATGCCGGTATGGTTGACAAATGCATATGAGGATTTTGATAAGTATCTTAACGAGCAGCTTCAGAAGCTGGATACAGCCTATATTGATTTTTATTTATTGCATAATTTGAACAAAAAATACTGGCGCAAGCTGAGTGGCATCAATGTCCTTGATTTTGTTGATAAGGCCCTGCAAGACGGCAGGATCAAGCATATAGGATTCTCGTTCCATGATGATGTAAGCTTATTCAAGGAAATAATTGATGCATACGATTGGGATTTCTGTCAGATACAATATAACTATATGAACGAGAATTTCCAGGCAGGTACCGAGGGCTTAGAATATGCCGGCTCAAAGAATATACCAGTGATGATAATGGAGCCTCTCTTGGGAGGGAAACTGGCTAAAAGGCCGCCAAAAGAAATAAAGGATATATGGGATAAGGCGGCAATAAAGAGAACGCCTGCCGAGTGGGGTTTGAGATGGGTTTTAAACCATAAGCAGGTAGCGGTGGTTCTAAGCGGAATGAGCACCGCAAAGCAGGTGGAAGAGAACATCAAAACAGCTGAGACAGCACTTCCCGGTTCCCTAGAACAAGAGGAACTGGATATGATAAAGAAAGTATCGGAAAAGTACCGCTCAAGGATAAAGGTGGACTGTACCGGCTGCGGATACTGTATGCCATGCCCCAATAAAGTGTGGATCCCTTATAATTTTGAAATATATAATGATTTTTATATGTATGAAACCGATAGATATTCGACTGATATGTACAGGAGGCTAAAGACCGGAAACCAGGCAGCATCGGCCTGCGTTGAATGCGGCAAGTGCGAGGCCGCATGCCCCCAGGGCCTGCCTATTATGGAAACTTTGAAGAAGGTAGACGGCATATTGGGCAAGTAACTGGATTCAGAATTTATTGGAGAAAGCCTATTTTTTCAAATCAAAAGCTTCCTGGAATAAATAAAAATTAGTATTGACTCTCCTCCCGGGGAAGAGTTTATCATACTATTGAGGCCTCAAAAAAATGTGCACATGGGTGGGTTGACATGTTTAAAGCTAGGCAAGACCATAAATGGAAAGTAGGGATAATATGAGAACTGTAATAATAGACGGCCAGGGCGGAAAAATGGGCAAGATGCTTGTGGAGCAATTGAAGAAAAGCTTGCCCTCCCTTGAGCTTATAGCTATAGGCACAAACAGCATAGCGACCGCTGCCATGATGAAGGCAGGAGCAGATCATGGAGCAACAGGGGAAAACCCCGCAGTAGTCGTTAGCTCCGATGCGGATATCATAATCGGCCCCATCGGCATAGTCATCGCAGACTCGATGCTGGGAGAGGTTACGCCGGTTATGGCAAAGGCCATCGGGCAGAGCAAGGCCGAGAAAATATTGATTCCGGTAAATAAATGCAACAACCATGTGGTAGGCTCGCGGGACCTGCCACTATCCGAACATATAAAGCTGGCAGTAGAGCTCGTTGAGAGCATTATCAACGAGATGTAAATATCAAATCACATTTTTGGACAATGTTCATGTCTGAAAAATATTTATTTTCAAGAGGTATCCATTCATCCAAAAAACGGCGCAGCATATGCTCTCCGCTGCGCTCAAGGATTCTGCGCCTTTGCGTTTCCGCATCAATTCCCAGGAAAATCTTTAGGTCATATGCGTCGCACAGGGTGGGATGCATACTGTAAACACCTTCCACAATGTTGAGCTTTTTGGGGCAAACATTGATATAATCCGTCAGGATTCCCAAGGAGCAATCATATATTTGGTACTTGAACCTATAGTTCTTTTTAAGCTTGTCTAAAACCTCATATTTAAAGCGGATATAATCAACATTTCCTCCGGTCTCTCTCATCCTTTCCTCCGTTTTTTGATCGGGACTCAGGAAAAAATCGTCCATATGGAAAATATTGCAGTCATAAAGGCTGCCCAGGCGGGCGGCAAATGTGCTCTTGCCGCTGCCGCTATTGCCGTCAATGGCCACTATCACTTCTTTGCCTTCTTTTAGCAGCTCATCAATGGCGGAAATAGCCTCAGAATATATTCCCTCTTGTGCCACAGCTTATATCACCCTTTCCAGGTGCTTGTTTTTCTGGACAGCAGCATATATTAAGGGAATCAATATGAGCTGTATGATGATTCCGGGGAGAGCCGTTACAAAGGCGCCTGTCAAAAATGCGGACCAGGCATATGATTTCCCCGACAGGCTGAGCAAAAGCACATTGGCAATTCCCGATACCGCTCTGCCGGAGAGCATTGCGATTACAAGTGCAGCAAAGGCATTGACCTTCTTTGATGCCAATCCTATGACTGCACCATAGGCCGAAAGCTCAAAAGCCATGGATATGGCTACGGGATAAAGGGGAGGCATTCCTGTCAGAACGCTTGACAATAACGGTATAACAGCTCCTGCAGCTAATCCATGCCTCCAGCCGCATATAAGTCCGCATAATAAGACGGGAATATGCATGGGCAGAAATATGGAGCCGGATAGGGATAGGGCATGGAATGCAAAAGGAAGAACAATTCCTATGGCTGTAAATAGCCCTGCGAGAACGAGTCTTTGAGTCGATGATTTTTTCATTATAATTTCCTCCAAAAATAAAAATACCACAAAGCAAATGCTTCCCTTGAGAAAGCATATACCTTCGTGGTATAGTTTTACTGATTATGAGTTTAAAATTATAAGCAGGTTAACTACAGTTAACGGTTATTATCAGTATAGCACGAGGTATATAAATGTCAAGAAACATATCGCCTTTTGGAGCTATCTTGCAAGACAAATCAAAGCATTCTATGACAGGAAAAATGCCAGGAAAATTGGTATCGTATGTTTGTGGGGAGATGATCGAATGGATTGGATACGAAGCCTTAATAGAGCAATAGGTTATATAGAAGAGAATTTGCTTACGGATTTAAGCTGTGAAGACATAGCGGAGCATATCTATTCATCGAGCTTTCACTTTCAGAGAGTGTTTAGTTTGCTGACTCAAATGACAGTCGGAGAGTATATAAGAAGCAGGCGCCTTTCTCTGGCCGGGCAGGAGCTGATAATGTCAAAGGCAAAGGTTATCGACATCGCTTTGAAGTACAGATATGATACGCCTGAAAGCTTCACAAAAGCATTCAGCAGATTCCATGGAATAACCCCAATTCAAGCAAAAAGGGAAGGCTCTAATCTAAAATCCTTTAATCGTCTTATCATTAAAATTGAATTGGAGGGCGGTAGTATTATGGATTATAAGATCGTTAAAAGAGAGGAATACACTGTCATTGCGAAAACAAGATATTTTACTTCGGAAAGCAGCCTGCAAGAAATTCCTAAGTTCTGGTCTGAATATTTTGCAGATGGTTTACATGAGACTGTATGCCCTATGCTTGGGATTTGTGAACAACAAAAGACGGGTACTAAAGAGTTTCGTTATGGTATAGGCTGCGAATGCGGTGATGATGACCAAGTGCCGGAAGGCTTTGAAAAGCTGAGGATTCCGGCATATACATGGGCGGTTTTTAAATGTATCGGACCAATGCCCCGTACCATTCAGAATACATGGAAAAGAATATACAGTGAATGGCTTCCCCAATCAGAATATGAATTAATTCCGGATTATGATATCGAGTTATATAGCGATGGGGATAACCAGAGCGAAGATTATGTCAGCGAGATCTGGATACCGGTAAAAAAGAGATAATAGAAGATTAAAATGCAGCCAATATAGTTATTCAGTGAGATAAAAAGCCGGTTAAGGCAGTCCTCCATAGGACAGTATAAAACAAAATGCTATATGGGCAATGCCGAGCAAGATGTCTATAAACAAGGTATCGTTCAAATCGAACGGTGCCTTATTTTTTACTGAGATGCGAAGATAAAAATCAAATTAGCATAAGAAAACAGGGCTATTGACATTTGCCCAAAACGGATGTAAACTCTAATTACCACCGGTAATTACCGGTGGTAATTAGAGAGGTGTTTGCCATGAAAAAAAGTATAACAAAAGAACAAATTATTGAAACCGCACTGGATTTGCTCAAAGACAAAAGCGATATCAGGAGCGTAAATCTGCGGGAAATTGCGCGTGTTCTTGGATGCGCTCACACGAATTTATATAATTATTTTCCCTCTTTTAACGACTTGCTATGGGAAGCGCATATGGAAATAGAAAATCAGTTTATCGATAAGATAGCTCTGGAGCTTGAAAGCATACAGGATGATAAGCTCAAACTTTATCAGTTCTATTTTTCTTTGTCGGAGCTTTATTTAGATCACAAGGGCTGGTTCCGTCTTGCGTGGCTTGATTATATTGATGATGTGCGGCCGGAGCAGGATAAAATTACTACAGAAAAAGCAGTAAAAACGATGGTTGAAATACTGGAAGGCATCTGGCTGGGCATTTATCCTGACGCTCCTGCCCGGGAACGCATACACAGCGTTCTGCATGATGTGCATTGCTATATAGTCGGTGAAGTGTCAAACTTCATAAACGGCAGAGGGTTAATACAAGATAGCGAAATGCTCAAAAAGCATATTGCAGAAACTTCCGTAACCTTTTTTACTCTGGCTTTAAAGGAGGGGTAACTTCCTATGCAAAATTATGAACGGGAGCTAGCGAAGGAACTGGAGTATTTTCAAAAAACCATTGCACTGGTAAAAGCACAGCTGGAAAAAAAGCTTGAAACCAGTGAGCGCAGCAGGGGCAACCTTCTCTCGTCCAGAAAAGAAATGTGGGATGAAGCCGCGCATTCATCGGACGATTTTGACAATGTAGTAGAAATATCTCAATATTTAGAAGAACTGAATATGAAAACAGCATCTTATCTTGCCGGAACTAATGAAATACAAAAGCTGGAGAAGATGCAGGATTCCCCTTACTTTGCCCGTGTTGATTTCAGCGAAGCCGATACGCAAGAAAAAGAGAAAATATATATTGGCCGTTACTCTCTGATTGATGATGATACGCATAACATGTATGTATTTGACTGGCGTTCACCTATCGCTGGCATTTTCTATCGTTATGAGCTTGGTCAGGTGCAGTATCAAGCGCCCGGGGGCATTATACGCGGCAATGTTTCACTAAAACGCCAATACGAGATAAAGCGGGGAAAATTTGAATACTTCTTTGATGCCAATGTACAAATTGTTGATGAATTTCTAAGGAAGCTGTTGTCAAAAAACGCTTCGTCCAGGATGACCAGCATCGTGGAAACCATACAGAAAGACCAGGATATCATTATCCGCGATTCTAAGAATGAGCTTTTAATGGTTCAGGGTGTGGCGGGAAGCGGCAAAACATCGGTAGCCCTGCACCGCGTAGCATATTTGATGTATCAGGGGCTGTCATCAAAGCTGTCATCAAATAACATTGCAATCCTTTCGCCAAATGCCCTGTTTGCAAAATATATCTCAAATGTCCTGCCGGAGCTTGGGGAGGACAATGTTGAAACCTTGGCTTTTGAGGAAATATGCAATCAGGTATTTGGAAAGGATTTTCAAGCAGCTCAAACAAGAAACCAGTTTTTTGAAAAGCTTATCACTTGTACTATCGGCACACAAAAATATTTGATGAAATCCAGCATGGAGTTCAAGGCTTCCAATACGTTTGTCACCATGTTGAAGAGACTTGTGGCTTACTATGAACGCAAATTGATTCCCTTCGCTGATGTTGCCTATAACCATCAACAGCTTTTTGACAGGCATTTATTAAAAGCAAAACTGCTCAATGGGGATGCCCGGACACCGATTGCCTTAAGGCTAAAGCGAATAGAAACGATGATTCTGAAGGAAATCCGGGAAGAAAACAAATTCCGCCTTGCAGAGCTGGAACGGTTTATAGATAAATATCCAGACCATATCTATGAATCCCAGGCGTTTGCAAGAATGCTTTCCATCAGAGAAAACAGAATCTTGCTTGCCTATATTCGCAAATTTACGGAAATTGATTACGAAGCTCTTTACCGCAAAATGTTCCATGATAAAAGCCTGTTTTATGCTCTGGCAAAGGGATTGGAACTGCCGGAAAATATGGAAGAGATCAGACTGCAGACAGATGAATTGTTATCGCTCAAAAGCTCCCAATATGGGGATGCTTTGGCTATTACATTTTTGAAGATAAAATTGGCCGGCTGTGATTCCTATAAAAATATAAAGCAGGTCGTCATAGATGAGGTGCAGGACTATTATCCGATTCATTTTGAAATCTTGAATTTATTATTTCCTAAAGCAAAATATACGGTTTTGGGCGATGTCAATCAGACGATTGAAAAACAAACTGCATTGACCTTCTATGAGGATGTGGAGCGAATTTTAGATAAAAAATCATCTGCATTGCTTACATTATCGAAGAGCTTCCGCTGTACCAATCAGATTATCGCTTTCAGCACAAAATTTATCACTGAACTAACCCGCCCTAAGACCCCGGCCTCTATAGACGGCGGGTGCCAAGGGCGGTTAAGTCCAGTATGGACTCGGCTAACATTCAGTGGAGGGTTGAATCCCCCGCTGAATGAAGTCTCGTTCAATGATACGCCGGTAAAACAGGAATGTTTCAGCCGAGATGGTGTTCCGCCCGAAATTATATCCGGTGCCAATCGAGCGGATTTAGACGAGGGATTAAAAGAGTTTATCGAAAGCATGGAAGAGCAAGGTTATAAATCCATCTGCATCTTGTGTAAGAGCTTGAAAGAATCAGCCGCATTGTACAGCAGAATAAACGATTCGATAGATGTGGTTTTAATGGATGACACCTATATTACGGAGCTATCCGGCACGTTTATTACCCCCATTTATATGGCCAAGGGATTAGAGTTCGATGCTGTCCTTGTTTATGATGTTGACGATATGCATTATCAATCTGCCTACGATAAAAAATTGCTCTATATCGCATCGACAAGGGCATTGCATAGGCTGGCCCTGTTTTATATGGGCAAGCAAAGCCGATTTTTGATTGAGAGTGAATAGGAGGATGCCCATGACGATTGAAAAAGTAGCATATCTTCTTGCTGAAATTCTGGGAGAAGATGAAGAAGATATAACAGAACATACAGAGTTTACAGAGGAATACGGCATCGAACCCATTGATGTCGCAAAGCTGATCATAGCCGTTGAAAAGAAATTCGGCATTACAATACATGACGATGAGGCCGCAGACTTTCAAAATGTAGGCGATGTGGTAAGGCATATAAATAAAGTTCGTGAAAGCTATTAAGTCCCAATATTAAAAATGGAGTGCGCCAGTGAAACTTTACTATATATAACGTGAAAAAGATTTTACAGTAATAATGTTATCAGTCAGCATAACAGCTATGCAGAATATTTAATGCGTTATATATAGCAAAATAATCATTTGTTTGAGATTGATATAAGGATGATGTAAAATAGATTCAAGGATTATAACTAAAACTTATATTATGCGGAGGAGATAAAATGATCATCGATAATAACCCGAAAGAAAAGGAAGCCATGAAGGCCTTTCATAAAGGCGACCGCTCCCTTGGGCATAAGATTCAAGATGAATTTGTAGAAGAATTAAGAGCAAGCTTAGGGAAAACAGATCATTGCTCATGTCAAAAAGCATGTAAATATCATGGAAAATGCATAGAATGTGTTGCCATACACAGGGCTCACAGAGAGCATCTCCCCAATTGCTTTAGAAGTATGGTCAATGAAAGGATTGAAAAACTTTCTGAACTGACGGAACACACTGCTTTAGAGCAAATAGAAAAATAATGGATAAAATGAAGAAAAAAATCTTATTCCTGATAATGCTGATGATGCTGTGGTTTATTGGTCATATTGCAGTTATCGTTATAGATGGATTGAATGATGAACTGGGATACGCAGATGCAGCCGTCGTGCTGGGAAACAAGGTGGAACTAAATGGTCAGCCTTCGGTACGGTTAAAGTATAGGCTGGATAAAGCGGCAGAATTGTATGAGAAGGGATACTATAAGCATATTATTGTGAGCGGAGGTATAGGCAAGGAAGGCTTTGACGAAGCCGAAGTTATGAAGGATTACCTGGTGGGCATGGGAATTCCCGGAGATAGCATCATTGTAGACAGCAAAGGCAATAATACGTTTATGACGGCGAAGAATTCTAAAGAGATCATGACAAAGAGTGATTTCAGTTCAGTAATGGTCATTTCTCAGTTTTATCATATAACGAGATGTAAGCTGGCTTTTAGAAGGGTCGGCTTTGAAAAGGTATATGCGGGCCATTCCAGCTTTTTCGAGATAAAAGATATTTATTCCTTGATAAGGGAATTCTTTGGATACTATAAATATTTATTTATGAAAATATGAAGCCGGTTTAATTCCGGTTTTTTTATTTCACTGTCAGCATTTGGACAGCTATATGATATAATTATTAAAAAGACTAAGGCGGTGATGAGATGAGCCTTCATATAATATACGGCAGAGCGGGCTCCGGCAAGAGCCGTTTTTGCATAGAGGATATAAAAAGGAGCAAGAGGGAAAATCCGGATAAGACCCTCATCCTCATGGTGCCGGAGCAGTTTACCCTTCAGGGGGAGAAAAACCTGGTAAGGGCATTGGGAGCTTCGGGCATCGGAGAAGCCGAGGTGCTGAGCTTTAAGAGGCTTGCCCGCCGAATATTGGATGAAGTAGGCGGCGGGGCCAGAAAGCATGTCAACTCTGCCGGCAAGGCCATGATAATCCACAGCATACTGGAGAAAAGCAAAAGCAGCTTCAAGGCCTTCGGCAGATCTGCAGGCCAGCGGGGCTTCGTGGATAGGATGGCAGGCATGCTCAGCGAATTTAAGAGATACAACATAACCCCGGATTTGCTTGGTGAAACCAAGGATTTGATAGGTGACAGATTTTTGAAAGACAAGCTGGAGGACTTGCTGCTTATATATAAAAGCTATGATGAAATAGTCCACAGCAGGTACATAGATACGGATGATGATTTGACCATTCTGGCCCGCCGCATGGAAAAGAGCGATAAGCTGGCGGGAGCTGAGATATGGATAGATGAATTTTCCGGCTTTACACCCCAGGAATATGAAATAATAAAGAAGCTCTTGCTGCTGTGCTCAAGAGTCAATATCTGCCTTTGCACAGATTGCCTTGCAGGTGATGAGAAGATTCAGGACGTGGACGTTTTTTCTCCTACTAAATATACAAGCAGCCGCCTTGTTGAGCTTGCAAAGGAAATGGGAATAGATGTGGAGAGGCCTGTCGGCATGCAGGGAGACATACCCCATAGGTTTACCGGGAATATGGCTATAGCCCATCTTGAGAGAAACTTTTTTTCTTATCCTTACCAGGTATACAGGGAAAAGACCGGCAGCCTAGCCATACTGTCTGCGGCTGATCCCTACAGCGAGGTAGAAGCTGCAGCACGGCAGATCATACATTTTTGCAGGGATAAAGGCTTAAGGTACAGGGATATGGCGGTGGTGACCAAGGATCTGGACAGCTATGAAAAGCTGGTCAGGATTATATTCGGGGAATATAGGATACCTTTTTTTATAGACAAAAAAAGAGCGGTCTCCGACCATCCTCTGGCGATGCTGGTGCTCTCGGCTTTGGCCATAATACAAAAGAATTTTACATATGAAACTGTTTTCAGATACCTGAAAACAGGCCTTTCCGGCATTGAGACGGAAGAGGTGGATATTCTGGAGAACTATGTCCTGGCCAACGGCATAAGAGGCAGCCAGTGGTACAGCGAGGATGAATGGAGCTACAGGCTCAATTATTCCTTTGGAGATGAGGAAGCCGGGGAAGATGAGAAGGCTATAATAGAGAAAGTGAACCATATAAGGCACAAAGTGGCGGAGCCTTTGCTGGAGCTCAAAAAAGGGCTGAAGGAGGCCAGGTCGGCGCCTGATGCTTGCCTTTGCTTATATGAGTTTTTGTGCCATATAGGTATTCCCGACAGGGTGGAAGAGCTGGCTGAAAGATACAGAGAGCAGAAACAGCTCGAAACAGCGGAGGAATATAAGCAGATATGGGATGTGATAATCCAGGTTCTCGATCAAATAGTTGAGGTAAGCGGGGATGAAAGCATGACCCTGGAACGCTTATCCGGCTTTCTGAATATCGGCTTTTCCCAATATGACATGGGGCTTATCCCCCATTCCGGCGATCAGCTTTTGGTGGGCAGCATAGACAGGTGGAGAAGCCATGAGATAGAGGCTTTATTCATACTTGGAGTGAATGACGGGGTATTCCCTTCGGCAGCCAGGGATGAGGGCATGCTGTCGGACAGGGACAGAGAGATGCTGAAGTCTTTGGGGTTGGAGCTGGCATTGGATACCAAGACCAAGGCTTTTCAGGAGCAATACTTGCTGTACACTACCCTGACCAAGGCAGGCAGATACCTCAGGATAAGCTATCCTGCGGCAGACCATGAAGGCAAGGCCCTGAGACCGTCCTATGTCATCGGAAAACTGAAGAGGATTTTTCCCAATATGGAGAGCATGAGCACCATAGTGGGAGATGGGGAAGCTATGGATCTTATAGGGCCTCCTCTGCCTTCCTTTAATTATCTCATAGGTTTTTTGAGGAACCTTGCAAACAATGAGAAGGATGCAAACCTCTGGAAGGACGTATATTTATGGTTTTCGCAGAAGCAAGAGTGGCAGGATAAGCTGAAGCATGTAGCGGCAGGACTTCGATATACCAATGATGAAAGACCGCTGGCAAAGGAGAAGGTGAGCAAGCTCTACGGCAGTACATATAATTCCAGCGTGTCCCGTCTTGAGCGGTATGCCTCCTGCCCCTTCTCATATTATGTCCAATACGGCCTGAGGGCCAAGGAAAGAAAGGTGCTGAAGCTGGAAGCGCCCGATATAGGCAGTTTTTTGCACCTTGTCATCAGCAGATTTTCCGAAGGCTTGAAAAGGAACAATCTGAGCTGGAAGCATGTTGATGAAGCCTGGTGCCGGGCGGAGATAGACAAAATCATTGAGGAAATATTGGAAAGCATTCCAGGGCTTCCTTTCAGAAGGTCAAAACGCTACATATATCTTCAGGAAAGATTGAAAAAGGTTGTAACCCGCTCCATATGGCTTATAGCAGAGCATGTCAAAAAGAGCGGCTTTGAACCGGTGGCCTATGAGATGGCCTTTGGGGAAGCGGATGGCCTCCCCGCCATTACCCTGGAGCTTCCTACAGGGGAAAAGATCGTTTTAAAAGGCAGAATTGACAGGATCGACATATTGAAGACACAAAAAGGCACCTACGTGAGGGTAATAGATTATAAATCCGGCGCCAAAGAATTTAAGCTGTCCGATGTATATAACGGCATTGAACTGCAGCTCATAACCTATCTCAGCGCTATTTGGGAAAAGGGCCTCAAGGGCGCAGGTGGTACATATATGCCTGCCGGCATTCTTTACTTTAAACTGGATGACCCGGTATTGCGGATAGATGGCAAAAAGCCTCCTGAGAATATTGAGGATAAGCTGAAGAAAGCCATGAGGATGAAGGGCCTGGTCCTGGCGGACAAGGAAATAATCACCGAAATGGATCGGGATATAAAAGGGGATTCCTTGATAATACCTGCTGGCATAACCAAGGATGGAAGCTTGAGCAGCAGGTCCTCAGCCGCAACGGTAGAGCAGTTTGAAAGATTGAGGAATCATGTGAAGGAAACCCTTGTAAAGCTGTCGGCTGAGATGTTTACCGGCAATATATCCATATCCCCGTATAAAAGGAAGAAGTATATTTCCTGCACCTATTGCCCCTATTCCTCAGTATGCAAGTTTGAAGGGGAGACCAACAGCTACCGGCTCATCGGTGATATGAAAGACGAGGAAATATGGTCACTTTTGGGCAAAAAGGAAGAAAAGAAGATTTCGCTGCAATAACTGTTGTATTAACTGATATAAGAGTGCATCACCGCAATCGTTATCAGTCAATACAACAACAAAAGTGCCGGAAATGAGTTTTTGCAGTAAAATCAAAAAAAGGAGGGTATGGAAATTGGCTGATTGGACCTGCGAGCAGAAATCTGCTATTGAAGTCAGCGGCTGTGACCTGCTGGTTGCGGCGGCAGCCGGAGCGGGCAAGACCGCTGTGCTTGTAGAGAGGATTATCAGAAAAATAATAAATGAAGATAGTCCTATGGACATTGACAATATGCTCATTGTGACCTTCACTAACGCCGCTGCCTCGGAAATGAGGGAGAGGATTGGAGAGGCCCTGGGCAAGGAGCTTGAGAGAAAGCCCGAATCTTTGATGCTTCAAAGGCAAATGCTTCTCCTCAACAAAGCCAGCATCACCACCATACATTCTTTTTGCATGGATGTGGTTAAAAATAATTTTCACATGCTGGATCTGGACCCGGATTTTAGAATTGCGGATGAAACGGAAAGCGTACTTTTAAAGCTGGAAACCATCGAGGATCTTTTTGAAGAGAAATATGAAGCGGAGGACCAGGACTTTATCTATCTTCTTGACCGGTATGGCGGAAATAAGGACGATAAAAAGCTCCAGGACATGGTTTTGGATATATTTGAATTTGTGCAGAGCAGCCCATGGCCGGAAGAGTGGCTGAATAAGATGTGCGAAGCATATGATACCGCCGGGGAATGGGATTTTTCCCAAACCTCCTGGGCAAAAATTATAATGGAACATGGAAGGCTTGAAATAGAGGGAGCATTAAACCAGCTGTTAAAGGCTGGGAGGATAGCTCATAGAAATTCAGGCTATGAAAAATGCGCAGCCCAGCTGGCAGATGACATAAGCATGGTCAGACAGCTTTTCCAGGCTGCCCAAGGCTCCTGGGATGACCTTTACAATGCCTACATGAGCATAAATTTCTCCAGGCAGCAGGGGCCGGATAAGGCTGCTGATAAAACGGATTATGATGAATTGAAGGACTTGAGGAAGGATGCTAAGGAAAGGATCACGGGACTCGGTGACGGGCTGTTCAACTGCAGCTCAGAGGATATAAAGGGAGATCTGGATGCCCTCCATCCCATCATAGCCACATTATGCAGCCTGGTTTCTTCCTTCGGGAAAATGTATCTGGAGAGGAAAAAAGAAAAGGCCATAATAGACTTTAATGATCTGGAGCATTTCTGCCTCAATATTCTGACCCGGAGGGATGAAGATGGAAAGATCATTCCGTCTCCTGCCGCCTTGAGCATCAGGGATCGGTTCAAGGAGATACTGGTAGACGAATATCAAGACAGCAATCTGGTGCAGGAAGCCATCCTTTCTGCCGTATCCAAGAGGGATGAAGGCAATCCCAATATGTTCATGGTGGGAGATGTGAAGCAGAGCATCTACAGGTTCAGGCAGGCAAAGCCGGAGCTGTTTCTGGATAAATACAAAAGATATTCGGATACTGGAGGCTCATCGCATGAGGGAGGCTCATCACATGAGGGAGGCTCAAAGGAAAGAAAGATCAAGCTCTTTAAGAACTTCAGAAGCAGAAAAGAGGTTTTGGATGGGGTGAACTTCATCTTTCGCCAGCTCATGTCCTTATACCTGGGCGAGATCAACTACGATGAAGGAGAATTCTTAAACCCGGGAGCCGTTTTTCCTGATGATGAGGCGGGAAAGGATGAATACGGCCATTCCATAGAGCTGCATATAATAGATATGAAAAAAGATGAGTCCAAGGCGGAGGATGAACGGGAAGATCAAGGAAGCCGGGAAGACGGCACGGCTGAAGAAGCCGAAGACCTGGACTCCGTACAAATCGAGGCCAGGCTCATAGGAGAAAGGATATTGAGTCTGATGGGCTTGACGGGAGAGAGCTCTCAGCCTTTCAGAATTTATGACAAAGATTTGGGCGGCTATAGAAATCTGGAGTATAGGGATATTGTTATATTGCTGAGGACGGTAAAGGGTTGGTCGGAGGTTTTTATGGAGGAACTGGAGGCCATGGGCATACCTACCTTTGCAGATACGGGAACCGGCTTTTTCAAAAGGTCTGAAGTCCAGATAGTCATGTCCTTGCTTCAGATAATCGATAATCCGATGCAGGATATCCCTCTGATAGCCGTATTGAAATCCGCTATAGCGGGCTTCTCCTCCGAAGAGCTTATGGATATAAGGCTGGAAGACAAGGAAGTCAGCTTTTATGAAGCATTAAAAAAGATTTCCGGCCGGGGCGATGATCTGGGGAACAAGGCGAAGAGCTTTTTAGGAAGGCTGGATGACTGGAGGGAAAGATCTGTTCATTTGCCCACCGATGAGCTTCTATGGTATCTCATGCGGGATACGGGTTATTTCAGCTTTGTGGGTGCTATGCCCCAGGGGCATCAGAGGCAGGCCAATCTGAAGGTCTTGTTTGAAAGGGCCAAGCAGTATGAGGAAACAAGCTTCAAGGGACTGTTCAACTTTATAAATTTCATAAATAAGCTTAAGCTGAGCAGCGGAGATATGGGAAATGCCAAGATCCTGGGAGAAAAGGATGATGTGGTAAGGATAATGAGCATACATAAGAGCAAAGGCCTTGAATTCCCTGTGGTCATAATAGGGGGTGCAGGAAAGCAGTTCAATTTGCAGGATGCCAGAAAGACCATGCTGCTTCACGAAGAGCTGGGCTTTGGCATAGACCTGGTGGATCCCCGGGCCAGGATAGCATATTCCACTGTGCCCAAGCTGGCTATACAGCAGAGGATAAAGCTGGAGAGCCTTTCGGAGGAGATGAGGGTGCTCTATGTAGCCTTGACCAGGGCCAAGGAAAAGCTTATCATCACCGGATGTGACAAAAACCTGGGAAGATCGGTGGGCAGGTGGGCGGCAGCCCTGGATTCTCAGGAGGAAAAGCTAAAGGCGGATATGGTAGCAAGGGGAAGCAGGTATCTGGATTGGATAGGCTTGGCCCTGATACGCCATGAAGATTTCGGCAGCCTGCTTATGGAGTACGGAATAGACGGCAGCGAGTCACTAAAAATTCATAGAGATGAATCCAGGTGGGAGATAAAAGCCTGGAAAAAGGAAAGCTTTGTGAGAGAGAAGGCTGAGGAAGAGGAAGCCGAAGATGTAATGGATATGCTGGACGAGCTGGAAGCGGAGAAGGAAAGCAGAAAGCCGGATGAAGCTGTGGTAAAGAGGCTGGAATGGGTATATCCCTATCAAGGCTCTGCCGGGCTTCCTGCCAAGCTGTCTGTCACTGAGCTGAAAAGGATTACTGCAGGAACAGATGAAGATGAAGTAGTAAAAAGCCTGTTTAAATCAGAGTATTTAAAGAAGCCCAGATTCTTGGAGGGCAAGAAGGCTATGGCCTCTGCAGAGCGTGGAAGTATGATGCACTACATAATGCAGCATCTGGATTTATCCGATACCGATAGCATGGAGGCTATCAGAGTCCAGGTGCAAAGGCTTTATGAAGGGGAATACATAACCGAGGAGTGGGCAAGGGCCGCAGATATAAAAAGGATATACAGCTTTTTTTCCTCGCCCCTGGGCCGGAGGATTAAAATCTCTAAGAAGGTTTATAGAGAGATGCCCTTCAATATCGAAGCGAGTCCGAAGGAAGTATTTGCCGGTGGAGATATGGATGATTCCGAAGAAAAAATACTGATACAGGGTATAATAGACCTGTATTTTGAGGAAGAGGACAGATTGGTGCTTCTGGATTATAAGACGGACTATGTGGACAAAAATAATATAGATGAAGTGATCTCCCGCTACAAGACCCAGATAAGCTACTATGAGAAGGCTCTCCAAATCGCACTCAGGAGAGCCGTTGACGAAAAGTATATATATCTATTCCATACGGGAGAAACAGTCAGATTATGAGCCATCGGGAAAGGGGCTGATTATTATTTTTAAAATATTGGATGAACAGGACAAGGAGCTGGAAGTCATACTGGACAGCATAAAGGATGCCATCACCATAGTGGATAAAGACTGCATCACAAAATACTGGAACAAAGCTGCAGAGAAGATGTACGGCATAAGCCGCAAAGATATAGTGGGAAAGCATATCAGAGAGTTTTTCCCTTCTTCGTTGCTGCCTCGAATAATAAAAGAGGAAAAATCCTACGAGAACATATATAACAGCCCCAGAGAAAGCAGCTTCAACATCATAAGCGCCTCGCCCCTGTATTGCAAAGGGGAGTTGGTGGGGGGCCTGAGCCTGGACCGGGACATTACCGATCATATAAGGACTGCGGAGCTTCTGAGCAAGGCAAGATCAAACCTGGATGTCCTGCAGCAGGAGATCACCGCTATAAATAAAAATCACTCTTCCTTTTCCATGATTTTAGGCAACAGCAGTAAATTTCGAGAAGCGGTAAATCTGGCCAGAGATGTAGCACGCTCCAATATAAATGTGCTGATATGCGGTGAAAGCGGCACCGGCAAGGAGCTTTTTGCCAGAGCCATACATATGGAGAGCGGAAGGGAAGGCCTTTATGTGCCTATAAACTGCAGCGCCATGCCCAATGAGCTCATCGAAAGCGAATTATTCGGGTATGCGGCAGGAGCTTTTACGGGAGCCCTCAAGGAGGGAAGAACAGGCAAGATTGAGCTGGCTCATAAAGGAACTCTTTTTCTGGATGAAATAGGAGATATGCCCCTTCATATGCAGCCCAAGATACTCAGAGTGTTGGAAGATGGGGAAGTGACCAAGGTAGGCGGCGAAAAAAGCATCAAAGTCAATATCAGGATAATCGCAGCCACCAATAGAAATCTGAACGAAATGGTAGAGAAGGGAACCTTCAGAAAGGACTTATACTACAGGTTGAATTCCGTGCTTATCAACCTTCCGCCATTAAGGGAGAGAAAGGATGATATTCCTCTTCTGGCAAACAGGTTTGTTCAGAACTATTGCATGGAATACGGACTGAATATACTGAATATATCTCCCCAGGTAATGGACGCCTTCATACAGCATAATTGGGAGGGCAACGTGAGAGAGCTTGCCAATATCATAGAAAGAATGGTTGTAATTGCAAAAAACAATAAATTGAGCAGCCTGGATGTTAATACGCTGCCGGAAAATATAAATGTAAAAAAGAAGAGCTATAAAGATTCAGGGGACGAAAACTCCAATCCCTACGATTTAAATTATATACTTGCCAATGCAGAAAGGGATGCAGTGGTAAATGCCATGAAAATGGCTGAGAATAACAAGTCCGCAGCTGCAAAAATATTGAACATACCGAGAAGCACTTTGTATTTTAAGCTGCAGAAATACGGCTTATCTGATGGCTATATATAACGCATTAAATATTCTACATAGCTGTTATGCTGACTGATAACGATTGCTGTAAAATCATTTTCACGTTATATATAGGACCTAAACAATATTTTTTTAGGTTCGGATTGAGAACGCTGTAAAGATGAGTGACGACGTATTGACACACATGTCTATAAATGGACATGTGTTTTTTGTTTTTTTATTGACAAATAAAGCACTGAATTATAGGGGCAGTATAAGACATATATGCAAAGAGTGGTTCATATAGGCGCCTTTCAATTCACAGCCTTTGTTATATGATATGCAAAGATGAACAATTTAAATGTCGGTATATTGACATCGGTACTCCTCTTTATATTGCAAAATATTCTGAAAATATTGTATGACAAGGCATCCGGAAGTTGGCATAACATTTGCACTTGAATAAATAAGATATAGTAACTTTCAAATAGGGGGTATTTTTATGAGGATAGGGGAACACCCGATTTTGTCTTTTAAAAGAGGAGAAAAAATAAAATTCTATTTTGACGGAAAGCAGTACGAGGGCTTTGAAGGAGATACTATAGCTTCTGCTCTTCACGCCGCCGGAGTAAAGGTTTTGGGCCACAGCCACAATCATGGCAGGCCGAGAGGCTTTTACTGCGCCATAGGAAATTGCTCTTCCTGCCTGATGACGGTAGATGGAGAGCCCAATGTGAGAGTATGCATCGAGAGGTTGAGAAGCGGCATGGTGGTGGAGACTCAAAAAGGCAAGGGGGTATTGAGATGAAGATGACCGAGATCGCGATAATCGGCGGAGGACCTGCCGGCCTTTCTGCTGCAATAAGTGCGGCAGCTTCAGGAGCCAGAGTGACCTTGATAGAGAGAGATGATCACCTGGGAGGGCAGCTCAAAAAGCAGACCCATATGTTCTTTGGATCAAAGAAGCAATATGCCTCCACCAGGGGGATAGATATCGGGGATATCCTTCAAGAACAGCTTGCCCAGTATAAAGACAGGGTTGAGATATTGACCGATGCCACCGTTATCGGCATTTATGAAGACGGAGTGCTCACAATAGAGCAAAATGATAAATATATGAAACTGAAACCCCAGAGATTTATAGTTGCAACAGGGGCTTCCGAGAAATTCCTCACCTTTCCCAACAATGATCTGCCCGGTATATACGGCGCAGGTGCAGTGCAGACTCTCATGAATGTTTACGGAGTAAAGCCAGGGAGCGATGTGCTTATGGTAGGTGCAGGCAACATCGGGCTTATAGTGAGCTATCAGCTTATGCAGGCCGGAGTTAATGTAAGGGCGATAATAGACGCAGCTCCAAGAATAGGAGGATATCTGGTCCATGCTTCCAAGATAAGGAGAATGGGAATACCCATACTTACCTCTCATACAGTAAAATATGCTTACGGCAAGGATTCTTTAGAAAAAGTGACCATTTGGCAGGTAGATGAAAGATTCCAGCCTATACCGGGTACGGAGCAGGATATAGAGGCTGATGTCATGTGCATATCAGTCGGGCTGTCCCCGTTGGCGGAGCTGCTTTGGCAGATAGGCTGCAAGATGGCCTTCGTCCCTGAGCTTGGCGGCCATGTTCCTCTAAGAAATGAAAATATGGAAACGAGCCTTGAGGGTATATATATAGCAGGCGATGTTGCAGGCATAGAAGAGGCCAGCAGCGCTATGGTGGAAGGAAGGCTGGCAGGGCTTTGCGCTGCTTTTAGCCTGGGCTATAAAGCCGGGAACTATGAAGAACTCAGGAAGGATTGCCTGGAGCAATTGGACTCACTGAGATCCGGTCCTGTCGGAGAAAAAATATTGAAAGGCCTTGCAAAGGCTACTGCATAAGGAGGGATATAGATGTTAGAAAAGACAGGTATACCAACAAAGGAAGATATAGCCGGAGTAACTCCTTCTGCTGAAAGAAGAGGAAGGGGCCCCGTTGCTGTCATCGAGTGCTACCAGAGGATACCCTGCAATCCTTGCTATACATCCTGCAGGTTTGGAGCCATAAAGGAATTTGAAGATATAAATGACAGGCCGGAGCTGGATTTCGACAAATGTACAGGCTGCGGACAATGCATAGTAAACTGTCCCGGACTTTCTATATTTATAATAGATGAATCATATTCGGATAAGGAAGCTCTGGTAAAGATGCCCTATGAGTTTTTACCCCTCCCCAAGGAAGGCAGCTTTGTAACCGCTTTAAACAGAGAAGGTGCGCCGGTTTGCAGAGCCAAGGTAGTAAAGGTTCAGAATGCAAAATACCAGGATAGAACTCCCGTTGTAATCCTGGCAGTACCCAAAGAATATTCTATGGAAGTAAGATTTTTCAATGAAGAAGATTATTACAGTGATAACACATATGTATGCCGCTGTGAAGAATTGACCATGGGAGAGCTGAGAGAGCTCATCAGGATGGGTTATAGAACCGTCGATGAAATAAAGAGAATAAGCAGAGCCGGTATGGGCCCCTGCCAGGGAAGGACCTGCAGACAGCTCATCATGCAGGAGCTGGCTAAGGCCACTGGTCAGGAAATGAAGGATATGCCCATGACCACCTTCAGGCCCCCTGTAAAGACCATCAAGCTGGGAGCATTATTGGGAGGTGGCAAAGATGAATAAAACTGCAAATATGGTGATCATCGGAGGAGGCATATCGGGATGTTCAATCGCCTATAACCTGGCTAAAAAGGGCATTAAGGACATAGTGGTGATAGAAAAGCAATATCTTACCAGCGGCTCAACGGGAAGATGCGGTGCCGGCATCAGAATGCAGTGGGGAACGGAGAGGAACTGTCTGCTTTCTAAAATGGCTGTGGAATTTTTCGAAAATGCCAATGAAGAGCTGGGTGCCGACCATGACATTGAATTCAAGCAGGGAGGATATCTTATAGTCGCAGCTACTGAGAAGGAAGTGGAGCAGTTCAAAAAGAATGTAGTGCTCCAGAACAGCCTGGGGATACCCTCCGTATATCTTTCTCCAAAGGAAGCCAAGGAAATCATACCCCATATGGATGAGACCAAAATATTGGGTGCCACCTTCTGCCCCAGGGACGGGCACTTGAATCCCTTCCATACTACGGAAGCCTTTGCCCATGCGGCAAAAAGGCTGGGGGTAAAATTTATGACCTATACAACGGTAACGGGCATAACCACCGAAAATGGAAAGGTAACGGGAGTTCAGACGGACAAAGGATATATTTCCACGCCTATAGTAGTGAATGCAGCCGGCGGCTATTCCAAAATAATAGGGCAAATGGCAGGAGTAGAGGTTCCTGTATATGCCCAGCGCCATCAGATATTGGTGACAGAAGCGGTAGAACCGCTGCAAGGCCCCATGTATATGGGTTTTGCATTGAATATATATTGCCAGCAAAGTCCTCATGGCAGCTTCATCATGGGCAGAGGCGACGATAATGAGCCCACGGACTTGAGGATAACCTCAAGCTGGGAGTTCATGGAGGAAATGGCCAAAACCTGCTGCGAGCTGCTGCCGCTTTTGAGCAAGCTTAGAATAGTAAGGCAGTGGGCCGGACTATATACCATGACCGCAGATGCCCATCCTATATACGGCGGCGTCAAAGAGCTGGAAGGCTTTTATCTGGCCTGCGGCTTCAGCGGCCACGGCTTTATGCTGGGGCCTGCTACAGGGCTTTTGATGGCTGAGACTATTCTGGGAGAGCCTGCTTCTATACCTATTGATAATCTTGACAGGGATAGATTTGCAAGAGGCGAATTGATATTCGAGCCATCGGTGGTATAGAAAAAAGGAACACCGGGGAACGGGAGCACGGATTTACACGGAATCTTCCGAGGATTAACACTGAGGGGTATGTAATTATGTGCACAATTATGTCATCCTGAGGGCTCGCCCGAAGGATCTTAGACCACAAAGGAATACCTAAGATTCTTCACTAGCGTTCAGAATGACAGGCTAACGCATACAGGAACATTACTATTGTATTTTTTAATACGGATTCATACTTAGGCATAATTTAAATTTCCTTTCAGTGTTTTTCAGTGTTGATTCCGTGTCTTTCAGTGGTCTCCGTTCTCTGCTATAATTAAATATGAAGCCAATATTTGGAGGTGTAATGATGAAGGTACTAAGAAAAAAACCGGAAGCTTGTATAGCATGTCATGCCTGCGAGAATACATGTTCAAAGCTTTACTTCAAAGAAGAAAATCCGGAAAAAGCTTGTCTTAGAATCAACCAAATCGATTCAAAGCCTGAAATTATCACTTGCACTCAATGCGGGGGATGTATAGACATATGCCCGGTAGAGGCTATAAAAAGAGACAAAAACGGAATAGTGAGGATAGATAAGAAGAAATGCGTAGGCTGTTTTATGTGCGTAGGCTTCTGCCTTGAGCTTGCGATGTTTATGCATGACGATTATATAGAGCCATTTAAATGTGTATCCTGCGGCCAATGTGTCAAGGTTTGCCCCACAGGTGCCATTTATCTAAGCGAAGAATAACACGGGAGGTGAAAAGGGATGATCTTAAAGGAATACAGGTATGAATTAGGGAAAATCGAAAGAGGCTATAATAACAGATCCTTATATATAAACCTAGGCGATAACAGCATAAAGGAAAAAGAAGTGACCCAGTTAATGAAGGATAAATTTATCGGAGGCAAGGGCTTTGGACTCTGGCATCTTTGGAATGCCGTGACCCCTGAAACCAAATGGAACGATCCGGAAAATGAAATAGTCATAGCTCATGGACCTGTAGCGGGTATAACTCAATACGCTGGTGCAGGAAAATCTTTGGTAGTGACCCTGTCTCCCTTGACCGGCATGCCCATGGACAGCAACGTCGGAGGCTACTTCGGGCCGTACCTTAAGTTTTCCGGCTTTGATGCCCTTGAGCTTCAGGGAAAGGCAGACAAGGATGTAATAATATTCATAGATGGAAACAAAGGCATGGTTCAAATAATGGAAAGCGATATAGAAGAAAAAGACAGTCACATACTTTCTGAAATATTAACGGAAAGATTTGCAGAAAATGAGGAGGACAAGAGGAATGTCTCCGTAGTATCCACAGGAAGCGCTGCAGAACATACTTTGATAGGGCTCTTAAACTTCAGCTTCTATGATGTGAGGCGAAAAGGCACAAGGCTCAAGCAGGCGGGAAGAGGCGGCATAGGCACGGTGTTTAGGGATAAGAAAATAAAAGCAGTGGCGGTTAAGTTCCAGGGCACAAAGGGAAATCTTAATAATCCTGCCGACCAAAGCAAGCTGAACAGAACAGGGATAAAGTTCCACAAAGAAATGTGCTATCTGGACGAAAAGCAGAACAACATGAGAAAAATAGGAACGGCCAATATTATAGAAGTAATGGATAAATATGATCTGCTACCGACTCACAACTATAAATTCGGAAGCCATAAAGATACCTATAAAATAGCTTCGGATAAATTCATTGCCAGGGTGACTCAAGGAATGCCCGATGGCTGCTGGTATGGCTGCAGCATGTCTTGCGCCAAGGCTGCCGATGATTTTATACCTGAGACAGGACCCTACAAAGGACAAAAGGTTATAGTAGACGGACCCGAATACGAAAACGCCGCCGGTCTTGGCTCGAATATCGGCGTATTTGACAGAGACGGAGTATTGGAGCTCAACTTCTATTGCGACACCTACGGTATTGACACAATATCCTACGGGACCCTCACAGCCTTTGTGATGGAATGTTATGGAAACGGCATTTTAAACAAAGAGAGAACCGGGGGCCTGGAGCTTTACTTCGGCAATAAGGAAGCGGCACTGGAGCTGATGCATCAGATGTCCAGGGGCGAAGGCTTCGGCAAGATTGCAGGCTTAGGCATAAGAAGGATGAAGCAGATATTTGCAGAGGAATACGGCGCAGACCCGGCTTTTCTCCAGGATATAGGCATGGAGCAGAAAGGCCTGGAATACTCCGAATATCTGAGCAAGGAATCCCTGGCTCAGCAAGGCGGATATGGCCTCACCAATAAAGGCCCTCAGCATGACGAAGCCTGGCTCATATTTATGGATATGGTAAACAACCAAATACCAACCTTTGAAGATAAGGCAGAGGCTCTTCACTACTTTCCAATGTTTAGGACCTGGTTTGGACTTAATGGTCTTTGCAAGCTTCCCTGGAACGATATTGCACCCGCCGACAATAAATATACCGATGAGCCGGCAAAGATACCGAAGCATGTGCAAAACTATGTGGATATATTCAATGGAGTTACAGGAAAGAATATCGATAAGCATGAGCTTATAGTTCAATCCGAGAGAGTTTACAATTTCCAAAGGATATTCAACATCAGAATGGGCTATGGCAAGAGAATCCATGATAAGACCCCTTATCGATCCATGGGGCCTGTTACGGAAGAAGAATATCTGTCCCGGCAGGAGAGATATGATAAGCAGCTCAAGGAAATAGTGGGCTTTGAACCGGAAGGAAAGACCGCTCAGGAAAAGATGGCGGCTCTCAGGAAATACAGAGAAGATCAGTATGAGAAGCTGACAGACGCAGTTTATCAGAGAAGAGGCTGGACAATGGACGGAGTGCCTACTCCCGAGAAGCTGAAGGCAATCGGTATGGATCTGCCGGAACTGCTGGAAGTAGTACAAAAACATTTATAAAAGGGTGATTTTATGATAAGGGTTAATGGAAAAGAGTTTCCCTGGGAAGAGGGCATGACGGTGAGAAAGCTTTTAGAGCTCAAGAAATATGCCTATCCCAGAATCATGATAAAGATTAACGGTCAATTCGTCCGGGATGAAAATTTTGATACAACAGTCATCCATGACGGCGATGATGTACAGTGCATCCACCTGATGGCAGGAGGATGAAGAAAATAATTGTTATCTCTTAGGAATTATGTGCTTTATCATATGGGGAAAATGCATTATAATATAGGCATAGCGGCATGGAGTAAGTATAATGCCGTACAAGAGTAGTTTCAAAGGAGTTATGGATTATGGACGATATCAAAAATATAATCAAGGATACATCTTTGACCTATCAGCAGAAGGTTTTGACTCTTGCAAAAGCTGCAGAGAACAGCATAAAAGTATTAAATATCGATAATGAGACTGAGCGTTACAGGCAGGAAGGCGTCATATGCGACTTATTCGAAGGAAATGCTCCCTACAGGCCGAGGTATATTGTTCCGGATTATGAGGTCTTCTTAAAAAAAGGAAGCAAATTCTTGGGCCTGGAGCCGCCGCAAAACATTTGGGAGGCTGTAAACAGCTTGCTGATCCTATACAAAAATGTGCCTTCCATCACCTCTTTCCCCGTTTATCTGGGAAATATCGATACCCTACTGGAGAGATTCATAAAGGATGAGGATGAAGCATATCAGGCCATCAAGCTCTTTCTGCTTCATATAGACAGGACTATTACCGACTCCTTCTGCCACGCCGATATAGGTCCGGAGGACACAAAAGCAGGCAGGCTCATATTGAAAGCATCCAGGGAGCTGAATGCATCCATACCCAATATCACTTTAAAATACAGCGGCAAGACCTCTGACGAATTCGCACTGGATGCTATAAGCACAACCCTCTCAACAGCCAAACCGAGCTTTGCAAATCACGGCATGTTTGTAGGAGAGTTTGGTGAGGACTATGCCATAGCCAGCTGCTATAACGGCTTGCCTATAGGCGGAGGCAGCTATACTTTGGTGAGGATGAACATGGCCAAGCTTGGTCCAAAGGCCAAAGATGCAGAGGATTTCATAAATAATCTCCTGCCCGATGCGGTAAGCAAAATGGCTTCATATATGGATGAAAGGATAAGGTTCCTGGCGGAAGAAAGCGGTTACTTCCAGAGCAGCTTCCTTGTAAAGGAAGGGCTCATAGAGAATGACAGGTTTACTGCCATGTTTGGGATGGTAGGACTTGCCGAAGCTGTGAACCAGCTTTTGGGGGCAAAGGAGAAAAAGGACAGGTACGGATACTCAAAGGAAGCCAATGATCTGGGGGTAAGAATAATATCCAGGCTGGAGGAAGAAGTGAACAAGCATCATAACCCATACTGCAGGTTCTCAGGCGGCAAATTCCTTCTCCATGCCCAGGTAGGAATCGATACAGATATGAGCATAAGCCCGGGATGCCGAATACCCATAGGGGAAGAACCGGAAATATTCGATCATATAATGCATTCGTCACTTTTTCACAAATTTTTCCCATCCGGCATAGGCGATATATTCAGATTTGACAGCACCGTAAAGAACAATACCAAATATGTGCTGGATATTCTAAAGGGTGCCATGAATGTTGGCATGAGATATATTTCCTTCTATACCTCTGACAGCGATGTGGTAAGGATTACAGGCTATCTGGTGAAGAGGTCCGATATGGAGAAGCTGGAAAGAGGGGAGCAGGTATTAAACGGTGCTGCCGTATTAGGGCTTGGCGCAGTAAAAAATCAGCATGTGCTGGAAAGAAAAGAGAGAAAAAATGGTTAAAGGCCTTGTAAATAAAATTTTGCCCTTCAGTTCAGTCGACGGTCCCGGAAACAGGACCGCCATATTTTTGCAGGGATGCAATTTCAACTGCTTGTATTGCCACAACCCGGAGACAATAAATGTTTGCAGCAATTGCGGACTATGCATTGACAATTGCCCGGCCAAGTGCCTTGCAATGAAAGACGGTGCAATTTACTGGGACAAAGCAGCCTGCAAGGAGTGCGACAGCTGTCTTAGGGCCTGCAAGAATTGCAGCTCGCCAAAGGCAAAGATGATGAGCGTCAAGGAAGTGCCGGAGGCCATATCCGCTTTTAAGCCTTTCATATCGGGCATAACGATATCCGGCGGGGAATGCATGCTCCAGGCGGATTTTGTAATAGAGCTTTGTGAAGAGGTCAAAAAGCTGGGGCTTACATCCTTCATAGACAGCAACGGCTCTGTGCCCTTTTACGGAAATGACAGGCTGATAAAAGCCATAGATATGGTGATGCTGGATGTAAAATCCTATGACAAGGAAGAGCATAAAATGCTGACGGGCCAGGAAAATGAGATTGTGTTTAAAAATATGGAGTATCTTGCATCAATAGACAAGCTTTATGAGATAAGGACCGTGATAGTGCCTGATATTCTGGACAATGAAAGGAATGTGGATCTAATAAGCAAAAGGCTGGCGGCCCTCAATCCTCATATCAGATATAAGCTTATAAAATATAGGCCTGTAGGAGTACGCACCCATATGATAAAGAGCAGCGTTCCCACAGATGAGTTTATGAAAAGGTTGAGCAGCATTGCAAAGCATAACGGCTGCAAAGAGATAGTGACAGTATGATTTTTGGATTATTATTCCTTGAGCAAAGGATAGCAATATGCTATTCTTTGTATGTACAAGCTTATACGGCAATATAAAACAGGGGGGCATACTATGTTCAACAAAAAATATAAAAGACCTTGCGATGAAGCGATATGCATACTGGGATATGTAGAAAACAGAATGGAAGGAAAGCAAGAGGAGAAGCCCTGTGCTGAATATCATGTACACGGCAGAATGCTGAACTCCTTTGAAAAATTGTTCAACAATGAAAAGCAAATGGGCCAAGCGGCTAAAGAAATATTATCCATAGCAGCCTCGCTGAGCAATTTCGATGTCAATATGTCCCATATATCATACGGTTTAATGGATTTTGCTCATGAGATGGCTTTGCTCAGTGAATCAAATCTGGCTATCGTGGAGGAAACCACGGCCAGCATGAGCGAGGTAAATGAGACAGTAAGTGATACTTCAAATACACTGGAAAATTTGGCTGAAGCATCCCAAACCTTGATGTCCAGAAACAATTCGTCACTGTCGCAGATATCTGAAATAAATTCTCTCAAAGATAATGTGATGGACGATGCCAATATTATGAATGAGCAGATACATCAGCTTGTTGAAATGGCCAATAATGTGAATTACATAGTAAACAGCGTAAAAGCCATAGCGGATCAGACCAATCTTCTGGCCTTGAACGCTTCCATAGAAGCGGCAAGGGCCGGAGAGCACGGAAGGGGCTTCGCCGTGGTAGCCCAGGAAATAAGGAAGCTGGCTGATGATACCAAAAAAAGCTTAGAAGGCATGAATTCGTTTGTTATGAATATACACCAGGCTGCCCAGGATGGGAAAAAGAGCATGGACAATACTTTAAAGTCTACCGTTGAAATGAGCAAGAAGCTGGATGAAGTAACGGAAACAATAGGCAAAAATGTTGATATGCTGAAAACAACCATTGACAATGTTATGGAGATCAATAAATCCATGGATGGGATAAAAGTTGCAACCAATGAGATAAATCAAGCTATGGAGGCTTCAAGCGCAGATGCGGAAAGGCTAAGCGGCATGACAAAGTCCATAGCAGATGACGCAGCCAGCAGCGCAGAATTTGCAAAGCAGATCTCGCAGATAGACGATTCCCTGTCCGGTGTTGTCAAGAACATGATCCACGCATTGCAAGGCAGTATAAATGCCATAAACAACGAAGAACTGATCAAGAACATCAACCAGGCAAGGGACGCCCATAAAAATTGGATGAAGGTGCTGAGGCAGGCTGTCGATGAGATGAAGGCCTATCCTCTGCAGGTCAACGGATCAAAATGCGCTTTCGGACATTTTTACCACTCCATAAAAGTCAACCATCCTGAAATAAAGAAGGATTGGGAGTCCATCGACAGCGTTCATTCCGAGCTGCATGCTTTAGGGCATAAGGTCATTGAAGCGGTGAAAGAAGAAGACAGCACAAAGGCAAATCAATATTTTGCAGAGGCTGAAGAGCTTTCAAAGAATGTTTTGAATAAGCTTGAAAAGGTATTGGGCTTGATAGAAGCTCTTGATAAAAAAGGAGTACATATATTAAAGGAAAGCTAAGAGAAGGGATAACTGACTTAAAGAATCAGTTATCCCGGTTTTTTATGCTTTGGGAAAAGTGACGATAAGCTTGAACAAATCGCCGTCAATATTTATATGCAGGCTGCCTCCCTGGAGCTCAACCAGACTTTTGGTTATCGCAAGGCCCAAGCCAGAGCCTTCGGTATTCCTCGATTTATCTCCTCTGGTAAAGCGCTCCGTTATCTCGGAAGCATCGAAATTCATCTCATAGGAAGATATGTTCTTGAAAATAAAGCTGATATCCTTTTCATTTTCTTCCGTATCGATATAAACCCGGGTGTTAGGCATTGCATATTTGAGTATATTGCTTACCACATTGTCGAATATCCTATAGGTCCTCCTGCCGTCAAGCTCGCAGATCACTTTGTTTTCCGGCAGGCTTACTTTCATCTGCAGGCTGCTTTCGCTTATCTTTTCTTCCAGCTCCCCTAGAGTTTGCCTCAGGAGGGCTACAACATCCAGCTTTTCCGGATGCATCTCAATGTTGCCGCTGCTTGCCTTGCTCGCCTCAAACAAATCATCTATCAAGACCTTCAATCTCTTGGATTTTTTATCCAGTATATCTATATATTCTTTTCTGCTCTCTTCATTTGTATCTTCGTTTTTCAGCAAATCCACGTAGGTTATGATGGAGGTAAGAGGTGTTTTAAGGTCGTGAGAAACATTGGAAATAAGCTCAGCCTTCATATTCTGGCTTTTCACCTCTTTCTCTACGGCTACCTTGAAGCCATCTTTGATATTATTCAGATTTCTGGCATAGGGGCTGAGTATCCCCATATCTTCAGGGAGAACAGCGTCAAAATTGCCCTTAGCCAGCCGGCTGCTGGCTTCGTTCAGGACCCTTGCCTTATCCACTATCTTTGCGATATAGCTGAACAATACCCCTGTATAGACCAAAGCTAAAATAATTCCAAAGGGAAAAGTGAGAGAAATAAGCCCTAAGGCTATCAGGTTGATTCCCAATAGTCCAAGCAGCTTTTTATGAGAATCGTCAGTCGTATCAAACTCCAGAATTCCATTTGCAATTTTCTTAATGCTGTCTATAATATAGAAAAAGATTTTCCCAAATATGCTGTTTTTTATAAAGCCGTTAACAAAGCCCTTATGATAGATGTGCTTTATATGGCATATGCTCAAGTAGATCAAATTGTATAATACAAAAGTTACGGGTATTCCGATGAGGTAGAAATACCAATTTGCCTCATTAATTATTTCTACAAAGTTAAAGCCCGTGATATAATTTTGATTATATCCAATCACATTTATGCCTAAAAAGAATGGTATGAAGAATATAATCCAAGTTAATAGTTTAAATTCCAAATACATATTATTAAAAAGCTTTACAATACTTGCTTTGCTTTGAGAAGAATATGGTATAGAAAAAGCTATTATGATCAACAAAAGGATGCTTATACCTCCTATTGCAAGAATCAATACAATACAGGATTCTAATCTATCAAAGGAAGGAATACTGACAAAACTTGGCAATATATAGTTTTTCAAGGGTTCATATATGAATACCGAGATAACCGTTAAAATCAGCATCATCAAGAATATGCCCAATGTTGAGGACGTTAATAAGTTTCTTTTTATATCTTCATTTTTCAAATTTATATCCAATACCCCACACCACCTTCAAATATTTCGGCTCTTTCGGGTTGATTTCGATTTTTTCCCGAATCCTTCGTATATGGACTGTCACCGTATCAGGGTTGTAAGCCGGCTCATTCCATACCTTTTCATATATCTCTTCTATAGAAAATACCCGGTTTGGATTTCTCATAAGCAGATGAAGGATCTTATACTCGAGGGGAGTAATTTTGATGGGTTCTCCATCTGCAAAGACTTCTTTGCTTGCATCATTGAGCTCTATGCCGCCTATTTTTATCACATGATCCGGGACTGCCGAAGCGTTTGAGTAACTGGTATATCGCCGGAGGCATGAATTGACCCTTGCCAGCAGTTCCAGCGGATTAAAGGGCTTTGTGATGTAATCGTCGGCACCGATATTGAGTCCCAGTATTTTATCCATGTCTTCAGACTTTGCAGAGAGAAATATTACAGGCACGTTGCTGCTCTCTCTGATTTTCACCGTGGCTTGTATGCCGTCCATTCCCGGCATCATGATATCCATAAGGATCAGATGTATTTCCTGCCTTTCGAATATTTCCAGTGCTTCTATGCCATTATAGGCTTTAAACACATTATAGTTCTGGTTTTTCAGGTAGACCTCTATAGCGGCCGCTATTTCCTTTTCATCTTCCACGATAAGAATATTATACATATATGTATTCACCCCTGATTTCTCTGAGATATCTCTAATAGTTATGATAACACAGACTTTCTAAGATTCTACTACTATAATTCTTAAGAATTTCTTAAATAAAAATAGCGGCTGTAAAGCCGCTTTAGAATCTGTCCCTCTCAAAATGTATGAACCTGGTGCCCTGATGTGTCAGCATCCCTGTGTCCCCTTCAGCATGCATGCTGAAGAAGCTTTCGCTTACAGAAAACTCAGTCCGTTCTCCCATCTCATCCTCAAAGGTCATATAATAGCTTGTGTGAGCGCTGGAGTTTCCGCTCCCTCCCCATACATGGGTCCTCTTGGTCATAATCCTTGCCGGGATAGTAATTTCTTCCATGGAATTATTCCTGAAATGCTCTTTAACGGCACCCCCAACAGAGAATAGTATTGCGCCGGTTATGATAATAAAAAACACTATCACAATTATGGGTATTGCATCGAACATAAAATTTTCAAGCGGTGAAAAAAACATAATGAACTTCCTCCTGTAATAATGTATAAAATGTTTATTCAGATCAATTAACACTGAATGAAGTCTCGTTCAATATTATTTCTATATATAGCTGAAAAACCCTCTATAATTTATATTAAAAAATCGGATTCAAAAGAATCCGATTTTTAAAGCTTGCCTATTTTTATATATCTTCTAATAGCTAAACCTTATAATGCTCTCCTGCATTTCATTGGCCAGCTGAGCCAAAGACTCACTGGCATGTGCTATCTCGGCTATGGATGCGGTCTGCTCTTCGACCGATGCAGACGCTTCCTCCGTACCTGCTGCATTTTCTTCGGATATGGCTGATAGGTTTTGGATTATACTGATGACCTCATCTTTTTTAACCTCCATCAATTGTTCCGACTGATTGACAGCAGCGATCAATAGCTCCATATCTTCAATTGAATTAGCAATTCCTTCAAATTTAGTATTGGTGAGGTCTACACTTTTGGCTTGAGATTGTACTATCATGCCGACTTCTTTCATGGTTTTGACGGCATTTCCTATTTTTTCAGATAGCTCCTCAATTATTGCGGTGATTTCTTCCGTAAACTTATTGGATTCTTCCGCCAGCTTTCTTATTTCCTGGGCTACAACAGAAAAACCCCTGCCGGCTTCTCCGGCTCTGGCTGCCTCGATGGCAGCATTGAGAGCCAGCAGATTAGTCTGCTCCGCTATGTTTTTGATCATCCCGCTGGCGCTTTTTATTTTTTCAGCACTATTATTGGTATTTGAAATTATCTGGTATATTTCTTTTGCAGCTTCATTGCTGGAGCTCGTTTTGCTGACAAGGTCCTCTATGATCTCCAGGCCCTCATCTTTTAATCCCTTTATCTTATCTGCGGCAGCTTTCAAATTGCTTACATCCTGTTTGTTTCTTTCTATCAGACTGCCCAATTCTTCAATGCTGATGGCTCCGCTTTCCGTATCCTTTGCCTGGTCATTGGCACCTTTTGCTATATCCTCTATAGCTCTGGCAACCTCATCTGCAGCCGTAGAGGACTGCTGGCTGGTGGCAGTCAATTCTTCCGAAGATGAAGCAACATGCTGTGATACATCAGATATTTGCTTGATTAAATCTATAAGATTACTCTGCATGGCAGCCAGAGAATTCCCGATAGCGCCTATTTCATCTTTTCTTCTCAAGTATTTTAATGCTTTGCTTTTCTCATCAAATTTCAGATCATAATTTGACAATCTTTCTATTATCTTTGAATATTCTACAATGGGTTTTGATATAGAACTGCCAATGATGAAGGAAAAAGCTATGCCTAATCCGATAAATATGATTGCACCGGTAAATATTGCTGTCTTTAAATTATTCAGTCTGCCAAGGACTTCGCTTTCATAGGTTCCTATAGCTAGAATCCAGCCGGTGCTAGGGATAGGCTCTACACCCATATACCTTTTTTCCCCTAAAAACTCATAAACTGCAATGCCTTTATTGCCAAGACCTAACTCTTTAAGTGCTGATCCAACGGCTTTCATATCACCGCCGGTTTCTATATCAGACATTATATTCCTCTGCTCCATTACAAGATCCTTGCTCTCATGAGTGTACAGAGTGCCGTCTTTACCTAGAATAAAGGCATATCCATTTTCACCGAAGCCCATTTGATCGGTTATTTCATTTAATGATGAACTGTCCTTTCTCGCGATAAGAACGCCTGCAACACTATCATTCACTTTGATGGGTGCTGCCAGCATTATGACAGCTTGATTGGTGACTCTGCTTATAATCACGTCTGAAATATTTGCTTCTCCTTGAAAAGCTTTTTTGATATAGCTTCTGTCTCCGAGATCCGCCGTATCTCCGCTTGTTACATAATGGGCTATGCCGTCAGGAGTCACTATACCTATATCTAAATAGCCCAATCTTGAAACATCCTGTGCCAAAGATTCGCGCTGGATTTGCCAATCCATGGTTTGAGTTCTTGCACGATTAGCTACCTCTTGTAAAATGCTTAAATCCTTAGAAATAATTTCTTCAATAACCTTTACACCATCTTCGGCAGACATGGACAGGGCATCCTTTGTATGCTCCGATATGGCATCAGAGCTAAGCTTTATGGCAGTGTAACCTATACCTAATGATACTATAAGCATCAGGCAAGCTGTTATCAGGGCAATTCGTCTCGATAGGCTTAATTTCACGCGATCTCCTCCATTATTTTTAGCTTTTCATTATCATTTATGGTTATAGATGGTAGTTATTTTGGCAAGAAGTACAAGTATATCTATGAAATTATATATTATCCAGCATTACATGTCAATATAACAGTTTTATTGTCGAAGATTGTCTAATTGATATGGATGCTGACCTGAATATCTGCTGTTTCTATAGACATTATCAATGCAATGCAAATCCGGAATAGAAATAAACAATCATGAATAAAATGCGGACATGATATTATATTAGTGAAGTAATATCATGGGGGTATAGAAAATGGCAGATTATAGAGAATTATGGGGAAGACTCGGAATGGACTTGGAAAAGCATGATGTGTTGTGCGAGGTCCTTCCACAGTTATATGGCGGAGTTTATCTAAGCCAGGAAAACAGACCCGAAGGTATGAACTACTATAATTTTGTAGTATCGGAAGTCCACGGACTGAGGATCAAAGAGCTGGACGATCACAAAAAGCAGGGCGGCAAGGTAGTAGGCACTTTTTGCGTGTTTGTTCCTGATGAGATGATCCTTGCAGCCGGTGCAATCGGTGTCGGACTTTGTGCAGGCTCCCAGTTCTGGATAGAAGATGGCGAGAAGGTTCTGCCGAGAAATATATGTCCGTTGGTAAAGGCTTTTACAGGAGCCAAAGTAGGCGGTACCTGCCCATATTTCCAATCCTGCGACATGATAGTTGGAGAAACGACTTGCGATGCAAAAAAGAAAGCCTGGGAAGTGCTTGATGATTATGTGGATACCTATGTAATGGATCTTCCTCAGATGAAGAGAGACAAAGACTACAAGAAGTGGTCGGAAGAAATATACGACCTCAAGGCAAAATTAGAAAAGCTTACAGGCAATGAAATAACAGAAGAAAAGCTTGCCGAGGCCATTAAGCTTTGCAATAGAAAAAGACTGGCCCTGCAGAGGCTATACTCTGCCAGGAAGGCATTAAATGTGCCGATCAGCGGCAAAGACGCACTGCTCATATCTCAGATTGCTTTTTATGACAATCCTGAACGTTTTATAGAAATGACCAATAAGCTATGCGAAGAGCTGGAAGAAAGAATAAAAAATGAAGTATCGGTAAGCAAAAAAGATGACAAGAGAATATTGATAAGCGGAACTCCCATGGCTGTTCCAAACTGGAAAATACATCATATACTTGAGACCAGCGGTGCCATAGTTGTTGCTGAAGAGACCTGCACAGGCACAAGGTATTTTGAAAATCTTGTAGATGAGAGTGCTGCAACAATGGATGAAATGATCAATGCTCTGGCAGATAGATATCTCAAGATCAATTGCGCCTGCTTTACGCCGAACAAAGGAAGAGAAGATGATATCATCAGATTGGCAAAGGAATTCAAAGCAGATGGTGTAATATATAACAGCTTGCAGTTCTGCCATACCTACAATATTGAGTATGCTAACGTAGAGAAGGCCCTAAAAGCCGCTGGCATACCTGTGCTCTTTATTGAAAGCGATTACAGCAACGATGATGTCGGGCAGATTCAAACAAGAGTGGAAGCCTTCCTTGAAATGATAGGGTAAATCGTGGAGCTGGATTATTATATACTGTTCAATACTCATACTGATGGCCTGCTGCTGGAAAAAAGGCTGAAGGAGAACAATATAAAATACACCATAACTCCTACTCCCAGGCAGCTCAGCAAATGCTGCGGCATAGCAATAAAATATGACCATGAAGATGAGGAAGCCATCAAAGAAATCGTTGGCAGATACGGTATAAATATACTGGGATTTCACTCTATCGAGAGAAAAAATATAGAGATTAGATTTATTTAGCTTTGGATGCTTCCGAGGAGAAAAACATGATAACTATAGGGATTGATATTGGGTCTGTATGTGCAAAAGCTGCTGCCTATGACGGGAAAAACATGTATATGCTCATGCGGCCTACAGGGTGGAATCTGAGAGAAGCCGGAGAAGAGCTGTACAGGAAGGTGCTGGACAAAAGCGGAGGGCAGGAACGCGATGTGGCTGCAATAATCGGCACCGGTTACGGCAGAGTATCCATACCCTTTGCAACAAAGAGGGTGACCGAGATAACCTGCCATGCCAGAGGCGCCATATACCTGAACCCGCAGGCCAGGACAATAATAGATGTGGGCGGCCAGGACAGCAAGGCTATATCCATAGATGAGAAGGGCAATGTATTGGATTTCATAATGAACGACAAATGTGCCGCAGGCACAGGACGGTTTCTTCAGGTGATGTCCCATATACTTGAGGCAGAAGTAGATGAGCTTGAGGATCTGGCAGCTCAATCGGCGCCTAGGGACATAAACAGCATGTGTGCCGTATTTGCGGAAAGCGAGGTTATAAGCCTTTTGGCGTCGGGGGCTTCCAAAGCTTCCATAGCCTCCGGCATACTTCACTCCATATCCAATAAAATTGCACATATAGCCAACAGGATAAAAATAAGGGATTTGGTGCTTTTCACCGGCGGAGTTTCGAAGAATGACCAGATCAGGACCATACTTCAGAAAAAAATGAATTGCAGAATCTATTCCCATGCGGACTCCCAATATGCAGGAGCTATCGGAGCTGCATTGATCGGTTATAGGGCATAACCGGCAATTGCCTTAAGAGGATAGTACTTACGGTACTACCCTCTTATTTGTTATGATATAATCAAGCTGCACGCTTTAATGTATGCAGAAGAAGATTACACGGGAGGTCGGAAGATGATCATTGAATATCAAGGCAATATGCCGGAAATTCACTCCAGCTGTTTCGTAGCGGATAATGCCGCTGTTATCGGGAATGTAAAGCTGAAAAAGAATGCAAGCATATGGTATGGAACCGTGATACGCGGTGATGATAACTTTATTTCAATAGGAGAAGATACAAACATACAGGATAACTGCACCATTCATATCAACCGCTATTGCCCTACGATAATCGGCGATGGCGTGACTGTAGGACATGGCGCCATTGTCCATGCCTGCACCATCGGAAATAATGTATTGATAGGCATGGGCGCCATAATATTGGATGGCGCTGAGATAGGGGACAATGCGATCATAGCTGCCGGCTCCGTAATACCTCCCGGCAAGAAGATACCTTCAAATGTAATGGTCATAGGCTCTCCGGGAAAAATAACAAGAGAACTTGCGGAGGAAGAGGTGTTATCGCTGAGAGCAACGGCGCAGCACTATGTAGAATTATCAAATAAGCATAAAAAGAAATAAAAAGGCATTAGAGTAAATACTTACATGACAGAAACCGACAAATTTCATTATATTCTCCTTTACCTCATTGCAGCATAATGATAAAATAAACATGCGATAGACGATATTTAATAATAATTATTATTGTTAAATTATTGCAGTTATTTTAGGAGATTATATGAAAAAATACATCGCTGTAAAAATGAAGTTCTGGATTGGACATGCAGCTGCAGCTGCATGGACTATTTTTTCAATAATGCTGTCTTTGCCCTGGGTCTCAGATCTGGGCAGAATAGTTTCACTCCCTGTTGCTGTGATCATAATTGCAGGCATAGGCTATCTGCCGGGATATATAAATGCTTTCATGGTGGTCAGCTTGCTTTTGGACCGGCAGCCTCCCTTTAAGATCTCCGATCCCGATGATCCGATAACCTTAATAATCGCCTGCCGCAATGAGGAGAAAAATATCGCTGATACCCTCAGGTATATCAAGGGACAGGATTATAGAGGTGAAATAAATACCATAGTCGTGGATAATGATTCCACGGATAGGACTGCTGAAAAGGCTATGGAAGCAGCGGCGCAGCTGGAGCTTCCCGTACAAGTTCTGCATGAGCCGAAGCCGGGCAAGAACAACGCATTGAATAATGCATTAAATCATGTGGCTACGGATTATTTGGCAACCTTGGACGCAGACACTTTGCTCCATAAATCTGCCATAAAAAACTTGGTTGCAAGAATGAAATCCGCTCCGGAGCAAGTATGCGCTGTTGCAGGTGCTGTTCTGGCAAAAAACAGCCGGGAAAATTTTGTCGCAAGGATACAGGAATGGGACTATTTTCTTGGCATAGCCAGCATCAAGAGGCTGCAGGGGCTATATCAGGGAACTCTTGTGGCTCAGGGAGCCTTCTCCCTGTACAAAACAAGGGTGATAAAGGAAGCGGGAGGCTGGCCTGATGCAATCGGAGAGGATATAGTCCTTACATGGAACTTTCTAAAAAATAACTGTATGGTCTATTTTGAACCTCTTGCCGTGGCTTTTACAGAGGTACCTGCCAGTATGAAACATTTGTTCAGACAAAGAAGCCGTTGGGCTCGGGGAATGATAGAGGCCTTAAGTTTAGTGAAGCCATGGAAGCAGCCTATGGGGTATGTGCGATATATGACCGGCATAAATTTGATCATGCCATATCTGGATTTCATCTATACCTTTTGCTGGATACCGGGGCTTATATTTGCTCTTTTCGGCAAGTACTGGATTGTAGGCCCCTATACTCTTTTTGTCCTTCCCCTTTGTTTGGTCCAGAACTATGTTTTGTATAGCTATCAAAAAGGCGTATTTAGGTCTTTGAATTTAAGAATACGCAAAAATAAACTGGGATTTATTTTTTATGTCCTGTTTTATCAAATGCTTATGAGCCCCATGTCAATGTTAGGCTATTTCCAGGAATTCTTGAAACTGGATCGGGTTTGGAAATAGAAAGTAAAATACCCTCCCCTATTCTTTGTTCCAAGCCATATTATATATTCTTTTCCTACTGGAGCATATATCCTTGAGCAGCCCGGAGCTTTTTTGAGTTTCGCAGATCCCTGATAATATGCTTGAAGTTATCCAACTCGATTTATGATGGGGTTTAAAACTCTCCTCACAAGGATAAGTCGTTAATCTTTAATATTCTTAATCCATCTATAGTCGTTTTGCGCTTCTTCATCGCTTGTGTAGATATTCATGAGCTTGCCAAGCTCTACAGCAAACTCCACAAAGGCTTGACCCGTCGATGTGATTATATTGCCGTCAATTACTACGTCTTCATTCAACACATGGGCCTTTTGGAAGAGTTCGATATAATCCTCATCTTCCCTAATTCCAGATGAATCACCTGTACATCTTTTATTATCTAGAATGCCATAACTGGCCAAAAGAGACGGCCCTCCGCATATGGCTCCAATATGTTTATTTTTGGAATTAAGAGTAGTGATAAAGTCTCTTAGCACCGTATTATCAAAAAGATAGGAAGGATTTCCGCCCGGAACCACGAACAAATCTATTTCATCGGGGTTAAGCTCACCTACAGTTTTGTCCGGCAGAAACTTCTGCTTTTCTTCACTTATATATACTTTATTCTCTAAGGCAGCAGTAAAGACATTTTTCTCTCTAAAAATAAGCCCCAAAAGCACCACCTCAAATTCACAAAAACCGTCATAGTAAAAAATACATACATTCACATAATCAACCCCCATTTTATATAAAATAATAACCCTACTAATATTTAAACCTATAATTGCCATATATGTCAACAATAACATTGACACCATCATAAAAGAGCAGTATACCTAAAGAGTTCTCAACTATTATATGGCTGAATATTATCTTGAAGTTTTGGTACCGCAATGGTATTATCTATTAAAAGCGATAAAGGAGAAGCCCGCTATGATTTGCCCTATTGTTTCAAAACTGAATAATCATATCCATCATCATAGGAAGCGTGCTTGCAGCTAGGAAATAATCCGTAGGTGCAAGCACTGATTGTGCTTGTGCCTGCGATGGTGTTGATATCATAAAGAGCCGTGCAGGTATAAAATCTGCATAGCTCTTTATTTTTTTAACAGGCAAGAAAGTATAGCTTCTAAAACAGTGGTAATGTAGGGCTCAACTTTATGAATGGCAGGGTTCCCCAGTAAAAAATTGGCTAAGATAATCTTTAAGGAGGAGCTTATAATGGAATTAAAACTTCGCAATTTGAAGGGTACGAAAGACTATTTGCCGGAAGAGCAATATATCAGAAACAAGATTAGAAAAACATTGGAAGATACCTTTGAGAGATATGGATATCTGCCACTTGAGACCCCTATTCTCAATTACTATGATGTGATGGCCTCAAAGTATGCAGGAGGTTCAGAGATTTTAAAAGAGGTCTATAGGCTGAAGGATCAGGGAGAGCGCGATATCGCTCTAAGATATGACCTGACCGTTCCTTTTGCAAAAGTAGTAGGCATGAATCCGAACCTGAGACTTCCCTTTAAAAGGTATGAAATAGGCAAGGTATTCAGAGACGGCCCGGTGAAAACAGGGAGAAACCGTGAATTCATCCAGTGCGACGTGGACATGGTAGGAGTAAAGTCGGTCATTGCAGAAGCCGAATTCATGGCCATGACTGCGGAGGTATTTGAGAAGCTGGAGCTTGATGCCTATGTGTCGTATAATAACCGGAAGCTTTTATCCGGCATTATCACCAGTGCCGATGTAAAGGAAGAAAGCATAAATGAAATTATCTTATCTCTGGATAAGATAGAAAAGGTAAAAGAGGACGGGGTCCGGCAGGAGCTTATGGAAAAGGGCATAGAAAATGAGACTATCTGCAGTTTGCTTTCAATTTTGAAATCAGCAAAGGATGAGCCCCTGGAGTATTTCAGAAACAATTGCAGCAATCCCATGATTGCAGAAGGGGTAAAGGAATTGGAAGAACTGGGGGCTTATCTAAATGCTATGGGTATTGGATCCAAAGCAAGGCTCAATCCTTTTCTGGCAAGAGGACTTGATATATATACGGGTACAGTTTATGAAATATTCCTTTGCGACGGCAGTATTACCTCCAGCATTGGAGGAGGGGGAAGATATGACCGCATCATCGGAGGCTTTTTGGATAACGGAATAGAATATCCTGCAGTAGGCATATCCTTCGGTCTTGATGTGATTTATACTGCATTGTCCATACAAAATAAAGATGGCTTCAGATCACCTGTAGAATTCTATATAATCCCCATGGGTACAGAGGTGGAGTCGATGAAGCTGGCCCAAGAGCTCAGGCGCAATGGTTTCTATGTTGATATAGAAATGACCGGCAGAAAGCTGAAGAAGAGCCTTGACTATGCGAACAAAGAAAAAATTCCCTATGTCATCATAATGGGAGAAGAGGAGCTGAAGTCACAGACTGTGAAGCTGAAGGATATGATGAAGGCCGAGGAACAGGATATTCCGCTGGGAGAGCTTATAGAGTATTTGAAGATGAAGACGGATCTCAAGCTGTAGTTTAGCCCTGTAGATAAACCAGAAAATGTATGCTATACTTTAAATGAGAAAAATACTACAAAAAGGAGTTGAAAAAATGACAAACGAAGAATTCCAAAAATTTGTGGTAGAAAAGCTTGGCAAAATTGAGTCCGAGGTAAAAGACATAAAAACTGAAGTAGCAGATCTCAAAAAAGAAGTAGCAGGAATAAAAAATCATACTGCCAGTCTGATAGGGTTTAGGACAGAAGTTAACGCTAAATTGGACGATATGATAGAGGGCAATAAATCTATTTATCAACTGCTTGGAGAGCACGAAATTTCCATAAGGACATTGATGCGCAGACCAGTATAACCGATACCTTGTGTCGGTTTTTCTTTTTAGCTCTTTATGGTTAAAACACGGGAACTTTATCCAAATCCTTGAAGTCTAAGTCATATATTACCGATAACAATCATAATATCTATAATTTAGGGGGTGTATCATTATGAACGGAGAAAACAAAAACAATCTGGTCTGGTCATTAATAGCAGTAATTTTGGCATTGGGGATAATCCTATCCTCAACAATCGTAACAAATGGTATCATAAAGATGAAGACCGGAGATAAAACCATAACTGTTACCGGCTCGGCAAAGAAACAGATAAAATCGGACCTGGTTGTATGGCGTGGAAGCTTTTCGGCTCAGTCGGCCCGGACTGCTGATGCCTATGCCAAGCTGAAGCTGGATCTGGAAAAGGTAAAGAAGCATCTGGTGAGCAAGGGGATAGAGGAAAGTGATATAATCATATCATCCATATCTACCAATCCTTATTACGTGGTATTGCCAAACGGTATGTACAGCAATGAAATCGCAAGTTACAGGCTGGAGCAGCGGGTGGAAGTTTCATCCAATGATGTAGAGAAGATAACTGCAATATCCAGAGAAGCTACTGATCTGATCAATGAAGGGGTAGAATTTCAATCCTATCCTCCTGAATATTACTATACCAAAATCGCTGATTTGAAGGTGGATATGCTGGGGCAAGCCACAGCCGATGCAAAAAACAGGGCAGTGCAAATCGCCGATGGCACCGGCAGCAAAATAGGGACATTGCGTTCGGCCAAGGTGGGAGTTTTTCAGATCACTCCTTTGTATTCTACCGATGTTTCGGACTATGGGATCAATGATACTTCGACCATAGATAAAGAGATTACAGCAGTAGTAACATGCAATTTTGAAATAGAGTAATAATAAGGTTTTACTTATCACTCTGCAGATAAGCAGGGTGATTATTTTGAACACTGATAACATTGAATAAACTATAGTACTTATGATATATTTTTAATAGAAAAGCGAAAAACTAACAATAGCATCACAAAGGGGGGCTTCATAATGGATCAAAACAAGATTAAGCAGCTCATATTGGATAGGCTGGAGGAAGGCATAATAGTGCTGGACGCAGACCTTGCCATTACCTTTTATAAACCAGCCTCAACTGAGATAACAGGTTTTGATCATGAAGATGCAGTAGGAAAAAGCCTATTTGAGGTATTCCCTCACTTGGACAAGGACAGCAGTACCTTCTATAAGGCTATGACAACAGGCAAGCCTGTCATAGATCAGGTGCAAAACTATGTCAATTATAAAGGCAAGAGTGTCTCTATCTTGAGCACTACCATACCGGTATTTGAGGATAGGGAGCTTGTAGGAGCCTTTGAAATATTTAAGGACCTGACAACTGTAAGGGAGTTATCGGAAAAGGTTCTCATGCTCCAAAATGAGCTTTACACAAAAGGTGATGGACATAAGGCACTCAACGGCACTCAATACACCATTTCCGACATCGTTGGAGAGAGTGCTGCATTGCTGGAGTTGAAAAACAAAGCAAAAAAGGTGGCAAACAGCAATTCTCCGGTATTTGTATATGGGGAAACAGGTACGGGCAAGGAGCTCATCGTTCAGGCCATGCATAATCTCAGCAGCAGGCGCGGCAAGCCTTTTATCGCCCAAAACTGTGCGGCTTTGCCGGAAAACCTTCTGGAGAGCATATTGTTCGGGACTGCTCAGGGAAGCTTCACGGGAGCGAAGGATAGACCGGGACTGTTTGAACTGGCAGACGGGGGTACTCTCTTTTTGGATGAAATAAATTCTATGAATCTTGAGCTGCAATCAAAGCTCCTGAGAGTCATTCAGGATGGAGTCATAAGGAGGATCGGAGGCTCAGATACCAAAAAGGTGAATGTGCGCATAATCGCCGCTTCCAACATGGACCCCAATATGATGCTGGAGCAAAATATAATCAGGAAGGATCTGTTCTACAGGCTCAATGTGATATACCTCTATGTCCCTTCTCTCAGAGAACGGAAAGAGGATATACCCATACTTACGAACTATTTTATTGATGTTTTTAATAGAAAAATGAATAAGGATATAAAAGGCGTGACCGGGGAAGTCCTGGATAGGTTTTTCAATGGTGATTGGCCAGGCAATGTGAGAGAACTGGAAAATACGATAGAGAGCGCTATGAACTTTACCGACGGAGATTATATAGGTCTCCCGGACCTGCAATACTACAGCATATTGAGGCAGACTTCGGCGTTTAAAGGTAAAGAAAGTCCGGAGATACCTAAGGGCCTGGGGCTGAAGGACGCCGTAGGAGAGTATGAAAAATCGGTGATCATCTCCGCCATAGATGAAGCGGGCGGCAATCGCGCAAAAGCAGCCAGAATGCTTAAAATACCAAAGCAGACTCTCCATGGCAAGCTTAAGAGGCTGGGCATTAAAAGCCGGGGCGAGGAAAGGGAATAGTATCATAAACCGTACGAAAAAATGTAAAAAAGGCACCTGAAGTACCATAAATGGGACTCAAGTGCTTTTTTATACTTTTCTAAATATTGAACGAGACTTCATTCAGTGGGGGATTCAACTCCCGCTGAATGTTAGTCGAGTCCATGCTGGACTTAGCCGCCCTTTGATGCCCGCCGCCTATGGAGGCGGGGGTCTTAGGGCGGCTTAGTTCAGTGTTGAAATAACTGAACCATCCTATTCCCGCAAGATGTTAAGATTGGCACATGATTTGCAACGAAATTTAGATGAGGTGATAGCGTGGAAGGTTGTATATTCAATATAATGAAATATTCTATACATGACGGCCCGGGAATAAGGACAACTGTTTTCATGAAGGGCTGTCCCTTGACATGCCGCTGGTGTCATAACCCGGAGAGCCAACAGGTTGATCGGCAGGCAGTAAGGTTTCCCGACAGATGCATAGGCTGCGGCAAATGTGCAGAGGTTTGCACTGCAGGCGCCATAGTAATAGAAGATAAAAGGATGAGAGTCGATATTAAAAAATGTATCGGCTGCGGCAGCTGTGCAGAGGTTTGCTATGCGGGTGCCGTGGGAATGGCCGGCAAAGCTATGACCTCGGTAGAAGTGATGAAGGAAGTAGAGAAGGACAACATATTCTACGAGGAATCCGGCGGCGGAGTCACTTTCTCCGGCGGCGAGCCTTTTATGCAGCATGAATTTCTTTTGGAAATGCTTAAAAGCTGTAAGAAAAAGGGTATACACACAGCGGTTGATACCTGCGGCTTTGTAAGAAAAGATATCCTTGCAGAGCTCAGTGGATTCATAGATCTTTTTTTATATGATTTGAAGATGATGGACGATGACAAGCATAAAAAATATACAGGGGTGTCAAATGAACTGATACTTGATAATCTGAAAGAATTGACCCAGCTGGGAAAGCGCATTTTTATAAGGATTCCTATAATCCCCGGAATCAATGATGATGCCAATTTGGAGGAGACAGGTAAGTACCTTTCCTCTATAAACGGAATTGAACAGATAAATCTTCTGCCCTATCATAATATATCTATAGAAAAGTATAAAAGGCTGGGCGAAGAATACAGCCTTGCTGATATAAAGACTCCGTCCGATGACAGGATGGATGAGATAGCTCAGAGGCTAAAAATATTCGGATTCAAAATAAAAATTGGGGGTTAGAGTTTATGAATGAAAGAGTCAGAGATTTAAGACAGAAAAGCCTTGACGCAATACCGGCTATATCCATCGAAAGAGCCCGAATCGTTACAAATGCATATAAGAAATATCAAGGGAAGGTTTCCATTCCTGTCCTTAGGGCCTTGGTCTTCAAGGAGCTGTGCGAAAATAAGACCATATGCATAAACGATGATGAGCTCATAGTAGGAGAGAGAGGTCCGGCACCTAAGGCCACTCCCACTTATCCGGAGCTTTGCTGTCACACTATAGCTGATTTTGAAGTAATGGATAAAAGGGAGAAGGTGTTTTTTAAGGTTTCGGAAGAGTCTAAAAAGGTTCAAAGGGAAGAAATAATTCCATACTGGGAAGGCAGGGCCATGAGAGATCTTCTGCTGAACAATATGACCGAAGAGTGGAAGGAATGCTATAGTGCCGGAATCTTTACCGAGTTTATGGAGCAAAGATCTCCGGGGCACACGGTAGCCGACGGGAAAATGTATCAAAAAGGATTTCTGTACTTCAAAAAGGATATAGAAGAGGAAATCGCTGAGCTTGATTTTCTAAATGATCCCGAAGCCTTTTCAAAGCATGAAGAACTGAAGGCCATGGCCATCTGCTGCGATGCGATAATAACCTTTGGCAAAAGACATGCAGATAAGGCTCTTGAGCTGGCAGCAGCAGAAAAGGATGAAAACAGAAAAAAAGAGCTGCTGCAGATTGCGGAGGTTTGTACAAATGTGCCTGCCAATGCGCCGGAGAATTTCTGGGAAGCCCTTCAGATGTATTGGTTTGTTCATCTCAGCGTAATCACTGAACTCAATACATGGGATGCATTTTCACCTGGCAGGCTGGATCAGCACCTTTATCCTTTCTACAGAAAAGGCATCGAGGAAGGGACTCTTACAGATGAGAAGGCAAGAGAGCTGCTTCAATTGTTCTGGATAAAGTTTAATAATCAGCCCGCTCCGCCCAAGGTTGGGGTTACATTGAAGGAAAGCGGGACCTACACCGATTTTGCAAATATAAACAACGGCGGCCTCACTGCCGACGGATCGGACGGAGTAAATGATGTGACCTATATGATCCTTGATGTCATACAGGAGATGAGGCTGTTGCAGCCCAGCTCCAACATTCAGCTCAGCAAGAAGAATCCGGATAAATTCTTGAAGAGGGTCTTGAAAATATTAGAAACCGGCTTTGGCCAGCCTTCGATCTTCAATGCGGATTCCGTAATAGAGGAAATGCTGAGAGCGGGAAAGACCATTGAGGATGCAAGATGTGGCGGCACAAGCGGCTGTGTCGAGACAGGGGCCTTCGGCAAAGAGGCGTACATCCTCACGGGATATTTCAACCTGGTAAAGGTAATGGAAATAACACTGCATAACGGCTTGGACCCAAGGACAGGCAAGAAGATCGGCATAGAGACAGGCGATCCGAGAAGCTTTAAATCCTATGATGAATTGTTTGAAGCCTTTAAAAAGCAGCTTCACCATTTCATAGAAATAAAGATCAGGGGCAACAATGTCATGGAAAAGCTCTACATCGACAATATGCCCTGCCCCTTCTTATCTATAATAACCGATGATTGCATAAAGAAAGCTAAAAATTACAATGCAGGCGGCGCCAGGTACAATACCAGATACCTGCAGGGTGTGGGCATAGGAACCATAACGGACAGCTTATCCTCTATAAAAAAGCATGTGTTTGATGACAAGAGGCTTGCTATGGCCGAAATGCTGGATGTTTTGGACAAAAACTTTGAAGGCAGGGAAGAAATACGCCAGCTATTCCTCAACAGAACGCCGAAGTACGGCAATGATGACGACTATGCTGATGATATAATGAAGGAAGTTTTCAATGCCTATTATGACGAAGTAAACGGCAGACCCACAGTTTGCGGCGGCAGCTATAGGATAGATATGCTTCCTACGACCTGCCATGTTTACTTTGGAGAAGTCACAGGGGCAACTCCTGACGGCAGAAAGGCAGGCATGCCTCAATCCGAGGGCATTTCGCCGGTTCAAGGCACAGACAGGCTTGGACCCACGGGTGTTATCAAGTCCGCCGGAAAGATGGACCATTTGAGAACGGGAGGTACTCTGCTCAACCAAAAATTCTCCCCGAGTGTAGTCGGCAGCGAGGAAAGCCTGGACAAATGGGCCCAACTCGTCAGGGCATACTTCAGGATGGACGGCCATCACATACAGTTCAATGTTGTAGATGCCAAGACTCTGAGGGACGCTCAGAAAAACCCGGAAAACTATAAGGACCTGATAGTCCGTATCGCAGGCTACAGCGATTATTTCAATGACTTGGGAGAAGCTTTGCAGAACGAGATAATAGAAAGAACGGAGCATAAAGGCTTCTAAAAATGATCAAACAAAGCTTAAAAGGGGCTGTTGCAAAAATCCAATTTTATCATTCTGAGCACAGCGAAGAATCTTTAAGGTATTGCAATAAAAAGATTCTCCAGTCGCTTTGCTCCTTCGGAATGACAGGTTGAATCCGTTATGCAGCAGCCTTTTTGTTTTAGTATATATAAACATCACTTATATAAAACTATTTGCGGATTTATAGGCATATGAACGGTATAAATTCGATTTTAAAAATTTTATGTTTGTAAAAAATTAAGTTATATGTAAATATTGCAGGAAATTTTTAATATATATAGAATATACTCGTAAAAATTATATTGTGGAGGGTGACGATGATGCTCAACATGACAAAGCTGGAACGGATGGCAGAATTGCTTCGGGGACATGGGGCGGATGCCTGTGTTATGGGACCCAGTCACGATGTAGAATACCTTGCAGGTATAAAGCCTTTTTCGGATGAGAGATTCAGGGGATTTTACGTTTTGTCCGACGGAAGATGGTTCTTCATATGTCCCGAGCTGTATTATGAAGAAGTAAGAGAAGCCTTGGGAGATAAAGCCCATATTTATATCTGGTCTGATGGGGATGGGCCCCTGGGATGCTTTGAGAAGGCGCAGGCAGATTATGGGCTTAACGGAAGGATCATAGCGGTCAATGATGGCGTCAGAGCTGTCGATCTCATCGATATGAAGAGCTTTATAAAGGCTGAATATGTGAACGAAGCGATGATATTTGAAGAGCTAAGGCTGAGAAAAGATGAGGAAGAAGCTCAGTATATGGCCAGGGCCGGAGAAATAGCGGACAAAACCTTTGCGGAAATTGTGAAGTTTATCAAACCCGGCGTATCGGAAAGAGAGATTGCCAATAAGATAAAAGAGCTGCTGATAGAGCTGGGAGGAGAAGAGCTTTCATTTGATCCCATAGTGGCTTCGGGCCCAAACAGCTCCAAGCCCCACTATAATGACGACAAGAGAATAATAGAGAAGCGGGATCTGGTTGTATTGGATTTTGGATGCAGATATAAGGGGTATTGCTCGGATACTTCCAGAACAGTATTCATAGGGGAGCCCACAGAGGAGCAAAAGAAGGTCTATGAAATATGCCTGAGAGCGACTACTGAAGCAAAAAAAGCGGTAAGGGAAGGGATAACCGCTGAAGAGGTGGATAAAACAGCCAGGGATATCATATCAAAAGAAGGCTACGGGCAATACTTCATAAACAGGGCAGGACATGGCATAGGCCTGGCTGTTCATGAAGCCCCTTATATAAAAAGCGGGAATAAGCAAGTATTGGAAACGGGCATGTGCTTCAGCATCGAGCCGGGCATATATATACCGGGCAAGTTTGGCATGAGGGTTGAAGATATAGTGATGGTTGACGGAGAAGGTTCAAGGGTATTTAATAATTCCGACAGGAATATGACCATATTATAGAGGAGTATAAAGATGAAAGAAGAGATAGGGCAGAAAATAAACCAGATAAGAAATGAAAAAGGCATGACCTTAAAGGATTTGAGCGAAAAAACTGATCTCTCTGTGGGTTTTTTGTCTCAGGTGGAAAGAGGCCTTACCTCCATTGCCATATTGTCTTTGAAAAATATAGCAGAGGCTTTGGAGGTGGATTTGTCCATATTTTTTACTCCGCCTAAAAAAAGCCGTTCATTAGTATTGAAGAGCTATGAACAGGAATATTTTCAGCTTGATAAAAGCAGCTTTATATTTTCTAACCTATCGGCAGATATGACTGACAGAAACATGGAAGCCATGTTGGCAACTATTTTGCCCGGTGATGATATAGCGGCACCGGCTAAAGCTCCTCACGGAGGAGAAGAATTTGTTTATGTATTGGAGGGAATTCTGACTCTTTGCTATAGTGAGGAAGAATATATTTTGTATCCGGGAGACAGCGCTCATTATAAAGCCGCAGAGCCCCATACCTGGAGAAATAGGACCAATAAGCTTGTTAAGCTTCTGTCTGTTAATACTCCCAGAATATTTGATTTATAGGATAGTAATATATTGTGCTGATTTGAGGAGGATTTGCATGGGGCAAGGCTTGCGGCACAAGCAAAGGGATCAATAAGCATAATGTTATAAATTAAAAAGAACGGTGACAAATATGGATACAAGACAAAGAGCGGAGAAGCTTTTAAAATCACTGCAGAAGGAGGGACTGGATGGTATATTCCTTCAAAAGGATGCCAACATCAGGTATCTGAGCGGCTTTACCAATTCAGACTCATATTTGCTGTTAGCACCTGAAAAACGAGCTATTATTACTGACTCCAGATATACGGAGCAGGCAGAAAAGGAATGCACCGGCTATGAAGTTGTGAGATGGAGAAACCCATATCCATCATTGGCGGAGACCTTGCTTACCCTCAGCGAAAAATGGGGAATAAAGAAGCTGGGCTTTGAAGGGGCTGTGATCAGCTATGATCTCTATACGAGGCTTAAAGAGGCATTGGAAGGGATTGAACTGATACCGGCTTCGGGACTGGTGGAAGAAATAAGGAAGATAAAGGATGAGGATGAGATATCTTTAATAAGGAAGGCATGCGATATTTCGGATAAATCCTTTGAAGAGCTATTGGGCTATATTAAACCGGGCTTATCCGAAAAGGATATTGAGAGGGAATTTCAATATATATTGAAGAAAAACGGCGCCGACGAAATAGCCTTTGACATAATAGGGATCAGCGGAGTTAAAACCTCACTGCCCCATGGCATACCTTCCGATAAGCTGATAGAGGCGGGAGATTTCGTCACCTTTGATTTTGGCGCTCAGGTACAGGGATACAAATGTGATATGACAAGGACGATTTGTGTCGGCAAGGCTACTGATGATCAGAAGAAAATATATGATATAGTTGCAAAGTCACAGAAAAGGGGATTGGAAGCTGTAAGAGCAGGTGTGCCTGGCAAGCTGGTGGATAAGGCCTCAAGAGATGTTATCGAGGAAGCAGGCTACGGTAGATACTTCGGTACCGGTCTGGGCCACGGAGTAGGACTGGAAATACATGAGCTGCCTTTTATGTCCACAAGCTGTGAAGAATATCTGGCTGCAGGCAATGTGCTCACCGTTGAACCCGGCATATATCTTCCCTCCTGGGGCGGAGTCAGGATAGAAGACACTGTGCTGGTAAAGGAAGAGGGCTGTGAGATTCTTACTCATGCGACAAAGAAATTGATCGAGCTATAAGCAGATGCTTTGGTTAGACATCCTTTTCCATATATATTATACTAAAAGTGATTAATGGTAAATTAGGTGATAAAATGAAAGAGCTGGAAAGGATTATAAGGGATAAGGAATTCATTTTCGAAAGCCTCCATGATGGCATTTCCATCATAGACCATAGAGGCATCGTCGTTTATGTCAACAATTCCAATACAAGAATAACCAAGAAGGAGAAGAGCTACTTCCTGGGCAAGTATGTGCAGGATATAGTTCCTGATTCGGGCATGCTCGGGGTATTGGAAACAGGGCAAAAACTAATAGACATTACAACTCATGTATTTGACGCCAATGTCATCTCCAATATAGTTCCTATAATGGATGGTGGACGGATTATAGGCGTCATCTCTATATTCAGGGATATCACGGAAATAAAGCAGCTTACAGACAAGCTGGAATATGCAAATACCACTATAAAGCAGCTTTATGGCAAGCTTCATAAGGTAAATGAAGATATGAGCGACTTTGTGGCAGGCAAAAGCCAGGCGATGAAGGAAGCGCTGAAATATGCGCTCAAGGCCGGTATGGTAGATTCAAATCTGCTCATAGAAGGCGAGAGCGGCACCGGCAAAGAGGTTCTTGCAAGATTTGTCCACAAAAATAGCCCTCGCAAGGATAAACCATTTTTGGCGGTAAATTGCGCCTCTATACCCTTTAATCTGCTGGAAAGCGAGCTGTTTGGCTACGAAGAAGGAGCCTTTACCGGAGCAAAAAAAGGAGGGCATCCCGGATATTTTGAGATGGCATCGGGCGGTACATTGCTATTGGATGAAATAGCAGATATGGATATCGCTCTTCAATCAAAAATACTTAGAGTGATTCAAAATAAAGAAATAATGAAGGTGGGGGGCAGCAGGCTCATACCCATAGATGTGCGCATAGTTGCAGCCACTCACAAGGATTTGAGGACATTGGTGGCTTCCGGCAAATTCAGAGGAGACCTGTTTTACAGATTGGAGGTCATCAGGATTTCCCTTCCTCCTCTGCGGGAAAGAAAGGAAGACATAATATATTACATAGATAACATGCTGGGCAAAATGAGGGAAAAAACCGGGAGAAAGGTCAGCCTAGGAGAGGATGCCTTAAAAATACTGAACAGCTATGATTATCCGGGGAATATAAGAGAACTGGAAAACATAATCGAGAGGGCTGTGGTTATGGATGAAGACGGAATAATCACCAAGAAGGATCTGCCTTTATATATAGCGGAGCATGATATAAAAAGCAGCAGCCAGCTAAACCTTCAATATAATGATCATTTCCCTACAATAAAGGAAATAGAAGCCGATGCCATAAAAAAAGCCATGGAAAAATATAAAAACAAGTCAAAGGTTGCCGATGTGCTGAATATATCAAGAGCCAGCCTATACAGAAAAATGGAAAAATATAATATCAACTGATATGACAAATAAATTAAAGAAATTATTCATAAAAAGGAGGATTTTGTCATATCGTGTTGAAGTATATGAGAATACAACTGCTTTGTTAACTATTAACAATAAACTTAGCAAATTTTTGTAAGGGGTGACATAATGAACATATCAAAATTCTTGAAAATAACAAGCGCGGTATTTATCATTTTGTCTGTATTGGTAGGAGGCAGTATTTATTTCTTTAATAACGGCATTGCAAATGAGAGGAATGCTGTAACCAGGCAAACTGAAATGCTGAGATTGGCAGCTGATCTGATTACGGCTACTAATTATAAGACGGACAAGATTCGAGCTTATGTGGAGTACGGATTAGAGTCAAGCTACACTAACTATATGACAGAAGTCAATGAAACCAAAACTCAGGAGAAGATCTTTGACAGGCTCACCGAACTGAATATTTCAGAAGAAAGCATGGATTATCTGCAAAACGCATTGTCCATATCTAAGAATCTGTTAAATATGGAAATGAAGACTTTAGACCTCTATAAAGAAGGGGATATAGAAACAGCTAAGTTTATGGTCAATAATTCCAGCTATCAGGAAAATATCAGGGCAATGATGAGCTATCTCGAATTATTCCAAAAAAAGATTAACGAAGAAGCCGAGGCATATACTGCAGAAATAATGGTTCAAACCAATTTCCTTTTTAAGGTTATTATCATCACCTCGATTTTATTAGTAGCATTCATACTCTTTACTTTTATCATGATGAACAAAAAAATTTCAAGGCTTACCGAGATATCCGTTAAAATGACTGAGCTGTCAGGCAATGAAGGTGATCTGACATCTCAATTGGCCATAAAGAGCAATGATGAGGTAGGAAAGATCGGCACCGCATATAATAAAATGATTGCCAATCTGAGAAGTCTTATCATAGAAGTAAACAACACTACCGGTGTTGTAGCGAGTGAAACTCTGAAATTTGAAGAAACCATTGCTGAGGCTTCCGGAAGAATGAAAGGAATAAACCAATCCGTGGAAGAGATCACGGGAGGAGCAGAGGAATTGAGTGCAACCACTCAAGAGGTCAATGCCTTTACGGAGGAAATAAGTGCCGCTGCTGTTCAGCTTCAGAGCAAAGCAGAAGAAGCCAAAAGCTCTGCCAGAGAGATACAGGAAAGGGCTCTTGTTATTAAGGATAAATCGGGACAAGCTATTGAGAGAGGCAGCGCTATTTATGAAGAAAAGCATGCAAACATAAAAAAGGCTATAGAAGAAGGACGTGTAGTTGAAGAAGTGAGAGTCATGGCGGACTCTATAGGAAGCATTGCTTCTCAGACCAATCTTCTGGCGTTAAATGCAGCTATTGAAGCTGCAAGGGTAGGAGAGGCAGGAAAGGGCTTTGCCGTGGTGGCGGATGAGGTAAGAAAGCTGGCTGAGCAGTCCGGTGAAGCAGTAGCTAACATACATAATATGGTTGAAAAGGTTCACTATGCTTTTGAAAACCTGTCTAAAGGCGCTCAGGAAGTGCTCGACTATATGTCGGACGAAATGAAGCCAAGCTATGAATTATTGATAAGCACCGGGGAGCAGTACAGGAAAGATGCTGAATTTGTTAACAGGATGTCCGAAGAAATTTCATCAGCAGTTAATACGATGTCAAGCTCTATAGACCAAGTAAGCGCATCCATACAAAATGTATCCTCCATCGCCCAGCAGTCTGCGGCGGGCACGGAAGAAATCTCTGCTACTGTCGGCGAAAGTGTGGAGGCTATAGAAGAACTGGTAGAATCAGCTCGCAGCCAGGCAAAGATGGCGGAAGGCTTAAAAGAATTAGTGCATAGATTCAAGATATAAAGCAATAATGGGGTTTCAGTATTTTGTATCATAAGTATACACAATATTGAAACTCTTAATTATATTGTATATTTATGATACAAAACATGATTCTCAATGTGTTTTTTTGGGACAAAAATTAAATCATATAAACTAAATAACTCTGCTTTTCTGTAACGGCATCTTGGCAAACCGTTGAAAATCAAGGAAAGATGTTATGATGGATAAGGTTTGAGATCTGGCATAAGCCTTGCAAGTATATAATATGAATTATAAAAAAATGAGGAGGTAAAAAAATGAGAAAACCGGAACCTTTCAAGATTAAGATGGTAGAACCTATAAACCTTATTCCCAAGGAAGAAAGAGTGAAGGCGCTGGAAAGAGCCGGCTACAATCCTTTCTCCCTGAAAGCTGAAGAGATTTTCATAGACATACTTACTGACAGCGGTACAGGCGCCATGAGTGACAGGCAATGGGCAGGCCTGATGATGGGAGACGAATCCTATGCAGGAAGCAGGAGCTTTTATAGACTGGAAGCAGCAGCTCAGGATATTTTCGGCTACAAATATATAATACCAACCCATCAAGGCAGAGGCGCGGAGCAGGTACTATTTCCACAGATGATAAAAAAAGGACAGGATGTTCTGGGAAACATGCATTTTGACACTACTATGGCTCATATAGAATTGGCAGGAGGCCATGCAGTAAACCTGATCCATGAGAGAGCCTTTGACACTACAACTCCATATGCTTTCAAGGGTGACTTCGATTTAGAAAAGCTTGAAAATTATATAAAGACCAGAGGAGTAGAGAACATAGCTTTCCTAATCATGACCATCACATGCAACAGTGCGGGAGGTCAGCCCGTATCCATGGCTAATATGAGAGCCGTAAGCGAGATATGCCGTAAATATGGCGTGAGAGTATTTATAGATGCAGCCAGATTTGCCGAGAATGCTTATTTCATAAAGACCAGGGAAGAGGGCTATGGAAAGAAGTCAATCAAGGAAATAGTAAAGGAGATGTTTTCCTATGCAGAAGGCTTCTCTATGAGCGCCAAGAAGGATGCTATAGTGAACATGGGCGGACTTGTAGGAATAAAGGATGATGAAGAGCTTTATATAAGCACAAGATCCATAACGGTTCCCTATGAAGGCTTCCCCACCTATGGCGGATTGTCCGGAAGAGATATAGAAGCTCTTGCGGTGGGTCTCTATGAAGGAATAGATGAAGCCTATCTGGAATACAGAATAGGCCAGATGGAGTATCTTGGAAAGAGGCTTATGGAAGGAGGCATACCCATTCAGACACCTCCCGGAGGTCATGCTATATTCGTAGACGCCAGGAAGATGCTGCCCCATATTCCCTACTATCAATTCCCGGCTCAGGCCCTGGCAAATGCTCTTTATATAGAAGGCGGAATAAGAGGCGTGGAGGTAGGTTCCTTCCTGCTAGGCCGTGATCCTGAGACGGGAGAGCAGAGAGAAGCGGATATGGAGCTTTTGAGATTGACGATCCCGAGAAGAGTATATACGGATAACCATATGGACTACATCGCTGATTGCCTCATTGCTTTGAAGGATAAGGCATCAGAGATAAAGGGTCTTGAGATAGAATACGAGCCCAAGGTTCTCAGACACTTCACAGCAAGGCTTAGACCGGTAAAATAGCAGAAGCTTAAATGATATATAAGTTGCAATAAATACGCTACATAGTTTTTATCACTGAACTAACCCGCTCTAAGCCCCCCACCTCTATAGGCGGTGGGTGCCAAGAGCGGCTAAGTCCAGTATGGACTCGACTAACATTCAGTGGGGGTTGAATCCCCTCTGAATGAAGTCTCGTTCAAATTGACTGATAACGATTGCGAATGCTCCAGAGCTAAGACTTTGTAAGCTTGCATAGGGTTGCGTCAAAACTCGCTTTGGCTCAAACAGTTGACGCAACTTGTCCTATACTTCGCTAACAAACTCTAAGCTCCTTCACAAAGCACTCCTTTATCAGTTAATATAAATTTACTTTTGTAAAATATTTAATGCGTTATATATAGAATAGGGCGTTGGAAATTTTTTCGATGCCCTATTTATTTTTTGAGTATTTTGGTAACTATTCGTTAGTCTATAAATGTTACGAAAAGTAGTATTTATGATAAATAATGAACTTTAAGTTGAAAAAATAATAGAAATATTTATCATAGTAAGTAAAGGGGTGATTTTAGTGGATGACATGGATATAAAAATACTAGAAATATTGGAAAATGAGGGGAGAATAACCCATGAGGAAATGGCCAAAAGGCTCAATATTTCCAGACCCGCCATACATCAGCGGGTTTCAAAGCTGGAGCAATCAGGGGTTATCAAAGGCTATAAGACGGTCATTGAATGGAGCAAGGCGGGACAAGCTCTGAGAGCCCTGATATTTATTAATGTCAGAACATCGGATTTCAATAGCCTGATGAATGAAATAGTAAATATCAAGATTGAAGGTTTGGATATTGAGGAATGCTTCAGGATAACGGGACAGTGGTGCATAATGCTGAGGATCAGGACTATCGAGGCAAAACAAATAACATGTTTGCATGATGAAATATTAAAAAAGCAAGGAGTGACAGAAACCTTTACCATGTTGATATTGTCGGAAATGAGTAAAGGTCAAATTAATACAGGGAGGAAGGATTAAATGAGCAATTCTATGTCGAAAGTGATGGAGTTTGAGAATGAGAAGATTTTGGAGTATCTACCCGGAAGCCGGGAAAGGGAAGAACTGAAAAAGGCTTTGAAAGACTTAAAAGAGGAAATTCTGGAAATACCTTTGATAATCGGAGGCAGAGAAATAAGGACCGAAAACACAGGTCAATGTATAATGCCTCATGACAACAAAAAGGTGATAGCCAAATACCATATGGCAGATGAAGCTGAAGTAAAAATGGCCGTCAATGCAGCTCTTGAGGCCAAAAAGGATTGGGAAAGGCTTCCCTGGGAGCATAGAGCGGCAATTTTTATGAGAGCTGCAGAGTTGGCTTCGGGATCATGGAGGGCGAAGCTTAATGCTGCTACAATGCTATGCCAGAGCAAGACCTTTATTCAGGCAGAAATAGACTCGGCCTGTGAACTGACGGATTTTTTACGATATAATGTCCGATGCCTTTATGAACTATATGGCGAGCAGCCCATGTCTTTAAAAGGCAGCTGGAACAGGACTGAGTACAGGCCCCTTGAGGGATTCGTATTCGCCGTATCGCCATTTAATTTTACGGCTATAGGCTGTAATCTGGCAGCCGCTCCGGCCATTTCAGGCAATGTGGTATTATGGAAGCCCGCTTCTAATGCGGTATACTCTGCATATATGGTGTTCAAGCTTCTTCAGGAAGCAGGGCTTCCTGACGGAGTCATAAACTTTATACCGGGCAAAGGCGGCAATGTAGGAGATGCGGTACTAGCGGATGAGAATCTCGCGGGGATACATTTTACCGGGTCAACAGAAGTTTTTAGAGATATGTGGAAAACCGTAGGAAACAGGCTGGATTTATACAGGACCTTCCCCAGGCTTGTAGGGGAAACGGGAGGCAAGAATTATATATTTGCCCATAGCTCTGCCGATGTGGAAGCTTTGACTGCTTCCATAATAAGAGGTGCCTTTGAGTATCAGGGGCAGAAATGCTCTGCAGCTTCCAGGGGATATATACCGAAAAGCCTTTGGCCGGAATTGAAGGGCCGGCTCATAGAGGAGCTTGGCACTATAAAAGCAGGAAATGTAGAGGATTTCAACAATTTCATGGGTGCGGTGATAGACAGGCATTCTTTCAATGCGATAAAAGGATATATAGACTATGCAAGGGATTCAGTAGAAGCTGAAATAATTTCCGGCGGAAATTGCGATGATTCTGTAGGATATTTTATAGAGCCTACGGTTATAGTTGTTAAGGATCCTCATTTCAAAACCATGGAGGAGGAAATATTCGGCCCTGTAGTCACTTTGTATATATATGAGGATAAAGCTTTTGAAGATACATTGGAGCTGTGCGGCAAGACATCTCAATACGGTTTGACCGGGGCAATATTTGGAAGGGATAGATATGCATTGGTCAAAATGGAAGAAGAGCTTATGCATACTGCCGGCAATTTTTATATAAATGATAAGCCTACCGGTGCAGTAGTGGGGCAACAGCCTTTCGGAGGAAGCAGGGCATCAGGAACCAACGACAAAGCCGGCAGCAAGCTTAACATGCTGCGATGGATATGCCCCAGAGTGATCAAAGAAAACTTCGATTATGTACTGGACTATAGGTATGAAAATAATATAGAATAACGGTAAATACAGCGGAGGTGAAAATCCCCGCTGTATTTTTCATCAACAGGAACTATAATGCATGAAATCCGTCTAATCTATAAAGAATACCAAATAAAGGATGGTGTTATAATATGTGCGGCAATGAGAAATTCATGAGAAATTCTTTGATACTGCTGATAATAATCTCTATGACGGTGACAATCATAGCCTTTGCGAAAGAAGAGGTATACAGGGAATTGCCGGAAATGAAAGGCGTCGCTGTTGATGAGGTGCTGAAGGTGCCCTTTGACGCTCCTCTGGCGGCAAACACTTTGACCAGGGCAAATATATGGGTAAAGGATTCCAATGGCACAAAGCTGCCAATAGACAGAGCCTTGGATAAGGATGGTAAAACATTGGTAATAAAACCTTTGGCTGAATATAAAAGAGGAGAGGCTTATACACTCTACATAAGCAAAAATGTCAGATACAGCAGTGGAAAACCTATCGGTGAAGCTTTAAAAATGAATTTTGCAGTGATGGAAGCGGTGCCGGAAAAGCTGCCGGTGGTAGGAAGTCTGGAAAACTTTAAAAAGCTTTTGGATGAGGCCGGAGTCGGAAATTATGATTATGCGGCCGAAAACGAAGGCGTAATAAGAGGAACTGTAAATGATACGGCTGTACAGGCTGCCGGTGCTGCACCGCAGGCTGCAGAAGCAGCGGGGAAAGCTGTTTCTAATAAGATGAAGGAATCAAAATCCGAGTCTTCGGATTTTTCGGGTACGAATGTTCAGGTCCAGGGTGTGGATGAAGCCGATGTAGTGAAAACAGATGGGGAATATCTCTATCAGGTGAACAATGACAGAATAGTCATCGCAAGGATATATCCTTCAAATGAAATGAAAATCATTAAAACCTTAAAAATGGGAGAAGAAAATTTATATCCCATGGAGCTTTATGTAGATAAAGAGCGTTTGATAGTAATAGGCAGTTCCAATAACAACATACCCATAGCCAGACCTATGGAAAAGAAGAAATCCATATACCCTCCCCGATATTCCTATAATACGGTAAAGCTTATTGAATATAACATAAAGGATAAAAGCAGCATCGCTAAATCAAGAGAGATAGAACTGGAAGGCAGTTATCTTTCTTCAAGAAAAATAGAAGATAAGCTCTATCTTGTATCCAACAAGTATTTCAACTATTATCGCATAATGAATTCGGGACAGGAAAATGACACGCCCTCCTATAAAGACAGTGCAATAGGTCAGGAGTTTGTAAATATTCCTTATGATAAAATCGCGTACTTCCCGGACTGCGTGGCATCCAATTATCTCATAGTTGCCGGATTGGATCTGGGGAGGCCGAAGGAAGGGGCAAATGTATCCACCTATCTTGGTGGCGGAGAAAATATATATGCATCTACGGGAAATTTGTATGTGGCTTTGACAAAGCATGTTGCTGAGCCTAAAAATCCCGTGATATATGACTCAGCCAATCCGACGAAATTTGTGCCTGATTATAATGATAGAGAAACCTTGGTACACAGGTTTGCTTTAAATGAAGGCAAACTGGTCTATACAGGGAAAGGCAGCGTGCCGGGAAATATTCTCAACCAATTTTCCATGGATGAAGATAATGGTTATTTCAGAATAGCTACTACCAAAGGTGACATATGGAGAGATGACGAGGGCACCTCAAAGAACAATCTCTATGTATTGGACGGCGGCATGAAAACTGTGGGGAGCATTGAAGATATAGCTCCCGGTGAGAAAATATATTCCGTAAGATTTATGGGCGACAGAGCCTACATGGTAACCTTCAAAACTGTTGACCCCCTGTTTGTGATAGATTTGAAGGACCCCAAGGCTCCAAAGATATTAGGAGCGCTGAAAATTCCGGGGTACAGCGACTATCTCCATCCCTATGACGAGAATCACATAATAGGCTTCGGCAAGGACTCTGTAGAAGTGGTGCATAAAGATAGCAAAGGCAATGAAACCGGAAGGACGGCATATTATCTGGGAATGAAGATAGCCATATTTGATGTAACCGACGTTAACAATCCTAAAGAAATGTTTACAGAAAAAATAGGAGATAGGGGCACAAGCTCCGAGCTTTTGAATAATCATAAGGCACTGCTGTTCTCAAAGGAGAAAAACCTTATGGCATTTCCAGTGACAGTAATGGAAGTGGAAGATGGAGACAAGGGTATAGGGCAAAATAGAATGCCTGCATATGGCAGCTTCGCCTTCCAGGGAGCTTATATATATAATATAGATCTGGTGAACGGATTCAAGCTGAGAGGCAAAATAAGCCATATAAGCGACGAGGAATACAAAAAATCCGGCGGCAGCTGGTATGACAGCAGCAAGAATGTAGATAGGATACTCTATATTAAAGATGATCTGTATACGGTATCAAAGGGAATGATAAAGGCCAATGATATAAACACGCTGAAGCAAAAAGGAGAGATTTTGATACCTTAGGGATAAATAAGAATAGAGTTAATAAACAAAATACAACACTTGCAAAGAGTGTTGTATTTTGTTTATTAAAATTACTTTAAGTAAACTGAAATTAATTACGAATAGTAGTTATTTTAGCTATATAATTGACTAAATGATTAAATAAATATATAATTAGCACAATATAGTAACGGGAGGTGTCAGCGTGGATGATATGGATCTTAAAATTCTAAAAGAATTAGAGAAGAATGGAAGGATGACTCATGAGGAACTAGGTAAGATACTTAACATTTCGAGACCGGCGATACATCAGAGAGTCAATAAGCTTGAGCAGAGCGGAATTATCAGGGGCTATAAGGCTTATATCGATTGGTGCAAAGCGGGCCAGGTGCTGAATGCTTTAATATTTATAAATGCCAAAACCTCTGATTTTGAGTCCCTGATGAAGAAAATTATGAATATAAGGGTGGATGGACTTACCATAGAAGAGTGCTACCGAATAACCGGACAATGGTGTCTCCTGATAAAGATTAGGGCCCACAACACAGAAAATATTACTGCCTTGCACGATGAAATATTAAAAATGGACGGAGTCACTGAAACCCTTACCATGTTAATACTATCAAAAATGGATCATATAGTAAAATCGAAGGGAGAATAGAGAAAGATGAACAATGGCGTTATTAAAGAAATTGGCTTTGAGAATGAAAAGGTGCGGGAATATGCTGTGGGAAGCAAGGAAAGAGCTGAGCTTAAGAAGACGTTGAAGGAAATGAGAGAGCAAATGCTTGATATTCCTATAGTTATTGGAGGAAAAGAGATAAGAACCGGTAATACGGGAAAATGCATAGTACCTCATGATAATAAAAAAGTTATAGGAATTTATCATAAAGCGGGAAAGAAAGAAGCTGAGATGGCCATTGATGCTGCGCTTTCGGCAAAAAAGAAATGGGAGAAATTATCCTGGGAGCATAGGGTGGGCATATTTCTCAGAGCTGCAGAGTTGGCAGCGGGCCCTTGGAGAGCCAGATTAAATGCTGCTACAATGCTTACTCAGAGCAAGACATATTTCCAAGCAGAAATAGATGCAGCTTGTGAGTCTGTAGATTTTCTAAAGAGCAATGCAAGCTCCTTGTATAAAATATACAGCGAGCAGCCTATATCAACCAGAGACAGCTGGAACAGGACACAATACAGACCCTTGGACGGCTTTGTATTTGCCGTTACGCCCTTTAATTTTACGGCAATAGGATGCAATTTAAGCGCAGCGCCGGCTATGGCGGGAAATACGGTTATATGGAAGCCTGCTTCCAATGTAGTTTATTCTTCTTATATAGTATACCAGCTGTTCAAAGAAGCCGGACTTCCCGATGGAGTGATCAATTTTCTTCCCGGAAGCGGCAGCGAAATAGGAAATGTGGTGCTCAAAGATCCAAATCTTGCAGGGATACATTTTACAGGCTCTACAGATACCTTCCAGGAAATGTGGAAAGCTGTGGGAGATAATATACAAAACTATAGAAGCTTTCCAAAGCTTGTAGGAGAAACAGGAGGCAAAAATTATGTATTAGCTCATGCCTCTGCTGATGTAGATACTCTTGTGGCTGCATTGATAAGGGGTGCCTATGAACTGCAGGGACAAAAATGCTCTGCTACTTCCAGATGCTATATACCAAAGGGCCTATGGCCTGAGGTAAAGGAAAAAATGATCAGAGAAATATCAACAATAAAAGTTGGTGATGTAGAGGATTTCAGCAATTTTATAGGAGCAGTAATAGATCAAGCTTCCTTTGATAAAATAAAGAGCTATATAGATTATGCTAAAAATTCTCACGATGCAGAGATATTAGCCGGCGGCAAGTGTGATGATTCAAAAGGCTATTTTATAGAGCCGACCTTCATACTAACCAACAATCCTGATTTTAGGACCTTAAAAGAGGAAATATTCGGACCTGTGCTGACTGCATATGTCTATGAGGATGAAAGATTCGACTATGCGGTAGATTTATGCGAGAGCACAACGAAATATGGCTTGACAGGTTCTATATTCGCCAAGGACAGATATGTTATAGCTGAGGTGGAGGATAAATTGATGCATACGGCAGGCAACTTCTATATAAATGATAAGACTGCCGGCGCATCGGTAGGTCTCCAGCCCTTTGGCGGTGCCAGAGCATCAGGCACCAATGATAAGGTAGGAAGCATATTCAATATGATGAGGTGGATAAGCCCCAGAGTCATAAAGGATAATTTTAATCAGGTTAATGATTACAGATATTCGGATAATATAGAATAATGCTTTAGTAAAATATATGGACATAAACGAATAAGAAATGTTTAAGAAGTAAACATTTCTTATTCGTTTTTTTGTCTAAGCTTTTTTTGAGGAGCATTCAGGCTATGGAAGCAGAAGGGTTCGTGATTAATTATAAAATTGGCATTAAGCTTGCTGATGATAAAGACAATATTATTTCATTGAAACAAATATATAGGAAAGGGATGTGTTGGATGTTTACCCTAGTCTTAAAAAATGGAACTATAATTGATGGAACAAAGAAAAAAGCATATAAGGCAGATATAGGCATCATAGATTCCAGAATAGTAAAAATAGGGGAAATTGACCAGAAGGAGAATGTCATAGATATAGAGGGCAGGTATGTTACACCCGGCTTTATAGACACTCATTCACATGCAGATTGTTCAGCCTTCTTATATCCTGACTGTGAAAGCTATATAAGACAAGGAATTACGACTTTTATTGGAGGCCAGTGCGGTGATTCTAATGCTCCTATAAATAATTACTGGATGAGAAAATATTGGGAATATGACATGTGGAATGATATTGACCCTTTTATATACTCTCCTCAGACAGTTCAGCCGGTAGATAAAGTGCTGCCTGTGGTCAAGGATAAGACAGGACAGGCCGTAGAATGGAAGTCTTTTGGTGAATACATAAAGCTGGTTGAGAAAAAAGGCATGGCCTGCAACATGATCACTTTGGCAGGTCATAGCCAAATAAGAGCTGATGTCATGGGGCTTGATTATATGAGAAAGCCTACAAGAGAAGAAATGGCTAAAATGAAGGAGCATCTCACGGAGGCTATGGAAAGCGGGGCTTGGGGTATGTCGACAGGCAGAGACTATCCGCCTAGTGCATCCGCGGATAAAGAGGAGATCATTGAATTCGTCAATCATATAAAAGAGCTTGGCGGATATTACTTCACCCATTGGAGAAGAACCGGCTTGAGGATAGCTGGATCGGCAAGGCCAAATAAGCTTGAAGGCATTGTTGAAGCTCTTGAGATAGCCCTTGAAACAGGGGTTAAGACTGAGATATCACACCTGACCTCAGGCTTTGAAATATATCCGGAGAATCCAGAGATGGACAGGCATGCATCAGAAATTACATTGGAGGTTATAGACAGCTATATAGAAAAAGGAGCTGACGTTGCCTTCGATGTAATACCCGGTGTCAGCGGCGGCATTTGTATAAATCCCTATCTTGCATCATATTTTACCCCTTGGATAAAACAATCAGGTTCATTGGACCAATTCATTACAAACTTGAAGGCAAAGGACTACAGAAATAAGCTGGTAAAACTTTTAAGGGATGGAGAATGGTATCCTCTAAGCGGCAAATCAGATCCATGGTGGCAGAACAAAATTTTTATTACGAAGAGCGAATCGGAGTGTTATATAGGAAAAAGCATCAACGATATAGCCATTGAAAAGAATATGGAGCCTGTCGAAGCCGTTATGCAATTGCTATTGGAGGAGCCATTCATCATGATAAGAAGAAATGGAAAATCTGAGGAAGAATTTAAGACTCTTCTGAAGCATGACAGAGCAAGTGTGTGCACTGACACATATGCCTTTGATCTGGTCGGGCTTTACGGGAATGATGCAGAGATAGCAGAACTATTGCCTCACCCACATACCTACTGTGCTTTTCCCAAATATATACTTCAATACGGTATGGATACTATTGAGGAGACCATATGGAAGATAACAGGCTTTCCCGCTGATTTTATGAATATAGAGGGGAGAGGTAAAGTATTAGAAAACAATTATGCTGATTTAGTTGTTTTAGATATGGATAGTTTAAAAACCAATGAAAATTATATAGAGCCAAGAGTATATCCGGAAGGAATAGAGTATGTAGTAGTTAATGGTGAGCTAGTCCTTGATAAGAAAGGCTGTACAGGAATCAGAGCAGGAAAAGTTTTAAAAAAGCAATAAAAAAGGGAGCCCATTGCTGCTTAACAGCTTAAAGCCATAAACAAATTAATGATGAGGTGAATGTTATGAAATTTCTACAAAAAGATGAAACGTTATGCATACAATGCCACATATGCGAGGAAACTTGTGCCCAAACCTTTTTTAAATCCGGTGACAGAGAAAAATCCTCAATAAAAATATATGATGAGCCGGGAGAAAAGGGCGAAGTAATAAATGTATGCAGTCAATGCGGGGAATGTATAGGAATATGCCCCGAACTGGCCATATACAGGGCGAAGAATGGTGTTGTAATGATTGACAAGGAAAAGTGCGTAGGCTGCCTTATGTGTGTCGGATTCTGTCCTACCCTCTCCATGAGAATACATAAGGAGTTTTTAGAGCCTTTCAAATGCATTGCTTGTGGTCAATGCGCCAAGCAATGTCCCACAAAGGCAATCGAATTGAAAAATATAGATTAGGAAAATATATTTATGAATTATGAACAGGAGGAAGGTTAGAGGATGAATGTAACAGGTGTAAAAGACAACGTTGAAAAAATTAAAGAGGCTCACAAGCTGTTAAAAAGATATGAATACACCCCTGGAGAGATACAAAGAGGCTACGCAAATAAAACCTTATATATCAATGTATCGGACAATATTATAGAGGCTAAGGAAGTTCCCGAAGAAATAAAAGAGAAATTTATTGGAGGCAAGGGCTTCGGGCTTTGGTATCTGTGGAATGCAGTAAAAAGCACTACCAAATGGGATGATCCGGAAAATGAAATAGTAATATCACCGGGTCCTATAGGCGGCATTACCCAATATCCGGGTGCGGGAAAGTCTCTGGTAGTCAGTCTATCCCCCACAACAGGCTCAGTTATAGACAGCAATGTGGGAGGGCATTTTGGACCCCTCATGAAGTTTTCAGGCTGGGATGCCCTTGAGATTCAAGGCAAGGCTGAAAAGGATATTGTTATTCTTATAGATGGAAACAAGGGGGTCGTTGAAATTTACGAAGCTCCTTTGGAGTCGCTGAACAGTCATATACTTGCAGAAGAACTGACAGAAATATTTGCAGAATCTGAAGAGGATAAGAGGAACATATCTATAGTAAGCGCAGGGGAAGCAGCAGAGCATACCTTGCTGGGAGTATTGAATTTCAGCTTTTATGACAAAAGAAAAAAAGTCCAAAGACTTAAACAAGCAGGCAGAGGCGGAATAGGAACGGTATTCAGAAATAAAAAAATCAAGGCAGTTGTAGTGAGATACAAAGGGGTGAAGGGCGACAGCAACAATCCTGCAGATGTCGAAAAGATAAAAGAACTGGGCCTGAAGCTTCACAGGGAAATAAAGGAGCTTGACAAGGATCAGTGCAGGATGAGAGAAATAGGCACTGCCCACTTGGTAGAGATAATGGATGATTATGATCTTCTGCCTGTTCATAATTTTAAATACGGCTCCCATAAAGATTCCCGGAAAATAGATTCCAAGGTCTTGGTGAAAAAAGTGGTACAAGGCTCCCCGGACGGCTGCTGGCACGGATGTTCTATGGCTTGTGCCAAGGCAGCTCAAGATTATGAACTAAAGACAGGACCCTATAAAGGCCACAAGGTTGTAGTTGACGGACCGGAATATGAGACAGTAGGAGGAGTAGGAAGCAATTGCGGAATATTTGATCCGGATTATATTATGGAGTGTAATTTCTATTGTGACACTTATGGTATTGACACTATATCTTTTGGCACTACTATGGCATTTTTGATGGAGTGCTATGAAAACAACATAATAAACAAAGATATAACCGGAGGTATTGAATTAAATTTCGGCAATGGAGATGCTGCCATGGAAGTTCTTCATCAAATGGCAAAGGGTAAGGGCTTTGGTAAGATTGCAGGTCAAGGAATCAGGCGTATTAAGAAGCTTTTAACTGAGAGCTACGGAGCCGATCCGAAATTTTTAAACGATATAGGCATGGAAGTGAAGGGCTTGGAATATTCTCAATATGTGTCTAAAGAATCATTGGCACAGCAGGGAGGGTATGCATTAGCCAATAAAGGTCCTCAGCATGATGAAGCCTGGCTTATATTCATGGATATGGTCAACAATCAGATACCTACCTTTGAGGATAAGGCTGAAGCTCTTCACTATTTTCCTATATTCAGAACTTGGTTTGGCTTGAACGGCCTATGCAAGCTGCCTTGGAATGATGTGGAGCCTGCCGACAATCACATGACCGATGAGCCGGCAAAGGTTCCTGAGCATGTTGAAAATTATGTTCAACTTTTTAATAGCGTTACGGGAAAAAACATAGATAAAGAAGAGATGCTCCTGCAATCAGAACGTGTGTATAATTTCCAAAGGGTATTTAACCTTAAGATGGGATTTGGAACCAGAGAACACGATATACCTCCGTATCGTTCCATGGGACCTGTTACAGAGGAAGAATATCTATCCAGGGAAGAAAGGTATGACAAGCAGTTGGAAAATATTTTGGGGCTAAAACCTGAAGAGATGAGTACAGCGGAAAAAATAGAAGCATTGAGGAAATATAAATATGAACAGTATGAAAAGCTTGTTGATGCTGTATATAAGCGAAGGGGATGGACGGAAAAGGGAATTCCTTCTGTAGAATTAATGGAAAAGCTTGGGATGGATTTTCCTGAAGTTATCAGGCTTATCGAGAAGCATTAATTTGGAGTGGTATAAATGATAAGGGTCAACCATAGAAATATGGATTTTTATGAAGGCATGACTCTTAAGAGCCTCATAAAGGATTTGAAATACAGCTTTCCTACCTTGATGGTAAAGGTTAACGGTGAGCTGGTACCCAAGGAAAAATACGAAGAAACACGAATTAGAGATGGCGATGATATTAACATAATTCACCCTATAGCAGGGGGATAAAATAGCGTATTATGTCGAGCTATGTCGTTTACATATGCAACGCATGTTTACAAATTTGACATAAGCATCGACATAATACAACTGATTTATAGGAGTATAAAAATATAAAAAGAGTTGTCTCAATATTGTAAATAGCCACAAATTCTAAAAATTTAGAATGTTGGCATGTTAATTGCTTAATTACATATAAAAGCTTGTAAATATAAAAGGGGAGTGTAATGAAATGATAAATAATTGTTTGGTTATCGATGGCTGTGCTTTTGTTGAAGGTGATTTTAAAGGCTGCTCCTCAAAAGTAGCCGATTCAGGCTTGGATGCTTTCTTTCTTACCTTGCCTAAGTCAGGTGAAGGCTTTACCGAGACAATAAAAGCTATAGGCAATATTTATAATCTTACGGATATTGAGGAGAAAAAAATACAAGTTGCAAGAACTCTTAGGGATATTGAGGAGGGAGCTGAAGCAGGTAAAAGATCAATAATATTAGCCTTCCAAGATCCTCATCCTATTGAAAACTCTCTAGATAATCTTAGGGCATTATATGAATTAGGTGTAAGAGTGGTACAGCTTACATACAACAAAGCGAATTACATCGGTACCGGATGCACGGAAACTATAGATAGAGGCCTGACAGATTTTGGAGCAAGGCTTATTGAGGAAATGAACAAGCTAGGGATGATTGTGGACTTATCTCATTGCAGCAAATTGACAGCCTTAGCTGCCATAGAGGCAAGCAAGCAGCCGGTAGTTTTTTCGCATGCATGCATCAGAAGCATGACCGAATCTCCGAGAAACAGAACAGATGAAGAAATAATCCTGCTTGCGAAAAAGGGCGGAGTTATTGGTTTGTCTCCTTGGGGTCCTCTATGCTGGAAGAAGGAAAAGGGGAAGCAGCCTTCAATGGATGATTATTTAGATCATGTAGACTATGCCGTTAAGCTTGTGGGAATCGATCATGTAGGTTTCGGAGGAGATTGTACCATAGATGACGGAGAAGATGCTTCAGGCACCACTGAGCAGGCTACTCTTTATCCTGCCGTAGTAGGAGAATACAATGCGAAGGTAGGAGTTCACCCTTCAGTAAGACATGCAATCGGGTTTAAAGGAGCCGGTGAGGTTAAAAATGTGGTAGAAGCTATGAAGGTAAGGGGCTATAAAGAAAGTGATATAGAAAAATTCCTGGGAGGAAACTTTAGAAGGGTAATACAAAGCGTTTGGAAATAAAGCTTAGGAGGAATTTGAAATGGCGAAGTTTGCACATTTGTCAGTGACAAAGGATAGAGCAGACAAGGAAACCCAGATTTTACTGAAAAGATCTGATTTGCCCCTCTCCGCCGAAGTATTGGAGATGGAAGGAAAAATTAAGGAAGATCCCAAAAGCGTAGAGCTTTGGATGGAAAAAGGCTTAGCTTTGTCAAAACAAATGCTTTTCAGAGAGGCAATAGAAGCTTATTCCATGGCACTTAGCATTAATCCTTTTCATGCGCTGACACTAAGGCACAGAGGACATAGATTCATATCCGTCAGGATGTTTCATGAGGCTGCAGCTGATCTGGAGCTGTCTTCAAGGCTTGACCCAACCAACTGGGATACATGGTATCATTTGGGTCTCGCCTATTACCTGATACGAGACTTTGAGAGAGCTGAAGCCGCATATAAGAAATGCCTTGAAATGACTCATTCTGATGAATTGGTAGTAGCTATAGTAGATTGGTATTGGATGACGCTTATGAGATTGGGAAAGCAAGAGGAAGCAGACGAGCTTTTGTATCTGGTTACAGAGGATACGGATCCGGGAGAAAATCTATCCTACAAGCGTAGAGTTTTGATGTATAAAGGATTAATAAAGCCGGATGAGCTTATCGACTTTGAAGGAGCGGAATTCCCGGATTTAGAAATGGCCACTCAAGGCTACGGGCTTGCAAACTATTATTATCTTAAAGGCGAATTGGAAAAATCCAATAAGATTTTAGAAGAAATTCTTCAAAAGGATGCCTTTTGGTCTGCATTCGGCTATCAAGCAGCCGTAGTGGATTATGAAGCGCGGGGAGGAATTTAAATGAGGCTTTTGAAGTACTAGAAGAGCTGAGATCTCCAGGTGAAGGAGCAATTTTCTATACATGTCGCTCCTATATGACGAGGCCCGGAGGTTGGGCATATGGGATAGCATGCTTAGAAGATGATAACAGCTATTGGGCATCTAAATAAAGCTCATCATAGTGTAAACTTGATAGCCAGAAAAGGAGGGGATGTCAAAATATACATAAGTATGGGTTCTACAATAGATTATAAAAATATAAGGGGGAAATCTTAATGAAGAAATTTTTAGCATTCATGCTGGTATTAACGATGACTTTATCTTTGGCAGCATGTGCCAAGCCGGCACCTGCTGCTGTGCCGGAAACTCCTCAAGAAGAAAAAGGATTTAAAGACACTATAGTATTTGCTCCCAATACAGATGCTGCTTCTTTAGATCCTCATGTACAAAATGATACAACCTCTGAGCAAGTAGTAAAGATGCTTTACAATACACTTTTGAAGTTTGGCCCTAATGGAGAAATAACAGGCGATTTGGCCGATTCTTGGGAAGTGTCCGAAGATCAGAAAACTTGGACTTTTAAACTAAAAGAAGGCGTAAAATTCCACAATGGAACAGAAATGACTGCAGAGTCTGTAAAAGGTACTTATGATAGAGCAATGGATCCTTCAAACGGCTTAGTAGTAGGCGAGATTGTTAAGATGTTTGAAAAGGTAGAAGTGGTTGACAAATATAAAGTAAGCATTACAACAAAAGAGCCTTACGGGGCTATGATGGCATTGATGTGCAATATGTCCTTGGCGATAATGGATCCTGCTTATATTGAGAAATATGGAATGGACCTTGGCTCCAATGCTGAATCCATCAATGGTACAGGCCCATACAAGGTAGTTTCATGGACAAGAGATGAGGAATTGGTTTTAGAAAGCCATGATGATTACTATGGAGATAAAGCTTTGACTAAGAAGGTAGTATACAGACCAATACCTGAAGCTGCAGCAAGGGTTATAGCTCTTGAAACAGGAGAGGTAGATGCTATTCAGGGTGTACCTGCAAATGAAGTACCGAGGCTCGAGAGCATTGATGGCTTAAGCGTATACAAAGCAAAATCCATAGGACAGAGATTATTCAGATTTGGCTGCAACGATTCAATCGTGGGCAATACAAAGGTAAGACAAGCTTTGATTTATGCTGTGGACAGACAGGCTATAATAGACTCTTTGTTCCCGGGACTATCTTATCCCTCAACAGCTCCTTTGGCACCTGTAACTTGGGGTTATGCTAACTTAGGGGAGATAAAGCAAGATAAAGAAAAGGCAAAACAGCTATTGGCGGAAGCGGGCTATCCAAATGGATTCAAAACAAAGATTGTTACTACAGAAAGATATGCTAAGGGTGTAGAACTGGCTGAAATTATTGCTTCTCAGCTTAAAGAGGTAGGCGTAGAGGCCGAGATACAAGTAATGGAATGGAGTGCTTTTTTACAGACCATCGATGGAATAACCGCAAAAGAGTTTGATGCACCATTGTTCATAATGGGTGCAGGTCCCTCTATGATGGATGCTGACGGTGGGCTGAGAGGACTATACACAACAACATTAACCGGTAAAAATGATAGAAACTATGGCTTCTATTCCAACAAAGAAGTTGACGAGCTTATAGATGCAGGAATGAAAGAAACAGATCCGGAAAAGAGAAAAGAATTATACAAGAGAGCACAAGAGATACTTTATCTTGAAGATCCTGCTGGAATTTGGCTGTTCGATCAGCTTACAAACCTTGCACATTCAAGCAAATTAAAGGATGTAACAGTAAGTCCTATAAGCACGATAACTTTTGAAAAGGCAACGATAGAGAAATAAATAAGTAAATTTTAATATATTATGAAAGCAGTTTTAACTGCTTTCATAATATGGGAGGTTTTTAAATGCTGGGATATACATTTAAAAGAATACTGCAAATAATCCCTGTTCTCTTTGTAATATCATTGGTGGTGTTTTTGATGCTCCATATGATACCGGGAGATCCGGTTAAGAATATGCTGGGTATAAATGCACCTGAAGAGGTAGTGGAGGCCACAAGAATCAAGCTGGGTCTTGATCAGCCCCTATATAAGCAATATATTGGGTTTGTAAAAGGTGTTTTCAATGGCGATCTGGGTGTTTCTATACACACGAGAAAGCCTGTTTTGGAAGAGATATTGAATAAATATCCTTATACATTAAAGCTTGCTATAGGAGGTACAATCGTGGCAACAATACTGGGAGTAATTTTTGGTATCATTGCTGCGGTAAATCATAATAAGTTTATGGACAATTTTATTATGGTATTGTCCTTGCTTTCCGTTTCAACTCCTTCATTCTTCTTGGCTTTACTTCTTATGCTGGTTTTTTCCCTGTATTTGGGTTGGTTTCCCAGCATAGGCATGAGGTCTCCGGCTCACTATGTGCTGCCTATAATAACTTTAGGCACTCAATCTGTAGGTATCATGGCGAGGACCACAAGATCTGCCATGTTAGAAGTATTGAAGCAGGATTATATCAGGACCTCAAGATCACGAGGCGTACCGGAAAGAATAATAATTTATCTACACGCTTTTAAAAACGCGTTGATTCCTGTAGTTACAGTAATCGGCTTGAGATTTGGAGGATTATTGGCCGGCTCTGCACTGGTTGAAACCGTATTTGCAATACCGGGTATCGGACGGCTGATGGTTGATGGAGTCTTAAAGAGGGATTACCCTGTTGTGCAAGGTACTATTTTGGTCATATCTGCAACCTTTGTAATAATGAATCTTATAACCGATTTATTGTATGCAGTAGTTGACCCTAGAGTTAAGTATGATTGATGGGGGGGAAGCTGATTGAATTCACAGGTATTTAAGCGATTTAAGAAGAGAAAATCATCAGTAATCGGCGGAATAATAATCTTGATTTTTGTAATAACTGCTTTGATTGGACCAAGCCTTTGCAAATATGATCCTACTGCCATCGATTTGCCCAATAAATATCAAAGTCCCAGTATAAAGCACTGGCTTGGAACGGACAATTTGGGAAGAGATACTCTTACCAGATTGGTATATGGAGCCAGAGTATCATTGATGATGAGCGTAGTAAGCGTGTTTATAGGTTCGTTTATAGGCATTATTTTTGGTGTACTGGCAGGTTATTACGGAGGTTGGATCGATGCCCTTATATCAAGACTTATTGACTTGATCTTAGCCTTCCCCGGATTGCTTTTGGCCATTGCTGTTGTGGCAGTTTTAGGAAGCGGAATAATGAATACCATGGCAGCTATTGCATTTTATTCCATACCTTATGTAGCAAGACTTGTGAGAGGACTTGTAATATCTTTAAAGCATACAGAATTTATACAAGCCTGCAAAGTGATAGGAGCATCTGATTTTAGAATAATTGTTTTTCATATAATACCAAATACAATGGGGCAAATAATAATAGATGTTACTTTAAGCTTAGGCTCTGCAATACTTACGGCTTCCTCCCTGTCCTTTCTCGGTCTCGGAGTACAGCCGCCCAATCCAGAATGGGGAGCCATGCTGAGCCAAGCCAGAGAAGTATTGAGAAGTACGCCTCTAGCGGCCTTAGCTCCGGGAACTGCAATAACCATGGTAGTCTTGAGCTTCAGTTTGGTTGGAGATGGTTTGAGAGATGCGTTGGATCCTAAGTTAAAGAATAGCTAGTGGGTGAGAATATGAAAGAAAATATACTTAAAGTTAATAATCTGAAAACATATTTCTATACTGAAGAAGGAGTCTTGCCCGGGGTAGATGGGGTGGACATAGAAGTCAACAAGGGAGAGACCTTGGCAATAGTCGGTGAATCGGGCTGCGGCAAGAGTGTAACCTCCTTGTCTATACTAAGGCTCATACCAAACCCTCCAGGCAAGATAGTAGAAGGGGAAATATTATATAAGGGCAAAGACCTGTTAAAGCTCAGTGAAAGAGAAATGAGGGGCATAAGAGGCAACGATATATCTATGATTTTTCAGGAGCCTATGACTTCCTTAAATCCTGTTTTTACTGTAGGAAAGCAAATAATGGAATCACTTATGATTCATCAGAAAATGAATAAAAGCCAAGCCAGGGAAAGAGCCATAGAAATGCTGAAGCTGGTAGGGATACCCCTTCCTGAAAGGCGTGTGGACAACTATCCTCATCAGCTTAGCGGAGGTATGCGCCAAAGAGTTATGATAGCTATGGCTTTGGCTTGCAGTCCGAAGATACTCATAGCTGATGAGCCTACAACCGCATTGGACGTGACTATACAGGCACAAATTTTGAGATTGATGTGTGACTTGAAGGCAAAGACAGACACTTCTATAATTTTGATTACCCATGATTTGGGAGTTGTAGCGCAAATTGCGGAAAATGTTATGGTTATGTATGCGGGTAAAGCCGTTGAATATTCAGATGTAAAATCCTTATTTAAAAATCCTTTGCATCCATATACAAGAGGCTTGCTTAATTCAATACCAAAAATTAATAGCGAGCAAGAGAAGCTATACAATATTGAAGGCAATGTACCCAGTCCAAGAAACTATCCCAAAGGCTGCAGGTTCAGTCCCAGATGTGATGAAGCAGAAAGCGCGTGCTTTGACAAAGAGCCTGAGCTTATAAATGTAGGTGATAGCAGAAGGGTAAGATGCTGGAAGTATAAAGGAGATGAGTAGGATTGAATAATGTTATTTTAGAAGTAAAAGATTTGAAGATGCATTTTCCGATTAAAATAAAAACAAAGAGCTTCATTAGTGAAAAAAAATACGTGAAGGCTGTAGATGGAGTAAGCTTCAGCATACATGAAGGAGAAACCTTGGGTCTTGTAGGAGAGAGCGGCTGCGGGAAATCTACCACAGGTAAAATGATAGTCAAGCTCCTTGAACCAACTGAAGGCAGTATAAGGTTCAGAGGCAAAGATGTGTTCAAAACTCAAGGGGAAGAGTCAAAGCTTTTGCGTAAAGAAGTTCAGATTATTTTTCAAGACCCTTACTCATCTCTGGATCCGCGTTTTACAGTAGGCAGGACAATAAGTGAGCCGCTGGTGGTTCATAAAATAGGGGATGAGAAGACAAGAAAGGAAAGAGCTATAAAGCTGATGAACGACGTAGGATTGATGGGAGAATATTTTGATCGTTACCCTCATGAATTCAGCGGAGGTCAGAGGCAGAGAATAGGGGTAGCCAGAGCTTTGGCCTTAAATCCTTCCTTGATCGTTTGTGATGAACCTGTATCTGCCTTGGATGTATCAATCCAGGCTCAGATACTGAATTTAATGCAGGAGTTGCAAGCAAAATATCATTTGACTTACCTGTTCATTTCCCACAACTTAAGTGTGGTCAAGCATATTTGCGATAGGATTGCTGTTATGTACTTGGGTAAGATTGTAGAGATAGCAAATAAAAAGGACTTATTTGATAATCCAAAGCATCCATATACACAAGCTTTGCTAAGTGCCATACCCATTCCTGACCCTGAGATTATAGTAGAACAGGAAATGTTGGAAGGAGACGTACCCAGCCCGGTAGATCCCCCATCGGGCTGTCGTTTCCATACAAGATGCAAAAATGTAATGGATATATGCAAGAAGCAAGAACCCAAAGACTTAAATATGGGGGAAGATCATATTGTAGCATGTCATTTATACGATAATAAGGAGGATTGAAAATGAGACAATCTCTGATGTTAGGATTTCCGGTGGAGGAGTATGAAAGAAGACTTCAAAAGATTACAAGCCAAATGGAATCAAAGGGCATAGATGCAATAATACTTACAAGTGATGAAAACACTTTTTACTTTTCTGGTTTTAACAGCATAGTATGGGACAGCAAGGTTTCTACTCCCGGGGTAGTAATAATAACCAAGGATGGATCCATGGCTTTGGCTACTACAAAAGGAGGAGCTGAAACGGCAAGAGTTACATCCTGTGCGGAAGATATAAGGGCATACGGCAAGGATGAATATCCAACCTATGCAAAGGCTATAACCTCTTTGCTCAGGGACAAGGGAGTCATCAGGGGAAGAGTCGGTTTGGAATTAGGGGAAGGCCATAAGATGCACTTAAATTATAATGCATCACAGGATCTTTTTAATGAATTGAAGGATGCAGAAATAGTTGATGCAGCGGAGATCATATGGAACCTAAGATCTATAAAATCTCCTCTTGAGATTGAAAAGATCAGAGAATGCTGCAGCATAAATATAAGAGGAATACAAAAAGGTCTGGATAGCCTTTATGAAGGCATGACTGAGGATGAACTGTATAGGACTATAGCTCAGGAATATTTTAGGCTTGGTGCTCAAAGGACTTTGCCTCTTGGAGTAAGAGCGGGAGTTGAGAGATATTCTCAAAGCAACTGCCCTCCATCAGACAGGCCTATAGGCAAGGGTGATATTATATTGATAGACGGAGGTCCGGTTTATAGAGGATATTATTCGGATATAATCAGAGAAGCTGTAATAGGCAAGCCCACAGACTATCAGCTTGAAATGTTTAATGTGGCAAGGGAGGCCTGCTATAAAGGAATAGAGGCTATAAAACCCGGTGTGCCTATTAAGGAAGTTGTCAAAGTTGTTGATGACTTTATGGATAATAGTAAATTTTCAGAAATAAACGTATATAAGAATTGGTGCGGTCATAGCATAGGAGTTGGAGTTCATGAATTCCCTATGCTGGACAGCAAGACCGATACAATACTTCAACCGGGCATGACCTTTGCCATAGAACCATATATATATGAATATGGAGTAGGAAGTCTTGGGATAGAAGAAAACATACTTGTTACGGAAACCGGATGTGAGATTCTGACTCCGTCAAACAGTGAGCTGATGATACTGTAGTAAAGGATAATGGTTATGATAGATACTTTTGAACAAATAATTGAATACGCTAAAAATATTGGACCCAAAACCATAGCAGTGGCGGCGGCTGAAGATGAAGATGTCTTGAAATCCGTTGAACATGCATGTGAAGAAGGCATTGCCGATGCAATCCTGATAGGGGATAAGGGAAAAATACAAGAAATAGTTGAGGAAAACAATCTTAATAAAGGATATGAAATCGTAGATGAAAAGGATAAAATAGAAGCATGCCGCAAGGCTGTGCAGCTTGTTAAAGCAGGCAAGGCTTCCCTGATCATGAAAGGCTTTGTAGATACTTCAGTAATATTAAAAGCCATACTTGATAAGGAAACAGGCTTAAATATTGATGGCTTGCTGAGCCATGTAGGTGTCCTAAAGACCGATAAATATGATAGATTCTTTATTATAAGTGATTCGGCAATGAATATTTCACCCAGCTTGGAAGATAAAGTAAGCATAATAAATAATGCTGTAAAGGTTGCCCATGCCTTAGGCAATAAAAGCCCTAAGGTAGCGGTTTTATGCCCGGTGGAAAAAGTTAATCAGAAGATACTCTCTACTGTTCATGCAGCTGAATTGGTCAGGATGAACAATGAGGGCATAATAAAAGGCTGCATTGTAGGAGGCCCATTTGCTTTAGACAATGCGGTATCACAGGAAGCAGCAAAGCATAAAGGTATAGTTAATCCTGTAGCAGGGCAAGCGGACGTTTTGATAACGCCCAATTTGGAGGCAGGCAATATACTTAATAAAGCTATAGAATATTTTTCAAATGTAGAAAAGGCAGGAGTAATTATGGGGGCTAAATCCCCTATTGTTCTGACCTCTAGAGCCAGCTCTGTATCTGCAAAGCTAAATTCCATTGCACTTGCAGTGCTGATCTCCAGGGGCTCTGTAATGGATTAAATTTTAGGAGGATTAAGCAATGAACCAGATATACAGGATATTGGCAATAAACCCGGGATCAACTTCTACAAAGATAGCAGTATATGATAATGAAGATTCTATATTTACAAAAACCATATTCCATTCTTCCGAGATCATAGGTCAGTTCAGCAAAATCCATGATCAGTACAACTTCAGAAAAGAGATGGTGGTCAACACTCTTAAAGAGCAGGGAGTAGATTTAAACAGCTTGGATGGAGTTGTAGGCAGAGGAGGTAACATGAAGCCTGTAAAAGGCGGAACCTATGGCATCAATGAAAAAATGATTGAAGACTTAAAGGTTGGAGTTATGGGACAGCATGCCTCAAATCTCGGCGGCATAATAGCGTGGGAGATTGCTAATCTCCTCAATATACCGGCATATGTGGTTGACCCTGTAGTTGTTGATGAGCTTGAAGATTTAGCAAGGATATCCGGGATGCCGGAAATCCCCAGGAAGTCCAAGGATCATCCATTAAATCAAAAGGCGGTAGGCAGGAAAGCGGCCGCTGAGCTTGGAGGAAAATATGAAGAATATAACTTTCTTATAGCTCATCTTGGCGGAGGCATTTCCATAGGAGTTCACAAAAAAGGCAGAATAATTGATGTGAATAATGCGCTGGACGGAGATGGACCCTTTTCTCCTGAACGATCAGGAGGACTTCCGGTTGGTTCATTAGTAGACATGTGTTTTTCAGGGGAATACACAAAACAGGAAATAATGAAAAAAATAGTGGGCAATGGAGGATTGACGGCATATTTAGGAACTAATGACGGCAGAGAAATTCAAAAAAGGATAAAAGCCGGAGATGAATATGCAAAGCTTATTTATGAAGCGATGGCATATCAAATTTCGAAAGAAATAGGAGCGGGAGCTTCAGTCCTCAGGGGTGAGGTAGATGCCATATTGTTGACCGGAGGTGTGGCCTATGATGATGAGTTTACAGCTTGGATCAAAGAAAGAGTAGGCTTTATAGCACCGGTAATGGTTTATCCGGGAGAGTTTGAAATGATTGCATTAGTCCAAGGAGTGCTTAGAGTAATGAATGGTGTGGAAAGTGTAAAAATATATTCATAGGAAATATTACAGGTAAGTCTTCGGCTTTGTATTTAGCAGGAAGACTTACTTTGCATTTTGTTTAAAATATGAACACAAATAAATTAGTTAAACAAAATAAGAGGAGTATTGTAATTATACCGAGAATATACGTATTGTATGAATATTTAAACATCTATGAGGGGGCTATATATTATGCAGAATCGTATACTTTTCATATCTACTTACAATGAGTTGGCAGAATTAGCCAGAAAGCTATCCAAAGAATTAAAAATAGATATGCATATTTATGAAGGCGGCATAATGAAGGATGGACATATATATGCAAAAGAAAATGAGAAAAACTTTGATGTGATTATAAGCCAGGGGGGTACTGCAGAAGCGGTAAAAAATATAGTAGATATTCCTGTGGTATCTGTTGAAATCAGGTTTATAGACTTTTTGGATGCCATATATAAGGCAAAGCAATATGGGGACAGAATAGGCTTGGTAACATATATGTCGGAAGATATAAAAGACCTTGAAAGGATAAAGACCATCCTTGATATAGATTTTAAGGTTTTTCCCTATAGAACCAAGGAAGAGTTAAAAAAGCAGGTAGATGACGCCACAGCTTTGGGAAAGCTGACTTTGGTAGGAATGGGCGATTGTATCATGGAAACCGCTAAGGTAAGAAACCTTAACGCAGTAGTTATCCAAACCGGAGAAAAACAAGTGAAGGAAGCTGTTATAGCTGCTAAAAACATTTGCAGCCTTGGCTTGAGAGAAAAAGAAAAGGCTGAAAGATTCAAAACAATATTGGATCATTCGGGAGACGGCATAATTGCTCTTGATAGAAATGGTGTAATTATAATATTCAATCCTGCAGCGGAAAAAATATTCGAGCTTAGTGCGGATCAGGTACTGGACAGATCTATAAACAATAATATGAATAGAAAGTATTTGGGACAGATATATGGAGATGGAAGTCATCAGCTAAATAAACTGGTAAGAGTAAATAACAAGCAGATAGTATTGAACCGCCTGCCTATAATAATCGGGAAAGAACGGCGGGGCATGGTCATGACCTTTCAGGAAATCTCCAAGCTTCAAAAGCTGGAACAAAAAGTCAGAACAGAGCTGTATAGAAAAGGATTGGTGTCAAAATATAGCTTTGACGATATCATAGGAGAAAGTCAAATTATAAAAAATACTATCAGCCAGGCAAAAAAGATAGGAAAAACTTCCACTACCATACTAATAGCTGGAGAAACAGGTACAGGCAAGGAACTCTTTGCTCAAAGCATTCATAGTATCAGCCCAAGGAAGGATGGCCCTTTTGTCGCAATAAACTGTGCGGCCTTGCCAGAAAACCTATTGGAAAGTGAGCTTTTCGGATATGAGGAAGGTGCGTTTACAGGAGCGAAAAAAGGAGGAAAAATAGGCTTGTTTGAGCTGGCCCACGGAGGAACTATTTTTCTCGACGAAGTTGGAGAAATGCCCTTAAGCCTTCAGGGAAGGCTCCTGAGAGTCTTACAGGAGAGGGAGGTGCTGCGAGTTGGAGGGGATTATATACTCAATGTAGATATAAGAGTAATAGCTGCCACTAACCTCAATCTATATGAAAGAGTGAAGGAAGGAAAATTCAGAGAGGATCTATACTTCAGATTGAATATATTAGACTTGAGGCTGCCGGCACTTAGAGAAAGGAAAGAAGATATACCCCTGCTCCTGAGGAACTTTATAAGAGAGATGAATGCAAAGCATGATACAAAAATTAAAGATATTGAAGAATCCGGAATGGAGCTTCTAAAAGAATACAATTGGCCGGGCAATATAAGGCAATTGGAGAATTTTACCGAAAAAATGTGTATTCTATCAAATGCTCCAATAATAAATGAGTCTTTGATAGAGCAGCTGCTGGGCAACGGCTTGTATCAAAAGAAGGCGCCGAAGGCAGAAAAAGAGAAGCAAGGTGATACTATTACCTTAGATATAGGCAACCTAAAGGATATTGAGCTCCAAATAATTAAAGAAGCCAGTAAAGTTTTTAAAGGAGACAAAATATTATTGGCAGAAAAGCTGGGTATGAGCAGAACAACCCTATGGAAGAGGCTCAAGGAAATCGAAGATATGGAACAATGACATTGCTGCTCAAGCTCTTGTTTCAAAATTCAACAAAGTTTATAAATTTGTTCATATTTGACATACAATTTATATCAATATGGCTCTCTCAGCCTATGAACGGTTGGGAGAGCCATATTGCTGAATTGGTATACTATTTGCTATACATATAATGTGATAGAGTTTATTCATACATAGAGAGTGAGGTCAAAAATATGAGCATGATAAGTATTAGGAAAGATTGGTGCAAAAGATGCGGAATCTGCATAGAATTTTGTCCTGTAAAAGTATTTGCTCAAGAAGCAGATGGCACTCCGGTACCACAAAATCAAGATAAATGCACGGTTTGCAGGCTCTGTGAATTGAGATGCCCGGATTTTGCAATCAAAGTGGAGGTGACGGAAGATGAGTCAAAATAAAAGCCTTAGATTCATGCAAGGGAATGAAGCTATTGCAGAAGGAGCTTTTGCAGCTGGAGCAAGATTTTATGCCGGCTATCCTATCACTCCTTCTTCGGAGGTAGCAGAAATAGCTTCAAGGAGGCTTCCGCAGTTAGGCGGTCTTTACGTCCAGATGGAGGATGAAATAGGCAGCATGGCTGCAATCATAGGAGCTTCTGCGGCCGGAAAGAAATCCTTTACCGCTACCAGCGGTCCCGGTTTCTCCCTTATGCAGGAGAATTTAGGAGTAGCTGTTATGGCTGAAGTGCCATGTGTGATTATTAATGTTCAACGTTCTGGCCCAAGCACAGGCCTTGCAACCAAGCCTGCTCAAGGAGACTTTATGCAGAGCCGGTGGGGAACTCATGGAGACCACGGTATAATCGTTATTTCTCCGTCAACTGTGGAGGATTGCTATTATCTGATGGTTAAAGCATTCAATCTGTCAGAGAAGTATCGTACTCCTGTAGTTTTTTTAGCTGATGAAATAATAGGGCATATGAGGGAAAAAGCTGTCATAAGGGAAATAAATCCCGAAGAGATAATAAACAGAAAGTTTCCAAAATGTGATCCTAAGGATTATAAGCCTTTTGAGAGGGAAGAGGATGGTATAGCACCTTTAGCCTCCTACGGCAGCGAATATATAGTGAGATTATCAGGCTCAACACATAATGATGCAGGCTTTCCTGACAGCAGGCCTGAAAATGCCGATAAGTTTATCAGACACTATACAGACAAAATTGAAAAGAACAAAAAAGATATTACAATCATAAGAAAATATAACCTGGAAGATGCAGACTACGCTATAATCACCTTCGGATGTACTACGCGCTCCGCCCTAGAGGCTATGGATGTGATGCGCAAAGAAGGCAAAAAGGTTGGTGTATTGCAGTTGGTTACGCTATGGCCCTTTCCTGATGAGGAAATAGATGAGATATGTGCTAGGGTCAAAGGTATAGTAGTGCCTGAGCTTAATTTGGGTCAATTGATTAGAGAGGTAGATAGGGTAAACAGCTATCCCATTCCCGTAGTAGGGGTCAATAAGGTGAACAGTCTGTCTATCAGCCCTTATGAAATAATTGAAAAGGTAGGGGAGATGGAAAAATGTCAAAAATAAAATATGATGACTATTTAATTAAAGAAAAACTTCCTTTATTCTGGTGCTCAGGCTGCGGAAACGGAACAGTGCTGGGAGCAATTCTTAGAGCTTTTGCCACATTGGAATTAGATAAAAAAAATACGGTAGTGGTTACCGGGATCGGATGCTGGGGAAAGGCAGATGATTATATCAGCACCAACACCTTTCATGGAACCCACGGCAGAGCGCTATCCTTTGCTACCGGAATCAAGCTGGCTAATCCAAAGCTTAAAGTCATAGCCTTGATGGGTGATGGTGACGGCGCCACTATCGGGGGAAATCATCTTATACATACGGCGAGAAGAAATGTAGATATTACAGCAATCGTAGTCAATAATTTCAATTATGGAATGACAGGAGGACAGTATTCGGGTACTACTCCTGAAGACTCATATACAGCTACCTCCAGGTATGGGCATATAGAGCCGGGCTTTGATTTATGCAAGCTGGTAGAAGCCGCCGGTGCCCCTTATGTGGCAAGAGGATCTGCTTATAATGTTGTACAATTGGAGAAACTGATTAGAGATGGAATTGAAAAAAAAGGATTTTCCTTTATTGAGGCAATTTCACCCTGCCCTACTCATTTTGGCCGCCTCAATGGAATGAGGACTGCTCCTCAGATGCTGAAATGGATAAAGGAAAATTCAGTCGCAATAAGCGGTGCGGAGAAGTTAAGCCGGGAAGATAGAGAAAAGAAGTTTATAATGGGCAAATTTACAGATAAGGATATACCGGATTACAGCCAAAAATATCAAAGCATAATAGAAAGCTGTACAGCCGAAGCTGGAGGAGGCATAAATAATGAAATATAAATGGCAATTGATATTAAGCGGCGTCGGAGGCCAGGGACTTATCGCCTGCGGAGGGCTTATAGCTGAGGCTGCTATTTTATATGAAAGTAAATATGCCACACTGTCATCTTCTTATGGAGTGGAGACAAGAGGAACCTTTACTAAGTCAGATGTTATAATAAGCAATAAAGAAATATACTATCCGGAGGTAATGAAAGAAGATATAGTATTATCTTTGGCTCAGGTAGCCTATGATAGATATGTATCTAAAGTTGATTCTGATGCCTGCTTAGTGTATGATAATAGCCTGATCGCAGAGCCAAAGGAATCGAAGGCAAAACAATATGGCTTCCCCTTTACTGACCTTGCAAGAGAATTGGGAAATACTACTGTAGCAAATGTAATAGCCCTCGGAACCATAATAAAGCTTACGGGCATTTTGACAGAGGAATCCCTACTAAATGCTATAGAAGACGCGTATAAGGAAAAGCCTAAAGTTATGGAATTGAATATCAAAGCCTTTAAAAAGGGCGTAGAGATTGCTCAATAGCAGCAGAGTTTCAATAATTGGAGGGTTAGAATTATGGAGATAAAATATGCAGATAGAGTTGACAGCATAAAGCCGTCAGCTATAAGAGAACTCCTAAAGCTCACACAGCAACCTGGAGTCATATCCTTTGCAGGCGGGCTGCCGGCTCCTGAATCCTTTCCTATAGAAGAAATGAAGCGGATAAGCGTCAAGGTATTGGAAGAGCAAGGGAGATCGGCTCTGCAATACAGTACCACAGAAGGATATCAGCCTTTGAGAGAATTCATTGCAAAAAGAATGAATAAATCCGGTATTGATATAAAGTCGGATCAAATATTGATCACAAACGGATCTCAACAGGGATTGGATTTCAGCGGCAAGCTGTTCATAAATGAAGGAGATGTAGTCATTTGTGAAAGCCCCAGCTATGTAGGAGCATTAAATGCTTTCAGGGCTTATATGCCTAAGTTTGTGGAAGTTCCAATGGATGATGAAGGCATGAAAATAGATGATTTGGAAAAGGCGCTGATTGAAAACCCGAAAACAAAATTCATATATGTAGTGCCTACTTTCCAAAACCCTACCGGAAGAACCATGAGCATAGAAAGAAGAAAACAGCTTATCCAGCTGGCTTGTGAATATAATGTTCCGATAATTGAGGATAATCCCTATGGAGAACTGAAATTTGGGGATGAAGAAATACCGCCTGTTAAGCATTTTGATACAGCAGGCATAGTGATATATTTAGGAACCTTTTCCAAGACATTTTGTCCTGGGCTAAGAATAGGTTGGGTAGCAGCTTCTCCGGACATTGTAAGGAAGTATGTTCTCGCAAAGCAGGGGGCAGATCTTCAAACAAATACCATGTCTCAAATAGAATTGGCTAAGTTTATCGAATTGTATGATTTTGATGAACATGTGGAAAGGGTCAGAAACATATACAGAAATAGAAGGGATGCTATGTTAAATGCCATGAAGGAAGAATTCCCTGCAAGCATAAAATATACTTACCCTGATGGCGGCATGTTTACCTGGGTTGAGCTTCCCAAAGGAATAGATGCGGCAGATATATTGAAAAAATCCTTGGAATGCAAGGTAGCCTTTGTGCCGGGGTCATCCTTTTATCCTAACGGAGGAAATGAGAACCATTTCAGATTGAATTACGGCACAATGAGCGAGGATTTAATAGCGGAAGGGATTAAGCGATTGGGGAAAGTCCTTAGAGCTTTATAGATAGGGTGATAATATAATGTTGACATTAACATATCAGCACATAATAGGGATAGTATTTACGCTGTTTCTGATTACTCTGGTAGGAGCTTACTCCGGCAGAATGGTAAAAAATTCATCGGATTTCTCTGTGGGAGGCAAAAAAGCCGGTGCGGGAATCATTACCGGGACTATTATGGGCACATTGGTTGGAGGGGCGTCTACAATAGGTACTGCACAACTGGCCTTTCTATATGGATTCTCAGCCTGGTGGTTTACCTTAGGAGCAGGAATTGGATGCCTAATTCTTGCATTGTTTTTCTCAGGTCCTCTACACAGGAGCGATAAGGAAACTGTACCCCAGATACTGGCTGAAGAATTCGGAGGATTGGCAAGGCCTATCTCAAGCATATTCGTATCCTTGGGAACCTTCTTGAACATAATAGCACAAATACTTTCTGCGGTAGCTTTATTGACTTCGATGTTTAAAATCAGCCCCATTGCAGCTTCTGTTATATCAATAATGCTTATGTCCGCTTATGTAATCTTCGGCGGAGTATGGGGGACAGGATTGGTTGGAGTGGCCAAGCTTATTCTTCTATATATATCTGTTATCGCGGGAGGCATCATTGCAGTTACATATGGAGGGGGTATAGGCCATTTTGTTAATACTTTCCCCAGCTATCCATATTTCAGCTTGTTCGGCCGAGGAGTATGGATAGATGGAGCAGCAGGCTTTTCATTAGTATTGGGAGTTTTGTCCACGCAAACCTATATACAGGCCGTATTATCCGGAAAAACCTTGAGGGATGCCAGAACCGGGTCGCTTATAAGCGCATTTATGATACCCCCCATAGGCATAGCAGGCATATTCATAGGTCTCTTTATGAAGATGAATCATCCTAATATGAATGCAGCCTCGGCTTTTCCCCGGTTCGTACTGGAATATATGAGCCCCTGGCTGGGTGGTATAGTGCTGGCAACACTGCTGGTTGCGGTGGTGGGTACGGGAGCAGGTCTTGCCCTTGGAATAAGCACTATATTTACAAAGGATATATATAAAAATTATATAAATAAAAACGCTGATGATGATAGACTCCTCAAGGTATCGAGATGGGTTATAGTGGTATGCCTTGTCCTGGCTCTGTTATTTACAACAGGGAATGCCAAGTCTCTGATTCTAAAATGGAGCTTCATGTCCATGGGCTTGAGAGGAGCCACAGTCTTCATGCCTCTATGTGCGGCTTTGTTCATGAAAGGCAAGGTGAAAAGCAGTTATGCTATTTGCTCGATGGTCATAAGCCCAATATCGGTAATGCTGGGCAAGATCTTCCTGCCCCAAAGCTTTGATCCATTGTTTCTTGGTGTGACTATAAGCATAATGATTACCATTTTGGGTATGTTTGCCTCTGAAAATCATCAAATATTTGAAAACAAATCCTCTTTGTAATATAATATTAGGGTAAATTTACAAAGCAAGGGAGTTGTAATATGAGCTTATTTGAAACTTGGAGAGAAACTGCATATAAAGAAGAGGATCCGAAAATACAAAAGAAGTTTTGGGAAGAATACTTTGACATCGAAAAGGGTATATATGAGAAAATCCTGAACAAGCCTGATGAGGTGGTGAAAGGCTCGGCAAAAGAGCTGGCTGAAGGCTACGGCACAGATGTGCTTCACTTTATAGGCTTTTTGGACGGTATAAACACCAGCTTAAAGGAACCCAACAAGCTTGAAGAGCTTGAAGAAGACTCACAGGTTGAATTGGATATAGATGTAGAAAAGCTCTACTATAATATGCTGGCTGCCAAGGCAAAATGGCTGTACAGTCTGCCCCAGTGGGATAGCATATTAAGCGATGATAAAAGGAAAGAAATAACCAAAAAGCAGAGATTATCCGGCACTGTAATAAAAGAAGAAACTGTGGGAAGAAACGATCCATGTCCCTGCGGCAGCGGCAAGAAATATAAAAAGTGCTGCGGCGCAAATAAATAATTGATGGCCTCCACGATAAGGAGGCTTTATTTTTTTATGTAAGATAGGTATGATAGCTTCAAAGACCCTGGCATATATAGCATGATATTGGGCACTTTAATTAATGAATACAATGGAAATTAAGGCAATTTAATAATACATTGAATCTAGTCGGCTTTGACTTTTTAAATAAATGATTCCATAATTGAAATTATTCCCTATTATAAGTTGTAATTTATCAGATAGAAGCAGGTGGTTTTATGCAAAACAATATGGAAGGAATACTAAAGGATCTGGTTTACATCGACAATATTGCGTCGGATGTGAATAAAAAAAGACAGGCGGAGCTTGCTGGTATCGAAGAAAAGTGTGCGGCTGAAATTGAAAATTTGGACAGGCAGCTGGATGAAGAAAAAGCAGCAATGAGAAAACAATTGGAACAAGCAGTATTGAAAGCTGAGGAAGATGCGAAGGACATAGAGAAAAGATCCCATGATTCCATAGAAGCCCTGGAAAGAAAGTATGCTCAAATCAAGCAAGAAATACTGAAACAGGCAATTAATAAATTATTTGACATGGAGATGGATTAAACATGGACCGCATAAGAAGGCATGCAGCGGTTACGGCAAAGATTAAGGCTTTGGAAGGGCGATTCCTTACCGATGGGGATTATATAAGCCTGCTGAGAATGAAAACTGTAACCGAGTGCGCCGGGTATCTGAAGGAAAATACAAGCTACAGCAAGGTCCTGGCAGAAGCAGAAATCCATACTATCCATAGAGGGGCTTTAGAGGGCTTGATCAAGCAAAGGATCATTGAAAACATGGATAGAATAATGCACTATTACAGCGGAAGCTACAGGGATTTTATCAGAACCTTCTATGCCAAATATGAGATAGAGGATCTGAAGGATCTGGCCAGGGAAGTATATAATAAGAAGGAAATCAAAAATTATGAGGATAATGTTTTCGTCGGGAAATTCAGCAAGGTAGAGCCCCGCAAGGTTTTTGAAGCAAAATCAGCCAGGGATATAATACAGGCTTTGAGCGATACGGCCTTTTCCAAATACCTATGCCCGTTGCTGGACGAAAACAAGGGAGAGAATCTTTTCAGATTTGAGATGGCTTTGGATATGGCCTATTACAGCATATTGCGTCAGGAATGGGATAGGCTGGCCCCTGCAGACCAGGAAACCATCAGGCATGCCTTTGGTATCTTTGGAGATATACTCAATATACAGTGGATATACAGAGGAAAAAAGTTTTACGGCATCAAGCCGGAGATCCTTTTGAACTATACCATAAAGCTTTATTACAGACTGAACTTTAAGCAGATAAAAGAGCTTTGCTATGAAGAACGGCTTTCGGACTTTTTAGATAAGGCCAGAGAGACAGAGTATGGTTTTTTATTTAAGGAAGATGAAACCACGGATATATTTATGGACAGGAGGATGTACAGATACCTGTATTTCAAGCTTAAAAGCCTGGACAAAAATACAAGCATGAATATAATCAATGCAGTAGCGTATATACTGCTTCTTGAATTTGAGGTCAGGGATATAATTTCCATCATAGAAATAATAAGATATCAGGTACCTGAGGATCAAGGCAAAAAGTATCTGATAAAAAAATTGAGTAAGGGGGCGATATAGCATGGCGGTAGAGAAGATGAAAACAGTGGGCATAGTGGGCAGGATTGCAGATATGGATAGAATATGCAGGTCCATCGTATTGAACGGCAGCATGCACATGCTCAATGCCCTTACGGAGATAAACTCCAACTATTTCAAGCTCAGCGCCTCTGAAGAAAATTTAGAAGCGATAGAAGAATCGGCTCAGCTTGTGCCTTACGCTGCCGGCAGAGATTTTGCAAAGGACGAAGAGATGATAAAATCCCTGCATGGCATTTTTGATTTTAAGCCTGTTATAAATGCAAGTTCAATTGGGATTGATCACGATTACGGAAAGCTGCTGCAGGAAATAGAAAATGAATATCATTTTGTCAAAGAATTGTGGGATGAAGTAGAGGCTAAAAGGAAGCTGGTAGAAGAAAAGAAAAGTTATATCAGAAACTTAAACTATATGAAAAACCTGAATATGGATATAGGCCAGCTGATAAACCTCAGTTATTTGAAGTTCCGCCTCCTCATCGTATCAAGGGAAAACTACGGCAGGCTCAAAGGAAACTATGAAAATATAGCCTCTTTGATACTGAGGCTGGCAACTGTAGACGACAATGTAATAGTAGCTTCAGCAGCCCCAAAATCCTTCGATGAGGAAATAGAGAGACTTTTCATATCCCTTAACTATCAAGAATTGAAGCTGCCCTCCGGATATTCGGGAACGGCTCAGGAAATAATCGAAAAGATACAATCGGAGATAAAAGAGATATTTGACGAAATAAAACAATTGAAGGCTTCGGTGCAAAAGCGAAGAGGGGATATAGGTCCCATCATAAAGAAAGCCTACGGTGCCATGGAGCTGGAGAAGAAGGTAGAGAAGGTGAAGAAGGAAAGCGCTGCAGGCAAAAAGCTTTTTTTCCTCTTCGGCTATGTACCCAAAAGCAAAGTAAAAAGACTTCAAAAGGAGCTGTGGGATAATTTCGGCAGCAATATAATACTGGTGATAGATGATGCGGCATCCCATGAAACAGCCAAAGCGCCGCCGACCAAATTTAAAAATAACTGGGTCATCAGGCCCTTTGAAGCTCTTATAAGAATGTACGGGCTTCCTTCCTATGATGAGGTGGATCCTACCGCATTCTTTGGACTGACCTATATGCTGCTCTTCGGTGCTATGTTCGGAGATATGGGACAGGGCCTGGTAATTTTGCTGGCAGGATTATACCTGAGGCATAAAAAGCGAAGGGTGAATTTAGGGGGCGTGCTGTCCAGATTAGGCGTAAGCTCTATCATATTCGGCGCGCTTTACGGCAGTGTATTCGGCAAGGAAGATTTGATACCTGCATTGCTCATAAGGCCTATGGCCAATATAAATATGATCCTTATCTGGGCTGTTGCATTAGGTGTGGTGCTGATGACCGTAAGCTTCATATACAGCTTTATAAACAACTGGAAAAGGCATAATCTTGAAGAGGGTCTGCTGGGACGCGAAGGACTGGTGGGATTCCTGTTCTTCTGGACACTGATCACTGCCGTGGCCAATAGCCAGCTTGGCTTTGTGGCTGTGCCCCTTAAGATTTTCATCATTATTATGGCGGTGCTTTTGCTTCTCAATGTGTTCAAGCAGCCTATCGCCAATATGCTCAAGGGTTCAAAGAAGCTTTATAATGAAAGCGTCGTTGATTACTATACGGAAGCAGGCTTTGGAGTGGTGGAGACCTTGCTCTCGTTTTTATCCAATACAATATCCTTTATAAGGGTAGGGGCCTTTGCCTTAAATCACGCAGGCTTATATTTGGCCTTTGAGACCATGGCTGAAATGGTCAATTCCGGCATAGGCGGCATCCTGATACTCATCCTGGGAAATGCAGTCATAATAGGCCTTGAAGGGCTTATAGTATTTATTCAGGGCTTAAGGCTTGAATATTACGAACTGTTTTCCAGATATTATTCGGGAGAAGGAGTAGAATATGCTCCTATAAAGTTAAGTTAGCTTTGGGAATGGAGAACACGGATTTACACTGAAGGGTTAATAATATTAAACTTATGTGAAATTGTTAATTGAGCCCTTATAGTAATACTCAGGTTCCGATCTGTTGTGCCAATTGATAAAAGAGTATTTTGTGAAGAGGCTTAGAGTTTGTTAGCGAAGTAGAGGAAAAGCTGCATCAACTGTTTGAGCCTATATGCTGTTAAATTGGAAAATCTCATAACTTGCTTGAACCTTAACAGTAATTACAAATGCTGCATGCGAGTTTTGATGCAGCCCTATACAAGCTTACAAAGTCTTAGCTTCGAAGCTTTATACTTGTTATCAGTTGGCACAACAGATTAAGTTAGCTTTAGAAATGGAAATCACGGATTTACACGGAATCTTTCACGGATTGACACTGGACGTTACAAAGACTCCAGCGCCCTACCCGAGTACCCTGAGATCTGAGCTCTAAAACCTGAGCTCTAATAATAAGGAGGATGAATCATGTACACTATTGTTGCTATAGCTCTTTTCATCGTGCTGATGACTATCGGATGCGGCGTTATCCTTTTGAAATCAAAGGAAAATGCCGATGGAATAAAGGTTAAGAAAATACTCAAATTCAGTTTGGGCTCTTATATATCTTTGATCGCTTTGTTTCTGTTCATATTAGCCCCCAGGGTAGCATTTGCTGCCGCATCAGACGGCTCGGCGTCAGGCCTTGGCTTTATAGCCGCTGCTGTATCAACAGGCTTGGCCACCATTGGAGCAGGATATGCAGTAGGTGCCGTAGGATCTTCTGCTCTGGGCGCAGTATCCGAAGATCCGGGGATACTTGGTAAAACCTTGATATTCGTAGGATTGGCAGAAGGTATAGCTATATACGGACTCATAGTATCCATCATGATACTCGGCAGGATATAGAAGGTGTTTTTATGAAAATGCATCTTATCAGTGATAATGCGGATACCTTGACGGGTTTCAGACTGGCCGGTATAAAAGGCACAGTAGCGCACGAAGGGGACGAAGCACTGGAAGAACTGAAGAAAGCCTGTGATAATCCTGACATAGGTATAATATTGGTCACGGAAACCTTGATGGAAAAGATGGGACAGGAGATTAAAAACATAAAGCTTGATCCCAAGATGCCCATAGTCACTGTGATACCGGATCGGCATGGCTTCAGGAGAGAAAAAGATTATATAACCCGAAGCATAAAAGAATCCATAGGATTAAAGATTTGAGGAGTCTGATATTATGGCAGTAACTGTAGAAGGAAAGTTGGAGCTGTTTAAAAAAATATTGTTTGAACATATAGAAGAAGACTGGGCTGAGAAAAGAAACGAACTGATCAAAGCCATGGAAGAGAAGAAAGAAGAAAAGAAAAAGGAATTTGAAAAGCGAAAAAGGGCCATTGTAGAAGACGGGGAAGGCAGGGCCCAGGCTAAGAGAAAATCCATCATAGCACAAGTCCAAAGCGAAGCAGACTACGAAGTGATGAAGAAAAGGGAGGCCTTGCTAAGCGATTTGATGGGTTCCTTAATGGATTGGAGCAGGGAATTTATAAAAACAGACGGATATAAGTCTTTTTTGAGCAATAACATAGAGAAGGCTTTGCACATGATGGATGGAGAAGAATTGTTGTTCAGTTTCTCAGAAAAAGATATGAATGAGCTTGGCTCCTTTATCAAAGAAAGTGTAGAAAGGTTGAAAAATAACAAAAATATTGAACTTATCAAAAGCAGCACGGATATAATCGGCGGATTCACATTAGAGGATAAGAACAGCGGCGTTTTAGCCGATTTCAGCATCAAAACGCTTATAGACGAAGGCAAGGAATATATGGGCAGGATGCTCTATGAAAAACTGGATGAGGTGTTGAAAGCATGAGCAGCATGGGGAATATCACATTAGTCAACGGACCCGTGGTCAAGGCAGAGAATATGGAAAGCTTCAAGATGAGAGAAATGGTCCTGGTAGGAGAGAAAAAGCTTATAGGGGAGATCATATCCATAGACAGCGGAAATGCCACTATACAGGTTTATGAGGAGACCGCCGGATTGAAGGCAGGAGAAGCTGTATATCCTACAGGGAAGCCTCTCTCGGTAAAGCTGGGACCGGGTATAATCGGCAATATTTTTGACGGCATAGAAAGGCCTCTGCTGGACATCTATGACAAAGGAACGAGCTACATCCCCGAAGGCTTGGGATTGTCCTCCATCAGCCTGGATAAGATATGGAAGGTAAAAATGGCCGTGGCTGCCGGAGACAAGTTGAAGCCGGGAGCTATATTTGGAGAGGTGCAGGAAAGCACTACTGTGACCCATAAGCTTATGGTGCCTCCGAATATGGAGGGAACAGCAGCCTTTGTTGAAAAGGACGGCGAATATAATCTGGAGCATGTGCTTTTGGTGCTGGACGACGGCGCCAATAAGCATGAAGTGAAAATGTACCAGGAATGGCCGGTAAGAGAGCCAAGGCCGGTATTCAAAAGGAATCCCATAGAGAAGCTGCTGGTGACGGGGCAGAGGGTCATCGATACATTTTTCCCTCTTGCCAAGGGCGGTACGGCAGCCATACCGGGCGGCTTCGGCACAGGGAAGACCATAACTCAGCATCAGCTGGCAAAATGGAGCGATGCGGATATCATCGTATACATCGGCTGCGGTGAAAGAGGAAATGAGATGACAGAGGTTTTGGAGGACTTCCCCAAGCTCAGCGACCCCCGCAGCGGCGAGCCCTTGATGAACAGGACGGTGCTTATAGCCAATACCTCCAACATGCCTGTGGCGGCCCGAGAGGCTTCCATATATACGGGCATAACCATTGCAGAATATTACAGGGACATGGGCTATAATATAGCCATCATGGCGGATTCTACCTCCAGGTGGGCGGAGGCCCTGAGAGAAATATCGGGAAGGCTCGAGGAAATGCCTGCAGAGGAAGGCTACCCGGCATACCTTCCATCCAGGCTTGCCCAGTTTTATGAAAGGGCCGGAGATGTGAAAGCCTTATCCGGGCAGGAGGGCTCCATAACCATAATAGGAGCAGTATCGCCTGCAGGGGGAGACTTTTCCGAGCCGGTCACTCAAAACACCAAGAGAGTGGTAGGGACCTTTTTGGCTTTGGATAAAGCATTGGCTTATTCAAGGCATTATCCTGCCATTAACTGGATAAATTCCTACACAGGTTATATTGCAGACCTCCGGGATTGGTACAGGGATAATGTATCTGATGAAATGCTGGAGCTCAGGGCGAAGATGCTGGGCTTGCTCAGGGAGGAGCATAAGCTGATGGAAATAGTAAAGCTGGTAGGGGAAGACATACTTCCCGATGACCAGAGGCTGATACTGGAAATCTCCAAGGTCATCAAGACAGGATATCTGCAGCAAAATGCATATCACAAGGAAGATGCCAATGTATCCTTGAAAAAGCAATACGATATGCTTAAGGTCATAGACCGCCTCTATGAAAAAGCTCTGGCAGCAGTGAAAGCAGGCATCCCTATAAGCAAGGTCAAAGACGAAAAGCTTTTTTATGATATAGTATCCATGAAATACAATACTCCTGAAGGTGATGAGAAAGTATTTGATAATTATATGAAGCAGATAGACTCCTATTTCAATCCGCTGATTTCCCAGTATGACAAGGGAGGGAAAAAACATGAAAATGAAATATCTTAAGATAAGCAAAGTGGAAGGCCCTCTCATAATTTTAGAAGGGGTTAAGGATGCGGCATATGATGAAATGGTGGAAATAGAAGTAGAAGGACAAAGCCCTAAGAAGGGCAAAGTGGTTCAAATAAACAGAGATAAAGTAATAATCCAGGTATTTGAAGGAACCACGGGCGTATCATTGAACAATGCCAGGGTATCCTTTGCAGGCAAGCCCCTTGAGATATCCCTGTCCAAAGAGGTATTGGGGAGAGTATTCAATGGGATCGGAGAGCCCACGGACGGTGCCCCCCTGTACTTGGGGAAGAAATATGATATACACGGACGCCCCATGAATCCCGTTGCCCGATTCTATCCCAGAAACTTTATTCAAACCGGGATATCGACGATAGACGGACTGACAACTCTGATAAGAGGCCAGAAGCTGCCTATATTTTCAGGGGATGGCTTGCCCCACAACGAACTGGCGGCACAGATCGTAAGGCAGGCAAAGATAACTGAAAGCCAGGAGGATAATTTTGCAGTAGTATTTGCCGCTATGGGCATCAAGCATGGGGAAGCGGAATTTTTCAGAAAAAGCTTTCAGCAGTCGGGGGTTCTTAAAAAAGTGGTCATGTATGCAAACCTGGCAGACGACCCTATAATAGAAAGGATCACTACGCCCAGATGCGCTTTGACCGCGGCAGAGTACCTGGCATTTGAAGAAAATATGCATGTTTTGGTCATAATGACCAATATCACGAGCTACTGCGAAGCTTTGAGGGAAATATCCGCATCGAGGGAGGAGGTCCCTTCCAGAAAGGGTTATCCCGGCTATCTTTATTCGGATCTGGCTACACTTTATGAACGGGCAGGCATGATGAAGGGCAAAAAAGGCAGCATAACACAGATACCCATCCTTACCATGCCCAATGATGATATAACCCATCCTGTACCGGATCTGACAGGCTATATCACAGAAGGGCAGATAATACTATCAAGAGACTTGTACCAGAGAGATATCTATCCTCCTGTAAACGTACTTCCCAGTTTATCTAGGCTTATGAAGGACGGCATAGGCGAAGGCTACACCAGAGAGGACCACCCTGACGTGGCGAACCAGGTATTTTCGGCCTATTCCAGAGTGCAGGATATAAGGTCTCTGGCTCAGGTAATAGGAGAAGAAGAGCTCTCAGATACGGACAAAAAATATCTGGAATTCGGCAAACAGTTTGAAAGGCAATTTGTAAAACAAGGCTATGACGAAAACAGAAATCTTGAAAGAACTCTGGATCTCATGTGGGAGCTTTTGAAGATACTTCCCAAATCTGAGCTCAACAGAGTAAAGCCTGAGTATATAGATAAATATATGGAGGCCAAGGATGGAAAGTAATATTGCTTTTACCAAGAGTAACCTGATGGCAGCCCAATACTCCCTTGAATTATCTTTAAAGGGGTTCGAGCTGCTGGATAAAAAGAGAAATGTTCTGGTTATGAACATGATGGGCTTCATAGACAGGGCTGAGGAGATTCAGCAAAAGATGGGCGAGATATTTAAGGAAGCCTACGAAGCATTGCAGGTTGCCAATATAACCATGGGTATAAGCAGCATAGGGGAAATCGCCCAATCCATACCTGAGACAGCAGGCTTTGATATCATAACCAGGAGCATAATGGGCGTTGAAATACCGGAAGTAAAATTTGAAAGAAAAAGCTTGAATCATTTCTACAGCTTTTATCACACCAACTCCGCCCTGGATGTGGCATTAAAGAAGTTCCAGGAGTTGAAATACCTCATATATGAGCTTTCTGAGGTGGAGGACTCCGTATATAAGCTGGCTATGGAAGTAAAGCGAACTACCAAAAGGGCCAATGCCCTTCAGAACATCCAGATACCTAAATACAAGGAAATAGTAAAGGTGATATCCGAGGTGCTGGAAGAAAAGGAAAGAGAAGAATTTTTCCGGCTGAAGGTGGTAAAAAAGAAGAAGGATCAGACTTTATAAACTATATAGAGTATAATAATATGAGGATAATGCGACATTGTCGCATTTTATATATAGCATAAAGGAGTGCAGTAATATGAATTTTATGGAAAGCTTCAAATCAGCTCTATATAGCGTCAAGGCCAATAAGATGAGATCCTTCCTGACCATGCTCGGTATAATAATAGGCATATCCTCTGTAATCACGATTGTTTCCCTGGGCGAAGGAGGGAAAAAGGCCATAACCGGGCAATTCGAGAAAATCGGTATGAATATGATAAACATAAAGATAAAGCCTAAAGACAACGATGTTGAAAGCAGAGACTACTTTACCCTGAAAGACAAAAAGGCCTTAGAGGAAAAGATACCTGAAGTAACCGATGTCATAGTGGGCATAGAAGGCTTTGGATACTTCAGAACAGATAAGATAAAAAAGGAAGCCGGCCTGGGAGCAGTAGACGAAAGCTATATCAAGCTCGCAAACCTGGAAATGCTGGAAGGCCGCTTTATTAACGAGAGGGATGTAGAGACCAATAGAAGCGTAATAGTCATCGATGACCTTACCGCCATAAAATTCTTTGGAAAGCTGGATGCCGTCGGAGAAAAGCTGAGGATAACAAACATGGACAAGGATATAAGCCCTGTGATAATAGGAGTGTGCAAGAATCCTGCAGGCAATCTGGCTACCATGTTCGGCGACAACTATCCGGGCATAGGATACTTACCGGTCACTATTGCCGATAAGATATTCACAAACACGGATATAACAATGCTGGCGGCAATGGTGACAGATATGTCAAAATCCAAGGAAATATCTGCAAAAATCATAAGACTCCTGGAGCAGATCCATCGCAATAAAGATAAATATATGGCAGAAGAGGGCTTCAAGGAGATTGACATGGTGAACAATGTAATGAATATATTTACCGGTGTAATAGGGGCTATAGCAGGAATATCTCTGCTGGTAGGAGGCATAGGGGTTATGAACATCATGCTTGTATCGGTAACGGAAAGGACCAGGGAGATAGGGATAAGGAAAGCCTTAGGCGCTAAAAATAAAGATATCATGCTTCAGTTTCTCACCGAGTCCCTCATATTATGCCTGATCGGAGGCACCCTGGGAATGAGCCTCGGCATCGCTGCCGGAATAGGTGCCGGCAAGCTTATAAATGTAGCTATAGGTGTTTCACCGTCGGTGATACTTGCTGCCTTCGGATTTTCCTCAGCAGTGGGAATATTCTTTGGAATATATCCGGCGAAAAAAGCAGCAAAACTTGATCCCATAGAAGCACTAAGATATGAATAAAATATATTCGGATATTTAAAAAGCTTGTCAATATTTTCTTGTAAAAAATTGTTACTAATCATTGGCATTATGATATAATTATTATGTAATAGCTACTTATGATAAAAATAGTATTAAATAAAAGGGGTTATAGATAGTGTCAAAGAGATCTACCATTGATGAAGTTTACAATATTTTAAAAAGTCGAATATTGACCTGTGAATATAAGCCTGGACAATTAATATTTGAAAAAGAAATTGTCGATGAGCTTGGAGTAAGCAGGACTCCCGTAAGAGAAGCATTAAACATTTTAAACGGCGAGGGCTTGCTGCACATAATACCCAAAAAAGGGATACAGATAACATCATTGTCAGTCAAAAAAATGAAGCAAATTTATGAAATCAGAAAAATATTAGAGCCGGTATCGGTAAGTCAGGCTATTAGGAATATAAAGCCAAGTCATATTGAATATTTGACCAATCTTGATAAAACTTTGAGAACCGGCTTTGACAGAAGTGATGTTACGGATATTTTTAAATACGGAATGGACATTCATTTATATATTGCCGATTTATCCGGCAACGAAGTCCTCGTCAGCATACTTAAGTGGCTGAGGGAAGAAAGCTATAGAGGTTATGTATACTATTTAAAGCAATATATGGATAGATGCACGGATGATGAAAGAAAGATAGTTGAAGAAAAAACAATTAATAATCATAGTAAGATAGTAGAAGCTTTAAAAGAAGGCGATGAACAAAGGGCCATTAAACATGTCGTAGAGGATTTAAATATTTTTATTCAATTTATAAGCGATTATTAATATATAAATAAATATGAAATAAATGCAAACTTAAAGCACCAAACAGGCAGGTAAAATAAATGCATGCCGGTTGGTGCTTTAAGTTTGCATTTATATTTGACGCTTTAGAATTTTTTAAATTTTTGAAAAATAAAGAAGGAATATTGAATCTTATGTAGAACATATATTTAAATCTATGTATACATGAAGTATACGAAGATAAAGAATTCTTAATTAATACTATATAGTATTAATAATTTTTTTACGATTGCTATGTATACTTGAGGTATATATAAAGAATACTTAAAGTATACGAATTTAAGAACTTGTTCATGTCTGCAAGACATAATCATAAGAAGTGCATTAGAATGTCAAATAACGGCATAATGCTTAGAATCTAGGATAGCGTGATTATAGGAGATGATAATATACCATGTAATTAATTATTAGTGAAAAACATAAGTTACGAAACACCAAGAAATATGTATAGGTAAGGTGAAAATTATGAGGGGTTCAAATGCTTTTGATGTGTTTGACATAGTAGGGCCGATAATGATAGGCCCATCAAGCTCGCATACTGCCGGCGCCGTGCGGATTGGATTACTGGCAGGCCAATTATGCAATCATGAGCCAACGGAGTTAGCTGTATTTTTTCATGGTTCTCTTGCACGTACTTACTCTTTTCATAAAACAGATGTAGCAGTTGTCGCAGGAGTCATGGGGATAAGGGCAGATGATGAAAGAATAAAAGATTCAATTAATATGGCTCAGCAAAAAGGTATCAGAGTAAGGTTTGACAAGATCCGCTTAGAAGGAGCTCATCCCAGCAGCATTTTGATAGAAATGGTTGACCATAGCGGTAACAAGCATGTTGTCAAATCAGCCACGATAGGTGGGGGAAATATACATATAGAAGAAATAAACGGATATAAGGTGGATATAGATGGCAAACAGGATTGCTTGGTAGGATTGACCGAAGAATGCAATAAAAAGCAGTTTGAGGATGACATAAAGATATTATTAGGCCAAGATATGGCGCTTGTTATATATGAGCCTTTTAAAAATATGTGTTCTTTTAAATTAGAGAATGGAAAAGCTATTGATTCGGAATCATTAAAGCTGATAAGAAATCAAAAATATATTAAAGAAATTCACTTTATTAAAGCAGTAGTGTCAAAAGGCTTAAAAGGCAAAAGGTTCTATAACTCTTGCCGTGAGCTGGTAGAAGAGTCTGAAAAGAATAATTGCTCAATAAGTGAAACCGTAGTCAAATTTGAAGCTGCCAGATCAATGAGAAGCGAAAATCAGGTTTTACAAGAAATGAAAGAAGCATATTCGGCAATGAAACAATCAATAGAAAAAGGGCTTGAAAAAGAAAATGAACTTCTTGGCAATATTTTTAGGGGCAATGCAGCCAAAATGGACAATTATATAAAAAGAAACAAGAGTATATGCGGTATAAGTTTATCTAAAGTAATAAGAAATGCATTGGCTGTAATGGAGGTAAATGGGTCGATGGGAAAGGTTGTTGCATGCCCTACGGCAGGATCTGCCGGCACTGTCCCTGCTGCAGTATTTACAGTCGCTGAAGAGAACAATTTAAAGGATGAGGATGTAATTAAAGCTTTATTCACAGGGGCAGGCATTGGAATTATTATAGCAGAGAATGCAAGCATTTCCGGCTCCGTATGTGGATGTCAGGGAGAGTGCGGGGCCGCATCTGCCATGGCAGCAGCAATTATAACAGAACTCTTTGGAGGAGACTATGATCAGATACTGAGCTCGGTATCTCTGAGTTTAGGGAATGTATTAGGAATGGTTTGTGACCCGGTGGCTGGAATGGTAGAAATACCTTGCATACAGAGAAATGCCATATCGGCAGTCAATGCAATATTATCTGCGGAAATGGCCTTGGCAGGAGTAGATAGTGTAATACCTGCAGATGAAATGATAGGAGCCTTAAATGAAGTAGGAGAGCTGATGGATGAAAGATTAAAGGATACTTTGGGCGCAGGAATTTCAAATACACCAACAGCCAGAAAAATCGAGCAGGAAACATTCGGTACAAAATGATCTTAAAAATTATTTTGAGGAGGATTAACAATGGATAAAAGTAAATATGCAGTGCTTGGTGCCGGCAATGGAGGCCAGTGTATATCTGCATATCTTAGTCTTAAAGGATATGAGGTTAGTTTATATGACAGATTTAAAAATATTATTAACCCATTAAAAGAAAGAGGAAATATTGAATTAAAAGGCGTTTCATTAAATGGTATTGCACAAATAGATTGCATAACAACAGATATTGAGGAAGCAGTTGATGGGAAAGACATCATATTAGTAGTGGTGCCGGCTTATGCTCACGAATATATTGCTGACATGCTGAGTCCAATATTAAAAAGCGGACAAGCTGTTGTACTTTGCCCCGGATCAACAGGGGGTGTGCTTGAGTTTAAGCGGGTCCTAAGAGAAAAAAATTGCAGTGCTCACATTAAGATCGCTGAAACTAGCAGCTTGTTTTATGCCTGCAGAACTGAGGCACCAGGAGTAGCGATCATTGGCGGAATAAAAAAGGAGCTTCCTCTTGCAGCTCTTCCTTCATCAGATGCTAAAGAAATTATTGAATTGCTTAAAGAGCCTTATCCACAATTGATAGAAGAGGAAAACGTTTTAGTATCTGATATGAGCAATATGAATGCGGTGATACATCCTTTGCCTGTGCTTTTAAATACAGGTTGGATAGAAGCAACAAAAGGGAATTTTAAATTTTACTATGACAGCATTACCCCTTCAATAGGGAAAATGGTAGAAAAGCTTGATGCAGAAAGGATAGAAATATGCAAAGCTCTGGGCATTGAAGTCAAAAGCTTCAAAGAAAGCATGTACTTCTACTATGGAGCTCAAGGTGACAGTATAGGTGAGATGGTAAGAAAAGTGGATGCATATAAGATTGTTAGTGCTCCCAGTAAGATTGAAACCAGGCTTATAGCAGAGGATGTGCCAATGGGTCTTGTGCCGATGGCTGAATTGGCAAAATTGGTTGGAGTTAAAACTCCGATGATGAATATAACAATAGAATTAGCTTCCATACTTCTTGGAATAGATTTCAGGGCGACTGGCCGGACATTAGATAAGCTAGGTATTGAAGGGATGGATAAAGAAAGCTTATTAAACTATATAAAGTAAACAAAGACTTCTGTTGCGGAGCAAACTTTTAAAATCAAATTCTAGATAAGGGGAATTGAGGTATGGCAATTAAGACAAGCACAAAAGAAGCCTATGAAATGATAAAACAAAAAATTCTGTCTTGTGAATATGAACCTGATCAGTTTGTGTCAGAAAAGGAAATCGTAGAGCAATTGGATTTAAGCAGAACCCCTATAAGAGAAGCAATCAATATTTTAAACGGAGAAGGTTTATTAAAAATTATTCCCAAAAAAGGATTGCAGGTTGCACCTTTATCAATAAAAAATATTAAAGAAATCTATGATATAAGAATCCTTATTGAGCCTTTGGCTGTACAGCAAGCCATAAAATATATTAAACAGGATGATATTAAATATCTGGTTCAATTGGATAATAATCTGAATGATTACTTTAATAAAAAAGACGCATCTGTGGTTTTTAAAGCGGGAATGGATATACATTTGCATATAGCACGCTTATCAAACAATGAAACCATATTTTCGCTTATTAAGATGTTGAGAGATAGGAGCCAAAGAGGATATGTATATTATCTGCAAAAATCCTTTGACATGCTTAATAATGAAGATAGAAAAGCAATTGAAAAGTCACTTCTAGGCAATATCCTAAGCATTCACAGCAAATTCATTAAATCATTGATAGAGCTGGATGCAGAAACAACGATTCATTATATAACAGAGGACCTAACCTGTATGAAAAATTTGTTTGCAGGGTTTTAAGTTATAAGCTGCTGTACTTTTGCTAAGCACATTTATATGAAGGGAGATGAGTTGATAGTTAAATTTTTGAAGTCTCGTTCAACAATATTTCGCGATAGGAGTGAGTAAAATGAACATCTCGGTCTTTAAAAAAGCAGGAAATGCATTAGTTTCCGCTCAGCGTTTCATTGGTGTGCTGCTCGCTTTTGTAGCCGCATCATTAGTTGTGTATCAGGTTATTCTTCGTTATGTGTTCAAGGCGCCTTTAATGGGTATTGAAGAGCTTTTAATATTTCCTACTATTTGGCTTTATATGATTGGCGGAGCTAATGCCTCACAGCAAAGAAATCATATCGAGTGCGGTATTCTTACTTTATATATGAAAAGGGAGGGGACAATCAAGCTATTTAATGCTTGTAAATCTCTGTTCTCAATGATTGTTTCATTATGGCTTACATACTGGGCATATTGGTTTTTTATATATTCTTATAGCAAATGGAAGCTTAGTGATATCCTATATATCCCTATGTTCTATGGCGAAAGCGCACTTTTTATCGGCCTGGTTTTTATGAGTATATATGCCATCATCGACTTTTATATGGATGGCAGGGCATTTATACATTATTTTAAATCAAAAGCAGAAGGAGGTAATAACTAATGTTAACAATAGTAGGTATTTGTGTTATTCTTTTGATTCTCCTTTTGATGTTAAAAATTCCTTTGCCCTATTGTTTTGGCGGAGCACTCCTGTTTATGTGTATTTTTGCAGGCGTATCTATGAAAAGCATGATGCTGTGGGTGTTCAGCCAAACCATAAGTCCGGTGCTTCTCGCAAGCCCTATGTTTATACTTGCAGGCTCTTATATGGGCGGAAGCGGTATAGCAACGAAGCTGCTTGATTTTGTGGATTCTTTTATCGGTAGGATAAAAGGCGGGCTTGGAGTCGTATCCGTTCTTACCTGTGCCGTTATTGGCGCCATATCCGGCAGCGGTTTTACCGGTGTGGCAGCGACAGGTCCCGTAATAATACCGCGCATGGTGGAGCAGGGTTATCCCAGAGGCTATTCGACTGCTTTGGTTACAGTGTCTTCTGTTTTAGGACTTTTGATACCTCCTAGCGGGATATTGATCATATATGGCTGGGTCACCGAAACTTCAATACTGGCTTGCTTCTTGTCTACAGTGGGCCCGGGGCTCTTGATAACATTATTGTTCTGTATAATCAACATGATAATATCGAGAAAGTTTGACCTTGTGTTGGACGAGCCCAGACCCTTTAAAGAAAAAATAAGGATTGCAGGCCGAAGAGGTGCAATTGCGCTTCCTGCCCTTCTTATGCCCGTAATAATACTTGGAGGAATCTATGGCGGAATTTTTACCCCGACTGAAGCGGCGGCGGTAGCAGCAATATATTCAATACCAATAGGTTTTTTTGTATATCGCACTATGAACCTTAAAGATTTTTATGAGTTAACGCTGGATTCGGTAGCCTCTATAGGCGCTATTATGAGCATGATAATATTCTGTTTGATGTTAAGTCAGACATTTGTATTATTGCAAGTCCCTCAAGCGATCATAGATATATTTTTCAGCTTGACTAACAGCCGCATACTGATGCTGATCTTAATAAACTTATTCCTTTTTGTTGTAGGTATGATAGTTAATGATGCTACGGGGATGATTCTATGCGCTCCTATTTTGCTGCCATTGGTTTTAAAATTGGGCATCAGCCCTGTTCAATTTGCGGCTATAATGGGCGTAAACCTTGCCATGGGCGGGGTAACACCTCCTTATGCAAGCATACTGTACTTAGGTATGAGGATCGGCAAGTGTGAATTTAATGAAATATTTGGCCCTACAATGATTTTACTTGTTTTCGGATACATACCGGTTGTGTTTTTAACTACTTTCTGGCCTGCACTATCATTGTGGCTGCCAGGCTTGTTCGGGCTTCTATAATAGCAGTCAAGTGCTTTAGGATTTAACTTATCCGGCACTTAACAACACAATAATAATTATTTAAATAAATGGAGGTAATTTGTATGAGCACTTTATTATTAAGTCAAGACCAGGTTAAAGAATTATTTACAATGAAGGACATCGTGGAAATTTGCGAAAAGACATTTCAAGGATTTGGTGAGGGTACTGTAATCAATCCTACAAAAGTAAATCTCGACTTAGGTGAAACAGCAGCATTTCCGCCTTATAAAGGTTTTATGAATGCTATGCCTGCATATATCGGCTGGACTGATATTGCGGGTATCAAATGGGCAGGCGGCAACTTGGGCGAAAGGAAGAGATTGGGTCTACCATATGTGACCTCTCTGATTATGCTTATCGATCCCAAAGTCGGGAATTTCATCGCTGTTATGGATGGAGCCTTTATTACCAACATGAGGACTGGAGCACAGACTGCAGTTGCGCTGAAATATATATTCAACAACGGCAGCTCTGAGAAAAAACCTATTAAGCTGGGGCTTTATGGTGCAGGGATGCAGGGACACACACAGACATTGGCTATTTCAGAGTTATTTGATATTGAAGAAGTAAGGGTATATGACGTAATGAAAGCCGCTGCAGAAAAATACAAGAAAGATATGAAGGATGTTGTTAAAGGAGAAATCGTTGTATGTGACACTCCAAAGGAAGCGGCTAAGGGTGATGCAATAGTCTGCGTAACTCAATCCAAGGATAAGTTCCTTCTCGATAAGTGGGTTAAACCCGGAACAGTCATATTCCCAATGGGCTCTTATCAAGAGTGTGATGATGCTATGCTTATGAATGCTGACAAGATAATAGTCGATCATATAGGGCAATGCCTGCATAGAGGGGCACTGGCCGAATTGAGCGAACAAGGAAAAATAACCGAGGATGACATATTTGGAACTATAGGCGAGCTTGCGGCAGGCAAATTGTCTGTCGGAGATTACTCTGATGGAAAGATAGTTTGCATTCCAATAGGTACAGGCGCTATGGATATTGCTGTTGCGAGCATTGCATACAAGAAAGCAAAAGAAAAGGGCATTGGAGGAACATATTCATTTGTTTAATTGTAGTATTGGATAGTATTGGAGGTGCTTTTTATGAACACATTATTGCTGAGCAAATCGGACATTAAAAAATTAATTTCAATGAAAGAAGTCATAGATATCTGTGATAAAACTTTTCAAGGATTTGGTGATTGTACAACTATAAATCCTCCAAAAGTAAATTTGAATTTAGGAGATTCAGCACCATTTCCTCCTTATAATGCTTCAATGAATGCGATGCCGGCATATATAGGCTGGCAGGATATAGCCGGTTTGAAATGGGCCGGAGGCTTTGGAGGCCAACGCCTTAAAATAGGTCTTCCATTCATCAATGCTCTTATTTTGCTGTGTGATCCCAGCATGGGTAATTTTGTTGCTGCTATGGATGGTACTTATATTACTAACATGAGGACAGGCGGTCAAACAGCTGCAGCTCTAAAATATATTTTGAAAGACAAGAAGAGTATTAAACTGGGATTATTTGGCGCAGGTGCCCAGGGACGTACCCAGACAATGGCTATATCAGAAGCATTTGATATAGAAGAACTAAGGGTATATGATATTGTGAAATCATCTGCTGAAAAGTTTAAGAGTGATATGGAAAGCTATGTGAAAGGAAATATAATTGTATGCGATAAGGCACAGGAGGCTGCCAAAGGCGATGTAGTTGTCTCTGTTACTTTGGCAAAGGACGGCTTTATAAAAAGCGAATGGATAGAAAAAGGAACTGTCTATTTTCCGATGGGTTCTTATCAGGAATGTGATTATGAAACTATATTGCAGGCGGACAAGATAATTGTAGATCATGTTGATCAATGTCTCCATAGAGGAGCTTTAAAAGAGCTTGCTGATCAAGGCAAAATCGGAAGGGATAACATTTACTGCACAATAGGCGACTTGGCTGTTGGAAGGAACACAGCGGATAATTTTAAAAATGAGAGAGTTTTGTGTGTACCCATAGGAACGGGAGCCATGGATGTAGCAGTTGCAGCTACTGTATACAAAAAAGCCGTATCCCTTAGCATGGGGGATGAATTTGCATTTGATATATAAGATGTCAATTACTTTTAAATATGAGGAGGTTATTAGTTTGAAAAGAGCCATTTCTTTAATTATGGTCATAATACTTTCTGCTTCTCTAGTGGCGTGCGGCCCCAAAGGAGAAAACAGTGAAGCATTTGCAAAGGAACAAAATTTGACTCTAAAGCTTTCACATATCAGACCTCAGGGCTCCGTCGCAGATAACGATATCCGCAATTTTGCCGCTGAAGTTGAGAAGAAAACCAATGGAACTATTAAGTTTGAGATATATCCTGCATCTCAATTGGGGGATTATACCACTGTTCTTGAAAGAGTGAGCATAGGTGATGTTGATATGCAGATCGCTCCTATTGGCACAAATCTGGATAAAGCTTTTGGTATCTCATATTGTCCATATCTGGTACAGAATTGGGATGAGGCAAAAGAAGTATACAAGAGCGGCGGCGATTTGGTTAATAATATGGCTGCTATCTGCGAAAAAAATGATATAAAGCTTATCGGTACTTATCCATTATACTTTGGAGGCATTGCATTAACAAAAAAACCTTCAGATCCGACGAATGTAAATAGTAAGGACGGTATTAAAATTCGTGTTCCAAATATGAAAGCCTTTGACCTTGCTTCGCAGGAGCTTGGTTATCTTTCTACTCCACTACCGGCAGCCGATACCTTTACTGCGATGCAGACGGGTATGGTAGAAGGTGCTATAGGTCTTGGTGCTGAGGGTTACTATTCCAACTACAGAGACCTGGTAAAATACTATTTGCCTATAAATGACCATTTTGAGCTATGGTATGTATGTATAAGCGCTGAAACCTGGAAAAAGATGAGCCTTTCACAGCAAGAAGCCATTACTGCCGCTGCAAAAGAAATGGAAACAAAGAGATTTGTTGAGGCTGAAAAACAAGAAAAGGAATATGAGGATAAGCTTGTCGAAGCCGGAGTGGAAATAATTAATTTCACTGATGAAGAATTATCAAATTTTGCTAAAGTAATAAGAGAAAAAGTTTGGCCTGCTACTAAGGCAGATTTTAACGAAGAGTTTTTTGATAGCATAGTAGAAAAATATAATCTTCTCAAATAAACATATGTCAGAGTGTTTCCTTCATTAAACATGGGGCAAAAAGCAATAGGCTGCATATATGCAGCCTATATTATATTAAAAACTTAGGGAGGATAAAAGCTTGATTAACAATGAAATCTTATCAATTTTAAAATCAGAGGTAAAACCGGCTTTGGGTTGTACAGGGCCCACTTCTGTATCCTATGCTGTAAGCGTTGCAAAAGACGCTGTCGGGGGGAAGGTAAAGTCAGTAAAAGTCAAGGTGGATAGGGATACTTATAAAAACTCTATATCTGTAGGTATTCCCGGAACTTCAAAGATGGGCTTAATTATTGCGGCTGCGCTGGGAGCGGTTTGCGGTGATTCAAAGCTTGGATTGGAAGTATTAAAAAATGTTACGCCCGAACAGGAGGGATATGCTCAGGAATTTGCCAAAGACTTTGTAGAAGTAGATATATGCTGGGAATTAAAAGAAGTAGGCCTATTTATTGAAGCCTATGTCGAGACAGAAAATGGTGCTGGACGAGCCATAGTAAAAAGAACTCATACTAATGTGGTTCTTATAGAAGTAAATGGTGAGTCAGTATATAGTAAAGAGGATATAGGCAGTGAAGCACCAGATAATCAAGTCGACGCACCAATAAGAAAGTTCAAAGTTAAAGATTTTTATAATTTTTCAAAGAGTATCGATCTAAGGTCGATCATGTTTATAAAAGATGCTTTAGATATGAATGTAAATCTTAGCAAAGCAGGACTTAAGAATAATGTTGGAGGAGGATTCGGAGTCGGTTTCAACAATTTTAAAGGTGACAGAGCTTACATAAAAGCCAAGAGCTTAGCAGCTGCAGCTTCGGATGCAAGGATGGCAGGGGATAATATACCTGCCATGAGCTGCGCCAGCAGCGGTAATGTCGGAATCACTGCCTCTGTACCGCTTTTGCCTTTGTGTGAGGAATATGGGAAGAGTGAAGAGGAAATGATACGCGCTATATGCTTGAGCTTTCTTTTGACCATATATATAAAAAGCCATATTGGGAGATTGTCAGCTATGTGTGCCTGCGCAATAGCTGCCGGGGTAGGCGTAGCTGCAGGATCTGCATATTTATTGGGCGGCAGTTATGAGACGGTAGAGATGGCCATAAATAATATTGTGGGAAGTCTGGGCGGAGTATTATGTGACGGCGCCAAGCTTGGATGCGCAATGAAGCTGTCAACAGCTGTGGGGGTCGCAATAGAGTCAGCATACCTGGCTGTTGAAGGGATTAGTATACCTAAAAGAGATGGGATTGTATCAGATTCTGCGGATGATACTCTTAAGCTGCTTGGTAAGATTGCAAGAGAAGGTATGGTTGATACTGATATTGTGATGTGTAAGGCGATAATTGATAGAGAAGTAAAATAATACAAAAGAAGAGACGGAAACCACTGAAAGGCACGGAATTTTTCACGAAAAAACAGGTCAGGGGAAATTATCAATACCTGACCTGTTTTTTTCGTGTTCCACGCAATACGTAGTATTTTATATTACTTTACCGTCTTTGAGATGGATTATCCTGTCCCCTAAGAGCTTTGCTTCCTTTTCATCGTGGGTTATCAATATGGTATCCATATGGAAGTTTTCTTTGAAGTTCACAAATTCCTCATAGACCGAAGCTTTTGTATCCCTGTCCAAAGCTGAAAACGGCTCATCCAGGAGCAAAAGTGCAGGTCTGGTTGCTATGGCCCTGGCTAAGGCAGTCCTTTGCTTTTCCCCTCCTGAGATGTTAGAGGGAAGTTTGTCCTTGATATGATGTATTCCGAATGAATCAAGGACTTTTTCAGCGTAAGAAAAATCTTTGATTTTTCTGCTTTTTAAGCCGTAGAGCACATTATCCATTACGCTCATATGAGGAAAGAGCGCATAGCTTTGAAATAGATAACCTATATTTCTATCCTTGACCGGAAGGTTTATGTTCTTCTCTGATGAATATAAAAACCTGTCTTCTATAGATATGCTCCCTCTATCGGGGTTTTTGAGTCCTGCGATGCAATCCAGCAAAGTGGTTTTCCCTGCTCCGGATTCGCCTTGAATGACTAAAATGCCTCCTTCAAAGCTTATATCTATATCAATAGTGAAATAATCCATTTTCTTATAAATTTTAATATCGACCATATCCATCACCCTATGCTATGAAAGTTTTTCTTCTTCAGCCAGCTATTCAGGGAGTAAATCAAAATAAAGCTGAAAGCTGTCATTATTCCCACCAATATATTGGCAGTGACCATATCTCCTGAGTCTGAGGCAAAATATATGGCCAGAGGTATGGTTTGGGTCTTGCCCGGTATATTGCCTGCTATCATAAGAGTGGCCCCAAACTCACCAAGAGAGCGGGCAAAAGTCAAGGCTACGCCGCTGACGATTCCAGGCCAGGCAAGAGGCAGGGTGACAGTCCAAAATATCCTGCTCTCGGAAGCTCCCAAAGTTCTCGCTGCTTTTTGAAAGACGGGATCAACATTGATAAAGGAGGCCTTGACGCTTTGATACATGAGAGGCAGAGATACTATACAGGCAGCCATGACAGCCCCTGTCCATGAAAAAACCAGAGAGATGCCCATAGAGTAGAGCCAGCTTCCTATTATGCCCCTGCGGCCAAACAAAATGAGAAGTATATATCCTGTGACAGAGGGAGGCAAGACCATAGGAAGAGTTATGAGGACTTCCGCCGCATTCTTGCCGGGAAAGTCCTTCTTCGTCATAACCTTTGCCAGATATACTCCTATAATCAGAGAGAATATTGTCGCTATTGATGCTATTTTGAGAGAAAGAAGCATAGGCTTTAGTATCATATCTTCACCTTATCATTTTAAAACTTCGAAGCCGTATTTGCTGAAGGTCTCAGCAGCTTTGTCGCTGGATAAAAAATCTAGAAAATTCTTTGCGGCTTCTTTTTGCTTGCTTTCGTTTATCAATGCTGCGGGATATACGATGGGCTTATGGGAATCAGCAGGGAATGCTCCAACGATAGCTCCCTTTTTTAACAATGCAGCATCAGAAGAATAAACGATGCCAGCATCGACTTCACCGGTTTCAACATATGTAAGCACCTGTCTTACATCCTTTGCAAGCACAAGCTTGGGTTCAATGTCTTTCCACATGTTTAGGCTCTCCAGGCTTTCTTTGGCATAGCTTCCTGCAGGCACGCTTTCCGGGGCGCCTATACTTATCTTGCCTGTCTCTGCTTTACCAATATCCTCGATTTTAAGTATTTTATCCTTTGCTTCTTCAGCGACGATGAGAACCAGACTATTGCCGAGAAGATCCTTCCGGCTTTCTTTTACTATGAGTCCCTTTTCCTCCAAAGCATCCACTTGTTTTTTACCGGCAGATATGAATACATCCGAAGGAGCGCCTTCCTCTATCTGCTTTTGAAGAGTTCCCGAAGCCGCAAAATTCAATATAAGCTTAACATTATTGCTTTTTTCATATTCAGGCTGCATTTCCATCAGTGCATCCTTAAGGCTTGCTGCGGCAGAAATATTAAGCTCTATCGGCTCGGCGGGCTTCACAGGCTCGGCAGGTTCGGCAGGCTTGCTGCAAGCAGTAAAACTGAATAAAGAGATAATAGTCAAAATCCAAACAATAGCTTTTTTCATAAAGATCAGCTCCTTTACTAACCGTAATACTAATTCGAGTATAACGAAGATGAAGAAAAAAGTAAAGCTTTAGATTTACTCGATGTTAAGTGAAGTATTTATTAAAAATATTATTCAAGGCTTCTTCGCATTCTTTATAAAATTTTGCATAGGTCTGGAGAAGGTTTTCGGCATCATCCGTCAGCAGGGAAAAACCCCCTCCGACGCCTCCTGTTTTGCTTTTGATCAATGAGAAGCCCAGCCGGCCTTCAATATCCTTTACCAGATTAAAGGCTTTGTTATAGGACATGCCCATCGATTTTGCAGCTTCGGACAAGGAGCCCTTTTCCTTTACCTTTACAAGAAGCTCGTAAGGACCTTGGCCAAAAACCTTTCCATCATTGTCCAGCCATATCTTATATCTCAAATTATACATAAAAAATCTCCAAACCATAGGTATATTTTTCAATAGAATCTTTATTATTATAGCAAATATCATGATAAAAGGCCATCAATATGAAAATTCTATACATAGGATAAAAGTAGTGTTAAAATTCTGTTAATACATGTATAATAAAAAATACGCAGTATTTTTTATGGCTGCGAGGCACGGGGTAAGGGGTACGAGGGTTAGGGTATTCCTTTTGGGTCAGACCCCAGAGCTCTGCTATAACACTCGAACCTCGTACCAAGACCACATAGAAGTGTCCCTAGGCTACGCACCTCGTACCCGAAAAAAATTGCTTCGCAATTTCTTACATAAACGAGTGAAAGGTGGATTGGGATGACAGTATACAAAGGATATAAAAGCACTTTAAAATGGGCCGGAATAACGCTGCTTAGCTTCATAGGACTTATTTTAATAATATACTTTTTTACAAGCAGAGGATTTCTATCCTGGTTCTTTATGGTAAGTTTATTTCTTATGTGCGTACCGACCTATCAGGGCATGATTCTAAGTATATCAATAGATGATGAAAAAGTGGTTGTCAGAAGGCCATTGAATCAAAAGACGATCAGGCTTGCGCAAGCTGCTTTCTGTGCAGTCCATGATATAGGAGAAGGCAAGTCCCTGCTCTTTGTATTTATAAGACAAAGGTGGGGAGGCGGACATAGGATAGGAGGAATAAGGTCCAAGATGTCTTATGAGGAGGTAATGGACGCATTATCAAGGGGAGGACGGGTGCAGGATCTCAAGGTAAATTTCAATAGAGCTGTAAAGGTGCCTGTATCCATGGTTGAGAATGGGGAAGAGCTTAAGGAAAGAATACTGGACAGCATAGATGCTCATCACTGCAAAGCAGTCTATGATTAAGCATATGAAACGCATTGTGTGAGCCCGGAAATAAACCCCATGTTTTTATTGCATTTCCGGCAATTAAAGCATATAATTATATTAGATATTTAGATAAATATCTAAATAACCCTTTGAGGAGGCGTTTTCAATGTCTTTGCTCAATATGCCTTTTAAGGCCTTGTCTGATCCGACGAGGCGCAAGATAATACAGATGCTCAAAGAAAGGGATATGACTGCAGGTGAGATAGCCGATCATTTTGATATGACAAAACCCAGCATATCACATCACCTGAATATCTTAAAGCAAGCTGATCTTGTGATAGACGAAAGAAAGGGGCAAAATATATATTATTCCCTTAATACCACTGTTTTTCAGGAGGTTATTAATTGGTTTTTTAATATAGCCGATGCAAAGGGAGGTTTTAAAGATGAAGAATAAATTTAATATCAAAAGAGAGCTTCCGCTTCTAATAATGATCATAATGGTTTTTGCCATAAGCTTTTACTTTTATCCCCAATTGCCTGAAAGGATACCAACGCACTGGAACTTCAGAGGGGAGATCGACGGTTATTCGAACAAACTCTCAGGCAGTCTTATAATGCCTATTATGAACTTGGTCATGTATGTGATGTTTCTTTTTCTTCCCGCACTGGACCCGAAAAAAGAGAATTATAAGCTATTTGAAAGCACCTATATATATTTCAGATATCTTTTTCATATCTTCTTTATTTGTATGCATATAATGATAATTGCAGCTGCATTAGGATATGTGGTTGATACAGGAAGGATGGTAATGCTAGGCGTATCGTTATTGTTCATGCTTATGGGGAATGTCATGGGAAGGCTTAAGCATAACTACTTTGTAGGAGTAAAGACCCCATGGACACTGGCTAATGAAGAAGTATGGACGAAAACTCATAGATTGGCAGCAAAGCTGTGGACGGCCGGAGGGCTTATCGGAGCTGTACTGGCAGTGCTGAATTTCAATGTGGGATGGATATTTTTGATCATATTGATACTCCCTTCTTTGATACCGGTGGTTTATTCCTATATAATATTCAACAGGTTAAAAAACAGGCAGCCATGACGACGCTGCCTGTTTTTATCTTCTTCCATCCGACAATATAATTGCTGAGATAGGCGGAGAGCCTCCCAGTATGCCTATGGCATACATTGTATATGCTCTGCCGCCTGACAAGGCAATATTGGCCTCGCCCAATATTGCGCCGGGTGTTCCTGCAGCACGCAGCCTTAAACTGTATATTCCGGGCTCCATTCTTATATACTCTTCTGTCCTGCCAAAGGTTAACCCGCTGAATAATGCCTCTCCCGTCTCCAGAGTCACATCCACTGCAGGAGCATTGGGCGATATGTGAACGAAGCGCAAGAGGCTTTCATTGTCAGGTATTGTCTCATCCGAATCAATGTATGTCCTATGCTGGATATTTGGAGATAAGCCTGAAAGCACAAAAGTACGATAATTGCCCTTAACAGGGCTGATAGTAAATCGCAGCAGGGGCTCTCCTTTTTGCCCCATAGGATAGACATTGATCTTATGATATGTCGAAGGAAGTGCTGAATAACCTGCCATGCTTGCATAAGATAGGTTTGACACTGCCTTCCTGTCATCGATGTAAATATCAACAGCGGGCGTGTTTGGAGACGCATGGAGGAATCTTATGAAAGAAAATCCCCCCTGCCTTTCTTCTATAGCTTCAGCTTCATTCAAGCTCATGCTTTTTGCTGTAATAGGGCATTCCATATATGGACGCAGCGGGCAATAAGCCATATTGATACCTCCTTCTCAAATTATAGAAAATGCGACAGGAAACGGGGGAACACGGATTTACACGGAACCTTTTACGGATTCACACTGAAGGGTGGTAAAACAGCCAATAGATGGTGACCCCTGCAATAATATTGCCTATAAAAAATCTTTCTGTGTCATTTCGTGTAAGTTTAGTGTCTTTTAGTGGTTTCCATTCCTTGCTTCAACACTCAGACCTAAATCCCCGAACCTCGCGCCTCAAGCCAAGACCACAGAGAATAGCTCTATAGCGCATTATATATATATGATTTTTTACCGTCATTAATTCACAAATAAATTGAAACAAAATAACATCAAAAGCAGTCGAATTATGTGATATAATGAATTAGCATAATATAATATGAGAGGTGCCCTATGGAATTGAAAAAAGTAATATCTCTTCTAATCGTTGTTTTATTGTTGGTAGGCTCTATCACCGGCTGCTCTGAAGGAACAAAATCAGAAAATCTGCCAGCCGTATCAGAAAATGGTTCGGAAAACCCGAATCAAGCTCCCGAAGAAATCAAAGAACCGGAATTTATTGAAGAAGAAATTCCCGCAATGACCTTTGCAGAAAATACTCTATTTATTACAGGAAGAAAGATCAATGTCAGAGAGGACATTGTGAAAGATGCTAAAATCCTGGGCAGCCTTTCCAAAGGGAGTCAGGTGGTCTTCCTTGAAGAAAAGAAGGATGAAAAGGAAGAGACATGGTATAAAGTTACTTACGAAGATGAAGCAGGGAAAGAAACAACCGGCTGGATAAGCTCTAAAAACGCCGCCAGGGAATGGACGGGCCTTATAGGGGAGAAATTTCAGGATATGGACTATACTCCTCAAAAGAAAATAAAGGAATATGAGAATAACCCCAGAGTAAAGGTCCGAGGATTGTATGTGACCATATATTCTGCTTCGAACGCTAGGATCGATTCCTTGATTGAAATGGCTAAAAGAACAAATATAAATGCATTCGTAATAGATGTGAAGGACGATAAGGGCTATATGCTCTTCCCTACAAAGGCAGCGGAAAAGTTCAGTCCAAAAGCCAACGAGAAGGCAACGGTAAAGGATATACAAGCCTTGATGAAAAAGCTTAAGGATAATAATATATATGCCATTGCCAGAATAGTGTCCTTCAAGGATCCTACTTATACGACCCAAAATCCCGACAAAGCAATAATATATAAAGATAGCGGAAAGCCTTTTATGAATAAGGACGGACTTATATGGGCCTCTCCTCATGACAGGACTCTTTGGGAATACAATCTGGAGGTATCAAAGGAAGCCGCCGATGCAGGCTTCAACGAGATCCAATTCGACTATGTGAGGTTCCCGGCCTCTGACGGGGGCAAGCTGGACAAGCAGCTGGATTATAGAAATACAACAGGTGAATCAAAGCCCGGAACGATACAAAATTACTTAAAATATGCCAGAGAACAGCTGTCACCCAAAAAAGTATATATATCTGCCGATGTTTATGGACTCGTAGGCTCTGTAGAGGATGATATGTCTTTAGGACAATATTGGGAAGCAGTGAGCAATATTGTGGACTATATATGCCCTATGATGTATCCCAGCCATTATGCAAATAATACCTACGGCGTGCCTATACCTGATGCTGATCCATACAAAACAGTATATAATTCTGCCAAAGATTCTTCTATAAGGAATAAAAACATGCCGACTCCTGCCATAATAAGACCATGGATACAGGACTTTACAGCTCCATGGGTAAAAGGTTACATTAAATATGGCGACAAACAGGTCATAGAGCAGATCAAAGCTTTGGAAGAGAACGGAATAGATGAGTTTCTGCTGTGGAATGCAGGAAATAGATACTCAGAAGGAGCGGTAACGAAGTAAAAGGATGGATGGTAGTTTATAATAACTTTCCTTCCGTGAAATTTAGTGAAAGATTCAGTGTCTTTCAGTGGTTAATAATAGGAGGTGCTAAGATGAGCTTTTATGCGCGGGTTTTTTCAATGGCGGAGGATTATCCGTCGAGATTTGCCATATGCGATGAGCTTTTGGAAGCAGAATACGAATTTTCTACTTTTCCCGGGAAATTTGACGAGGATTTTGACGAAAAAGATTGGAAATACTTGATGCTGGAGTATGATCCCAACCATGAACCCATAAGATTGGAAAGAAACATAAAAGGGGTAGACCCGATATTTGAAGAGGAGAGGCAGGAATTCCTCGATGTGCTCCAGGAGCTTCCTTACAGCAAGGAGCAGAAAAAAGCGGTTGATATCGTAAAGAATATGGTGCAGATATATGCTCTGGATGTAGATGAAGATATAACGGAAGAAGGCTGGCAATTCCTTGAAACGCTTCTGGATTTTCTAGCCGATGCCACCGATGGCTATGTGCAGATAGATGAGGAAGGCATATATGGCAAAGAAGGCGAACTGTTGGTAGAAATGGAATAATGGGATAAAAAAATCTCTCCCATAAGGGGAGAGATTTTTCATCTTTAGAATTTGCTGAATTGGTTGAATGCACGAAGAACAAGCATTATAGCCATTTCTCTGGTTGTATTACCCTGTGGCAGGAAGTATGCTGAACCGTCTGACGTTGTACTACCCTTTATTATGTCGTTTGCGTTCATAAACTTAACTGCTGATAATGCCCAAGGTGCTATCCTGTTGGCATCCAGGAAGTTTGCTTTGAATTCGCCGGTAGGCTGCAGGTTAGGCATTGCGGCTTGAAGTGTCCTGAGCAGCATAGCAGATATTTGCTCTCTTGTTATTTCTAAGTTTGGCGAGAATAAGGTCTTTTCCGGATTTGTTCCATTAACTATGCCAAGTTTGAATGCTTTTAGTACTTCAGGATTATCAGTGTCTGTAAAGTTGTCTACTCCTGGTTCTGCTTTAAGTCCTGTTAATTTTTCATATAACAGAACAGCTAATTCACAGAATTCCTCACGAGTTATATTCTTAGGGAATTGAGAGAGAACCTTATCTGTAACTAGCTTTTCATCTACTGCCTGATTTACCTCTCCGGCAGCCCATGTGGACAGGCCTTCTGTTCCTGCAGCTATTTCATCAACAGGCGCTCCGCTAACTGTAAATGGAACTGTGCCGAATAAAGCATAAGAATATAGCTCTTTATCTACAGTTCCTGAGCAAATGACTCTTACCTCATAATTGCCGGGATTAGAGGGTGCCTTGAATTCATACACATTGCCTACTTTGAAATCGTTAACATATGCATATACATTAGTATTTTCAATCTTCTCATTTGCCAGTTCAATAGCAAAGAATGCATCCTCTTCTATTTCGCCGGGAGTAAGTCCATTGACCGTAATGCTCATCTTTTCTTCAGGCTGGACATTGGTTTTAGATAATACTATATCCCCGGGTTTTGCTTTGCTGGATACAACATCGAAAGATACTGTCCCAAACAATACCGATTCTTTATTATCCGTAACACCATCAGAGAATACTCTGATTTCATATTTGCCGAACTTGTAGGGAGCCTTAAACTGATATGTGTTGTCAGCAGGTAGATTCGATATATAGTCTGTGAGATCAGTGTTTTGGATCTTTTCATTTGCTTCCGCTATTCCGAGCCATGCATCATTTTCAATCATTTCATCAGTAAGTCCATTAATAGTAACCGACATAGGCTCATTGAGCTTTACTTCAGTTTTAGGCAGCTTTATATCTCCTGCCTTAGCCTTAGGGGCGCCTACTGTGAACTCTACTTTATCTATTATATTCTCATCACCGCCAATCAATGCTATTTCATAAGTGCCTAGAGAAGTGGGTGCATTGAACTCCCAGACATTTGATTCGGGCAGATTGATGACATATTCTTTCAGATCAAAATTCCCAATCCTGTCACCTTTTTTACCAAGCCAAATGGCCGCATCGTTCTCTATTTGTTCATCAGTTAATCCGGATATAGTAGCTTCACCTTTTTCACCAGCTGTAAACTGTGTTTTGTCCAGAGTTATTGTACCCGCTGCAAAAACAGGTACGCTAAAAAATGCTGACATAACTAAGCATAATACCAAAATAATGCTTAAAGATCTTTTCTTCATTAAATTTCCCTCCTATTTATCTTAAAAACTACAATTACACAATTATAAACATTGTAGCACCAAGCCTTTAAGAATTCTTCCAAAAAGTTGCTGTATACTTCCAAAAAATTGCATAAAAAAAGGCCGTAGATATTCTAAGGCCTCATTCTATACTCTGCCGGAGCTATACCTGTTTTTTTCTTGAAGGTCGATGAAAAATTACACAACTTTTTAAAAGCTTTAGCAATATTTTAAAAGCTTTTCTGCTATATTTTGTTTATTATAGATAATAATGTTCGAAAAGGATGTGAATAAATGAATAAGCGAAATAAAGCTGTGGCAATTATAATATTTTTGGCAATGATTTTCTCTATAGTGGTTATGCCTTTTTCCGCTGCCTATGCAAGCGCACCGGATATAAAGCTGCCGGTTGAAAAGCCGGGAATCAATATTCCAACGATAGATAGACCCGTTATCAATAACCCTATTACAAAGGACCCTTCCAGTATAAGAGATCATCTCAGAAAACTTAAAAGGGCTGAGGAAGCCGCCAGGGTGAAGGGTGTAACCTATAAGCTGAAGCCGGGGGTAGAAAAGCTGCCCTCAGACATGAGCTATGATTTGGAACAGATAAGATTGGATGATCTAGTAAACTATGAAGGAGCAGACAAAGTCACCGGCAAGGAAACCATCGACCCCAATAAATTGAAAGGTATCAGATATAATCCCGGCTCTAAATTTATGGTTCTACCCAAGGCTGATCTCTCAAAATTTACACCAAAGGCAAATAAAATATATATCGATGAAGGAGAAGGATTAGCCTATAGAGTTCTGCAGGATGGCAAGACCGATGCAGAGGGAAATAAGCAATATGTCGTAGAAACACCCGCCTTAACAGATATTTTTGAATCCTATAAAATACCCAAGCAGGATATAAAGCTTACTACGGGAAATATAGCGTATATGGCGCCCGGCGTGCAATTAGACCCTAGAAGCGGCATGAGTCCAAATTATATGGCTGCGGACAATGGCTTTTTATCAGGCTATAGGCATGAGGGAAACAAGCATATTCTTACACTCACACCGGGCAAAATGATATTCCAATATCCTTCCAAGGAGGATAGGGAAAAAACTGAGGAAGAAAAGAAAAAAGCTGAAAAAGAAAAGTTTAAAGGTGACTGGTGGAATAAAGAGCAATATTCAGATTTAAGAGGCTTTGAAGAAGAATCGGAACTAAAAGTTGAAGTAAAAATAAAAGAAGGGACCATAACCATTGAGGACCCAACCTTCCACGCGGATTTTGACCTCAACTGGCTGACCACTCAAGCTAAGGCTGATTTTTATTTTGAATCCAAAACAATAGCTGATGTTACCTTTGAAGGCGATCTGAAATTTAACAAAACTGTAGAAACCTGTATATTTGGATATGACATTGATTTAGGGTCGGTGCTGGGCAAGGAAAAAGGCAACAGAGCCTTTGTAGGAATATTCCTGGTATTAGGTGTGAACGGTAAGGTTCATGTAGAAGTAAGAACAATAGCCACAGGCAATGCCAGGGCAGGCTTTGCCTATAAGGCTATTGCCTATGGGTTCATACCCTACTTCGTAGGGCCTTATGTGACTTATAGGCCTACGGGATTTGATGCTACATTTGCCGCCGATGGCGAGCTTCATGCGGTTCTGGCCTGCGTCCCGCAGGTAGGCGTTATAATCTGGGGCACAGAGATAGGTGCACTACAAATCTGGCTGGGCTTAAAAGGTGATGCAAAGTTCAGTGTCAGCGGGGGAGGCGGTACCGGCACCGATGGAGCCATAAAATCCAAAGGTTCTTTGGATTTGGGTGCCTTTGCAGAAATGGTGGGCTATCTCTTTGGCAATAGGTACTCAATCTTTAGGCTTGATTTCCCGATCTATCATGGAGAATGGGATGTAGGCACGGAAGTTTCAGGCGGAGGGGGAGATCTAATACGAGAGGTAAATGCAAGCTTTTTGGCAAAGGCAGATGCTTTCACCAATATAGTGGAGGGCAAAATAGCCATTACCGATAAGCTTATCCCCTTTGCCAACAGAGAATTTGATCTGGAAATATATGACGGTTTTGAAGACATAAAAATTAGCCTCAGCACCTATACAGATAGCGAAGGAAATTTCAAGTTCAATACAGGTAGATATAATTTACTGCCCTCTGATAGAATTATACTCACTATACCAAAAGGCGATGTATATGAGAGGGATAATAAAAAATATAAAGTCACAGGAAGCAGTCAAAAAATATATCCTGATGTGCCTTTTACTGATTTGGATTTTAATGTTGACTCCTTCAATGACATCATAACCGGCGTAGTATCGGGGCAATATAGCGGGCCTGTTGATATTGAAGTGAAAGATTGGAATGGGTTTAAGGTAACAAAGTATAGAACCAATGCACAAAAAGGTATATTCACTTTATCTGTACCTATAAATGAAAGTACCTATAATGTAAAAGCAGAAATAAACTTTGAAGGAAGCAAGTTCCCGGAATTTTATGAGGTAGTGCGAGAACGAAATCTGGATGCATTAGAAATAATCTTTATAAATGAATTTGCTCCCGAGACTAGCAATAAATTATCAGAAGAAAAAATCCAGATACGAGACGATATAAATATACCTGGCATTAATACGCAAGCTGATTGGGACAAAATAAAAATAAATCAAGATGATAAAGGCATAACAGAAAATGTGGATGATGCAGGAAACAAGGTTGTAAGGCCCATAAAAATAATAGGAAGCATAACGAATAAAGCAGAAATGGGTCCAATCCAGACCATAGGGGAAAACTACGTAAGAAATTCAGAAGTAAGTGGCATTCCGGTTCAACCATATCTGGGGAATGTAAAGATAACCTCCCTGCCTGTGGTGGACTCAATGCTTGCAATTTTGAATAGAAGAGATCACTCTAATCTTACCGACCCGCTGATAAGACAAAAAGGCTGGACAGCTACGGTAAATGCACAGCGGGTGACCTTTGACGGGGAGTTAACCTCGGCTTCTACCTTTGAATTTGTTAATCCTGAAGCCCTATGCTATGTTCTGGAGATTGAGCATGAAGGATTGAAGAAAGAAGTGAGATATGACCCATTTGTATTTCACTATACAAATACATTACAGAAAGTTCAGGAATTTGCTAAGCAGCCGCTTCAAAAAGAAGTGATACTCAAAACAGAGGAGAAAAAGGATGCTATAACTAATCCGGTCGATAGTTTACAAAATAAATGGAAAGGATCTTGGCTTACAAATATCGGAACAATGCAATTGAACCAGGAAGGCAACTTCATAAGCGGGACTATCATCCAAAACGGCAAAGAATATGCCATAGAGGGCTCAATATCAAACGGGGTATTCAAAGGAAGCATACTGATCCCTTCGGAATCAAGTATATTCGGCGACATAACCTCCTTTGAGATGAATATGTCAGGTGATGGCAGCATCAGCTTCAAAAACTTCGGTACAAATACAAAGCTAAAGGGCTTAAATGGAACAAAGGCTTTAAAACAGTAAAAATGAATAAGCAATAAAAACCACCCTCTTTCGCTTCAATATACGGCGAAAGGGGGCGGTTCATCTCGCTGAGTAAGAGCATGCATACAGTTTCTTTGACTAGAGGCCTAGCCTGTAATCTGTTGGAGATATACCTGTTTTTTTCTTAAAAGTCGATGTAAAATGACTGTGGCTGGAAAAACCACAAATCATGCTTATTTCAGTGATGGAGTATCCATTGGCATTCAGCATCTTTTTTGCTTTTTCAATCTTCATATCAAGAAGGTATTCATAAGGGGTCTTGCCTATTTGTGCTTTAAAGCTTCTTATAAAGCTGTATTGGTCCATTTTCATAAGCTGAGCTAATTCGGTGCATGAAACACCTAAAGCATAATTCTCATTCATATAGTCTATTGCTTTTTTTATGTTTTCTTTGGTGCCCTTGGGTACATTATGAGGCCTGGGAGGAAGGTTATGTCTCAATTGCCTGATAAGATTTCCTGCTATAAGCAAGCTAAGATTATTTGTCATGAATTCATAGCCTGTCTGTTTAAAACGCAATTCTTCTAAAAAAAGGCGAATAAGCATGCTTATATCATGATTCAAAGCATTTGAGTCGTTGGAGAAAACAATGTTTCCGGAGCCGTATATTTCTTCGGAAATCTCTTGGATCAGGCTCTTACCTATATGTATTCCACAAAGAGTAAAGCCTTTTATATTTATTGACACACCATGCTCCTGCATGGGATTGATGGCAAATAATGAATTGCTTCGTCTGTCATAAACCTTATTGTCTATGACAGCAGAAGGTAATTTTGCATAAGGTATGACAAACTCATAGCTGTCGTGATGATGAGTGCCATGAGCAATATTCGTGGCTTTATTGGTTACGATTACAGCGATATTATTACAACAGAAGTTCTCAATCACTACTTTTGCATCCTCTATATTATCAAAAGGAATAGCACCTGTTAAATCAATTACTCTATGCAGATCAACGGACATATGATCACTTCCTGTTTCTATTTGCTTATACAATATATTATAATGATATCAAATCTAAGCACAAAATAAATTACACTAAAGTATAAAAAGCAAATTAATTTTCCTATAGGAAAACTTGTTCATTCTGGATTCTTAATATAATATATAAATAAAAATGTTTTGATACAGATGCTTTATCTTTTATTAATATTTAAGTAATATAGGAGATGAGATTATGGCAGCTAAAATTTCCAAATCAAAATCTGCCTATGATTTTGATTTGGATCTGGAAAAAATGCTTTATCGTCCGCGGGTGAATGCTTTGCTTGAGAAAGGTTTATCATATCCTATGACATTGGTTTGGGCACCTGCCGGATACGGAAAGACCACTGCTGCTATGCAATTTGCCAAAAATACGGATTACGAAGTTATTTTTATGTCGTTAAGTGAGTTGGATAGAAATCCACAACGCTTTTGGGCACATATATCCGATCTATATAAGAAGATAAATCAGGATATAGGTGATGCTATGGCTCAAATCGGTTTTCCTTTTTCCTCGGCCCAATTTGAACAGCAATATGATATAGTCAGTCAAAATATGATCTCTCGAAATAAAAGGCTTTTGATCATTGATGATTATCATCTTTTGGGAAATCCGGAAATTGATAAACTTCTAGAAAAAATCGCACGCCTTAGAATAAAAAATTTGCATATCTACATTTTATCAAGGGTATGTCTCCAAAATTTCATGCTTGATTTGAAAATTAAAAGAATTGCTATGGAAATAACCAAGGAAGAACTTCGTTTCGACATAAATGAGCTTATGGAATATTATAAAACGCTTGATATAGATCTTGAAAAAGCCTCTGCACAAGACATAGAAAGCTATACAGACGGCTGGGCAAGTGCAATATTCCTATCAAGCCTATATATAAAAAAAGACAGCATAGCTGATATGAATCTCGATGCTGCGGCACTGGATATCAATAATCTTATCGAAACTACCATATTTAATAATTATAGTAAAAAAACTCAGGAACTTTTGTTAAAGCTCTCAATATTAGAACGTTTTGACATAGACATTTGTAATTACATTTTAGGAACAAATCATACTCAAAAACTCCTATCAAATATTTTTACCAACAATTCACTTATTAAGATAAGCGAAGATAGGCAGCATTATGAAATGCACCGGATTTTTCGCGATTTTTTGCATGAACGCCTCCAATCGAGTAAAGAGCTCAATATTAATGCCCTTAATACCCAAGCCGGCGAATATTATGCTTTTAAAGGCGATGTCGTAATCGCACTGTCACATTTTGATGCGGCAAACAATTACGAAGGGATTGCGGAAATGCTGCTTAGAGATAAGTTCTCAGATACTTTCAGCTTGCAGCAGCTGGAAACAATTGTGTCATATCTGCAGAAGCTTCCTCAGGAATATTATATTAAATATCCGATGCTTTTGGTTATTTCTGCTTTTTTGATGACCAGGAGCAAGCATCCGGAAAAAGCAATTGAGCTCATAAAAAAAGTGGAGCATATATGCAAGAGTCCTCAAATACCTGAAGTCGTGAAAAACAAACTATTAGGTGAAGCAGCAGTAGTAAAATCCATGATGGCCTTTAATGATGTATTTGCCATGCTCCCTTTTCACATGGAAGCCTGCAAATTTCTGCCCAAAGGCTCTGAGCTTTTGAGCAAATATATTTCATTTACTTTTGGGAACCCATCGATGCTGTACCTTTATTACAACAAAGCAGGCAACCTTGATAATATAGTAAAGGGCTTTACAGAGGAATTCTTTTGGTGGGAAAAGATAACTCCTTGCGGCTATGGCGCCGATATCCTCATAAAAGCGGAGGCGGAATTCGAACGATGCGAATATGAAGAAGCGGAGCAGGATGCGTACCGTACTATATATAAAGCTGAGCAAAAGGAGCAAAACTCCATTATTATTGCAGCTAAGCTGCTTCTCATCAAACTGTGTATGGTGGAAGGCAACTATGGAAAAGCAGCTGTGATACTGCAAGATATTCGTAATATAGTCAACCTGAGGAAAGCCCTTGTTTACTCTACAACCCTGGATATGTGCATAGGCTTTTTCAACGTCATAACGGGAGATCTGGAGCGCATACCCAAATGGCTTTACAGCGGGGAACTTGATAAAAGCTCCGTATCTATGACGGCCTTTGGCTTCGAATACCTTGTCTATACTGCCGTGCTGCTGTTTAAGGGGAATTATTTAAAAATAGAAAGCATAATACCTAAAATGCTTGAAACCTTTGCTCCTTTTACTTATCAATATGGAATAATGAGAGCTTATATTTTGAAAGCCATTGTAAATTTTAATCTTTATGGGATAGAAACAGCTATCGAAGCTTTAAATGCAGCCTATAACATAACCGATGCCGACAGGATAATCATACCTTATCTTGAGTATGGAGAGTTTTTGCTGCCTATATTCAAACAGCTTTCAAAAAATTATGATTCCTTTGAGCTTGCCTTACCAAAGGAATGGATTGACGCAGTAATAAAAAGACAGAAGGAATTTCAAAAGGCTCTGCAAAAATTTAAGGCAGGGTATAATGCTATGAATCCGGACAGGGCAGAGAAGCCTGTCAAACTGACAAAGAGAGAAAGAGAGATACTATATCTCATAGCAAAGGGCTATACCGGAGAAGATATAGCTAAGGAACTTTTTGTCACTATCAATAATGTAAAGGTTATAACCTCTAAAATATATAGAAAGATAGGAGTCAGCTCCAGATCTGGAGCAGTAAAATTTGCTATAGATAACAGGATGACCGATTAAGATAAAACAGCCATTATCAGGCTGTTTTTTTATTGTGCAAGAAAGTGTAGATTGTCATCAAAAATTATAATTGTTATACCTTTGTGTAATTTACTTATTATCATAAGGAAGTAATATGGTATATAGGAACAGAATGCCAACATTATTTTTAAAGGAAGTGAGGCTGGGAGTAATGCAACTATTCACAAGCCCTTGCAATAAACTAAAAGCTTTTTTCTTAAATTACTCATATAATGAAATTTATAATAATTTTTATTTAAATATATGGAGAGGAGTGATGCAATGTACAAGCATAATAGAAATACGGCATTGTTAATTTCATTAGTATTGATTTTTTCAATCATGTTGTCGCCTTTTTCTGCTGCTTATGCAAGTGGACCAGCGATAAAAACACCAACAATAACAGCTCCCTTAAGAAGACTTGAAACCCCTGCCAGAATTCAAGGAGTTCAGTATGAGTTTAAGGATGAGGTAAAGAGAATTCCTGCTTCAATGGAATATGACTTTAAACCCTTAAGCCTGGACAAATTTGCATCCTTTGATTTGAAGCCAACAGAACCATCCATAGGTACGGGGATCACTCCGCCTACGATAAGTTTACCGGGTGGAGCAACTGCTGAGCCTGCTTCTCCAGCGGCAGGTGAAAACGAGTTATCTATTGACAAAATAAATGGTATAAGATATCCGGCAGGCTCAAAAATATTGGCCATCCCTCAAAGTGCCGCATCATCCTTTAAACCAAATGTTAATGACATATATGTTGATGAAAAAATGGGTAGTGCCTTTAGGGTTTTGGATAATCAGGACACAGATTCAGTGGGGAACCCTCAATATATAGTGGAGACCCCTGAGCTCACAGATGTATTTAAGTCCTATGCTATTCCGGAGCAAACCATAGATCTGACCACAGGCAATATTGCATATATTGCTCCTGAATTTGAGCTGAGCTCTGAAAGCGGAATGTCAAAGAACTACGTTGCAGCGGCTGGAGTAAGTGATTATGTAAGCTTCAGGCAAGAAGGAAACAAGCATATTCTGACACTAAAACCGGGAGTAACAATATTTGAATATCCGTCGAAAGAAGAGCAAAAAGCAGACAAAGAGGCTAAGGAAAAGGAAAGAAAAGAGAAATTTAAAGGTGACTGGTGGGAAAAGGATCAGCATGGTGATTTGAGAGGCGTGGAGAATGAAAGCTCCCTAAGTGTCGATGTAAAAGTAAAGGGAGGCACAATAACTATTGAAGATCCTAAGTTTCACGCCTATTTTGACCTCAATCCGTTGACCACTCATGTGGAGGCAGATTTTTACTTTGACGCAAAGGCAACAGCAGATGTGACCCTTGACGGAGATGTGACCTTCAATAAAACCATAGAAAAATGTGTATACGGCTATGATATAGATTTAGGGAAAGTACTGGGAGATGAAAAGGGAAACAAAGCCTTCGTAGGAATATTCCTGGTAATCGGCGTTGAAGGCAAGATACATGTAGAAGTAAGAACAATTACCACTGGCGATGCAAGAGCCGGCTTTGCATATAAAGCATTTGGCTATGGCAGTATACCATATTTTGTAGGCCCCTATGCCGCCTTTAAACCTGCCAGCTTTGATATGAGCTTTACGGTAAACGGAGAGATAAATACAACCCTGGCTTGCGTTCCGCAGGTAGGAGTAATAATCTGGGGAAAAGAATTAGGTGCATTGCAAATATGGGTAGGCTTTAAATCCAGAGCCACCTTTAGTGCCTCGGGAGGCGGAGGTTCCGGCGGAGCTCAAGATTTCAAGGCCAGCGGCTCCATATCCTTGGATGCCTTTGGAGAGCTGGTTGGATATTTGCTGGGTGACAGGTATTCAATCTTTTATATAGATTATCCTCTCTATAAAGGTGAATGGAGCGTTGGGGAGGAAGCCTCAGGAAGCGGTGGAGATATGGTACGGGAGGTCGCCCCGCATATGATTGTATTGGCTGATGCCTATACAAACACCATAGAAGGGAAAATACTCTTTGACACTACCAGTCAACCCAGAACAGGATATGCAGGTGATAATGCGGATATAGAATCTGCAAAAAGACCCTATGCCAATGGACGATATGAGGTAGAAGTCTGGGAATATGGCAGATTGAAATATACAATTCCCGGGCTGACAGATGCAGAGGGCCACTTTAAAATTCAAGATTCCTCAAGATATAGCATAGTGCCCACTGACAAGGTAATTGTTAAGATTGAGAACAGCCCCATATTTGAAGCAGATCAGAAAAAGTACAAAGTTGTTGGCAACAGTAAAGATATTCAAGCTACAGTTCCATTCAGCAAGCTGGACTTTAATGTAGATTCCTTTAACGATATAATTACAGGCAGAGTTTCCGGCAACTACACAGGACCTGTTCGACTGACAATACAGGATAATAATTTTCAATCGGCGGTTCTCAATGTTAATGCAGTGAACGGTATATTCACTTATGCTTATCCTATAGATGAAAACATATACAATGTAAATGCATTGATAAACTTTGAGGGCTCAAAATTCCCTGATAATCAGGGCGTGACCAGAAACAGAAATATAGACTCGCTAACCATCAATATTTATAATGATTTTAAGCCTATGGAAGGATCTAACGCAGCGGCTGGCATGCAAGAAAGAAAAATTACATTAGGCAGATCTATTGACAGCAATATATCTTTGCCGAGCAGCATAACCAATGCTCAGGACAGACTGGACAGACTTGGTGAATTGCAAGGTCAAGATTTGACTGAGCAGGATATAGAAGGCAGCAAATTTATCAAACCAACAAAGGTATTCGGCAGCATAACCAATAAAGGAGATATGGGTTGGATACAAAACCAGGGAGATGAATATGTAAGGCCCGGCACAAACAGCTCTGCTTTAAAGCATTATAACGGCAATATAAAAATTACATCTATACAAGTTCAATCCGCTTTGGAAGCTATGCTGGAGGATATGAAAGGACCGCATGATAACTGGCTGCCGAAACCGAAATCAGACTGGGTGCCATGGACTGCAACAGTTCAAGCACAGCAGGCAATGTGGTTAAAGTCTGTGAAAGATGCCAGCAGCCCTATAGGTTTTAGAATAGAGCAAATACCTACATCAGCATCACAATTTGAATTTGATAAGCCTGATGTTGTGGCTTATGTAATAGAAATAGAACATGAGGGATTGAAACTGACCAAAACCTATGACCCATATTCATATCATTATAATAATAATCAGCAAACTATGGAAGATTTCATAGGACCGCTGAAAGAAGCAGTAACCTTAGTGACAGAGGAAAAAATCGATTCGATAGTGAATCCCGGAGACGTTATGAACCAATGGCAAGGAGCATGGATGACCCAGATGGGCATAATGGAGCTGATTCAAAAGGGAACATCGATAACAGGCAGCATCCTTCAGGGAAGCACGGCTTATATGGTAGAAGGCACGATCTTAAACGGAGTATTCAAAGGGAGCATAATGATGCCTTCAGAAACCAGCATGTTCGGAGATATAGTAACTTTTGAAATGGATATGGATGCGGACGGCAAGAGCGCCAACTTTAAAAATATCGGTGCCGGCGTAAAGTTAAAGAATCTGAATGGAACGAAAGCTATAAAGCGGTGATCCTTAAAAAATGAAACTTACCCCCTTTCGCCCTAATATATGGCTAAAGGGGGTAAAATATTGCTTTGCCCTCTCCTACAAGTTTAACCTATACCCTGTAGGAGACAGGCCTGTTCTTTTCTTAAAAGTCGATGTAAAATGACTGTGGCTGGAAAAACCGCATGCCATGCTTATCTCGGTGATAGTGTATTTGTTTGACCTCAGCATCTTCTTTGCTTTTTCAATTTTAAGTTCAATCAAATATTCATAGGGGGTTTCATTTGTCTGTTTTTTAAAGATCCTTATAAAGCTGTATTTGTCCATTCTTATAAGCTGAGCCAACTCGGTGCATGAAACACCGGCAGCATAATTCTCATTCATATAATCTATTGCTTTTTTGATGCTTTCTTTAAGAACATTGGGCTTATTATGAGGCTTAGCCGGAAGATTATGCTTTATATGCCTTATAAAATTACCGACGAGAAGCAGAGAAAGATTTTCTACCAGGAATTCATGTCCGACTTGTTTGTATCTCAGCTCTTCTAAAAACAGATTCACAAGAAGGTTTATATCATGGGTCACTATAAAGGAGTCATTGAAAAAAACTATATTGGGCGAACCATATATAGCATCAGCGACTTGCTGTACCATGCATTTATCCACATGTATTCCACAAAGGCTGAAGCCTTCTATAGCTGCCATCAATCCATGCTCCTGTATGGGATTGATAGCAAACAGGGAATTGGAAGGCTTATCATGCACTTTATTATCTATGGTGGTCGAAGGCATAGGAGCACGACAGATATCAAACTCATAGCTATTGTGGGCATGAGTTCCATGGCTGATATTTGTAGTCTTATTGGTGTTGACTATAGCTATGTCATTGCTGCAAAAATTTTCGACGACAACCTTTGGGTTCCCAATATTGGTGAAAGGAATAGGACCTGCCAGGTTCATGACTTTTTCCATATCGACTGACATAAGCTTATTTCCCCCAATTAACAATATCTTGGCTAAGGTGAAGTTTAAAACGCGGTCTAGGCTTTATATATATTATATCAGGTATTTTATGTTAGTAAGTATAAACTTTCTAATAATTCAGTATTATAAAAAACGCTGCTTTGATTATTTTTGAAGGATTAACCATATTTGTGTCAAATAATACAATTAAATGTTTGAAAATTTTATAAAACGCCCATATTCTGTCCGGACTATGAGGTATATTAAAAACAAGAGAAGCGGGAGGAATCTTATGAACGATGTTTCTCAAATCGAAAGACAGCTATACATACTATCACTGCTTTCTGATAGTAAAAAAGGCTATACAGTGGATGAGCTTCATAAAAATCTTGATATGGTGGGGATTGATGTGAGCAAAAAAACTGTAGAAAGAGACATTGACTTTATATCTGCCGGCAGCTTTTTCGTCATGGAAGAAAAAAGAGGCAAGAGTACGTATTATGTAGCAAATAAATTTGGCATAGAGAATATAACTTTTACCGCATCCGAACTCATATCTTTGCACTTTATCAAAGAACTGCTTAAATCCTATTCCATGCTGGATATCGGAAATACAGCCAGGCATCTTATTGACAGGATAATAAACAATCTGCCACAACTGGATAAAGCCTATATAGAAACACTGAGTGAACTGTTAAAGGTGAGAGAATCCTATATTGGGCTGGAAAAGCATCTCAATGAGGAAATCGTAAGCATTGTGAGAAAAGGCATCGAGCTTAACAAAAGACTCCTGGTAAGATATCATTCTTTCAACAGCGATGAGACCACAGAGAGACAATTTGATCCATACATAATTGAAATATATGAGGGATGCTATCACCTTGTAGGGTATTGCCATCTGAGGAATTCAATCAGAGACCTGAGGATATCACGAATACAGGATGCCCAGCTTTTGGACGAATCCTTTCAAAGACCAAAGAAATTCTATGAGAACTATAGAAAAGGCAGATTTGGAAAGCTTGCGGGAGAAGAGCAAATTAAATTGGTGCTCAAATTTAGAGGAGAAGGGGCTAGATATGTAAAGGAGTACGAAAGTGCAAAAGCTGATCTTTTGGTGGAAGAGCAAGACGGCAGCATTTTATTTCAAAAAACCACTACTATGACGCCGGAAATCATCAAGTGGGTGCTGAGCTTCGGAAGTGACGTAATAGTGCTGGAACCGGAGAAGTTAAGGGAAGAGGTCGTAGATGGGGTGAGAAGGATGATGGAGAGGTATGTAGAGTAGGATAGGGGGAGATAAAAAAGAAAATAAAGGGCAAGGTTGATGTCAAAAATTTAAATATATTTGCTCACAATTTTCAATTTCAGCAAAAGAAAGTTATCAATAGAGCTATATATTATAATCATAAGTATTTATAAATTGTCGTCGCTCTCTAATAGCGTTAAAAAACCTGGAGATCGACGACAATTTATTTTTGTGTAGAAATTAGCTATAGTTATGGTATATCAACCTATTTACGATAATCTATCTTTTGTCTAGAAAAATATATTGATTTGACAAAGAAATATGAAATGTAGTAGTATGAGGCTGTGAAATGGTTACTAGAGTACCTATAAGGAATTGAAACTCTCTTGGGTCGCACTGAGGAACCGACACATTCAGGGTTACTAGAGTACCTATAAGGAATTGAAACACCAAATTCGGCTCAAATGGCCTTATTTTCTCTAAAGTTACTAGAGTACCTATAAGGAATTGAAACTTGGGATGGTAGACAGTGCAAAACAGCCTATTGCGTACCTAGGTTACTAGAGTACCTATAAGGAATTGAAACTAAACGATATGATTGGTGCTCTAAATAAGCTCAAAAGTTACTAGAGTACCTATAAGGAATTGAAACCTCTCACCAAATTCCGTCACAGGCTTTTCTCGACCTGGTTACTAGAGTACCTATAAGGAATTGAAACTTCGCTGAAGCCGTAGAGGTATCAAAGAGTTCAATGTTACTAGAGTACCTATAAGGAATTGAAACACGGTGATATGGATTGCATGGGCGAAGTACATTGGTTACTAGAGTACCTATAAGGAATTGAAACCGAATCATGGGGAGGGATTATTTGTGAACAGCAGAGGTTACTAGAGTACCTATAAGGAATTGAAACTAAAAAAGACCTATGAAGATAGTATTCCGGCAATGAGTTACTAGAGTACCTATAAGGAATTGAAACAATTTATAGAGCGAGAATGCAAGCACTCCATAAGGTTACTAGAGTACCTATAAGGAATTGAAACCGTTGAAGCCCTATCTGATAAGTACCACTATATTTAAGTTACTAGAGTACCTATAAGGAATTGAAACCAGGCAAAAATGTTGAGGTCAGTTCTTCTGCCGATGGTTACTAGAGTACCTATAAGGAATTGAAACTGGTAAACGAAATCACTGCAGACGAATACAACAAGTTACTAGAGTACCTATAAGGAATTGAAACCTGATGCAGGTGTTGTTTTCAATGGTACTCCTGAGTTACTAGAGTACCTATAAGGAATTGAAACTTGTATTAGGCGTGGAAGCTTTAGACTACTTTAGCGTTACTAGAGTACCTATAAGGAATTGAAACTACCATATATCTAACAGATGACAAAAGCCCGCTAAGTTACTAGAGTACCTATAAGGAATTGAAACGGGGATTTATCGGGTATAAGGCTTGAGAACTCTGGGTTACTAGAGTACCTATAAGGAATTGAAACCTCTATATGTTTGGACAGGGACCTTGCCGGAGAAGTAAGTTACTAGAGTACCTATAAGGAATTGAAACTTTTGGATTTATGCGGAGGCACTGGAGCATGGTCAGTTACTAGAGTACCTATAAGGAATTGAAACTATCAAGGTAATGCAATGTGGGCCGTAGAAAGTATGGGTTACTAGAGTACCTATAAGGAATTGAAACAAGCTCATTTCCTCAATGTGGCCTTAAAACACAACGTTACTAGAGTACCTATAAGGAATTGAAACATAGCTTGGCCGGAAGGGGTGGAATAGATGCTTGACGTTACTAGAGTACCTATAAGGAATTGAAACTTGCAACAGCTAATTGATAGCCGCGCATGGGTGGACGTTACTAGAGTACCTATAAGGAATTGAAACCTGATTATCTGGGAATGGAGGTACAGCCATGAAAAGAGTTACTAGAGTACCTATAAGGAATTGAAACTAAACAATGTTGTTGAAGCCATGACAAAAGCACTTGAGTTACTAGAGTACCTATAAGGAATTGAAACACGTGCTTTCCCCTGCTATTCTTCCGGACGGCTTCACGTTACTAGAGTACCTATAAGGAATTGAAACCGGCGAATAGGCTTCAATATGCAAGCAACCAAACGGTTACTAGAGTACCTATAAGGAATTGAAACCAGGAAATCGAAGCGCGCCTTGCGGCTATTGCGAGTTACTAGAGTACCTATAAGGAATTGAAACCTTATGGCGGCGTGATTGTGGCCGCTGTAAAACTTAAGTTACTAGAGTACCTATAAGGAATTGAAACCTAACGTGTTACTAACAAACATGCCTCTATACCTCTGTTACTAGAGTACCTATAAGGAATTGAAACCCGCTATGACTACAGCTTTAAACGCTGTTAAGACGTACGTTACTAGAGTACCTATAAGGAATTGAAACTTATGAACTTGTTTTTAGAACTATTAAATATAGTGGGTTACTAGAGTACCTATAAGGAATTGAAACCTCTAAAACCGCTGATAACATTTTGCAGCCCAGTAAGTTACTAGAGTACCTATAAGGAATTGAAACATAACAGACCAGCCAACAGGCGGCCAACAGGCACCTAAGTTACTAGAGTACCTATAAGGAATTGAAACGCATAGTAGCGTTATGCAGTACAAAAAGACCGGACCGTTACTAGAGTACCTATAAGGAATTGAAACGACGTAGAAACCAATACAGCAAAACCTTGCAAATGGTTACTAGAGTACCTATAAGGAATTGAAACACGGAAAACAAAATTATGGCTACCGATGAAATAAAGTTACTAGAGTACCTATAAGGAATTGAAACGAGATAGCTAAAGAAATATATGCAAATGGATATACGTTACTAGAGTACCTATAAGGAATTGAAACATGAAGTCAATGAAATGTTTGGGATTGCACCATTTGAGTTACTAGAGTACCTATAAGGAATTGAAACTAGTGTTGGATAGGAGGGCTGTAGATGCCTGAGAGTTACTAGAGTACCTATAAGGAATTGAAACGAGCTAAATATAATTTAAAGGGGGAAGCTGCATGGGTTACTAGAGTACCTATAAGGAATTGAAACATCTATTATACAGACAGTTTCAAGAATGGTGTGAGTTACTAGAGTACCTATAAGGAATTGAAACTAGGAAAATTTGCAATTACAGCTTGCTTCCTCCTCGTTACTAGAGTACCTATAAGGAATTGAAACCCGCTATGACTACAGCTTTAAACGCTGTTAAGACTGGTTACTAGAGTACCTATAAGGAATTGAAACATTGCCGAAAATCTGCCCAAGGATATGAAAGAATATAGTTACTAGAGTACCTATAAGGAATTGAAACCGCAACTATCATTGATGATATAGATGAATACGACATCAGTTACTAGAGTACCTATAAGGAATTGAAACTCAGATGGTGGAAAAACTGGCGAGCGTTTGAGCTATGTTACTAGAGTACCTATAAGGAATTGAAACTAATTCAGGTTATCGAGCTCGTTGACATGCTTTGAGTTACTAGAGTACCTATAAGGAATTGAAACATAATAACAGATAAAGGCAATAGAACTGTATGCCATCAGTTACTAGAGTACCTATAAGGAATTGAAACCTCGTAACGCTGGTTGGTAATATAGCGTTTAAATCGGTTACTAGAGTACCTATAAGGAATTGAAACCTATTTTTTAATATGTGTAACATCTGGAGTTGTATTGTAAGCGCACAATAGGTTCTTTCCCACTTTAGTTGATCTGATGAAATAATTCCAATAGGAGCAGTTTTGATTTCAAAAGCTCAAAGCTGCTTCTACCATACATAATTCGCTTTATGACTTTTAGCTTATTGACACTTCCTTCCGCAAGACCATTACTATAACTATAAGTGATGCAATTTTTTACTGCAGTAAGGTCTTTTCGTAAACCAGCTAAAAAAGAATTTATTTCCGTTATCTGAAGCTTTTGAGTTTCTTCCATCCATGATTCTAATTTATCTACCTTTTTAGAAAATATGAGTTCATGAAAACTTCTAAGCATTTGATATGTTTTCCCTAGGATAGGGTATTTTTCAATTATCGCTTCATATTTTTCCTGTGTGATTTCCTTTACATCATCAATTGTCTTGTATATGAGTTGAACCATCCACTTTCGAGGTATATACTCTTTTAATTCTGGAGTTTCAGTTTCACATCGCTTTTGGTGTTCACGCTCTTTTTGCATAAAAACCCGTAACGCAGCAACAGTACCCGTATATCCCTTTTCCTTTATTATTTCTACAATACTGGTATATGTCATACCCCTTGAACGTAATTCTAATACTTCCGATTCATATGGTTGTAATTTTCCGGAGCGTCGGTAATCATAATGTCCATTAATATTTGAATTATCTTCGGATAGATATCTTTTTATTGTATTATATACATGTCCTGTAATTCGGCTAATTTCTTCAAATGAGCATCCCTGTTCAAACAATTTACGAACGTAGGCAACTTTCTGCTCTTTTGTAAATATAGCCTCTTTATGTTGGCGTTCCCTAGCAGAGCTAATGTCTTCAGGGATATCTTCGTCTTTCATAGCTAAGTATTTACTAATTGTAGAAAGTGATGAATGCATTAAAAGAGCAATTTCATTTACAGTTAAACCTTCTTCATATTTTGCTTTAGCAAAACGTATCCGTTGTGCTCGGTTTCTTGTATCCAGTAAAGTTTGCATCTGGGGTGTTCTTGATTCCGCTGTAGCTGGTATTTCAAGGCGGGCGGGAAATAATCGCAACATATATTTTTCCACTGCCTCCGATAAATTTTTAAGAAGATGAAACCGGTCACTAATTTGTATAGCTCCTGGATGGGTCTCTGCTATAGCAGAAGCATAAATTTGTGATCCATCCCTGGATACAATCTCAAGGTTTGAATAGTCTCTTAACCATTCTATGACTGGTTCTTTTTCTCTGGAGTCCAATATATCAATTATTTTATGTGAATCAAGATCAACCATAATTGTTCCATAAGAATACCGCTTCTTAAATGCAAAATCATCAATACAAATTTTACGAATGCTACTTTTATCCATAATGCAAGGCATTTTTTTTAAGTAGATTGCAGATAGTACTCTTGCTTACAATAGTAGCATCTGCTTTTAATATTTGTGATGCTGATACTGAACTAACCGTGGTGGATAACCTTAAAATTTTATCTATAAGCCTTTTGGTTTTGCGAGATTTACTTTCAATAAAATCATATCTTTCTGCAAAAGTTTTGTGGCTGCACTCCCGGTTATCACAAAAATATTTTCTGTTGTTTAGTAAGATAGTAACTTGTTTATCTTGTAATGGCAAATCTTGAAGTTTTCTTTGGTATATTGAGTGTACTTTGGATGCTATTTTCCCACAATAAGGGCAATTTATTTCGCTACGGCTTGATTCCACAACAATAATTATCTTGTGTTCATATGTTTCATGGGTTAAATAGTTGAGTGACGGGTCTAACGATTTCACAAATTCATTCATATGTTACACTCCCATTAGTTTTATTAGCTAATTTTAGTGTTCCATATAGATGCAATCACTATTCAACTAAAGTGGGAAAGAACCTATTGTACGCTTACTATATTTCTTATTTGGTGAAGATGGTGGTTACTAGAGTACCTATAAGGAATTGAAACCCGGAGGGATAACGCTTGTGACGTCACTCGTCAGCGCTACTAGAGTACCTATAAGGAATTGAAACATTTGACGTCCATTTTTGCTTTCTCCCCTTTGCTAGGGTTACTAGAGTACCTATAAGGAATTGAAACGATGCTGTGAAGGAAGAAGAGCAAGAATACTATGATAGTTACTAGAGTACCTATAAGGAATTGAAACTCCATGCAAGCTCTGTTTGATAGGCCAGTCAGTCCGGTTACTAGGGTACCTATAAGGAATTGAAACTACTCCAGCCACCAGCCGACACAAGGCTCTCCATCCTCGCTACTAGAGTATCTATAAGAAATTGAAACCTGTATATAAATCAGAACTTCACCGGCTGCCCATGTTATGCTGCCTTTATTATGATTAAAATATTTTTATAAAGAGAAGGTTAAGATATAATTGATTTGCGGTACTATATATGATACTATATAAATGAAGAAGGAGGTGACTAAAAGGTGGGAGTTGACAAAATAATATGTAAGATGAAGAAACAGCCTAACGGAATAAAATTCAATGAGATTGCTAAAGTATTAAATGCTTATGGATATGAATTAGTAAGAAGCGCAGGTTCACATAGACAATTTAGGAATGAGCGAGGAGAAGTTATAACCATAAAAGAAGAGAATCCTCTGAAGGCTGTATATATAAAAGATGTACTTAGGAGAATAGGGAGATAAAAAATTCCCTTGATTCTTCACGATACAATTAACTCCCACCTTTCTGAAATGGATAAAAAGAATATTGACTATTACATGAGTTTACCATACAATCATTTGATACAGCCGGTTACAGATGAAAGCGGCAGTTATTATTATGGCAGGGTATTAGAATTAGATGGCTGTCAAAGCACAGGAGAAACCTTTGAAGAAGCTTATGCAAGCTTACGAGAGGCAATGAGAAGCTGGCTTGAAGTAAAAATTGAATATGGAGATCCTATTCCTGATCCTGCGGGAGATGAAGATTACAGCGGTAAATTTATTCTTAGAATTCCAAAGAGCTTGCATAAAAGATTAGCGATTGAAGCACAGCAAGAAGGAGTCTCATTAAATCAATATGCAATGTATAAATTGAGCAAATAGAGCCGAAAGGCTCTTTTTTCTTATGGACTTTAGTCTGTTGAGCCTGCGAAACAATAAACCACCCGCTATGCGGGTGCGCGACAGAAGTTATACAAAAAAATCACCTTTCCGTTATAATAGAGTTGTTCAAGCTACTATGATAACGAAAGGAAAGGTGATTTTAATGGCAAACAAAGAAAATAGTTTGGCCCATACTAAGTGGATGTGTAAATATCATATTGTATTCACTCCCAAGTATAGACGAAAAATAATATATAATCAATACAAAGAAAGTATACGGGATATTCTAAAGCAGCTATGCAATTATAAGGGAGTAGAAATTATAGAAGGACACCTTATGCCAGATCATATACACATGTTAGTGAGTATACCACCGAAAATGAGTATATCGAGCTTTATGGGGTATCTAAAAGGAAAAAGTGCCCTAATGATATTTGATAAACATGCAAACTTAAAATATAAGTATGGGAATAGACACTTCTGGGCAGAAGGTTATTATGTGAGCACAGTAGGACTAAATGAAGCAACAATAAGGAAATACATACAAGAGCAGGAGAAACATGACATAATGGTAGACAAATTAAGTGTAAAAGAATACGAAGACCCCTTCAAGGGGTAGCAAGTAGTACGTTCGTCCCTTTAGGGGCGGCAAAAGTGGCAATGGCGTAGTAGCTTGAACAAAGTGAAAGCCAGCGTCTTTAGGCGCTGGCCGGTAACAGAGGCTTATAGCCTCAGAGCAAACTACCCGTTTTACGGGTAGTTATTGATTTTCAAAACGACATAACAGAGTGGAAGTGTGGAGGATATCCTAGGTAAAAGCTTTGTAAACATCTATCTCTTTCCTATAAGCATTTCTGAAGGCTCATAAATTATTAAGTTCTTTTCAAAAATTTGAAGGATTATCCAGAAATATGTCAAATAATATAATTAAAATTATCATATGTAAATTTATTTAAAGAAGCCACAACTAGAACACTGGAAATAGTCAAGTGGGTTTTTGGGATTTGGCAGTGACGTGACTGTGTTGGAGCCGGGGATAGTAAAGAAAGTGATCATTGAGCAGGCTAAGAGGATGCCGGAGAGGTAAGAAATGGGGGGACTTATGTGCAGATAAGTATTAGTTTTATAAGTGAAAAGAACATTGTTTTACCTATACATTACAATAATATAATACAAGCCTTTATTTATAATAATATTGACAATAAACTATCTAGATTTTTACATGATAAAGGTTATATTACCAATGGCAGATCATTTAAGATGTTCACTTATTCTCGTGTTATTGGAGACTGGAGAGCAGAAGAAGATAGATTTAATTTTGGAAAGAAGGCAAAGTTGATAATATCTTCTCCTCTTGATAATTTTTGCAAATCAGTTGCAAATAGTATGCTGCAAAGCAACCATCTTTTTATCGGTCAAAATAGTATTCAAACTGAGCGAATTCAAATAGACAATCAAATAGTTGATAAAGATGAAATTATTATAGATACATTATCTCCAATAGTTGTATATTCGACATTTATAAAACCTGATAACAGCAAATATACCTGCTATTTCATGCCCAGAGAACCTGATTTCAACAGATTGGTTAAGGAAAACCTTGTGCGAAAATGTAATGCAGTAAATACAATAACAAATGGGATAGGAGAGCCTAATGTTGAAGTAATACCATTAGGGAAGGTAAGACAACACCTTACTTATTATAAGAAAACAATAGTAAAGGGAGCCTCAGGTAGATTTTTAATAAAAGGCAGAAAAGAGTTATTGCAAATAGGAGTTGATGCGGGGTTTGGGAGCAAAAATAGCCAGGGATTTGGCTGCGTGAAAATAATATAGAGAGGAGGGATATTTTGGAATACAAAATGCATGTTAGGAATCATTGGTGGTTTGATGCCGGTATTGCAGGTTTATACTTTATTGCAAATAGGACAAAACAAGCTCAGAATTATAATAATATCAGAATCAACTTTGATTCTGATAGCCTGATTTTTCAAGGAGATAGTGAAGATGATATCAGGGCATTCTTGCAGGATTGCTACAAAGAGCTTGCTTCATGCTATTGGAATGTATCTACAAAATCTCAGAAAGAAAGACTTGAATTAGTAATGTATAATCCTGAGACAGAAGAGTTCTCACTAGCACCAAAAAGACAGGCAACACCTGTTGTATCTTTATTTGTAAAACAATTTGATGCAGATGGTATTGAATATAAAGATATGGATGATATATTAAAGACTAGAGTGGATGATTATCTAAAGAATACAAAGAGAAAACTTTTTGGTAAACAAAACAAATTAGTTTATTCACTAACAACATCACATCAAAAGCTGAAAATACTACCCAAAGAGAATATTAAACGGCAGTGTGCATGCAGCATATGCGGCAGGTTAACAAGTAATCTTAATGATATTTCTCAACCATCCTTTTTACTTTTCGCAAGCACCAATGCAACCACATCCTTTCATACTCAAGGGAAAAAACCCGCTAAGATATGCTGGGAATGTGAACTAGTATCAAAGTTTACCATGGAAACAGTTAATTATAAGCAAATAAATTATAAGGATAATAAAAATAGAACTTCCCTTTCTATGCTTATACTGAATTCACCTGATTTAGCTCATAGTATTAATAATCAAAGAAAGATAGGCTGCAGTTCGGTACTTAGGTCAATAGATGAAGATTATTTCTATAGCAATATTGGGTTTGATTCTGACGGATTGATCGATAAATCAAAAATGTCCTACGAACTGCTTTGGGCATATTTCGTAGATACCTATAGAATATTGAAAAGCTATACTTTAAATAATGATGCTGATGAGCAAGATATCTTTACTGAATTTTTAGGGGATGTTATTTCTTCTCCCATAGAAATAATCATCATAAGCGTTGATAAAATTAATAAAACATTTACTACAAAAGAACTGATTTTTTATAACGATGTGAGTTATGCATATAGGCTTATTCATCAATTTATGGACAAGGGTGTAAACATAAAGGATATATTTTATGCTTTATATGAAACCGACAGTAAAGGAAAACTACTGCCATCAAGGAACAATATATTCAGAAAAATCCTTGGCAAACATTGCATATTGACGGATATTGAGTCAATCACATTCAGAAAAGTAATCAAAGAGAAAGAAAGCAAGTATATCAATGTATCAAATATGCTCAATTTCTTGCTGGAGTATTATTTGATAATAAAGGAGGATATCATGAACAAAGAGCAGATTGATGTTGCTGTAAAACTAGGCAAACAAATCGTTAATCAGGCTTATAAGGATTCAGGTGAGAATAAGGAAATACTGAAAAGAATTAAAGGCGACTTATTTACATTAAGAAAGACCCGTACAGTAACGGATTTTATAACAGAATTGAATACTCTTCAGTTTAGATATGGTATATCAGTATCAAATTCCATACTTGAGGGTGTATTAAATGAAGTACCATTTGAAGATTTCAAGGGATATTGTATCATGGGTGCGTTAAACAGCTATAATTTCTATAATTCAAGTTTAAAAGAAAAGGGGGATAAGAAGGATGAATAAAGCAAAAGCATTAACAATTACTTATTTGACTAAGGCAACTTATGCTTCACTAAATGGGTCGGACAAAGAGGTAGATAATATATCCAGCATCAAAAAAATCAGGAAGTATGACGGCAAGGAATATCCCTATTGCTCGTCCCAAGCAGTCAGAAGAGCTTTGAGAGAGCAATTGTCAGTAATGGGGCATAAATTATCTGAAGGAGTTGCGGGGGAGAAGGAAAAAGGTGCAGCAACAACTAAATGTGATCCTCAGAAGTATATTGATGATGATCTATTTGGATTTATGAATGCATCTGCAGAAACTGTCAAAAGGACTAGTCCAGTGAGGGTGTCACCTTTGGTAGCTCTTACTCCATATCTTGGAGAACTTGATTTCGCAACGAATTATATGTCGGTAAGTTCTGGTGGAAACCCAAATATATTTGAAACAGAAATACATTCAGGATATTATTGCGGTACCATCCTGGTAGAGCTAGATCGCATCGGTGAAAAATCTACAGGTGATAAATATGAACTCAGCTTGGATAATGATGAAAAGGCAAAAAGAGTGCTGGCGTTAGTCGATGCAATTCAGAGTCTATGGACTGTAGGCAGGCAAAGTAGATTTTTGACAGACATATCACCTAAATTAGTGTGCGCTTCTTTAATGAGTGTTAAAAACCCAATCTTTATGGAAAGCATCAGGATAGGCGAAAATGACAATGTGGAAGCAGAGCTTATAAGGAATACGATTTCAGACTTTAAGAACCAGATTATCAATTCAGTAATAGGTGAAAGAAAGGGATTCTTTGGGAAAGATACAGATGAATTCATAACGCTGGGCGAATGCTTTGATATTATTCGCAGCTGGGTAAGAGATACCTATTCCAATAAGTAATAGGAAGAGGAATGTCAATGAAAGGAATAATTGTATCGCTCTATGCTATGACAGCATCTTTCAGGGATCCGAATACTCACCTCTATCAAGAATCTATATTGGTTCCGCCACCTAGCACCATAGTAGGTATTGCCGGTGCGGCTTTAGGACTAAGCTTTAAAGATGCACTTGCATATTTTAAAGATTGCAGAGTAAGTGTAGGATGCATATTGAAAAATCAGGGAAAAGGGAAAGATCTATGGAATTATTCAAAGATTAAGAGTAAAGAAGTTATTAAGGCAATCTTGTTAAGAGAATTCCTATGTGATATTGATGCATATATATTTTTTGCATGTGATGATATAAAAAGGATAGATGAACTGTATAATGCATTTATATGCCCACGCTATGCTCTGACATTGGGAAACAGTGATGAACTGGTTAAGATAAAGAATGTTGAAAAATGTGATAACATAAGCAGTAGTGAGCACGTTGAGATTAGAAGTACTTGGATAGATGGAAACTATATCAATAATTTTGAATTAGATTGGGAAAAGGTAAAAGCTTTACCTATCAAATTAACTATTAAGCCTCCAGTTGTAAAAAACCTTCCGATTGATTTCAGCTTTAATGAAAAAGATGAGAGGATAGCTACAGAATTTAGAAAATTTACTTTTTTGGGGGAGTTTCATATTCTAAAAAAACCTGTTACTGTTTACAACTTTAAGGATAGCAAAGTACCGTTGTTTACATTTGGTTAAATTTGAGCGGGGTGTTCATATGTACTATGCCAAATCTGTTGAAGGGCAAAATGGCAGCTATGATTATCACATAAGCAAATGCATAGATATATTTTATCAAGAGATTGAAAGAAATAAGGAAGCATTAAGCAATATAATGCGTGATATAGAATATAGCATGGATGCTTTTGAAAGCAATGCATATTTAGCAGTTTCCTTGCATGATTTCGGTAAGCTTTCGGAAAACTTTCAAAATGAGATGAAGAATAAAATCTTTGGCAGCAAGCTAAAGACGATTAATTTCAGGCATGAGCTGTTATCAGTAGTTTATATGATATTGGCCACTCAGGACTATTTTAAAAAAAACTATAGAGAATTCCCATTTCATTACTTTGCAGTCCTGTCCCACCATAAGAGTCTTGATATTAACTTTAGCAGCTTCTCTAATGAATGGAACAGCAACCAGCCATGGCCTTTATTAAAACAGGAAGAGTATGAATATGGGTTAAATCTCTCACAGAAGTATGCAAAAAAAGAATATGGCTTTGTTAAGAATATTGAAAGATTCAAAATCAAAAAAGAAACAGTATTTAAATTGCTAGAAAAATATGTTCTTGAATCATATTTTGTTAATTTGAACCTAAATAAAGAAAATATAAGAACATTATATTCCATATGTAAAGGATTATTACAATACTGTGACTGGATTTCCTCATCAGATAAAAAACCAATGCAGCAAGTATTAACCCAGGATGGTCTTAAAGCTAAGATAAAACAGAAAGTAGAAGCTGATGGGAAGCAATTTATCGAAAGAAAGTTCCATAAGGAATGTGCTATAGCTACAAATGATGTTGTAGCTATAGCACCTACTGGGTCTGGAAAGACAGAAGCTTCATTATTATGGGCTTTAAAGGCAGAAAAGAGCAAGGTTCTGTTTCTTATGCCTACTATGGTTACCTCAAATAGTATTTTTAACAGGCTTGCAAAGCATTATTTCAGTGAAGAATACTGCGGACTTACACATTCCAATGCTGACGTTTATTTTGCAATAAATGATGAGTTTAAAGATAAAGAAAGGCTGGAGCTGCTTCAATACAAGGTTTTTATCCCCCCTGTTATGGTTTCTACAATTGACCAAATGCTTACAAGCGGATTTAATACAAGATATTGGTCTTTGAAGGAATATGCACTCGTGGGCAGTTCTGTAATTATTGACGAGATTCAAGCGTATGATACATTTACTCTGGCATTGATAACGGAAACGATAAAAAAAATAAAGAAGCTGCAAGGCCGCATCATGATAATGAGCGCAACTATGCCAAAATTCCTGCTGCTTCACTTTAGCGAGTTATTGGGTATAGTCTCACCCATAGTTGCATCAGAATTCATGGATAGAAAGCAAAATAAATGGAGATTTATAAATAATAAAATAGATGATGTAAAAGATGAAATTAGAAACTATGCAAATCAGGGGAAGAAAGTTGCAGTAATAGTCAACAATATTGAGACAGCTAAAAGATTGTATGAGGAGTTATCTGAAAAATATAATACATTATGCCTTCACTCAGAATTCATCATGAAAGATAGGATTGAAAAAGAGGATAGGCTGGAAAAAGATAATAGCTATCAAATAGTAGTATCTACACAGGTAATGGAGGTCTCTCTTGATATTAGCTTTAATATTATGTTTTCCGAATGCGCTCCCATGGACAGCCTAGTGCAACGAGCAGGCAGGTGCAATAGGCATGGTGAGTACCAAGACTCTGAGTTTATAGTGTTTGACTATTCCGAGGTATCAGAGAAATATGTATATAAGGAACATCATGAAGTATTGATAAAATCAAAGGAAGTAGTAAAAAAGAATCAGAGGCGTTTATCAGAAAGAGAGATTTTAGATATGGTAGATGAAGTATATGAAGGGTTCGATTTATATGATGAAAATTATAAAAAAGGCCAAGAGCTATATAATCAAATAATTGAAGAGGAAATAATATTTGATTTGGATTATGATGAAGATAAGCTTAAAACAAGGCTTTTGGATAATATCAAGGTATCTATTATACCATATGAGTTTAAGGAAATAGTTGAGGAATTATATGCTAAGAAAGAATATGCAAAGATAGCATTATTCGAGGTTCCTGTTGGGATAAGCAGATTTAATAAATATATTCGAAAAAATTATTGTGAAAACAATTATAAATTGCCTATCTATACAATAGGACATAGCAGCTCAACGGGCTTGGTGTATAACGATAAAACCATGGAAATGTTATGAGGTGTAAAATGGAAGTCAATGGAACATTAATGTGGTATTATGCTATTTGCAGTCGGGAAGTCTGGCTTATGAGCAGAAATATTATTCCTGATCAAAAAGATACAAATATTGAAATCGGAAAGTTTATACATGAAACATCTTATGAGAGGTCAAAGAAAGAAATAGAATTTGGTAATGTTAAGTTTGATGTTTTACTTAAAACTAAAGATGAAATGATAATTGGCGAAACAAAGAAAACATCAAAATTTCAGGAAGCTTCAACTATGCAACTGCTGTATTATTTGAGAGAACTAAAAAATTCAGGGATCAATGCCAAGGGTGTTTTGTTATATCCTGAGGAAAAGAAGCGAGTTGAGGTTAAATTAACTGAAGAAAAGATCCTACTTCTTGAAGAAACAGAGAAAGAGATAGAAACAATAATAAATAATATACTGCCTCCGCCTATTATAAAGAATAAATACTGTAAAAGTTGCGGATACAGGGAGTATTGCTATGCTTAAGGGGGTTATGTGTTGAAAAGAGAAATATATATATTTAATAATGGGGAAATGAGAAGAAAAGACAACACAATACTTTTTGAAACAGAAGAGTGCAAAAAATATATTCCTATAGAGGAGATAAACAATATATGGTTTTTTGGTGAAGTAACTATAAACAAATCGCTGCTTGATTTTGTATCGCAAAAAGAAATCTGTCTTCATTTTTTTAATTATTATGGATATTATAGTGGAAGCTTTTATCCAAGAGAACACTTGAATTCTGGATATGCAATACTAAAACAGGCAGAGCATTACTTGGATTATAATAAAAGAATGGAATTAGCACGAGGAATAATAGAAACAGCAGTAAAAAATATCATTGTCATTATTAAATACTATAATGGAAGAGGATCAGATTTAGAATGCAATATTGTAAGTATAACAGATAAGTTAAACAAAATGCAGGATGTCAATAAGATTGAGCAGCTAATGGCTTTGGAAGGAAACATCAGGGATGAATATTATAGTTGCTTTAATGAAATTATAAAAAATACTGATTTCAAATTTACAGGCCGCAGCAAAAGGCCACCTCTTGATAACATTAATTCGCTCATCAGTTTCGGTAACTCAATTATGTATACAACAGTACTTGGCGAAATATATCAAACTCATCTAGATCCCAGAATAGGGTATTTGCATTCAACTAATGAAAGGCGATTTACTTTAAACTTGGACATAGCTGAAATATTCAAGCCGATTATTGTGGACAGAACCATTTTTGCACTTCTAAACAAGGGCATTATAACAAAAAAAGATTTTGAAAAAGATTTCAACGGTATATTGATTTCAGAAAAGGGAAAGAAAAAATTCATAGAAGAATACAATGGGAAACTGGATACGGTAATAAAACATCCGAGGCTAAATGCAAGTGTAAGCTATAAAAGATTGATAAGACTTGAGCTCTACAAGATACAAAAACATATAACTGAAAATGAAAAATACGAAGGATTTGTAGCGGGGTGGTAGCATGTTTGTTATTCTATTTTATGATTTTGGAGAAAGAAGAGTTGCAAAAGCCCTAAAAATATGCAGAAAATATTTGACTTGGGTACAAAATTCTGTTTTTGAAGGAGAAATTACTCAGGCAAATTATAAGAAACTAACGCATGAGCTTTCCATGAAGATGGATAAGGATGAGGATTCTTTGATAATATATACCTTTGCCAATATGAAATATTCCACTAGAGAGGTAATTGGGGTAGAAAAAAACCCTCAATCTATTTTTTTATAAAACTTTATCGACCTATAATAGCGTAAAAAATGTAGGATATCGATAAAGCCTATAAATAAGCAAAATTAATGGTTTAGGACTTTAACGATAACAAAGTACATTAATATGATAAAATGGAAATGTAGTAACAGTGCCATGTGCACGGGTACCTAGATTACCTATAAGGAATTGAAACGAAGTATTCACAAATGTAACATTGAGAGCAATTACAGGTACCTAGATTACCTATAAGGAATTGAAACTGTTGAGTCATTATATATAGACTCTTTAACCATAAAGTACCTAGATTACCTATAAGGAATTGAAACATAAGATATATGAAGCTATAGGCTTGAAGCCAAAATGTACCTAGATTACCTATAAGGAATTGAAACGACGCTCCGATTTACGATGATTGTGGAGATGAGAGAGGGTACCTAGATTACCTATAAGGAATTGAAACTTTTGATACAAATTATACACCTTCGGGATGTTTTTAGTACCTAGATTACCTATAAGGAATTGAAACTGCTTCAATCCAGCTATGTTGAGAATGAGGACAGAACGTACCTAGATTACCTATAAGGAATTGAAACTATACTTTTGCCAATAAAAATAGGAAAGGGATGGAGTACCTAGATTACCTATAAGGAATTGAAACAACCCATGCTCTCGCAAGTCTCTCCATTTTCTGTCAGTGTACCTAGATTACCTATAAGGAATTGAAACTGTCTGATGGCTGCAACATAGATTTTGAAGCCGCTGAGTACCTAGATTACCTATAAGGAATTGAAACCGACTGTATCATCGTAGTTGATGCTGGAACTGCCGGTACCTAGATTACCTATAAGGAATTGAAACATTAACATTACCAACATATTACAAATTGGAGGTCGGTACCTAGATTACCTATAAGGAATTGAAACTACCCCAAATGTCTATGAGTCTGAAAAAACATATTCCGTACCTAGATTACCTATAAGGAATTGAAACTAGGAAAATTTGCAATTACAGCTTGCTTCCTCCTCAAGTACCTAGATTACCTATAAGGAATTGAAACACCCGGATTGGACATGCAGAGGCTTTCAGTATGAGGGTACCTAGATTACCTATAAGGAATTGAAACTATGTTTGATATTGCTGATAGCGACTTTGGATGCGTACCTAGATTACCTATAAGGAATTGAAACAACCTCTGGATATGGCGCTTGGTGTTGCTTAAAGGTGTACCTAGATTACCTATAAGGAATTGAAACATGCTTGCCCTCACCAGCCCCATATTTTCCTCAACAGTACCTAGATTACCTATAAGGAATTGAAACAAGGGCGGAATGCAACAGTGTATGGAGATAACGGAGGTACCTAGATTACCTATAAGGAATTGAAACACTGCCACTGAAGTTGTGGTTGATTATATGCAAGATGTACCTAGATTACCTATAAGGAATTGAAACTTCGCTGAAGCCGTAGAGGTATCAAAGAGTTCAAGTACCTAGATTACCTATAAGGAATTGAAACGTTTCATTTGTTCTAACATTTCATTGGCAAATTCAAGGTACCTAGATTACCTATAAGGAATTGAAACTCAGCTAGGTTTACGCCGACTTGTACTTGATCAGAAGGTACCTAGATTACCTATAAGGAATTGAAACTTTGCGGCATGAACTTGGACATGCAATCCTTCATCCGTACCTAGATTACCTATAAGGAATTGAAACATTGAAAAGATTTACAATGATAGAGGGTAGAGATACCCGTACCTAGATTACCTATAAGGAATTGAAACAGAGAAAAAATGAAGGAGGAAAAATAAAAATGAAAAGAGTACCTAGATTACCTATAAGGAATTGAAACAGAAATCACGAAATCGTGAACTTAGGAGGAAGAGAAGGTACCTAGATTACCTATAAGGAATTGAAACACATTGTAAAAGACCTTGTAAGGGCAAGCATAAGGGTACCTAGATTACCTATAAGGAATTGAAACTAAATGAACAACATAGGCTTCTCCCCCAGCAGGAGGTACCTAGATTACCTATAAGGAATTGAAACTAGTGCTAGGCTCATATCCTTCTTGAATAAGTTTATCGTACCTAGATTACCTATAAGGAATTGAAACCTCTCCAGATCTCAGGAATTAAGAAATCAAAGTTTGTACCTAGATTACCTATAAGGAATTGAAACCTTGTAAATGGTAAAAACAGAGCACAGGGAGAAAGTACCTAGATTACCTATAAGGAATTGAAACACTATCTAGAATCAGGATATGTAGAAGATGACCCATAGTACCTAGATTACCTATAAGGAATTGAAACGCAGAACTCGCTGGCCTAAACAATACCGAAGTTCTCAAGTACCTAGATTACCTATAAGGAATTGAAACCCATGTTTTCTGTATTTGTTTTTGGATCGGCTATAGTACCTAGATTACCTATAAGGAATTGAAACGCAAGCATCATATCTGCCATAAGCCGATTTATTTTGTACCTAGATTACCTATAAGGAATTGAAACGCGATCTGCTTCTTGGTTTTGCCTGAGATATATAGAGTACCTAGATTACCTATAAGGAATTGAAACAGGAAAAAATTGCTTAGTTTTATCAAAGGGAGGGAGTACCTAGATTACCTATAAGGAATTGAAACTGGCAATAGCAGCATATTACGTTATATCTGTAGCAAGTACCTAGATTACCTATAAGGAATTGAAACTAAACAACTCCTGCATCTGTAACATCCACATTGGGGTACCTAGATTACCTATAAGGAATTGAAACATATGTGCCTTGCGTATAAGGCTCAATAGTCACCCTGTACCTAGATTACCTATAAGGAATTGAAACACCAGAAAGGGGGAGCACTAAGTGGAGGAAATAAGGTACCTAGATTACCTATAAGGAATTGAAACCTTAAACTTATGAACAAAAAGGACATTTTATTTTATGAGTACCTAGATTACCTATAAGGAATTGAAACTTGTCGGCATTAGGGCTGCCGAAAGGGCAAGCCAAGGTACCTAGATTACCTATAAGGAATTGAAACTCTGCAAAGGACTGTATACGAAGAATGCGGAGAAGGTACCTAGATTACCTATAAGGAATTGAAACACGCTCTGCAATCCTTCTATGCGTTTGATTATTTGGTACCTAGATTACCTATAAGGAATTGAAACCGTCATCGAAAGGCTGTCACTATATAAAAGCGTTGGGTACCTAGATTACCTATAAGGAATTGAAACTTATGACAGCCTCTGGATGTAATCGTAAAATCTTTTGTACCTAGATTACCTATAAGGAATTGAAACAAGGCTGCCGGATGGGTACACGAAGCTGACGTAAGGTACCTAGATTACCTATAAGGAATTGAAACTTTCTTTTTCATACCCAAGCGTTTGTATTTCTAGGTACCTAGATTACCTATAAGGAATTGAAACTGGACAAACTCATGAAGCATCTCGCTGTAGAAACGGGTACCTAGATTACCTATAAGGAATTGAAACTAGTGAGAATAACCTTGTCTGTATCAGGTGTAACCGTACCTAGATTACCTATAAGGAATTGAAACTGGCGATTATTGCTATGCCTATTGGGCCAGTGAGAAAGTACCTAGATTACCTATAAGGAATTGAAACTCATAATCAAGGCTAAGAACTTCATTCCGGCGCAATCGTACCTAGATTACCTATAAGGAATTGAAACGCATAATCAACAAGAAATTTAACCGTAAGCTGACTAGTGTACCTAGATTACCTATAAGGAATTGAAACCTATTTTTCTGCAAGTTAAATTTTTATTCTATCATGTACCTAGATTACCTATAAGGAATTGAAACTTGACTTGTTAACTCAGCAATTACAATCTCAGCAAGTACCTAGATTACCTATAAGGAATTGAAACGTATCTTATTCAGTTCTTCTCGCCAGTTCTCGGGTGTACCTAGATTACCTATAAGGAATTGAAACATATCTACCACGGAGAAAGCACCAAAAACGGCTACGTACCTAGATTACCTATAAGGAATTGAAACAAAAATTGTCGCTATCGTTTTCTGTGCCGCGCCATAGTACCTAGATTACCTATAAGGAATTGAAACCTGATGAAAAAGAACCTGATGAAACAAATTTCAGAACGTACCTAGATTACCTATAAGGAATTGAAACAATATCTTTAAATAGTTGAAGAACTTTATTCCTTGTACCTAGATTACCTATAAGGAATTGAAACGTATACAAGCCGACAGGAACTATTCTTTCCTTATGTACCTAGATTACCTATAAGGAATTGAAACGCTTCTTTGCGCTCGTATTCGCCATAGCCTATCCCCCGTACCTAGATTACCTATAAGGAATTGAAACCTATGACAAAAGAAGAAGCAGTGGAAATGAAAAGGATGGTACCTAGATTACCTATAAGGAATTGAAACACCTTTTTGCTTAGTAAGCTCCCTGAAACGCCAGGGTACCTAGATTACCTATAAGGAATTGAAACACAGTAGCAACCTCCAATTGAGGCTTACCTGCAAAGTACCTAGATTACCTATAAGGAATTGAAACATAACCCAATTCGGCTTTGCTTTTTGAACGATTCGTACCTAGATTACCTATAAGGAATTGAAACAAAAGAAAGTAACAGATATGGGACACAACATAAAGTACCTAGATTACCTATAAGGAATTGAAACAAGCTAGGGAAATATGCGCCTATAGGAGGGTGTTTGTACCTAGATTACCTATAAGGAATTGAAACATCAACTACCTTGTGAGTTTTGCAAGATTGATTGGTACCTAGATTACCTATAAGGAATTGAAACACCCGAAATATGGGGCAAGCTAGAGAAGGAAATAAAGTACCTAGATTACCTATAAGGAATTGAAACCCGTTGTATCATATTTCTTGGCGATCTGCTTCTTGTACCTAGATTACCTATAAGGAATTGAAACTACAGCGTAAGGCTAACAGAAAACAAAATCATGGCGTACCTAGATTACCTATAAGGAATTGAAACTAGGGCAAAAAAATTTCTTCCATTGTGCATTTAAGTACCTAGATTACCTATAAGGAATTGAAACTTGAAAATAAGAAGCTTCTAGCGGTGGAAGTGAAGCAGTACCTAGATTACCTATAAGGAATTGAAACATTTTATATATTCGTTAGCTTGTTCTACTAGCCTTTGTACCTAGATTACCTATAAGGAATTGAAACCTTTTGTATAGGGACAAGCTGCCGAAGTTTAATAATGTACCTAGATTACCTATAAGGAATTGAAACTAAGCTTCAGCAGGGTGAAGAATTGAAAGCCTGGGAGTACCTAGATTACCTATAAGGAATTGAAACTCGGGTAGAAGGCGCCGACCTTGGGTTGCAGCCATAAGTACCTAGATTACCTATAAGGAATTGAAACAAATTAATATGCGAATACGCAAACAGTAAGGCTGACGTACCTAGATTACCTATAAGGAATTGAAACATATCTACCACGGAGAAAGCACCAAAAACGGCTACTGGGTACCTAGATTACCTATAAGGAATTGAAACGAAGTAAAGCAACACAGAAAAAAGAGAAGCCTGGAGTACCTAGATTACCTATAAGGAATTGAAACTCATCCGGTATTAATAAGCTTCATAGCACAAGGCAGAGTACCTAGATTACCTATAAGGAATTGAAACAATGCAACCACTCCCCTTATGTTTTACGTTTTTGAGTACCTAGATTACCTATAAGGAATTGAAACTTTATAACTATTGGTTATAATATAACTAATAGTTGGTACCTAGATTACCTATAAGGAATTGAAACAAAATGAGCCCGGCAAGCTCACAATAGTACATAAACGTACCTAGATTACCTATAAGGAATTGAAACTGCGAAGGAGTTGGATTCATGAGAAAAAAGGTTTACCCGTACCTAGATTACCTATAAGGAATTGAAACGTTAGTTTGTTTGAGGTCAATATCCCCCCTGCCGTCGTACCTAGATTACCTATAAGGAATTGAAACTAAACAAGACCCAATATGGGGTAAAAATAAACGATAGTACCTAGATTACCTATAAGGAATTGAAACTTTGATTATTCTTGCATTTAATACAATCATTTGTGTACCTAGATTACCTATAAGGAATTGAAACTACGACTATAAAACATGGGGGAGCTATAGGGTAGCCAGTACCTAGATTACCTATAAGGAATTGAAACTACTCTGTGTCTACGGGCTTTGAGCGGTGCGGAGAGTACCTAGATTACCTATAAGGAATTGAAACACATTTCTCACAAGCCCTGTAGGGATAGCTGTAGCAGGTACCTAGATTACCTATAAGGAATTGAAACGACAAAACCATACAAGGCCTGCCAAAGAGTATTGAGGGTACCTAGATTACCTATAAGGAATTGAAACGGCCCTGTTATTACGAAAGCTATTGATTTGGGCATGTACCTAGATTACCTATAAGGAATTGAAACCTCTGCCAGGCGCCGCAATAGTCTGCGAACTGAGCGTACCTAGATTACCTATAAGGAATTGAAACGTAAATGGGGCGGAGAAAATTGAAAAAGATAGCGAGTACCTAGATTACCTATAAGGAATTGAAACCTTGCCCAAATTCAGGGCTTTTGAAAATTTGTAAGGTACCTAGATTACCTATAAGGAATTGAAACTGTAGTACGAAAAGACCGGATTTAGGTTTTGACAGGCGTACCTAGATTACCTATAAGGAATTGAAACCTATTTCTATGTCTAAAAAATTACAAATATCATAAGTACCTAGATTACCTATAAGGAATTGAAACTGGCTCTTGTAGAAAGCGGAGAAACCCTGCTCTACGTACCTAGATTACCTATAAGGAATTGAAACAAAATGAAACACGAAGCATAATTTTTTTTACCTCAGGTACCTAGATTACCTATAAGGAATTGAAACCATGTTTTTCAACATAGGCCCTAGCCTCTTCCGGGGTACCTAGATTACCTATAAGGAATTGAAACTATTTAGATACAAAATATGATATAATCGATGCAGCCGGTACCTAGATTACCTATAAGGAATTGAAACAAACTGAAGCTCAAGAGGATTCTCAAAGTAAATTTGAGTACCTAGATTACCTATAAGGAATTGAAACTCTGCCATATTTCCAGCGTTGTAAGCCGCTTTATGTACCTAGATTACCTATAAGGAATTGAAACCAGTCAACGATATTGTGATGAATGCCGAGCAAAGTATGTACCTAGATTACCTATAAGGAATTGAAACACCTGAAAGGGGGAGAGGTCCCAGCCTTTACAGCAAGTACCTAGATTACCTATAAGGAATTGAAACTCTGCAGCCTCTGCATTCTCCCTCGCTCTTTGCTCGTACCTAGATTACCTATAAGGAATTGAAACAAAATAAATGGTGAAAATATCGCAAAAGCCCCTTTTGGTACCTAGATTACCTATAAGGAATTGAAACTATGCTCTTTTGGCCTAGTGCCATCCGATATGCCTGTACCTAGATTACCTATAAGGAATTGAAACAACATTGATGCACATTCATCAATAATAAGCAAAGTCGTACCTAGATTACCTATAAGGAATTGAAACTCTCTTAACAGCTCCAATTCTTCCGGAGTAAGTGCGTACCTAGATTACCTATAAGGAATTGAAACATATATAATTAAGCACACAATAAAACATAATGACAGGTACCTAGATTACCTATAAGGAATTGAAACATTCAGACAATTTCTCCAAAACGTTCAATGCAAAACAGTACCTAGATTACCTATAAGGAATTGAAACGGCATAGAAATGGTCGAAGTGGACACCGGAGAAGTGGTACCTAGATTACCTATAAGGAATTGAAACATGTCAATAACAAGTGATTGTGACTGGTGGCAATTGTACCTAGATTACCTATAAGGAATTGAAACAACGCTCAGACGAGAGATATATCGATCAAGGCAAGATGTACCTAGATTACCTATAAGGAATTGAAACTGTGATACCCTCCGATCGTGCAATAGACTATCAATGTACCTAGATTACCTATAAGGAATTGAAACAAGGGTTTTTAGGCATTCATAGCCCGTCAACAGTAGTACCTAGATTACCTATAAGGAATTGAAACCGGCATAGCCGGAAAGCCCGAACGTTCATTGCTTGGTACCTAGATTACCTATAAGGAATTGAAACATAGATAAAGTAAAACAGTTTGAAGAATAAGGAGGGTACCTAGATTACCTATAAGGAATTGAAACCCCTGAAATAGTGGGGACTTTGATATAGATATTAAAGGTACCTAGATTACCTATAAGGAATTGAAACGCATGATTGGTAACTATATAAGGGATTTGGGTTGTGTACCTAGATTACCTATAAGGAATTGAAACATAACAACAGTGTCGACCTGCATCTCTTTAAAATAGTACCTAGATTACCTATAAGGAATTGAAACTTGGATGGTACTCAAGTTAATCTATTATACAGACAGTACCTAGATTACCTATAAGGAATTGAAACCGAGATTTAATACAAAAGTTTCAAGCAGATAAAAGTACCTAGATTACCTATAAGGAATTGAAACTCGCTTTACTTGCGCTTGTATCAAACTGCTTGACAGTACCTAGATTACCTATAAGGAATTGAAACGCTTCCAAGGTCGGGATAAGCCAAAGTTTTTTGAGCGGTACCTAGATTACCTATAAGGAATTGAAACTTTTTGTCAAAATTGGGTATACTCATAATCTCTTGTCGTACCTAGATTACCTATAAGGAATTGAAACAAGCCTGCTGAAGTAAGAGCGAAAGAAAAAGCTGAAGGTACCTAGATTACCTATAAGGAATTGAAACCTTTTATACCGCATTCTCTGAGCTCCTTGACGGTTTGTACCTAGATTACCTATAAGGAATTGAAACTTCGTAACACTCTTGTCATCTCCTGATTCAACAAGGGTACCTAGATTACCTATAAGGAATTGAAACGGCTTGTCCAGTTGAATTTGCTGTTCAGCTTCTAGGTACCTAGATTACCTATAAGGAATTGAAACTTTTCCCCTCCTTATATCAGTTGCCAGCCATCACGTACCTAGATTACCTATAAGGAATTGAAACTACCTATTAACACTGCCGTCTTGCCATTAGTGGAGGGTACCTAGATTACCTATAAGGAATTGAAACAGGTCATGAATATTGGTCGTTGCACTTTAGAAAAAGCCGTACCTAGATTACCTATAAGGAATTGAAACACACCGGCAAGGACTGCACCGGGCTTGAAAACAGCGTACCTAGATTACCTATAAGGAATTGAAACCCCGCTCAAGC